>CAWGRP010000034.1:0-58534 GCA_963825005.1 uncultured delta proteobacterium | reverse complement strand
TAGCGTTTCTTCGCACATCCCTGGAGACTCACATGATACTCCCTGAATCCATGCTTTTCTTTTATCGGTAATGCTGAAACTCAATTATTTCGCAGCAAGCGCTCTTTGCAGGTGTTATGTGCAGACTTCGAAAGGTAATCTCATAATCGGTTACACAGAGTGCGGTGCAATCGATACTGCAACAGTAATTGCTTCATCGTATGCGTGACCGGGCGCAGTGTGGTACCTCGAGGGTGCGGCGCAGCGGCCACCTACTAATGTAGATATCGGGAAGGTAAACACTTGATCTCGAATCGGCATCAGTCGACGAAGATCGATACCAGCTTCTTCGTCTTTATATCGGCGAGTCCCCTGTCTGTTATCCGCAGGAAAGGAAGGCCTGTAAACGGGATCGTTTGCAGCGTCAGGAACGGTCTGTCAACCGTGCTCCCGATCTCCTTCACGCTTTCATCGAGCTGCTTCACCTTGTTCTTTGTCTCTTCCATGCTGTACGGAGGTATCGTGCCGTAAACGGGCATGGGGAATTCATATATCACCTTGCCGTTGCGCACGACGACCACACCACCCTGAATATCTATGAGCCTGTTGGCAGCTACCATCATATCTCTTTCGCTGCTCCCTACGACCAGCAAATTGCACGTATCCCATACGACCGTCGTCGCGAATGCCCCTTCCTTGATGTTCGTCCCGCGTATAAATCCCTTCCCCATTTTCTTCTTATCGTTCCGGTGAATAATGGCAATGGGGATAATGTCTCTCGCCAGATCTTTTTCGAGATAGCCTGAAGAAGCGCCCAACGTCTCGATGGACTCTTTCGTGATTGTGGGATTGGCGATCTGTATAACGCGCACACGGTTCCGCGCAGCGGGTGCCTTGATACGAAAATCCTCCTCGCGCAGCTTGCCGGTGGTGATGGTTTTCTTCATCGCTGCCGGATAGCGATAGGGTTTGATCTCCGGTAAAAATTTTCCGTCTGAGTAAACCATGCGGCCGTCGGCCATGACTCTTTTTATGGAGACGCTGGCCAGATCATCAATGAAAAGAATATCGGCGCAACGCAGCGGGGCAATTGCACCCAGGTGACGCAGCCCAAAGTAGTCTGCGGGATTGATAGTCGCCATCTTGATCGCCTGCATCGGGTTGAACCCAAGGCTGATAGCGGTTCTGACGATGACGTCCATGTAACCTTCCTCCACGAGCATGACCGGATCGAAGACGTCGGACGCAAGAATGAACCTGCGTTCATCCACGTCTACGTTCTTGAGCGCCGCCAGCTCATTCAATTCCTTCCTGACCCAGCCTTCCCTCAGCATCACATAGATCCCGTACCGTAGTTTTTCCAGCGCTTCCTCGGGCACCGTCGATTCATGACAGGAGGTGATGCCCGTCGTTATGTATTGAATGAGCTTATTACCGCGGGCGCCGGCTGAATGACCTTCGAGGGTCTTTCTCAATGAGATTGCCAGAGCCGCCTGTTTGAGCAACCTCTCGTCTCCCTCCACCATTCTCGTCCAGTAGGCCTCGCCTATGCCCAGGAAATCATCGCGTTTGAGCACGTTCGAGAAATCTTTGAAGGATATGCCTTTCGCACGCTCCAGGCTGGGAAACGTCGGCGTCATTCCCGGCGCAAGGAAGTAGCATCGAAGTGGATAGCCCTTGGTACTGTCGATGAATGAATGAAGTGCCGATATACCGCAGGACTGCGCAACCATCGCGCACTCGGTGACTACCGTTGTTGTGCCGCCTCGTATTGCGTAGGGTACTATACCGTAGAACGGCTGCATACTGTCGAGATGTGTGTGTGAGTCGATAAAACCCGGACAAAGATAGAGCCCTTCAGCATCAATTATCGGGACACCCGCACGCGGGTACCCGGTCGCCGTGTTCGGGATGCCGCCTGGGCCATTCTCTATCGAAGCGATGTAGCCATCCTTGATGAGAATAGTTACATTTTCATCAATGCTATTTGTAAAGACGTTGACTATTTTTCCGCCCCTGATGATCGTGTCCGGCGCGAGTTCTCCCTTGGCGGTGCGTAGAAGCTTTCCCAGTGTCGTATGGTCCATGTTTACCTCTCGCTCATCTGTTTCAAAAGAATTTTTTATTTTACATAAGAGAGCTGCGATTGTACAATTAAAAACATCGTATACTGTAAGAACTGATACTCTGAAAGGATGACACATGGATAAGGGCTTGACCAAGTGCGTAAAGGCCGCGGGCTGAGCGGCAAAGATAGGTCCGGAGGACCTAGCCGATATTTTGTGCGGGATCGAGATCCCTGCTGACAAGAATGTGATTGTTGGCATCGAAGGCTTTGAGGATGCGGGTGTCTACAAGCTCACGGATGAGATCGCGATAGTGCAGACCGTTGACTTTTTTACCCCGGTCGTTGATGACCCCTATTCCTTCGGGCAGATAGCCGCCGCAAATTCGCTCAGCGATATATACGCCATGGGCGCGGTCCCCAAGACGGCAATGAACCTCGTCTGCTTTTCGCCCAAGCAACACGGTATCGAGGTGCTGAAAGAAATAATCAAAGGCGGCATCGATAAGATGCGAGAAGCCGGCGTGAGTCTTCTCGGTGGCCACAGCGTCGAAGATCCGGAGATCAAGTACGGGCTCTCGGTTACCGGCATCGTGCACCCGGAAAAGATAATGCGCAATGAGGGCGCTCAACCTGATGATATTCTCATCGTCACAAAGCCGTTGGGCACAGGCATTCTCAATACGGGGCTGAAAGGCGACGCGCTCAGCCCCGCCTCAGTGAAGCGCGTGACGGACGTGATGGCAAGCCTCAACGCAAAGGCCGCAGAGGCGATGCGGTCGGTTCGGACCCATGCGGCAACAGATGTGACGGGCTTCGGATTAGCAGGCCATTTGTCGGAGATGATCAAGGATTATATCGGCGCTGAGATCTTTCTCCACAAGCTTCCGTATTTCGAGGAGGCGAAAGGATTGGCAAAAGCTGGATTCGTGCCCGGCGGTTTGTACAGAAACCGCGATTTTTACGGCAAGTGCGTCAAGGGTGAGCCTCAAGGGTTCTTCTATGATCTGATCTTCGATCCGCAGACGTCAGGAGGCTTGCTGATGGCAGTACACCCCGACGATCTCACAACATTCGAGAAAAGCGCATCCGACCTCGGCGTCACCTATTGGGTGATCGGCCGCTTCGTAGCCGAACCAAAGGGGAAGATTATCCTGAAGTAAGCAGAGAGAGCGGGTGATTTCAGTGGTGGTGATGGTGCTTCTCTTCAGGCGGCGCGCCGCCCATTTCGTCGAGGGCTGATTGCAGGGCCTCACTCGCCTTGTTCATCTGTTTACTTGCTTCGGCAATCAGTTCTGCAACGCGGCTCAACTTATTGTTCTTCGCAAGCTCTATCCATCGCACATAGTCTTCCGCATGTCCTTCGTTATGCTCGATGAGATGTCTCAGTACGATTCCCAACCGCTGTATATCATCCATTATCCCCTCCGCTTACTTTCAATTCTCATGGCGAACCCCTGCCTGACCAAAGTCTTGACCCCACAATTGTATCACAGGTGCATCTGGTCAACAGTAATTAATTGTGAAGGTCCCGAGCTTCTGCTTTCGCGGAACAATCCAGGATGAAATACTTTGAAATGTTGAGGAAAGTGGCTATACTAGTAGTAGTGCTCCCAAAAAAGGCAGACTCACGGGAAGGGAAGCGAGTAATCGGGCAATGTCATTCATTCTGGATGCGTTAAAGAGAGCTGAGCAGAACGAACGGCGTCGGAAATCGGCAAAAATTCAACTGGTCGAGCCGGTTGCTGAATCGCCCCGGTGGAACGTAAAAATGGTCTCTGCCTCTCGATATGCGCGCCTCAGCTCAAAGCAGGGGGAAGACAATTACACCGCCAATGGCGAAGGCAAAGGCAGTGGGTCGGCTGCTGGTGAAATCGGCGCCTCCGATGTCTCCGGGGAAAAAGGGCTCAGGGGTCTGGGTTTACAGAAAGAAGCCGCCATTGCCGCGGCTGTGCTCACCGTGCTCCTTCTGATCGAATGCGCCCTGGTCTATAACGTTCGAACCCGCATGTCCGCCGTAGCAATCGAGATCGGCAAGCTGACAAGACAGATCAGCGAAACAGAAGCCCGAAGATCAAAGACAGAGCAAGACCGGCTCGGTCTCAAGTCTGAAAATGAGTCTCTCAAGCAGGAACTCGATGTGCTCGCCGCCGATCTCGAGCACGCCCGCGGCAATCTGGAGACGCTCAAGATAAAACCTAAACGCCATGCTGCAAGAAAGAAGCAGCCCGCGCTGGCCGATCAGGGCAGGTCCGGCCCCTTGCCGTTCGCAGCTGCTCCACCGCCCTACATGTCCGCTCCTCCGCCACCGAGGCCCGAGACGTCAACGCAGCCGAGCACGACCGAAACCTCCACATCGAAAGTCTATTCGATTCGCTGAAACAGAGAGAGGATAAGGTTTACGTTTTGAATGCCACTATTCGCATTCAAGATGGAGACCGAGGCGGCTGCGAGGAGCCGACGAAGGCGTACCTTGGGGTACGTCGAGTAAGAACAGGCCGACGGGCAACGAAGGCAGACGCCCGGAGGCGAATTGACCGTCAATTCGGAGTCAAGATGCACGACCCAGCCTGCGGCCGGGTGCCCCGGGCGCTCCGAGGACTGGGCAGCGGAGGCGTACCTTGGGGTACGTTGACGAGGAACAGGCCGAAGGGCAACGAAGGTATACGTAGCGAAGCATCCCCGTGGGACTTGAATTCGAAATGACGGTCAGATGCGGTAGCACCAGCCGAATGTGTCCGGCTTCTCCCCATACTGAATAGCGGTGATCTCATCGTAGAGCCGCTGGGAAACTGATCCCGTCTTGCCGTGGTTGATGGTGACCAGCTCTTCATTGTGCTGAACCCAGCCCACCGGTGAAATCACAGCCGCTGTCCCGGTTCCAAATATCTCGGTCAGTTTCCCGCTCTTTGACTCGGCGATTACCTCGTCAATCGAGATCCTGCGCTCATTCACCCGCATATCCCATGCGCGGGCCAGTTCAATGGCCGTTTCCCTCGTGATCCCTCCCAGGATTGAACCCTCGAGAGGGGGCGTCACCAGTTCCTTGTCGATGACAAAAAAGATGTTCATCGTGCCGACTTCTTCTACCCACCGATTCTCGCACCCGTCGAGCCAGAGAACCTGGGTGAATCCTTTCTTCTTGGCTTCCTCGGCGGGCAGAAGAGAAGCAGCGTAATTGGCAGGAGTTTTGGCTGCGCCCACTCCTCCCTTGACCGCGCGCACGTATTCGCCCGAGGTGATCAGCCTCACGGGGTTCATGCCCTCCTTGTAGTATGCGCCGACGGGTGAGGTGATGATCATGAAGAGATAGGTGTTGGAGACATGGACGCCAAGAAAGTTATCGGTGGCAAAAACGAATGGACGGATATACAATGAGTAACCGCGCTTCTTCGGGACCCATCCCCGATCGAGCGAGATGAGCTGTTTCAGCGCTTCTTTAAAAGATTCCCAATCCAACGACGGTATGCACAACCGCCCGCAGGACCGATTGAATCGCTCATGATATCGCTCCGGACGAAAGAGGCTGATTGCTCCATCCTTCGTGCAAAATGCTTTGAGACCTTCAAACACCGCCTGACCATAATGTAGAGTGCAGATGCTCGGTGAAATCTGGATGGTGCCGAACGGAAGAATGCGCGGAGAATTCCAGGATCCGTCACCGTACTGCAGCGTGAACATGTGGTCGGAAAAAACCTCTCCAAAACCAAGGTTCTCAAAGTCAAGGTCCTTTAGTTTGCTGTGTGAAGTCTGCGCAATCTGAATTTCCACCCGATGCCCTCCATCATTTTCATTGACCACCCGCTTTACGAGACAGGTCTTTCATCGCAGCTCTTTTCTCCTGGTCATCTTCGGTTCGCGGTTCGTGGTTCGACGTTCGAGTTGTCCTGTACTTCTGTGACAAAGGTTCCGAAAAATAGCTTAGAATATGTCGGGGTTCATTTCAAGCGAGCGCGGTCGCGTAGCGGTTCCCATCATACGAGGCATCTATGCCCGCCGTTATCTTCATCGCCGGCAGGCCTCATTTTCAGCCCTTCTCCACCACCAGTATCTCGGGCAGGTTGCGATATTTCTCCGCATAGTCGATTCCGTAGCCCACCACGAACCCGTCTTCAAGGGTAAAACCGACATAGTCGCATGGAATTTCAGTTTCCCTGCGCGCCTTTTTGTCTAACAGGCAGACTATCTTCAAGGTTTTCGGCTTTCTCGCGAGCAACCTGTCCCGTAACCATTTGAGCGTTAAACCCGAGTCGACAATATCTTCTATGATGAGCACATTTCTTCCGGCTAATATCGATGTCCAGATCCTTGCTGATGATAACCTCTCCCTGTGAGGACATGCCGTTGCCGTATGATGAGACACGTATGAAATCGATAATCGCCGGAACCTTTATTTCTCGCACCAGGTCCGCAGTGAACATGAACGAGCCCTTCAGGATGCAGACGCAGACCACTTCCTCGTCGCGATAATCCCGCGAGATGGCTGCGCCGATCTTCTTGACTGCTCTGTTGATCTCCTGCCGGGTAAAGAGAGGTCTCAGAACATCACCCATGAGACCGATTCTCCTTCAAGCGTATGCCTTCCGGTACCCGCCGCAGTTGGGTGTGCTGCCGGTCGCTCTCCTCGACGTACTTCTAGTACGCCTCGGGTACCCGCTTGCGGGTGTGGCTCCTCGCTGCCGCCCGGGGTACCCGGCCGAAGGCTGGGTCGTCCATCTTGAATGTGAATCGGTCTCAGAGTGCATGTTTCAAGATCACAATTTCCGGTTCTTTTGGCAAGAGTTCTCTTGTGACGTTCAGCTCAGTCGCGTCCATCTTCTTTATACTCTTCTTACCCTTGGTAAACTCGTCGATTGTCGTGATGGGGAACGCGCACTTCTCCGTCTTATAATGCATGGGTATGGTGAACTTCGGTTTGATGGCGTTCATAACATCGGTGGCTTCCTTCGCGTCTATAGTATAGAAGCCTCCAACCGGCAGGAGCAGGAGGTCAACGGTGCCGAGTTTCGTGAGTATATCCTGATCCAACGCGTGGCCCAGGTCGCCCACATGGACAACCTTCAAGCCTTCCGCTTCAATCTCGAAAATCAGGTTCTTGCCCCTGTCCTTTCCCTTTGATGCATCATGAAAGCAGGGTATGGCGGTCACCTTCACGCCGGCAACGTTATGCGACCCTTCTTTGTCGATTCTGGTGAACGTGCCTTTGATGTCATCGACATGATTATGATCTCCGTGTTCGTGGCTCGTGAGCACGAGGTCGGCTTCGTCAGTGATTTTACCGTAGGTCAACCCGCCGTTTCCGAAGCCCGATTCGTAGGGATCGATAATAACGCGCACGCCCTTATCCGTTGTCAGTTTGAATGCTGAATGACCATACCACTTCACCTTCATGGTACCTACCTCTCTTCAGGATTTTTGCTGATGCTTCGAAGGACCTTCTATTTCCGCTTCCACGCTTCTGCGCGTCACTCGCTTCTACCTGTTTCAGGCAGCGTTATGTTTTGCCAGGAGGCTCTGAAGCTCGGAGTACGTGATGGGTCTCAACCCGGCACTCTTTCTTGGACTCAAAAGGTATTGCGTCAGTATCTTATAACTATTGTAATCAAAAACTTGATCTGCCGGCAGAAATACTTCGGCACCCGCGTCATCGAACTTAAATGAGCCTATGATACACCACTGATCTATCAGAAAGGCTTCACCTTCCGGAGACCCGTTTTTCTCCTCTATGAGAATGGGGCCGTGGAAGGGCCATGACGTAATCCCGCTTGCCGCAAATGCCCTGTTGAACCTTTCATTATACGATCCCGGAGATTCGGCGCCGGTGCATGCTCCCTGACAAATAGCAGACTCCACATAAGAGCACGGGCCATCGCCGCTCTCGATCCGCATGATCTTGGGGCAGAGCCCGTATTCCCTGGCGTGGGCCAGAAGAAAATCTTTGGCTTTCCTTTTCGTCCGGAAGATCCCCAGAACACCGGCCAGATGAGAAGGCAGGCACGTGGTCAAAGGTTCAATTTCAACACTGAAATAGCCATTATCCGTTAGCGCTCTCTTTGCTGCCAATAATTTCCTGGACGCAAGAGATTTGCGGTTGTACATCGGGTACAGCTCGCGTATGAGCTGCGTTTTGAGCAAGAGCGCTCCTAATTCTCCGGCAGTCTTGACCGCTTTGACCTTCCTCACGTGCTGGCACAATGACATCTCCTTAGCCGATCTGTAGCCATTAGAGAAATGTGAAAGAACGCCGTTCCGGATGTTTGCGCTCTCGCCCACATACAGCGGACTGCCATCATCACCGTAGAATATGTATACGCCGGCAGATTCGGGCAACGAGCTGATCATCCTCTGATCGATGTGAGCAGGAAGGGTTGGCGTTTTAACTACCTCCCCTATAGCGGCCATCAGACGGGAGGAGTCCACGCGGGTTCTAAGAAGATCGAGAAACTCCCATAGCACCTGAGCGTCGTCAAACGCACGGTGTCTGTTCTGGCAAACTATGCCGAATCTGCGCATGATACTGTCAAGTCCGTGCCTTCGCTCCTGGGGAAAAAGCTTACGCGACAGGCGAGCCGTGCAGAGGCATTTCGCAGAGAAGTCGATCCCCGCACGTCCGAACTCGCTTCTCAGGAACCCATAGTCAAATCTGGCGTTATGGGCCACAAAGACACAGCCCTCAAGGAGCCGCATGAGCTGTCCCTTGATGTCGCCGAACGTCGGGGCGCCGGTGAGGTCCTTATTGGTTATCCCTGTCAGGTTCTCGATATGGTAGGGGACACTTCTCTCAGGATCGACAAGCGTAGAGTAAGTGTCAACGAGCCTTCCATCTTGAATCCTCAAGACCCCGACTTCTATAATGCGGTCATAACCGGGACTCGTCCCTGTGGTCTCAACGTCAACTATGGCTAGATCAAGGCCGTTCATGGCCTATTATTATACGGGGCACGGCCAAGAATGTCCAATCCGGATAGTAAGCAGTGAGCAGTGAGCTCAGCCGCGTGCCGTAAGGCCGTAAGCCGTCGGCCCGTGAGTCGCAAGTCGTACGCCGCAATAAAGAAGGATAAAATAAGTTTTTTGTTGTCGGCGCTGCCTCGCAGAGTAAGGCCGGCGACGTATGGACGCGTCGCGCAGCGTGCGCGGACCAAAGTATGGCACAATTCTTCCTATAGGATCAGTCAAACTTGTGATTCGGTGAGATTAGACTTATGATAAGTTTTCCTTCTAAAGGTATGCCAGGCGTGAAAGACAGGATCAAAGAGCCAATGGTGCCGGTCGAGAGATTTGACACCATCCGCCACAGGATCGTTGCTATTTTATTGACACATCCTGCCACGGCGCGGCAGATATCAGCGGAATTGAGAATACCGGAGCGGGAGATTTACGATCACCTCGAACATATCAGAAAAACAATGCATTCCGGGATCTATCGTCTTACGGTGCAGCCGGCCTTCTGTGAGAAGTGCGGCTTCACTTTTCGAAAAAGAGAACGGCTCAAACGACCCGGCAAATGCCCGATATGCCGGAGCGAATCGATCACGGAACCACTCTTTACCGTACTGGAAATGAAGGCGATATGAGTCGTCACAGACGGACACTCATCTCTCGCGACCGTGAAGATTTCGGCAGTGGTAGCGGCGATGCGAAGGAAAAGAAAATAATGAGAGATGAGTATAAGTCCAAAGAACAGCTGATTGATGAGCTTTTTGAACTCCGTCAAAGAGTTGCGGAGCTCGAGGATGCTCAGGAAAAGAGGCTGCGCTTCGTGCAGGGCGAGATCAATTTTGTGACAGCACTGCCCAAGAGAGTTGCGCATGTTAAGGCATTGATGGGTTTACTTTCTATCTGCACTTCATGCAAGAAGATCAAAGACGATCAGGGATGCTGGACCCAATTGGAGATCTACATCAGGGATCATTCTGAGGCAGAATTCTCGCATGGCCTCTGTCCTGAATGTGTCAAAAAATTCTACCCTGTCGATATACTGACAAGGGGAAGCGGCGACACCCGGTCCGGGAGTAAATAAACCACTCCGCTGCAAGCAGCGGGGTATTATACGTCATGCCGGACTTGATCCGGCATCCAGTCCGCTTCTGGATTCCGGCGTCCGCCGGAATGACGACACGCGCGGCAGGCCGCGGGGAATGTACCCCAGGGATAATTCAAACGGAGGCCGAGGCGCTCAAGCCGTGACGAACGGAGGCGTACTTTAAGTGCGTCGGAGTGAGGCGGGGCGAAGACAACGAAGGTATACGCTTGAAGACAAGTCGTGCTCGGACCAATTTGCATTCAAGATGTAGACCGAGGCGCGCCCAAGCCTGGGCTACGCAGGCGTACCTGGCGGTACGTCGAGTAAGAACAGGCCGAAGGGCAACAAAGGTATACGCTTGAAGGCACATTGGTCAGGTCATCTGCAAGCTGACCCGGCTGATCTTCTCCGGCAGCTGCTCCACCGTGCATCCCAGCTTCCTGCACACGCTGAGCATTCTCGCATTGTCTGACTGTACAAGCGCATAAACCTCTTCGAGCTCCTTTTCCTGTGCAATACCGATCATCATGTCGACGAGCTTGTACCCGAGGCCCTTACCGTGGAAGTCGTCCCGTACAACCACCGCAAACTCGCCCTTCTTACCGTCCGGTTCGATTATCAATCGTCCGATACCGACAAGCTTTCTCTTTTCGCCGTCACGCATTTCAGCAACAATCGCCATCTCTCTGTCGTAATCGATATTGCAAAAACGGATGTGCATCTCGTGCGTGATGTGTTTTATGGCCTGAAAGAACCTCTCTCGCATGGTCTTCTCTGAGAGACTCGTGAGCATTTCGTGTTCCATAGGCTCGTCTTCAGGTTTTATGGGCCGCAACAGCACCTCGTTCCCATCAGCCATCCGCCACGTCATGATGTACTTGGTCGGATAAGGCGTAATAATCAGATGGGGATAAGGCGAGGTATATTCGATGCAGTCCTTATCGATGACTATCCGCGCATCAAGCGCGTAGGCTACCCCTTCGGTTATAGCAATAGGATTTATATCGACTTCCGCTATCTCGGGGAAATCTATAATAAGGTTGCAGAAGCTGACGATTATCTGCTCCAGCTTCTTGAGATCGGCCGGCGTTTTGCCCCTGTACCCTTTCAACAGCCGGTAGGCTTTTGTCTCCTCTATGAGCCTGCGCGCCAGAGTCTGGTTGAGCGGGGGCAGTGCTATCGCGAAATCCTGAAAGATCTGAACGCTCGTGCCGCCCATCCCGAACAGGATGACCGAACCGAAATCATCGTCTTTCTTAGCCCCGAGGATCAGTTCGTAATCTATTTTCTCGATCATCTTCTGGACGGTAATGCCGGCAATCTCTGGCTTCAGGGCAACTCTCCCCGACCCTTTTCAGCAGCTTATCGTATTCAGATCGCAGCTCTTCCTCTGAGGTTATATTGGTTATCACCCCGCCAACGTCGCTCTTATACGTGATATCAGGAGAGGCTATCTTGATGACCAGCGGGTACCCTAGCTTCTCGGCTGCTGCTACCGCCTGTTCGGGCGACTGCGCAACATAGGTCTTGATCGTGGGTATACCGTAATTGATCAGGAATCTTTTTGACTCTTCTTCGGTGAGAACGACTCTGCCGCTCGCTGCAATTCTTCTGATGAAAGTTTTCAGATTATTCTTGGGAGGTGATTGATCAATGGAAAGGTCGGACGGGGTTTCATACATCAACTCAAGATTGCGCTCATAGCTGTACATGTAGAAATAGGTTCGCACCGCTTCCTCAGGCGTAGCATAGGTAGGAACATCATTCTCAAGCAGAATCTTTCGTGCCTCGTGCACGTCACCCCCTCCCACCCAGGCGGTGATTATCGGCTTCCATGCGTCATGCGCAAGCCGTACGATGGCCCGGGCGAGTTCGTCCGGCTCGGCGGCTTCCTGCGCGGTGAAGATCACAAGAACACCATCGATGTCCGAGTCTTCAAGGCACAACCGGACAATCGTTTCGTACCGCTCAACGTCCGCAGTTCTGAGGACATCAATTGGATTTGTCGGCCTCCAGAACGGAGGCATGCTTTCCCTGAATTTGTCCTCATGTTCTTTCGAACAGGCGGCCAGTCTTCCCCCTATTTCGTTCAGCGCATTAGTGGCCATGACGCCGACACCGGCCGCGTTCGTGATGATCATCAGTTTCGGCCCCTTGGGCAGGTGTTTTGCGTCAAGGACCGCGGCCGTGTTGAAGAGCTCTGCCGCAGACTTGACCTTCACGACGCCAACGCGTTTGAATACGGCGTCGTACACCCTTTCGTGCGATGCCATCTGTCCCGTATGTGATAGTGCCTTGCTTGTTTTGCCGTTCGTACGGGGCGGTTTAAGAACAACGATCGGTTTATTGCGCGCGAACCCCCGGGCAGCGCTCACGAACTTCTTAACGTCGCCGATCTCCTCTTCGATGTAGAGCATGATACTGCGCGTGTAAGGGTCGTAACCGAGAAAATCGATGAGATCTCCAAAATCGATGTCGATCATCGAACCCAATGAGGCATACATGCTGAAACCTATGTGCACGTCCATACCCCAATCGAGAAGAGCCCTGCCAAAGGCACCGCTCTGAGAAATGAAGGCGATGTTGCCCTTATCCGGATTGGCATGCAAAAGTGTAGCATTCAATCCGATACGTGGCCTGACCAGGCCGAGACTATTCGGACCGAGAATGCGTAACGCATGGCGCCTGCCGATCTCCGTTACCTCTTTTTCGAGTTTTTCGCCTTCCGGTCCCTCCTCGCGGAATCCTCCCGATATGATCAGCACGCCTCCTACTTTTGCTGTTCCACACTCATCCACCACGGCAGGAACCGTGCTCGCAGGAGAGACTACCACGGCAAGATCGATCAATCGGGGCACAGCCGATATACTGGGGAAACATTCAAGGTCGAAGATCTTTTTTCTGCCGGGATTAACAGGGAAGATTGTTCTTTCCTCTGCATTGGTCTCCGTCAGGTTCTGAAACAACCTTCGACCGATCGATTGCTCCCGTTCGCTGGCACCCACCAGGGCGATGGTTCTTGGATCGAGCATCCGCTTGAGATCACTCATAACCTGTTACGTCCTTCCTCGTTTGATGTGTGCCGGAGAGGCCTGTATCATTTCACTAGTGCACATTCTAGTCCGCCAAGGTTTTCGTTGTCAATTCTAATATCGGGATGAATCGCTGTCATGCAGTACCACCGGGCGCGAGCGAACGTCTTGAGTTCGTTTCGCGGAGGTTTTCATCACATAAGCACGAGGTACGGCAATTGCAACTCTTGCCTCAGACGTACTCAGCAGTACAACCATTAACCAATAAGCGAATAAGACCTTGGATCCCTTGATGTGACTGCCGAACTCGCACAATTTTCTGCCGGAGGATCTGCAATGGATAAGATTGATCTCAAACCGTTCATTAAACAAAAAGTGCAAGAATGGAAAAGAGCCAAACAACAGAACCCCAACATGAAATCTCTTGAACAGGTGGGAGCGGAATTGCTGGGTATTTCTCTAAATGGAACCCTGCAGAACGACCGCGTAGCGAACAGGATATTGCATCAGCTTGACAGCCAGGGCAAGAAGAACAGATTAGAACGGTACGTCAGTCAAATGTCTCAGGAGGAAAGAAAATACGTGAGCCTCGTCGGCATACTGGAGGAGTTCAGGCCGATAAGCTTTGACAGCTAAATCGTGTGACTTGTCTGGTGCTCGCACTGTCACAAAATCGCCGGTAATGTTCTAACTTTGACACCCGATGGACCAGGAAAAAAATAAAAAAGGTAGAGGTAAAGACTAAAGCGAAGGTTAAGGAGAAACACTGAAGCAGACAATGAGAAGTTTATCTATTGAGTTGTTCTGTATTTAAATCTCTACCTTCGCTCTAGTTCTTTCCTCTACCTTCGCTCTTGCTCTTTCCTGTTTTCGGTTAGCTCAACCTGAACCTGCCCGTCCGTTTCGTCGGTATCTTTACTTCGTGAGTCGATCGCGGACGGCCGTTCTGCCCATTCTGTGCTGTCGCGAACGATACGGCCGGCATAATCTCCTGGTTTGGCGCGGATGCGCCTGTCGTCCGCGCAGGAGTGGCGTCTTCCGCGGTATATTCCTTCTCGGTGACGCCCAGAGAAACGGCCAGCAGCGGATAAAGACGACCGATATCAGTGATCGTAGTATAGAGCGGTGAAACATAGTCGGATCGCACCCTCGACGGATAGCCAGGGCCGAGAGTTGCGACGCCTTCACGGATACAGTCGACGACCGACGGTAGAAAAGCCCCTCCCCCTGTGACAATAATCTCGGTGAAAGCAGGATCAAAACGATGCATTCCTAAAGCTTTGATCGCTTCCTTTATGAAGACCCTCAGACCGTCCCTGATACCGAAGAGCGCGGCCTTAACCGGGAGCGAGTTCTCCAGTTCCAACTTGTCTATGACTAAAGGCTCCTGAAACACCGGAGAAATGTCTATAGGAAGAGCGTCGTCCGACGCAAGGAGGTTCTCTTTTATGTCCCTTACCTGCAGTTCCAGCCTGGCCTTGAATCGTCTGAATTCGTCCGTCTTCCTGCGGGCTGCCGGCGCCTCCCTGACCCGATTGAAAAGAAGTGTCTTCAAGGCGTTGTCCCACACACCTAAGCCTGTGCCCACTCCGCCGCGGTGTGCTAAACGGGTTGTCGTGTTTCCGTCGTGCCCGTCTGTATGCCCGAGCGTAAAAAGGGCAAAGTCCGTGAAACCTGCTCCGACATTGACAACGAATACTGTCAATGGCCGTGTCTTATCATTGTTCAGGTTGAGCAGCCTCGCCTGCCCTGCTGCCGCCGATTCAGTCACTATTGAACCCACGAGCGTCTCTTCTATTTTACTCGTATGTTCACGGGCCTCCTGCAGGGCCTTGCGCACTTCCGGCAATCTCGCGCCCTTTATGAGATCGTCTTTCAGCCATCGCTCCAGGCAGAACGCGTATGCGGCAGCACCACGGAACAGACCCTTAACGTCTTCCCGGTATCTCTCTTCGATCCACGTCGGAATGGAGAAGTTTCGGATAGTCCTGTCAAGATCAACAGTGGCGCTTCCCGTCTGATAATTGAGGTAATGGCGTGTGAGGCGCAGGAGATACGCGAGATAGATCGCAAGAACGCTTTGAGAATCGAGACTCTCTGACCCTGGAAAGAAATCGCTGTGGATCTGCAGATTTGCTCCGCCGCGTACAAGGAACGTCTTGAGATTCTGAATCGCCGGCCTGTTTTGCCCTGTCTCAGCGGCCTCAAGCGAGAGCTTCTTGGCGAGCATTCCACAAAAGACAAACTCGTTATGATCACAATAGACAAGCGACTCTTCAGCATACTCGTTACGATTTTCAAAACGATGCACGAGATCGGCCTTTTGCAGGATTTCATACGCCATCAGCGAAAGCGGCACAGGAGTGGCGGGCGAGGAGATATCCGTCTTCAAAGCAACCTTGCTGAAGGCTGCACCGAAATCTATCCCTAAGAATGTTTGCCCGTCGGCCTGAACCACGCCTATCGGCTGCCAGGATCCTGCTTCCGCCGCGGATGTGGCTTCTTCCGCTGGAGCAAGAGGCTGCTCTTCAGGCTCGGGCGCATTATCGAAAGAGACGTCTGCTGCTACTGCTTCTGCTGAAAGTGGAGGCGCTTCGATTGGCACTGCCTGCAGCACCGGCCTTGATTCAGGCGAAGGCGCATCTTCAATGGGCTCCGCTTCCAGGCCTTTAGCTTCTGCATCCGCCATTGGCGTCGTTTCCACGGCGGTGAGATCCGGCTCTTGCGCGCAAGCCATGGCCGTTTCTTCCTGGATCGGCTCCCGGAGCGTCTCTGCCGCCGGGACAGGTGTCGCATGTTCCGCAACAGCATCGACCTCGGCTGCCGGCTCTGCATTCGGAGGAGAGGTCCGAAAGAGCAACGTCCGGCTCTATAACCGTGGCGGCAGGCGCATCAGCAATCGTAGGCGGCTCTTCGGTGCTGGTGATGTCATCGATGACCTTCTCAACCGAGAGCAGGTCGGAATGTGCTGAAGCAGCTACTCTTTCCGGCGCTTCTTCTGTTGATGCGGCCGGTTCCTCTGCGGCGGTCGACATAACGTTAAGAGCTGAGGTTTCAGCTTCCTGCGGTGTTGCCTCATCCTGCTCAATTGGCCATTCAGTGTCGAGATCGTGCGGCAGATCATCTACCATCACGTCGATTGTTCCAGACCCATTCGCCGGCTGCGCCATCAAGAGAACTCTCTCGCTGACGGCCAAACCCTCATGTACCTCAGATGCGAACTCTTCCACCGGTGTAAGCTCAAGAGTCAGTTCTTGCGGTTCAATACTCTGTGCAACGCGCAGGGCGTCAGTAACACGCGCTTCTGTCTCATCTCCGAATACAATATCGGAAACCTTTGCCGGAAATTCGAGGAATGGTTTCTCCTCTTGAATAGCCTCACGATCCACACCATTGTCGTGCGTCTCTTCTAACACGGTATGGTGCGTATCGACGGACAGTACCTCTTTTTGAGTCTCGGCCGCCGGTTGCTTCGCTCGCTCCTGCACCTGGGATTCTAAAGGCTTCTCCGGGCCCCTGGGAGCGTCAGAAACTCTGCTGCGCACGAAGGGATCTCTATGCTGATTCGCCGCACGTCTCTCGGGCTTTAGAGCGATTCCGGGGAACTTCCAGAATGTCGATTGGTTAGACGCCGGTCGCGTCTCTTTCTCGATCGGCTCCTTTATCGGGTCTGCTTCCCTCGACCTCACTGGCTCGGGCTGGTTTGGTTTACCGGCATTCGACACTGCGGTCAAAGAAGTGAGGTTGCAGAGCGTATCAAGTTTCAAGGATATGGTGTCCATTTTCTGGATAAATATCTCGAGAAAACAGCTTCCCAGGGACCATCCGGGGCATTCCCGGCCTATACACTCACCCGGGGTGAACGGACATTTCATAGCTGACCTCCATACAAGGGCCTCATCTTCTTTTTGCAGACCTCATAGTAGACGCTCAGGGCTAGATTCATTCTGCTGATGCCCACACGACGCGGCCAGGCCGGATTGGTCCGATATGGTTTTGGTAGACTGCCTGCCAGCGTCAAATAGTATTATCGGTCGATTTGAAAAATTCTGAATAAAATAATCCCCGCCGTTGCGAGGGGCTCGCGGTCGCTGGAAAAACCGTAACTTGTTGGAATACGCGGGATGGCGGCAGAAACGGGGCGGATGCTATCGATAGCCGGTAACCAGTGAACGGTACCTGGTGGGCGCAAAGGCACACTGCTCACCGGTTACCGCTAACCGATCACCGATTACGTGTCACTCGTCACTGGTCACTGGTCACTGGTCACTGATTACTGGTCACCGATCACTGCTCTTATTTCTTCGGCTCTTGCTCGTTCAATTTCTTCAGAAATGCAAGGATTTCTTCGTAATTGGGAGAGCCGTCTTTCATGTACCGGGTGATGCCTTTCTTATCTATGATCACCGTCAATCGCTCAAATGGAAACTGGCCGGGCTTCACCGCTCCAAAATACTCACCAGCATAGCCGCTGATGTTGGAGAGGAGAGGAAAGGTGATACGCAGGTGCTTCGTCCAATACTTCAGGGTGGTGACGTCATCACGGCTTACGCCCACGACCCGGGCGTTGAGGGCCTCATAAGCGGAAAGATTCCGCATGTGGCCCTGCATTTCACCCGTTCAGACCGGTGTGAATGCAGCCGGAAAGAACGTCATTATCAGATAATATTTCTCGTAATACTCGGGACCATAATTGATGAGTCGATCCTCGGTAGAGGCGAGATACCAGCCGATGGTGGTCTTGCCGATCAGCTCGATCCTGGCCGCGGCTTTCCCATCCTGAGGCAGAATAAGGAAAGAAGCCATGAAGAAGAGCAACATCAGAAAAGGAACTTTGCGTCGCATACATACCTCCTCAGAGTTCTTTATAGCAACATCATACATGATACATGCAAGTTAATCACTTTAAAAGTCAAACGCAAAAAAAGGGTGAGGGGCCTACCGGATTCGTTTCGGCAGCGAGCGCCGGCTTTACACGCCAAACGAGTTGGATTACAATCAATCAAGGTGACATTGTGAACGCGAACACGCACAAGCCGGCAGACACCGATACGATCAAGATTGGTGTGAGCTCATGTCTCCTTGGCGAGAAGGTACGGTACGACGGAGGCCACAAGCTAGATCGTTATATTACTGAGACCCTGGGCCGATTTTTCGAGTACGTGGCTGTCTGCCCGGAGGTCGAATACGGCCTACGCATCCCCAGAGAGGCGCTCCGTCTCGTCGGCGACCCGGCTTCACCAAGGCTCGTAACGATTCGATCCGGTGTAGACCACACGGATGGTATGCAGCGATGGGCAGAAAGCAAGCTTGACGACCTCGCACATGAGGGTCTGTCCGGATTCATCTTTAAGAGCCGATCGCCCAGTTCGGGCTTGAAAGGCGTCAAGGTCTACACGAAGGACGGCATGCCGGGCCGGAGCGGAACAGGTATCTTCGCAGCAGCCTTCATTCGCAGAAACCCATTGATACCCGTTATTGACGAAGGACGACTACAGGATCCGGCACTCAGGGAAAACTTTGTCGATTCCGTTTTCATAGAGTAGGCGATGGCAGGACTTTATCAGGAAGGGCGGCCGTATCAGGGACCTGGTCGATCTCCACACGAATCTGAAGCTGCTGGTCCTGGCCCACAGTCCGAAACATTACACCATGTTGGGCCGTCTGGTGGCTGATGCAAGAGCGCACCCATTGGAGGAACTGCGCACCGGATACGTCGAGCTACTCATGGAAGCAGCGCGGCTTCACGCCACCAGCAGGAAGCACGCGAACGTGCTCCTGCACTGCCTCGGCTATTTCAAAAAACAGCTGAAAGCTGACGAAAAGGCCGAGATGCTCGAGATTATCGGAGCGTATCAAAACGGCTACATCCCTCTGATTGTTCCTATCACGATGATAAACCATTACGTGCGCACATACGATCAACCCTATCTGAAGCGACAGTTTTATCTCGACCCCTACCCCATCGAACTCGCGCTGCGTAACCGCATATAGTCTTGAGAAAAGACGCAATTATCTGAACGCTTGCAAGAGGAGTCGTTGCAAAGACACGCACAATCACCTGCCCTCGAGTTACCGAAGAACCATGCAGCAAGCCCGCGTGCTTGAACGGGCACCCTTCTTCTGGTACACTCTCCTCCATGCCGTTACTCTTCGAATCGGTCAGCCACGGCACGTTGCCGTTCGGTTTTTTCAACATCGAAACGGATATGCTTTTGCTCAACAATTATTTTTTCTTCGCATCCGATTTCTGCCGTCACGTGATCGATCTCGCACACCAGGATTCAGAGAAGCCGTACCGATCTGCATGGGTTGCGCACGTGATGCCTCTTGATGCGATCGGCGACCTGCATGGAGCCATGGCGGGCACTGACCTGTCCGGTTTTATCGGTGAGGTGTACCGGCTTTTTCCTTTTCCGAAAGAGCCTGCAGCTTTCAAACAAAACCCTGAGGGGCATTCTACCCGGGAGAGGATTGAGGCGCTTGCCACCACGTTCGTTCCTCCCGGTCGTATCCCGGTAATGGTGAACCCAAACGGGGAATTGATCGCCATCGGTGACTATGCCTTCAATCGACCGCAGTTCCACGCTCTGCTTCTGTACGTGTGGTTGGGCGGCTATCCCCGCTGGACAAACAATGTGCGGCCGGCGTATGTCGTTGAAATGGCCGGTGCAGCCGCGTCTTCCGTTCATCCGCTCTTTGCCGGTATTCCTGCATTTAGCTGAAGGCCAGGATAGAGTTCTCTATGCAGCACCTGTCAGCCCTTCTGCGATTCTTCCTTTCTTACGTCGTCTTGACCTCTAAAAGGTGAATAGGTATACTTTTGTTTGGCGATGGAGTTCGCCGTATAACCGCCCTCAAGAGGGCTGATGACTCCTACCGTGAAGGCGCATGCATCGGTAGGATCGTCTGCCCGCGCGATCTGGCCCGCTGCAAAGCGGGATTTTTATTACCTTCATACTGGCAATACACTTTAGGGAGACTTCATTATGGAGCAGCTTTTCGTCATCGCGTCGGTGTGGCTTGGCCTCGCAGTTATCTCAGCCATAATCGCCTATCACTTGCGTATTTCAATTGCCCTCGTTGAAATCTGTGTCGGAGTGGTAACAGGTGGTGTTCTTGCGCTGCTCGGAAAACCCGACATCCTCGGCTCGAATGCAGAGTGGTTGCGTTTTCTCGCCTCGTCCGGAGCTATTCTGCTGACATTTCTTGCCGGTGCAGAGCTTGACCCTGACGTTCTCCGCAGCAAAGTGAAGGAGGTATCTTTGGTGGGATTTGTAGGGTTTTTTGCACCGTTCTTCGGCTGCGCAGCCGCTGCGTATTATGTTCTCGGATGGAACTATCAGGCGAGTCTGCTCTGTGGCGTGGCCCTTTCCACGACTTCCATGGCGGTCGTCTACGCGGTGATGCTGGAGACAGGTCTGAACAAGACCGAGTTCGGCAAAGGCATTTTAGGTGCCTGCTTCATCAATGACCTTGGCACGGTCATTGCCCTTGGGCTTCTATTTTCCCCGTTCACCTATAAGACGCTCGTCTTTATCATTACCAGCGGTCTGGTTCTGGCCCTGTTACCTTTCGTGACTCATGGGATAACCCGTGTTTATGCCCATCGTACAGCTGCGATCAGGACGAAATGGGTGATGCTCGTTCTCTTTGGTTTGGGTGCTCTCGCTCTCTGGTCCGGGAGTGAAGGCGTTCTGCCCGCTTATATTGCAGGGATGGTTCTGGCTGGGAAAGCGGCGAAGGATGAGTTCTGGATTCAGGCGCTTGCGCACTTTGACTATTGGTTTTCTTACGCCTTTCTACTTTCTCCGCGCAGGCATGCTCGTTTCTCTTGGCGCCCTCATTTCGGCACCTCTCATCTTCCTTGCGCTGCTCGCTGGAAAGGTGCTCTCCAAAATTTTTGGTCTGTACCCGTTCATCCGGCTATTCAGACGCGACGGCAACGAGCGTTGGTACTATACCCTCCTCATGTCTACCGGACTGACATTCGGTACGATTTCGGCCCTGTTCGGCCTATCCCATGGCATCGTGACTCAGGGGCAATACTCCTTTCTCGTGGCTACTGTTATAGCTAGCGCAGTCGTACCCACCCTCATTGCCGGGCTGTTCTTCTTGCCCGGACATCTTCTCCCGAAGCCCCAGGAAGTGAAGGCGGAGGTTGAAGGTGACGGATTGGGCGAAGAGGGATGAGGGCCCGAACCACACGCAGCGTACTGAATGGGAAGCGCTGAGCCGGCTTTAGCTCTCTTTATCGAGCACCCCTCTGATCATTTGCGCTATCTCTTTCTTGATCAGAGGTTTCATCGTAAAGGCCCTTATGCCGGCCGCCTTTGCCATGCCGGCATCAACGACATGACTAAAACCCGTGCACATGATGATAGGCATATCAGGCCTCAGGGCAAGGATCTCCTTTGCAAGCTCCAACCCCGTGAGCTCAGGCATTGTTTGATCGGTGACGATAACATCAAAGGCTGACGGATTCAGTCTGAAGAGCGAGAGGGCTTCCCTGCTGCTCGTCCTGGAGGTTACCCGGTAACCGAGGCCCGTCAGCATTCTATCGCCTAGTGCTGCGATATCCTCTTCGTCGTCAATGAAGAGTACCCTTTCGTGCCCCCGGGGAATCGCGCCATCCGCGCCGGCGGAGTCTCGCGCTCTATCCTCGCGGTGTTTCGGAAGATAAACCGTAAAGGACGAACCCTTGCCCTGCTCGCTTGACACGGTAATCGCGCCTCCATGGCTCGTAGCGATGCCGTAAACAACGGACAGGCCAAGCCCCGTCCCTTCTCCGCGGGGCTTGGTTGTAAAAAACGGATCGAATACGCGTTCGAGTACATCCGGTGACATGCCCTCCCCGGTATCGCTTACGTTGAGCCGCACGTAAAGGCCGGGGCTCATCGCGGGATCAGGCGCATCCTTTGAAGAGGAGAATCTGTAATCGGAGAGATCGATTGAGATTAGTCCTGCTGTTCGTCTCATGGCGTGGGCGGCATTGGTACAAAGATTCAGAATGACTTGCTGCATCTGGATCGAATCCGCGAGCACGAATCCCGATTCGCTCTGTAGGTTCGTCCTGATCTCTATTGTAGCGGGGAGCACGGGCCTGAGGAGCTGCAGTGTCTCCTTCACCACAGTGGCGAGCTGTAGCGGACGCTTCTCCTGTTCTGCCTTCCGGCTGAATGTGAGGATCTGTTTCACGAGATCCCTTCCACGGATGCCGGCGGTGTAAACCTTCTCTAGATGGCCTTTGGCCGGTGACCCTTCAGGAGTGTCGTCTTGGGCCAGCTCCGCAAACCCGAGGATGGCCGCCAGGATGTTATTGAAGTCGTGGGCGATACCGCCCGCAAGCAGGCCGACCGCTTCTATTTTCTGCGCCTGCTGGAGTTGCCCCTCTACACCCTGGCGCTGCTCCGTCTCCACACGCAGGGCCTCGTAGGCCTTTTCCAATTCCGCGGTGCGTTCCTGCACCCTGAGCTCGAGCCCATCATGGGCCCGGCGAAGGGCACGATCCAGCAAGTTGCGCTCGGTGATATCCCGGACCACGCTGATCAGCATGCGTGTCCCGTCGATGGTTGCACCCCGGGAGCTGACCTCTGCCGGGAAGGTGCTTCTATCCTTACAGCGATGGACGGCCTCAAAGAGAATGCCCTGTGCATCGGCTTGGGCCATCTGGCCGTCGGTCAGCCCGAGCGTGTCGCTGGCGCGCAGGTCGTTGATCGTCAGTTTCAGCAGTTCATCGCGGCTGTAGCCATAGGCATCCGTGGCGGCGGCGTTGGCTTCCAGAATCTTCCCGTCGTCGCGGCGCATGAAGAGAACGATATCCCGGCTGTGTTGCGACAATAACTCGTAACGGTGCAGAATCTGCCCGGAGGCCTTTCGCTCGGTGATGTCGATACACGTCCCAACCCATTCCCGGATAGTTCCGTCCTGATTGAATACAGGGACACCACGGGCCAGGAAGTCTCGATACATACCATCGCGCCTGCGTATACGATATTCGACTTCATAATCACTTCTTGTCGCAACTGCAGTATTCCAGGCACGCATGGTCTGTTCAACATCGTCCGGATGAAGAGCATTCGCCCATCCCGCACCCGTGATCTCTTCCGCGCTCTGACCGGTGAAGTTCCTCCACGTGGGTAAGTCCTCTACAACTTCACCATACCTATCTGTAGTCCAGCCCAATGTCCCTGTCACTTCGATATAGGACCGATGGCGTTCCTCGCTTGCGCGCAGCTTCTCCTCGGCCCGCTTGCGTTCGGTGATGTCTTGCACGGTACCGACCATACGGAGCAGTGTTCCTGTCCTGTCGAAGTAGCCCTGGCCGGAGTTCGCCAGCCATCGAATCACGCCATCGGGACGGACGATTCGGAACTCGGCTCTAAACATCGGTTGGTTCATCGATACCTGCCCGATCTTAGCCATCATTCCGGGCGCATCCTCAGGATGGAGGAGTCTTGCGAAGGATTCAAACGTCCCTCCAAACTCTTTCGATCCGAAGATTTCATAACACTCGGCGGACCAGAATACGTCGTTGGTCTTCACATTCCACGTCCATACCCCTGTACTTGACGAAGCGAGCGCTAACTTGAGCCGGGCTTCGCTCTCCCTCAGGGCTTCTTCCGCTTGCACGCGCCTCGTGATATCCATCGCTGCCATCCGACACTGCCGGGTCTCGCTCTCACCGGACTTCACGCCTGTGATCTCAATCTTCAGATACCGGCGTCGATCCCCTGCGACCGCTACCTCACAGGCTTGTGCGGCTGTTCCATCGCATGCTGCACCGAGGCACGCATCGAAGGCGGGATGGAATTCACTGGAAAGAAAAGAGCCGAAGCGCCTGCCCTTCATCCTGGACCGGTTCGTGCCGAGGAGCTTTGCGCCGGTGAGGTTGGCCTCCAGGATGGCCCCGTGCTCATCGAGCGTAAAATAGCCCACCGGGGCAAAGTTGTAGAGGTCGGAATACTTTTCGAATTGCTTCTCAAGCTCTTCCCTGGCCTGTATAAGTTCTTCGTTCTGCAGTTCCAGCTCTATTTGATGGACCTGCAGTTCATGAACCATACGCCTGGCGTCTTCCTCCGCGGGGAGATGGACGGCTTCTCTCTTCTTCCCAACGAGTTTCTCTTCAGCCCGGCGGCGAAGCCCGGCCTCTTTGGGCGTACCCTTCTTCTTTTTCACAATCCGGTCTCCTTGGTACTTCCGTCGGCTCCTTGAGCCGCCCGGCCTTCAACGATCTCGTGAAAGATCATATAGACGTGCGAGGGTTTGTCTTCTCCCGGCAGCACCACAGGCGTCGCACTCACGTTGACCCACACTCTCCGGCCAGACGAGGGGTTGAGTATACCCATCACCACGTTTTCGACCGGCTTGCCCGTAGCAAGCGCGACCATTGCCGGGCAGCCCTGCGCAGGGAAGGGCGACCCATCCTCATGGATGGCCTGCGAGAGCGGATCGGTGGGCGAGCGCTCTTGCATCCGGTCACGGGGCAGACCCAGGATGCGCCCGGCCGCCGCGTTCACGAAGGTGATGTTGCCTCCTGATGTCTGAAACAGGACGCCTTCCCCGATCCTCTCGAATGGGGCCTGGTAGAGTGCCAGGCTTTCTCTTAGCCGCGCCTCCAGCGTCCTGGAAACGGTAGTGTCCGTGAAGGTGATCACGACGCCGTCAATCTTGTCCTCAAAGGTGCGGTAGGGCATGATGCGCACGACAAACCAGCGCCCGTCCTGGGTGGCCACTTCCCTGTCAGAGAAGACCAGCGTCCGCAGTACCTCCTGTACATCATGGGCCAGTTCCGGGTATATCAGGCTGGAAGTGATGTCGGTGACGGACCGTCCCACATCGCGCGGCATCAGTTTGATGACCTTGGTCGTCTGGTTGGTAAAACGGCGCACGTGAAGTTTGTTGTCCAGGAACAAGGTTGCAATGTCCGTGCTTTCAAGAAGGTTCTTCATGTCGTTGCTCGTCCGTGAAAGCTCATCCACCTTTGCCTGAAGCTCGTGGTTAACCGTCTGCATCTCTTCGTTCATGGACTGCAATTCTTCCTTGGAAGTCGTCAGCTCCTCGTTGGTGGACTGTAACTCCTCGTTGGTGGACTGTAACTCCTCGTTGGTCGATTTTAACTCTTCCTGCGAGGTCTGCATCTCTTCCCGCGTACTCTGCAGTTCCTCGCAGGCCTCGCGGAGTTCCTGCTCCACCTGGGCCAGATGGGCGCTGCGGGCAGGCGCCCGTTTTGATCTGCCCGACTCCTCCGTTTCGGGGGGCTGCACCACGTCTCTAATGACGATCATCACCATCCCGCGCAGCCCCTCCGGTCGGTCGAGGGTCTGAACCGTGACGTCAACGGCCTGCACTCCGCCGTTGGTTCCAACAGTGACGTTATCGATCGTGACCGCATCTTTCTGCCGGAGCGCCTTCTGAAAGGCGCCGGACAATTCATGGCGCAGCCCTTCGCGCGCCATGGCAAAGATGTTCCAGTTGGCCTTGCCGGCTGCCGGTTCCAGGTACTTACCCGTCCGCCCGCTGATATAGAGAATGTCGCCCTTGTTGTTCACAAGAACTGCCGCCGGGGAATACTGCTGCAACAGCACCTGATCCGCGAGCGACTGAAGACTGGCCGCGGGCTTCAAGGGACGGGGTTGTTCCATATCCGGCCGGGCGGGGGCGAAAGAGGCGGGAAACGCAACGGGCTCCTCGGGGAGTGTGGATTCAAGCCGCCGATAGAGCCGGTATTTGCCGCCCAACGGGCTAAAGACGTTCGCAAAGGACCCGACGCTCTCCGCACTCCCCAGGAAAAGGATGCCGCCGGGGCTCAGGCTGTAATGGAAGAGGTGCAGGAGCTTCTTCTGCAGCTCCGGGGCCAGGTATATGAGAAGGTTTCTGCAGCTTAAGATGTCGAGCTTCGTAAAGGGAGGGTCCATGGCGACGTTCTGCGTGGCAAAGATCACCATCTCGCGGATCTCCTTGCCGACGCGGTAGCCCTGCTCTTCCTTAAAGAAGAACCGCTTCAAACGTTCCGAAGACACGTCCGCGGCGATGTTGGCCGGAAAACTGCCCTGGCGAGCCTTGTCAACAGCGTCGCGGTCCAGATCCGTGGCAAAGACCTGAAGCGAAAAGTTTCCGGCATGCTTCATCCGCTCGAGTGCTTCTTTGAAGACGATAGCCAAAGAGTAGGCTTCCTCCCCCGTGGAGCAGCCCGGAACCCAGGCCCTGAGCGCCCGACCGGATGGAAGCCCGGCCAGGAGCGCGGGTATGGCCTCTGTCTTCAACTGTTCCCACGCCGCCTGGTCGCGGAAAAAGCTGGTTACGCCGATCAGGAGCTCTTTAAACAGCAGTTCGAGTTCCTGGGGGTTTTCCTGGAGAAACCGGACATAGTCGGTGATTCCGTCAATCTGGTGGATGCCCATGCGCCGTTCGATCCTGCGGTACACGGTGCTCTTCTTGTACAGGGAAAAGTCGTTGCCCGTGCGCGCCCTTAAAAGAATGACGACCTTTTCCAGCGCGCTCTGGGCCTTGCCCTCCAGAAGCGTTCCCGGCTTGGTGATGATAAGCGAGTGCTTGAGATAGGCGATAATTCTTGCGGGCAGCTCTTCCGCCGGGGCGACGACGTCCGCCACGCCGGCATCAATGGCGCTTCTGGGCATACCGTCGAATTTGGCAGAGGCCGGCTCCTGCACAAAGACCACCCCTGCTTTCTCCTTGATGGCCTTGAGACCCATAGTACCGTCGGTGCCCATGCCCGAGAGAATGACGCCGATGCTCCGCTCCTTTCGGTCATCCGCAAGAGAGCGGAAGAAAAAATCGATCGGCAGGCGCAGGCCCCTGGGCGCCGTCGGATCGAGCAGATGCAATACCCCGTGCAGGATGGACATGCTCTTGTTGGGCGGAATCACATAGACGCAGTCCGGCTTCACCCTGGTGCGATCCTTCACCTGAACGACCTGCATGGAGGTCGCGCGCTGGAGGAGCTCCGGCATGACCCCCTTGTGCGTCGGATCCAGATGCTGGATGATAACGAATGCCATGCCGCTTCTTTGCGGCACATGCTTCAGAAAGTGCTCCAGAGCCTCCAGCCCTCCGGCGGAGGCGCCGATGCCGACGATGGCGAAGGCACCGTTGTCGCGCGGGGAGCGTGTCTTCTTTTCTTCACTGACCACAGATCCCTGCTTCTTGCCTTGGAGTTTTGATCGGGCTGTCATGGGTCTTTCCCCTTTTCTTCACCCGGACCGGATAGGCTCGGGATCTGCAGTTCCGCTAATGCGGCCTTTGCGGAGTATTGTTTCTTATTCGTAGTTGTCCGCGACAATGCCCGTGCGCAGGATAGATTACATCATAGTGGCAGGCGTTGGCTGTGCGGCAGTGTTCCACCAATGTTGCTATAGTATATCGTATTCCGCGTGGTGGTCAAGCGGAAGAATCTTTCTAACAGGAGTGGTTTAATTCAGGGCGCTATATACATTTGAGGCTCATCGCAGCCTCTTTAGCGCACCTCGTCAGTCAGCGTGTAGTACCGGTCCTGATACCAGGCGACGGGAGAGGCTTTTTCTGAGATCGAATAGTCGATTGCCTCCGCCACGTAGAGGGTGTAACGGCTTACCGGGAATGAAGTGATTACTTTGCACTCGATAACGGCAAAGGCATCCTTAATAGTGGGAGCTTTGACCTTCGTCCCCGGCTCCGTGCCGATACCCAATGATTTGAATTTATCCACTTTTTTCCCGTGAAGCGCCCCCAGCTTCTTTGCAAGGCCCACCTGATCAGCAGATGCTATATTCAGCGTGAACTCCGCGGTCTCTTCGATAAAATCGTGAGTCAGGCTGTGTTTGTCGACACTAACCACAAGCAGTGGGGGCTCCTCGGAGATAAACATACAGGTCGCGGTCATCGCATCAGTCTTGCCTTCAGAACCGGCAGCGAGGAGCACAACCGAGCACGGCATTACATGGCTTACCCTGGGTTTCCGTTTTTCCATAAGAATCTCCTTACGATGTGATTTAGAACTATTCCCCGGGGCGCCGGGTTCTACACGAGCCGATAGCCTGCCTGCTTCCAAGCTGCCACGCCACCCTTCAGCGCCTTGGCGTTCTTGTATCCCATATCCTTGTGTTTGGCTGCCTGACCGGCAGAGCTGTGCTCATCGTGTCAGGCGCAATAGAATATGATTTCCTGATCCCTGGACAACCCACCGAGCCTCGAATTGAATTCGCTGAGCGACAGGGCGCCCTCGAGGTGGACTGCCTGGAACTTTTCTTCATTGTCGTAAGCGCAGACGAGCAATGCAGCGCCCGCCTTCATTTTTTCAAGAGCTTCCCCTGGATCCACGCGTTCCGGTTCAGTCATGCTATCCTCCTTTCGACTGGTACCCACTTGCATCAGTTCGTAGCCACGTTGTCGCCCTTTGCGTCATTCCGACAAACCCCGGATCGAAGTCCGGGCGGCGCCGGAATCCAGTCTTTGCAAGGATCTCTGACCCCGGTTCCTTACAGGATGCTTCGCTATTCACCGGGGTGACGACATGAGAATGCGCCACTAGTACTGATTACCTGGAATGGGAAAAATCCTCGCGTGGCTGTCACACCTCTTCCAGCATGGTCGTGAACAGGTCGTGATGCTCTTCCTCGTCTTCGAGGATTCCCTTGAACATGAAAGCGGTTGTCGTATCCCCTTCCTTGGTAGCCAGTTCGATGATCTGGCGATACATAACAACAGCTTCCTCTTCCGCCTTTGTGTCCAGTTCGCAGAACTCCTTGAGACTGCCGCCGACAGTGATCGGTGCGGGTTTCGTGGTGGGCTTGCCGCCGAGATACCAGAGCCTTTCCGCAATCGATTCCGCGTGCTTCATCTCCGCGATGGCGGTCTGTTTGAACTGATCTTTCACCGCGACGCCTTTTACACCCATCACCTGCACGTGCTGCCACATGTATTGGACACTTACCTGAATCTCCCTTGCAATGGCCGCGTTCAATAGTTCCTTCAGTTTTTCACTCGCCTTTGTTAACGGTTTCAATGATGTGGGCATATCGTTGCCTCCTTATGGATTTGATCGGGTCCGGCCCCGCGGCATCCCCCGGTACTCATTGCCTAAACATAATACCTCTACGGAGGATTTTCACGCATCCCCGAAAGAAAGGTTGTCATTCCGGGCTTGACCCGCCTGTCCCGGCACGTGGTAGGCCGGGGGAATCCAGTCTTTCCGGTCTGGATTCCCGCTTTCGCGGGAATGACGGACTCCGATTAATGTAAAGAAGCGTTGGACGCACTGCGCTGCCTTCCTCCTGTTCGTTCCTTTATTCCTGCGCATTCCGGCCGATAAACATTGTAGGCTGCATGTCAGCAAAATGTGGGTGGTTGACAGAATCAGGTTTGAAATGAATCCCTCTGAATCCCTATTCCGTGACTGTGTCAAAAGATTCATATTCTCGTGTATACCTCTTTTTCTTATGGTGAGCACGGCAGTCTTTGGAGAGGAAAGATCTCACTACGAGGGGACTCCAGGAAGGCTTCTCGTTCAAACTGAGGTAAAAGAGCATTCCAGGGTAAGCCAGGACAGCAAGCGCGTCTATGGGGCGCCAAATGACAGTACATGGTTAGTCGTCGTCGATGGAAACGAGAAAAAGAAATACGATCGCCTCGGGCACGGTAGCCTTGCTTTCAGCCGGGACAGAAAGAGGGTGGCGTATATTGCCAAAACCGGGAACAAACAGTTTGTAATCATTGACGGGAAAGAGGAGAAGCCGTACGACCGCATTGGCGTGGGAGGTCCTCTCTTCAGCCCGGACGGCAAACACGTGGCGTATGTCGCCAGGACCGGCAGCAGGCAGTTTGTCGTTATCGATGGGAAAGAAGGGAAGCCGTACGATAACGCAGGAATAGATTGCGTGGTGTTCAGCCCGGACGGCAAACACGCGGCGTATGTTGCCAGGACCGACGGCAGGCAGTTTGTCATCGTTGATGGGAAAGAAGGAAAGCCATACGATGGCATCGCGGCAAGCGGCCCTCTGTTCAGTCCGGACAGCAAACACGTGGCGTACGAGGCCGCATTAGTCGACAAACGGTTTGTGGTTGTTGATGGCAAAGAGGGAAAGAAATACGATCGCCTCGGGCTAGGCAGTCTCGTTTTCAGTCCTGACAGCAAGCGGGTAGCGTATGCTGCTGAAGCAGACCACAAGAGGTTTGTCGTCGTCGATGGAAGAGAGGCGAAGCGCCACAAGCGCATTGGGGCGAGCGGCCCTGTTTTCAGTCCGGACAGCAAGCACGTGGCGTATGGGGCCGCGGAAGGCGGTTCGTGGTTTGTAGTCGTTGACGGAAAAGAGGGAAAACGCCACGAGAGCATTGGGACAGGTGGCCCTCTGTTCAGTCCGGACAGCAAGGACGTTGCGTATATTGCTGAATCGGGCAGCAAGCAGTTTGTCGTCGTTGATGGGCAAGAGGGAAAGCCGTACGATGGCATTGCGGAAAGCGGCCCTGTTTTCAGTCCGGACAGCAAGCACGTGGCGTATGCTGCTAAGACAGGCAAGAAGCAGTTTGTCGTCGTTGATGGAAAAGAGGCGAAGAAATACGATGTCGTTGCGGAAAGAGGCCCTCTCTTCAGCCCTGACAGTAAGCGCGTGGCGTATCTTGCTGAAGCAGACGATGAACGGTTTGTGGTCATTGATGGGAAAGAGGAGAAGCCCTACGATCGCATCGGGGTAGGCAGTCCTCTGTTCAGCCCGGACAGTAAGCACGTGGCGTACGTTGCTGAACAAGGCGATAGATGGTTTGTAGTGGTCAATGGGGAAGAGGGAAGCCGTTACAAGGGCATCGCGACCCTTGAAGGAGGAAAGGCTGCTTCCGGCTCATTTGATAGCCTCTCCTGCTTTTGCGTTGAAGACAACGGTATCTATTTAGTGGAGGTGAAAACCTCGTCTATAGTGCGAGCCCCTGATGGCGGCCACGTTGGCCCCTCCGAACCGTAACATTCGACTGCCGATCATGATTGCGTTTCTTCATTCGTAGGCAGCCTATGGTGCACCCTGCCTTCCTGAAATCTTTACTTGTTATCATCCACGAAGCGACCACTCTTTGCAGTTGAATGAGAGGCTTCATGTCTTCCCCAAACAGTGTCCGCGCCTCAGCCCCTTAACCATGCGATAGTGCAAACTGAAAGGATTCGATGCGCTATTCCACCATCAATACTACTCGCAAGGCCCCCCGGTCCATGAGCTGGCATCTTGTTTTCTCGTGATCTCCGTCTTATGTTGGAAAAAATGTTTGTCTAAGGAGGAAGGCTCATGAGAAAACACTTTGGCATCCTGATGTTTGTCATACTTCTCTGCTCGCTGTTTGTCACGCTACTGGTTATCCCGGACGGGGCCTCGGCGGCGACGAAGAAAGAGATCAACGCAAGTGTGAATGTAGCCCTTCAGCGTTTCGCCGCTAACGTAAAAGGGGCCGATGAATTCCTCAAGGCCGCAAAGGGTACGCTCGTGATGCCGAGGGTCAAGCAGGCCGGTCTTATCATAGGGGGAAAGTACGGCAACGGAGCCCTGAGGGTCGGCGGGAAGACCGTCGGCTACTACAACCTGGCCGCAGGTTCTGCGGGGCTCCAGATTGGCGCGGAGGAATTCAACCTCATCCTGTGCTTCATGGATGAGGCAGCGCTCAAAAAGTTCAGGGCAAGCAAAGGATGGCAGGTGGGCCTTGACGGCAACGTTGTCCTGGTTACGCTGGGAGCAGGAGGTTCCGTAGATACCACCAAACTGAAAGAGCCCATCGTCGGGTTCGTCTTCGGCCAGGAAGGGCTTATGGCCGGGATCACCCTGGAAGGGTTGAAATTCACGAAAACTAATCCGAAGTAGAGCGTTCCCTTTAACGACTTCTCACCAAGGGGCGGGAGACCGCCCCTTGAATTACCAATAGGAGTCGGCACCAATGACAGGTAACCACAAGGGGTGGTTTCCGGAGCCTTGAAACCATAGCCGGGGGTTTCAGATTGTATTTCATTCGTCTCGGGCTTAGACTACGGTAAGTGAGGAGGCGAAGCGAATCATGCCTGTTCCTAAAGGCGTTGTACGTATATCAAATACAATCTGGGAGATTCCGGTCACATACAAGGACGGAATGCGCGTGCCCGGACGCATTTACGGTACCGACAAACTGGTACAGGAGATGGATGCCGGCGTGTTCGAGCAACTGTCGAATGTTGCCTGTCTGCCGGGCATAGTAAAGTACGCTTACTGCATGCCGGACGGTCACTGGGGATATGGTTTTCCAATCGGCGGCATGGCAGCGATGGACCCAGAGAAGGGTGTGATTTCGCCCGGTGGCATCGGATTCGATATCAATTGCGGCATGAGACTGGCGCTCACCAATCTCACCCTGGAGCAAGTTCGGCCGCATCTGCGTGAGCTTGTGGATGCTCTTTTCCGCAAGGTCCCTGCGGGCGTTGGTTCTACGGGGTTCATCAAGCTGTCGAAGGACGAATTCAAGACAGTTGCTGAAGAAGGGTCGCGCTGGTGCTTATCCGAGGGTTACGCCTGGCCTGAGGATTTGCAGAACACCGAAGAAGGAGGATGCTTCAGAGGCGCAGACGCATCGAAGATCAGCCGCAGAGCCATCGAGCGAGGCTTCGATCAGATAGGCACCCTGGGCAGTGGAAACCATTATTGTGAGATTCAGGTGGCGAAGCCTGAAAATATTTTTGACGAGGCGCTTGCCCGCTCGTTCGGTTTCACGCTGCCGAATCAGGTCGCAATAATGTTTCATTGCGGGAGCAGGGGCTTCGGCCACCAGGTCGCAACCGACTATCTGGAACTTTTTCTGAGCGTGATGGAAAGAAAGTACGGCATCAAGGTGAATGACCGGGAACTCTCGTGCGCTCCGTTCCGTTCGCAGGAAGGCCAGGACTATTTTGCTGCCATGACCTGCGCGATCAACATGGCTTTCGCAAACCGGCAGGTCATTCTCCACCGCATCCGTGAAGTCTTCTCAGACGTGTTTCACAAGGACGCCAGAGAGCTTGGCATGCATATGGTGTATGACGTGGCGCACAACACAGCAAAACTTGAAAAACATGAGGTTGATGGTCATAAACGCGAAGTGCTGATTCACCGCAAAGGCGCTACCAGGGCCTTCGGGCCGGGCATGGATGGGCTCCCCGATCACTACAAGAAGACAGGTCAGCCGGTGATCATCGGAGGCAGCATGGAGACAGGCTCCTATCTGCTCGCCGGACTGAAAAGCGGCGCTGAGGCTTTCTACACCACAGCCCATGGAAGCGGCCGCACGATGAGCCGCCATCAGGCGAAAAAGATGGTCAGGGGGCAGGTACTGCAGAAAGAGATGGAAAGCCGCGGCATCTACGTGCGCACTGCATCGTGGAGCGGCTTGGCAGAAGAAGCGGGAATAGCCTACAAGAATATTGACGAGGTAGTGGAGGCCACGGAACTGGCGGGCCTGAGCAAGCGGGTGGTTCGCCTTCTGCCGCTGGGAAACATCAAAGGGTAACGGACGTGCCGTACAGGTACCGCGATGATATAGCTCTGGCGGACGTTGCTTTCGAGGCCTGGGGCAAAAGCATAGAAGAAGTTTTTATTGCCTCTGCCGATGCTACCATGAACGTGATGGTGGCTGATCTCACGTCTATCGCACTCTCGCGTGAGCTGACAATCGATCTGGAACGCGAGCAGCTTGACCTTCTACTCTTCGCTTTTCTCAACGAGCTTATCTTCTTCAAGGATGCGAAGCAGATGCTTCTGCGCGCGAAGCATGTATCGATCAAGAATGAACAACCGAAATACAGACTCAACGGCATTTTGTATGGTGAGGCCATTGACCGGCAAAAACACCCGTTGATTGTCGACGTTAAGGCCGTAACACTGCACCGGTTCAATTTGCATCAAACGGATGAAGGGTGGGAGGCCTTCGTGATCCTCGATATCTGATCGAGGCACTTTCTTTCATGACCCGTGTTTGAACACAGGTACCCTCTTCCGGGTGCAGCCCAATCCGTGTATTGCTTAGACGATCTTCTGATACTATACTCAAGTAGTGAAGAAACGATCGCTGCTTATTCCTCTTGCACTCCCTCTACTTCTTCTGCTGCTTGTAGTAGCTGTCTGGCTGTCGCTTCAGTCTGCCTTTGTCGTCAACCATATCGCTTCTCTTGCGGCGCCGGTGCTGGGATATCGTATACAGGTTCAGGCCGTCTCCTTCTCACCGTCATTGCGAGGAAACATAACCGGACTGGTGATGACGCCGCTCAAGGGCAATGGTCCCTCCGCATCCATCGCGCATGTCGAGGTTAAAGCGACCGTAAAGAACATCTTCAGCGCTGAGGTGGAAAGGCTCGTCATAACAGGGCCAAGGCTTATTTTCCGCCTTGATGCGAAGAGTGAGAAGACCGATCTCTCCGCGCTTGAGAAACTGCCCCCGGTTCGTCTGCTTGCGATCCAGCAAGGTGAGGTGGACATTTCGTACGGAGAGACGCACGTGAAGCTCACCGGTCTTCAGGCAGATGTAAAGAACTTTTCTCCTGAGAGCGGCGGTAGCGCACGTTTCGAAGCTGCGATTGAGCTGAGTTCGCAGGGGAACACCAGTGCAGCGGGGCGCGGCAGGTGCAAGGGGAATATTGATGTTTCGGGGCCTATCAATAACCCCAAAGCCCGGGGCTCGGCAGAGCTGCTTGTTGACTCTGCTTCAATTGGTGTAGCCTCCGTTCAGAGCCTCTCCCTTTCTTCCACGTTTGATCTCGACGCTCATAAGATAAAGCTTGAGCCGGTGAACGTCACGATCGGGTCACTTGTTATGACAGGCGAGCAAAAAATAGACATCAAAGGATACGCTCTTGATGGAACTGTTCTCTATGAGTTTGATTCAACCAGGATTGCCGTCGAACCGGCGCGCGGCAAAGCGCCCGGCACGGGCCCGTTCACGGCATCGTATTATGGCGCTTTAAACGGCAATGTACCATGGAAAGCTTCGCTTGATGCGCCGTCTGTGAACTTCACGGAGTTCTACTCGCAACTGAAGCCCTTGCTGCCGGAAGATTACCGAAAATGGTCCGTTCAGGGATCAGGAGCATTGCAGATGAAGGGAGAAGGGGCAGCCGACGGCACCTGGAAGGCTGACGTGAATCTCACCTTCCGGGAAGGAGGATTCAAGTCCGGCGACGCCTCGAAGGCCGGCCAGCGGATTACAGGAAACGTCACACTGAAGCTCCGCTCCGGTCCCGAGAAAAAAACGCGTTTCGATCTTGCTCTTGACGCAGGGGACGCCGAACTTCTCTGGGGAACGTATTACAGAAATTTCAAGGGCGAGCGGGTCATTGTCGCGTCATCAGGCAACTACAGCGCTGATGCGGAACCTTACCTCGATGGCAGCGCCAGTCTTGATCTCTCCGGAACCGGCCAATACAATGTTTCAGCGCAGATCGGCGACGCGGAATCTTTGTTTAAGGCAACCGGAAAAAATCTCTCGCATGAGAAGCTCTTCTCGCTGATCCTCAAGGACTATCTTAAAGAGGGTGATCCGCTTCTTTCCGGCATTGCTTTGAGCGGGCAGTCCGATTTTACACTTGAGGCCAGAATGAAAGCGGGCAAGACGTTCGTGGAAGGCACAATCCGCGTGGATGAGACGGCGCTCACTATTCCTGATTTTATTTCCTTGCAGGGATTGACCCTTTCTTTGCCTTTTGATGTGGCCTATCCATGGGAGCCTTCTGCAGCAGAGCCACGGGAGAGCAAGGATGCGCTGCTCTTTATCAAGAAGTTGCAAAAGGGATCGCTTCTGCTCGAAAACCTTGAGATCCCCTTTGTCTTCTCCCAGAACAGCCTGCGATTGCTGAAGAGCATCGACGCGAGACTGTACGGAGGCGCGTTGGTGCTACCCAGATTAGAAGCGCATGATCTCTTTTCAGCCGAGACCACTTTTGTTCTCGCAATGTCGCTTGAACATCTTGATCTCGGACTCCTCACTCGCGAACTGACGGGAACGGAAGTACCTGGTGCGGTCAACGCCGATTTTTCGAGCATAGCCTATCGTCGCGAGAGGTGGATAACAAAAGGGGGGCTGCACGCGGATGTATTCGGTGGTACGGTGGAGTTGACCAACTTCTTCGCAGAAAACCTCTTGTCCAAAGGGAGGAAGACCGGTTTTGATCTTTTCTTCCATGACATTGATCTCGAAAAACTGACAGGGAAAATCGCACTTGGTAAAATGACGGGCACCATCAAGGGTTCCGTTGCCAACTTCATGATAGAGTACGGGCAACCTGCCCGCTTCTTTCTGGATGTGGAGTCCGACCCGACGAAGAAGGTCGGTCAGGTGATAAGCGTTGCCGCCGTGGAGAACCTGTCGGTACTGGGAACCGGTACGGACGTGGTCTCTTCTGTACTCAACAGCGGCATCCACAGGTTCTTTAAGGAGTATCCCTATAGCAGGATAGGCATACTCTGCACTCTTGAAAACGATACCTTCTCGGTCAGAGGGAAGATTCATGAAGGAGGCAAAGAATATCTGGTGCGCCGCGGCTGGCTTCGCGGACTGGACGTGGTCATCCAGAACCCGGATAACAGTATCAGCTTCGGTGACATGGAGGAGCGCATTAGTAGAATCTTTCGCCCGAAGGAACAACCGATAAAAGTTTCTCAGGGCGTAGAAGGGTGATAGAATAAGGGAAAGGCTTACGGCGTACGGCTTACGGCGTAAAGCCAAGGGCTAACGGAGCGCGGCTTACGACGCACGGATCACGGATAACGACGTACAGTCCGCGGCCCGAAGCTAACGAATCACGGTTTTGCAAGGAGGATATTATGAAGAGATTGCGACACACCTTTTTTTTCTGTTTGCTCATGATGGCTGCGTGTGTGACTGTTAACATCTATTTCCCTGCAGCAGATGTTCAAAAAGCAGCTGACAAGGTCGTAGGTGACGTGACTGAGGAAAAACCCCCGGCGCCGGCGCCGGCGAAACCGGGCGATTCCAGCTGGATTATTGATCGGTTGCGCATAATGGCCGGCGTGAGTCTGGGCCTGAATTCTGCCTATGCCCAGGTAAACGTCAACGTGTCTACACCGGCCATCCGCGCGCTCAAAGATTCGATGCGGACCGATTTCCAGCAACTGAAGCCATATTACGAGAAAGCGGCGGTGGGAGAGAACAACAACGGGTTCGTTGAGATTCGGGACTCGGCAGGCCTTGACCTGAAAGAGCAGGCACAGGTCAAGCAGTTTGTGGATCAGATGAATAAAGACCGGACCGCGCTTTACAAGGAGATTCAGACAGCAAATAAATATCCGCCTGACGTATTGCCGCAGATTCAAAAGATCTTCGCGAACAGTTGGCGGGAAAAGTCGCACCCGGGTTGGTGGATACAGAACGACAACGGGCAATGGGCAAAGAAATGAGCCACGCGTGCGCTATCTTATTTTTTTCGTCGCACACTTCATTTTTCACTTGCCTACCGGAGGAGTTAGGCGTATAAAGGAAAAGCAGTTGTCAAAATTCTACGAAGGGGGAGTAACATGACCAAAGAAGAGTTCGTCGCAAAATTGGCCCAGGCAGGAAAGGTGACGAAGAAGCAGGCAGACGATATGTTTTCTGCGTTCGTGGATATGGTGACAGCATCGATCAAGAAAGGGGATCGGGTTGCACTTCCGGGGCTCGGCGTCTTCTCTGTCGTGCAGAAGAAGGCACGGACCGGCAGGAATCCGGGCACCGGCCAGCCCATCAAGATTCCGGCCCGCAAGGCGGTGAAATTTTCAGTCTCCAGTACGTTAAAGCAGGGCTTGAACAAGGCCAAGAAGAAGTAACTTCCGGAACGGGCCTTTCAGTACCCCTGGAAGGCCCGTTTCCTATTTTCCGGTCTACTATTTAATCAGCTTCTTACCGACCTCCCATGCGGCCGCCAGTTCTGCGCCCATCATCATATACTTCTTTTGCGGCAGCTGGAGCAGTATGGGGTTCATCTTCCTGATGTCAGGAACTCCTTCGGTGAGATAGCGCTCTTCTGTGTAAACACCTGCTATCTCGCCGATAAAGAGCTCCTCTGCCGGCAACTCCACAGTTTGTATCAGCTTACATTCCGCGCTGAAGGGACACTGCTTGATCATGGGAGCTGTTTTCAGTTTACCGTAGAATGTTTCAAAAAGTTTCGACTTATCATACTTGCTTCCGGACACGAGACCGCAGTAGTCCGTGACCTCGACCATTTCCGCTGAAGGAATGTTGACGCTGAATGTGCCGTTTTCCTTGATGCCGGCGTTGGTATAATGGGCCTTGTTCATCGTGATCATGACGTACGGCGGCTTGGGGTGTACCATGCTGAACCAGGCCACGGCGAGATAGTTCGGCTTTCCTCCGACGTTTGCTCCGACAAGTGAGCAAGGCATCGGATAGTAGATTCTGTCGGCTGCGATCTCAATCTTTTCCATAGCTGTCTCCTTTCTGTTCTTACAGTATTGTCATGAAGGCGAATTGGCCCTACCATGTCGGGACGAGCGATTCCGTCGTTAGAATCCTGAGATAATGGGGAGAGCCATTCTTGATCTTAGTGCACTCTCTTGGATCGGCCTTCCCAGTACCTATCCCTGAGTTCTTTTTTCTGAATCTTTCCCGAGCCCGTTTTTGGCAAGGTCTCGGTGAATTCCACGGTCTTGGGCGCCTTATAGTGCGCCATCCTATCCTTGCAGAACTTGATGATCTCGGCTTCGGTTGTCTGCTGACCGGGTTTCAGCACGACAATAGCTTTGACTGCTTCGCCCCACTTTTGGTCAGCCACCCCGATAACCGCGCACTCAAGAATTGCGGCATGCATGTAGAGGACATTTTCTACTTCGGTCGAATAGACGTTCTCGCCTCCTGTCAGGATCATATCCTTCTTGCGGTCGACGATGGTCACATACCCTTCGCTGTCGATGACCGCCAGATCGCCCGTGTAGAGCCACCCATTCTTAATCGCCTTCTGCGTTTCTTCCGGAGCTCTCCAATACCCGGCCGTCACAATGTCTCCCTTCACAATGATCTCTCCGGCTTCGCGCTCATCGGCAGCCACGTCCTTGCCCTGGTCATTAATTACCCGCAGGTCGACAGCGATAAATTCCCTCCCCGTTTTTGCCTTGTAGCTGAGTTGCTCCCTGTCGGAAAGATTCTTCAGATGGCCCTTGAGGAGGGACAAGGTCAGATAAGGGCTCGTCTCTGTCATCCCATACGTCTGAACATAATCGCACCTAAAGGTCTCGACAATCTTCCGGACGACCTCAGGAGCGATAGGAGCACCTCCGCTCAAGAGGACACGGAGACTTCGGTAGTCGTAACTGCCTACATCCGGGTGGTTTACCATAAGGTTGAGCATCGTAGGAATCAGATTGGTAATGGTCACCTTCTCTCTCTGGATCGTGTCGAAAACGGTCTTCAGGTCGAAGTTTCTGACGATCACGTGGGTGCCGCCCACCCAGGTGATAGCCCAGGTGGCCCACGCGTCGGCAAGGTGGAAGAGAGGCGCCACGTGGACCCAGACGTCGCTATCGGTGAGGTGCAGTTCCGCGATGGTCCCCAGGGCATGGACGTACACATTCTTGTGGGAGAGCATAACCCCTTTCGGCTTGCCCGTAGTTCCGCTGGTATAATAGATCTGGGCCGTATCCTCCAGCCCGATCGCAATACTGAGCGGTTGGTCGGCGCTCTCCTGGTGCTCAAGTACCAAGTCGTAGGTCAAATCGGCGTCTGCACCTTCGCCTGTCCACAGGATCCGTGTGACACCCGGAATCTCCGCCCTTATGGCATTCACCTGGGCTTTAAACATTGGGTCGACCACCAATAGCTTAGACTCTGAATGATTCAGAATATGGGCGATCTCAGGCGGTGAGAGCCTGAAGTTTATGGGAACAGAGACAGCCCCGATCCGGGCGGCCGCATAATATGTTTCGAGAAAGTAGTGACAATTGGGGTGAAGAATGGCAACTTTTCCATCATGACCTATTCCGGAACTTATAAGAAAGCGCGAAAGGCGCTTAACTCGGTCGAAAAACTCGCCGTACGTCCACCGTCTGCCGCCACAGATGATCGCCGGCTTTGATGCATAGAGCTTGTATGCCTTGTTAAGCGTATCTCCCAGGATCAAGAGCTCCTCCTTTTCGTTGCCGGTCAGTGCAATCATATACTACGCAGCTCGAAGGTCTTTCAAGGATTTTATGCATCATGCAGACTGTTTTTGGTTTAAGACAGTGCCGGATGATGCTCGCGGGGCGGTAGCCATAATGACCTTAATTGAACTTGGGATGCTCAGTCCTCCGTGATTCCTTTCGACCATGTCGGAGATCGATTTCGTCCTTGACATGGAAAGCACCTGGTTGTAGTCTTGCCGGAGAGATTCGCGCGTTCCCATCAACGAATTATAAGCCGGAGGATCTTATATGAAACGATCTCTTGTTCTGCTGTTGGCCATAAGCCTTGTGATAGGCGTCTCTTCCGTATGGGCGCAGAAGAAAGTCCGGATATCGATCGCCACCGGCGGCACGGGTGGCGTCTATTATCCTTACGGAGGAGCCATCGCCAGCGTTATTTCAAAATATCTACCCGGCGTCGAAGCGACTGCCGAAGTGACGGCAGCCGCGGTGGATAACCTCAAGCTGGTAGGCGCGGGAGAAGCTGACCTGGGCTATGCCTATCCGGACCTTTCGTACGACGCCATGGAAGGAAAAGCGCCCTTCAAAGGCAAGCTCCCCGTACGCATGGTCGCCCACCTGTACGTCAGCTATTTTCATCTGGTAACTCTCGCGAACAGCAATATCAAATCGGTCGCAGACCTGAAAGGGAAAAAGGTTTCCACCGGGGCGCCTGGAAGCGGGACAGAGGTGGTAGCATTCCGGGTCCTCGAGGCGGCAGGGCTCAATCCTGACAAGGATGTCAGACGCGACCGGTTGAGCGTGGTAGAATCGGCCAATGCGCTGAAGGATGGCAAGATAGACGGTTTCTTCTGGGTTGGCGGGCTTCCCACTGCAGCAATCCTTGATCTCGCCGCCACACCCGGCATCTCTATGAAGCTCGTGCCGACTGATACCAACATCGCCAACATTTTTAAAAAATACGGTCAGGTATATGTCAAAGCTGTGATTCCTAAGACGGCCTATCCGAAAATGACCGCCGAGGTGGGCGTGGTCGGGATCCCCAACGTGCTGGTTTGCAATACCAGCGCTGATCCAACCCTGATATACAATATCCTGAAAACAATGTTCGACCATAAGCAGGAACTGGTAAACGTCCATAGTCAGGCAACCGAACTGACGCTCGAAAATGCAGTCATCAAGACCGTCGTGCCCTACCATCCGGGCGCCGTCAAATTCTTTAAGGAGAAGGGAGCGAAGATGTAGGGCCGATCGATGGCTCTCGGGATCGCTATCCTTCTGGCATTCGCATGGTTTGTCACGCCCCCGGCGATGTGGGCTGCTACCTATCTTGAGGTAGCACGAGTGGAGTCCGGGGAACTCACAGCCCGCCTGCCCCTTGAACAGGGGACAACGTTTTGTCTGGAGTTTATAAATTCGATCGATCTGGCTCCTGTGAGGGAGACGTTTGTGTACAAGCCCCCGGACGGAATATGTCTGATCAAGGTGGAGAGCCCCTCCGAGGGCGTCTTTGAATATTACCGGCTTATATCTGACGGGCACGGCACGGCCCTGTTGTACCGGCCGGTAGGAGAGTTCAGACTTCGTAGCCACGATTACGAGCATCATACTTTGGCCGTTGGAGAAAGAAGCATTCGCCTTAAAGGACTCGTTCCTGATGGCGAGCCGGTAGTAGTAAGAGTGCGGACGCACGACGATTGAGTTTCGTCAGGCGTTGGGAGGCGTTCTGTGAGCAACGACAAAGACAGCAAAGAACCGGAAAAACGCATGGAACAGGTTTCCGACGAGCGCATTAAGGAAGCGCAGAAGTATATAGAGGAGGAAGAGGGTTTCACCCGCAGGCTCTCCGGATGGAAGGAGCTTTTCGTTACTTACTTTGCCGTCTTCATGAGCCTGTATCATCTCGATGCCGCGGTGGCAACGATCACCACGCAGGTCCTGCGTGGTGTTCACGTAGGCATGGTGCTCTTCCTCGGCTACCTGGTTTTTCCACCTTTCAAAAAGAAGACCGGCTCCATCGGATGGTACGATGTTCTGCTTGCCCTGCTGGGCGCGTCGACCATTGCCTATATGCTGATAGATTTTAATGAGTTTGTCTATCGCGCAGTAACGCCGGATGCGTGGGATCTTTTCTTCGGATCAGTCCTTATCATTCTGATCCTCGAAGCGACCCGGCGTTCAACCGGATGGATCATGCCTGCTGTGGTAATCGCATTTCTCATCTACGCCTATGTCGGCCCGTCGCTGCCGGCCCCATGGACGCACCGGGGCTACTCTGTGAAGCGCATTGTCGGCCACATGTATATGACATTGGAAGGCATTTTCGGCGTACCCATCGATGTATCGTCGACGTTTATCATTCTCTTCACCATTTATGGGGCGATCCTGGAATACTCGGGAGCGGGCAAGTTCTTTATTGACTTCTCCTTCAGAATCATGGGCGGGAAACCAACCTCCGCCGGCAGGACCGTGACCATGGCCTCATTTCTTCTTGGCGGACCTTCGGGAAGCGGCGTGGCTACGACAGTAACACTGGGATCGGTAGCGTATCCGATGCTTCAAAAGGCTGGTTATGACAAAGAGTCGGCAGGAGGACTCCTCTCTGCCGGCGGAATAGGAGCAATCATCTCGCCTCCGGTGCTGGGTGCGGCCGCGTTCCTGATCGCAGAGATTCTCAAAGTCTCGTACCTTCAGGTGATAAAGATGGCCATCGTGCCGACCATTCTCTATTATTGGTCCATCTTTCTGATGGTGGAGTTTGACGCAAAACGATTCGGCGCAAAGCGCATCGAGGCCAGCTCCGGCGAATCTGTCCTGACGCTCACCCGCAGGTACTGGTATCACTTCTCCTCGCTTATCGGTATCGTCGTACTCATGGTGATTGGCTTTTCGCCAATATGGTCGGTATTCTGGGCTACCGTGCTTGCCTTCGCTTCAAGCTTCCTGCGCAAGGATACCGCGCTGTATTACAAGAAAACTATCAAAGCGTTAAGCTCGGGGTCTCTCGGGGTCCTCTCGGTAGCCTGCACGTGCGCCAGCGCCGGCATCATTGTGGGCGTGGTGACGCTTACAGGACTGGGGTTGAAGTTCTCCAGCATCATCATCGGCTACGCGCACGGCAACCTTTTTTTAACCGCGGTTTTCACGGGTATCCTCATGTGGGTTATCGGTTTGGCCGTGCCCGTTACCGCAACCTACATCATCGGGGCCGTCATCGCCGCCCCGGCTCTGATACAGCTTGGGGTATCGGCCTTTGCAGCGCACATGTTCATCTTTTACTACGCGGTGCTTTCAGAAGTTTCACCGCCGACGGCACTGTCTCCCTTTGCCGCAGCGGCGCTCACCGGCGGGAGTCCGTTCAAGACCATGATGATGGCGTGGAAATACACGATCCCGGCCTTCATCGTGCCGTTTATGTTCGTGCTGACGCCTGACGGGATCGGCCTGCTTCTGGAGGGTTCCCCGTTCAATATGATCTGGTCGTTCGTCACAGCCATGATGGGCATTGTGGGCATAGCGGGAGGCGCCAGCACGTGGCTTCTGCGCCGGACTGCGCTATGGGAGCGGGCTGCTTTGATTGTCGGCGGGCTTCTGCTGGTCTATTCGAACGTCGCCTACGATTTTCTCGGCATGGCGCTGGTCGGGCTGGTAGTGGTCTGGCAGAAGATTACGCTCAAGCGAGCGGCTGCCGCTGCACGGAGCTGATCGCGTTTTGAGAACAGCCACTCAGCGCTGACCACACTGACATGTGCCGCCGGCGCACCGATTGATGTTCCTCGGTATCTCTTTTCCACGGTTCTCCTTGACAGCTAAGCGTCCTGTGTGTAATGATCGATGTATCGGAAGAAGGACAATCTTTCGGGAATAGGATTGAGCTCCAGGAGGCAGGGTAATGTTCGTTAAAGGGTTTCAACAACTGGGCAAGGACATGTTCGAGGAGTGTGGCGGCAAGGCTGCTCATCTGGGCGAGCTGACCAGTCTCCAGTTAAGTGTGCCTGACGGATTTGCCGTGCTGGGTGATGCGTATTACCACCATCTTACGGTGAATAACCTGACAGACGCGATAGACGCGTATTGCTGCCACTATAAATTTCGACGATCTTCAGGACCTGGAGAATAAAGCAACGGAGATCCGCAAACTGATCGTTGGTGCGCCCGTGCCGCCTGAAATTGCGCAGGAGATCATCGAGAACTATACGAAATTAGCTAGAGGTGAAAGATCCTTTTGTTGCCGTCCGGTCTTCGGTTGCTGTTAAGGAGTCGCCGGTCTCATCCTTTCCGGGCATGATGGACACCTTCCATTACGTTCAGGGGAGCGGGGAGTGTGGTGGAAAAAGTGAGGGAGTGCTGGGCTTCGGTCTGGTCGACCCGCGCCGCCTTCGCCCGCCATTCGAAGGGACTCGATTATAGAAAAGCGGTCATTGCCCCGACCATCCAGCTCATGGTCAACTCGGAGGTCGCCGGAGTCCTTTTTACAGTCAACCCCATAACAGGAGCCAAGAACGAGATCGTGATCGAATCTAACTGGGGTCTTGGAGAGACCGTTGTCTGCGGCAAGTGCCAGAGCGATCTCTACATCCTCTCGAAGAGTCCCGTTGAGATCAAGAATAAGAAGATCGCAAAGAAGCATGAGACATACATACAGGCTGAAGGCGGAGGCGCCGTGTGGGCAGAAGTCGCCTCCGAGAAGGTGGGTCAGCCCACGCTTACGGATGCTCAACTCGATGAGCTGTGTCGGACGGCGTGCCTGATCGAGACGCACTATGGCTGCCACCAGGACATCGAATGGGCGTTTGAAAAGGAAAAGCTTTATATCCTGCAGGCCCGCAGAGCGAAAGCGGGAGGCGAGTAGGATAGAAATAATCAACCACGAGGAGGACTCAGCACTATGGCGCAAAAGACTATCGATGTGCACTGCCACTGGTTTCCCAAGGAATATATCGATTACCTGATATCGAGAGGCAAGGACAACAGCCCGTATTGTGTTCACGACGGCGGCACGCACTATCGCATGTTTTTCAAAGGAGTGCCCGTGGGCCACATCGACAGGGCAGGCCATTACGATCTGGAAGCGAGAATACGCGACCTGGATGCCGCAGGCCTGGACGTACAACTCCTGACAGTGACTCTTCCGGGACCGGAGACTCTTGAGAGGGATATCGGCATCTACTGGGCGAAAAAGTGCAATGATTATCTTCAGGATGCGGCGCAAAAATATCCCGGCCGCTTTTATCATATGGCATCGTTACCCTATCAGGATGTCGACGCGGCGTGTGAAGAATTGGAACGGTGCAAGAAAATGGGCGCCGTAGGTGTTCAGATGTTTTCCAATGTCAATGGGGAAGCCATCTTTCTGGAGAAATTCCATCCCATTTATGAGCTTATCGACAAGTACGACATGCCTATGCTCGTTACATCCGACGCTGCCTCTGACCGCTTCCGTCATGGACATGATGAAGCTGCCGTATCAACTATGGGGGTACGTGCTCGACACGAGCATGGCGGTCATGAGCATGATCTTCCAGGGCGTGCTCGCGAAATTTCCGAACTTGAAAATTATCCACGGTCATTTGGGTGGGACCGTCCCGTATTTCGTCCGCAGAATTCAGGATGCTTACAAGGGGTATGGCAAGGAATGGGGTATCGAGCTTAAAGAGTCACCCGACATCACGTACAAGACCAGGGTCTATCCCGATACGACGTCCTTCTACAGCCCGGCTATGAAGTGCTGCCTTGAATGGGTGGGTCCTGACCACCTGATCATGGGCACTGACTACGCACATCGGGTCGGTGATCCGGAAGGCGCGATCAAAGCTATAAAGGAGACCGGCGCGGAGATGGGCTACAACCAGGATCAAGTGGACCTGATGCTCGGCAAGAATGCAGAGCGGATCTTCCACCTGAAGACATGAGAAAAGGCAGATGGAAGATCGTCGCATTGATACCCGCTCTGCGGGTGGACGCGACTAGGAAGATGGAAGATCGCCCTGCGGGCTAGGAAGTGTAAGACAAAGCATGGAAGCTCAACAAGTCTGTCTTCGGGGTGCTTCCTAGCGCAGCGGTCTTCCTAGCGAAGCGGTCTTCCATCTTCCCTCTGCGCATATGCTGCATCTCAGCAGACGGGTGGTGAATGACTACATGAAAGGGGGACGATATGTCTGAGAAGATCAACCTTGATACTCATGATCGAAGCATATCAAGCTTGAGAACCTTACGGCTGCCTGAGGATGCGGATATCTTCTGGTTCCGCGATGACCTCCACCAGCCCTACCCCATCTGCCCGCTGGGCATGACCACTATTCAGAAGCACCATGCCTGGGGTTACCACGTCGGCGCCGAAGTAACCAAACTCCCCCCCTCAAAGGGCGGCCATGTGAAGATTTACAAAGGGAGGGCCATGCTCGGTTTCGAGGCCCTCACCGATCCGGAAGAGATCAGCAAACGGGCAGCAGAATTCGAAAAGCTTCTGGCCTACTGCCGGCCTAACTGGGACACCTTCTACAACGGCTATATGGACGAGGTGAAGCAGGGGCTCATCTATATGGCATCCGTCCATGACGGCTTTGCCGATGCCGACCTCCACCAGGCGCTTCGCAGAAGTGAAGCGATCAACAGGAGAAACTGGGAGATACACTTCATCACGATGTACGTAGCCGACATGCTCTACTTCGGCTTTGAGGCATTCTGTAAAGAGCATGGTCTTGCGGAGAAGGATTTTACGGTCATGTTGAAAGGCCTCGACACCATGGCTACGGGGACGGATATAGGCATGTGGGAACTGGCGCGGTTAGCAGACACCTGCGGCATAGCCGAAACTATTCTCTCCCGAGAGGCCGCAGATATTTTTCCTGTTCTCGAGAAGGATCCAAAGGCTGCTCCCTGGATTGCCGCTCTCCAGACGTTTCTCGAAACATACGGCCACCGGATCACCGCAGGCCACCTGGATATCATTTTCCCAACCTGGATCGAGGATCCGTCCCCGGTGATAGATACGGTGAAGACGTACATCCCTAAGACACGGCAGGGCTGGGACATTAAGGCTGACCGTGCGGCTGCAATAAAAGAAGCGGATCAGGCAGCACAGCGGTTTATGGGCGGCCTGCCTGCGAAGGACCAGGAAGCATTCAAGAGTCAGCTCGACATAGGCAGGAAGATTTATCGATTCCAGGAAGATCATGGGTTTTACATTGACGGTGCCTCAACCGCCGGCCTGCACGATGTGGCTATGGCCTGCGGCAGGAGGCTGACCCATTACGGTTTGCTCAGCGCTGCGGACGATGTCTTCTTCTTGAACTACTATGAACTGGAAGAGGCTCTTGCGTTGATCGCTGAGAACAGGGTGCCCGCACTCTATCATTTCCACAGGCTCATACCACCCCTCGTCAAAGAGAGAAAAGAGGGATGGAATCTGACAGCCGAGCTTAAGGAATGCCCCCTCACGCTGGGAAAGATACCCGAAAAAGCAGAGGACCCGATCCTGGTCAAAGTTTTCGGCATGGTCGATGAGGTACTCAAAGCCGGAAAGGTCGATGAGCTTCAGGTGATGGACGTCTTCGAGGGCTACCCGGGTTCGCCGGGTGTAGCCGAAGGCATTGCGCGCGTGGTCACGACCTTCGACGCCTTCCCCAAACTCGAGTTGGGCGACGTCCTCGTCTGCCCCTATACGGCAACGGCCTGGACCCCTCTCTTTCCCAAAATCAAGGCGGTGGTTACGGATACCGGCGGCATGCTCACGCATGCGGCCATCACCGCGCGCGAATACCGCATTCCGGCAGTAGTCGGCACGTGGCGCGCTACCCGATCAATCAAAGATGGTGACTATATACGGGTTGATGGGGATAAAGGGGTGGTGGAAATCCTGAAGAAGGCCTGATGCCAAGTCGCCTTCAAGCGTATACCTTCGTTGCCCGTCGGCCTGTTCTTACTCGACGTACCACCAGGTACGCCTCCGCAGCCCAGGCCTAGGAGCGCCTCGGTCTCCACTCGAATGCAACTTGGCATAGCATTCTATTACCAGCCCTGGGCATTGACAGTCACATATTTACGTGCTACACATATTTATGTGACTACAAAGAAGGGGAGGCGCGCACGATGGAGAAACAGAATCTCACCATATCGTTGCCAAAGGCGCTTTTAAAGAAAGCCAAGGCTCTTGCCGCAAAGAGAGAGACGTCTCTCAACCAGCTTATCCGCAGGACACTCGAAGAGGAGGTGGGGGAGGCAACCGGCTACCGAAAGGCCAGGGATAGGCAGTTAAGGCTCCTCGACCATGGATTGAATATGGGCAGCCGGGGGCACGTGTCCGCTACCCGGGAGGAACTGCATGCCCGAAGGTAGAATATTCGTCGATACCAACATCCTCATCTATGCGTACGACAAGTCCGCAGCACAGAAGCGGGAGATCGCGAGACGGCGAATAACGGAATTATGGGAGTCGGGGCAGGGAGTCTTGAGTACACAGGTCCTGCAAGAATTTTTTGTCACGGCCACCCGGAAGATCGAGAAACCGCTACCGATCGACGTAGCAAGAGGTATCGTGAGCGACCTCCTTCACTGGCAGGTGATAGTGAACGATGGAGAGGATATTCTCAACGGGATCGACCTGCACGTGAAACACAGCCTGTCGTTCTGGGACGCCATGATCGTTCAGGCAGCCATAAAAGGCAACTGCACCACGCTTCTGTCCGAAGACCTTGCCAACGGCCAAACCATCGCCGGCGTCACTATAAGGAATCCCTTTCGCGAAGCGGACAACCAGTAAACATGAGCACCAAGTGAAACCCCGAACAGCACTGAATGTAACGCGAGGCTTTCTCTCGGGAAGTTGTCGAACGTCCGCTACATCGCGTCCCGATACATTATGTTAAGCGTTTCATCAGTATTTCGATAATTTCTGCAGCACCCAGAACTTTCGCATAGACTGCCGCCAACGCAGCCATATACGCCCCGTGAACATGTCGTGCAGGGATATCGACATCATCGAAAATTAAGTTCTTTGTTGCACAGGCGTCATGGGCGACTAAACAGGAGTATCCTTTGTCGAACGCAGCCCGCACTGTTGCGTCTATACACATGTGCGACATCATTCCACACACCACAAGTTCCTCGACTCCTTTGGACTCAAGGCATTCATTCAGGTTCGTATCCCGAAAACCATTTGGAAAATGCTTCTCGATTATTGTTTCAGCGACAATGGGTCTCACGTTCTCATGAAAGCTAACCCCCTCTGTATGGGGCAAGAAAAACGTGGCATCCTTTCTCGTGGAGATATGCTGTACGTGGACAACGGGCAACGTCTCTTTCCTGAAATAGGTGAGCAACCGCTTGGCTTCAAGGCTTGCCTCGATTGACCCAACGAGTTCCATCCTTCCTTGAGGGAAGTAATCTTTTTGTATGTCCACTAGTATCAGCGCAGTGCTCATTGGCATTTTTTAGGCTGACTCCTATAGCTCTTTCGCTTTTGCTTTAGCAAGTTCGTTCTGCTTCTTTTCTAGCTTTTCAGCGACGTTTCGGAACTCCTTGTATACCCGCTCATACTCGTTAACGGACGGCGCGGCGCTAAGGTCAAACATTGGATCGATGGCATAGCGGAAACCCTGAGGGGTCCTTGCCCAAGAAACGCCCTTTTGATTCTTCAGGAAACCGAATTCATCCAGAATTGCCCCCAAATGGCTGATAACATCTCGAAAAGCCCTGGTAAAAAAAGGTTCATCCTTTCCCGCGCCATCATAAGTATCGGGTGCCCGATGATGCGGCCAGGCTGCCGCACCTGAGGTTTCTTTTTTTGCAATATCAGGAAGTGATGCAACAAACGCATCTACCTTGGCCTTGAAAGAGCCTAGCCTCTCGACACCCAAGCCAGCAACGGTTTCGGGGCAATCGTCTATTTGCCTTTTGACCTCCTCTTTTAGCCATGATTCCGCAGCATTGGGTAGCTCAGCCTGAAAGCGCTGAATGAGAAAATCTAGTCGCTCCTTCAGACGGTCGCTCCGCTGTTGTAACGTTGCTATTTCCATTTCAATTTCAGTGCTCTTCATGTCCTTACCCTTTGCCGACTGATAAAGGTTCTTTTAAGGTTACAACAATCATACGTCTGCGCGTTGACGAAGGCAACAAAAAATGTACGGTCGTGCGGACAATGCCCTGATGCCACCGTTTGCACAGTCCTTGCATCGTATGCAGTCGCACTGATATACCGTGGATCTACCGCAGGGACCTTGCATCAGGGCAGGACAACCCACCACACTGTCTCTCGGATTCTTGCTTGTTGTGCGTTACCACATACAATGTTCTACCACGAGTGCCTGCTGGAAGATGAAAATGTCGGGAAGTACTGCGCGGGAACACTTCTCAATCAAATCTCAAAATTCTGCCACGCGAGAAAGATTGCGCAGTACACCTAGTAATGGTTGAGCTGGCTGGATAGTCCAAAGCGAGGATTACCACAAGAAACGCCTTACCTCTAGTAAAATAATTGTCTTGACGCGCTTTCCATGAGCAAGTAGAATCGCCGTACAGACGAGGAGACAGGGATGGCGCTTAAGGTACTCTGCATAGATGACGACCCGGCTCTTGTCGAGCTCTGCGGGGCTCTGTGCAAGAAAATGGGCTTAGAGTTTGTCACCGAGACCAATCCTCACGAGGCGCTGAGGCTATTCACCATGGAGCCTGAGGCGTTTGGCGCCGTCATAGTTGACCAGTTGATGCCCGGTATGAGGGGTGAAGTGCTCGCGAAGCATTTTCTGCAGGTGCGTCCCGATATTCCGATTATTCTCACTACGGGCGATCCCAAAAACGTGCCGGAAGCCCTCGACGAGATAGGCGTCAAAGGCGTAATGATCAAACCTGTCACCAGGCAAGAGTTCACCGAAACACTTGCAGCCGTGCTGAGCTGAACCGAAACGGGAATTTCTCAACAAACGTCCCACATTCCTCGACATTCCCTGGGCTCGGGATTAGACTGTTTCAGCACCAAATCTGTTAGCCGTTCTGCTTGCTCTCGGACACAAGGACTTCTTCTATGGTAGAGACAATCTGCGATGATAAAGATGTTGTCCTTATTGTGGATGATGAAGCAATGATCGGAGAAATGATCGGACGCATGGTGGAACGCTATGGATGCCAGTACGTATCTTTTGACGATCCCACCGAGGCGCTACAATATTATATAGAGAATGGTCAGAAAATCACTCTCATGATTACCGACCTCACCATGCCCAAATTGCCCGGTCCCGACCTGATCAAGAATGCGCTCCGAATCAACCCCAAGCTCCCGATAATTCTCATCACCGGCAATGCTAAGGAACACATCCCCGATGATATACACTCTCTCGTCCACCGCGTAGTGCCAAAACCCTTCGCGAAAGTAGAAGTGCTTGATGCAGTGCGAACAGCCTTAGAATACAATGGCCATCAAAACTCACCAATGTGACTCGACCAATTGTCTGTCCCGGTTGGATTAACGAATATCGTTTCGTAATCTTGCATCTAGGGAGAAAGTCGCAGAAAAACCATATCAGACATGCGCAGGAATCCACGTCACAAACTTCTTTTAAATTTTACGATGAGAAAAAATTACTGATACACCTGCGAATGGTGGCGTGAAAGGCAATTTGTTACATCCAGCATTACCACCTAAAGTCAAGGCAGCTGGAAATCAGCTCCCTGCTTGTCTTCGGTCCAGCATGCTCCCTGTTTGTCCACCACTGGTATTAATTTTGCAGAAGGGCACATCGAGGTATCCCCAATTTATTTAGATTATGGTCCTTGAAAGACTTTAGTTCTTGAACTATATTTGATAGAATTTTTCCCCTGAGGGATTTGACATGAAATACGGGTTCTCCGATCTCATAGACGTAGCAGCAGTGCAACGCCTTACCGACCTTTTTCATACGGCTACCGGTATGGCGAGTGCTGTCATTGATCTTGACGGTATCGTTCTTACCGGCTCGGGATGGCAGAGGCTCTGCACCGATTTCCATCGAGTGAACCCCGAGACCAGACAACGATGCATCGAGAGCGACACCATCATTGCCAATCAGGTCGCAGCCGGCCAAAAATACACGTTGTACAACTGCAAAAACGGGTTGGTCGATGCAGCAACGCCGATCGCTATTGAAGGCGAGCACGTAGCCAACTTCTTTACCGGGCAGTTTCTGTTAGAGCCGCCACATCTTCAATATTTCCAGGAACAGGCGCAGCAGTTCGGCTTTGATGAAGGTGCGTACATGAATGCCGTGGCGAAAGTCCCGGTTATTGATGAACGGAAACTGCGACCATTTCTCGAGTATTTTTCGGAATTCGCTCAAATGCTCGGGGAGATGGGTATGCGGCACGCACGGCGAATAGAGGCCGAAGAGGCGCTGCGCGAACGCGATGACTGGATGAAAAGAGCCCAAGAGATCGCCCACCTGGGGGGCTGGGAACTCGACTTAGTCTCCAACCGTCTGTCCTGGTCCGACGAAGTGTACCGGATATTCGGGCTGCAGCCGCAGGAATTCGAAGCGACCTATGAAGCTTTTCTGAAAGCGGTCCATCCCGAAGACCGGGCAGCAGTTGACGCTGCGTATTCTGGTTCTCTCAGAGACGGGAAGGATACCTACGAGATCGAGCATCGGGTTATGAGGAAATCGACCGGCGAGGTCTGTCACGTGCACGAAAAATGCGAACACGTGCGGGATGCAACGGGCCGCATCGTCAAATCCATTGGCATGGTTCATGACATTACCAAGCGCAAGCGGGCCGAAGAGGCACTACGTCGCGCACACGACGAACTGGAACAGCGAGTCCAGGAGCGGACGAAAGACATCGTCAACACGAACAAACTTCTCCAGCTGTATACCGTGCAGTCCTCAAGGAGTGAGTACCTCGATCAAGTCATCAAGCTACTGCTGGAGTGGACCAGCTGTGAAGGCGTCGGAGTTCGGGTTCTTGGCAGAAACGGTGACATTCCTTATGGCGCCTACGTCGGCTTCAGTAAGGAGTTCTGGGAGTCGGAGAACTTTCTCTCCATCCACACCGATCAATGTGCGTGCATCCGTGTGGTTACCGGAAAACCCGAACCCCAGGATACGCCATTCATGACGCCACGTGGCAGCTTTCATTGCGAGGACACGATGCAACTCCTCGCAGCCTTATCAGATGAGGAGAAGAAGGCTTTCAGGGGTAAGTGTATAACTACCGGCTATGCAAGCGTGACAATCGTTCCCATCTCTCACCGGGGCAACGTCCTCGGGGCAATCCACCTCGCTGATCGCCGGAAGGCAAAGGTTCCGGGGAAGACCGTTGCGTTCATCGAATCGGTCCAGCCGCTGATCGGCGAAGCGATGCAGAGATTCAACCTGGAGGAGGAACAGGAAAAACTGCAGCATCAGCTTCTTCAGGCCCATAAGATGGAAGCCCTGGGTACGGCCACAGGGGGTATCGCTCACGACTTCAATAACATCCTGGCGGCAATCATAGGATTTACCGAACTCCTCCACGACCGGATGCCAAAAGACAGTCGCGAAGAGCAGCACCTCTCACGGATACTTACGGCAAGCCTTCGGGGCCGCGATCTTATCAGGCAAATGCTCACGTTTGCGCGAAAGACAGAACACGAAAAGAAACCTGTCGGGCTGAGCACTGTTATTGATGAGACGATCAAGCTTCTTCGCGCCTCCATTCCGGCCACAATTGCGATGAGCGTTAATGTACGAAGCGAATCGAACCTCGTTTTCGGAGACGAGAATCAGATCCAACAGGTACTGATGAACCTGTGCACGAATGCCGCTTACGCCATGCGCGAAAAGGGTGGTGTGCTTGAAATCGAGCTCAGCCATTTCAGTGTATCAGCAACAAAGGGAAACTCGCACGAAATGAAGCCGGGCCTTTACATGTGCCTGACGGTCCGGGACACGGGCGAAGGTATAGCTCCTGAACATGTGAGCCGGGTATTCGACCCCTTTTTCACGACGAAGAATCGCGGGCAGGGAACAGGGCTTGGCCTTTCAGTAGCACACGGTATTGTCAAGCAACATGATGGTTACATCACGTTCGAGAGTCAACCCGGAGTCGGCTCTCTGTTTACTGTCTATCTTCCGAAAGCTTCCGCACAGCAACCGGAAGAGACCGCCGTTGACGAGCATGTTCCCACGGGACGGAACGGGTACTTTTTGTTGATGATGAAGAAGCCTTGCACCGAAATGGGCCAGGAGGTTCTTGAAGAACTGGGTTACGAAGTGACGGTCACGAACAGTAGCCTGGAGGCACTGGTATTGTTCCGGGCCGATCCCTCACGATATGACCTGATTGTCACGGACCAGACGATGCCCGACATGACCGGCATTCAACTGACGAAAGAAGCTCTCGCCTTAAGACCCGCCATCCCCATCGTTCTTTGCACCGGCTTTAGCCATGCGGTGGATGCTGAATCAGCAAAAGCAGCGGGAGTAAAAGCATTCGCGACCAAACCGTTAACGAAAAAAGAAATCGCTTATACGATACGGAAAGTGCTGGACCAATAGAATCGTATTGCCCCTTCTTCACCTTACAAAATCGTTCCAAGCCTTGGGGCCTCTCGTACCATAGGACGGGAGGTCTCGGGTCACGAAGCCTATCGCAACGCTGTGGCTCTGGGTGTCAGCCGGGACCTTCAGTTGGGGATAACAATAAGCTATGGGCCTTCAGAATTGCCACTGGCAATGTTGGAACTGGCGAAGAAAAGGCGACCTGCGCATTTCAGGAAGGATCAGGTAGATCATGGCAGTCATCGCGTGCGCCTGAAAAGTGTGAAGCTGGGAGAAGGTGGAAGACTAACGACTACCGAAAGGAAGCGTTACCTCTGTTTACTCTTGAAATAGTTCAGTAGGTTCCTCAGCATGCCTGTGTTCCGTCCAGCACCTTCCGCACTGTTCTCGCCAGTTCCCTCTTTGTAAGGGGCTTCATGACAAGAGCGCGGATACCGGCCGCCTGGGCAGCACCGGCATCGACCGCGTAGCTGAACCCGGTAGCAAGAATGATCGGGATATCAGGGCGGAGCGCGAGAAGTTTCCGCGCCAGTTCAAGCCCTGTCATATCCGGCATTGTCTGGTCGGTCACCACAAGGTCAAACAAGCCCGGATTGGCCATAAAAAGCGACAGCGCTTCAACACTGCTGCTCTTGACAGTCACCTTGTAGCCCAGTTTTTCAAGGAGTTGTCGGCCCATCTCCATCAGTGCTTCCTCGTCGTCAATGAAGAGCACCCGTTCGCGCCCCGTCGGTATGGTCTGATCACTGACAATCTCTCTCGGCTGTTCTTCCGCGACTTTAGGGAAGTAAACCCTGAAGGTGGAGCTTTTCCGATTTCACTCTCAACGGTGATGTAACCATCATGACCCTTTACGATGCCATGCACGACCGAAAGGCCCAGACCCGTGCCCTCCCCAGGTTTCTTTGTCGTAAAGAATGGGTCAAAAATCTTGTCGATAATGTCGGGAGCTATGCCGACACCTGTGTCGCGCACGACGAGCTCCACGTAGAGCCCGGGCTTCATCCCGTCAGGCCTTTCACATGCCGACACACTGATATCTCTTAATCGGACATCCAGGATCCCTCCCTTCTCCCTCATGGCGTGGGCGGCATTGGCGCAGAGGTTCATGACCACCTGCTGTATCTGAGTGGGATCTCCGAGGATGAGGCTTGGCTCGCTTTCAACCTTGGTCATGATACTCACTGTCGAGGGTATGGAGGCCCTCAAGAGACTCAGGGTCTCCCTGATGGCGCTGCTTAAAGGTAAGGGCTTCTTCTCCTGTTCGGTCCGCCGGCTGAAGGTCAACATCTGCTTGATGAGCTCGCGACCCCGAAGACCTGCCGCAAGGACCCGATCGAGGTGCTGTTTGTCCCGGCTCTCATCAGGCATGCCGTCCTTTGCCAGTTCCGAAAAACCGATCATCGCGGCGAGGATGTTGTTGAAGTCGTGGGCGATACCGCCCGTGAGCGTCCCGAGGGCGTCCATTTTCTGCGCCTGGCGCAGCTGTGCTTCGAGCTGCTCTCTCTCCTTCGTTTTCTTTCATCAACTTGTCGTAGGCCTGCTTAAGCTGTGCGGTCCTCTCCTCAACTCGCCTTTCCAGATCATTGTGGGCCTTTTGAAGGGCCTCTTCCGCTCTTTTGCGTTCGGTGATTTCTTGCTCAAGCTTTACGTTGGACGCCTTCAGTTCATGGGTTCGTTTTTCTACTAATTCCTCCAGATGATCATGGTGTAGCCTCAGTTCCTGTTCCGTAGAAATCCTACCCATGGTTGATCCGGCTATCCCTGACAGGGCCAGGTACAGGTTGAGTAGCGGCGTCGATGGAGGCTTGGATGCCTTGTGTACAATGAGCATCACTATTTTGGCGTGGGGTAGCTCTGTTAAGGGCAGAAAGGCAGCCAGATACGGCTCAGAAAGCATGATTGTCTCGGAAGCCAGGAATCCGGTATCCAAAACGTCGCGGATCGTTTCCTTCGTCTTTTCCGTAAGGAGCATTTCATGCAGGTTTTTGTCCAGCGCTGTGCAGTTCTGAAGCGTAAATTTCTTGTCTGCGCCAAGCCGTGCAAAGGCAACCCATTCTGCCTGAAAATAAGTAACCATCAGCTTTCCCAGCTCATCCAGCACATCCTGATGCGCCGTGAGCCGGACAATATACTGTGCCGCCTTTATGAAGCTTTCCGTATGCCGTTCTTCGTAGGAAGGTTCTATCTTCATGAATCAATCCGCTTTCATCGGCTGAAGATAAAGATTTTCGAGAAACAGGTCCTCAAACTCAGACATCTGCGACAGGTTGATAAGTCCGGATTTTTTCCTCAGGGCATCCACATAATCTTTCCTCTCGGAGGACAGAGAAGAAGTTCGCATCCGGCCAGAGCCGTGTTGCCGCACAATTCGACATGCTGAGGGGAGGTCATTGGCAGCAAACCGATATCCTGCGCATTTCGCACGTTCAAATACCGTCCAAACGTACCGCAAATACAGATACGTCGCAAATCCTCTGTGCGCATATGGGCTGATCTCAAGAGGACTCGCACTCCCGCCCCGATGGCGGCCTTTGCGCGTTGAAACAGATCTATACTCCGGGTATTCAAAGAAATAGCGGGGATGTCTTCCATGACGACAAGTCCATTGTCCACTAATTCCGCCACGAACTTACCTTTACGATTCAGCCTCCCAGTGCTTGTCAGGTATGCCACAAGATCTACCATGCCGGATCCACAAAGGCCCCTGGCCTCACCGCCGCCAATCACATGTATCGCCAATTCTGACCGGCCATTCTTCTGATCGATCTTGTAGATCGCACCGGGCTCCGCCGGTATTCCACAGCTCATCCCACTGCCTTCAAAAGCAGGACCTCCTGCCGCGGAGGTGACCCATAAAGTGCTCCCGTCCCAGAGGGCTATTTCGGAGTTTGTTCCGAAATCGATTAACAGGCTTCCGGTAGCCTGTTCGGTGAGTCGAAGTGCTCAGAACACCGGCGAGCAGATCAGAACCGACGAAACCGGCAAGAGGCTGGACGATTTCCACGAAGACATCCGTGTTGACGCCTAAGGGCCTCGAACCGGTTCGTATCATCGGGTCGGCAATCAATCTCGCGCATCCAATATTCAGGATGAAGCAACAGGTCAAAGTTCTTTTCTGCGAGGAGCGCAAGCATTGCGGTGTTGCCTACGATGGTGATATGCCTGATCCTCCGGAGATCGTACCCTTCCCTGGAGCATATATCCAGGAGTGCTTCACCAATAGCATCTTTTACCATCCGACTCATTTCGGCCGCATGTTTTCTTGACCCACGAGCTGAAACTAGCCTTGTCATCACATCGGAACCGTGAAGCAACTGCGGATTGAGTCCAACTCGTCCCGAAAGACGCTGATGCAGCTTGAGATCCCACAAGGAGAGGCTTATCGTGGTTCCCAGATCAACGGCAGCACCGTAAGTTTCTCCGTCGCAAAGAGAAGTTTGTCCAAATGAGTAGCGGAGCGATGCCTCATCCGGAGTTTCGTCCTGGGCCAGTCTCCTCCATGTGGATTGCGGAGCAGGATTCATGATCCGGATCTTGATATCTTCTGTGGGCAGCACTTGGCAGGCCAGTCGAATCCCCTTCTGACGTTCTCCTTCGGAAAGCATGAGGCGTTCGTTTTTCGTCAGTTCATTGGCGCCGCCCTCTTCGATCTGAACGCGGCATAAACCGCAAACGCCCGATCCCCTACAACCTGAACGCACCCTCAGATCCGTTACATCGAGTATATCGCGCAGGGACGGCCCCGGTGTAAAGGAGATAGTCTGTCGTCTTTCTTCGCTTGCGATGAAAAGGACAGGCATCGAATCTAGTTCCTGAAGTGAGCAGCC
>CAWGRP010000033.1:0-119312 GCA_963825005.1 uncultured delta proteobacterium | reverse complement strand
CTGCTTAGCGTCGTAGTTTTAACCGTTATCTCTTTGATCAGCTCGTCAACGGCTGGTCGTCGGAGGCTATTGTAGGCTGTCTGTCTTCCATCCACAAGGAAGAACGAGGTTTCTCCGATTTGAGCGCTCAGGGCATAAGGCTCTATCGTCACTCTTGTACAGCGATTAAGTTCCACATGTGTCAAGAGCCTGCGTCGTTCCCTGGGAGACGGCTCAAACGCAATGACACGCCCCGTGCGACCCACCATTTTTGCGGCAAGCAACGTATAAAAGCCGTGATGTGCCCCAATATCCATCACGACCATGCCTTCCTTCAAAAACGCTCGACGAAACGCCATTCGCTTTCCTCAAAGGTCCCAAATATAATGCCGTCACTACACGAGTCGTTCCAAGCAAGCCAGAGACCTCCATAGGGAAGACGAATAGGCAGAGGAAATAATGGGAACATGCTGTTTCTAAGCCGTCGCAGAAGTAGGAGGACGCTGAGTCTCTTCTCATGAGAGGGTTTGGTGAGGAAACGTTGAAGTCGGCTAATTTGAGCATCGACCATGGGTTTCCACCGAAAACATATATGGGATGTTGAGAATACCAGCCCATTCGTCTTTTGAATGAGTTAATGGCTTTGTCGCGACCACGAACTCTGGGATGCAGTCGCACATATCCACTAGTCCATTCTCGTCAAATAGGCTGACACGCCAAAAATATACGCCTGGCTGTAAAGGCATTGTAGGCAAGCTGTAAACAAATTGGTGTTCTCCCGGCATCAACTCAAGACCGTTGACATCGGTTCCCCACAGTAATTGGTTGTCTTGATTAAAAAGGGCGATACCGTGGCGACCCTTACGGATCGATTTGTTAACGTGCAGACCAAACCCTACTTTGAAGGCACCTACGGTTGTCAAGTAGAGTTACATGTTTTTCATGGTCGGGTTCGATAACCTCCCATCTTTGGAATTGAGCAACCAAGTTGTCGTCATTTGTATTTGCCAATGTTTCTGACGATCGGGAGGCACTCATAGCAGTTTCGTAAGCGCTCACGACTTCAATTGTTGGTCCTATTTGATTGATTTGTCCATGGGAAAACCATAGGACACTTTGGCATAATCTTCTGATCTGGTTCATCTGATGGCTGACAAAAATTGTCGTTCGCCCACCCTTGGCTGCAGTGTTCATCCGACCGATACATTTTTTCTGAAAGGCTACGTCTCCAACGGCCAGTACCTCGTCGACTAAAAGAATCTCCGGTTCGAGGTGGGCAGCTACGGCAAAGGCGAGTCTCACATGCATTCCGCTACTGTAATGTTTGACAGGCGTATCTATGAACTTTTCTACTTCAGCGAAGTCGACGATCTCATCAAACTTGGCATCGACCTCTTTCCTGGTCATGCCGAGGATCGTGCCATTCAAATAGATATTCTCTCTGCCGGTTAATTCGGCATGAAACCCCGTACCCACCTCGAGTAAACTTGCAACACGCCCGTTGATGAGGGCACGTCCGCTTGTTGGCTCCGTGATTCTGGACAGTATCTTCAGGAGGGTGCTTTTTCCTGCGCCATTGCGGCCGATTACCCCAATCACCTCTCCCTGCTTTATTTCGAAGGAGGCATCCTTGAGGGCCCAGATGAGATCATCTTGGAAGACCGCCGATCGCCGATCGCCGACCGACAGAGACCGACTGGAGACTAGGGTGTCGAAGTGGGTGAGTTTGCTCAAGCGTCTGTAGTTGTTCAGCGGTGCCGTGACCCATGATGTAAGGGCTCCTATGAATGTCTCGTGCTTACGCTCTCGCATGCCGATGCGGTAAAGTTTGGAGAGGTTTTCGACTGTGATAGCGATGTCAGACATGGTTCTTCGTTCTTCGTTCTTCGTCCTTGGTAATTCGTTCTTCGTTAAGATACTTGATAAACGCGCCAATTTTTGACTTTGTCTTGGCTGCCAGCTCGTAGATCTCAGTAAACTCTGCGTTGGACATGTAGTGTTGATCCAATGCCACATATAATTCTGATTGAATCTCGGAGCAGGACCTTTGGGCATACGCCAGAAACCTGGCAAATTCTGCTCTTGACCCTGCATCAAAACCTTCAGCGACATTTGCCATTACCGATACTGCCGCCCGACAAATTTGATCCCTGAGCCCGTAGTCCTTCGAAAAGACGCCGGTCCTTGTGACCTGATAAACACGGTCAGTCAGACCTCTTGCTACTTTCCAGGCTTCAATGTCTTCAAAACGGGTGATTTTCATTTATCTCAAATTACCAGCTCTTCGTTCCTTGTTCTTCGTGCTTGGTTAGAGACGATGCTGTAAGAACGAGGAACCAAGAACGAAGCACCAAGCACGGTCTATTAGGCAACATCCGCAAATACTCTTTCCATCTTCCGGAAATAGAGTGCACCGGAAAAGAGAATGAGCAAGGTGCTAAGTGTGCCCATGGCTATAAGGTCCCAGGGCATGGGATTGGTGCCGAGAAGCGCTGAACGGAATCCTTCGATCACCCCGGCCATAGGGTAGAGACCATAGATAAGCCGATAAGCCGACGGAACTAGCGACACCGGCCACACGACGGGTGCAGCATAAAGCAGAAGCTGGGCAAGAAATGGTACGGCGAATTTGATGTCCCGGTACTGAATTGCCAGCGCGGACAGCCACATGCCGATGCCTGATGCAGTGCAAACCATGAGTAGCACGAGGAAAGGCAGGAAAAGGACATTCCATGTAGGCGTGATTCTAAACCAAGCCATCATTCCGGCGAGCATCAAAAATGCGATGCCAAAGTCGACAAGTCCGGACAGCACGGGTGTCATGGGAATGATGAGCCTCGGGAAGTACACCTTGGTGAGAAGATTGGTGTTGCCCACCAAGCTGTTGCTGGAACTTGTCATGGCCGTCGAGAAATAGGTCCAGGGGACCAGCGCGACAAAGGCAAAGATAGGGTAAGGCACGCCGTCGCTGGGAATCTTTGCGAGTCTTCCAAAAACGATAGAAAAGATCACCATGGTGGAAAGGGGGCGAATAATTGCCCACGTAAGACCAAGAATGGTCTGTTTGTATAAGAACCTTAATCTCCTTCCACACAAGAAAATAGAATAGGTCCTTATAGCGGAGCAGTTCCCGCAGGTTAACGAGCTGCCAGCCGCTGCTGGGTTCGATGATGGTTTGCATTTTGGTCTCTTTAGTCCCTTCTATCTGGTCTATTTAGTCTGTTTGGTCTGTCTCGTCTCTTTGGTCGATGCGCCAGATGGGTGGCCCGTCCTTAAGTATTTGATTAGGGCTGATATGATTCGTGCTGTCTTGTCCGCTTGAGAGTAAATCGTCTCTGAACTGCTCGTCAGAAATATAACTCAGGTCGAGTGCCACGTAGAGATGGCTTTGCACTTCGGCAGCAGAAGACATAGCAATGAACAGAAACTGAACGAACTCCTTATCGGATTTCCTAACAAAACCCTCGGCTATGTTTGCCATGACGGAAGTGGCGGCTCGTTGTACCTGCCTGCGCGAGCCCGAAATCTTTGTTAAAGTCTTTGGTGAAGGTCACCTTATAGATTTCCCGCACGAGAACTCTTGCTTCTCGCCAACATTCCAAATCCTCAAATCGTGATATTTTCATAGCTAGGCGAACCAGACAGACCAAATCGACCAAATAGACCAAATAGACCAGATAGACGAAATAGACGAGACAGACTTCCTTCTTTCGACTCTCTGCTCGAGTCTACTCATTGCAACAGCCAGACCTATAATGAATGAGAGCAGGATTGCGTTTGATGGAATGTGGAGATTGAAGTCGAAGAGACTGAATACTGCAATACTCGCAAGGGAAGCCACAAAGGCTGCTTTGAGATATCTCTCGCGTCCTCTCCATCGAACGTCCAGGATAGATGCTTGCCGACGAGACCAGAAAAACGAGCCCGATGAGTGCACCGATGATGCCGAGTTCGAGGAGGATTTCGATGTAATCGTTATGAGCATGCTGGTAGAACATTCGCAATTCCATCGGGTTTGTACATTGGGAAGATGTGTTGAAACGAGCCGAGGCCCGTGCCGAAGATCGGGAAGTCGCGAAAGGCGGTAAGGCTGGCAGACCAGACCGAAAGGCGCTCGTGACTCGATACACCCGACTGTGCAAATCTTTCGATGATTGGAGACACGCCAAGATAGATAAGATAGAGAAACAGCGCAACCACAAAACTGAGGATCGGTATCAAGCTTTTTTTTGAAGAGATACCCCACACTGCGATGAGCGTGAGTATTACGGTGCCGACAAGAAAGGAGACGATGCCGCCCCGTGAGAGACTGAAGAAAGATGGTGATTGCCATAATAACCGAGAAGAAAATGTAGCGGATCCTCCGGCTCGCTGAACGCGACATCAGGCCTATTCCAAACGAGAGAGGTGCTACCATGCACATCCACCCGGCGAAATGGTTTCTGTTGACGAATGGCCCTAAAGGGTTGCCTCTGTTGAAACCCAACTCGCGAAGCCAGTAGAGCTTGCCATTCCATGTGGCTTTCTGAGTTACAGCAAAAAGAGCGAGAACAAAACCGAAAATAGCGAGCATGCGAAGCACGCCGTGGATCTCTTCGTGCGTGCTGTAGTCCGAAAGCCGCCATGAGAAATATCATGAGGTATATGGTGAGCCGCGAAAGTTCCATCTCGGTGGCAAAGGGATATATACTGACAGCATGAAAGAAGGGCACTGCGCCCGCTGGAGCGAAGCTTGCGGCGGCATTAACGCTGACAGCGGTGCCTTCTACGGAGACGAGTTGGGGTAGGGAAGGGTGGACAGCGCTGAGCCATCGCAACGGCAGAGGGACAAGCTGAAAGATTCCATAGGCAAGCAGGATTGCTCCCAGCACAAAAAAGCGCTTGGAAAAAGGATGATCGCGGAAGCCCTCCCAGCGCAGCATGAAAACTGAAAATGCGACCGCCGTGGAGATTCCGACGATTGCCAGGGACCATGGTTCGACCGAACCGAATAACAACGCCGAAACGATCACAATAGCTAAAATTAGATGAGGCAGTGTTAGAACCTTGCCTCCATATTCTTGAAATCTTGTGCTGTCATCTTATGTTTGGGTTCATTTCCATCTTAACCTTAACCTTAACCTTAACCTCGTGTTTCTATTATTCGGTCACTGACTCGAGGATCCTCTGGGGATTCTTGAAGAACAGCTTCTCCGCAAGGTCCTTGCCGAACTTACGTTGAACCTCGGCGTATGCCCTCGATAGAACCGGTGCCCTGTGCCCTGTGCTGTGACCATCCGAGGCGATGAAGTCGGCGAACCCTTTTTCGATCATGGCGTAGGTGACCTTCCGGACTTCTTTAGCGACGTTCTTTGGTCAGGCTCATGGCGGTGAGCTGGAACATGCAGCCCTGCTCACGTAGTACGTTCAATCCGGTAAAGTCCCTGGCGAAATAGGCATAGCGCTCGGGATGCGTGATGATCGGTATCAGCCCTTGTTGTCTCAAGTCGAAGATCAGACGGCTGGTATAATGCGGGATGATCTGAGGAGGAAACTCGATAAGCAGGTATGGGAGAACCGCTGAGCGTCGGCACCTCTTGTTTTGCCAGGCGTTCCGCCAGATCCGGCGTGATACGCAAATCGCCACCAAAAAACAGCTTCGTGCCATTCGGCACTTTGCTCTTTAGCTCATCTCGCACCAACTTGATACTGTCTGTCGTGGTATCGTAAACATCCGGGTACACGTGTGGGGTGCAGAAGATATGAGATGTCCCATCGCTGGAAGCCATCCTCTACCATTTCAAGAGATTCCTCGACGCTTTCCGGCCCGTCATCGAGACCAGGCAGAATGTGGCAGTGAATGTCGATAAAACCGGTCATAGTGCTAGGTAAGGACTAGAAACGCAGGTAGAGGTAAGAACAAGAGCAAAGGTAGAGGTTAGAGGTATACAGGTAAAAACAAGACCGAAGGTAGAGGTAAAGAGCTAAGGCCGAAGGCAGAGGTCAAAGGTAGGCAAGGTGTGAGAGACGAGATGGTTCATCTTGTTGAGGTCCGTAGGCTTGCGATTATCCTTGTTCATGGAGTCCTGTACAAGTCTGCTAAGTTGACGAGTCGCAAGTGTCTGGCAGCATTCTCTGAATCTGCGTAGCCAACCCGTTTGGCATACTCAAGGTGGCTTTGAGTCTCCAGTTGCTGAGCCTCTGGAAACGTAATAAAAATTGATCTTGTCCCGCTTATGATTTCTGCCAAAGGCCTCAGCTATATTTGCGGAAATGCTCAATGCTGATCTCCGAATCTGCGACGTGAATCCATAGTCCTCGCTCCTCGGAAGGTTTCTCAGTAAGTTTGTGTACGTATCTTCCGCCATTTCCATTGCCTTTTGCCAAATTGGCATCTCCTTAAATGTTTTGAACATGTTTAACTGCCCTGTTCAGTCTACCGTTACGGTTCGTTTAAAACGTTTTTACCTCTGCCAATCTTTAGCTCTTACCTGTCGTTTCCTGTACCTCTGCCTGTTATGTCTTTACCTCTAACCTCAACCTTAATGTCTTTTCCTAGTTGTCACCTGCTGTCATCTTAATCTCGTCCAGCCAGGCTGTGCCGCTTATTTTGTTGTCGAATTTTTCTGAATGCTCACGCTTGATGCCGACTTTGACGAGCGTGCATGCGGGCGGGGTTGTAAATTCAACTTCCAGAGGCCGCCAGTCGGTTGTGCCTGTCACCACCTCTGACTTTACCGCCAGGGAAGGGCAACTCTGACCCAGAGACCTCCAACAGGATGCCGTTGTGCGTGGTCAGGTGGTCTGTCTTTATCTGACCGAGAAGCCGGTAGCGTTGTTTTGGCTCTACGACGACGATCTGCTGAGCGATATAGACACCCGGGTTTGTTTTTCCACTAAACTTTGCCGCTAAGGATGACCGGCCGGATCTCTTCATATCCTTATCTATAAACACCTCGACGCCCTCAGCTTTTCCGGCCTTCCAATCAAAACCTCCATCCAGAAGGCGGTACTCGAAATTTCCGTTGAAGATCAGACTTGAAAGATCCTTGGAAGCGCTCTTCAGGGTGAAGGCGTTGCAGGAATTCGGTCCAGACGCTTTGAGCTTCCTGCACCAATCCTGTATCGATCAAGAAGTCACAGTATCGCGAGGTAATCAGCATTTGCAGGATTCCATGAATTCCGCTGTTCCCATGCCTCTCCTAATGCTGCATTCTGTTTGTATGTCATGAGAAATTTGAAATAGCGGTTGTGAAACTGATATTCGCGAGGTAGTACCTGTGTTAGCATGAATGCTGGTTTTGCTCCGGCGGCATGAAACATAGCGCAAACATCATCTTGTTCAGAAGGCATGAGAAGCAGATAATGTCTGAACTGTGCTGCTGCTTTGTGAAGCTGCCCCTCCGTCAGGTAAAACATTCCAGCCTCCCATAGTACCTTCGGGTTTGCACGGTCGACGAAAGCAGCTCTTCTTATCGCATACTCTGCCGATTTCTGATCCCCATAGCTGCTATATGTTTTCGAAAGAGCGACCCACGTGAGCGCCCTGGTGGGGTCTCGCTCAAGGGACCGCCGGAAGCTTTCTATCGCTTTATCCAAATAATCATTGCCGCGTTTCTGGTAATAAAGACCAACCAGGTAGTGATAGCGCGCATCTTCACTCGTTATCTTTGACGCTGTGATGGCTGACGATTCGTCGGTATCGAGTGGCCTGGCGGCATAGTATCCTGAAACCACCGGCCGGAGAAGCACCACTATCAGTGCTGCTGATAGCAGTAGTGCAAAAGATCTCAGGATACAATATCACGTTAAATTTCAGGTGCCGGCTTTCGGAGGGTCAGTCAGACCTCAGACCTTTATGGGATGCACTTTCCTAGGTCTGAGGTCCGGAATCATCTATTCTTTATCCGTAAGAGCATCACATACTTGCCAGACGTTTTTTCTCCCGGTCCTTCTTCTTGCCTCTCTTGTGCCCGTCGTCTTCACTGTAGTAATAGTAATAGGAGTAGTAGTAATAATACGAGCCATACTTAAGATCCGATTCCCTGACGCCATTGAGCACGACGCCCAGGATCTTGCTGTTCACGTTCTTGAGCAGCTTTTTTGCCTGGACAACTGAGTCCTTTCGCAGTGTCTCCTGCCCTGACCACAAGAATCACCCCATCGACCATGGTGCCGAGGATCAGCGTGTCGGATAGGCCAAGCACAGGCGGCGCGTCGATGATGATGAACGAGTAGAGTGGCGTCAAAGCATTGATAAGTTCCCTCATTCTCGATGAGTCCAAGAAGTTGAGACGGGTTGGGCGGTATGATGCCGGCCGTGATGACATCCAGGTTGGGCATTTTGGTTTCCTGTATCAGGCCGTTGTCGAAATCGGTATGGCCTGTTAGAAAAGCCGTAAGTCCGTTCGAGTTGTCAATCTCAAAAACCTTGTGCACCGCAGGTTTGCGGAGGTCACCGTCGATGATGATGCCTCTTCCCTGGGAGCCGGCGAGAATCGTCGCAAGATTTACCGACGTGGTTGTTTTCCCTTCAGAACGTTTGGCCGAGGTTATCAGTATCACCTTTGGTGGCCGCTCCGGAGACGCAAACTGGAGATAGGTGCCGATAGCTCGATAAGATTCGAGCAAGGATGACGACTTCTTATCGAGCGGGCTGACGAGGGGCCGCACGCTGCTGTCTGGGTCTTGGGATAATTGGGTACAAGGCCGAGCGCCGGCAGCAGGATCGTCTTTTCCACATCGTCCGGAGTCTTGACCGTGTTGTCAAGGTAATCGGTAAAGAAGGCCAGTCCGAGTCCGCCGAACAGACCGATGAAGAGCGCAAGAAGCATGTTCCGTTTCCGGTCCGGCTTGTAAGGAACGGCGGGCACGTCTGCCTTGTCGAGCACCTGGATATTGCTTCTCGCGAGATTTGCGTTTAAGCCGGTTTCCTTCAACCTCTGGAGAATGCCGTTGTACAGCTCCTTGTTGGTGTCGGCATCGCGTTTGAGTATCTGGTACTGTACCATCTTGTCCGACATGTTGAGAGCCATTTTCTTGCGATCATCGACCGCGGCCTTGAAGAGGTTCTCTTTCTTTAAGGCAACTTCATGATCTTTCTTTAACTGCGCTACTGCGACCCTTACTTCGGCCGAGATCTGGCTCTTCAGCTGCTTTATCTCGTCTTTCAGCTTCATCATCTTCGGATGGTCAGGCTTATACACGAGGGAAAGCCTCGCGTACTCCGCCTGCTTCGACATGTGCTCTTTCCTTATTGAGTCGACGAAAGTATTGCTTGCGATCGCTGACAGAAGGACTTCATCATTTCCTTGCTGAGCTTCTTTCAGCAAGAGTTCCTTGGAGATACGCTCTGCTGTAGCCTGGGTGAGCTGGCTGGTGAGATTCTCGAGCCGATCACTGGGGGCGGAAACGTTCATAGAAGTGGGGCCAAAACCGACCGGTGATGCTGATCTGTCCTCAGTGGCAAAGACCAGGTTGTTCTGAGCCACGTATTTATTGAGCGCCTCTTCAGAGCGCTCGACCTTTGCCTTCATATCCTGCAGTTGGTTATCGAGCAGGTTACGCACCCAGTCGGTAGCATTCGACTTTGTTTCCATGTTGAGCTCAGTGCAGGCTCTTGCAATAACATTGGCAGTGGTGGCAGCCACGGCTGGGTCTGTGCTGTCGAAACCGACCATGATAAGCCTGGTGTTTGGCACCGGGCTTACCGTCACCTTCGATAGGAAGTTGGCAACGATACCGCTGTCAATCTCTCCGTCTCGCCGCGTCAACCCTGAAGGTATCGCAGAACTGGATGCGAGTTGCTTATCTTCAGTAAGGGCGTTGATCACGCGCCTCGCCAGGTTCCTGCTCTGAAGGATCTTGTACATTGTCTGAAGGTAATCCTCGGACGACGGCGTATAGTACGAGTTGCTTCTATCAAAGAGCATCACCGCCGGGCGATCATCATCAATCTTGAGGGTAACCGTTGCGCGATAAATGGGCGTGGTAAGGAATGTGCGAAGCAGCACGGTCGTTACAACAACGACGAAAAACGTGAAGAACGTCCACTTTCTTCTGAAAAGGATATGGACATAGTCTCGCAGATGGCGTTCCGCCTCCGGTTGCTCGAAGGGGTCGGAATAGGGAACGGGTATCGCATGTGGATAGTCCTCCAGTCTTGGAACCCCTGAGCCTAACGTCTTGTCGTCGCGGTTATTCATGGCTTCCTGCCTCTCTCACTCCTCCATTAGTAATAGCCGTGCGAGCCATTACGGCGTTGGCTCCACAACTGCCCACGGTTGTCCAACCGACAAAGTCTGACTGGCGTTGTCGCCAAACGACACCCCGCCTCTGAATATGAGGAAGAAGGCCTTGGCAAATGTCTTCATGCCATTCCGTGGCACGAGTACGATGTCACCGTCTTTAAGCATGTATCTTTCATCAATTTTTGCAGCTTCATAATCGGCAACAATTATCTGTCTCTCTCCGTTTCCGGTCATGCGAAGGATCTGTATCTCCGATCTCTCGGCCTCAAATCTGAGCCCTCCGGCCATGGCTATTGCCTGAAGCAGTGTCGCGCCACTCGACAAGTTAGAAGGCTCCAGGCCTTGCGACAGCTCCATCGACAAAGACAGTTCCGGCTTTTGGCACATTGATAATGTCTCCGCCAAAGACGGGGATATTCAGCATCCTGTTGCCCTTGTCCATCAGCTCTATGAGATCGATCGCTATTGTCTGGGTACTTGCCGGGCCGTCAGTTTCGCCCCTGCGCCGGTCTGAAAACATAGCAAACACTGCCTGCGCTGCACTGCGCCGTTTATCGCCTGCTGTTGTCATTCCTGCCATGAAGAGCATATCTATCAAGTATTTCTGACCAGTGACCGTATATATTTGGGGATGGGCTACTGCCCCCATGACGCCGATGCGCTGTGACTTGTACTCTTTGATAAAGACACTCGCCTGCGGGTCCTGGATATACTTGGCGAATCTTTGTTGGAGTTCTTTTTCGAGCTGGGTCGTTGTCAGGCCTTTTGTCTTCACTTGCCCTACGAGCGGCATGGCGATGAAGCCCTGCCCACTGACTCGCACTGTCCTTTTCAGATCATCCCCGGGGTATACATCAATTTCCAAAACATCCTCCGGGCCGAGCACGTAATCCGCACTGGGGTCCATCTTCTGCAGGCTTGCTGCCTTCATGAGAAGGTCGTTCAGATAATCGGACCTCTTAGGCGGCTGGAACGTTCCATTCTTGTCAGGATGCGCCACGAGTCGTTGGTTGCCGGTACATCCGAACACCGTGAGCAGCATTGAGACGAGTCCCAAGAAAAACAGCGTCCGGAAACCGGTTACATGTTTACGGTCTATTCTCACTGCTGACCTCCAGACCTCCGGTTTCTACTTTCTGTAACAGATACATTTGTTTCGAGCTCAGGTTGCATTTGCGTTCGGGCTTTCATAGAAGACCACCTTCGGAGTTGCTGTCGGCATCGCTGCATCGGAAGCCTGAGCCTGAGTGGCAGCGAGAGCGTCTCCTACCGCAGTTCTGTTCCCCTCAGTAAGGATCAGGGCCTCTGCGTTGGCCTGCATTACGCTGAACTTTCCTCTCGAGCAATAAACGTACGTTTCTTTGCCATCATAGATAATGATGCCGCTTATTTCATCCTTGACCGAGTGGCGGACATTTTCGAACGGCCCCTGCCACGCGCTGCACAACGACTGATGTACTCGGGGTGGTTACAGTAAGTCCCGTCCCCTGGTGTATCTTGAATGTAATGATTCCCATGTTGAGCTTTGTGAAGTAGTTACCGACTGCTCCATTGACGGCGAAATCTGTTTTCTTGCCCATCTCAAACGTGGCGCCATCTTTCATTCTCATGGAAGTGGTGCCCTCTGTTGTCTTAAATGCGCTGCCATCTATCACAGGATGTGTCTGCTCGTTTAAGGTTAGCCATCGATCCAGAACTGCCTTCATAGAAGCATTCCCTGAGGCGACAACCGTTCCGAGAATCCGGGGAGCGCCCTCTGCAGCCAAAACAAATGGACAGTACACGAAGGATGTGATCCCGAACATGATCATTGCAGCTAGTCTCAATCTCCTGCAGCCTTTCAAATCCCTTTCTCCGTAGCTGTTAGTTTTAGCCATCCGTGTTACCTTTCAACTTTTATCGGAATAACCAAAAGAAGCTTAAGCAAAAAGTTTTAAAAATGTTTGATTGAAGCGACAGGCTACCGCCGTTGGATGCCGGGACATCCTGAAATAAAAGGCCTTTGAGCCATGGTACCCATTGACTTAAACCGAAGGGTCTAGTACAACTTCCTCGCTCACACCACCTGCGGTCAGTGGACGGGAAGCAAATCATATGCCAGATGGTAAATTGCTCATGAGCGCTGGATGCCGTTATCACCGTTAGTTCCTCTCAAAACCTTTATCGGCAGGGACTTCCCGTGGGTTAAGCTTTTCCGGGCTAAACCCACAATGTGGATGCAGAATTCTTGGATAGGGCCGGAAATTTGACATTTGTTATGTCTAATCCCCTGATAATCGGGGAAGGATCCGCCATCTAACTAGGAAAAAAGTACCCGGCACCTAAAGACAGGTAAGGACAAAGGACAGGTAAGATCGAAGAGCAGGTAAGGACAGGAACGAAGGTAGAGGGGGGCAGCAAGAACAGGAACGAAGGTTGAGGAAAGGAAGTAAGGACAGGCGTATTTCTGTCTTAACCTTCGCTTTAGTTCTTACCTTTACCTTTCTTATCTCTTTCCTGTATCTACAGTGGGAAGGATCACGGAAAGGATCAGCGCAGGCGAAAGAACCTGCAGGCCGGATTTCACAATACCGATGAAGATGAGCACGGGCAGGCTGACATAGTAGACGAACCGGTTAGCTTCCGTAAAGAAATCATCCTTGAAGAGGCGACTCTGTTTGATCAGACACCCGAAGAGGATGATAAGGAATATCGGGGCGATTGTTTCGAGGAGCACCATAGCGCACATTACCCGTCTCCGCTTCTTTTTGTCAAGAGCTTTTGCCTGCCGAAAAGGGGCGCCAAATGAATTAGGTGCGCGTCTGAATACGGCACAACACCTGTATACAAGATCCTTCGGGTCAGCCGCCCAAAAGATGCTTTAATTATCTTGACAACGAATTTGAGACGGGATAGAACGTAAGAGGGAAATCAGCGTAAAAAAACGTTGAAGGGAGGGGGCTCGATGATCAAGGATTCGATAGTACAAGAGCTGAAAAAAATCGTGGGCGCGGAAAATGTCCTGACGTCCAGCGAGTCGCTTAAGGCGTACTCGTATGACGGAACGACGAGCTGGATACATGAGCCTGATGTGGTGGTTTTTCCGACGAGCACTAACGAGGTTGCGGCCATCATGACCCTGGCCAACGCTGAAAAAGTCCCGGTGACCCCGCGGGGCGGCGGCACAAATGTGAGTGGCGGTTCCATCCCGATTCAGGGCGGCATCGTGCTCTGCACCACAAAGATGAACAAGATCCTGAAGATTGATAAAGAGAACCTGACCGTAACTGTCGAGCCCGGCGTTGTCCTGATGGACATGAATATGCGGCTCGCCAAAGAAGGGCTCTTTTTCCCTCCGGACCCGCAGAGCTTCCTGGGCGCGACGCTTGGCGGCGTCATTGCTGAGAATGGCGGCGGGCCGGCGTGCGTGAAATACGGTGTCACAAAGCAATATGTGCTGGGTCTTGAAATAGTCCTGCCCACCGGACAGGTGATTCATGTTGGAGGCCGGACCCTTAAGAATGTCGTCGGCTATGACCTGACCATGCTCTTCGTCAGTTCTGAGGGCACGCTTGGCGTGGTAACCAAGGCCGAATTGAAGCTGAACCCGCTTCCCCCCGCCAAGAAGACAATCATGGCGGTGTACGATGATGTTGCTGTGGCCGGCGAGAGTGTCTTTCGGGTGCTGGAGAATGGGGTCATCCCGGACAAGATAGAGCTCCTCGATAACTGGGTCATCAACAGGATCGAAGAGATGATGCCCATGGGTCTCCCCAAAGACGCGGATGCGGTCCTGCTCTTTGAAACAGATGGCATACCTGAGGCTGTGGCTAAAGAAACTGAAAAGATCGTTGAGATCACAAAGAAGTATGGCGCCGTGGACGTGAGGGTGGCAAAAGATCAGGCCGAGGCTGACAAGTACTGGATGGCCCGGCGTGCAGGGTTTGCAGCCGTCTTCGGAAAGGCACCGACAGTCCTTGCCGAGGATGTTACGGTACCGCGCGGGCAGATCCCAAACCTGATCAAAAGGTGCAAAGAGCTGGCTAAGAAACATAACGTAGAGATCGTGGTGCTGGGCCACGCAGGCGATGGGAATCTACACCCGGCGATAATGAGCGACGAGAAGAACAAAGAGCTTCATGAACGGGCGCTCAAGGCGCTGGATGAGATCATAGAATCGGCAGTTGAATTCGGCGGGGTGCTGTCAGGAGAACACGGCATAGGCCTTGAGAAAGCCAAATTCCTGCGGCGCGTTATGGAACCGGCGGTGATCGATCTGATGAAAGGCATCAAGGGACTCGTCGATCCGAACAACATCATGAATCCCGGCAAGATCTGGGAATCGTAAAGGGAGCCGCCATGAAGGAACTTAAGGAGCTGAAGAAAGTAGAAAAATTCGCAGATCAGTGCATGAAATGCGGCTTCTGTGCCTACTTCTGCCCTGTGTACCAGGAAGAGCACGTGGAAACAGGCCTCGCCCGCGGCAAGAACTATCTAACGAAACTCGTCCTCAGGGGAGAACAGGAATTTACCAAAGAGATGGGGGATATCATCGGTAAGTGCCTCCTGTGCAAACGTTGTGTGGCGAACTGTCCGGCCAAGGCGCAGATCGACCGGGTCGTGGTCGGGGCCCGCGCCCAGATGGTCAAAGACAAGGGCCTCCCCTGGATCAAGAATTTTGCATTCCGCAAGGTTATGTCCAACAGAAAGACTTTCGGCAGGTACGTGAAGCTTGCTTCCATGTTTCAATGGATTTTTCCCAAAGGTGAGGGCAATATTCGCCACCTTCCCGATTTCATGAAGGCGCTCGGTCAGGGAAGACACATACCCAACATCGCAAAGGTTTTTCTTAGAGACCAGGTGAAAGAGGTGAACAAACCGCAGACCGGAGAGCAGCCCAAGATGCGGGTAGGCTACTTCATGGGTTGTGCGACCGATTTCATCTATCCGGAAATCGGCCTCAAGCTTATCGACTTTCTCACCAAGAGGGGGATCGAAGTAGTGGTGCCGAAGGAACAGAACTGCTGCGGCGCAGCGATCTACTTCAGCGGGGACATGGAGACTGGACGTATGCTCGCCGCTGACAACATCAAGGCCTTCAAGGACCTGGACTATGTCTTAACGGCCTGCGGAACGTGCAGTTCAACGCTGAAGGATTATAAGGTCTACCTGCCGGATAACGAGCAGCAGCAGAAGGATTACGAAGAGTTCGCGAAGAAGATAAAGGATGTGACTGAATTTGTGGTTGATGTGCTCAAACTGGGACCAGAGGACTTCAAGCTGCGAAAAGAGTTTGAAGGCAAGACTGCGACATGGCATGATCCGTGCCACCTGGTGAGGTACCAGAATATCAAGGAGCAGCCGCGACAGATCCTGAAATCGCTCAAGGGGCTCAAGTACGCTGAGATGCCCAACGCCGACATGTGTTGCGGCATGGGCGGCTCCTTCAGCGTCTATCATTACGACCTCACGAAGAAAATTGCAGATAAGAAGATGGACAGCATTAAGGCAACAGGCGCAGACATCGTGGTGACGGCGTGTCCGGGATGCATGATCAATCTGATTGACAATGTTGCCCGGAGCAAAATGCCGCAGCGTGTGCATCACATCCTGGAGCTTGTTGAGTAGAGGGCATGGAGGAAAACACTCATCTGCGGCGGTATGCGTCGCCTTGCGCCCTCCGACGTACTTCGAGTACGCCTCCGGTCTACAAGGCTAGCAGCCCATCCGCATCTGAAGCATTTCCTCCATGCCCTCGCCCAAGCCGCGGTGCTAGCGGCTTTTCGCTGATCCGGGGTAGTCGCAAAAAGAAAGCAAGCAATGGGGATCAAAATAACTATAGGAGGAGGAGCGGACGATGAAGCTGGGACACTGGATGACCGCAAAGGACGTGCTAAGGGTAAATGCGTTTAAGTGGCCGAACAAGATAGGCGCAAAGGACCTCTACAAGGAGTACACGTTCAAGCAGTGGAATGAGAGATCATGCAGGCTGGCCAACACGCTTGCCGATATGGGCATGAAAAAGGGTGACCGTTTTGCCGTCCTCGCATACAACTGCGTCGAATGGATGGAGATATACGCAGCGGCCGCAAAGGGCGGCTTTATCTGCGTACCGCTCATGTTCAGACTGGCGCCGGTAGAAATGGAGTACATCATCAATCACTGCGAGGCAAAGGTTTTTATTGTGCAAGGCGGTTCAGACAAGGACGGCAAGGAATACCCGTGGATAAAGATGGTTGGAGATATGAAGAAGAACATTCCCACGGTGGAAAAATATATTTCCTTTGCCGTGGACAAACCGCATTATGACGGCTTTGTCGCTTACGAAGATGCTCTCGCCAAGGCGAGCCCTGAGGAGCCGGCGACCAAAGTGGACGCGGAGGATATCTGGGTCATCATGTACACGGGCGGAACAACGGGCACACCCAAAGGCGTAATGAAGTCTCACGCAGCACTCTTCGCACAGTATTTCATCATGATCTTTGACCATCAGTTTAATTTTGATGATACAACTCTCCTCGTCATGCCGTGCTGCCACGTTAACTCGCTCTTCTACTCCTTTGTGAACACCTGGGTCGGCGGTACCGTGATGCCGTACAATATGGTCAGCTTTGATCCTGAAGACCTGCTTAAGACCTTCCAGAATCACAAAATCACCTTCACGTCGCTGGTCCCCACCCATTACATCATGATGCTTGCTCTTCCTGACGAGGTAAAGAAAAAATATGACCTGAGCGGCATTAAGAAACTTCTCTGCTCCTCGGCCCCGGCAAGGAGGGACACGAAGCTGGGTATCCTGAAAATGTTCCCGAATTCCAACCTCTATGAAGCGTACGGCGCCACGGAATCGGGCATCGTCACGGTGCTGAAACCCCATGAGCAGCTCACGAAGCTGGGCTCGATCGGCCGGGAGGTAATCGGAACGGACATCATTAAACTATACGACGAGGACGGCAATCTCATAACCGAGCCGAACAAGGTGGGAGAACTCTACTCAAGAAGTCCGATGTTCTTCGAGGGCTACTGGAAAGATCCTGATAAGACTGCGGCTGCCATGAAGGGCGAGTATTTCAGCGCGGGCGACATGGCCTACAGAGACGAGGACGGATACTATACGCTCGTCGACAGAAAGGCAAACATGATCATCTCGGGCGGCGAAAACGTCTTCCCGTCAGAAGTGGAGAACGTCGTCGGTGGACATCCTTCAGTCAAAGACGTTGCCGTCATCGGGACGCCTCATGAAAAATGGGGTGAGCAGGTAACAGCCGTCGTGGTGCTGCATGCGGGCAAAACCGCCACAGAGAAAGAAATTTCTGAGCACTGCAGAGGAAAGATAGCCGGCTATAAGATCCCACGGAAGATCTTCTTTATAAAGGACGAGGAGATGCCGAGGTCCGGGGCAGGAAAGATCCTCCACAGGATTTTAAGAGAACAATACGGCCACTGGAAAGACACGATGTAAGCGTCTGGGGAAAAGACAGGTTGAGGTTGAGGTGACAAAAGATAGGTTAAGGTTGAGGTCAAAAGACAGGTTGAGGTAAAGACTAAAGCAAAGGTTAAGGTTAAGAAAAGAAGTTGCCTTACGCCGAAGTTCTTTTGTCCTTCTTAACCTTAACCTCAACCTTAACCTGTTTTAATTTTCATTTTGATGAGACAGGGAGAACACGATGGATGAACAGCTCAAGCAATTGGCTCGAATGATCGATGAAGCTGACAAGCTGGCCGACAAAATCGGAAAGGCTTCTCAGGGCATGCAGGTGATTGACCGGAACGTAGAGAGAATGAAAGCCTGTATTAAGATGATGCGTATAGGGGTATTGGAGCCCGTCGAACTGGGCTGACGCAGGTTCGGATTCATTCATATAGCCACGTTGCCTGCGCCCTGTCTCACTCCGACGTACCTTAGTACGCCTGCGTTCGGCATGGCTTGAGCGCCTCGCTCTATTTTTGAATCCAAACCTGCATCATGGCCATGTTCAGCGCGTCTTGAAAAGGCATGCCGTCTGTTATAAAATGCAGGCATGCGCAGGGAATATTCGCTCTATTTAAAGGTAGGCGACGAGGTCTTTCATAAGAAAGAACGGAGATGGGGTGCGGGCGTCGTCGTTGAAGAGAGGACATCCGAGGTCCCGGGCGGTTTCTGCTACGTCAGGGTGAACTTCAAGGATGGCAAAACACGGGTGTTCGATAACAACTTCCTAAGCCAGAGCTGCTGTTACTACTTCGGAATAAGAAAGCTAAGCGAGGAATAGAAAAACAGGTTAAGGTTAAGGTTGAGGTGAAAAGATAGGTTAAGGTAAAGACTAAGACAAAGGTTAAGGTTAAGAAAAACCTTTTTATTTTCTGAAACGCTTTCTGTTCTTCATAAACTTAACCCCAACCTGTATTTATCTGCCTTTATAGGTTTCCGTCCGGTTTTTCTCAACCTTAACCTCAGTATTTCTCGCTGTACAGGATCATTGATACAGATTTCTATGCTCGATTCAGGGTCTTTTTCCGGACCCTGGACCCTGTCTTTACAAGTCTCCCCACAAAAATTGCGCAATTGAGAGGGCTGCAATGGTCGCGGTCTCGCATCTGAGAATTTTGCCTCCGAGCCGCACCGGCACGTAGCCATTCTCCCGTGCCAGCGCCACCTCATCCTCGGTGAAGCCGCCTTCGGGACCGGCCGCTCATGATGAGCTATTTTTCGGCGGTCGCCACAAGGCCGAGGTCCCGGATCATCTCAAGATCGAGCCGCGCGTCCCGCCCTGTTGTCGTGAGATAGTTTCCTGTCATGAGAGAGTTACAGCCTGCCACCAGAGCAAGTGGCAGAAGCTGTCTCAGGTTCCTCTCTTTTCCACCGCACAGCTTGATCTCTTTATCAGCCAGTATAAACCGAAAGAGCGCCACAGTCATCAGAATTTCCAACGGACTCAGCGGCGCTATGGCCGCAAGGGGCGTACCCGGAATCGGATTGAGTATATTTATGGGAATTGAATCAACATCCAGCTCTTTCAGCGTGAGCGCCAATTCGATGCGGTGTTCCATCCGTTCACCGAGCCCGATTATGCCCCCTGAACAGGTTGTTAATCCACATTCTTTAGCGGCTCTTACAGTGTTAATGTCTTCCTCATAGTCGTGGGTCGAACAGATGTTGTGGAAGAAGCTCCTCGATGTTTCGAGATTGTGATGATACCGGTACAACCCGGCTTTTTTTAATGCCCGAGCTTCTTTCTTATTCAGCATACCCAGGGACGCACAAGGTTTGATGCCCGACTCTTTAATCTCTTTCACCGCGCGCAGAATTTCTTTCCATTCAGCGTCCGTGCCGATTTCCGTGCCGCTTGTCACGATGCCGAACATATGCGCGCCGTCTTGTTTGGCTTTTCTAGCGCTCTCGATCATCTCGTCTGCTGAAACAAGCGGGTATACAGGAGCATCCGTATGGTGATGTGCCGACTGTGCACAGAAAACGCAGTCCTCCGCACACCGGCCCGATTTCGCGTTGAGGATGGCGCAAAGCCCGACCGCCTTCCCCTTGTAATGTTCTCTGATTTCTGAGGCAGCAGCCAGCAGACCAAAAATATTCTTTATTCCAAGTTGGTAGAGTTCGAGCACCTGCTCTTTCTCCAGACCTCGCTTTGCAATAGCCTTTGTTTTCAGAGATTCAATGCTGGACTTCATCTACTGCTCCTTTCAACCTCCGCTACCACGCTGCCTTCGGGCGGATACCGCACGAGGCGCCACGAACCATCTATGCACTGATCCATAAGATTAGCGGGGAAAGCCCGAGAAGTCAACCAGATGATCAGCATTGGTTGACGGCTTTCCTTCCGTGGCGTGAAACATCATTCTTCGTGTTGAACACGATTATATAAAGGATTCAAAAGAAGGGGCGATAAATAAGGTTAGGGAGGGATTTCGCGTGAAGTTATTGGTCCTGGGCCTTTTGCCTATAATTCTGCTATCGCTCCTCAGATTGCACCAATGGATCATTTATGTGGTGATTGGCCTGCCGGTCCTGATTCTCTGGATTAGCGGTGCCGTCCTGGTCTGGGCGTTGATGCCCGGGATGTCGAGCGATTCAGGAAAGTAATACCGATTTGTCTTCAAGCGTATACCTTCGTTGTCGCTGCGTCGCTTTTCCTCGACGTACTTCCAGTACGCCTCGGGTACCCGCCTGCGGGTGTAGCTCCTTACTGCCGCCTCGGTCTCCATCTTGAATACAAATCGGTATAAACTCTTGCGAGTAGCACGCTGACTACTCTTTTTTGAGCAGCTCGCGAAGTCTCATCGCATTTGCAACCGCATAATTGCGATGACAGTTGTTGAACATCGCATACGTAACCTTCGTCTTCTTCTCAACGTGCTCCAGGTGAGGGACAAAAGCGGTCAGCTCCTCGTCCGGGTACGAGTATGCGTACCGTAACGTTGTCTCGACGCCTTTCTTGAGCCAGTTATCTCTGTTCCGGCCGTGAAATCTGAAATAAGCGGTGTCTGTCGTTGCGTTTGGAGCAAAAGGAATCGTGGCTAGATTTCCGTATTGGGGCTCATCCGCTGTGACGTACGTTATATCGTTCGCCGCCAGAAACTGAAACGTGGATCCTGTCTTATCAGGGGTTAGCCAACTCCCATGCCGGAATTCAGCCGCTATAGGCAATCCATCCATCATCTCTTTGCAGGAGAGTATGTAGTCAAAATTTGACGTCGTTCGGGTGAACCAGGGCGGAAATTGAAAGAGCATAAGGCCGAGTTTGCCGGCTCTTTTCAAGGGCTTCAGCGCGTCGATCAAGCGCTGAGCGAGCATGCGAAGGACCGCAGGCTCTTTGATGTATAGATATTTTGCTTCACCGGTGTGGGAAACGAGGCCCTGAACGTCCTTGGGGAGAGTCCTTGGATCGACACCGTGCCCCGTGAGGGGCCCGTAGACTTTAATATGGAATGTGAAACCCGGTTGGGTGCGTATATCCCAGAGCCAGGCGGTCTTCTCGTCAGGTATGGCGTAATAGGTGGAGTCCACCTCTACCGTATCGAATTTCGAGGCATAGAAGCGCAGGCGCGCCTCGGCGGTCTTCGCCTCCGGCGGATAGAACTGACCGTTCTGAATGAGCGTCTTCTCAGTCCAGGAGCAAGTGCCGATCCGAATCATAAGAGCAGTTTAACAGACCGCAGGGTCACGGGGCAAGAGCCTCTTTAGGGTCCGGGCCAGGGTCCGGGGTCCAGAAAAGACTTGACGGACGTGCGCTTCCACCCTTGCGGGTACCTAGCGGGCTCGGACGACCGTCCGCCTCGGCGGACTCTGACGATGGACGCCTAACGATCAAGGACGAAAGACCAGAAAGACGTAATGTACCAGTGCAGACCAAACAGACCAGATAGACGAGATAGACTAAATAGACCACACAACCAGAGAAACCAGAGAAACTAGAGAAACCGAAGAAACAGGCCTTAATCAACTAGGCCGTTCGGCAGGTATAATCTCGAGCGTGAGCTTCTCGGTGCCGCGCAACAATGTCACGGGTACTCTGGTGTTCACCTTCTCCTGGGTAAGAGCGCGGTGCAGATCGTCGATAGCGCCAATAGGCTGATCGTCGAAACCGACGATAATATCCCCTCTGCGCAGGTCCGCTTTTTGAGCAGGGCTCGCCTGTTCTACCGATTCGATCAGCACGCCGCTTTCAGATGAAAGCCGATAGAAACGGACTATGCGACGGTGTAACGGCACGGTCTGGCCCGCCACGCCGATGTAGCTTCTTCTGATCCTTCCTTCTCGTATCAAGCCCGTCACAACGAACTTTGCAGTATTGACGGCAATGGCAAAACAGATTCCCTGGGCAGGAAGTATGACGGCGGTATTTACCCCGATGACGTGACCTCTGGAGGTCACCAGCGGCCCGCCGGAACTACCCGGGTTGAGAGCAGCGTCAGTCTGGATCACATCGTCTATCAGCCTGCCTGACTGGGATCTGAGGGAGCGCCCCAACGCGCTGATGACACCGGCCGTAACCGTAGAATAGAAACCGTAAGGGTTCCCGAGAGCAATCACCAACTGTCCTACCCTAAGAGGAGAGGAGTCGCCCAAAGCAGCCGCGTACAAGGTTTGGCGCATCGATCCGTATTACCGCCAAATCAGTATCGGGATCATCCCCGACCATGTAGCCGGGGTAACCGCGCCCGTCCGAAAGCGTAACGGCAATCTCCGTAGCGTTATGCACCACGTGGCTGTTGGTGAGGATGAAGCCGTCAGGCGTGAATATGAAACCGGAGCCGCTTCCCTGCAACTCGCCCGGCTCGCCTCGTCGGGCAGGCCGGTTGGGAATGCGCTGCTTGACGTCGATTTTGACGACACTGGGGGCTATCTTCTCAACCGCTCCCGTGACTGCCTGGGAATAGGCATCCAGGAGATCTTCCTCTCCCGTATGGGACACCCTCTGTTCGCGAGCATCGGAAGAAATAGCGGAATTGCCTGAGACAAGTCTTATTTTCTTATTCATATATTCAAATATAAGCATTTTGTATACAAAGAACAACCCAGGGTCACGGGTCATGGGCCATTCCCTAAGGATCAGGCACTACCAAATATTGACTGTAAGTTTACCTACCTTAATGTAAATTACAGTGTCGTATTATATCATTTAGAGTCATTCAACACGTCCGGAAACCGGAAGTATGAAGCGTTCTGCATCGCACCCCATCTGGCGGCTATATTCCGCGCTCTACTGTAAATTACAGTATCTTTGTATTATTTATTATACCAATATATGTCAGCTAATATCATTCACTAACGCTGGGAACAAGATGTATGAAGGGCTTGAATTACCGTGACCGGGTACCCGCTTGCGGGTGTTCCCGTGCCCCGTGACCCTGTCTTGTCCGCTTCGCGGAGTGCTTGGATCCTTTCTAACACAGGAGGATGCGAATAGTGGAAGACTACGTAAAGCGGATGAGGATAGAGATTTGAAAGATTATCCTTGGAAAGTTTGACGAGGGCTCTTATCAGGTCATCTGCACCCTGCATGAGGCCAACTGAAAAACGATCTGCCTCCTTTTCCATTTTTCGCGTAAGAGCCATCGTGATCGGGTGAAGCAAGAAGGTCAGCACGCCGCCCAGGAAGATGGCGACTGTCAAGCGTGAGAAGAAGGTGTCAACCCGGACTCCAAAAATCAATGTCAGGAAACTACCCTCGGTCACCCGAAAGAGAAGATACAGCGCGGCGAGAGATACAACCTGGAACACGATCAAACTCTTCAGAATGTGATGGCGTCTCCAGTGGCCTATCTCATGCGCCAGCACGGCAAGGATCTCACCATGGCTCATCCCCTGCAAGAGTGTATCAAAAAGGACAACCCTTTTTGATTTTCCCAGGCCGTTGAAATATGCATTCGAATGGCGCGTCCTTTTTGATGCGTCCATCTTGAGCACCTTGCGTGCGCTGATGCCTGCCTTGCCGCACAGGTCGAGTATGCGGTTCCTCAGTTCTTCATCTTCCAAAGGCGTAAACTTGTTGAAAAGAGGCTCTATGACGTATGGCGATACATAGGTTACGAAGATGGTGAAGCAAAACATAACAATCCAGAACCAGAGCCACCAGTAACTCGGGCTGTGGCGTATAAGCCAGAGTCCTGCGAAGGTAACAAAGGAGAGAATCACTGTTGAGATCACGACCTCTTTCGTAAAGTCCATGAGCCATAAGCGTGGGGTAGTTGTCGCAAAACCGTACCGCCTTTCCAGGCTGAACACGTTGAAAAGATTAAAAGGAATTGCCAGGACCTGCTCCGCAAGTGTGATAAGAACAAAGAATAACCATGCCGGACACCACGAAAGAAAAGCCAAGACCTGCTATCCATGAATTGTACCGGTCAAGTAACCCTCCAAATAAAAATATGATAATGGCCAGGCTCATGAAAGCCGATTCCAGCCGCGCCGAGCTTCGTTTGATCGATCAGATAATCCTGACTCTTCTTGAGCCCAGTCGCGTCAACAGCATCTTCGAACTCAAACGGCACCCGGCCGGCGTGCGCTTTCGTATGGCTGATGTTCAGCCAGTCAAGGAGATATCTGAAGAGGCAGACGAGTATGTAGGCTGAGAGGATCAACCACAGATAGATGCTAACGTGTGCCATTTAAAAGCTCATCTGGTATAATAGAGCATTCGTCACCCGCATGCAAACAACCTACTCAGCCAGGCGAAGGAGGAGCAAGATATGGAAGACATATCGTTCGACGTTTTCAAGAAGGTCGATTTACGCGTTGCGGAAATAAAGTCCTGCGAGGACGTACCCGGTGCAGACAGGCTTTACAAATTGACTATCGATGTGGGTGAAGAGAGGCAGATCGTTGCAGGCATCAAAGCGCACTATACCAAGGAAGAATTGATCGGCAAGAAAATAGCTGTGGTTGTGAACCTCGAACCAAGAACGATCAGGGGACTCATCTCGCACGGGATGCTGCTCGCGGCATCTGATTCAGAAAAGAAATCCGTCGTCCTTCTCACCACCGATAAAGAGATCCCGAACGGAAGCTCTATTTCGTGATTCTGCGGGCGAAGCAAGCAATCTGCCGCTCCTGCCCGCCATATGCGAAGGAAGTCGATCTATTTTTACTCGCCGTGATATTTAAAGGAAAGGTTGAGCCTTATTCTGAACGCGCTCACCTTTCCGTTCTCGATGGCCACATCCATTTTGACAATTTCGGCGATGCGCAGGTCCTCCAGCGACTTGGAAGCGGTTTCGATTGCATTTTTGGTCGCTTCCTCCCAGGAATTCTTGCTCGTGCCCACGATCTCAATGATCTTATAGATGCTCCCTTCCATGATGTCCTCCCTCACAGAATAGTGTGCCGTTCCTACGAACCGTCTTATTGAGAATATTATCATGGAAGAAAGATATGTCAATCATTAAATTGATTCCGTCAGACTCGGTAAGATAGTGCGCATGCGAATACCCCTTGACTTCTCGGGCGCCCTTCATTACATTTGACCAGATATCAGTGCTCTGCACTGATTTGCCACAAAAGCCGAAACCGATAAGGAGCAGGCAGTGAAAAAAATAGCGCTAGCGCTGTTCGTACTGACGTTCGTTTTTGCGGCGGTGAGCCAGGCAGCTGATCCGATCAGCGACCTTATGAAAGGATTTAAGATCCCGAATGCTGCAGGCGGCCCGGACAACCAGACGATAGTCTCCGGCCTTAAGGAGGCCCTTACAGTGAGCACGGGCAAGGCGGTAACTTCGGTCTCCAAAGTGGATGGTTACTTTGCGAATCAGATGATCAAGATACTCATGCCTGAACAGATCCAGAAGGTGGCAGACCTTGCCGGCAAGTTCGGCTATCAAAAGCAGATGGATGAATTCGTGCTCAGCATGAATAGGGCAGCGGAAAACGCCGCTCCCCAGGCAAAGAACTATTTTGTCGGAGCCATCAAAGAGATGACCTTCGAGGACGCGACAAAAATCTGGCAGGGCAATGACACAGCAGCAACCGAGTACTTCAAGGCAAAGACATCGGATAAGCTCTACACTGCATTCAAGCCCATTGTTTCGAAGAGCATGGACCAGGTAGGCACAACTCATGCCTACAAAGATATGATGGGAAAATTTACATCAATCCCTTTCATGAATGCCGAATCAATCGACCTTGACCATTATGTAACCAACAAATCTCTGGACGGTCTCTTCTATATGGTGGGGCAGGAGGAGAAAAGTATCAGGACGAATCCCGCGGCGAGGACTACGGACCTGCTGAAGAAAGTCTTTAGCAAATAGATAGTATACCAGTCAACCACGGGTCGCAGGAGGAGAGCGAGGTAGCGACAACGAAGGTATACACTTTAAGGCGACTTGGTGTCACTCACCGATGATCTTCACCAGCACCCTCTTCTTCCGCCTTCCGTCGAACTCTCCATAAAAGATCTGCTCCCACGGGCCGAAGTCGAGTTTCCCATTGGTGATTGCAACGACAACTTCGCGTCCCATGACAGAACGCTTCAGGTGGGCATCCGCATTATCCTCGCCCGTGTTATGTCGGTATTGAGAGACGGGCTCGTGTGGGGCAAGCTTCTCCAACCACACCTCAAAGTCATGATGGAGGCCTGACTCGTCATCGTTGATGAAGACAGACGCCGTGATGTGCATGGCATTCACGAGCACTAAGCCTTCCGTTATACCACTCTCTCGAAGAGACGCCTCCACTTGATCGGTGATATTGACGAACGCGCGCCTGGTGGGGATAGTGAACCAGAGTTCCTTACGATAACTTTTCATTCCGCCTCCCTTGGAAACAACGTGTCGGGTCAATTGACGCTGATCCTTAATAATAGCGCAGGGTGTCTGATACTGCCAGCCTCGGGATAATTGCAAAGAGGGAGAAGATTTCCTGGGCACGTGGGGCGCATTGCCACGATCCCGAGCGACGACGAGGGAACGGATCCCCCGAGCAGCGTTTGACAGAAATCGCTTCACATTTTACAATGAGAATAACCGTGGTAACGAAACGCAAGATGCAAGGAGCGACCGCTTATGCACTATCGCATGCTGGGAAGAACTGATGCGCGTGTATCGGCACTGGGTCTGGGCTGTATGGGGATGTCCGCTTTTTATAGCGGGCGGCAGACAAATGATGATGAAAGCATAGCCACGATCCGCTACGCGCTTGAGCAGGGCGTCAATCTTCTCGATACGGGTGATTTTTACGGAGTCGGCCATAACGAGGAGCTTATCCGAAAGGCTATTGCCGATTTTCCGCGCGAGCAGGTCTTTATCTCAGTCAAGTTCGGCGGGCTGCGCAACCACGATGGTGCTCTCATCGGCTTTGACAGCCGACCGGTGGCCGTAAGGAATTTTTTGTCCTATAGTCTGCAGCGGCTGCGTGTCGATTACATTGATCTCTATTACCCTTCGCGGGTGGATCCGAACGTGCCCATCGAAGATACTGTCGGAACGCTCGGCGAACTAGTGAGCGAGGGCAAGATCCGCTATACCGGTCTCTCGGAAGCCGGCCCGGCAACGCTGCGCCGGGCCTACGCAGTCTATCCCATTGCGATGTTACAGACCGAATACAGCCTCTGGACGCGAGAGCTGGAAACCGATGTGCTACCCGTGTGCCGTGAACTGGGTATGTCGCTTGTTGCGTATGCTCCGCTCGGCCGCGGCTTTCTGGCCGGTGCCTTTCAGCGATCGCAGGATGTGAGGGCTGACGATTCCCGCAGTCACATGCCGCGCTTTCAAGGAGAAAACTTCGAGCGCAATCTGAACCTCGTATCGAAAATTAAAAAGATTGCAAAAGAGAAGGGCTGTACGCCGGCGCAGCTCGCGCTGGCCTGGTTGTTGGCTCAGGGCGAAGACATTATCCCCATTCCGGGAACAAAGAGTCGGGAGCGGCTCAAGGAAAATTTGGGAGCGCTCGACATCGAGTTGAATGAAGAGGATTTGCGCCGCATAGCAGAAGCCGCGCCAATCGGCATCGCCGCAGGAACACGCTATCCGGAAGCGGCAATGCACACAGTCAATCGTTAACAACCTGTGAGAAAATTGTCCCGATGTTCAGTCCAAAAAGGTGATCCAGACCTGCCTTCATTTGGATGACGTGAGTTTCTTTTCACCCGAAGATCAATCTTGGTCTAATGCCAATTCGGATTCATGTGAAGACCGAGGCGGTAGTGAGGAGCCGACGAGGGCGTACTATAAGTACGTCGAGGAGAGCGACGCAGCGACAACGAAGGTATGCACGTGAAGGCGAATTGGCATTACGTCAGATGGAAGAGGGTGACTTCCGGCGGGGCATTGAGCCGTACGGGAGTGAACGTGGTGCCGATACCGCGGCTGACATATAGACGTGAGTCATCAATTCGGAAAAGCCCCTCAACGTAAGGTGTACGTAGATGAGCCAGGCTGATGGCTACTCCCGGCAGACTGAGCTTGATCTGTCCCCCATGCCAGTGGCCCGCCAACGTAAGTGGTATACCGCGCTTGGCAGCCTCTGGAAAAATCTCCGGACGATGGGACAGCAGCAGGGTGGGGATTGGTGCATTGAGTCCGTGGAGGGCGGTTTCGAGGTCGGCATGGCCGGTACGAAGGTCATCGATTCCAGCCACGGCGAAAACACCTTGTGCGCTCTTGATAACCTGATGAGCATTAACCAGAAGCGGAATCTGATACCGACGGAATGTTCTCTGCAACTCGTTCAGCCTGCCATACCAACGTTCGTGATTTCCGAGTGTGGCGAACGTGCCGAAGCGCGTCTGAACTCTGGCGATCTCCTCCATGCATCCAGGCAGATACGCGATTGAGTTTGAAATGAAATCCCCGGTGATGACGAAAAGGTCGGGTTGGAGTGCGTTTACCTGATCGGCATAACGGCGTATCTCTTCACGGGTCATGTATACACCGGCATGAATATCGGTGAGCTGTACAACCCGCAGAGGATGGCCGAACGGTAGTGTGAGTTCACACACTTCGTACGCCTTGCTGGCGTAGAGTGCGCCGTATCCGGCAGTCACGAAGGGCGCCGAGGCGAGTGCTGCTACGCCGGCCTGAAGAAAACGACGGCGATCAGGACTCGCTGGTGTGGCGCCATTCTGAGCGGCCGGTTCATGACGCCGCCCGACGATCCGTGACAATCCGCCTGCGATCTGCGAGAGAGAGAGGAGCAGGGCTGAAAATATGGAACCAAGTGTCCATATAGCCGGCAGATAAAAGAGAGCGGCTCGTGCTGCAATTGGCGGCTCAACCCAGGCTATGGGGCGGGCGAGGACATAAGCGTTTCTGATGAAGAGCAGGCCTATGGCCGCACCCACTAAACCGACAACCCGCGACTTGAAGCGTGCGGACCGTCCGGAGGAGAGAATTGCTTTACGCGCACGCAGAAAAAGATAGAGCTGGGCGAGTACGGCGAGGGTAAGGATGAACAGGCGCAGTCTTGCGAATTGCATTACAGGTATCGATTATCCTTCTGCCGCGCCCGGATAAGGGCGCAGACGTACATTCCGTCTAACGTTGGCTTGGTTACCGCAGTCACAGTATAACCTGTTTCCCTGCTATCTTCACCTGCCACCTTCGGTGGCTTGAGGATCATCAGGCCTGCGGCCTGGTTCGAGGATCGCTTCGCTAAAGGACCGGCAGCTACGCTCCCTCAAGGAGCGCTCACGCTTGAGGCAAGTACCTCAAGGCCGAAGGCCGGTCCTTGAGCAGCCGAAGGCGGCAGTCCTCAAGGGCCAGAGGCCCGGTCCTCGAACGAAGTGGTCGTTCGCGTGGTCGTTAAGCGCAGCGGTCGCCTTGCCTTTTTCCTTGCAATCGCATGGAATCGATGACATAGATGATAGACAGAGGGATCGGATTTCCAGGTCCAACAAGCTGAATACCTGCAAAGCGATTACCTGCAACGCGGAAGAAGGAGAACCGAGCAGTGTCACCAGACAGGGAAGAACTCATCAGCATGTATGAAAAGATGCTCACCATCCGGCGGTTTGAGGAGTGGGCTGTCCACGATTATGCCAAAGGAAATATTCCGGGCTTCATACATTCTTACATTGGCCAGGAAGCAATAGCGGTGGGCGTCTGTGCACATTTGAGGAAAGATGACCGCATCGTCAGTAATCACCGAGGTCACGGTCATTGTATTGCCAAAGGTGCGGACCTCAGGCGCATGATGTCAGAGATATACGGCAGGAAGACCGGCTACTGCAAAGGAAAGGGCGGTTCCATGCATATCGCTGACTTCAGCATCGGCATGCTTGGCGCCAACGGCATAGTCTGCGCCGGCCTTCCCATCGCAGTGGGCTCCGCGCTGGCTGCGCAGATAGAGGGAAGCGACAGAGTCACTGTCGTTTTTTTCGGTGACGGCGCCACTAACGAGGGTGCATTCCACGAATCGCTCAACCTGGCTTCTATCTGGAAGCTTCCTATCATCTTCGTTTGTGAGAATAATCTGTATGGAGCCAACACGCTGATATGGAACGTCATGCCGTTATCGAGCGTAGCCGAGAGGGCACATGCGTATGCAATACCTGCGAGCGTCGTCGACGGCAATGATGTCGTCGCGGTATACAAATCAGCAGAAATGGCTGTTAAATCGGTGCGGTCGGGAGGCGGGCCGCGCTTCCTTGAATTCAGGACCTATCGATGGCGCCATCACTTCGAGGGTGGTTACTTCCCTGATCTTCGTCCGCAGGATGAGGTCGAGGCGTGGAAGGAAAAATGCCCTATCAAGCGCTTCGAGCAGAAGCTTCTCGGTGATGGGATTCTCAGCTGCCAGGAGCAGGAAGCTATTAATCTTCAGGTGCTCGCCCGGATTGAGGATGCATTCAAGTACGCAATGGAGAGCCCATTCCCTGACCCCGAGGATGCTCTCACGGGCGTCTATTCAGAATAAAAACAGTGACGAAAGGTTATGAAGCGGTGCGGGAAATAACGTTTCAGCAGGCGGTTCAGGAAGCATTGCGGGAAGAGTTCCTTCGCGATGAAAAGACTCTCTATTTTGGCACCAATATCAATTACGAACTGAGACAGGAATTCGGCGAAGCCAGAGTGCGCGGAACGCCCATCAGCGAATCGGCCTTTGTCGGGGCAGCAGTAGGACTCGCAGGGTCGGGTTTCAGGCCGGTGGTAGACATTGGCATGGCCACCTTTGGCTTTGTTGCTATGGATCAGCTGGTAAACCAGGCTGCAAAGATCACCTATATGTTCGGTGGTCAGGCGAAATTCCCTATAGTTTATCGCATGACGGTCGGCACCGGACAGTTCATGGCAGCCCAGCATTCCATCAGCCCTTACCCAATATACATGAATACTCCGGGGCTCAAAATCATTCTTCCGAGCACGCCGCGTGACGTCAAAGGGCTTCTCAAGACAGCGATCAGGGACAATAACCCTGTGCTCTATTTCGAGCACCGGCTTCTGGGCGCACTAACGGGTGAGGTGCCTGAAGAAGAATATACCATCCCGCTCGGACAGGCAGAGGTGAAGAGGAAAGGCGAGGACGTAACCGTCGTTGCCCTGGCTCGTATGGTGCATGTTGCATTGGATGCCGCAGCGGTAATGGCAGAAGAAGGAGTTTCCGTGGAGGTAATCGACCCGCGTACCCTGGTGCCTCTGGACAGAGCAGCAATCAAGGCCTCGGTGGCAAGGACAGGAAGGCTCGTGGTTGTGGATGAGGCTTGTGCAACGTGTGGCGCTGCTGCCGAAATAATTTCCTTTGTGGTTGAGGACAGGAAGACCCATTCAGCTCTTAAGGCGCATCCCGGGCGGGTATGCGGTCCCGACATCCCTATCCCGTTCAGCCCTCCATTGGAACGGTTCGTGGCGCCTGACAGAGAGAAACTGCTCCTCGCGATACGAGAGGTCATGAGAAAGTATACAACTCGCTAAAGTTCGTCACCGCTCGGCCGAGCTCTGCCGTCATTCCGGCGAACGCCGGAATCCAGCCCCACAAGGATTTCTGGACCCCGACTTCCGCCGGGGTGACAACGGTCGGGAAGGCAAGTACTTGTGCAACTGGGTAGTAGTCTCTGTTCAATGTATAGTTCCGGGTGGTAATGATCGGCGAGTGTTGTGTGACGCTCCATGTGAGTTGTGATGGGGTCAGGCCTTGACCGACATCACCCGAATGCGAGGTGCGAATCTGTGAAAACTGAGACCGGAGCGTCGGGTGCGCATGACTCTGGCGGAATCCGTGTCGGCAAATACCGGTACCTTATCGTTGCGGTGATCTGGTTAGCCTTTTTCTTATGGGCGTTTGATCGGACCGGCCTTTCACTCCTTATTACCGACCGCACATTTCTCAAGGAGATGAACCTGGAAGGAAACCCCGGAAGACAGGGACTCCTGATGACATTTCTCCTTCTGCCGTATGCCCTGTCGAATATCTTCCTCGGGCCCACAGCCGATCGCTGGGGACCGAGAAAGGTACTGACCGTGATGACCAGCTTCTGGTCGCTCACCGCCATATGGATGGGCTCCATAAGTTCTTACTCTATGATGCTGACGGGTAGGGTGACGCGCGGCATTGCCGAGGGGCCGTTGCTCCCGCTCATCAACCGCTATGTCCGCTTTTGGTTTCCACCACGGGAACGGGGCGGTGCTAACGCAATCTGGACGAGCGGGCAGCGCGTCGGCATGACGTTCGCGGTGCCGCTGCTCTCCCTCTGTCTCGGGTTATGGGGTTGGCGTTCCATCTTTTTCCTGCAGGCGGCGCTCATCCTGCTCCTGGTGATACCAAGTGTCTGGTTTCTTACCGGAGATTCGCCGGAAAAGATGGAGAGAATAGGCATCGGCGAGCGAGAGTATATAACGGAGAGTCGACGCTCCGAGCAGGGACAGAGCGCGGCAGGCGCTGGTCATCTGCGTCTTCTTTTGCGTAATTATCGCTTCTGGCTGATGGTGCTCTACCATTTCGCGGTATTGGCCACCTTGTCAGGACTTACCACGTGGCTCCCCAAATACCTGCGTGACGAGAGGGGATTCGATGTGCGTGGCATGGTGCTTTTCGCATCCCTTCCATACCTTGGCTCTTTCCTGGCATCACTGGTGTTCGGTTTCCTGTCGGACCGCATCGGCCGCAGGGCCGTGCTTTGTACGGCGAGTCTGTCCGGATCTGCCATCGCAATCGGGTTCGCTGCACTGGTATCGAGTGCTGTCGCAAGCGGCCTGCTGATGGTGTTGGGTATGGTTTTCTGGGGAATGGGCACGCCCGTTTACTATGCCATTATGCAGCGGATCATCCCCGCACCGATAATGGCCACGGGGATCGGGATCGACAATGGGCTTGCCAATTTCGGATCGGCGATTGCGCCCGCAGCCATCGGTTTCTTGATCGCAGCCACCGGAACTTATGCGGCCGGGCTGCTCTTCATATCGGTTCTGGGATTGCTGGGAGCAATCGGGGCTGCAGTGCTGGCGGTGCAAAGATACTGATAAAGATAGACCGCTGCGCTAGGAAGACCGTTCGCTGTGCTCACTAGGAAGACCGTTCGCATGGTGCTCACTAGGAAGACGGTCGATATGCTCCTGGAATGACGGCATTCGCCGACTGTTTGCAGTTGGTTCCTAGTCACGCCGAATGGCGTGACTCAGGTTTCTATCCTCTTCAGTCGCACCTTTGAGCGAGTCTTCCCTAGCCCAAGCGCGATCTTCCGCAACTGCTGTCAGTGCTCGTCCTTGTTCTCCATCAGCCGGCTGTGCACGAACTTAATATGTTGGCGGAGCACGTAGAACTGATCACCGAACGACGCAGGTACTTTCATCTTATTGACGTTTTCTTCGATCTTATCAAGCTGCGCGTGCAATGTTTCGCGGCTCTTCGGCCCTGCGGATGTCATCAACTCGTGTTCCAACACCAGGAGCAGGCGGTACCAGCGGTATATGCGCATTTTGACGCGCCACCGGTAGATAACGGGGATGAAGCGGAGCACCGGTATCAGGATCACAACCATCGGCACAAAGGCGACAAGGATACGATTGGCCAGGCTTGCAAGCCAGAACGGAAGGGAACGATACAGGAAGCTCTTGCCTGATTTATAGAAGCGAACCGCCTCGTCGCTTATGCGAAATTCATGCTCCAGCGGAGCAGGAAACTCGCCCTGGCGCTTCAGCAGACCGGCCTTTCCATGTACCTGGGTCGCCGCCTCAATCAGAAGATCAGAAAGTGCGGGATGGAGATCAGGACGTGCGACCAGTTCAACCGTGGGGCCGATCAGCCACACGTTATGCGCCGGAATATTCTGACCGAAATCGATGGAACCTTCCGGGCAGCGGCAGTTTATTCAAATAGACGAAGCGTCGCGTATACGCGTCAGCCTGCATAAAGCTGAACATGTGGATGCCCGGTGTCCGCAAAAGCTTGAGCATGACCTGCGCTGAGGCTGAATCTCCCATCATGAATGCCGCATCGATCTTGCCTTTCACAAGTTCATTTGCTGCTTCATCTGCATCCATGTCGAGGAGTGCAGTTGTGCCGCCCGGTTCTATGCCGTTGGCTTTAAGCAGGGCCAGAGCAAGAGTGTGTGATCCACTGCCTTCCGGACCAATGGCGAGCCTATGCCCGGCGAATTCAGAGAGTAACTCCATCCGCTTGGGGCTTCGATAAAAAATGACAAGTGGTTCATACGTGACGCTACCCAGGGATACCAGCTTCTCGATGGGCAGATCACCGGCAATGCCCCCCTGGACGAAGGCCACGTCGACGTGGAAATGAGGATCCAGGAGTCTCTTCAGATTTTCCAGCGAGCCCTCGAGATGGAATGATCTTCAATTTAACGCGTTCCTTCGCCAGGATTGCGCTATATCTCTTGGCGAACGACTGGAAGACGCTGCCCTCCGGACCGGTAGAGATGGTAATCGTATCGGGGGGAGCCGAATGAAAGAACCAGAACACCGCAAAGAGAACGACCGCAGAGACCAGAATCAAGGCAGTGAGCGCCATTGCGGAACCCATGCCGAACGTCTCCATGATGAGTGTCTGGACCCGGGTCAGAGCTTTTTTCGGATGTACTCGCATCGACTGTACCTCATCAGAAAACGTATATCAGGAGACAAATTTATTCCAGAGGTATGGCGCGGTCAGGGTTGCCAGCCCTTCAATTGATCTATGTAAGGCTTTGGCAGGCCGCACGCTTCTGCCCCTGAAAGTATCTTATCAATGTATCCTGGTCGAGCCTTTCCCGGTTTACTGTCAGTTGCCACATATATGAAAGCTTTTTTTGTCGTGCCGTCGGGCAGGCGAACCTCGATTTTAGCTCTCCTGTAGATCCCCTGCTTCACGCCCTCGTGGCGGCTGAGAGAACGTGCATCCTCTTTGCTGATGTTCCACAGAAGCCCCTGAACGGATGATTCCGGGTCCGCAACGACCGTGGCTACCCCTCGCGAGTTGATAATGAAACGGTAAGAAGGCAGTTCAGCGGTGCCCGCCGTAACTGCAGCGGGACAGCGATCACCCATCTGCAGAAGATCCATGTTGGAACCGTAGGCAAAATAGAGACTCAAAAAGATGGTTGCCATGAGAGCGCGATATTTATTCATGCCCATCGTGTCTGACGAGTTATTAAGCACCGATTTGGCCCGGAAAATCAAGTGCATCAAACGTGAACAAAACTCGCCTTCTGTCTCGCGGAACACTATTTTCTTCGCTGCTCCGCTGTGCGCGGTTACCCACGAACGACTCGGATTCACTCAACCTGCACGCCCACCCATGGGGTACCCGTGCGGGCAGATTGTCCTCCGGAGCGTTCTTCCTCGTCGAGTGGGTACCCAACCGTGCTTCGCGTCGCCATACCCGCAAGCGGGTACCCGGAAAAAGTTCTTCCGGCAGGGACGCGTGCCGTCGGCAGATTTTGACAAACCTTGACAGCGAGGAGGAGCGGTATTATGAATTAACAGACAGGTGAAGACCTGAACGGATGATGAGCAACTTCTCAGGAAAGGAGGTTTCCTTCATCAATGCTCAACAAAACCTTGCGCTTAGCACCCGACACCAGCGTCAGCAATAAGAAAAACGTCCTCATCATTGACGACGAGGAAGGCTTTTGCAGCTTTGTCAGTCTGGGCCCTGGAAAGAACGGGTCAATATAAGGTCACCAGCGCCACAAAGCCGTTGCAGGGTATCAGTCTTGCTAAAATGCTGAGACCGGACCTTATCCTTCTGGACATCAAGATGCCTCAGATGGACGGCTCTCAGGTGGCAGAGAAGCTCCTGGAAGACCCGAAAACAGGATCTATACCAATTGTCTTCCTCACGGGACTTGTTACCAATATGGAGACGAAGCATCAGGCGATGGAGGTGGCAGGGCGGACCTTCATTGCAAAGCCGGTCACAAAGAACGAACTGTTGCAGGCGTTAGGAAGACTCCTGGCCTGACCCGCAGCTTGTTCCTGTTTATGCTAAAGTCATGTAGTCTCTTCTGTTACTGAATTGAATTGACTCATAATTCGCTTGCCTATACTCACGATAGATTAAACAGAAGGGGGTCCTATGAGAGGATGCGGATCGCTGTATCTCGTTGCGTTTCTGCTGTTCGGTACGGTTATGCTTGCTCGCGGCGCTGACGATGTGCGGCCTCTACCGAATAGACAGGATGGTACGTTCGTTGTACGTGATTTCAAGTTTCAAACTGGCGAGATACTCCCTGAGTTAAAGCTTGGCTACACTACCATCGGGAGCCCGCAGAGGGATTCTTCGGGAAATATAATCAATGCGGTACTGCTCCTGCACGGCACGACCGGTACCGGAGCAGGCTGGCTTGTTCCTTCCCTGACCGAAACACTTTTTCGCTCGGGCCAGGCTTTGGATGCAGGCAAGTACTATCTTATTTTAGCAGACAGCATCGGACTGGGCCGCTCTTCGAAACCGAGTGACGGTCTCAAGACAAAGTTTCCCCGGTACGGCTACCGTGATATGGTCGACGCACAATACCGGCTCGTTACCGAGGGCCTGGGCGTGGAACATCTGCGTCTGGTTCTCGGTACCTCGATGGGCGGCATGCATACATGGTTCTGGGCAGAACGCTACCCCGACATGATGGACGGCGCGGTTGCCATTACAAGCCAACCGGCGGAAATCTCCGGTAGGAATCTCCTCTGGCGGCGCGTCATTATCGAAGCGATTCGCAACGACCCTGATTGGCAGGAGGGCAACTACACGAAGCCTCCGACTCGATTTGCCTTTACGGTTCCTGTGTTCGCCGTAATGACGGACAGTGCTACCCATTTGCAGGAGGTCGCGCCTGATCGTGAAAAGAGCCTTGCATACTATGACCAGCTCGTTCAAAGCGCACGACGTGTCGATGCGAATGACTACCTGTACCGCTGGGAAGCCTCGGCCGACTATAACCCGGAGCCTGATCTCGAAAAGATCAAAACGAAAGTGCTGGCCATTAATTTCGTCGATGATCTGCTCAATCCGGCTGAGCTCAAGGTAATGGAGCGCGCGATGACCAGGGTTAAGAACGGGAGATCCGTGCTTCTCACTCCTAAGGAGAAAAGTCTGGGCCACCAGAATCAATCGCAAGGTGCACTGTGGGGGCCCTATCTGGCGGAGTTTCTGAATAATCTGTCCTGACGAACGAGTCGTGAAGCGATACTATATTTTACTCTGATTTCAGACGCAGTGAGTCGAGTGGGAGGAGACGGACCATGAGCGAACTGATCGAACACGAAGCCCTAAGAGACCGCGTGAATGTTTTCAGCGACAGGACCGAAGCAGGTCAACTGCTCGGGAAAGAGCTGACGCGCTATAAGAATCTTGACGCAATAGTACTTGCAATCCCGTCGGGCGGGGTTCCAGTTGCTTCTGAAATATCCCGGATAACCCGGTTGCCCATGGATCTCGTCATTGTGCGAAAACTGCAGATCCCGGGCAACCCCGAGGCCGGGTTCGGCGCGCTCAGCCCCGATGGCAAGATCGTCTTGAATGAGGGCCTTGTGAAAGAGTTGCGGCTGACGCCGGAGCAGATACAGGAGCAGGCAGAAAAAACAAAACGCGTTATGGAGCAGCGAAACATCCGGTTCAGGGGAACCAGGCCCCTTCCTCAACTGAAGGATAAATATGTGATCATCGTGGATGACGGCCTAGCTTCCGGCTACACCATGATGGCCGCGATACGATGGGTCAAAGGGATGGCTCCGCGTGAGATAGTCGTTGCCGTTCCGACCGGTTCGGAAAGAACCATTGAACGGATTTTGCTGGAGGCGGATCAGATAGTCTGTCCTAACGTGAGGAGCGGTTTCCCGTTCGCCGTGGCTGACGCGTACAGGTCCTGGCACGACTTACGTGACGAAGAAGTGCTTAAACTACTCCGGCCGGTCAGCAAGGAATCGACACGGGAGGACCCGGTGAGAAGAGCCGGACACATAGACGCACGCTCAAACCAGAAGAGAGGTCGCGTATAAACGTGACAAGCGTATAATAAGAAGAATGAATTAGTTGCAGATGATTTATAGAAATATCGATTGACATCCAAGACATTGCTGATTACACTTGGGAAGAGAAGAAAGGAGGTGAGCAGGGATATGAAAAAAGAAACATTGCTGAAGGAGGCTGCGTTCTGGGGCGCTATGAAGAAAGCGGCTAAAGACCGTCCCGTAACGCTATGCCACAAGTGAAAGAGCTGAAAGAGCTAGGCGTTGCTGGTTCAGCAACGAACGAGGGCAGATACGAAGCCGTTTTGGAGCAGTTTGGTGAGAGTTTCGTGTCTGCCCCTTTTTTTCCTTCTCGGTTTGTGACAGCTTCATTATGTAGCCCTTAGACTGCAGCTTGCGACACGGAGTAGTTTTGTGCTTTCCCGTCAACCATTTGATTTTTTCATTCAATGGCATCTGACCGAAAAATGTAACCTGCGATGCGCTCATTGCTATCAAGCGGGGACGTGCAAAGAGGAAGTCCCCTTGTCCGAAATCAAGCGTGTTGCTCGCGACGTGAAAGAGATGGTTGCAGCATGGGAAGATGCTTACGATCTCTTATTCTCTCTGAGTTATAACATCACCGGCGGAGAACCCTTTCTGCGAGATGACCTCTTTGAGATACTCAGAGAAATAAGGGGGACTCAGGCTGAGATCTATCTTCTCACCAACGGAACTCTGGTCACCCCGGAGAAAGCGCGCATGCTCGAAGGTCACGGCGTTAAAGGCGTTCAGGTGAGCATCGAAGGACCGGAGGAAATTCACGATCGGATACGAGGTCAGGGTAGCTTCGTGAAAGCCCTTAGAGGCGTAGAGCATTTGCTTGAAGCCGGTATTGTTGTGACCTTGAACGCAACTCTCTCCCGGGTAAATAGCGACTCTCTTTCCGATTTCGTAAAACTAGCATCGCAACTCGGCGTTCAAAGACTCGGTTTTTCGCGGCTCGTACCAGCAGGCAGGGGAAGGCAACTTCTTGATGAGATGCTCGAACCTGATGATGTGAAGAGACTTTATGAGGCCGCGTTTACCGTGGATGTTCCGGGACTCGAGGTTGTTACCGGCGACCCCATTGCATCACAAATGCGCGACGCGGTGGTAGACGATCTCGGTTCCACGCCGATAGGAGGATGCGCGGCAGGACTGTCGGGACTTACCTTTCTTCCTGACGGCACCATTACGCCGTGCCGACGCCTTCCAATACCTCTAGGCAATATAGAAACCGACTCGTTAAGGGAAGTGTGGTCCGCATCCCCCGTACTCAACCTCCTGCGCGACAGAAATGCTTACAAGGGAAAATGCGGCACGTGCGCCAGATGGGCCAATTGCCGCGGTTGCAGGGCGATAGCCTACGCCTGTGCCCGTTCGAAGGAGCACGAGGGTCTTCTTGCAGACGATCCTCAGTGCTTCATAGAGCAGGGTAAGAACAAGACGGAAGAGGGGCCCGCTTCGCCAGGAGTCGCTTCAGTGAGGCAGAGCCACTACAAAAGCAGACTGATAATGGCTCCTGAGTTCACGCTCTCTGCATCTTCCTAGTCGCACACAGTGCGACAATCTTCCTAGTTCCGCGTTAGCGGAACGATCTTCCCTCTTCACCTTGTCCCCGCTTACATTTGTTGGAGCTTTTTCGTCCAGGCGACGAGATTCTCTAGAAGCTCCTTGACGAGCTTTTTTGTAGCCTCGTCTGTCAGATTGCCATTCTGGTCGCACTTCTTCTCCGCGAATGTGACCATCACCTCTGGCCTGTTTATTGGAAGCATATTGAGAAAGACAAAAGATTGGCGCAGGTGATACTGAGCCCGGGCTGTCCCCAGCATGCCGACGGAAGCACCCATCACTGCCACGGGTTTCCCGTCAAAAGCATTGTCGCCATACGGTCGTGACGCACAGTCGATAGCGTTCTTCAGAACTCCGGGTATGGAATAATTATATTCCGGTGTGGCAATCAGGATCGCGTCCGCTGCTCTTATCTTTGCCTTGAATTGTTTGACGATCTCTGGAGGCTGATTTTCAAGGTCCTGGTTAAAGAGCGGCATACCCTCGATATCGTACACCTCGAGTTGTGCGTTCGCAGGCACTAACTCCATAGCGACCCTCATCAGGGCTTTATTGAACGAATTCTTACGGAGGCTTCCGACAATCCCCAGAATTTTCACTGCCGGTCCCGTTTTCTCCATAATTCCCCCTTATGTCTGTGATCACCATTGTATAAGCATACTCTCAATTTGTGTCAAGTAAGATTCTGAAGTGCACGCCTGGATCAACACAGTTTCAGGCCGCACGCACCTTTTCGTAGCGAACATCGCGGAAGGGCTGGGGACCCGCAAGTGCAGGCGAGTGGTGCCGCACATTTGCACTGGTGCGGCACGATGCGTCCGACTCCGAGGCCTGTCACATCAGTACAACGCGAGTTTGCGAGCTTCCGGAATGACCAACAGTACCCGAGCGGTTCGCAGTCAAAAAGCATCGAAGGAGCCGGAACGCGGGTACCCGCTTGCGGGTGGGGTCAGACCTGGAGCGCCTAGAGAGCGCAGAAAAGGTGCATGCGGCCTGCCCCTTCTTCGCATTCGTTGTTCGGTTCCGCCGTCTTCCTCACAGGACGACCTGAAACTCGATCTCTTTCTCCTCGCCTGAGTCTTGTGGCCGCAGCACGCCAACCTTTATTCGGTCTCCTAATTTATGAAAGAGGAGTTCGATCTTCGCCTCGTCTATGAAGCGCACCAACTCTCCGTCAATCGAATAGATCACGTCCCCGGCCTTCATTCCGGCTTTCTCGGCGATGCTGTCTTGACCAAAACTTTGAATGATAACCTTACCCTTTTCTTCTTTCAGGAAAACTCCCAACTTTGGCGCCGGCGTGAAGTCCACCTCGCGTGGCGAAAGGAAATAATCTCCTGCCCCTTTCTCAGAATCGGCGCCATTGAGTACAACGACCGAGGGAAGGCTAGTACGTCTCGACACTCTGTCCGGTATGCCTGATCTGTGTGCAAGGTGACCGCTGCCCGCAAGCACGACCATTTGATAATCAGGGTGCGTCTTTAGAAACTTCGCTACGGATTCAGCCATGCTCTCATCCCAGAGAACCTGAGCCTGGTAGAAGAAATCGAAACGTTCATCCTTTGTAGTTTCATGCTCCCTGAACACCTTCTTGAGCCTCTCCTCGTATTCCTTGTCAGAAAGATCGAGCTGCGAAGGGATACGTGCTCTTTCCTCAGTCGACAGACCGTTGAGACCTCCCCTGAAAACCTTTCTCACTGTTTCCTGCTCGGCATTGAGCGCTACGACAGGAATCCCCTGAGCACGAGCAAAATTGAGGATCGGCCTGTAGAGATTATAATCAAACCCCCATCCCGTGAAATAGCGGCTTTCTCTTAAGAATTGCCTCTCGTTTATCATTCCAGCAATGTAGCGGTCGAGCGCCGGCTGTGCCGACCTGGGAAACATTTCCATACCGATCGCTACCTTACGTCCTTCGCTATGCAGTTCCTTGATCACTTCCAATTGCACGAGGTGGTCGGCAAAGCGGTCGTGCGATTCACCCACGTAGATGATCTTTGCTGCCGCGAGCTGTCTGATGATCTTCGCCAGGGCGTCAACGGTTGCTTGATCGAGCTTCGGAAGAGCAACCACGTCGCGTAGTATGCCGCTTTCTGTGTTGCGAACACTCTTATCGATATTCTTGCCCTGCTCGAAGGCCACATGACTGTACCTGCCGTAGTGAAAAATCTTATTGAAGGCTAAACCTGCCGCTTCCCGGGACGTGGCGTGGACGATGGCCGCAACGCGTGACTGGTTTAAAGGGTTCTTATCTGACGCTGACGCTGAAGTCACCCTGAGTCTGCACGCGGCTGAAGAGACGCAGGGTCACCGGGTTGTCCGCGCCCAGGAGAATGAGCGACCCACTCGCCAGATCAGCATCGGTCACCGACCCCGCATCTTTCGAAATGGCGCCCATCGCGACAAACGTGTCTACCACCTCTTTGTAGATTGCACTCGTGGCCGGTGCATTCACGAGCAAAGTCTTTTCACTGCCAAGCAGACGCGCGATGACTGGCGGAAATTCGCGTTCGGAAAGCCTTCTCGCAATATCGTATTCCGAATCGAGTGAGATTTTCTCAGGCATGCTACCGGACTGAACGTCAAGCCCCGTCCGATTTTTCTCCACGCGAAAGGTCTCTCTCTTTTCCCCGCCGTTCCAGCTCACCGTGACCGGCACATCCAGGATATACGGCTCGCCCCATTGAACGAGCGTTGTATCTGTGTCCCAGCGGCCGTCTGTTCGAGTTGTATGCGCGTCCTCCGGAGATACATGAGGCAAGCCTTTCTGATCAACCCATTGTTTGAAAAACCGCTTGAGGTCCTTACCAGATTCTTTTTCAAATGCCCGCTGCAGGTCTCCCCATGAAGCTCTGCTGTGCCGATGTGTACTGATGAAGTATCTCAGCGAGCGCAGAAAGATATCGTTGCCCAGGCTTTTGTCGAGCATGCGAAAGACCATGGCCGCCTTGCCGTAGCCGATTGCTTTGGAGGCGTAATCCGTCCTGCCTCTGAAATCGCTGAGTGGAAACTCATTTCCCGCGTGTACGTAACTCTGATAATCAACGAGGAGGCCCTTCCGGTAAGCGGCCCCTGCGTTCTTACGTTCTTCGAAGAGGTGGTCCGCCAGATAGGTGGTCAGCCCTTCAGCCCAATTGCCCTTCGCGTAGTCGATGTAAACAAGATTCCCGAACCATTGATGAAGCACCTCGTGACCCAGCGAAGTATCCGGTATGAACGGCAGCCGGACAACATCCTGGCCGAGCAGCGTAAAGGTGGGCATCGAAAAGCCAGTGGGGAGTATATTTTCGACGATACAAAATCTCTTGTAAGGGTAGGGACCGAGCATCTCTCCGTAGAGCTTCAAGTATTCTCTTGTTTTTTCTATGTATGTCGGCGCCAGGTCCGCATCAGCGGAAAAAAAGTAAGCAAGGATATCGACGCCCCCGAATCGGTCTTTCACCACCTTGTATTGATTCGACGCCACGAGCGTTATCGCATCGAGCGGATAGGGAAATGTGAAAGAGAAAATCTTCTTTGCGTCGCGCACGCTTGCGAAACTGGTCTCTGCCTCGGAAACGGCCTCGAAATCGCGCGGCAATGTGGCTGTGAGGTGGTACCGGCAGATTCGATCAAGCCTTGGATACCAGGTGCCGGTTAGTGATATCCCTTTCTCATCGATGATGCTTCTGTATTCCGGCTGCCCACGACCGTTACCTGTGGTGCGAGGGTTGAAGATGCCCTCATATACGATCCGGAGCACGGCCGGGCGCGAGGCCGCTATAGGTATCGTGCCTTGGTGCCCGGATACTGCCACGCTTTGCCGGCCGAGGCGCACGCTGCGAATCCGAAGCGCCCCTGTTTCAAGCAGGATCTTATCTCCTGCCTTAAGCCGTATGGACGCAACACCCTCGATCTTCGATGTACGAACGTCTATCGAGACTTCCAACCCGTAGTCGAGCGGCTCCTGGTTCGAAGCATAGAGCAGCCCGCCAGGATTCAGGAAGACGACCATGATGATAAGAACGCACGCGCGCAATGCTGCCATTCTAATCGCACCCGCAACTAATGTAAGATATGATCGACGATTTGTCCATCGGATTGACGACCGCCGGCGTAGCCGGCTGAAGGACCGCTGCTGAAGGCAGCGGTCCCTTTGAGCGCCTTGACAAGCCTACGTCGGATAGCTAGAATTTGTAGGTCACAAGGAAGAAAATTAGATATCCAGTTCTGTTACATCTCCGGAGGATTTTTGGAATACACGGTAAAGATCGGTGGCGAGGCAGGGCAAGGTGTCGACACTATCGGTACCGTTCTGTCAAAGATCTTCGTGAGGGCCGGATACTTTGTTTTCAGCCATCAGGATTACGAATCGCGCATAAGGGGCGGGCACAATTTCATCCAGGTGCGCATATCGGATCGACCCGTCGCCGCATCAAGGAACGCAGTCGATATTCTCATTGCATTCGACAGGCAGAGTATCATTACCCACGAGAAAGAGCTTTCGGACAAGGGGATGATCCTCTATGATTCCGCTGCTCTGAAGGAGAAATTTGATCGCCCCGCTTTTCTCGACGTGCCGTTTACGGAGATTGCGATCCAGCAGGGTGGAAGCAAGATCATGGCGAATACGGTCGCCGTGGGCGCAGCACTGGGTATACTGGGCATGGACCTTGCCGTTGCCCGTGATGTGATACGAGAAGTATTGAGCGGGAAGGACGAACGGATCGTCACGGGCAATTTGGGATCGGTTGAGGCAGGCCACGCAGCCGCTACCAGGGAGTGTCCCCGATGCGCATTTGATCTTGGCCCTGCAGGAAAGAGAAAGATGCTCATAACGGGTAATGAAGCCGTAGGTCTTTCTGCCGTGCTTTCAGGCTGTAAATTTTACTCTGCTTATCCCATGACTCCGTCAACAGGTATCTTCACCTTCATTGCCGGAAAAGCGATTCAGCGCGGCATCGTGGTGGAGCAGGCAGAGGATGAGATCGCGGCTATCAACATGGCGATCGGCGCCTCCTTTGGCGGAGTGAGAAGCATGGTCGCCACTTCGGGTGGCGGTTTTTCTCTGATGGTAGAGGCGCTTTCGCTGGCCGGGATGACCGAGACGCCGCTGGTCGTTGGTCTCGGACAGAGACCGGGGCCGGCCACCGGATTACCTACGCGTACAGAACAAGCAGAACTGCTCTTTGCACTCTATGCGGGCCATGGTGAATTTCCTCGTCTGATTTTTGCGCCGGGCAACGCCGAGCAGGCTATCTATCTGACAAATAAAGCATTCGATCTTGCGGAGAAGTACCAGATTCCGGCAATTATTCTGACCGATCAGTACCTCGCAGATTCGAACTGGGCTTATGAGACGATCGAGCTCGGGAAACTGCGGAACGTGGATTACAGGCTGCGTGGCGAGGCGTTGCGAAGCCTCGGCTCGTATAAGAGGCATGCCTTTACTGCCGACGGGGTATCGCCGCTCGCAATACCGGGGGAGACGCCGCACCTTGTTGTCACGGATAGTGACGAGCACGATGAGGAGGGGCATATCATAGAGGATGCGGAGACGCGACGCAACATGGTTGATAAAGCGGCTACTGAAGAAATTACCCGCTATCAAGGCCGAGATAGCGCCTCCGTTCTCTTACGGGAGTGACAAGCCTGAAATCGTGCTTGTGGGTTGGGGTTCAACGTACGGCGTGCTGAAGGAAGTTGTCGAGGCCTTGTCGACACGCAATGTGGCGATGCTTCATTTCAGCGAGCTCTATCCTTTTCCCGGAACGGAAAAGTTCGATTACCTGGCTCTGCTCAGGAATGCGAAGAAGACAATCTGTATTGAGAATAATGCTATGGGAAAGTTTGCAACGCTTATGCGTTCGGAAACGGGCTACGCCTTTGATGCGCGTATCCTGAAGTATGACGGACGTCCGTTTACCGTGGAAAGTTTATCAGGAGAGATTGATGCTCAGCTTGCAGGATTATGAGGGCAGGACACCGGCATGGTGTCCCGGCTGCGGCAATTTCGGCATTCGCAAGGCCTTTCAGCAGGCGATGCTCGAGCTTGATCTTGCGCCGCACCAGTTTACGATCGTGTCCGGGATCGGCCAGGCAGGGAAGTTTCCCCACTATGTCAGGTGCAATACCTTTAACGGTTTGCACGGCAGAGGCCTTCCTGTTGCAACGGGTTTGAAGCTGGCCAATCATGCGATGCCTCTCTTTGTTTTCAGTGGTGACGGAGATTGTTACGGTGAAGGAGGAAACCACCTCATGAACGCAATGAGGCGGAATATCAACGTTACACTCTTTGTTCACGACAATCAGATTTACGGTCTCACCAAAGGACAGGCTTCGCCGACGAGCCAGCAGGGCACGTTGTCAAACACGCAGCCATTCGGGGCCTTGTCGGAGGCTCTGAACCCCATGGTGCTGGCGGTCGCGCTGGATTGCAGCTTTGTAGCCCGGGGATTTGCAGGCGATATAGATCATCTTAAAGGGTTGATGAAGGAAGCCGTCAATCATCGAGGCTTCTCAATTGTCGATATACTTCAGCCGTGTGTCACCTTCAACAAGGTAAACACGTACGAATGGTATAAGAATAGATGCTATCAGATTGAAGAAACATATGACCCTCAGAATAGGGTTGAAGCTTTTAAGAGAGCCATGGAATTCGGTGAACGCATACCCATAGGGGTGCTGTACAAACATGAGCGCCCGCTTTTCGATGAAGAAGTCCCGGTACTTAAGGCCGGGCCGCTCGTGAAACAGGAACCTTTGTTTCCCAGTGCTGACAATGTGCTCGATGAGTTTTATTAATAATAAGAGAAGCTGCCGGTAAACCGGCCAAAAAGAGCGGAGGGATCATGGACAAGTATGTGTGCACAATCTGCGGTTATATTTACGACCCTGAGCAGGGAGATCCCGCATCAAGCGTAAAGCCCGGCACATCATTTGAGGATATCCCCGATTCCTGGGTTTGTCCCGTATGCGGAGCTTCCAAGACCGCCTTTGAGAAGAGCAAGTAGATTCCTGAAAGGATGAATATGGAGAAGAAAGTAATCTGGCAAACGCAGTTTCCTCTTTTGTCGCCTCCGCGCAGGGGCAAAGTGCGGGATGTGTATGATCTCGGAGAAGATCTGCTGATCGTTGCAACAGACAGGGTCTCCGCTTTTGATGTCGTGCTGCCTACACCCATTCCGGACAAGGGCAAGGTCTTGACGCAGCTCTCCCTGTTCTGGTTTCGCGAGATGGAGGAGATAATCGAGAACCACCTGGTCGAAACAGATGCGGAGAAGTACCCTGCGCCTTTGCAGAAGTATGTGAATCAGCTGAGGGGCAGAAGCATGATCGTAAAGAAAGCGAGTACGGTGCCTGCAGAGTGTGTGGTGAGAGGGTATCTGGCGGGATCCGGGTGGAAGGAGTACGGAGAGTCGGATGGTATTTGCGGTATAACGCTTCCCCCCAACCTTGTTGAGTCGTCGAAGCTTCCTGAGCCTATTTTTACTCCGAGCACAAAAGCCGAAGTAGGCCATGACACCAACATGTGTTTTGAGGACCTGGCAGGTTTCGTAGGGCAGTCTCTTGCCGAACAGTTGCGGGATGTGAGCGTCAGGATTTTCAAGAAGGCCGGCGACATTGCGGAGAAGAGGGGCATCGTGATAGCTGATACAAAGTTTGAATTCGGGCTCATCGATGGGAAGCTTAAGGTGATAGACGAGATGCTGACGCCTGATTCGTCGCGCTTCTGGTCAGCCAAGGAGTATAGGCCTGGCAAATCCCAGGACAGTTATGATAAGCAGATCGTGCGCGATTACCTGAATACTCTTGACTGGAATAAGACGCCTCCGGGGCCGGAACTTCCGGCGGAGATCGTTGAAAAAGCCAGGGCACGTTATATCGAGATATTGAAGATACTGACTGGGAAAGGTCTTGAGTAAGGAGGAAATGGTCATGATAGAAATGAGCAAGAAAGCGGCGGAGGCGTTCAAACAGGTCGTTGGCGGAGACGACGCGGCAGCCAGGAAGGTTAGGGTTACCTTTGATACCGGTGGCTGATGCGGGCCCAAGCTGGGCTTGATTCTGGACGAATCAAAAGAGAACGATGAGAGTTACGAGGTAGATGGAATAAGCTTTCTGATGTCGAAACCGACCGCAGCCTCCGTGCGTAAGAACGCGTCCGTGGTGTCGATCGACTATGTTGAAGATGCCACCGGCAAAGGCTTCAGGCTGTCCCTCAAAGAGAACGGCAAGCAGTCACCAGTGACCAGTAGCCAGTGAGTAGAGCCAGTGTCCAGTAAATAGTGAACGACAGCCAGCGGCAAGCCCAGCCGTTTACTGGCCACTGGCCACTGGTCACTGGTGACTGCTTGTTACATATCCACCCTTATCGGCAATATGACCGTCGTAATCCCTACCCACTGAAGGCGGCGTTGGATGGCAAAGGCCGTTTCGTTGTGCAGTAGCCTGCTGAAGAACTGCTCGTAGCGAAAGACCAGCTTTCCCGTAAATACCGTGGCTTTCGGGAATTCCCGCACGATCCCCTCGCAGAGCTCTGTAGCAGCCTCTACCACATCAGTCGCCACATTCATGCGGTACTCGGCGGGGAATCCGTGCTTGCGCGAGATCTTCACATATTTCTCGAGTCCACGCTTAACAGATTCCTTGAGGGCTTCAACTTCCTGCACGCCTTTGAATGAGCCTGAATCAATCTCTGCTACTTGCACGAAGATATAATTTTTGTAAAGATTCGGGAAGCTCCTGACGATTGAGAGGAGCGTGTGAATTCCGAAACCGTTGAAACCGCTAACCAGAAGGACTGCGGTCATTTCTTTCGGGTCAACCGGTTGATTGTTATACGGGGCGCTGGCAGGGATGTCTTCGACTATCTCTTCCAGCCTTTTGACGCTGGCCCTGACCTTCGCATAGTGTCGGCGAATGAGATAACAGAGGGTTATGAAGACGGATGTGATGAGCAGCGTTAGCCAGCCCCCCTCTTCAAATTTCTCGTAGGTGGTGACTATGAGGATAGTGAGACAGACAATCAAGCCCACAAGGTGCACCATTATGTGCTGTTTCCATCTCGGTTCTCTATTGCGGTTGACAATGTAAAAACGTGCCATGCCAAACTGAGACAGTGAGAACGTGAGAAACACGTTGATCGAATACATGACGACCAGGGCTGAGACCGAGCCATGCGTATAAAGCAGTAGAATGAGAGACGCCGTGCCCATTACCAGCACGCCGTTCTGCATGGTGAGCTGCTCGGAGAGCGCAGCGAACCTTCTTGGAAACCAGGAGTCTACGGCCATGTTTGACATGACCCTCGGGCCATCGATGAATCCGGCTTGGGCAGCCACCATCAGAAGAGCTCCCTCGGACAGAATGGTGACAAGCGCAAGCAGATAGCCGCCGGGCCATGATCCAAACATGGTATCGGCGAGTATTGCGTTCATGGTTCGTCCTTCGGCTGGCTTAACGTTCCACAGAAGGTAGCAGAGCAAGAGCCCCCCGGCCGTGCAGGCAAGCGAGGTGGCCATATAAACCATGGTTTTCTTGCCGTTGTGGACCCGGGGCTCCCGCATGATCTGCATGCCGTTGGATACCGCCTCTATGCCCGTATAGGTACCACCACCGAGGGAGAAAGCGCGAAGGAAAATAGCCAGTACACCTATGGTGCCGATTGTGCCGAGATCGCTAAAGAGGCCGGTGTGAAACTCGTTACCAACCGCGTATATCTGGGAGGTGTGGCTAAAAATGCCGTAACCGACCAGAACGGCATGGGTAAGAATGAAGATAGCAAAGATGGGGGTCAAAATCGTTACCGATTCCTTCACCCCCCTGAGATTGAGTACAACGAGTAATACTATGAGGCAGACCGCGAAGGGTACCTTGAAATGGTAGTACTGGGCCGGTAGAAAGCTGAAGAGCGCGTCCCCGCAAGACGCGAGAGAGACGGTGATAGTCAGCATGTAGTCCACTAATAGCGCGCAGCCTGAGATGACCCCTGCTCTCTCGCTGATCGTGTGCGTCGCAACGATATAACCGCCGCCGCCATGAGGGAAGTGCTCGATAATGCGTGAATAGGCATACGATATGATGAATACGGTAAAGGCCGTTGCCAAGGCCAGAAGAATGGCGAGATACGTGTGTTGCCCAAGAGTCCGGAAAGCTTCCTCAGGACCGTACGAGGATGAAGAAAGCCCGTCCGCGCCGAGGCCTATCCAGGCAAGAATCGGGATAAGAGATATCTTGTGCCATATATGTTTATCTTCGACATCTTTAGGCTCCCCGATTATCTTGTGAATGAAACGGTGGAAAGGGCTCAGTTGCTGCTGGTCCGGTGCCATCTAGTTCCTCGTGGCACGTGCTGCCAGCATCTGCTCCGCGGTCCTGTACGCCTCGATGAAACTGGACGGATCAGCGTTGCCGGTCCCTGCTATGTCGAAGCCGGTTCCGTGGCCGACCGACGTCCTTATGAAAGGAAGCCCGAGGGTGATGTTGACGGTCTTTTCGAAGCCAATCGTTTTCACCGGGATAAGCCCCTGGTCGTGATACATGGCAATATAGGCATCGCAATCGATGTTATGAAACAGGGTGTCCGCAGGGAAGGGACCCTCAACCTTCATGGCAAGCGCTCCGGCTCTCATGATTGCTTCCCTTATCCGATCCTCCTCATCGCCTATTATCCCCTGTTCGCCCGCATGGGGGTTCAGTCCGCATACCTTCACATGCGGGGCCTCGATTCCGAAATACTCTTTCAACGAAGCAACAGTGAGCGCTATCGACTTGAAGACCTTTTCGACAGTTATTTCCGCGGGCACGGCGCGCAGAGGGATATGTATCGTTACGAGAGAAACACGAAAAGATCCTGCGGCCATCATCATAACGTAATCTGTTACCCCGCCGTAATGGGCAAGAAGTTCCGTGTGGCCCATAAAGCGTATACCTGCAAGGTTGATCGCCTCCTTGCTGATAGGACAGGTGACTATCGCAGAGACCTCGTTGAGAAATATGAGTTTCAGTGCCTCGATAATGTACGTGTAGGCGGCGTGTCCGTATGATGCCGCGACCGAGCCGAACCGGACATCGTCGCGCACCATTCCCACATCAATGAGTTCAGCTTCTCCCGCTCGAGCCTCACCCAGGCCTCTGAACCCGGGCCCGTGATCTTTAAAAAGAGTCGATTTCAGCCGATCAATAACGCGAAGATCTCCAACGATGACGGGAATACTGTTCCGGCATAGAACAGGCAGCGCCTTTAAAATGATTTCCCCGCCGATGCCGGCGGGGTCACCCATAGTAACGGCTATTCTTTTCAGATCTTGACCTCTATATAAGAGGAAGTTCTGATCTTCGTTATGAAATCCTTATACCTCTTCTGAGTCTCTTGCTGCGTGATTCTTACTTTAATGGCATCCTTCACGGAGTCGAAGGGCAGAGTATCGCTTTTTCTCGTCTCCAGAAGCTTGATAATGTGGTACCCGTAAGGTGTGACTACAGGGTGGGAAGATGTTCCCGGCAGGAGGAGTGAAATCGCCTGCAGGAGCTGGGGGATCAACTCCTCTTTCTTGACGAATCCTATGTCTCCGCCGCGGACGCCTGACGGATCGTCCGAGTATTGCCGGGCGACGGCTTCGAACGACTGTCCTTCCCGAACCTGGTTGAACGCCGTTTGCGCTCTGGCCGGCGCATCTTCTCTCCGAGAAGAGACGAATATCTGCTGGATATGGAACTCTTCTGATCTGAACTGATCCGGATTTGCGTCATAATATTCTTTCATGCTGGCCTCGCTCACGATCACCGTCGTTCCGATAGCCCGGGCCAGAACTCTGCTCCTGAAGAGATTGTTGCGAATACCGTCAATAAAGGCAGTGTAACTGATGCCTTCCTTTTGCAAACGTTCTTTCATTTCCTTTTCCGTTATCAGATTCTGCTTTCTTATACTCTCAACAACCGAGTCCACCTCTTTGTCCGATATCTCGATCTTCATCTTTTTTGCCTGCTGCTGTATTAGCTTAGCCTCGATGAAGGTGTCCAGTTTCTCCTTGAGGTCCATATCTCTGAAGTACTCGTCTGCGGAAGTGAACATGCCCTGTTTTTCAACGTGGACCGACTTCTGGACCTCACCCATGGTGACTATGTCGTCATTGACGATCGCTACGATCTTGTCCACAACTTCGCTGCGCGCTGCCAATGGGCCCAGAAGCGTGAAAGCCGTGATCAGGATGTAGAGTATGGTTTTCTTCCCCTTCATTTCTTCACTCCTGTCTCTTCTTTTGACGGCGGCTCAGGCTTGGCGGCCGGTTCTGCCTTGGGCGCAGCCGCTTCTGCCTTAGGTGCAGCTTCGCTCTTCGTCGGTGCTGCCTCGCCCGGCTTTGCAGGAACCACTGTTGAGGGCTCTCCTGCTTTCGCCGCGGGGCCTTCCTTTTCTCCCTCGCCTTTCAAAAGGTCCGCATTGACGGTGATCTTTGCCTTTGATTTCAGGTCGGCAACATATTTTTCAAGCACCTCATTCTGCCTTTCCTGTACAATCCGCTGCTTGATAAAATCTTTTACTTCGTCAAACGGTGTGTAAGACGGCGGTTTGACGCCCTGAAGCTGTATGATGTGGTAGCCGAGTTGGCTCTTGACGGGAGAGCTGATCTGCCCCACCTTTGTCATTTTGAATGCTACGGCCTCATACTCTGGCAGCAGGGTGCCTTTGGCGTGAAAACCGATGGAGCCGCCGGTCGCCTTAGCAGAGGGGTCGATTGAGTACATCTTGGCAATATCAGCGAAATCTTCGCCCTTATCCAGCTTTGCCTTAACCTCTTTGGCCTCTTTTTCTGTTTTGACGAGGATCTGCCTGGTGTCGATTTCCTGCCCCGTCTTGAATTTCTCCTTGTTCTTCTCGTAATAATCCTTCAACTCCTGCTCAGAGGGGTTGATGTTGGTGGTTACCTTTTTCTTAAGCAAGGACTCAATCAGCAGCTGTTCCTTGATATCGTTGGCCCGCTCCTGGAATTCTTTGTCCTTCTCGATATTCTCTTTTTTTGCCTCTTCCAAGAGAAGCCTCTTCACCACATATCTATCAAGAAAGCTCTGTTTACCGCTCTGGGTGAGCACGAGCATTTTCATGTTTGCGGGAATTCTGTCCAGCTCCTTATTGAATTCTTCAAGGGTTACCTTTTCACCATCAATAGTCGCTAAGACCTTGCCGTCCTGCTTTTTGCCGCATCCGACAAAGAGGAGCATGAAACAGATGAGAATCACTAACTTTCGCATGTATCACCTCATTTATTGAATCGCTCTATCACTGGGACACCCGCAAGCGGGTACCCGGTCGCCCCCTCCAGCGGCAAAGCCGCCGGAGCCTTCCCTTCTCACTCGCCGTGCTCGCTAGATAGATTCGCTGCGGTCGGTGCCGAGGATCACACGCTTCCAAGCGTGGGTGAATGCATGACCGTTCCGCGCGATGTGAATACTACAGTTTTGGCCGCGCGAATCTATGTGGGCGAAATTCCAGTTGTTATATCACAGGCCCATGATACTCATCAACATATTTCTCACCGAGCCGATGACCTCGCTGGGCTCACCCGCGATCTGCAACATGATCTTGCCGTCCGGCAGAATACGCGCCCTGCCCTTGTCTTCCTTGACGAGCTTGAGCAGTTTTTCCATGCGCAGCGGTGTAGACTGGGTCACGTGCACCGCCAGCTGCTTTCCGGCGTAATCGAGTCGCTTTACGTGAAATCGCATAAGAAAGATGCGCAGCGATATGATCTCCAACAGGTTCTCAAGGGGCTCCGGAATCGTGCCGTAACGGTCTCTCAGCTCTTCTTTCATTTCTGAGAGTTCAGCCTCATCCTTTATCCTCGAAAGCCGCTTGTAGGTGAGCAGCTTGCTCGTCTCATCCGCTATGTAACCGTCAGGAACAAAAGCGTTGACCGGGATATTGATTTCCGGCGTGAATTCCTCCACTTCGTGTACGTCCTGGTTAAGCTCCTTCACCGCATCGTCAATCATCTTACAGTAAAGCTCAAAACCGATAAGATTGATGTGTCCTGATTGTTCCCTTCCCAGAAGGTTCCCGGTTCCGCGTATCTCCAGATCGTAGTTGGCTACCTTCAATCCGGAACCAAGCTCAGTCAGTTCTTCGATTATCTTGAGTCGAACCAGGGCATCACGTGTCGGCACCTCATCTTTAGGGACGAGCAAGTAAGCGTAAGCTTGTCTCTTGCCCCGACCGACGCGGCCTCGAAGCTGGTAGAGATCGGCCAGGCCGAATCGGTGAGCATTATTTATGAAAATGGTATTGACGTTTGTTATATCGAGACCCGATTCAATGATATTCGTGGAAAGCAAAATGTCATACTTCTGATGTATGAAAGCCAGCATGACTTTCTCGAGCTCGCTGCCGCGCATCTGACCGTGCGCCACGGCTATCCTGGTTTCGGGGAGGATTCGCTTGAGGTGTTCGTAGACAACGCCTATATTGTGAACCACGTTGTGAACAAAGAATATCTGTCCGCCCCGCGCGATTTCGTTCGCCACGGCTTTTTTTATCAACTCGTCGTTGAACTTCACTACAGACGTCTTAACCGCCAGTCTGTCGAGAGGAGGTGTATCGATGATGCTCAGATCTTTAATGCCGGTAATCGCCATGTGAAGCGTCCTGGGAATGGGCGTTGCGCTTAAGGTAAGCACGTCCACATCTTTCTTCAGGAACTTCAGCTTTTCTTTTGCCTTCACACCGAAGCGATGCTCTTCATCGATGACCAGCAGACCCAGGTCTTGGAAGGTTATATCTTTCTGCAGCAGTCTATGCGTACCGACGATTACGTCTACTGCCCCCTTGTTCAGCCTCTCCACGACGAGAGCCTGTTCCTCTCTCGATCGGAACCTGGAGAGCATCTCCACCATGATAGGATAATCTTTAAACCGGTCCATGAATGTGCTGTAGTGCTGCTGTGCCAGGACCGTTGTAGGAACAAGCACGGCGACCTGTTTCCCATCCATGACAGCCCTGAAGGCCGCGCGAAGCGCGACTTCGGTCTTGCCGAAGCCGACATCGCCGCATACGACGCGATCCATCGGCCTTTCTCTTTGAAGATCGCGCTGCACTTCCTCGATGGCGCGCAGCTGTCCTTCTGTCTCCTCGAATTCGAATCGCTCCTCCATTTCACGGAAGGCCTCATCCTCAGGCGGGTACGCATGCCCCTTTGCCATCTCCCGTTCGGCATAGAACTGAATCAGTTCCTTCGCTATATCTTCAACGTAGCTTTTAACCCTGCCTTTCGCGGTCCTCCATCGCATGGAGCCGAGCCTGTCGACCTTGGGTTGCGCCTTATCTCCGCCGATGTATTTCTGTACCAGTTCGAGTGAATCGATCGGAACGTAAAGCCTGTCATCGTCCTGATATTCGATGAGAAGGAAATCTTTTTCATAATCACCCACCTTCAGCTTCCGAATGCCACGGTATATACCTATGCCGTGCTCGATGTGGACTACGTATTCTCCCACCGCGAGATCCTTGAAAGAATTGAGAAACTCGTCGACGCCTTCCCATTTCGTTTTAACTACTCTCTTCTTCGGCCCGACAATCTCTTCTTCGGTCAACACAATTATGTTGTCTGTTCGGAAACCACGTCTCAATGGACCGACAACAATTCCCCACTCTTTCTTTTTGTCGGGCAGGCCCAGTCCGGAGAGAATCGGTAGCGCAATATCATAATTCCTGAAAATTTCCTGCAGCCTCTGCGCCTGGTGGTTGTGTACCGCGAATACATAGAGATAAGGGTAAGCGGCCCATTCGTTCCTGAACTTTTCGGAGAGAGTTTTAAATATCTCTGTCTTCCTGGCCTCGAACGCAACCTTCAGGTCTTCATTGGAAACAGCCTCAAGAACTAAACCGTCGTCCCCCCTGATACCCGAAATATCTACATTTAAAAAGTTCGCAAATGTTGATTCAAGGCATTCGAGAGAAGGTGCGAATTGTGCGTCTGGGGCCTGGCTCAGCAGTGCTGCAAGCCCGCGATGAGTGACGACCGCATGTTCAGGTACATAGTCGAGAAGCGTCACATCCCCATCCTTTGAAAATCGCGTCGGTATGAGAAGGCACCGCTCGACCTCTTTGAGTGATCTCTGAGTCGCAGGGTCAAAGTACCGGATAGAGTACACCTGATCCCCCAGGAATTCTATCCTCAGGGGCTTGACAGAAGAAGGCGGAAAAATGTCGATTATTGCTCCGCGTTTTGCAAAATCGCCCTGTTCGCGTACGAGCGATGTAGGTTCATATCCAGCGGATTCGAGAAAGGCAGTCAGTTCTTCCTGCAATACCATGTCGCCGAAGACTATTTCGCGGCTGCCGCGTGTGAGCTGTTCAGGCGGAAAGAGACGGTGGAAAAGGGCTGCTGCCGGGAAAAGGCCGACAAATGCCTGGTCCTGGAGCAGATGATGGAGGAAAGCTATACGCAGAGATTCGTCTTCTTTCTCGAAAATACGCTCGCTGTACATCGGGAAATAATGGACATCATTTCCGGAAAAGAACTCCATCTCCTCCTTGAGCAGTAGCGCTTCATCTTCTTCTTCATAAAGCACGATGATCTTCCTGTCCGCTATCCTCGTAAGGAAGAAGGACAGAAAAGATCCTATTCTTCCGGTGATGTAAATGGTGCCTTTATCGGGAAAGTGATACATGTTTTATCTTCAGTAAGTAGTAGCAGTCAGCAGTAATCAGTAATCAGTGATCAGTAGACCGGTTTGTTCACGATACACCGCCCGTACTAAACCAAATTTGTCTCGATCGTATCTGCAGGTGGCTACGTCATGTTTAGTGAGGAGTTTTTTTACTGCTTACGGCTCACTGCTCACTTAGTATATCAGTTTTTCGGAGGGTTTTCAGCAGGCGCTTACGTTCTTCCAGTGAAAGACTTTTTCACTGCTCACCTTTTTTACTACTGCGCTTCAGGAAGGACCGTCATCGTCTTTTCGTACTCGCTGAGCACGGCTTTTGCGTAACGGAGTTCGGGCTGCTTACGTTGGGATGAACGTTCTCTTGCCCTTGTCGATCCACTGTTATAAGCGTAAAGTGCCCACTGCAGATTTTCAAAATCATCGATAAGCTGAGAGAGGTGATAGACGCCGAACTTTATGTTATTCCCAGGCTCATGAAGAGTGCGGTCGCCGCTCCAGGTGATGCCGAGAGTTTCCGCAATGCCACGACCCAGAGAAGGCTTGATCTGGAGGAGGCCACGTGCTCCCTTTGACGACACAGCATCTCCTTTGAAGTTGCTTTCAATCTTCATAACAGCCAATACCAGTCGGTAATCCAGATTTCGCTTCTTCGATTCAAGGTAGACATGAGTTGCAATTTCACGCAACCTCTCTTCAGGCATGCGCGGCATCTGTTCTTCCAGATAGCTCACGATGTTATCTACGGTGCAGTCGTGCTGCTCGGGGATTTCGTACATATTTTGCGTGATGAGCAACCGAAACCATGAGAACGGGGATTACAGCAGCCGATGTCAACACGAGCAGTACTTTGTGTGAGCGCTTCATTAGGGTGTTACTATAAGACAGTCACGTAAGGTTGTCAAATCTGGATCGGGGAAAACCGTTGTGCTCCCGGTCCCGCTTACGTTTGGGCAAGAAATTGATAACTCTTGAAGACGAAGAAGAGACCGAAGAAAAAAAGGAAAAGACTGCAGACGAAAAGAATCCCTTTTATGACGCGGGTACGTACGTACTTTCTTCCCATATGAATGCTGTAGGAAACGAAGCTATACCAGACGAGATCCGAACTTATGTGGCCAATAAAGAAGGCGAGTATGCCCGTGAGGCCGAGGCCTTTTGCGAACATTACATATCCCATACCGATGGTGAGCCACCAGATGAACCAGTAGGGATTGGAAAGACTTATGACGATGCCGGCGACAACCGGGTGCAGGCCTTTCCCTGACGCGCGCGCGTCAGCGCTGAGCTCATATCCGGGCAAACTTTTCATGATGCCGATGCTCATCCAGATCATGACGATGCCGCCGCAGAATGAGAAGATGGTGTAAAGTGTTCGGCTGGCGAGTACGCTTCCCAGACCGATGATAATGAGGAGCAGGAGAATGATCTCAAGGATGCCATGGCCAAGCACCACAAGCGGGCCTACGTGCCCTCCGCGTTTTGCGGATTCGGTTATGGTGACGGTCAGGAGAGGGCCGGGCGCCATCGCGCCTGTCAAGCCGAGAATAAATCCAACAGCGAAGAGACTCCATATGGACATGGGCTTAATAAACCATAGATCGGGTCCAGGGTCCAGGGGCCGGGGTCCGGACGTGCAAAGCAGGAAACGAGGGCGGCAGTATATAACCCGGAGCCGTCGCGCTTTTGTGGTATAATGGTGACCGCGCGAGGCAAAACATGAACATCGTAACACAGAGAAAGTTACCGCAGACTCCGTCATCATCGGCTCAGCCTTCTTTGGTCATGCTGGGTACTATCCACAGGGATAGAGAGGCCGGTGCATTGCTCTCCGAATGGCTCGACTATCTAAGGCCCGACGTGGTCACGCTGGAGTTTTCGCGCTACGGCATGTTGTTCAGGAAAGCTCACGCATCTGCACTGCGTGCACGTCTCGACGCACGTCTCGCAAGAATCGCTCCGCATCCAGAGCCGTCAAGGCAGAACGCCGTCCAGGCTCTTTATGACTACATAGACCTGCCTTATGAATATACCGTGAGTTCGGAATACGCGGGGCGCTCTGGAATTCCAATGCATCTTCTTGATGTCGACTTCTTCTCCCGTGTGCATCTAAGAGAGATAGACGAGTTGATCGATGAAGAGAACCTGCGCACGTGGTTTAGCGATCGCGCAGTATGGGACAATGAGGTGAATAAAGAGAGAGCGCTCGCTCGCCTCTTTTTTGATAAAGGCATAAGAACTTTCGAATACACAGAGGAAATGCTCGTCCGCGACAAACAGGTGAAAGAACAACTGCTTGTTCTCGCGCGCCATTATCAGGGCAAACGCATTGTTCACGTATGCGGTTGGCGCCATTGCGCCGAGCAGCAGAACATTTTTGATTCATTACGTCCCGTAAAGGTTTTTGTTCATGATAGATCTATTTGTATTTGACCTCGGCAAGGTAATCCTTCCGTTCGAACACCGGCAGATCGCCACGAAGTTGTGGCAGAGGTCGACGAATAAAGGGAGGTTGTCAGAGCAGGATATTTTTCAGGATCTCTTTGATGTGGAGAATGGCGCCATAAATCGCTATGAAGAAGGACTCTCATCGTCTGAAGAGTTCTTCCTCCAGATGCGAAAACGATATGCGCTTGCATTAGATTTTGAAGAATTCAGTGAGATATGGAATAACATTTTCTGGGAGAACCCAGGCGTTAATGAGATACTCGTTTACCTGAAATCGAAGGGTTATCCTATTTTTCTGCTCAGTAACACAAACGAACTCCACTTCTCTTACGTCATCGAGCGGTTCCCCATCATTCATGCGCTTGATGAGTGGATACTCTCATTCGAAGTCGGCGCTAAGAAACCGCACAAACGCATATACGATGCAATCTTCGAGAAGACAGACGTGGACCGAGCGAGAGTCCTTTATATAGATGACATCGATGCATATATTTCGGCAGCCCGATCGTACGGAATTCAGGGTGTTGTCTACAAGACCCCCGAAGATCTGTGGGATGTGCTTAGAAAAAATAATATATAAGACGGGGTCATGGGTCATGGGTCATGGGTCAAGCAAAAAAACACAAAGATGAGTGTCATGGGTCAAGCGTGAATCATTTGGTTGACTGTGTCCTTCGTGACCCATGCCCCATGACCCGTGACCCAATTCTCTCATGATCCCTTATCCCCATATAGACCCGGTGATTGTCAGAATAGGACCCCTCGCTATCCGCTGGTACGGCATGATGTATGTTGCGGGGTTCGCTCTTTCGTACCTGCTTTTGATTTACCAGATTAGTAAAAAGAGTCTGACGGTCACCCGCGCCCAGATTGATGATCTCTATTTTTACTTTATTGTCGGCCTTCTCGTCGGTGCCCGCTTTGGATACGTGCTCTTTTATAACTTCGGATTTTTTCTCGAGCATCCGGTAGAAATATTTGTTCTGTGGCATGGAGGGATGTCTTTTCACGGCGGCCTTATCGGGGCGTTCGTCGCAGGGTATATCGGGATCAAGAGAAAGAGGATCGATTTCTGGAAGGCTGCGGATTTCATCATACCCACTGCACCTGTGGGTATAGGGCTCGGCCGATTGGGCAACTTTATCAATGGCGAGCTGTACGGCAAGCCGTCAGATGTCCCCTGGGCCATGGTTTTTCCTGAAGGTGGTCCAATGGCGCGCCACCCATCGCAGCTTTACGAAGCCGCTCTGGAAGGATTTCTTCTCTTCATTATTCTCTGGTTTTATAAAGATCGAAAGGGGCGCGACGGCGATGTGTTTGCGCTCTTTCTCATTCTATACGGAATATTCCGGACCTTTTGCGAATTCTTCCGCGAGCCGGATGTGCAGGTAGGATACCTTTTCGGGTTAATTACCATGGGGCAGATCCTGAGTCTCCTCATGGTTTGCATTGGTCTCTTCCTGAAATATGCGTACCTCAGAAAGAGGCCCCGGCTGTAAAGCGAGATACTGCGATTCGAATCTCGCGCCGCATGGAATTAGTGCCTTTGCGTGGGCTGAGGGTTTCTGTTACAATGTGGGTCGCAGAGAGGCCAAGTACCTACAAAGGGGTGACGTATGATCCGGAAGACGATTGAAAATATCGAGGCAAGAATCAGGGAGAATAGTTCTGTCAGCGACAAAAGCAAAACCGAACTACTGAACCTTCTGTCGAAGCTCAAAACTGAGATCGGGGAACTCTCGAAGACTCATCCGGAGCAGGCGGAGAGCATTAGCTCATTTACTCAGGCATCTGCGCATGAGGCAACGAGAAAAGAGAAGAATCCCGATCTTCTCAAGCTCTCTCTGGACGGCTTGACGACGTCCGTTAAGGAACTTGAAACTTCTCACCCCGAACTTACACAACTTGTGAACAAGGTCTCTCAAGCACTTGCCAACATGGGAATCTGATACAGCAGATGAGCTCAGCAGAAAGGTTCGAATTTTCCGCTGCTATGCTAGGCTGCATTCGATTTATAGAGCGAGGCGCTCAAGCCTTGACGAACGCAGGCGTACTTTAAGTACGTCGAAGTGAGGCGGGGCGCCGGCAACGAAGCTATATGTAATGAAGTCAGCCTAGCATCACTTGCGGAAGATGGAGAAGAGTATCGTCAGGATAATGCTGATAATGATGCTCGTGGTAAGAGGAAAGTAGAAACTGAATTTTTCTCGTTTAATAAAGATGTCTCCCGGCAAGCGTCCGATGTAAGGGATCTTGTCGGCAAAGATAAGTCCGAGACCTATAATAACGAGCAGGACCCCAAGCAGTATGAGCGTTCTACCGATTCCCGGCATCTTTCTCCCTTTCCCGGTTTTAACCAAGCCTGCAGATTCTGGAACAACTCTACGCCGGCTTAGATGAGGTGTCAACCGGGAAGCGATGTTCGGGCAATGCTTTGGTCTGGATTTGGCCTGTTCCAATAAATTCCGGTCTGTGTTATACTTATGTTATGACTGTTGTCACAAAAGGAGAAAAGTAATGTTTGGTCTTGGTATGCCCGAGCTGGTTGTGATCCTCGTCATAGCCCTTCTCGTTTTTGGCGCAGGAAAGCTTCCGGAGGTCGGTGGAGCAATTGGGAAGGGGATAAAGGGGTTCAAGAAAGCGATGACTGAAGACGAGAAACTGCCTCCGGGATCGAAAGACAGTTCAGCCGAAGAGAAGAAATCGTAACAGCAAGCCTCTCTGACCACGCCGTAGTTATCGCCTTTCCTCACTCCTGTACCTTTCGAGTTCACTGAACACGCAGCCGCAGTACTTCTGCCGGTACATCTCGACGTCGCTTCGATTCTGCCACACCCTCTGCCCAGCCGACCCTGAAGTCCTCGTACAGGAAAGGCACGTCGTACTCCTCCGACAAATCGGAGGCGATCGCGACTATATCAGCGTGCCTCTGGTATTTGCTGTAAAGAAGCGTGGTTGTCACCGCATCGAAACCTCGCTCGCCTGCCTGCATGAAGACCTGAGCCAGACGCGTCCTGTAGCAGAACAGGCAACGTTCGGGACCGTAGTCGAGAACGCCCTTCAAGAAAGAATGCAGATCGTAACTGTCATCGATTACCACCGGCAATGAGGCGCTTTTCGCAAAGTCGGCGAGCGTATCCCGCCGCTTCATGAACTCAGAGTAAGGATGAATGTTGGGATTAAAGAAATACCCTGACACGTCGTGTCCCTGCTCCCGCAGCACGCGCAGCGGGTATATCGTGCACGGACCGCAACAGGTATGAAGTAAGAACCTTCATCCGATCCTTTGGTTTCTCGTGTCTTTGGTTCTATCGTTCCTCGTGTACACTAACGGATCGAGATGAAGACCGAGGAACTAGGTACCGAGCAGCCATACTCAACCAGTCAACCAACAACCAATAAACTAGACAACCTGTTACTTTCTTATCTTCAATCGCTGCCTGTGCCGCAGCCAAACGCGCCAGGGTCACCCTGAAAGGAGAACAGCTCACGTAATCAAGACCTGCCCTGTGACAGAATTTCACGGAGTTCGGTTCGCCGCCATGCTCGCCGCAGATGCCGATCTTCAAGTTAGGACGCGCCTTCCTTCCAAGTTCCACGCCGATCTTCATCAACTTGCCTACGCCGCCTTCGTCGATCCTCTGGAACGGATCATACTGAAGGATGTCGTGATCCACATAGTACCTCAGAAATTTACCGGCATCGTCCCGGCTCATGCCAAAAGCGGTCTGCGTTAAATCGTTGGTGCCGAATGAAAAGAACTCGGCCACCTCGGCAATCTCATCCGCCGTGATGGCTGCCCTTGGTATCTCGATCATGGTCCCGACCGTGTAATGAAGCTCGATACCATATTTCCTGGTCACTTCGATAGCCACCTTGTCCACGACATCCTTCTGGAGCTTGAGCTCATTCACGTGACCGACAAGCGGGATCATGATCTCAGGTTTGACCTCTACGCCTGATTTCTTGACCTCGCAGGCAGCCTCAAAAATGGCCTGCGCCTGCATCTCGGTGATCTCGGGGAAAACGATGCCAAGCCTGCAACCCCGGTGTCCGAGCATCGGGTTTGTCTCGTGGAGACTTTCGATCTTGGCAGAAAGGCGGCTCGCCTTGATTCCCATCTTTGCCGCAAGTTCCTTGATCTCCTTTCTGCGTGTGCGGCAGGAATTCGTGAAGCGGTGGATCGAGCGTCCGGATCGTCACGGGAAGGCCGTGCATGACCTTGAAAAGGCCGATAAAGTCGGCCTTCTGCATGGGAAGTAGCTTTGCGAGCGCTTTCTTTCTTCCTTCGACGATCCTCTGCGACGATCATCTCGCGCACTGCATCGATCCGCTCTCCTTCGAAGAACATATGCTCCGTCCTGCAGAGCCCTATGCCTTCGGCCCCGAAAGCGACCGCTACGGCAGCCTGATCAGGCTGATCGGCGTTGGTCCAGACACCAAGTTTTCTCGCTTCATCAGCCCACTGCATGACAAGGGCAAAATACTGGTAGACTTCGGATTTCTCCGGTTTCAGGGTCTTGTCCACGAGCACCCTGAGCACCTCCGAGGGAATGGTCTTCACCTGTCCGACGAATACCTCACCGGTCGTGCCATCGAGCGAGACGTAATCGCCCTCCTTGACCGTGTTTCCCTTTAACGCTGATCGTTTTTTTCCTGTAGTCGATGTCCAGCTCCCCGACGCCTGCCACGCAGACCTTACCCATCTGCCGGGCAACGAGCGCAGCGTGGCTCGTCATACCGCCTCGCGCCGTGAGAATACCCTGTGCCGCATTCATACCGCGGATATCCTCCGGTGAGGTTTCGATCCTGACGAGGATAACCTGTTCCCCGCGGGCTGCCCAGGCTTCTGCATCCTCTGCATTAAAGACCACCTTGCCGGATGCGGCGCCAGGACCCGCATTGAAGTCCTTTGGCTGCCAGCCTTCCCTCCTTGAGGGCTTTTTCTTTCTCCTTCGGATCGAAAATAGGGCGCAGGATCTGGTTGAGCCCGTCGGGATCGATGCGCATCAGGGCCTCTTCCTTGCTGATGAGCCCCTCCTTGGCCATGTCAACAGCGACCCTGAAAGCAGCGAAGGCCGTCCGCTTGCCGCTCCTCGTCTGGAGCATCCAGAGCTTGCCTTTCTGGATGGTGAACTCTACGTCCTGCATATCTCTGTAATTCTTCTCGAGGATACCACGTATCCTGATAAGATCAGCGTACGACGCCGGCATCTCTTCTTCGAGACTGGGCATGGAGCTGTCTGCTTTCTGTTTCTTGTTGATGGGAAGAGGTGTCCTGATGCCTGCCACCACGTCCTCGCCCTGGGCGTTGAGGAGATACTCACCGTAGAATACATTCTCTCCGGTGGCCGGGTTTCGGGTGAAGGCAACGCCCGTACCTGAATCCATCCCGATGTTCCCGAAGACCATTGCCTGCACATTGACAGCGGTACCCCACGAGGCCGGGATATTATTCAGCTGCCGGTATGCTATGGCCCGAGCATTGTTCCACGACTCGAAAACAGCACCGATAGCACCCCAAAGCTGCTCCATCGGATCCTCAGGAAACGTGACACCGAGCTTAGTCCTGATTGCCGCCTTGAACTTGGCCACGAGGTCTTTCAGATCATCTACGGAAAACTCTGTGTCAAGCTTGATCTTCTTCTGCTTTTTCTTTGCATCGATTATTTCTTCAAAAGGATCCTGTTCTTCCTTCGTCTCTGGTTTTAACCCCAGGACCACGTCCCCGTACATGGCAACGAACCGACGAAAGCAGTCATACGCGAACCATTCATTCCCTGTGAGGTCAGCGAGGCCTTTCACCGTTGCTTCGTTGAGCCCGAGGTTCAGGACAGTGTCCATCATGCCTGGCATGCTGGCGCGTGCCCCTGACCTGATAGAAAGGAGAAGCGGATTTTTCGGGTCACCGAATTTCATGTTCATGATCTCTTCGATCTTTTTCAGGTTCGCTGCAACCTCGGCTTCGAGCCCTTCGGGAAAGGTCTGCTTTCTTTCGTAAAAAACCGTGCACACCTCTGTGGTAATGGTAAAGCCGGGTGGGACCGGGATACCGAGATTGACCATATCGGCAAGACCTGCCCCCTTGCCACCGACGAGATTGCGTAACTTCTCACCGCCTTCAGCTGCGCCTCCACCGAAAAAGTAGACGTACTTGGCCATGATCTCCTCCTCCTCTGATTTCCAACTACTAGAACTTCGAGTGCGAGAGTTTACTCTCGCGTTCAATGCTGTTCGGTTTCGTTTCTTCCTAACCTTAACCTTAGTTTCTCAGTCTTCTAGTCGGATGTTCTGGAAAGTTCTTCCACCCTGATCTTGGAGAAATCGCCGTAGGTAAGGAACATATCTTTGATCTTTGTGAGCAGAGCAAGGCGGTTAGCTCTCACGCGGTCGTCATCGACCATCACGAATACCTTATCAAAATACCGGTCGATTGTTTCCTTAAAGCCGACCAGTATCGCGAGTCCTCTCTCGTAGTCCCGCGCCTTTACCGCAGCAAGAAAAGGCTCTTGCTTCTCCGAGTAGAGCCGGAAGAGGTCCTGCTCTTCTCCTTCCCCGAGTGCCGCCGGATCGACCCCCGAGGTATCTGTGAGGGCCTTGGTAATATTATAAACACGTTTGAAGCCTATCATCAGCCTGACGAAATCCTCGATCGACTGTTGGCTCTCCAAAGCTTTCATTCTCGTGTAGCCGTCATAGATGTCATCTGATGCCGCAGGCAGCACACTGTTGACAAACTCCTGGTTGTGGCCCTCTTCAATCATAGAGAATTTAAAACGTGTCAGGATGAAGTCGGTCAGCGTCTGGCGGACGGCATCCAATGCGAGCTTCCCCTTAGCCTGCAGCGTGTTGTGTGCGATACTGATCAACTCCTGCAGAGGGAGGTGCAACTCTTTACTGACAAGAATCCTGATCAGACCGAGCGCCTGTCGCCTCAACGCAAAAGGATCCAGGTTGCCTGTTGGCGTTATGCCTACTGAGAAGAAAGCGGCGAGTGTGTCCATCTTGTCGGCAAGCGCCATAACTGTCCCGAGGGCCGATTCTGGCAGGGCGCCGCTTACGCCGATAGGGTAATAATGTTCCTCTATCGATCTGGCCACTTCTTCCTTTTCCCCATGCGACTGCGCGTAGATCCTTCCCATGATGCCCTGCAATTCCGGGAATTCACCAACCATGTGCGTGAGAAGATCTGCCTTCAGCAGAAGGGATGCCCTGGCGACTGCCTGAGGGTCGACCCCCATCTTCGCGCCGATAAAGAGACCGATCTGCTCTGATTCGCTCCGATTTCTCCTTCAGGTTTCCCAGACGTTCGTGGAAGACAACGGCTGATAATCTTTCGCAGAACGTCTCGAGATTAACTTTTTTATCTTCTTCAAAAAAGAAGCGGGCGTCCGCAAGGCGCGCACGCAGCACCTTTTCATTGCCGTGGATTACCTGCTCCGGCTCCCTCGGTACAGTATTCGCAAAAAAGATGAAGGCGGGAAGCAACCTTTCATCCGAAGCCTGCAGAGGAATGTAACGCTGATGCCCCTTCATCACGTTGACGAGCGCGGCCCGGGGAAGATCGAGATACTCTGATTCAAAACGGCCCATCAGTGCGTACGGATATTCGGTGATGTAAAGGATCTCCTGGATGAGCGCCTCGTCTGTCACGGCCTGACCCTGCGAACTGCTTTCTATTTCGCGGATGCCTCCCCTTATGGTGGTGAGTCTCTCTTCTTCATTTACCACCACGTACGCAGCCCTCAATTCATCTATGTAGCGCGAGGGATGAGTTATGGTAAGCGACCCTTTAGAGAGGAACCGGTGTCCGCGCGATTGATTACCGCTCGCAATGCGGGCGACGTTGAATGGGACGACGACATCTCCCAGGAGCGCGACCAGCCACTGAATGGGACGCGCAAACTCGAAGTTGCCTGCACCCCAGCGCATCTTCTTAGGGAAGGGAATGCGCGGGATGATACCGGCCAATAACTCGGGAAGTATCTCGAGGCTGCTCTGACCTATTTCCAGCTTCTCGACGCAGATCAGCTCATTGGTATCTTTTTTTACTATCTTCAGGTCTGAGACGTCTACCCCTTGAGACTTCGCAAAGCCAATGGCAGCGGGTTGAGGCTTGCCCTCGGCATCAAAGGCTTTGGCAGCGGGCGGTCCATATTTGATAGTGACATTGTCCTTCTGTGTATCAGCTATGCCGTCGATCAGGACAGCCATTCTGCGGGGTGTGGCATAGAGGGTTACGGCACCGTGCCCGATACGCGCAGTATCGAGGCTCTCCGTCACTATTTTTTGCAAGGCTTCCTTGGCCGGCGCAATGAACCTTGCAGGAAGTTCCTCCATGCCGATTTCAAGAAGAAGCGGATTCACAACGATGACCGTCCTAACAGGGGATACCCGAGCTCTTCTCTTTTCTTTACGTAAAGCTCGGCGCAGAGTTTTGCAAGGTTACGGACGCGGGCTATATAGTTTGTCCGCTCGGCAACACTGAGGGCGCCGCGGGCGTCCAGCAGGTTAAATACATGCGAGCATTTTAAGCAATAATCATATGCAGGAAGCGCGAGTTGCCTCGTACGGTTCACTTTCTGGCTTTCAGCCTCGTACTGGTCGAAGAGTTTTCTCAGCATATCGCTGTCGGCCTCTTCGAAATTATAGGTAGAAAATTCCCGCTCGGTCTCCAGATGCACGTCTCCGTAGAGAACGTTCTTGTTCCACTTGACGTTGTAAACATTGTCAACATCCTGCAGATACATGGCAATTCTTTCGGTACCGTAGGTTATCTCAACGCTTATCGGAGAAAGGTCAATGCCGCCAACCTGCTGAAAATAGGTGAACTGAGTGATCTCCATGCCATCGAGCCAGACCTCCCAGCCAAGCCCCCAGGCGCCGAGTGTTGGTGATTCCCAGTCATCTTCGACGAAGCGGATGTCGTGAAACGCGGGGTCGATGCCGAAACTCCTCAGGCTTTCCAGGTAGAGATCCTGGATATCGATGGGCGAAGGCTTCATAATGACCTGGAACTGGTAGTAGTGCTGCAGCCGGTTGGGATTTTCCCCATACCTTCCGTCCGTGGGACGACGCGATGGTTGGACATATGCTACATTCCAGGGCTCGGGCCCCAGAACCCGCAAAAAGGTTGCAGGATGAAATGTTCCCGCACCGACCTCCAGGTCATAAGGTTGCTGGATGATGCAACCTTTTGCAGCCCAGAATTTCTGGAGTTCTAATATGAGATCCTGGAAATACACGCGTTATCCGGTAACGCTTTTGAGAAGTCGATATGACTTAAACTCAACCGCGAGGTGAAACTTCACGAAATCTTCAAGAATATCCCTTCCCAGACGATCGAAACTCCTGAGCACAGGGTCCTGGGTCGGGTACCCGCTTGCGGGTGTTCCGGGGTCCCGACAAGGCTCAGGAGCCCAGTCCTCACCAGAATCTATCCGGGTGTTGTTTAGATGGAGCATATGGAGGATAAAACCTTGCGGATACTGGCGGTGTGGAAGCGAGCGGGCACAACCGGGACATAACGTCCCGCCGCGCTCCTTCGAGAAGTAAAGTTTTTCCATGTCAGCTAATACCTTTCCGCAATGGACACATGCCGCAAGGTTGAGCATGTACCCGAGATGGCGGAGCATTTGAAGCTCATAATATAGTATATCGCTCACCGTGAATTCAACTAGCTTGAGGCTGTCGAGAACCTTTTTTAACGTGTGGAACAGATGGCCGTTCCGTTGTTTTTCCTTGGTCAGCCTATCGACGAATTCGGTGAAGAAGCTTGCTGTGCACATTCTCTTAAGATTCAGCTCGAGGCCGCTGTTCGACTCTTCAAGGTCGGCATTCTCTATACGGACCAGGCTGCTTGACGGTTTTTCAAAATATTCGATCAGTACCTGATTAAAAGGTTCCAGCGTGTTCATGAACCTCTTCTGACTCTTTTTCGCTCCTTTAGCAATACCGGAGAGCTTGCCCGAAGAAAGGGTGAAGAACCTGACGATCTTGTCCGATTCTCCAAAAAGTCTTGTTGAAAGAATGAGGGCCTCGTCCTTTACCAGAGGCATCAGCGTTCCACGATCTCTTTCTTTCCGGGGTTGAATACAAAAAGTCCGTCATCAAGAGATTTGTTGATCTTGACGGCCGAGAAGGAGAGCGTATTGGTATTGCCCGTGATCTCATGTATTTCGATCTGTCTGACCAGATATTTCTGATCGACCCAGATGCGGGCGTCTTTGAGCATCCCTTCTTTCTTTGGCGCGAGGAGAAACATCATGCCCTCTTTATCTTGAGCAACCTCCTTGATGGTAAAATAGTCATCCAGTTTGGATATGTCCTCGACAAGATCGAGGAAGCTTCCCTGCACCTTGCCCTTCTCCACCTTTTCCTTGACGACAAACGATTGTTCTTCATCGGCCTGCCATAGAGCCTTTCCATCGTACAGGAAGACCTTTTGGCTCGGGCTCGTGTACTTCCAGAGAAATCCCTTACCGCGTTTGTAATAAAATTGGCCTTTTGATTCTCTCTCGCGTTTCAGGGTGGCTATCACTATTTTCTGGTTAAAATGGGCCTCTACCGTCTGTATCCCCGCGTAGGTTTTCTTGAGCGCATCCACCTCATCAGCCCGCGCCGGCGCGGCGTGGAAGAAAATCGCCAGGCACATGAGCAAGCCAATGGCCGCGCCAGTGATCGGTAATCGGTGATCAGCAACCGGTAATCGGTGAGCCGCAGTACGCATGCCATGATGCCGTAAGCCGTAAGCCGTAACGCCATGACCCATGACCCTGCTTTGCTCTGATCTTTGCCTGCCGTGACCCGTGACCCGTGACCCGTGACCCGGTTTTTTTCATTTTCGTTTGAGCACCTCTCTCGGCTTGACGCCTGTGGCCGGACCTACGACACCTTCCAGTTCCATACGCTCAACGATGCGGGCTGCCCGGTTGTAGCCAATGCGAAATCTTCTCTGAATCATGCTGATAGAGGCCTCGCCGCGCTCCGCTACGAAATCGACAGCCTCTTGATATTTCTCATCATCGATTTCATCTTCCGTGCTTGACTCCTCTTTTTCCTCGAGTATCTCGTGATGGTATGCCGGCGCCCCCTGTGTTTTTAAGAACTCGACGATCCTTTTTATCTCGCCTTCCGACACATAGGGCGCATGAATGCGTTGCAGCCGGCCGAGCCCCGGACTCAAAAAGAGCATGTCGCCGTATCCGAGCAGGCTCTCTGCGCCATTCGAATCGAGGATGGTGCGGGAATCTACCTTGGACGAGACCTGAAACGAGATGCGCGCTGGAAAGTTGGCTTTGATGATGCCGGTGAGCACATCAACCGAGGGCCGCTGGGTCGCCAGGATCAGATGTATGCCGGATGCCCGTGCCATCTGCGCGAGCCGGGCGATATACTCTTCGACGTCCCTTGAGGAGACCATCATCAGGTCGGCAAGCTCGTCGATGACAACCACTATATAGGGTAAGCTGCCTGTCTCCTGCTTTCCTACCTTCTGATTATATTTCTCGATATTACGCACACCCTGCTCCGCCATCACCGTATAGCGCCGCTCCATTTCATCGATGAGCCAGCGCAGCGCAGTCTTGGCATTCTTAGCGGTGGTCACGACAGGCAGCAAAAGATGCGGGATACCCTCGTAAAAAGAGAGCTCCAGCATCTTGAGGTCTATCATGAGAAATCTCACGGCCATGGGTGTTGCCCTGAAGAGCACGCTGCAGATCATCGAATTGAGGGAGACACTTTTGCCTGAACCGGTAGAACCGGCAACGAGCAGATGGGGCATTTTGGTCAGTTCCGCCACAAAGGGTTCGCCTGCTATTGTCTTGCCAAGGGCAAGCGCAAGAAACATCCTGGACGCGGAAAAAAGATCGGACTCTACAATCTCACGAAGATAGACGGTCTGGCGCACTTTATTCGGGATCTCTATACCCACTACCGATTTACCCGGAATGGGGGCCACGATCCTGATGGAAACAGCACTCAGGGCCATGGCGAGATCGTCGGACAGATTCGATATCCTGCTTACTTTAATGCCTGGAGCCGGCTCGAATTCGTACATCGTGACCACAGGACCCGGCCTTACCTCGGTCACTTTTCCGTCGATACCGTAGTCCTTCAGCTTCTTCTCGAGAATGCGTGCGTTAGCCTGGATGCTCTCCTTGTCCACCTTCATTTCCCGTCTCTCGACCGCATCCATCAGGGAGACGGTGGGTAATTTATAGGGACCTATCTCTTTTACAAACTCAAAGGTTTCCTGAACCTGTGGCTTTCGCTCTTCCTTCGGCGGCGGCGCGGGCTTCGGCTCTTCTATAACTTTTATCTCCTTGGTGCGTTCCACAGACTTTCTTCGTGCAATCCGCTTCTCGATGACGGAGAGCATGGGTACCTGCACGATGAGAAAGAGAGATATGACAAACATGATGCCCGAGATGAGGATGCTGCCGAACCTGCTGAACACGTTGAGCAGCGTCCTTTCGAGGAGGAGTCCGACCAGGCCGGAGAACGGTATTGAAACGGTCCGAACCTGTAGTTTTCCGAAAAGTACCTGCAGCAACATCGACAAGGAGATGAAAAGGAGAACAAGTCCTGAAGCGAGGAGGAGGGGATGCGGAATATTTTTCTTCTTGACATAGACGCCTGCGAAGAAGAGGAGGCAGGCTGAAAGCAGATAACTCATAAAGCCGAAAAGTTGCATCAGGGCATCAGAGGTGTAGGAGCCGGCCCTGCCGCACAGATTTTTCACCGGGGCGGAAGAGATGGTGTTGATGGATGGGTCGAAAGGGTGATACGAGATAAGGCTTGCCACAATGAAAAGAAAAAGACCGAGCAAGCCAATTCCGACGATCTCTTTTCTTAGCTCTTCTGACATGCGATCAACCGTGTAATTGCCGCCCGGACTTCGTTCGCGACCTCTGTCTTGTATGAAACACCCCGGCCTTCGACAGGAATAGGATCACCGACGTGTATCGAGACAGTACCCGTTCGAACCGGAACCTGATACCCTTCAGGCTGCAGGAAAGAGGTGCCGCAGATCCCCACAGGCACTATCGGCACTCGTGCTTTCATGGCCAGAGAAAAGACGCCTTTCTTGAAGGGGAGAAGCTTGCCATCCACGTTCCGCGTGCCTTCCGGAAACACGAGTATGTTTGTGCCGTCCTTTATCCGCCGGGCTGCCTCATCCATAGCCTTGAGTGCTCTTCTCGGATTCTCCCGGTCGAGGCTTATATGGCCGGCTCTCTTCATGGCCCAACCGAGGAACGGAATTAAAAAGAGCGACCTCTTCGCGATGAACTTGAAGGAGAAGGGAAGGTAAGCGAGCAGCACGTGTATGTCGAGCGCACTCTGGTGGTTGCACATGAAGATGTAGGGTGGGCCGGCAGCTTTCTCGACCCCGGTCACGGAAACCTTCACACCCGCGATACGGAGATACATGTGTGCCCACAGGCGTGCCAGCTTGCGGGAAATTTCGCCTCGTCCGTCAAAAGGAGAGGCGCAGAGGGCGACTGTGGAAAGGATGATGGTCGTGACTACCAGGTTAAGGAAAGAAAGAACTCTCCTCATTTCAATTTGTCATTTCGGGTGTCATGTCCTGGCCATCTCTTGGGAAAGGGCCTCGATGATGTTCGACACCTCCGACCTTACTTTGTCATCCAGATCATAAGGAGAAACACCGCGTTTGTCCGCTTCGAGGATCTTTTCATTCTGGCTGATGTAGCCAAGAAAGGGCAAGCCTGCGAGGTGCTCTTTTATCATCGCAACATCGGGCTCGGCTGCGACTTTATTCCCTACTATATAGACCCGCTTGACCCCGAGGTCATCGGCGAGGCTCTTGACCTGACGCGCTGTCTGCATGCTGCGCTGCCCCGGCTCTACAACGACGATGAGAGCGTCCATATATGCCGTTGTGCCTCTGCCGAGATGCTCCAGCCCAGCCTCCATATCGACGACCACATACTCATCCCTCTCCACAAAGAGGTGCGAAAGGAGACTCTTGAGCAATACGTTTTCGCCGCAAAAGCAGCCCCCGCCGCCCTTCGGTATGGTTCCGAGAACGAGCAGCCTGACGCCGTCCCTGGCAACCGAGAATTTCTCGGGAATATCATCCACCTTCGGATTCATCTTAAAGAAGGAACCGTAGGCTCCACGTTTCGACCCGGTCCTCTCTTCAATAAATTCTTTCATCTGTGCCAGCGGCTTGATATCCTTCAGCTTGGCCGGCTCTATGCCGACGGCGCTCGCGAGATTTGAGTCAGGGTCGGCATCGATGGCGAGGACCTTGTATCCGCGATCAGCCAGGATGCGCGCCATCACACCGGCAAGCGTTGTCTTTCCTACTCCGCCTTTGCCTGAAATTGCTACTTTCATGCGAGAAAAAGTACCATTTCACCTCTGTGCTGTCAAGGCAGGAAAAGCCGACCGCTAGCGTGCAAGGACCGCAGCCTTCGGCTGCGGTCCTTAAGCGAAGCGATCGCTTCTCTCTCCCGCGAGTATGCTCGCCATCAGGTCTCGTTCTTGTGGCGTCGCAAGGAATATCAGATGCATATCTTCTTCGAGAAGAACGTGTGGCATGGGGTTGTAGATCCATTCCCCGCGCTCCTTTCTCAGTGCGATGATAAGGATATTCCCCACGGCCTTGAAATCGGTTTCCGCAAGCGATTTGCCGGCATACGGCGAATCTTTGGGCACCTTAATCTCTTCCACCCTTACTTCCGAAGACCTGTCCCTCAGCATTGCATCGATAAGTGTGACGACATGCGGTCGCAACATCTCGGAAGCCATCCGCAAGCCGCCTATATAGTTGAGCGCTACAACCGCGTCGGCCCCGGCCCTGCGTATCTTGTCGATGTTCTTGGTATCGTTGCAGCGGGCGATCACGCGAAGTTTGGGGTTCAGCTGCTTTGCGGTCAGAGAGATCACGACGTTGTCATTGTCCGAATTGGTAGTCGCAAAAAGACCTTTGGCATACTGCACCATTGCTGTCTCTAAAACCTCATTTTCAGTCGCATCGCCGACCACCAGATCTATGTTGACGTTGTGGGCTTTCAGAATCTCTGTTTTCCCTTCGTCACTATCCACGGCGATTTGCTGATACTTGCTTTGATAAAGTTCGTGCACGATATAGAGCCCAACCATGCCGATGCCGCACACGACGTAGTGATCCTTCATCTTTGCGATCCTCCTGTGCATTGACCTTTGCCTGAAGACTTTCCTGAGTTCCCCTTCGATGATGTAGGCGGCGAGGCTGGTAAAGACATACAGGATAGTGCCCGTTGAAAGCAAGACATAGACAATGGTGAAGATCTTTGCCATCGGCTTGTCGAGCCCTATCACATCGCCGTATCCGACAGTCGTGATCGTGGTTGCAGTCATGAAAAGGGCATCGAGCCAGCTTGTCTTGTCTCCTCCTATCATCTTAAAGCCCACAGTGCCGACGAGGATGATCAGGAGTATGGTGTAAAAGACGTAGGATATTCTGCGAGGAATTATGCCTCTTCTCAGCATACAGGCTCAGTATAGCACGCACGGCAGCGCCCTGCCAGGGCGACGTGCGCCGACCGCCGCCTTCGGCAGCTTGAGGACCATCAGGCCTATGGCCTGATTCGAGGACCGCTTCGCTTGAGGACCGGCCTTCGGCCTTGAGGCAGTTGCCTCACGTCGCCAAAGGCGACGCTCCTCAAGGAAACGAAGTTTCCGATCCTCAAGGCTCGTCAGAGCCGGTCCTGAAGCGTAGCGGTCGGCTGTTTCTCCGTCTATTGATTGTCAGCGTTCCATATGGTAATTTCATCTGATGGACGATTTTTACAGGATTTCGAGGCTTCCGCCGTACACGTTCAATATCGTACGCGATCTCCTGATTGAAGCCAGGCGAAAGGGCGAGGATATCATCGACCTTGGCATGGGTAACCCTGACCTTGAGACTCCGAAGGAGATTGTTGCGAAGCTGGTCGAGGCCGCGAAGAACCCCCGCAATCACAGGTATTCTGTAAGCAGGGGCATTTACAAGCTGAGATTGGCGATTTCCGACTGGTACAAGAGACGATATGGCGTTGAGATAGATCCGGAGACCGAGGTTGTTGTGACCATGGGAGCGAAGGAGGGCATCAGCCATCTCGTGCTTGCCACGATCAATGCAGGCGATGTGGTCTTCGTGCCGGAGCCGACATACCCTATCCATACGTACTCTGTCATCATAGCGGGGGGAGACCTCAGGACCTTACCGCTCCTGCCGCTGGAAGGCTTCATCGATCGCTTGAACTGGGCGATCAAGACAATATGGCCGCAGCCCAAGATGCTGATCGTAAGCTTCCCGAATAACCCCACAACAGAAGTGGTGGACCTCAGTTTTTTCGAGAAGCTCTACGCTTTTGCTAAAGAGCACGACATAATGGTGATTCACGACCTGGCTTATGCTGATCTCGTTTTTGACGGCTACAAGGCTCCGAGCTTTCTCCAGGTGAAAGGGGCGAAGGAGTTGGGTGTTGAGTTCTTTTCTTTATCCAAGAGCTACAGCATGCCGGGGTGGCGGGTCGGATTCGCTGTCGGAAACCGCAAGATGATTCTTGCCCTCTCGAAGATCAAGAGCTACCTGGATTACGGCGTTTTCCAACCAATTCAGATAGCGTCGATCACGGCACTGAAAGCCGATGATGGCATCGTTCACGATATAGTCGAAAAGTATCGACGGAGAAGGAACACACTGATATCAGGGCTCAACCGGGCGGGGTGGCACGTGCCATCACCAAAGGGCACAATGTTTGTCTGGGCCAGGATACCAGATGAGTTTGCATCCATGGGCTCTCTCGACTTCTGCAAGAAGCTCCTGCAGGAGGCCAAGGTTGCTGCCTCACCCGGCATCGGCTTTGGCGAGTGCGGAGAGGGGTATATCCGTTTCGCGCTCGTTGAGAATGAGCACAGGATCCGACAGGCAGTCAAAGGAATTAGAAGTCTGATGCTCAATTCACGAAAGAGATGATCGGTGTCGGCATCATAGGCCTCGGAACGGTTGGCCGGGGCACCTACAATATCCTCCAACAATACGGCCGTCTCATTCAGCAGAAAACAGGCGTCGACGTCCGGGTCGTCAAGGTAGCGGAAGTCGATCCAGCGCGTACCCAGGGACTCGAAAAAGACGTTGTCGTGGTCCGTGATGCGTGGGAGCTCATCAACGACCCTGCGGTGGATATCTGCGTTGAGCTGATCGGCGGCACCGGCTTGGCCAACGATTTTATTGCGGCTGCCCTGAAAGCAGGAAAATGGGTCGTAACAGCCAATAAGGCATTACTCGCAGAAAAAGGCGATGCGCTTTTTGCTCTTGCAGAGCAAACAGGAGGAGAGATTGCTTTCGAGGCATCCGTTGCGGGCGCCATCCCGGTGATCAGGGCCATCAGAGACGGTCTCATCGGAAACAGGATCGAATACATTCTCGGCATCCTCAATGGAACGAGCAACTATATTCTGACGAAGATGTCAGATGAAGGGTTACCCTTTGACGAGGCGCTCAGGGAAGCTCAGGAACTAGGCATTGCGGAACAGGATCCGGCGCTTGATATTTCCGGCATGGACGCGGCGCATAAGCTCTGTGTGCTCGTGCGGCTCGCTTTTGGCGTTCCTATAACGATGCAACAGATCGTTACAAGAGGGGTCTCAAGCATAGAGCCGACAGATATAGAGTTTGCGAAGGAGTTCGGCTATAAGATAAAACTCCTTGCTATAGCGAAAGAGCAGGGTGATTCCATCGAAGCACGCGTTGAACCCACCATGATCCCGGTCCGCCATCCGATGAGCACCGTGAACGGTGTCTTTAATGCGGTCTACGTGGTGGGTGACCATGCGGGCCCCAGTCTTTACTATGGAAAAGGAGCAGGGGCCGATCCGACAGGCAGCGCAGTCGTAAGCGACATTGTCGATCTGGCCGTGCGTAAGTCGGCAAAATGCTCAAGAAGAGGAACTGCTGCCGGCGGAACAGGAAAGAGGGTAAAGAAAGGGGACGAATCGGTCACCCGTTTTTATGTGAGATTCAAGGCCCAGGATCAGCCCGGAGTGCTTTCGAAAATATCGGGCGTTCTTGGCGAGCACGGCATCAGCATTGCGGCCGTTATCCAGAAAGGTCGAACGGAGAAGGATTATGTGCCTATCGTCATGCTCAGCTACGAGGCTCCTGAGGGTAGTCTGAAGCAGGCGATAGAGAAGATCGATCGGCTGTCATTCATCGGGGGACCGAGTGTGCATATGCGCATAGAAGAAGGAGACTTGTGAGCACGTGCGCGTTAAAAGTCCATCCGCTTTGTCGATTTCGTTGTCTCATTTCGACGTACCGCAAGGTACGCCTTCATGATTCGAGACTCACCTCCGCGCGTTGAGTCCTTTTTACTTGCCGCGCGGTCCGTTGTCAGCTGAAAGCTGATTGCTGACAGCTGAAAACAGGAGCAGTTAGATGAAGTACATAGTCGTGATCGGCGATGGGATGGCTGATTTTCCTGTTGAAGAGCTGGATGGGAAGACGCCACTCATGGCAGCACATAAGCCCTCGATGGATCATATGGCGCAGAACGGTTTCTGCGGAAATGTGGTGACCATCCCGGACGGATTTCCTTCAGGCAGCGATGTTGCCTGTATGTCCATTTTTGGCTACGATCCTGCAAAATATTACACGGGCAGAGCCCCTATAGAGGCGTACGGCATGGGTGTCACCATGAATGAGACCGATATCGCCTTCCGGTGCAACCTGGTCTATCTGGACGCGAGCCTGTCCAAGGTTACGATGGGTGATTACAGCGGCGGACACATCACGACCGAAGAAGCAGCGGAACTGGTGCGCGATCTGCAGGGCGCCATCGGAAGTGAGCAAATATGAATTCCGCTTCTACCCGGGGTCAGCTACCGCCATCTCATGATCTGGAAGAATGGGCAGGAGGCCATGCAGACCACCCCGCCTCACGATATCCTCGATAAGGAAGTGCTCGACTATCTCCCCAAAGGAGAAGGGGCTTCAACGCTCATCAAGCTCATGAGCGACTCACAGATTTTTCTCAAAGATCATCCGGTGAACAGGAGGCGACAGGAAAGGGGTCTGAAGCCCGCCAACAGCATCTGGCTCTGGGGACAGGGGAAGAAGCCCTATTTTCCGCCTTATGCGGAGAAATATGGCGTCAGAGGCGCTGTGGTTACTGCCGTGGACCTGATCAAAGGGATCGGCGCGCTTGCGGGTTTTGAGACGCCGCACGTTGAGGGCGCAACGGGTTACCTGGATACCGATTATGGGGCGAAGGCACGGGCGGCGCTCGATCTTCTCAACCGCCATGACATTGTCTACGTGCATGTTGAAGCGCCGGACGAGGCTTCGCACAATGGCAATCTCAAAGAGAAGCTGAGAGCCATCGAAAGAATAGATAAAGAGATCGTCGAATATCTGCTCGCCAAGACGGGAAATGATGTTCGCTTTCTTTTGACCACGGACCATGCTACACCTATATCGTTGCGCACTCATTATGCGTGCCCTGTGCCTTTTGTTATCTATCAAAATGGCCAGCGGGAAAGCATGCGCAAGATTGCAGGAAGTGCCTATCACGAAAATATCGGCGAAATAACGGTGAACGGTGAAGAGATGATCATGCGTTTTCTCAAGGGGTAAAATGATGAGACAAAAATTCATATTCGTAACCGGTGGTGTTGTTTCTTCTCTGGGAAAGGGCCTTGCTTCGGCTTCCATCGGAGCGCTCCTGGAAGCGCGCGGGCTCACGGTCACGCTCAAGAAGCTCGATCCTTATATCAACGTGGATCCCGGGAACGATGAACCCTTTCCAGCACGGCGAGGTCTTTGTCACCGACGACGGAGCCGAAACCGACCTCGACCTTGGCCACTACGAGCGTTTCACGGACGCTGTCATCTCCAAGAGGAGCAACTTCACCACGGGCCAGGTATATGACTCGGTCATATCCAAGGAACGCCGGGGCGAATACCTTGGCGGAACCGTCCAGGTGATCCCGCACATCACGGACGAGATCAAGAAGCGCATCCTCGATGTGGACGAGACGATCGACATTGTCATGGTGGAGATCGGAGGCACGGTCGGCGATATCGAGAGCCTGCCCTTTCTTGGAGGCGATCAGGCAGCTTCGTAACGATCTTGGGAAAGAGAACTCGCTCTTCGTCCACCTCACACTGGTGCCTTTCATCAAGACTGCCGGAGAAATGAAGACGAAGCCCACGCAGCACAGCGTCAAGGAGCTCCGCGAGATCGGTATCCAGCCCGATATCCTCCTGTGCCGGACCGAGGAGTTTCTCTCCACAGCCCTGAAAGATAAGATCGCTCTCTTCTGTAACGTGGACAAAGATGCGGTCATAACGGCCAAGGACGTGGCCAACATCTACGAAGTGCCGCTCATGTTCAACCGCGAAGGTCTCGACGACAAGATCACGAGCTTCTCAATATCTGGTCCAAGAAGCCTGATCTCGCGAAATGGCAATCGATTGCCGATGCCGTCCGCGAGCCGAAGAAAGAAGTGGAAATAGCTGTTGTGGGCAAGTACGTGAAGCTGACCGATTCTTACAAGAGCCTGAATGAGGCGCTTACGCACGGCGGCATTGCCAACGGCTGCAAGGTGAACCTCCGCTACGTGGACTCGGAGGACCTGGAAAAGGATGTGCTGCGTCACCTTTCCGACGTGGACGGGATTCTCGTGCCGGGGGCTTTGGAACGAGAGGTATCGAGGGAAAGATAAATGCTATCAACTACGCGCGGGAGAAGAAGATTCCCTTCTTTGGAATCTGTCTCGGCATGCAGCTTGCGGTCATAGAGATTGCGAGAAACCTCGCCAAAACTGAAGGCTGCAAACAGCACGGAGTTCAACGAGAAGACAGCGCATGCCGGTCATCTACCTGATGGAGGAATGGGTCGACCGCGAGGAACACGTACAGAAGAGGGACACAACCTCTGACAAAGGGGGCACCATGAGGCTCGGCGCTTACCCCTGCAATCTCAAGCCGGGAAGCCACGCCCACAAAGCGTACAACCAGGACTTGATCCATGAGCGCCACCGGCACCGGTACGAATTCAATCTCGTGTTCAGGGATCGCCTGGAGCAGATTGGGCCTTCAGGTGACCGGCATATCGCCCGATGAGAGGCTTGTGGAGATCATCGAGTTCAAGGGCCATCCATGGTTCCTTGGTTGTCAGTTCCATCCGGAGTTTAAATCGAAGCCATTCAAAGCGCACCCGCTCTTCAGGGAATTCATCAAAGCCTCGTTGAAAAAACGGCAGGACCGGATAAAGTGCAAAAAGAAGTAATGGTCGGCCCGATCATCTTCGGAAGAAAGCCTTTTGTCTTTATCGGAGGTCCTTGCGTCATAGAGGGGAGGGAGATCACCCTGCGCGCGGCAGATAAGCTCAGGGAGATCACATCCGCTCTTGGGGTGCCATTCGTCTTCAAATCGTCGTACGACAAAGCAAACAGGACATCGGTGTCGAGCTTTCGCGGCCCGGGCGTGAAGGAAGGATTGCAGATCCTCAAGGAAGTGAAAGATCGGACAGGCGTGCCCATTCTCACCGATGTCCACTCGCCGGATGAGGCGCGCGCTGGTATCGGAAGTTGCCGATATCCTCCAGGTACCCGCCCTGCTGTCGAGGCAGACCGACCTGCTCGTAGCGTGCGGCAAGACGGGCCGGGCGGTGAACATCAAGAAAGGGCAGTTCCTTTCTCCCGCTGAGATACGGTACGCGATCGACAAAGGTGGAATCCACCGGAAATAAGCGCATTCTCGTCACCGAGCGAGGCACCTTCTTCGGCTATAACACGCTCGTAAATGATTTCAGGGCCCTCCCGATCATGAGAGAGCTTGGGATACCCCGTGATCTTTGATGCGACGCACAGTGTTCAGATGCCCGGAGCAGCGGCGGTGCATCCGGTGGGGAACGGCAGTTTGTCTTTCCGCTGGCCAGAGCCGCTATCGCCGTGGGTGTTGATGCCATTTTCATGGAAGTGCATGAGGAGCCTGATCGGGCGCGATGCGACGGAGCCAATTCCATCGACCTCGATGGTCTCGCTGCGATCCTTGCGACCTTGCGGCGGATAGAGGACGTGTTATGAGCAGTGATCTGCTTGAGATCGGTAAAGAAGTCTTGAGAAGAGAAGCAGAAGCGATCATCGATGTGATGGAACGATTGGGAGCTGGCTTCGACGAGTTCGTCAAGACCATCGACGGATGCTCCGGCAGGGTGGTATTCACGGGCATCGGTAAGTCCGGATTGATTGCAAAAAAAATAGCGTCAACTTTTTCCAGCATCGGCATCCCGGCCGTTTTTCTGCACCCTGCGGAATCGCTTCACGGCGATATCGGCATGGTCCAGAAAGGCGACGTCTTCTTTATCATATCGTACAGCGGGGAGACGGAAGAGGTTGTAAAGATGCTCCCCTGGATAAAGAGAATGGGCATACCCGTGCTTGTCGTAACAGGTGGTTCCGACTCAACGATTGCGCGCTACGGCGATTATGTGCTCGACGTGAAGGTGGAAGAGGCCTGCCCCTTTAATGTAGTTCCTACATGCAGCACGACGACGACGCTCGCGGTCGGAGACGCAATTGCCGTTGCTTTGATGAAAACGAGGAATTTCAAGGCTGAAGATTTTGCCTTGCTGCACCCCGGAGGAAGCCTGGGGCGTAAGCTCTTGCTCAAAGTAGAGGACCTGATGCACACGGGTGAGGCACTGCCGAGGGTGTATGAGGACACGATGATGAAGTACGTGATCCTGGAAGTGACATCCAAGAGGCTCGGCTTAAGCGGTGTGTTCAACCGGGATGGGGAGCTCCTGGGGATTATAACCGATGGTGATCTGAGAAGGGCTCTGGAACGCTACGAGAACGTGCTGGAGAAGAAAGCCGGTGACGTGATGACGCGCAACCCGAAGGGTATCGAAAAGGATGCCCTGGCAGCTTTCGCCTTGAAGGAAATGGAAGAGTTTTCAATAACGTCCCTGTTTGTTTTTGATGGACCGACAGATAAACGGCCTGTGGGACTCATCCATATTCATGACCTTCTCAAGGCAAAGATCGTATGAGGGTCGATGAATCGACGAACGTTAGCTGGCTATATCGCCTCAGCATTTGCACTTAGTATTCTGCTCTATTCTGCCTACTTCTTCGTTAAAAGACCGGAACGGCCGGCTTCTCACGTTGTCGAAGAGGAGAAGAGGGTGATAGTCTTCCGGGACGTGAGATACGCCGGTGAAAAAAAAGGAGCTGTCGACTGGGAGCTGAGGGCTAAACTTGCAAGGAAATATATCGATAAACCATTCGTCGAGCTTGAGGACATCGAAGGCTCTTACAAGCCCAGACCCGACACCGTCGTCCTGTTCAAGGGCAGCAAAGGCGAGCTCGATACGGAAGCCGAGAAGGGAAAGATGGACGATGTACAGATCGCCTACAAGGATGAATATACGGTCAAGAGCAAGAGCATGGATTTCGATTTCAAGAACTCCAGAGTTTCGAGCACAGGCGCCGTGGACCTGAAAGGAAAGAAACTCACCATGCAGGGCCTCGGCATGGTGGCCGATACGGACAAGCAGGTGGTGCAGATACAGAAGGATGTGCACGGAACGGTCGAGACGGAGAACCGTAAATTCAACTTCTCATCAGATCGATTCTCTTATGATGTCAAACAGAACATCTATACCTTCGAAGGCAGTGTCGCGGTCAAAGGCCAGGATATGTCCCTGTTTTGCGACAGGATAGATGTAACGAGCACGGGCGACACGGTCGATAAGCTTGACGCGCGCGGTAAGGTGGTACTCAACGCAAAAGGTACGCTTGCCAAAAGCGGCAGAGCAGTATATTATTTAAAGGACGACAAGGTGACGCTTGAAGATTCACCGAGAGTCACGAAAGACAAGGTAGATATGGAAGGTCAAAAGATAGTCTACAGCCTCTCAGCGGGAACATTTTCCGTTGAAGGGCCGAAAATGAGAATACAACGGTGAACGTGGAGTCGACGCTGAAGGCTCAAGGACTTATGAAATCGTTTGGCTCAAGACGGGTAGTCAATGACGTGAGCTTCGACGTCAAGACCGGAGAGATAGTGGGTCTCTTCGGGCCTAACGGTGCGGGCAAGACGACGACATTTTATACGGTGGTCGGCTTCTTGAGACCTGACGAGGGCAAGACCCTCCTCGATAATGAGGAGATCACGTGTCTTCCCATGTTCATGCGAGCGAGAAAAGGTATCACCTATCTACCCCAGGAACCTTCCATCTTCAAGAAATTGAGCGTTGAAGATAATCTCAAGTGCGTACTGGAGTTTCACGAGGCCGATCATGAGGTGATCGAGCACAAAGTTCAGGAATTACTCGAATCGTTCAAACTGGAACACCTTGCACCCAATAACGCCGATCTTCTTTCGGGAGGTGAACGGCGACGCCTTGAAGTGGCGCGCGCGCTGATGTTGACCCCCCGGTTCATACTGCTGGATGAGCCTTTTTCCGGCATCGATCCCATCTCCGTCGCCGATTTGAAGAAGGTTGTGACCGGGCTGAAGAGGAGGGGGATAGGGGTCCTGCTCTCCGATCATAACGTAAGAGACTCGCTGCCCATATGCGACAGGGCCTATATCATGAGCGAAGGGAAAATAATACTTGAAGGAGATCCTTCTCAGATAGTAAATAACAAACTGGTACGAGAGGTTTATCTTGGAGAGGAATTTTACCTAGATGTTGGAACTTAAACAGACACAAAAGCTAGCCCAGCAGTTAGTACTCACGCCGCAACTTCAGCAGGCGATCAAGCTACTTCAGCTATCACAGATGGAGTTGGTCGAAGCGATCGAGCAGGAGATCAAAGAGAACCCTGTGCTTGAGGTCGAGGAGGAGCCGTCAACCGCTACGCCCCAGGAGCAGCAGGAAACTCAGAAGAAAGAGGAGATCGCCGAATGGCTTGAGAGGTTCTCGCCCTCTGAAGAATTCCTCGGCAGGGAGGAAAAGGATTATCCCGACTACGAGAACCTCGTCAAAAAGGCGAGCGATCTGCGCGACTATCTGCGCTGGCAGGTAGGCATGTCAGATTTTGGCAGCGATGAGCGTCTCTGGGCGGAGTGGATCATAGAGAACATCAATGACAATGGTTACCTCGTCTCGACGCCTGATGAGATAGCCGAGGTTTCGGGCATTCCGGCCGAATCGCTTGAAAAAGTGCTGCGCAAGGTGCAGAAGCTGGACCCCGCAGGCGTCGGCGCGAGAGATTTGAAAGAATGTATCCTCATTCAGTATCGGGAGCAGGGAGAGAAAGACCCTGTTTTCGAAGAGGTCGTCAACTCCCACTTTGAGCTTTTCCGAAAGATGGATTTGAGAGAGATTGCAAAAAAAACGGGACATCCCATGGAGAGGATCAGGGAGGTCTTCGAGAAGATCAAGGGCTTTGACCCAAAGCCGGGACGCAATTTTGAGAGCGACCAGACCATTTATGTGGTTCCGGATGTGTACGTCATCAAGACAGAAGAGGGTACTTTTGACGTGCTTCTTAATGATGACGGCATCCCGGAGTTGAGGATGAGCCGCTATTATATGAATATGCACGGCGATGAGAAAGTGAATGGCGATGCGCGGGATTACATCAAGAAGAAGATCAAACAGGCCGAATGGTTCATGAAGAGCCTCGAGCAGAGGCAGAAGACACTCTATCTCGTCTCCAAGAGCATCGTCGATTTTCAATCGGAGTTCTTTGAAAAAGGGATACGCCATCTGAAACCGCTGATTCTGAAGGATGTTGCACATTACATCGGCGTGCACGAATCGACCGTAAGCAGGATCACCACCAACAAGTATATGGGTACCCCGTCCGGCGTTTACGAAATGAAATTCTTCTTTACCACAGGCGTGGGCAGCGATTTCGGGGAAGCTGTTTCAACAGACGCGGTCATGGATTTGATCGCCGAGATCATCTCTAAAGAGGACAGAAAGAATCCTCTCAAGGATGAAGAGATCGTCGCTCTTCTAAAAAACCAACACAATATAAGCATCGCCCGAAGAACCGTCGCAAAATACAGGGAAGTGCTGCATATCCAGTCCTCGAGAGAAAGAAAAAGACTGGACTGATTCGGGTTGACAGAGGTTAGCCTGTCTGGTAGCATTGTACCTTGTTTCGGTGACGGTTAATTTGGATTTTGTCAATGCGGAGGAATCATGGATCTCAGCATAAGCTTTCGCCATATGACGCCTGATGAAACATTGAAGAAATACGTCGAGGAGAAGCTGGTGAGACTCCAGAAGTATGTCGAAAATCCCCTTGATGTGCATGTGGTGCTGTCTGCGGAGCGAACGTACAGGCAGCGGGTCGATGTCATGTTCACCCTCAACGGGGCCGTCATCAATGCGCACGAAGTGATGGACGATATGCACGCAGCGGTGGATCGGATCGTTGATAAGCTTGAGGCAAGGCTGAAGCGCTTCCGGGAAAAAGTGAAGCGATACAGGGACGCTAAGCCGAAGTTTGTGGCGACCGCGATCGAGGATGAGGGGGCCAAAATTTTTGTGACGAAACCGGTTGACGCAAAGCCGATGGATCCTGAGGAGGCTGCAATGCAGCTCGCCGCGTCAGGGAACAACTTCATCATATTTCGCGATATCGAGCGGGGGAATGTCTGCGTTATGTACAAACGGAGAGATGGAAACTACGGACTCATAGAGACCGCTGGAAGAGTTTCATGAATATAGGTGAAGCCCTCAAAGAGACGTGCGTCATCGCCGATCTGAAAGGCGAGACAAAGGAAGAGGTCCTGACGGAACTCGTTTCATCGCTGAAGGAAATGGGGCTTATTGAGAATGTGGAAGAAACCGTCAAGGTAATTTTTGACCGGGAGAAATTGGGAAGTACCGGCATAGGTGACGGAGTAGCCATCCCACACGGCAAAATGAAGAAGTTACAGAACGTGCTCTGCGCATTCGGAAGATCAACGAAAGGGGTAGAATTCGGAGCGGTGGACAATAAACCGGTGCATATGTTTTTTTTGCTTCTGGCACCGGAGGAAAGCACAGGCTTGCACCTCAAAATGTTGTCGAGGATCTCAAGGATTGTCAGAGATGCTTCATTCAGAAAGAAGCTGATGGAAGAGGTTCATGCGTCCCAGGTCTTTAAAGATATTGTGGAGGAGGATAAGAAGTTTAGTGGATGAAGGGGATAACGGTCCAGGAACTTCTCGAAAATAAGACCTATGGCTTCGACTTAGAAGTTATTGCCGGTTCAAAGGGACTCTCGAAGAGAATATATAATCCTAGAATACAGAAGCTCGGCCTCATTGTCGCGGGCTTCATGGTCTATCTTCATCCGCACCGGGTGCAGATCCTCGGCAACACAGAAATCTCATTCTTGAGGCAGCTGAAGCCCGAAGAAAGAGAACGCATCATTAAAGAACTCTGCGGACAGGAGGTTGTCTGCTTTATTGTGACCAGGAATCTGAAAGTCCCCGAGGAGTTCCTCCGGGAAGCGGATGCGCGAGATGTTCCTCTCCTGCGGACGAAACTGGTGAGTTCTACCTTTATAGACAGGATCATGAGGCATCTGGAGGAGGAGCTTGCCCCTTCAACCGTCGTGCACGGCGTGCTTATGGAGATAATGGGAATCGGCGTACTGATGATCGGACGGAGCGGCATCGGCAAAAGCGAGAATGCACTTGAGCTGATTATGCGCGGACATCGGCTGATCTCGGATGACGCCATACATATAAAAAAATTGGCAGCCGTCGATCTCATCGGCGATGCACCGGAGATGATACGAAATCTGCTTGAGATCCGGGGAATCGGCATCGTAGACATCAGACACCTTTTCGGGGTCTCGGCAGTTCGTGACAAAAGCAGGATCGATCTTGTCGTCGACCTTGTGGACTGGGATAAGACGATGGAATATGAAAGGATCGGCCTGAAGGATGAGAAATACAGACTGCTCGGCATAGAGTTACCTCTCGTGAGAATTCCTATTAGTCCCGGAAGGAATGCATCTGCTATTGTCGAGCTTGCCTGCAGGAATCATGTGCTGAAACAGGGCGGGATCAATACTGCCAGGAACCTCGATGAAAAGATACTCCAGTCAATGGAAGAAAAGGCCAAGGCATGAAAGTAGTGATAGTCAGCGGGATTTCAGGCTCGGGTAAGACAACCTTTCTCAAGGCGCTCGAGGATACCGGATTTTTTTGCGTCGACAACTTTCCGATCTTTCTGCTCTCCAAATTCCTCGAAGTGTATGAGTTGGCTGGAGAGCGGATAGCCCGCTGCGGCCTTGTCGTAGACATAAGGGAGCGGGAGTTCTTCGAGGAGGGCAGAGAGATACTGAAGGGCGTCAAGGAGAAATTTCAAGCCGAGCTCGTCTTTCTGGAGAGCAGTGACGAGACACTCATTCGTAGATTTACCGAAACGAGAAGGGCTCATCCGCTTTATGCCGAAGCGAACATTAAAGACGCCTTGCAAAACGAGCGGGAGCAGGTCGGCTGGATCAAAGAGATAGCGGATAACGTAATCGATACATCCCAGTATACGACACACGGCCTTCGTAACCTGGTACTCAGGGCTTACGGACAGGATGAAAAAAGGATGAACATCAATCTTGTCTCGTTCGGCTATGCGTACGGCATTCCTTTGGAAGCCGATATTGTCCTTGACGTACGCTTCCTGCCGAATCCCTTTTTCGTCCAGGGATTGCGTGAAAAATCAGGACTCGAGCCTGACGTGATCGGATATGTAAAGTCGAACGAGGTTTATGGTAAGTTCTTTCCCATGCTCCTCGATTTTCTCATGTACCTGCTGCCGCTTTTCGAGAAAGAAGGGAAGAGCTATCTCACCATCGGCATCGGATGCACCGGCGGCAGACACAGGTCGGTCTCCGTAGTGGCCGAATTGGAGCACAATTTGCGCGCAATGGGTTACAAGATGTCGTCGGTCCACAGGGATGTCGAGAGGGAGGCACGATGATCGGAATTATCGTCGTGGCACATTTCAATCTTGCACGCGAAATGGTTGCCGCAACAGAGCTGATTGTGGGCAAACAGGAGCAGTTCACTTACGTGGACATCTTCCCCGATGAAGATGTAGAGGCGATTAAGGGACGGGTGGTTACGGCTCTCAAGAATGTTAATGCGGGCAAAGGAGTTATTATCCTGACCGACATGTTCGGCGGGACGCCGTCAAACATCAGCCTTTCTTTTTTGGAAGCAGGAAAAATTGAGGTCGTAACCGGCGTGAACCTTCCGATGCTGATAAAGCTCGTCTCCTACAGGCGTGACAAAGTTATGGCTGAATTGGTCGAATTCATCTCAGGCTACGGTAAGAAGAATATATATGTGGCTACAGACCTCCTGCGGAACAAGAAGACGGAAAGCTCATGAGAGATGGAATCTTTACGATCAGAAATCGTCTGGGTCTGCACGCCCGTGCAGCCGCACTCTTTGTGAAGAAAGCAGGCGAGTACAATTCCGAAGTGTGGGTAGAGAAGGACGGAACACGGGTGAACGGCAAGAGCATCATGGGTCTTCTGATGCTGGCCTGTCCGCTCGGTTCAGGTATCATGGTTAAGGTTGAAGGCGACGATGAAGTTCAGGCTTTCGAGGAATTGAAGAATCTGGTGGAAGACGGCTTCGGGGAGCGATGAGAGAGGAGAGTTTCGATAACAAGATGCTTAAGGGCCTCGGGGTCTCGTCAGGCATCGCCATAGGCAAGGTCCATCTTCTGGAGCGTGGAAGGATCCACGTGGAGAAGTATTCAGTCAAAGAGGATCAGACCGATAAGGAGATCGATAAATTTCAAAAGGCCATACAGAGCGCTGTCGCAGATTTAAGCAGCATCAAAGAGAACATTCCGGATGACGATATACGCAGGCACGCGTTTATTATAGACGCGCATATCCTTATGTTGCAGGACCAGTACTTCCTCAAAGAGGTCGTTGACACGATCAAGTCTAAGAGAGTCAACGCAGAATGGGCATTGGATATTGTTGTTTCCAAATTTGCGAGCAGTTTCGAGAAGGTCACGGACCCGTACTTGAGGGAGCGGGGGCAGGACCTCGATTACGTTTACCAGAGATTAGTGCGCATCATGGTTAATAAAGAGCCGTCGGCCCTTTACGAGAGGAGCATTCGGGGCAAGGCCATTATCGTGGCCCATGATCTCTCTCCGGCGGATACCATTCAGATCAACCTGAACAGGACTTCCGGGTTCGTGACGAATGTGGGCGGCCGGACATCGCACACCTCAATCGTGGCGAGAGCCTTGGAGATCCCAGCCGTTGTCGGCCTCGGCAATATCACGGCTATCGCAAAAGATGGCGACATGGTCATCATTGACGGCGACGAAGGTGTGGTGATCGTTAATCCAGACAAAGATCTGCAGAAGGAGTATCTGGCGAAACAAAGCCATCTTTCCGCCCAGAGAAAAGAGTTCCTGAGGCTTGGAAAGCTCAGGGCCGAGACCCAGGACGGATTCAAGGTACGCGTCGGCGCCAACATAGAGCTTCTTGCCGAGATGGACATTGTTGAACGGTACGGCGCCGAGGGGGTCGGTCTCTATAGAACGGAGTATATCTATCTCTCCAGCAAGACGCTGCCGACCGAGATGGACCATTATCACATCTACCGCAAGCTTGCGGAAAACAGGAAGGTCAAATATACAACGATACGAACTCTCGACATAGGCGGTGATAAGTTTGCATCCACCATCGAGGTCGCCAAAGAGATAAATCCGGCCATGGGTCTGCGTGCTATCCGGCTCTGCATCAAGGAGGTTGGACTCTTCAAGGCCCAGTTGCGAGGCATCCTGCGGGCGAGCGCCCACGGTCCACTGAAGATTCTTTTTCCCATGATATCGGGTATGGAAGAGGTGAAGAAGGCGAAGGCGGTCCTTAATGAATGCATGGATGAGTTGCGCCACGAAGGGGCTCCCTTTGACGAACATATCCAGATCGGTATAATGATTGAAGTTCCGTCAACGTGCATGATTACGGATCTTCTGGCAGGCGAGGTTGACTTTTTCAGTATAGGGACGAATGATCTTATTCAGTACACGCTGGCCATAGACAGGGTGAATGAGTATGTTTCGTATCTCTACGAGCCATTACACCCGGCTGTCCTTAGAATGGTAAAGAAGACGGTTGAAGATGCTCACGCGCATAATATCGAAGTTGCTATCTGCGGTGAGATGGCGGGAGAACCCCTGTACGTTCCCATAATGCTCGGGTTAGATATTGATGAATTGAGCATGAATGCCTACTCGATCCCGAGAGTGAAAAAAATCATCCGCGGATTGAGGCATAGTTATTGCAAAAACATCATGGCGGAAATTCTCGCTAAAGATTCGCCCAAAGAGAGTGAGGCATTTTTGAGGAACGAGATGGCGAGGCTCTTTCCGGATGATTTCGAGCAGACTGTTAACGAATAACATTGTAAACAGAGAATAGAAAGGAGGAAAGAAGATGGGAATGAGTCGATTTCTTTTCACGTCAGAGTCAGTGACCGAAGGGCATCCGGACAAGGTTGCCGATCAGATTTCTGACGCTGTGCTTGACGCGATCATGGCACAGGACAAGAAGGGCAGGGTGGCCTGCGAGACCATGGTTACAACGGGACTCTGCCTGGTGGGCGGCGAGATAACGACAAACTGCTACGTGCACGTTCCTGATGTCGTAAGGCAGACCATCAAGGAGATCGGCTACAACAATTCCTCGATGGGTTTTGACTGGGAGACCTGCGCGGTGATCACCTCGATTGACGAGCAGTCGCCCGACATCGCTATGGGTGTGGACGAGTCGACGAGTCACGAACAGGGAGCCGGAGACCAGGGCCTCATGTTCGGCTTCGCGTGTAATGAAACCGAAGAGTATATGCCGATGCCGATTAACTACGCGCACAAGCTGGTACGCCGGCTTTCAGAAGCGAGAAAGAGCAGGGTTCTTGACTTTTTGAGACCGGACGGCAAGAGCCAGGTTACCGTAGAATATGTGGACAGAAAGCCGAGGCGGATCGATTCGGTCGTGATAGCGGCTCAGCACAATCCGGATGTTACTCCTCAGTCCATTCGGGAGGGCATTATTGAAGAAGTGATAAAGAAGGTTATCCCGCGCGAACTTATGGACGACAAGACTACAATCTATGTCAATTCAACCGGCCGTTTTGTCGTGGGCGGCCCCAAAGGCGACTGCGGCTTGACCGGAAGAAAGATTATTGTGGACACGTACGGTGGGCAGGGAAGCCATGGCGGCGGTGCTTTTTCCGGAAAGGACCCTTCAAAGATGGACAGGAGTGCTTCCTATATGGCCCGCTACATTGCGAAGAATCTTGTGGCAGCCGGTTTGGCCGACCGCATGGAGGTCCAGATCGCCTATTCCATCGGTGTGGCAAAGCCCGTCTCTGTTATGATCGATACTCAGGGAACGCACAAAATAAGCCCGGACAGAATTGCCGAGATTGTTAATGAGCTTTTCGACATGCGTCCGAGGGCGATCGTCGAGAAACTGGACTTACTCCGGCCCATCTATAAGAAGACAGCCGCCTACGGCCACTTCGGCAGGGTTGAGCCTGAGTTCACGTGGGAGCGGCTCGATATGGTGGATAAGATCAAAAAAGCAGCGTCCGTGTAGGGGGAAATAATGGATTACGACGTTAAAGACATAAAGCTTGCGAATGCGGGTCTGGAGAGGGTAGATTGGGCAGACCGGAGAATGCCGGTCTTAAGAAAGATACGGGAGCGCTTCAGCAGAGAGAAGCCTCTCAAGGGAATGCGCATAGCCTGCTGTCTGCATGTCACATCCGAGACAGCAAATCTTATGAGGACATTGAAAGAGGGTGGCGCGAACGTTGCTGTCTGCGCCTCGAACCCGTTGAGCACACAGGACGAGGTGGCTGCCGCCATCGTGAAGCACGTGAAGGTACAGACATTCTCCATCAAGGGCGAGAACAACGATCAGTACTACACGCACATCCAACAGGCGCTCGCCTTGATGCCGCACGTCACCATGGACGACGGAGCAGACCTCGTAGGCGCGCTGCATATGATCGCGTTCGAGCGCTACGAGAGTTTGCACAAGAGCGTCAAGAACTGGGTGAAGACCCTCGGGGCGAAGAAGAGACAGCAGCTGATCGATAACATCGTCGGCACCACGGAGGAGACCACCACCGGTGTGATTCGTCTCAAGAGCATGGAGGCGGAAGGTGTGCTCCGTTTCCCGGCCGTCGCGGTCAACGATGCCCTCACAAAACATATGTTTGATAACCGCTATGGCACCGGACAGAGCACCATCGACGGTATCATCCGCGCAACGAATATGCTTATCGCAGGTTCCAACGTTGTGGTTTCCGGCTATGGATGGTGCGGCAAGGGCGTTACGAAAAGAGCGGCCGGCCTTGGCGCACATGTCATTGTGACAGAAGTCGACCCGTTGAAGGCGCTGGAAGCCCATATGGACGGATACCAGGTGATGGATATGGATAGCGCTGCGAAGATCGGCGATATCTTTGTGACCGTAACCGGCGACATCCGGGTGCTGAGAAAAGAGCACTTCCTGAAGATGAAGGACGGCGCGGTCATCGCAAACTCCGGCCACTTCAATGTAGAGATCGATATTGAGGCGCTGGAGGCGATGAAGACGGGGGGCAAAAAGAGAATACGCGGCTTAATCGACGAGTACAGCCTGCCCAAGAAGAAAATATATTTGCTGGGAGAAGGAAGGCTCGTGAATCTGGCGTGTGCCGAAGGCCACCCTTCTGAAGTGATGGATATGAGCTTTGCAAACCAGGCGCTCTGCGCGGAGTATGTCTGGAAAAAAGGCAAGAACTTGGAAAAACGCGTCTACAGCGTGCCGGCGGAAATTGACAAGCAGGTAGCGCTGCTGAAGCTGCAGACGGAAGGGATAACGATAGATAATCTGACGGCGGAACAACGCAAGTATCTAGCCTCGTGGGAAATGGGCACATAACGGGCGGCGCATCTTTCGCGCCTCCCTTCGTTGTCCGCGTCCTCGTGAAGCTTCGACGTACTTGTAGTACGCCTGTGCTCACTCGTCCTTGCCGCCTCGGTATGCATCGAAATCTGCGCCGCCGTTAGATGACATTCGCTAACGGCGGCGCGCGCGCCTCCGGGTACCCGCTTGCGGGTGGTGGAGCTTTCTTCCGCGCCGTCAATCCACGTCCCTGTTCTTATTCTTTTTTTAACAGAAGCTTTCTGCTTGGCTCCCACCCCGTTCACCTTGCGCAGAAGTGTTTGAAGGAGCAGCGCAAGGGGTGTAAAATTGTACGTGACATGCTCCAATTTTGCCTCCTCCGACCCCAATTCCTGGGGCACTTCTCATTAACGGGTAGGCCCTGATGAAGAAATTAGTGACCAACATAGCCCTCATCTTTTGTAGTGTGCTGCTTGCCCTGGTTCTGGCAGAGTTGCTACTTCGTGCATTTCGAGTAGGGTACGGCAATGCCCCTTTGGAAAACGATCCTTATCTTCACCACAGGCATCCGAGAGATTATTCCTTTCTTTGTCACACACCGAGTAAGGAATACGGTGGTCACATAGTCTATTACGATGAGCACGGGCTCGTGTTCGATGGGCTGCAAAACAAGTCCCGTTCACATGAATTTAAATATAGGGTTGCCTTTCTTGGAGATTCGTTCACCGAAGCAGATCAAGTTGCGTATAAAGACTCTTTTGTAGGTTTGCTTGGTGCCTTTAGCTGCAGTACAGAAACCCTAAATTTTGGTGTTGCTAGCTATAGTCCGGCACTTTATTGCATTCAATGGAACATAGCAGTCAAGAACTTCAATCCGACACACGTAATTGTGCAACTGTACAGTAACGATATTGCTGACGACGAAACTTATATCAGAAATGCCAGATTCGATCCGGGTGGGAATTTGGTTGCCGTTCCTGGTGATGTCGGCCACGCTGCCGACTTGCTCAGAAAATCCTATCTCATCCGATTCATTCGCAAAGCCTATCTGCAACTGGAATGGGTGCTCTCCAGCCACGCAACAGAACAAACAGCTACAGGTGGATACGTGGAAGAGAATCCGGATATCACAGATAGATCGGCCCAATTCATCAGGAAACTCAGTAATGAGGTGAGTTCTTCCGGCGCACACTTCTACTTAACCGTTATTCCATCTAAATCTCGCGTTGAATCGGCCGGCCAGACACACAATGAGTTGGAATTCTCTCAAAAGTGGGAACGTTGGGCGCGAGAGCAGGGGATCGGCTTTATTGACCTCGTCGAACCATTTCATCAAGCGCGGCGAAAAAAGGATGAGCCGCTTTTCTACGAAAAGGATATACACCTTAATAAGAATGGGCACCGCGTTGTCGCTGATGCAATATCGAGTTCGCTTCCTGACGTATTCTCAATTTGCGTTGGTGGTGCCCAACCGGGGTTTGATCGCGCGAAAATAGATCCGTGAGAACGTAAATGGCACGGTTCAAAGTGAACTTAGTATGGGGCGAAATCTGTTTAGTGAAAGGGTGAGAAGGATATCATGAGAAAACTATTTTATGTGCTGTGCCTGACAATACTACTCTCAGGTCCTGCCCTCTCTGCGGACGTAAATGGGGTGCAGTCAACTGTTCTAGCGAAGAGTGGTTCAAGCTGGGATGGGAGGACCCTGCCTGACTATCCAAAGGGTAAACCGGAAATAACGATCTTACGAATAAAAATCCCTGCGGGCGTGGAATTGCCGATGCATAAACATCCTGTAATTAATGCAGGTGTATTATTGAGCGGAGAGCTGACTGTCGTGACCGAGGACAACAGGGTATTGCATCTCAAGGCGGGGGAATCAATCGTTGAAGTTGTGAATACCTGGCATTACGGTAAAAATGAAGGCGATACGGAAGCAGATATCATAGTGGCCTATGTCGGTGCTACGGGCGTACCAATAACAGTCAATAAATAGAGCTAATCCACGGAAGCTTACGGCTTAAAGCTGATGGCTGATCGCCCGACTTTATAGTTTATATCTGAACTTCCTGAGCAGCGCTTTCCTGTGCTGCTTATTCTCGTCCGTCTCTATACCGGCTGGTTTCGAGCCGTCAATCACTCCCATGATGCCGTTGCCCTGTTCTGATGATGCCACAATCACCTGTAATGGATTTGCGGTGGCGCAGTAAATGGCGCAGACTTCCTGGCACGCTTTGACCGCATTCAGGACGTTGATGGGAAAACCATCTTTGAGGAATACGACAAAGATGTGACCGCATGACAGCGAGAAAGCCGTGTCTGCAGCGAGTTTCTCTAGATCGGGGTCGTTTCCCTCGTGGCGCACAAGACACTCTGTGCTGGCTTCGGAAAACGCCACGCCAAATTTGAGGGTCGTTGAGGAGGAGACAAGAATTTCGTAGAGGTCCTCAATCGTCTTTATGAAGTGCGATTGACCGATGATCACATTCAAACCCTCGGGAATATCAACCTTGATTGTCTTGAGTTCCATTTTTGTCCTCCTTAATTTAGGGTCCAGGGGCCTGGGTCCCGCCTAACTAGGGTTCTGGGTCCCGACAAGATAGAAAACAGAGTCTGTAGCTGGTATTTAGTCTTCACTGGACCCTGACTACCGGACCCTGGACCCTGCTCTTCTGGTCGAAGGGTTCTTCCTTCGTAAAGTCCGGCACAAAAAGCGATGCGCTTTCCAGCTCCTGAATGAATACATTTTCGAATCCTTGATCGAGTCAACAGGTCGAGCAGTCTTTCGTATTCGTCTTCGCTGCTATTGTTCGCCTGAGCATCGGGTGATTCGTTGGCCCGGTGCAAAGGCTGGTACTGGGCCATGAGGCTTAAAGCGGTCTGTGCGCCAAGCTCCTGCTTTATCCACCCAATGATGCGCTCTGTCCCCGCAAGCTTTCCCGGTAGTACCAGATGCCGGATCATCAGGCCTCGCGTTGCGATTCCGGATTCCACCTTGAGATTGCCGACCTGCTTCTTCATTGCGATGATGGCCTGCATTGCAGCTTGAGGATATTCGTCAACAGAAGAAAGCTTTCTGGCCGACAGAGGCGTGCCAGTACTTGAAGTCGGGTAGATAGATATCTATCAAGTCCGCAAGCATCTCGATTGTGGTCACATTCTCGTAAGCGTTCGTGTTGTAAACAAAAGGGATGCGCAGCCCCTTGTTTTTGGCGAGACGTATCGCCGACGCAACTAGATGCGCGTAAGGCGTGGGGCTGACAAGGTTGATGTTGTGAGCGCCGGCCGCTTCAAGCTTGAAAAAGATCTCTGTTAGCTCGTCCGTTGAGAGCTCTTCACCGAGTTGCTGATGGCTTATCTGATGGTTTTGACAGAAGACGCATCGCATGTTGCAGGGAGAGAAGAATATGTTACCCGAGCCTAGCGACCCGGAGATTGGCGGTTCCTCACCGAAATGCAGTCCCCAGTGCGCAACCCGTACACGACTTCCCGCACCGCAATATCCCCTTTGTCCTTCCAAGCGATTAACGCCGCATTTTCTCGGGCAAAGTTCACAATGTCTGAGTGCAGCAGTAAATCGATCCATCGCTATTATTATATACCAGCTATTGCTCTGCTTCCTAGTGCAACTCGGCGGCGAATTATCCAATAGGTGGGTGGATGCCTCATGCCAATTCATATTCAAGATGGAGACCGAGGCGTGCCGAGGACCGGGCTACGCAGGCGTACCTTGCGGTACGTCGAGTAAGAAGGGTCCGACGGCACAACGAAGGTATACGCTTGAAGATGAATTGGCATCACTCCGGCGGCAGAAATTCTTTGATCAGAAGGTGTACGAATTTTTCCCCCATCTCTTCCCGTAGTGTGGGCGTTGCAACGAGGCGCGCAACAGGACCCTCAGGCAACGATGTACGTTTCTGAATGGACCCATGCCACATCCTGTTCTTATCATCAGTCAGTCTCACGAAGCCATTGCTGATTGAGATGGTTGATAGCGGAAGCAGAAGGCTGGGCCTTGGATTTCCAATGCCGAACGGAGCGAGCATACCTATAAATTCTACTACGTCCCTGGTTAAGTCGCTGAATTCGACCTTTGCGTCTACGTAGATTTCTCTGACAAATCCTTCGAGGCTCTTCCTCACCTCGTCATCGAATGCCTCGCGTAAAGGGAGGAGGTTCTCTCCGGAAAGCGTGACACCGCAAGCATGTTTGTGCCCTCCAAAAGCTAACAGAAGTGAAGAGAGCGCTGCGATTGTCCGGTGCAGGTCCATACCTTCCAAACCGCGAGCCGAACCTCTCCATGCTTTCTCCGTTCGTGTGATAACAATTGCGGGCTTTCCGCTTCTCTCTACAAGCCTCTGCGCAACGATGCCGAGAACGCCTATCGGCCAGTCCTCACGGAAAAGCACCACTGAATTCTGACCGCCCAGTCCTTCAACCTCAAGCTGATCCATGGCGTCAGCGAGAATAGCTTCCTCAATATCCTGCCGTTTCCTGTTCGCTTCGTTCAGCTTTAGAAGAAGTTCCTCAGCTTCACTTTCCGACTCTGTGGTGAGAAACGCGAGCGCAATATGCGGGTCAGAGACGCGCCCCGCTGCATTGATGCGAGGCCCTATGCCGAAGCCAAGAGCAGACTCATCCAGATGTCCTTTGCGGACCACACGATTTTTGAGTAAGGACTTGAGCCACGTCCTCGGCTTATGACGCATGGTCTCAAGGCCGAATTTGACGAGGAGACGGTTGTCGCCGATCAGGGGCACCATGTCGGCAACCGTGCCCACGGCGACCAGATCCATCTCCATCTTGAGATTAATGGGCCTTCGCAACAGGCCGCGCGTGGAAAGAGCGCGCCTGAGTGCAAGCAAGAAGAAGAAGGTGACACCGCATGCAGCCAACTCGCGTGTCGGAAAGCGTGATCCCTCTCTTTTCGGATTGATGAGAGCGTGCGGCCGGGCCTGCGTGTCTCCGGGCTCGTGGTGATCTATCACAATAGTCTGCATGCCGAGTTGATGCGCTGCCTCTATCTCCGCTCTGTTTGATGATCCGCAATCAAGACAGATCAGAAGGTCAACCGCCCGCTCGCTGAATATCTGTATGGCTTTTTGGTTGAGCCCGTAGCCATCCTGTCTTGTGGGGAGCCGGACCTCCGGTACGATGCCAAGCTGCTTCAAAAAGTTCGTCATCAGCGCAACAGAAGTGATGCCGTCTGCATCGTAGTCGCCAAAAAGGCCGATCCTTTTTCCTGTCTCAATCGCTTCAATCGTTTTGGCAACTCCCTCCTCTATGTCCGGCAGCAGGAAGGGATCGGACAGGGCTTCGAGTTTTGGATAAAGAAAAGGATGAATGGCGTCAGGAGTATGGATGCCGCGGGCAACGAGAATGCGTGCAATAAGGGAAGGCAGGCCGAGCTCGGCCTCGATTGCCTTGATCAGGCCCTCATCGAACTCAGCTATCTTAATCATGTGCCTCGCCGACGAGGCTCTCCAGACTGGAAAATCCGCGTTCATCCATATACGCGGCGAGCCCCGCCAGTATCTTGGGTATGGCAAACGGATCAACGAATGTAGCCGTGCCCACCTCGACGGCTTTGGCCCCTGCTACGAGAAACTGAATGACATCTTCGTGATTCATGATGCCGCCTGCCCCGATCACCGGCACGTCCACGGCTCGAGAGACGTCTGTCACAGCCTTAAGTGCAATCGGTTTCAGTGACGGTCCTGAAAGTCCGCCACGAAACGCTAAGCGCCTGTTCTGCACGTCGATCGCTACGCCAGGCATAGTGTTGATGAGCGTTATTCCGTCTGCGCCGGCGCTTTGCGCAGCGCTGGCGATTTCGACTATATCGGCTACTTCCGGCGTCAATTTAGCGATGAGCGGTATCGGCGTCACCTTCTTCACTCGTTCGATGATGGAAAAGACGCCCTGTGCCTCCTTGCCCATGCATATGCCGCCCTTGGTCACGTTGGGGCACGAAAGATTTATTTCAAGGGCAAGTACGAGGGGATCGGCCTCTATGCCGGCGGCACACTCGATATATTCCTCGTCTGTAAACCCAAAGAAGTTTATTACTATGGGCGTATTCCTTTTCTTGAACAGAGGGAAATATTCGTTGAAGAATCTTTTGAGTCCTACGTTCTGGAGACCGACGCTGTTGAGCATGCCCGTACCCTCCTCGCAAACTCGCGGAGGCGGATTACCATGGTGCGGCCTTAGCGATAGCCCTTTCGTGACATAGGCGCCAAGCGTATCGACGGGCCAGAGGGGCTCTATCTCCCATCCGTAACCCAGCGTGCCGGAGCCGTTCATCACAGGGTTTCTCAGTCTTTTTCCGAAGAGCTCTACAGCGAGAGTTGCCATAAGTCAAACACCGGTCCTTCAATACACGCCCTTTTGTAAGGTTCATGCTCATCAAGAGTCTTCTTGACACATCCGAAGCATAAACCGAGTCCGCATGCCATGCGCTCTTCCACGAGTACCTGGCATGGTATGCTTTTTTTGGCAAGCAGCTGCTTTAAGCCCACGAACATCGGTTCAGGACCGCAGGCATAAACGTAAGGTTTCTCTCCGAGCAGCGGAAGGGACTGCTCAAGCAGCTGTACAACGTTACCGCAGAAACCTGCTGAACCATCCAGAGTGCACAAACTCGATTTTTGAAGAGTAATTCTTCCGAGCAGGGCGAGCTCTTCTTCAGCGGAACATCCGAAAAAAAAGTGGCCCTCCTTTCTGACCTGTTTCCACAGCAGGTGAAGACCTGCTATACCAATGCCGCCGGCCACGAGGACCGGTGTGTAGCCCTTGTACAGCTGAAAACCCTGACCGAGAGGCCCGAGCACCGTCACGCGCTCTTTAGGTTTCGCAAGTGACAGCGCTCGTGTGCCTTTTCCCACCGCCTTGTAGAGGATGGTGCACGTCTCTTTCCCGCAGTCGTAAATGCTGAACGGCCGTCTCAAGAATATCTCGGCCGAGGGAATTTTGAGCATGATGAACTGGCCCGGGATTACACTGTCCATGGGTCTTCCCAGATCGATCTTACATCGGTAGAAATCTCTTCGTACAGATGAGTTCTCCCGAATCACTCCTTCGATGTCATGCATGTTCTTCCTCTCCGGGGGCAAGGCGCATTACCAGGGCGTCCTCGTTAGTCTTAACATAATAGCGCTTTCGTCTTCCAATGAATTGAAAGCCGAACTTTCTGTACAAATCTATCGCCTCTTGATTGCTTTCCCGCACTTCCAGAAAAAAATCGGCTGCGTTTCTGCTCTTGAGAAACGCGATTGCGTGACTCAGAAGCTGCGTGGCAAGCCCGTTCTTTCGGGAATCCGGATGTATGGCAAGATTGAGCATATGAGCTTCATCTCCTATGAGATAAAAATTGATATAGCCCAGAAGAGCACCGGCTGTGCCTATAAGAACAAAATTGACCGAATGAGGAAATGCCAGCGTCTCCTTGAAGAGCCTGCGTGACCAGGGGTCTGCGAATGACCTCTTTTCTATTTCAAGGACCTCTTCAAGATCCGATTCCTTCATTTCCCTTATCTGCATCTGCTGAGATAAGGCTTTCTGCAAGAGTAAGGTCCTCCTCTGTGTTGACGTTTGTGAATATGGAGACACCTCTGTTCAAGAAGAGCTGAGGTTCCTCTATCAGCTTGACGGATAAAAAAGGCAAGAGGTCTGTAATTTTTGTCTTGCCGCGATCGATTGCCCGGAGCATATGCGGCAGACAGGATCTGCTGTAGATGGAGTGAAGGGGCTCATATCCTGCGGTCGTATGGGGTATGAGGATATCTTCACCGTTGATGCAGTCTATCATATGACGAATCGTCTCCTTGCGTATAAAAGGCATGTCGCAGCCAACCACGAACACATAGTCTGTTCTTGCATAGAGCAGCGCCGACGCTATGCCCACCAGAGAACTCTCTTTCGGCGTTATATCTCTCACGATAGGTGAATCGATACCTTCGATCGCGGTGTGGTGCTTTGAAACGATCAAGATCTCCGAAAGAACCTGTCTTACTATTCCGTGGACATACGTTATGAGGGGCCGGTTCTTGAACGGCAGGGTGGCTTTATCCCTTCCCATTCTTCTCGATCTGCCGCCTGCCAGTATCGCACCTGTTATCTCCATTTTCACATGTATTTACCATCTTTTGGGGGCGTGAGTAAACAGAAGGAAAGCGGCCCAATCCCTGATCTCTCGGTTAATAGGCCCTATAAGTCATATTGGACCTATCCACAACACCAATTTCACAACTTTTCACAACAAGAATTGGCTTGACAACTGCTTGAGATTAAATATATCTTGTGAAAAAAGTTTCGAAAGGAGAAGTCATGCAGGGCGGGTTCAAGAGCGTTGTGTACGGGCTCAGTCGCGTGATGCAGGTGGTGGCCGGCATCTTCCTCGTCTTTATGATGCTCCTTACCACCTTCGATGTGATTCTCAGGATTTTTTCCAGACCCATCATCGGCACGTATGAGATGGTGGCCCTTTCCGGTGGAATCGTAATAGGCTTCTCCGTGCCCATCACATCCTGGGTGAGGGGACAGATATTCGTCGATTTCTTTTATCAGAAGTTCCCCAAGAAAACGCAAGATCTTTTCAACTACGCGACGAGAATCATGTCTATCGTGCTTTTCCTCTTCACGGCCTGGAACCTATTGAAGATGGCGACCGACATGTACAGGTCCGGCGAAGTTTCGCTGACGCTGCAGCTTCCTTTCTATCCCGTTGCGTACGGAATCGGTTTTGCCTTTTTCGTGCAGATTCTCGTCTTGATCGTGGACATGCTAAAGATCGCGGGAGGCGAATATGAATGAGGTAGTAGTCGGGCTCATAGCGATGGCAGTGCTGCTTCTTCTTTTTCTCACGGGCATAGAACTCGCCTTTTGCATGGCAATCATGGGTTTTGTCGGCTTCGCGTATTTGGTTGCAATGCCTGCCGCATTCAATCTGCTGGCCAAGGATTTCTTCGATTCGCTCGCGTCCTACGGTTTTACCGTCATTCCCCTCTTTATCTTTATGGGACAGATCGCTTTTAACTCGGGCATAGCAAAAAAGCTGTTTGAAGCGGCAAACAGGTTTATAGGACATATTCCGGGCGGATTAGCCATAGCGACGGTGGTCGGTGCTACTATCTTCAAAGCCATCTGCGGCTCGTCTCCTGCCACCGCGGCGACATTCGCCAGTGTGGCAGTTCCCGAAATGGATCGATTTGGTTACGACAAGAGATTGTCTACCGGTATCGTTGCCACGGTTGGTACGCTGGGAATCCTTATCCCACCGAGCGTCACGCTCATCGTCTTCGGGGTCATCACCGAGCAGTCGATCGGTAGACTCTTCATGGCCGGGCTTGTTCCCGGTCTCATGATCAGCCTTTGTTTTATGGTGATCATCGTCGGATGGGCCAAGATGAATCCCGCCATCGCACCCAGGGCCGAGAAGTCGACGTGGCCTGCGCGATTCGCTTCGCTCCCGGATGTCGCCTGGCCGGTCATTATCTTTTGTGTTGTCATCGGCGGTCTCTTGAAGGGTTTTTTTACACCGTCGGAGGCAGGGAGTATCGGCTGCTCCGCGGTCATAGTGCTGGCGCTTCTGAAGAGAGCCCTCGGATGGAAAGAGTTTATAAAATCAGTCGATGAATCCCTCCGGCACCGCCTGCATGGTCATCATGCTCATAGCCGGCTCCGCTGTTCTGGGCCATTTTATCGCCGTGACCAATATTCCCATGCTCGCCGCAGAGTGGATTGCGGCTTTGCCTCTGCCGCACTGGATCATCATGATCATCATATCAATTTTTTACCTGCTTGGTGGTTCGTTTATCGACGATCTGGCCTTCATGATCCTCGCAACGCCGATATTCTATCCCGCTATCATAAAACTCGGGTACGACCCCATGTGGTTCGGTATGATCATCGCCATAACAGTTATGGTTGGAGTGGTTATTCCTCCGGTGGCCATCAATGTGTTTGTTGTAAAGAATATTACCAAGACGCCGTTCAGCGTGATCTATGCGGGGGTGTACCCGTTCCTGTTGTCTCTTCTTTTCGTAGGAATTCTGTTGTTCATCTTCCCTTCGATCTGCACATTCCTTCCGAACCTTTTGTATAAGTGAGAACTGCGAAGATAGCCTTGAGAGGATGAACCCGACAAGCACAGGGACACATCCTCTCAAGGCCCGTTTTTCCGGTTTCTTTAGTTTCTCTGGTTTTTCTGGTTAAACAAGAGAAACCAGACGAACGAGAGAAACGCCATAATTAGTTCCCGTGACCCGTGACCCATGCCCCGTGACCCTAGTCTTACGGTACGGCCATAGCCGCATAGGTCGTGTTTCCCCCTCGTTTCACCAACAGGAGCAAAGAGGCGCCGCTTTTGACCTGCCTGAGAATCGTCCGGTAGTCATCGAGGCTTCGCACAGAGAAGCGGTTCAACTCTTTGATGATATCGCCCGCCTGCATCCCCGCCCGTTCTGCAGCGCCTCCCGGCGTGACGCTCACGACCACCACTCCCGTCCGATCTCTTAATTGGAACTGACGCTGATATTTCTCCAGTATGTTGTCGACGTTCATGCCAAGATCGATTCCTTGTCGCGTTCGTCCAGTCGGAGCCGCACTATCGTTCGGCATTTCCGCTATTTTGAGCGTTACGTCCTGCTGAGCTCCTTTTCGCTGCGTGCGAACCGTGACGGTGGTGCCGATCGGGGTCTCTGCTATGAGGCGGGACAGGTCAGGCGTGTTCTTGACTTCTTTGCCATTGAACCTGGTGATGACGTCGCCCTTCTGCATGCCAGCATTGTCAGCCGGCCCCCCGGGAAGCACATCCGACACCACAACTCCGCTTGTCTCCTTGAGACCCAGACTTTGAACAATCTCGGGTGTCAAGGTCTGAAGAGTCAAACCTATCCAGCCGCGGGTGACTGTGCCTTTTTCTTTCAGTTGAGTTGTAATTAAGCGCGCCGTATTTACAGGAATTGCGAAGCCGATGCCCTGTCCTGTTGCGACAATCGCGGTATTTATGCCTATCACCTCTCCTTTGAGGTTGAGCAGCGGCCCGCCGCTGTTTCCCGGATTGATCGGCGCATCCGTCTGCAGAAAATTGTCGTACGGCCCTGCTCCGATCACGCGCCCGGTAGCGCTGATGATGCCCTTTGTCACGGTCTCCTCGAGGCCGAACGGGTTACCGATGGCTATGACCCAGTCACCGACACGCATCCTATCTGAATCGCCCAGCGAGAGTGGTTGCAGGTCCTTAACCGGGCTCGAGATCTTAATAAGGGCGAGATCGGTCTTCGGGTCTCTTCCGACCGTACGGGCTTGATATTCTTTGCCATTCACCCTCACGGTAATTTCGTCGGCTCTCTCCACCACGTGATTGTTTGTGATGATATAACCTTCTTTATCGATAACGAATCCCGAGCCGAGGCTCCTGCGCTTCAGTTCTCTGTCAGGCACGTCATTCCAGAAACGTTTGAAGAAATCGCCGAAGGGACCCTGGTCTTCAGGACCAAAGAAATGACTGAACGGATTCCCGGGCACTTTCACGGTCGTGGTGGCGCTGATGTTGACAACGCCCGGTTTCACCATGTCGACAAGGTCTGCGAGAGAAGGCGGGAAAACGGTGACCTCGGAGGTACGAACTCTGGGCTGGCCCTGCGCATGAGGACAGATGAAGAGACATAAGAGTAGCACACATAAGAAAAAGGCCGGGAAGCATCTCGATCTGCCGCATTTCATAATCAGTTCCTTTCGAATCGTTGCACGCCTCCCAAATAACGTACCATGTCGTAGCTGTTTTGAAAATACCGCTCCTGTCTCAAAGGTATACCATTCGCATCTCGTGCCTGATGTTCGGCTATGCAGGGCTGCCGGCAATGATTATACTGTTGTTAAAAAAGGGAAGGGGGGTGCCGCTTGCTTTCTGACGGAGTGCCATTCGCGAAACTCTACTTTATCAAAGAGAAGATCGGACTTTCCGAGAAAGATCTTCGAGCGCTCGACCCCTATCGGGAAATGTTTGTCCGGCAGAAAGATCAATTTGCCCAGCACTTCTACGAAGTGTTCGACGCCATTCCGGAGACGCATCTGATCCTGGAACATGAAGGCCGTCCCGGATTCCTGAAAAAAACGTGGGCCGCCTGGTTTGAGTTCCTCTTCACGACTCAGCTCGATGACAAGCTGCTCGCCTACCTATGGCGCATCGGGCTCCGGCATGTAGAGGTGGCCCTCGACCAGCGTTTCTCAAACCTGGGCTTCTCGGTGATACGCCAGTTCTGTCATCAAATAGTACTGTCTGAAGTTCCCCAAGAAGAGGCTGCCTCTCTCCTGAATATTGTGAGCAAGATGCTCGACCTCTGCTTACTGATCGAGACCGAAGCTTACATCACCAAAACGACGCGCTGCGATCTGGAGGTAATGAGAGAAGTAGCAGACCGGGTGAGAAATCCGGTCACCGTGATCGGAGGAAACATCAGAAGGTTGCAAAAAAAATTGGATGCGTCGAGCAAGGAATATGATCTTTTTCAACGGCTGCTCACAGAGAATCAAAGGCTCGAAGGAATGATGCAAGACATAAAGGTTTATATGGAAGTCTTTGCCGGCGAGCCGGTGGTGCAGGAGATCGATCTTGATGAGCTTATCAAACTTCTTCTCGAGAGGCTGCGAGCGGAAGATCCGGCCATGCGGGATCCGGTGAAGGTGACTTTAGAACTGCATCAGCGCGCCCGCTTTACCGTGGGAGACCCGGACGGACTTCAGCGGCTCTTTTATTACCTGCTCCAGAACAGCTTCGAGGCTGTGACGCCGGATAACGGTTTAATTGAAATCTCTTCGCGCCCGGAAGATGCACGCAATCTGCGGGTGGAGATCTTTAATAACGGCTCTACAGACACTATTGAGGAGACGGAACGTCTATTCGCTCCCTTTTATTCGACGAAAGTCGCGGGAACGGGATTCGGCCTGACCATAGCGCAGTTGCTGGCGAGAAAGCATTACGGAAAGATCGACCTGCATCCTGTCGCTGAAGGAGGCATGAAGGTGATAGTGACGTTGCCGAAAGCACAAAGAGATGCTGTTTGAAACTAATGCAACCAATTGAACTAATGGGACTGGCTCTTGTTCTGCCCGATAAGGACGTTCATCATCTCTTCGATATTACCTGAATAGATCGGAACGATCGCCGACTCTATTGCCCTGCTGGTCATCTTTGTGGTGTTTGTCACCTGTTCGATGATTTCTACAACCTTTTTCTCATCTGTCGCACTGGTGAAACAGACGACCCAGACAACCCCGACGAGTCGCTTCTCTGCCTCGATAGCCGCTGCTACTGCCGTAGTCCCTTTCAGAAACTCGTCAACATCGAGCGCGAAACCCTGTTTCCTGACTTTCGCAATCTCACCGAGGAAAAGATCGAGGTCTGTTATGCTCTTCTCGGTGAATTGAGGCAGCCCCTTGTCTTTGAAGAGATCTGTAATTTCAGTGTCATCCATGAAGGAGAGCACCATCTTGCCGGTGGCCCCGGCGGTGAAGGGAATCGTCGCGCCTACGTGGGATGAGATTTTAAGATCCTTCCGTGCCTCGATTACGTCGATGAACTTTACATGGTTATTCTGCTTTGCCCCAAGAATCACTGTTTCATCGACCTGTTCTGCCAATTGTTCAAGGAAAGGATGCGCGAGTATAGCAAGGTCTGTGCGTTTGAATATGTTGGTCGAAAGCTCAAAGAGTCCTGGCCCCATAGTGTACTTCTTGGTGGCCGGATCCTTCACGACGAAACTCTCCGCCTGCAAAGCCTTCAAAATACCAAAAACAGTGCTTTTATTGATGCCCAAGGCCTGCGATATCTGCGTCACACCTGACTGTTTGTGATCTTCAACGATCAATTGGATGATTTGCAAGACCCTTTTTATGATAGGAGCACTATACATTATTCTTAATAGAGAACACTTTTTCGACCGTTGTGTCAAGGTAACTCTTTGCCCAGCGAGCCCCGTTTTTGAAATGCTTGACAAAGATATTGTCTTCCTGATATATATAGCTGTTTACGATAGAAAACCAATGAGTTCAGCGTTTCAGTATACAAACCACAACAACATGATCATCAGAAGGGGGTGGAAAAGAGTATGCTACAAACGCCTGGCATAATGGTGATAGAACCCTCGTCTGAACAGGGGAAGCGCAGGGCGGCCGGCATCTTCTCGCACAAAGATTCCTATCAGGATCAGGAAGCTATCAAAGCAAGCCTGAAAGATATTCGCGAATACACAAAGAACAATCATGTCTCTCTCGTAGGTCAGCTGAAAAAAAGCCTGGAGCAGTTCCCTGGCGTGAAGGTCTACAGCGCAGGCAACGCAAAAGACGCAGCGCTACACATTCGAGAAATTGCGGGTCCCACAACGCTGGCTTCGATGAATAAGTCAAACGTCGTGATCAATGAACTGCGGCCTGAGCTCCGTGCTATGGGTTTTAGCACCTACCTGCGGTATTTCACTGAATTCAACAATTTTGACATCGATACTTTCAAGAAAAAGGTCGAGGACTACTGGGCTGTCCCCGGCATGCACGGAAGAAGTCTGGTTGAGTCTTTTGAAATAACCAACCAGTTCTATAAGTTGAATTCATCCGAAGTGCGCGACTATGTGGCTGTACTCGGGGTGAATGCAGCCTCCGCCGAAGACGGAACGCTCTTTTTCTGCAACACATGTCAAATATCTCCAAAGATCTTGAGCAGGCCAGAAAGATAATATTGGTGGTGAGTATTGAGAAAGTGTTGAAGGATAAAGCAGCAGCCCTTTTTCACGCACGTTCGATGGGTATATTCGGACTGGAAAGCGTGCTGCTTGACCTGAATCCCAATCCTGCTGAAGTCTACCACTTTGATGAATTACCAGTGCTTTCGGCCATCCAAGGCAAAGAAGAGAGAGAAATCCATCTCATTATACTGGACAATGGGCGCAGCGCCTTGCTGAACAACGGCTATCAGGATCTCTTCCTCTGCATCGACTGCAGGGCTTGCGCCAGGCAGTGCCCGATAGGAAAGCACCTCATGGTAGAAAGGGAGCTGGTCTACAGCCCGAAGAATTATATCCTCTCATTCCTTCAGGGCAAGGTGTCACCCCTTGACGAATGCCTTCACTGCGGTCGATGCGAAGTGGAGTGTCCCGTTGGGATTGACGTTCCGACACTGATATGGAAAACACAGATTGATTACTATCAGAAGCATGGAAGAAGCCTTAAGAAGAGATTGCTTGATGATCCGGAGATCCTGGCCAAGATGGGCACGCTGACCGCGCCTCTTGCTAATTGGGCGGGGAACCTTCCGATTGTCAAACGAATTATGGAGCTCACGGCAGGCATTCATCATAAAGCCAACCTGCCGACATTCCACCGTCGCACATTCAGAGATTGGTTCAAGGGAGGGGGTCGTGGATAACAAAGTTGTCTACTATCACGGCTGCTGGGCCAACTACTACGGGCCCGACATCGGCCAGGCTTTCGTGGAGGTCATGAGAGAGAACAACATTGAAGTGCTCGTGCCTGAGCAGAAATGTTGTGGGATGCCCATGATGGCAAATGCCAACCTAAAGGGGGCTGAGAAGAATTTTCAGTTCGTTATGAAGTCGCTCTATGCGGCGTCATCGCCGGGCTACGACATTATCACGACCTGCCCGAGCTGCAACATGATGCTACGTAAGGAAGGGCGGAAGTTTTTTGAAAGTGAAGAGGCAAAATATGTATCAGAGCACATCTTCGATGCGGATGAATATGTATTGCGTCTGTATCGGGAAGGAAAACTGAACACCAATTTTGGTGAGGTGCCGCTGAAGGTTTTTTATCACAACCCCTGTCACCTGAAGGTGCAGGGCCTGACGAAAGAGCCGCTGGACCTCCTGAATTTGATCCCCGGTGTAAAGGTGGTCGGGGCAAACTACAACTGCTGCGGCTTGAGCGGTTCTTACGGTATGAAGAAGCAGAACTATGACCGCTCTGTAGAGATCAGTCAGAAGGTATGGGAAGAGGCAAAGAAATCGGAAGCCGACGTAGTCGTGACAGAGTGCGGCGGGTGCGGGTTACGCATCAAAGACGGCACCGGCCTTGAGATCATACATCCCATGGTGCTTTTAAAGCAGGCTTATAAGGCATATAAGGGCCTTAAGGCTGCATAGCATAAAACTATTTTTTTGATAGGAGGGCGAAGATGGCAGAAGAAAAACTTTCTACACAAGAAGCTGTTGCCCAGACCAGGACGTATGGCCAGTTCAGATGTCTCAATCCAAGTTGCACATCCAGGCTTTCGGCTCAGCCCGGCCAGCCTACGGTCAAGTGCGCGAAGTGCGGCTCTGAGTGGCGCGTTGCCTGGGTAAAGGCGGGTTTCCCGAGGGTCCGCGGACCGGTATGGGAGACAAGCGAGCGGTTGGCTGAAGAAGCCATGGCAAAGAAAATGGCGGAGAAGAAGGAGGGAAAGTAACATGGCGTTGAACAGAAAAGTAGCTATTATCAATCTTACGACGGGTCAGATCGAATCAAAGCCCATCCCCTTGGATGTTCGGAAGAAGTTCCTCGGCGGGCGGGGAATGAACGCCTACCTGCTTTACAATTACCTGAAACCGGGCGTTGATCCGCTTGGTCCTGACAACGTGCTGGTGATAGGGATCGGCATGCTTGCAGCAACGATGGCGTCCGCAACATCCAGGACGGACGTGATGGGGAAATCGCCCCTTACTGATATGATCGGCAGCACCAACATGGGCGGCTTCTTTGCGGCAGAGCTGGCGCTGGCCGGGTACCACCACCTGGTATTCTTAGGCAAGGCCGCAAAGCCTTCCTATCTCTGGGTGCACAATGGCGAGATCGAGATACGCGATGCCTCGAATGTCTGGGGAAAGAGCGTAACCGATACGCAGTGGGCCATCAGGAAAGAGATGGGCGACGAGGATATCAAATTTGCCGTCTGCGGTCCTGCTGGTGAGAACCTGGTACGGTACGCTAATGTCATGACCGGCATCAAGAATTCAGCCGGCCGGACAGGCATGGGCGCCGTCATGGGGTCGAAGAACCTGAAGTGCGTTGCTGCACGAGGCACGCTGGATATAAAGATTGCTCACCCCACCCAGGCCCTGGAATACAACAAAAGATTCATCGACCTGATCACGAGCGCCAAGGTTAACCAGACCATGGGTACCCTCGGCACACCTTTCATCTGGGGAGCAACTAACTCGTGGGGCGGCTGCCGGACCAATAACTTCCAGTATAACCAGCTCAGATATGCTGATGACGTCGAGCCTGAACATCTCGATGAGATTTCGAAGGAAACGTGCGGCGAGTACAATATGACGGCATGCTTCAACTGCCAGGTGCACTGCCGCGCAAAATATAGGATCCCGCAAAGCCCGTTGGCCGAGAAGTTCGGCCTGGTAGGAAAGTATGATGAGGGTCCTGAGTATACTTCCCAGGGTGGGTTCTGTTGCGAGGTAGGTTGCACGGATGCAGCAACCCTGCTCTGTGCCAATCACCTTGTCGACCAGTACGGCGTCGACAACCTGGAAATAGGCAGCATGATCGCCTGGGCCATGGAGCTTTACGACTACGGCATCCTGACCAGCAAGGACACTGACGGCGTTGATCTGAGATTCGGTAACGGCGAGGCTGTGCTTGAAATGATTCACCGCATCTGCCAGAAGAAGACCTGGCTGGGCCAGGCGCTGGCTGAAGGCCCGATCAGAGCGGCACAGAAGATAGGCAGAGATTCAGAGAAGTATCTCATCCACGTCAAAGGCATGAGCAACCTGCACTCCGACGAGCGCGCGACACCCGGTCTCGCACTCAACATCGCGGTCTCTTCGAGGGGCTCCGACCACCTGAGAAGCCGGCCCGCAATCGACCTCTACCACCTGCCGAAGGATGTCATGAAAAGGATATACTCAAGCCCGGTGGCCTTCGAGGGAGAACTCAGTTCAGACCACAGGTCCTACGAAGGAAAGGCGTGGCAGGTATTCTGGCAGGAAAACTGCTTCATGGGCGTGGACTGCATGGGCATCTGCAAGTATCACACAACGTTCCTCGGTGCGACACTCCCTAACTTCGAAGACTGGGCAAGAGTTGTTAACTACAACACCGGCCTGGAGCTCACTCCTACAGAAATCTGGACGGCGGCGGAGCGGTGCAACATGCTCGAGAAACTGGTCAATATACGGGAAGGGTTCAAGAGGGACGACCCGCACAAGGGCGACGTGCTTGCTGACCGGTACCACAATGAACCGGCAAAGCGCGGCGCACCCGATGTTATCGGCGCCACAATCGACCGCGAGAAGTTCAAGGGAATGCGGGCTGAGTTCTACAAGCACAAAGGCTGCGACGAGAACGGCTTACCCACGCCTGAGACCATTAAGAGACTCGGTCTCGAGAACGAACCGTCTCACTTACTCTAAAATCCCCACTAGCGAGCACGGCTCGCGAGACGGGGAGGCTCCATGTGGCCTTGCCACTGGAGGGCGACCGGGTACCCGCGTGCGGGTGTCCCAACGATCATAAGGAGGAAACGATAGATGGAAGCAATGGCAAAATCACTTGTAGTAAATCAGGAGAGATGTACGGGTTGCCGGCTCTGCGAGTCTGTGTGCACGGTCAAGCATGACGGCGTCGTTAACCCGATGAGAGCACGCATAAAGATAGAGAAGTGGGAACACGAGGGGCTCTATGTCCCGATGATCTGTCAGCACTGCCAGGATGCACCCTGCATGAACGTCTGCCCGGTAAAGGCCATTTCCCGGGATGAGGCGCTGGCCAGAGTGATGGTAGATTACGACAAGTGTATCGGATGCCGGTCCTGCGTGGCAGTCTGCCCGTTTGGCGCGATGAACTTCAACACGATAGACAGGAAAGTGATCAAATGCGACCTCTGCGACGGCGATCCGCAGTGCGTGCGGTTCTGCGACATTAAGGCCGTTGATTATGTGGATGCTGCGAAGGTATCTATCTCCAAGAAGAGGGATGCGGCGCTCAGAATGACATCGGCGCAGAAAAAAGCAGCAGAGCTAGAAGCGGAAATGTAGGCGAAAAGCATTACGTAGGGTTCAAGGGTTCGAGGGGCCAATGGTTCAAGACTTCCAGAAGTAAGTCAAGCCGTGGCCCCTCAGACCAACACCGGGAAAAGGATAAAGAAGGTTAAGGTTAAGGTTGAGAAAGAGCAAGGAAAAAATGATACAGGGTGAAGGGGGAGACATATGAGCGTGAAAGTCATCCTTCACCCTTATCTGACTGAGGGGGGCGGCGAGGCCCAGGTTGAACTGGACGGGAAAAGTGTGGGAGAGTGTCTCAAGAATCTTGTGGGACGTTTCCCCGCTATGCAGTCAAAGCTCTTCGCGAAGAATGACAAACTGCATGGCTATATAGAGATTCTGGTCAACGCGCAGCCCACGGTTCCGCTGGAACTGGCGTATCCTCTGAAGGATGGGGATGAGGTGGCGATACTAGTCTTCCTCTCCGGCGGCTAAATACTAATTCGCCTTCACGCGCCCACCTTCGTTGACCATCGGCCCGTTCCATTTTGACGTACTAGAGTACGCCTGCAATGGCCGGTCCTCGGATCGCCTCGGTGTGCATCGTGAATGCGAATTAGTATAAGACAGTCAAACGCCTCCGTTCGTCACGGCTTGAGCGCCTCGCTCTCCATCTTGAATGCAAATTGATATCAGACGAGCAGGTTAAGAACAGGCAAGGACAAGATAAAGCAGGAAAGAGATAAAGCAGGAAAGAGATAAAGTAGGTAAAGGTAAAGACTAAAGCGAAGGTTAAGGTAAAAGCAAAAGCAGGTTAGGGCCGAGAAACGATCCTAAAGTTTCCGTTTTGGTATTCATCTTAACCTTCGTTCTTGTACTTACCTCTACCTTGGTTCTTGTCCTTACCTGTTTTTAGCCTTTACCTGTTTCATTTTCCTCCGCAGATTCGGCAGTCTGGATTTCGTTTCATCTGTATCGAACGAAACTCCATCTTCCCACTATCAATATAGAGCATTCTTCCCGTAAGCAACTTTCCGAATCCAGCGAGTAGTTTTATCGCTTCCATGGCCTGCACGGAAGCGACGAGTGCAGCGGTCGCGCCGATGACCGGGAAGGGCTCAGTATGATCCGGCCTGCGGGGAAACAGGCATTCCAGGCACGGCGTTTCACCGGGGACGATGGTCGTTACTTCGCCCATGAGCCCCCGCAGACCGCCATGGACAAAGGGAATCTTTTTCTGAAAGCAGGCCTCATTCAGAATAAATCGGCTATCCATAGTATCGAGACAATCCATCACGAGTTCCACGCCATCGAGCAGGTCGGCTGCGTTCTCGGCTGTGACTCTTGTCGCGCGCGGGATCACTTCTACCGTAGAGTTAAGACTTCTCAGCTTCCTTTCGCCGGAGAGCACTTTTTTCTCGCCGATGTTTTCTTCCCAATGCAAGATTTGCCGATTAAGATTTGATACATCGACAGTTTCGAAGTCTACGAGTATCAGCCTGCCAATGCCCGCACACGCGAGATAGATGGAGACGGGCGAGCCCAGTCCTCCGACGCCGACAATGAGCACGGTTGCCCTACGCAGTTTCTTCTGTCCCTCTTCTCCCAATTCAGGCAGTATGATTTGCCGACGGTACCTGGCGAGATCTTCATCCGTTAATGTGGTAGACATGACCACGCCGCTTCCTTTGCCTAGTCTACAAACCCGTTAAAGTGATGTCAACAGTATCGCCGGGTGCGCCGCCAGCGAGCCGCCGCACTTGAGGATTACTAGCTGAAACAGCGAAACGATGCCGAGTTGCATTCAAAAATAGAGCGAGGCGACCAGGAGGATAGCGACGGAGGCGTACTACAGTACGTCGGAGTCGTGCCGACGCCGGCAACGAAGCTATATGAATGAAGGCGACTCGGCATGGTTCCACCACTCGATCCAGGTCCCTTCCCTTCCGAACGTGACTCCCGTCGTCTCCTCCATCTGCCTGAGCCAGTCTCCCAGAGCGGAGCCGTGGTGAATTATGAGCGGCGTACTATGATCGGGCAGTATGTCCTCAAAAAGTCCGTTTAAGACAATGTTCCTATCCATCTCCGGAAATGTTTCGCTGTCGTCCCAGGGCGTGGGATGGATGAAACCGTGCGTTGCCCCTTCATCTCTGCGGTAGAGTAGGGTGTCGCCGAATTCATCCTTCAGGCGCCGCAGCAGCTCGACGCATTCGATGATTTCCGCAACCGTTACACCCTTGTTGAAATGGGAAAGAATCTTTTCGCTGAACGACTCGAAACCGATGGATGAGAACATGATGCGGATGGACCGCTCGCGCGCAAGCCTGAGAATCTCCTTCAACGTTTCTTTGTGTTTGGTGACAGCGTCGACCCGGCAGACAAGGTCCACCTGCGAAAGGTCGATCTTATCTTTTTCTGTCACATCCAGAATGGCGCGCAGAGTGGCGATAGGATATTCATCTATGAGTTCAAATGGAATCTTTCTGCCGGACTTCTCGGGCAGCTGCTTGATTTGTGCGAGCAATGTGGTGCGGTCCACATGCCCCTGGAAACCCTTGTCCCACGCGACATCGCAGAAGATACAGCCGCAACTATGTATAGTCAGTTTCGGAGCTTTATCCGCGAGTGAAACGGGAGGATCGAGAAGTACCGCAGATTCTTTCTTCGCATATGGACACCCGATAGCAGCAAGCACTTGCGCTACCAGAACTTCCAGAGGTTCAAGTTTCTCGGAGAACGTGTATATGTTTGACCAGTCAACGTCGAGGTAAAGATCGGCAGTCCAGGTCGATTGAACGCTGCGTGCTTTTTCTTTCAAGTGCTCCGGCTTCACGCCGTCAACAGGACCCTGGACAACGATATCTACCCGATCTTTTAGACCATGAAACCGGTGCGGGAATCTGTCGGCATCAGTCTCGCCTGTGTAATCCTGCATGGCCTGCGGTCCGCCCAGAATCGTGGTGAAGCCCGTCTCGTGCAGCGTGGAGATCAGATCGAAAATATCTTTTCTCCCGCTCAAGTGTGAGAAGCCGATTATCCGTTCCTTGCCCTGGTAATGCTCTTCAACAAACGCAAGGAGCTTTTCCTTTTGGAAATTTCGTGCGAGGCCCACGACAATAGTTGGGACATGCAGCTTGTTTGAAAAATAGGTAGCCGCTACCTGAGCGCCCAATATCCCGTGCGGCTCACCCGTATGATGCGTGCAGATAAGCATGTCGACTCATACTATGTCACATCCATGCACTCATTGCAATGGCCGATTGCCAGCGACCGCTACGCTTGAGGACCATCGCGCCTGCGGCGCGATTCGAGGACCGCCACCTGTGATGGCTTGAGGACCGGCCTTCGGCCTTGAGGACCACTGCGTTCGAGGCAGCAGACGAGGCCCTTCCCGCCTTAAGTCGCCAAGGGCGACGTTCCTCGAGGGAGCGCAGCTCCCGGTCCTCAAGGCTCGTTAGAGCCGGTCCTTGAGCTGCCCAGAGGCAGCGGTCCTTAAGGGCCGCAGGCCCGGTCCCGTAATTTCGCGGAATTGCTTGACTGCTTGGGGGTCTTATGCTTAAAATACAAGCGCGTGCCGGGGTAGCTCAGTCGGTAGAGCAGGGGACTGAAAATCCCCGTGTCAGTGGTTCGATTCCGCTCCCCGGCATTTCTGTTAACGCCTCAAGGCGGTCCAGAATCCATCCGATGTTCTTCTACAACACATCCCTCTGTGTTATGGTGTGCGAAAGAGCTGTTCCGTTTATTGCTAACAGGCTTCAAATACAGCGTAGCGCAGGCTCCTTCTTACGGGATCCACTGAAGATTCATGGAAACGGAACCGACACTCTTCTATTTTCACGATTTCTTCAGCGATTTCTTCATCAGTCAGAGTGACAACGTCGGGTGGCAGGCTCGGGTTCCGCCTCCGGTAGAGAGGAGTGGGTATCAGAAGCATCACAATCCCTCCGGGGCGGAGGATCTCTCGAGCCTGGCGCAGCACTTCAAAACGCCGCTTGCCGGCTGTAGGATAGATGGAAAAGAAGATAAAATCGAATGTCTCAATGGCAAAGGGGAGGGCGTACATGTCCGCCTGCAGAAAGTCGATATTCACGAGCCCATCCCGGGTGCAGAGTATCGATCCGCCCTTTACATAGAGAAACCCTATATCGAAGCAGACGATCCGGTGGCCATCTCCGGCAATCGGTCGCGCCTCCCGCCCGTTCCCTGATCCGAAAACGAGGACGGAGGACAGCTTCTTCAAGTACTTGGCAACGAAGTGACGCTCCATGGCAAGATAGCCGAATTCAAAATTGCTACGGTCCCCAAAGAGGGATCCCCATGGCATCCCCTTGGTAAAGCACTCTCGGAAGCGAACGCCTTCGGGTCTTTCACAGGGGCCTGTCATCGGGCAACTACTCTCCTTTTCCAGAGAACTTTCTCAAGCAGAGCCCACATCCTCGGCGCTGTCTTTCCCTTTCGCCGCTTGGCTTGCTGCTTAAAAAGCATCTGCAAAAAGTTTGCCGGGTGACGAGCGTGGTGCCAGGGAAATCACAGAACTTGCAGCAGGTCACGTAGATGAGTATTTAAAACCCAAAGATGTCGCCTCCCTGGCACGCTAATTGCTAAAGTGTTATATGCTGTCTGTCAGTGTTGTTCTGTCCGGGGGGATATTGGACGGAAAGGGAAAGCACCATAAAAAACGAGAAAAGCACCATAAAAAACGATGACAAACCCATAGCCAAACCGTTCGTCGTGCTCCGCGAGGAGTTTGACGATTGGGCCGTTCTGTTCGACCCTGATACCGGACATGGCTTTGGCCTGAGCCCCACCGGCGTTTACATGTGGAAGCTCCTCAACGGGGAGCACACCATGGATGCCCTCCTTGAGAAGCTTCGGGACCATGCTGACAACGTACCCGGGGACGTGAGCGAGCACATCAAGGGATTTGTAGATACGCTGGCTAGAGAAGGGCTTGCCGGGTTCGACCGCGCTGACTTTGACCTCGGGTCTGGCCCGGAAAAATCCTCCTCTTCTCCTTCGGGGGCATCGGGCGAGATGGCACCATTCACCTATGAACCCCCTCAGCTTGTGTGTCTAAATTCAGACCAAGCTGCTGGCGTTGTGACCTGTAACAACACAGGGTCGCACGCGACGTCGACGTGTAACGCTCATGGCAACGCGGCCTGTAGCTCGTGTTCCAGCGGGACGGGGGGAGGGCTGTGCTGTTCCGGAACCGGCAGCTGCGCTTCTTATTCCTCTGCCTGCTGCGGCGGGGCCTGCAATGACAGTTGCGGCTGCGGCGGGAACATCCCGGTTTCTTATTGTGCGACGGGAGGCAACTGCAATTTCCAATGCTATTACTGTTATATCGGTTCCGGGCAATAAGTCTGATATCGTCCGCCGGGGTCCGTTTGCTATTATCGATGCTACTGCTGGGAAAAGGGACAGTGTCCATGTTCCCGCATGAGTATAGAGGGGCGGTCCTGGGCGAAGATGGGCAGGGCGTTGTGAAGAAGGACAAAGTGGTGCTCGAGCTGTGACCGAAAGTTTGGAAATAATCATGACCGAACACACTCAGGGTCAGGCGGCAAGCGCGCTAGGGTGTATTCTCGGTTTGTCGTGGCGTATCTCCAGCCATTCGCCTTCTATGAAGCCTTTCATCCGTTTCTCAAAGCAGATGGATGAGATCTATGGGCGAGACAAGGTTGAACGTAATCACCTGTTTTGGGATTTTGATGACACGCTCCAAAAAATACTCCTGGGCGTAGCTCACAGCATAGCGACGCCGGAACAGATAGCTGACGCGTGCATTGAACGGTGGAAAGCCACCCTGGATGGTCTTTATGAGGCGAGGCAAAGAGAACTGAAGGAGTTGATGGAACAGCAAGGGTCGCTCCAGTTTCGGCATAGCCCCAGAGATGAGTTCATCTTTGATAGAATCGGGCCCGGGAAACGGCTGCTATATCTGGGATGTGGTTCCGGCACGGAGTGTCTCAGGCTTGCCGGCCGAGGGTATAACGTTGTCGGCATCGATACAGATTTCAAGCTGACGGATGTCGCAAACAGGTGGGCGAGATATCTTGATCTTCCTTTCACGGCGATCTGTATGGATGCCATGGAACTTGGATTTGCCCGGGAGTCGTTTGATGGTTTTCTTCTGGAATTCTACGGATCGCAGCCTTCATCGTCGCAGACCCTGGCTCTTCAAATTGAACTATCCGGCCTCATGAGCAATGAAGCAACGGGGTTCATTGTAGCATGTCGCAAAAAGTACGCGTCATTTTGGTTCCTCGGGAGGGAGGACTACTCCCCTTCCATGCGCACGTGGTTGAGAAAACAATCTCTGCTGGACCACCATTTTTCAGAACCTGATGGATGCGGGGAGCGGTTCATGTACGGATTGTATACCAGGAGTCATACAGTAGATTCTCTTTCTGCCGAGCTAAACCGTACATTTGATGTAGCTGAGTGTTTCTACGAGCCACACGATCCACGTTATGTGATAGCTGCGGTCAAGCGCAGGGATGGAATCGACTTCGCGGCACCATCACCATCAGCAAAAAATGGCGACTTTGAGGAGTCGGAGAAGAGATATCTGGATCTCAGCAAAGCATCAGTCCAAGGCATCCTGGACAGAGTGGAGTCCATCTGCGAGCTACTCGAGATCCACGAGAGGAGCGTTTACGAGTTCTTTGAACGTAACGATCACCGTGAACGAAAGAGTCCCATCCGCAGTATCGACACGGAGTTGCCGAGATGCGTGGAACTGCTTGCAGATATTTTCGACTCGCTTTCAAGCCAAACGGCTCGTCGCGCTGCCGAGGGAATCTAGTTAGCTCGCTGCGCTAGGAAGCCATTGTGAACTCCGGCCGATACTGCAATTCGCCATCATCGTTCTCTCCTTTCAGCCCCAAGCGCAATCTGTCCCCTTTCTCTTGTTCGTCGTCTCTCGTCCCAGCGAAACGAACGTCCCTCGTCCTCCGTCGCTTGTTACCTTCTTATCTTCATGCTCGGATCCCCAAACAGGATGTAGCTCCGCTGCACATCGGGATCGGTAATGGTCTGCTTTGCCCGCATAAGCGCTTCGCCTGCAGTGAGACCCGAGGAAAGGTAACTCAAGAAGGCACCGCCTAAGGCTGCCTGGGGCGGAAATTCCGTGAGGCTCGATGAGGCAACCATCCCCACCGCTCCTCCCGTATCGGTCACGAGAGCGGATGCTAAGCTGTCTATACCCGGTATAATGAAGTAGCCATTCAGACAGGTCATGGCAAAGACGAAGGGATAGGTGGTATTGGTTAAGGTATCGGCAAGAGAGGTGTCGAGGATATCCCCTGATCCCAGAGCTGGAGTGAGCCATGACCGAGGTACGTGATGAGGTTTGCCCCTTCGGTAAGTTTGGCAAGGAGGGCAGGACGGGTAGTGTCTCCCAGGCGTGAGCGGAAGAGCTCTTCAGGTATCAGGGAGATCAGCGACTCCATGGGACGGATGGTACTCTCGAAGTTGCCCACCTGATCCGGGATATCGGCCACATAGAGGGCTTTTGTGGAGGGCTTGCCCGCCGATAGGCTACAAGCTTGGCAACGAAGGCAGCTACTTCCTGCGGGGTGCTTACGGGCAGTCTCCCGATCGGGATCTCCGGCGCTTTACCATCAGGGTCCACGAACCAGTCATCGGATGCGGTCTCCAGCATGGCCGTGTCCACCAGTTTGGTCGGTACATAATCGAGTGAGCCTCTCCCCAGAAAGTTCCGGGGATC
>CAWGRP010000032.1:0-8818 GCA_963825005.1 uncultured delta proteobacterium | reverse complement strand
GCAAATCAATCGTCACGCATCCACCCTGAACCTGCATCATTACCACAGTAATGCCTCCGCTACAGGGTGAACACTCTGGCTGCATCCACTCTCTTCTTCACTAGCTCACGAGTTGCCTTAGCTGTCTGAGCCGACTGAATGTCAGAGTTAGGTTTGCCTTAGCAAGAGACCCGCCTTCGTAAAATGAGTGTACATGGCCGTGAGCGAATTCAAACATTTGACACGACTCTAAACGTAGTTATGTTATCCCCAGACGTTGGGTGAGGACCGCTCGGAGGATCAAGCCAACCGACTTGCGTTTTAGATCATTGATATCGGATGGCAGTGACAGGAAAGAAAGGAGAGCGAACATGCAAACACGAGATGTTTTGGTCAAGAGGTGGAGCGTGGTGTCAGCCCGATCGTTCGAGGAGGTTTTGGAGCGCCTCACGGCGCCGATTGGTCGTACCGACCTGAGTGAGTTCGAACGGGCGATGGCGGCGGCGAAGACCCTCGCCGAACTCGAGAAGGTCGTCCTTGCGGCCGTGGGACCCTCCGGGTTTATGGAGGTTGCTCGGTACGACCACGGGGCCGTGCTCCGCAAGGAGCGCGGGGGCGAGGGCCCGAAGATGCTCCGGCTCCTCATCGGAAACCCGCTCATCATGAAGGAGATGGCCCGGGTGGTGCCCGACGCCGCGTCGTACGCGCCGACGACGATCCTCGTCGACGAGCGCGCGGACGGCGTGCACCTGTCCTACGACTCGATGGCGAGCCTGCTCGCTCCCTACGGTAACCCGGTTGCCCTTGCCGTCGCCGAGGATGATGACGCCAAGGTCCAGAGGCTGCTCGAGACAGCTGCACGCTAGCCCGCGCTTCCCGCGGGGCCACCAGTCGCGCGTTCGAGGCCTCCTGCCGTCGAGCCAGCCTCTCGACGAACGCCTGGCCGGCCGACAAATCAACAGCAAAATACCAAAAGATGAATAAGGAGCTACTGCCATGAAGAACCCGATTACCCCCGAGGGCGCTGCTTCAGCGCAGAACCCGCTGCCGCCTGTGCCCACCACGAAGATCCTGGCGATCTCCCATTTCATGGGCACGCCCATGACACCCGCCCAGCGCGCCCAGATCATGCCGCACGAAGTGCATGACACGGTGAATGCTTATCTCGCGGGCAAGATAGACCAGTGGTATTTTCGGACCGACGGGAAGGGTGTGGTTTTCATCGTCAACGCAAGCACACCGGAAGAGGCGAAAAACATTTTGGAGAAATTCCCACTGGGGCAGGCCGGTTTGATGGGCTTTGACTATATTCCGCTAGGTCCACTCAGTCCGCTGCGCATCATCAATGACATGGTGAAGTGATTTTATTGGCTGGCACGCCGCCGGCCGGTATGAAGCGGGCATCAACCATGTGGACAGCGGTCGCGAGGGCGCCGCCCGCTGAGCGAGAAGGGAGAGCAAGGGCCGTGCTTCGGGACGCGCTGGACCGGCTCGTCGTCCTGGACAACGAGAGCGACACGCTATCCAGCGTGGATAAAGGTGTGCCGCAGCTTCCCGAGATCGGGCGACTGGTCGCGCGTGTTCCCCATCTTGCGCCCAAGGACGGCCATACGTCCGGGATCGATGCGGACCTGATCGCCGAGCTCGGCTTCGCGGTGAATGATGTCCCGAGGTCTGTTCTTCGAAGACGCTGCTTCCTCGTTAAGGATTTTCAGAAAGAGACGGGTGAACATTGCCAGCTATAGTATGGCATGAATTACATTCCGCCACAAATTCAACCTTTCAGTCAACTATATTTATTTCCTCCTCTCCGCATCAAAAGGTTTTTGGTTCACCAACATGGAGAACATCACTCTAATCAGCTTGTGCGCGGTAGCCAGGACAGCCATCTTATAGATGAGCCCTTCTTTCCTTCTTTTGAAGTAGTAGGTGCGAAAGACCTCGTTGGAGATAATCACCTTGGTCGTCATGAGCCAGATCACCCGCCGGAGATGACGATTTCCTCTCTTGCTGATTTTGCTCTTTCCCTTGTACTTGCCCGATTCATGCGTGGTCGGATCGAGCCCAGCTGCTGCGATCAGCTTCCGGTCATTTTCGAAAGCCTTTATATCTCCTCCCAGCTCGATCAGGAAATTCAATGAGGTTTTTTCTCCGATACCCCTCATGGAGGTGAGGATCTTTGCGTCTCGCTGTATCTTCTCACCTGAGAGATCTCTTATGAGGTTCATAATCTCTTCGGCCTGTTCCTCAAGCTCGAGAAGCAGGGAGGCCTCCCGTTTGAGGATCAGATCCTTTGCCGGACTCGCGACACCCACCGATGCAATGGCCGCATCCATGAGGACGTGAACCGAAGCAGAGGGTTTTCTCCCTTTCGAGCGGGAGATGACGATAGAGGCGACGGCATCATAACCAGCTTTTGCTATAGCATGGGCCGATGGGAGCTCAGTGAGAAGACGAAGCGTAGACTTCGTAAACACACCTGCGATCGTCTCCAGTTCCGGGAAGGTAACAGACAGGATCCTCTTCATGTCGTTCTTCAGGGCGGTCATCTGGTCAACGAGCCTCTCCCTTCTTCGGGACAGATCCTTGAGCTCGGCAACCTGAGAAGAATCGATGCGCGTTGCCAGGGTCCCCTTCTGCTGCTGTAAGAACTGCGCGATGGTAAACGCAGCTTTCTTGTCCGTCTTCGTTTTTCTCAGGGAGAGCTTTGCGAAGTTTGCGATCAGCAGAGGGTTGATTATGGCAACCCGGTAGCCTTTTGCGGTAAGATAGGAAAACAGGGCGATATGGTAACTGGCCGTAGATTCCATACCGAGGAGCAGGGATGCAGCGCTCCTCGCCGCCAACTGCAGTACGAACTTATCAAAGCCTTCCCGGTTCATAGAACAGGAGAGGGAGAACAGTTTCTTCCCCTCATCGCCAATACCGCACACATCAAACTTTTCTTTCGATACATCGATACCAACATAGAGCGCCATACAAGCACCTCCTCATACATAGCAGAAAAGCAGGGATTGCCTCCGGCCAATCCTCCTCGGTCACAAGGGCTCTTTACGGCCCAATCAACTTATCATGGCTCCAAGAGGCGGGGGACAGACTGAAATAAGGGTTCGGCGACCCAGGAAGAAATAAGTCCCCCTGCCTTTCTTGGGGCAAATCTTACTGCCTCTCACACTTACTTATACAGGAATTAATGGTAGGAGGAAGGAGTGCGCAGAATCCACGTCACAAAATTTTCTTTAAATTCTGAGGCGAGAAAACAATTTCACGTTCCAACTGAATCGTGAATTCGCATGACTAAAATCCATTTTGGCATTACCACATAAAGGTGTTACCGCGAACAAGGCCACATGGTTGTCATCTGGTCCCTCCTGAATGGGGTCGTTACGGTCAGACTTCCCTAACCTTGTCTCCGTCCTGAAAGATACCTGCCTCTTTGCACGGTGAATCTCTTCTGCCGCATCACGAGCACGATTTGTTGCCAGCCTATGAAATCGACCTATGTTTCCGAAGTATAACTGTCAGACTGGAACCTTCCCGCCTCTTGACATCTGGCAGATAGACCTTAGTCTTTAAGTTTAAAGAAAACCGAAACGAAGGTCGTCAGCTAGCCTTACTTCTCTCCGCGCATCAACTCCTCCAGCACTCCCGACGATCGATGTTCCGATAAACGGCAATAGGCCAAACGAAAGAAGCTGCGATTGAAGCGGAATCAAAGAAGGAGAATGAACATGAAAATCTTGATGGTGCTAACATCGCATGACCAACTCGGCAATACCGGCCGCAAGACCGGTTTCTGGCTGGAAGAGTTTGCCGCGCCGTACTTCGTTTTCAGAGACGCCGGCGTCGAGTTGACGCTGGCCTCCCCGAAGGGTGGGCAGCCGCCGATCGATCCCAAGAGCGATCTGCCGGAGAATCAGACGCCGGCCATGTCGCGGTTCAAGCAGGATGCGGCAGCGCAGAAAGCCCTTGCTCAGACCGTTAAGCTTGCAGACGTGAAGGCGGAGGATTTCGACACGGTCTTCTACCCGGGCGGGCACGGTCCCATGTGGGACCTCGCGGAAAGCCCGGTGTCGATCGCACTGCTCGAGTCTTTCTACAACTCCGGCAAGCCGATAGCCTTGGTCTGCCACTCGCCTGGTGTGCTCCGTCATGTCACCTACAAGGGCGAGCCTCTGGTAAAGGGGAAGCATGTAACGGGCTTTACCAACGGCGAGGAAGAAGAGGTGCAGCTGACCAAGGTCGTGCCGTTCCTTGTCGAAGATGAACTGCTGCGGCTCGGCGCCATCTTCGAGAAGAAGGCGAACTGGCAGCCTTTTGCCATCACTGATGGCCGCCTCATCACTGGCCAGAACCCCGCATCATCGACCTCCGCGGCTCAAGCGCTTCTGAAGCTCATGACTGTATCGGAATTGGAGTCGTCGATGAACAGCGTACAAATCGAACAGAAGAGCTATGAGATGCCCCCGCGGGAAGGGATCAGCGTTGCACAATTTCTCACCGTCGCCGACATCGAGCGATCGGCTCGCTACTACGAAAGGGTCTTCGGCGCTCGCATCCTGAGCCTGGGCGACGGCAACGCGCCTGGGTACCTTCAGCTCGCTAATATCTGGATGATTCTGAACGTTGGAGGCGGGCCGACCCCGGATAAGCCGACGGTAACGCTCAGCGTCCCCGACCCAAATCACATCAACAGCTTTATGAATGTCCGCGTCGCGGATATCCAAGCGTGCTATGAATTATGGAGAGGTCGAGGAGCCGAGTTCATCACGGAGCCGATCCCCAAGTACGGCGAGATTCGCTGTTACATCCGCGATCCTGACGGTTATATTATCGAGGTCGGACAGAGCACCGACCTCAAGTACGGTTAACACTCCGAGATGAAAAAGGACGACCCGCGGAATGAAAGCTCCTAGATGTATGATCCGATGTCTCGGCGAGCCTCTCCGGCTGTCGGTAGTGGTGGGTACCAGGATGCTTCGGAATGGTAAACTGGTGGCTGACCGAGAATAAAGCTACGAATGGCCTGATTTGAAGGGTGACCATGAAAGCGGGTCGACCAATACATCGATGGGGACGTTGGTGCAACGTGAACTTTTCGGAGGTGAGCCAGGCCTCGAAATACCTTTTCGCTCCTGAGAGGGTTCAGAATTGCCACACGAAAGGCTACCCATCTGTTCGATAGACCCGTTGCATTCTTTCAGGAAGTTCTCCTCACTCCCAGGCACAATCACCAAGTAGTTCTTTTTTCTCTGGACCCTTTCAGGCCTTTCAGGTATCCTGCCCTTAGACCAGCTTTGGTACACCTCGGAAAAAAGGGGGATCACATATGAGGCAGAGAATTGACGAGGGGCGGAGAGCGTTCTTCAAAACAGCGGGCGTTGGTAGCGCTGCACTGCTTGCGTATCTGTATGGACCACAACGCGAAGCTGCCGCCTTTGGTCCTGGCGTTATCAGACAGGACGAAGTGCCAGCGGGCTACCGCGCGGGTGAATTCAGAGACTTTCTCGGCCTCCTGAGCAAGAGAGGAGAGATCGTCCAGGTCACGAAAAGCGTAGACCCGAAGTTCGAGGTCGGGGGCTATCTCTGGGCCTATGAGCAAAGAGGGAAAGCAGTGCGCTTCGAGCAGGTGAAGGGCGCAACGATGCCTATTGTGGGTGGCCTTTACCAGAACTGGACACGTATAGGGTTATCCCTCGGGCAGACAGGTACTTTCGGCCAGAAGGAGATGTACGCACTCTTCCAGTCCGCAGTCGCCCACCCACTGCCTCCCGCAAAGGTTTCCGCGGGACCGGTAAGGGAAGTCATTCTTAAAGGAAACGACATCGATATGACAAAGCTCCCCGTGCCCACGCTCTTTGAAGGAGATGGCGGTCCCTACATTACCGCAGGGGCAGGGATCTGCCGCAACCCTCAGAACGACCGCTATAACATAGGCATCTACAGGATGCAGGTAATCGGCAAGGACAGGATACTCGTCTGGGCATTTCCGGGAAGCGATCTCAATGCGATCTATAAAGCTTACGAGGCAAAAGGACAGGAACTCGATTTCGCTGTTGCAATAGGCGTGGATCCGGCTCTCTTCGCTACCGCCGTGTCGAAGGTGCCGACCGATGTGGACGAAATGGCGGTCGCCGGAGCCCTTCGAGGCGCCTCCATTAAGGTGGTGCAGGGCGAGACAACCGATCTTCTGATTCCGGCGTACGCGGAGGTGGTGATCGAAGGGAAGATAAATCCGAAGGAGAGGATTACAGATGGTCCTTTCGCCGATCACGGGGGTATCTACAAGGGAGGACCGTCTCCCGTTCTGAAGATATCGTCGATCATTCACCGGACGGACGCCCTGTTCCACGTGATCCTTGCGGGCGATTCGGAGGAACATTGCACTGCGTCAGAGATCCTCGCTTGCTTCTGGGGTCAAAACATACTGGATGATCTCCAAGCCAAGTTCCCGAGTGTAAAAGACGTGCATCTCTCATGGCACGGGGGAACCAAGAAATGGCTCATAGTATCTATCTCTGGCAAGCAATCTGAAAAAGAACCCAGGGCCATCGTTGAGGAGATCTTCAACCTCGCCACAACACGGTACACCATGTTGCCGGTGAGCTCTTACCTGCGGACCGTCGTTCTCGTAGATACGGACGTCGATATCTATAACTTAAAAGACATCGTGTGGGCCGTGGGCACGAGGCTTGCCGATTGTGTTGTGATCGGTGAAGAGAAAGCAAAGGGATATGAGCTGCGGCTTGGGCTCGATGCCACAAAGAGGCTCGGTGCACCGGAAAGCGCTTACAAGAGAACAAAGATACTACCGGTGAAGATATAACGGCATCCACAATAGGGCAGAGCCATTGCCGAATCTGTCCTTATAAAGTTCCGTGAGCCGAGCGCCATTACCAAGCGCAATCTCTCACCGATAGAAACACGAGTTCCTCACCGTTTCAGGAGGGAGGCCGCGCAGAGCGCCTCCCGTGCGCGTACAGGCCTTTGGTTTAGTTTTGGTGACAAATTCCTCTTGACGGATATCTCCCCAATGATTACTTAGAGAAGAGGATATCGGCGCCCCTCGACAGGCTTTCTCACGGTTGCTCGTCGGTAACCAATTATTCTAGAAGGAGGATGTATAAATGAAGAGGAAGGCGGGTCTACTGATGGTTTTGGCACTTACCCTTGCACTCAGCATGCTGGCCTGTTCCAAAGAACAGGCACCTGCCCCCGCGCAGAAGGCTGCCGGTCCGACCGAGCAAGAACTCGCCAGCCTCGCGACGGATGCCTATATTTACGGCTATCCGCTCGTCACGATGGAGATCACTCGAAGGGTGTCCACTAACGTGGTCAAGCCGGAAGGCACCAAGGCACCTATGGGCCAGTTCGCAAAACTGAGGACGTACCCGCCCGTCGATGAGCACACGGTTACCGCGCCCAACGCAGACACGCTCTACACGTTAGCTTGGCTCGACGTTTCCAAGGAACCCTGGGTGCTGAGCATACCGGATATGAAAGACCGCTACTTCCTTATGCCGATGCTCTCCGGCTGGACCGATGTCTTCCAGGTTCCGGGCAAGCGCACCACCGGCACGAAGGCTCAGAAGTACGCCATCACCGGCCCGGGATGGACAGGCACGCTTCCCGAGGGCGTGACAGAGTACAAGTCACCCACTGGCATGGTCTGGGTTCTTGGTCGTATTTACTGCACCGGCGCACCCGAGGACTACAAGGCGGTGCACGCCCTTCAGGACAAGTTCTCCGTGGTGCCGCTTTCCGCCTATGGCAAGCCCTATACGCCACCCGAAGGTACCGTTGATCCCAACATCGACATGAAAACCGCGGTACGCACACAGGTGGACGCGCTGGATGCCGCGGCCTATTTCAAGCTGCTGGCCGAACTACTGAAAACGAACCCTCCTGCGTCTGAAGATGCCCCGATGGTGGCGAAGCTGGCCAAAGTGGGCATCGTGCCCGGGCAGGATTTTGATATGAGCAAGGTTGATCCTGCGGTGGCAAAGGCCCTGCAAGCTGCCCCGAAGGCCACGCAAGAAAAGATCATGGCCGAACTCAAGAATTTGGGCGCACCGGTCAATGGCTGGGTCTACTCGACAAAGCTCGGCGTCTATGGGACGGAGTATTTGGTCCGGGCGCTGGTAACCGCCATCGGCCTTGGCGCCAACAGGGCACAGGACGCAGATCTATCCCACCTCCGTTGCCGACGCCGACGGCAAACCCTACGACGGTGCCAACAAGTACGTAATGCACTTCGGCAAAGGAGAGATGCCGCCCGTGGACGGCTTCTGGTCTCTGACGATGTATGATGGTGACTATTTCTTCGTACCAAACAAACTCAATCGCTATACACTCAGTTCACGCAACAAATTCAAGATGAACAACGATGGCTCGGTAGACCTTTACATCCAGAATGCGTCGCCCGGGAAAGACAAGGAAGCGAACTGGCTTCCCGCACCCGCGGGCAAGTTCATCCTGATGCTCAGGCTTTATTGGCCGAAGGAGAGGCCGCCGTCCATCATCGACGGCTCGTGGAAACCGCCTGCGGTAAAAATGGCGCAGTGATGGCGCGGAGTAGGGGTCTGTTCTGAATGACTCCGAATTTGACGGTAATTAATAAAGGCAGGGTCGACAGGCTCTGCCTTTTTCTCTCGCTCCATTCACCGTTACCGCGTCAAATGTTGCGTAGAGAAGCAAATATTGACGTGCTGCCTTTCAGGAACGAATGGTACGTTTGATGAAACCTTACTTGGGTAGAAAAAGTATCATCCCTATATCCATTATCAGTCATGAGTCAAGTTGGCTTGAGGTCTGTGGTTGCCGCGATTCACGCACTCCG
>CAWGRP010000031.1:0-21038 GCA_963825005.1 uncultured delta proteobacterium | reverse complement strand
ATTGGTCAGCAGAATTGGCTCCAGGAGAAGTACGGATTCTGGGACGTCGAAGAACATTTTCCTGGGGGAGATTTAAGAGCGATGGCCGGAAGCTTCGAAGATCCAATCCAGCCGCCGCGGCCCGGCTACGATCTGGTTCCGAGCGGGGACAAGACCGTGCTCGTAAAGAAGGCGCCATAAAACCGAAGCGGGATCAGATGCCTACGCAACCATGAGTTTATAGAAACAACCGGTATCAAGGATTATCGAGGAGGGAGTACGATGCCTAAGAAGGAGAGTCGAAAAGCTGGGACGAAGGCAAAAGCCGCATCGAAGGGCAGAATTCCATCTCCGGCAACAATCCGGCAAAAGCGAGACAAACTGGCTTCCTTTGCTGTTCAGGGCCAGGTCCGCGCGTACGATGGAGCACCGCAGCCCGAGCTGATCGTGAAAGCCTACGACCGCAACGTGGGCGTCGACGATAGACTGCTCGGCCAGGCAATAACCGATGCGAAGGGCAATTACTCCATCTCCTATACGACCAGACAAATCGGTAAAAAACCAGCGCCGGATCTGGTCATCACTTTATGTCAAAGTGATAAACTTCTTCAAACAGCCGATGTCATCTTTAACGCCCCGCCGAAGGTAACTAGAGATTTTCTCATTGCCCCGGATCAGACTCCGGAGTTTCAACGGCTCAGTGACAAAATTCAGCCTTTGCTGCACAGTACGATCGGCGCCGGTGGGTTGCCCCAGGCACAAATCAAATTCCTGGGCCAAAAACTCGGCATTGACGCGCAGGAAATAGGCCGCCTGGCGCAAAGCCGCGCGCTTGCCGGAGGCGATCAAACACTCGCGACATTCTATTACGGACTGCTGTCGCAAGACCTGCCTGCCGATCCTGAGGCACTCCTGGGAAGGCCGCGAGCATCGATTCAAACAGCACTGGAACACGCCGCTATCTTCAACCAGATTCCTCGGTTGCAGCCCGAGGAGATTGACACTATTCTGAATACGACCCTTCCCGGGCTCCGTGCGCAAAATCTCTTGAAGCCCGCACCAGCCGGGCAACAGGCCTCTTTAGGCGACTTACTGAAATCCATGCGTCAGCCATTGCCCGACGATTACCAGATGAAAGTTGCTGACCTGGTGACCCGAAACGGGATTGATTATAAGCAACTTCCTGAGCAGCTTAAAGCTGCGGGATTCAGCCAGGAGCAGTCATCGGGAATAGAGCGCACCCTGCGGCTGGCCGACGTCACTTCCAGCCATCAGCCTCTGATGCAACATCTGCAACAAATCACTGCCGCGGATGCGGACGGCTCCTTGAAGCCTCTGGCTGCTCTCGGCCGCGACGAGTGGATCGACATGGCCTATGCTTTCGGCGTTCCGGCTGGGGTCAATCAAACGCCGGAACAATACGCAAAGCAATTGGAGGCGGCTGTGGAAACGTTCCATCCCACGGCCATGCTGGCCGCACGCCTCAATAGTGGCGACCTGGTTATTACGCGATCCAGGCTTTGAAAAAGCCGGTCCATTTCTCAACAACAACCCGGACCTGGATATTGTGTATACCAATCTTCCTGCTTACACGGCAAAAGCAAATTTCAGCGGCGTGGAAAATAAAGATCAGCTTGTTACGTCGCTCCTGAAGCTACAGAGAATCAAGAGACTTTCGGCGTCATGGGATGAAGCAGGCGCTATGCTGAACAATGGTTTTGAATCCGCGCTCGATCTCGTGAGCGCTGGAGAAAGCCGGGTGATCCAAAGCCTGTCAAGCGACGTCGCGCCGGAGCGCGCCTCTTATTTATACGAACGCGCGAGAAAAGTGCACGATGTCAGCATAGTGCTCATGTCCGGTTTACTGCCGCGCTTTTCTCCCACACCGATCGCGGCTATGCGCGCCGCGCCGCGCGCACAGGATGTGAGCGAGGCCAAAACATACGAAGCCACAATCAGCCAGAACAATTATCCAACACTTCAATCCCTATTCGGGCCGTTGGACAATTCCGCCTGCGATTTCGACGAGTCAGTGCTCAGTCCGGCAGCCTATTTTGTGGACCTTCTGCAGTTTCTTAATCCAAAAACGGCGGGCGGGACAAGCGACTCTTCACATTTGAAGGTGCTGCTGGAGCGACGGCCGGATCTGGTTGATCTGCAGCTCTCATCCGACAACACCGAAATTGAGATGCCGCATATTGACCTGGTGCTGGAAATACTTGAAAATGCGGTGGCGCTTCCGGTCACGCTCACTTTGCCGGAAGGAACCAACGGAAACGCCGAACTGGGCAAGAACCCGTTGCAGAAGGTTATTACCGACCAACTGCAACAGACCTCACTCGCGACCATCGGCAGCAACCTGAAGGCAACGCGGGAAAGCAGCGAACAAGGCGGGCTCACGCGAGACACGTCCGACGTCTGGATTGTCAGCGACAAGCAGCGGCGCTGGAGTCTCTATAATTCCCAGGAATCGCTGATAGTGCAATTCTACAACCCGACAAATAGCATCAACTTTTCGACCCGTGATGTGGCGCGGTTTATCAAGGAGTTGAATCAAGCCAAGATTTCCAGCCGTACCAAGGAACAAATCGAAGCTCAGTTTCCTTCGGAAAATAGAAAAAGCAGATTTCTGTTCATCTCCGATTTTTATATATCCACGATAACTCCCGGGAAGCAGTGGAGCATGGGTTGTTGTCTGGGGGTAAAGGTTTTGATCGGACCCGAGATAGACCATGAAGGCGCAACTCTTACGCTACAAACACCTTCGGGTGAAACCGTTTTCGGTCCAAAAATCTTTTCTCTGGAGACAATCAGGCCAATCATCTACGGTTTGAAAGAAGGCGTTATCACCGGGCTCCTCAGATACTTTCTGCCAGCGGGGCTCAAATATGTGATAGCTCAAATTGCCGATCGGTCCTGGTCACTATCTTTGGCTGAAACGGCCAGCGCCAAAGTGTTTTATCAATCAGATCAATTGAAAATTGCAGCGCTCACCTACCAGACGGCAGGCAGCAGTGACGATTTGATAGCCTGTCCGGAGAACCAGAATCCGATCGCGTATGAAATTCTCCGCAATCCGGAGGCATACGGAAAGGCGATTTTTCCCTGGTCCCTGCCGTTCAACCTGCCATGGGAGTCCGTGCGCGCCTGTCTGGACAGGGCCGGGATATCGCGCCGCCAATTGATCGAAGCGGCCCTTCCAGGACAATATCTCAGTGATACGAGATGGGCGCACGAAACATTGGGCATCTCCAGTGAAGACGCTGCTTTGATTACAAAGAGCATCAGTGATCAGCCGTCGGCGCTCTATTCTTATTGGGGACTGAAGCCTGGCGCCGGGAATGACTGGAAGAATTGCATCGTGTACGATGCCGAGGCCGGCAAAATTCAACCCGGCCCATCTGAATCCGGCGATCCGCTGAACCTACTCTCCAAAGTATCAATCCTCATTCAGCAGGCCCGTATCAGTTATGATGATATGTTGCGCATTCTTGAGACGTATTACGTTGGAGCTTCCACCAATTTTTATGTGGTGATTTTCAACCAGCAGATGAGCGATCGTGGTCCCTGCAATCTTTTCATCAGCAGTGCACCGCAAAAAGATACAGACGACCGGACGGCGCCTCCTCCTGGCTTGACACAGGATCACCTTGATCGAATGCATCGCTTCATCAGGCTTTGGCGCACGTTGGGATGGGAGATCGAGGATGTAGATCGAGCCATCAACGTCCTCGATGAAGAAGCGGATATATCAGAGGGGTTACTGACCTCCTTATCGCATATCCGGAAGCTGCAGGAACTGCTGGATGTACCGGCAAGTTTGCTGATCAATTGGTGGGGCGATTTGCTTTCGTATACCCACTCAGACGTCACGTCGCTTTATGAACAGATTTTTCTGAACCCCTTGGTACAAAACCCGCCTGATGATGCTTTTCTTCTCAATCCCGAAAGGAGCGCGCTTCTCAATTCCGGCAGTGTATCTCTCAGCCAAAAATCCCGGCTCATAGCCGCGGCTCTCGGCATCGGTCTGAATGACTTCAACCAATTACTGAGCCTGTCCGGGGTTGCCGATACGCTGACGCTTCCCAATCTATGTGAACTTTACCGCATCGCGGACCTGGCGCGTGCACTCGGGGTATCTATCTCCGATTACTTTTCCATGGTCTCGTTGATTGCTGCCACGCCTTTTAAGAGCCTCCCGGCCCTGGTTGAATTCTGTCAAACCGCCCGGTTTGTACTTAATTCGGGATTCAGCATTCAAGAACTCGCGTATCTGTTGCAGCAGGATGCTTCAGCCGCGTTGATGCTGGATTTATCCGCTGACCGGGTCTCTCAGATGCTCAAAAGCATCCGTTCCGCCATGCAGGCCAAAGTCGGCACGCTTGAGGCGCAGGTAAGAAACATCATTGCTGATAATTCGGGCGGCCCCACCGTGATAAGAGTGTTGAGTGACAGCGACGGAGTGGCGGCTGACGCTGCTTCGCTGGCTATCGGTTTCTCACCAGGCGACAGCGCTTCCGCCGTCACCCGACCTCTGAAACTGCCGCTCAGTGGCCCCAACCATACGACCATCGCCTGGGCTATTGGTAACGTGAATCCGTCAAGCAACGCCAGTGTAATTACGATACCGCAACCTGCTCCCGGTACTGATTCCGTTATCGCCACCATATCAAGGCCGCCGGCAGGCGATTCCGATACAACAGTCACCTTGACCGCGACCATTAAGAGCAGCAACCCCTCGGGCGCCGCTCACGCTACAAAATCTTTTGATGTGGTCGTGCTCAAGGAACTGACGGACGAGCAGGCCGTGGCGACCGACGCTGCTTCACTGGCTATCGGTTTCTCACCCGCCGACAGCGCTTCTACTGTTACCCGGACGCTCAAACTGCCGCTCAGTGGCCCCAACCATACGACCATCGCCTGGGCTATCGGCGACGTCAACCCATCAATTAATACCAATGTAATTATGATACCGCAACCTGCTCCCGGTGCCACTCTTACCGATCCTGTTATCGCCACAGTATCGAGGCCACCAGTAAACGATTCCGATACCACAGTCATCTTGACCGCGACGATTAGCAGCGGCAATCCCCCGAACACCGCGCATGCTACAAAATCTTTTGATGTGGTCGTGCTCAAAAAACTGACGGACGAGCAGGCCGTGGCGACCGACACTGCTTCGCTGGCCATTGAATTCTCGACCGGCGACAGCGACGCCTCTGTTGCCCGGCCGTTGACCCTGCAGACCCGCGGGCCTAACGGCACCTCCATCCAATGGTATTCGAGCGGCGATGTAATTGCAATACCGCGACCTGCTCCCGGTGCCCCTGTTTCTCCCGATCCTGTTATCGCGACAGTATCGAGGCCACCCGCGAGCGAGCCCGATGCACATGTTGTCCTGGCCGCAATCGTCACCAAAAACAATGTTTCAGCTACGAGAGTTTTTTACCCGAAGGCCGTGTTGGATATGGATCCATTGGATCCTCAACGCCTGGCGGTGGTGTTGACCTTGACGGACCCGAACGATCCCGAAGGCTTGAATATGCAGAGCCTGCTCAATGACGTGGTAACGGGCCAGATGGCGGAAGCATTTGGCATGGAAATATCCGTGGCGCGCGACCTTCTGATCACGCGCAATATTTTTGCCAGAGCGATCTTGAAACAGCCGCATAATTCAACGCGCGACGGAATCGAAGTTTTTTTCGACAAGGATCTCGTCAAGAAAGATGGAACGGACACCCAGGACGCCTGCGACTTATTGCGCCTGCTGCAAAAAGTGTCGCTTCTGCTTGCGCGTCTGAAAGTGAAGCCGGCCGAGATAGACTGGATCTCACCGCCGTTCGGCATGCTGACGCTCGATTTCAACAAACTTCCTCTGACCGGAGTTTCCAATAACCCTGATCTTTTCGCTTCCTGGCGAAAATTGGTGACGCTCTTTCAAATTCGCGACCGCATTTCGGGCATGGGGACCTTGCTCGACCAGTATGTCACTGAGCTGCTCAACTTGCAGAGGCCCGACTTCCCGTGGAAGCCGAAGCCTCCGGTTGTACCTGTCAGGCCGCCGATCGGGAACTTTCCGGTCGATCCCGGGATCGGGAATTTTCCACCGCCAAAACCTCCGGCTACGAATAAGTTATCGGTCCTGACTGCTCTGATTGGCAAGGGCCTGGGGCTTCCCAAGGAGTGGGACTACGCCAAAATCGCTAATCAGCTGGAAATCAAAGACCTGGATGACTACCGCAACCCCTTCGAGCTGGAGGAATTCATCAACCTGTTTGGCGCCATGAAAAAACTAGGCGCAACCATGGATGACGTGAACCTGCTCACCCAGGACTGGCCTGAACCGGACCCGAACCGCATGACACAAGACCCGGCGAGTCAGGCGGAAATAACCGCTCGTGCGCTTCTGCGCGCCAAGTATGGGGCGGATTCCTGGAATGACATCATCAAGCCCATATCGGATACGCTTCGAACAAGGCAGAGGGATGTATTGGTTGACTACCTGATTCACACCCTTTCCAATAATGGAAATAACGGACAGGGACTTCGGATCAGGGACACCAATGACCTGTATGAACACCTGCTGATTGATACCCAGATGTCCGCGCACATGCTCACCAGCCGGCTCGTCCAGGCCACGGCCGCGGTTCAGCTTTTTGTTCAACGCTGCCTTCTGAATCTGGAGACTGCCACCTTAAATGAGAATGACCGCCTGCGCTGGAAATGGATGAAAAATTACCGCGTCTGGCAAGCCAATCGCGAAGTCTTCCTCTTTCCCGAGAACTGGCTTTTCCCTGAGCTGAGAGACGACAAAACTGAAACGTTCAAGGCGCTCGAAAGCGGCATCAATCAGGGTGAGCCCAAAGATCAATTGGCAAAAGAGAATTTCCTCAATTACCTTGACGAAGTGAACGAAATATCGAAGATAACGGTTTACGGCATGTATGAATGCATTGATAACGCCGATTCTAAAAAGCCGCGCATCTTGTATATCGTCGGTCGTTCACCCAACCAACCTTACAATTATTATTGGCGCCAGTGTAGTGCGTTTGGCGATATTGATAACATGACATGGAGCGGGTGGGAGCAGATCAATGACATAACGGATGACCATGCAATGCCGTTTGTGATGGACAGCGACCTGCACATTGCCTGGCCAACTATTACCCAAAAAACAGAAGTCACCGATTCCGGCAATCCCGACAGTCAGAAGAGCTATTGGGAAATCAAGCTCAATTGGATTCGGCGCACAAGCAAGGGCTGGACCAAGAAAAAGGTCAGCAAAGTATTACTAACGCTTCCCTGCAATTCCGTCTTGAACGATTCGACAAAAGAATTATCGTTTATGGTTACTGACGATAGTCATTCGATCTATTTCCTTGTTTATAATACTGCTCTCAAATATGCACGACCATCAGGCTTTGTTTCATCGCTGGACATGAACGCCTATCCAACGGAACTTGACAATTCCGGCAACGATCCTTATCCCTGCCCCGGGCTACCGGCACTTCCTTTCCAGGGTTATGCTACGATTTACGCTGACTTACTCCAGTCGGCCAGAACAGCGTTTACGTGGCCTGCCGCTGAATTCCGTGTTGATACATATATTGATTACGTTAAGTCAAATGGAGACCACGTGTGGTACGGTCCCGACGTACAACTCGGCCAAAAACTAGGTGGCTCCGGAATTACTTTCAGCTATTGTCTTCAGGATTGGCCCACTCAGACTCTCTGGGAGTCGTATGATAAAATAATTCTGAATCCCGATTCGGGCACCACAGCATCCTTTACCGATTTATTACAGTGGAAGGAATTTGAATTTTTTTGGTCCCTCAAACACCCGGGGACTATACCCTACCTCAGCCGGGTTGAAATATCCTACACCGGATCCAAGGGGAAAAAGGAATCAGCCACTATTTATGAATTTGCTTTGGATGCCAATACTGATTCGCCGAAAGTAGTCATGAAGTGCTATCAAAACATAGCCACGCGTTCCACTGTCGTTCAACCCACCAGTATTATAACGTTCAGCAGGGGTGCATTAAAGCTTGACGTCTTCGGCGATATCTCACTCGAGCAAGGAACCACGTATTGGTACCCCCTGCCCAAGGGTGCCACGATGCTCTATGCCAACGGCTATATTTCTTCCGGAAACGGTTTGGAAATGGAAACCGCAGGCAAAACCATTGTAGCCAGGGAAATAACTGAGCAGGGTTTTGTCGTTCCCGCGGCCGGGTCATCAGTCCGGTATTTTGAATATCCCGCTATGACAACACCAACCGGCAATCTGCCGCCGATCAAGGCATATATAGATCCTGATAATGCGAATGGACAGCAGGCTTCCTGGCTCGACATACGCGACAACATACGAGATATTGCCAAATTACGAGCAACAGCCTACTCACAATTCGAAACACTATTTGAAATGCAGACACCTTTTGAGCTCGGTAACAATCTCTATCTGGGTAATGAATCGTTTGCAGGAGACGGGACTTTAGGAATTGCCACGACAGGCTTTGATCCGCAAGCCCCTATTGCCCTTTACAATTGGGAATTGTTTTATCATGCACCGATGCTAATGGCCGAATTTCTGACCAAGCAACAACGTTTTGAGGATGCCCAGAAATGGTTGCACTATATATTCAATCCGACAAAACCTGACTATTCCGGGCCGTTCGTCGGAGAAGCAGCGCGATTCTGGCATTTCCTGCCATTCCGACAGGAAATCAACCCGGACAACCTGCAGAAGTTGTTTAACTTACTGGCAGAGCAAGCGGCAACAGGTTCGATAGACGCTTCCAAACAGGGCGAATTAGCGCAGTTTACCGGCCTGATTGACGACTGGAGAGATAACCCCTTTCTGCCATTCGGGGTCGCTCGTGTGCCTATACGCTGGCAGTCATTCCAATGGCGCACGATCTTTGCCTACCTGGACAACCTCATAGCCTGGGGGGACCAGATGTTCAGACGTGCCACCCGGGAATCGATCAACGAGGCGATTCAGTATTACGTGCTGGCGTCGAAACTGCTCGGACCAAGACCGAAGAGTGTCAAGTCCCAATCCCGGCCGCCGGCGCAGAGCTACCGCGACCTTTATGGACAGTGGGATGATTTCAGCAATGCCTGGTATACCTTCAGTGACACCGTCTCCATGATGCTGATGGTTTCTTCTTTTCAGACACCAGGCGCGAAGAAGGGCAAAGCTGGACGACATTCTTCCCGACGATATTTCGAAGTTGGAACCGATTCTATCACCTTCAGAGCCGGTTGTAGCCTTAAGCTCGCTACCGATGCTCTATTTTGGCATTCCCAACAACGACAAGCTCATGGAATATTGGGATATGGTGGAAGACCGGCTCTTTAAGATCCGCAACTGCATGGACATTGACGGCGTAACGCGGGAATGGCCCCTTTTCTCTCCGCGCATTGACCCGGGGCTATTGGTGCGCGCCACTGCCGCGGGCCTGGACATCGACACGGTGCTGGCTGATATGAATGCACCGTTGCTGCCATACCGTTTCAATATCATTGTTCAAAAAGCCAGTGAGATTTGCGGGGAGGTGAAATCCCTGGGTTCGGCCTTGTTGGCCGCTCTGGAGAAGAAAGACGCCGAGGACCTGGTCCTGTTGCGCTCGAGCCAGGAGGTCGCCCTGCTTAATCTCGTCACCCAGGTGAAGCAAAGACAAGTGGATGAAGCTGCTGCCAACATTGACAGCCTTAACCAGAGTATGGCTGTCGCAATGGCGCGGTTTACCCAATATCAAAAATTGCTCGGCAAGGCGGTCTCGGTTGATTCCGGCAATCTTCCCGTGCTGTCGGCCTGCCTCTTCGCTGCAGGTATCCGCCAATGCGCCGGGTGATGAATCGGGGCTTGGATTAACACAATACGAAGTCGACCAGATCGGTTCTTTGGTCACGGCGAATAATTTCATGATAACAGCAGGTGTTTTCAACATGCTTTCCGGTTTGATGCATCTATTGCCGGATAATATTATCGGGATTGGTCAGCAGGTCAAATGGGGCGGCTCGCACCTGGGCAGCGCCGCGGGCGGACTTGGCGCTTTATTCAATATGCTTTCCGGCAATGCAAACCACGAAGCGAACAAGAAAAGCTTGTTCGCGTCATACCAACGCCGGCAGGACGACTGGGTGTTCCAGAGCAAGATGGCCCTTGAGGAAATGAAGCAGATCAACAAACAGATCATTGCAAACCGGCATACGGTTGGATATCGCGCGGAAGGAACTGGATAATCACCTGAAACAGACAGACAACGCCCGGGCCGTCGATGAATTCATGCACGATAAATACACTAACCGGGAACTCTACTCCTGGATGGCAGGGGGAATATCAGCCGTCTATTTCGCGAGCTACCAGCTTGCGTATGATATGGCAAAGCGAGCCGAGCGCGCCTTTCAAAGCGAACTGGGCCTGGACAATTCGAATTTCATCCAATTCGGTTATTGGGACAGCTTGAAAAAGGGCCTGCTTTCCGGTGAGAACCTGTCGCTGGATTTGAAGAGACTGGAAGTTGCTTACCTGGAACAGAACCGGCGCGAGTTCGAGATCAGCAAGCATCTATCCCTGCTGCAGCTGGATCCATTGGCGTTGATCAATCTGAAGGAGACAGGGACGTGCGAGGTATCGATTCCGGAAGCCCTCTTTGACATCGATTTTCCCGGACACTATTTTCGGCGCATCAAGTCGGTCAGCATCACCATCCCTTGCGTAGCAGGTCCTTATACAAGTGTGAGCTGCACGCTGAGACTGCTGAAACATAGCTACCGAAAAACAGCGCTGGTCGGCACTGACGGATATCCGCGCACAACCAATTCCGGGGGAATTCCCACAGACGATTCACGTTTTGCCGACAGCTTCGGCACGATCCAGTCCATCGCCACCAGCCACGGTCAGAACGACAGCGGCATGTTCGAGCTGAACTTCAGGGACGAGCGCTACCTCCCCTTCGAAGGAGCCGGGGCGATCAGCACCTGGCGTATTGAACTGCCGAAGAAGTTCAGACAATTCGATTACGACACCATCTCGGATGCGATCATTCATCTTAAATACACCGCTCGTGAAGGGGGAGAACTACTTGGACAGAAAGCTACTGAAAATCTCAAGAAGGCGTTGAACGAGATTATCTCGTCGAGCCGCGAGACCGGCCTGGCTCGCCTGTTCAGCCTTCGTCATGAATTTCCGTCCGAATGGCAACGCTTTATCAGGGAAAAGAGCGCAGACCTCAAAGTTGAGAAAGATCGGTTACCCTTCTTCGCTCAAAGCGCGAAATTCAATGGCTTCAAATTTGTGGCCAACAACGACCTGTCCGATAAAGGTATCCAGGTGAGGAAATCCAAGTCGACAGGGGCAGCCGAAGACCCTGTCACTGTTACCTGGAGCCAGGTATCAGACAACATCTATCAGGGAACGCTTCCGAACACCTTTACCGTTTCGTTTGATGAGTCGCTTACGTTGAGCGCGTCTAACACAGACGATGTGGGAGAACTCTATATGCTGGTCGGATACACATTGAGTGAAAAGTGAATGGTGAAAGATAATAAGGCTTCATGAAGTTGCGGCCATCGCCCTGACCGCGTCGATGTAATCGCATCTTGATTTGCTGACATCTTGGTTTCCTGCCGGTGGACTTTCGCTTTAAAACAGATTATTCTTTGATATACTATTGCTGCGGTCAGTGTGCATGCAACCCGCCATTACCGGGTTCCCGACACGGTTTGCTTATGGTGGATTTCCTCAACCGGCGTGGATGAGAAAGTAACCGGGACCCTGGTTCCTCGAAAGGAGTTCGTTGTGGATAATCGTGGTTATGAAGGCGTTATCGGTCTTGAGGTGCACGCGCACCTACTTACGAAAAGCAAAATCTTCTGCGGCAGTTCCGCTGAGTTCGGAAGCGAGCCCAACAGTCACACGTGTCCCACTTGCATGGGGCTGCCGGGGGCACTTCCCGTCCTCAACAAAAAGGTGGTCGATTTCGCCATAAAGGCGGGACTCGCGACGCATTGCGCCATCAATCGAAGAAGTATCTTTGCCCGCAAAAACTATTTTTATCCGGATCTTCCCAAGGGGTATCAGATATCACAGTACGAAGAGCCGCTTTGCACCGACGGCTATCTCGATCTCTTCGAGAATGGCGGCAAGAAGCGGATACGCATAAAGCGGATTCATATGGAAGAGGATGCCGGCAAGCTCGTGCACGAGGCGACTATCGGAACGAGCAGCTACAGCCTCGTCGATTTCAACAGATCGAGCGTGGCTTTGCTGGAGATCGTCAGCGAACCTGACATGCGTACACCTGAAGAGGCCATACTCTACCTCAAGATGCTGCGAGACATACTCGTCTATCTGGAGATTTGCGACGGCAACATGGAGGAGGGAAGCTTTCGCTGTGACGCTAACATATCGGTGCGCAAGAAAGGCGAACAGGCTTTAGGCACCAGAGCCGAGCTGAAAAATCTCAATTCGTTCCGGTACATCGAACGAGCTCTCGACTATGAGATACTTCGCCAGATCGAGCTGCTGGAGCGTGGCGGAGAGGTCGTGCAGGAGACGCGACTTTTCAATCCATCGGATGAGATCACCTATTCCATGCGCGGAAAAGAGGAGGCGCACGATTACCGCTATTTCCCTGATCCGGATCTCGTACCCCTGATGGTCGATGATGGCTGGGTGGAGAGCATGAAAGCGGAACTCCCCGAACTCCCTGCGGAGAAAATGGAACGCTTTATGAGCCAGTACGGCCTTCCCCGATACGACGTGGAAATCCTCTCCGGAGACAAAGCTCTGGCTGCCTATTTCGAGGAGGCTGTTACCGCGTTCCCTGAACCGAAGAGTGTGAGCAACTGGATCATGAGCGAGTTGCTGAGAGAACTCAATGAAGGGGGCGTCTCCGCCAAGGATGCCCCGTTCCGTCCGAAGCAGCTTGCCGAGCTACTCCAGCTCATAAAGGATGGGACCATCAGCGGCAAGATGGGCAAAGAAATATTTCCGGAAATTTACAAAGAGGGTGCTTCGCCAAAACAATATATCGAGAAAAAAGGGCTCGTGCAGATATCCGATGAATCGGCGCTTGCCGCCTCGATCGAGAAGATACTGGCGCAATCCCCAAAGGAGTTGGCAGAGTTTAAAGCCGGTAAAGAAAAGCTACTCGGTTTCTTCGTGGGCCAGGTAATGAAAGAGACTAAGGGCAAAGCAAACCCGAAACTGCTCAACGAACTCCTGCTGCGGAGGTTGAAGAACGAATGACAGAACATATCTTCTGGAAGGAAAATCAGCTCTATCTTCTTGACCAACGACTCCTTCCTTTCAGGAAAGTCTACGTGAAGTGCAAAACCCTGGCTGCCGTGACGAAAGCTATCAAGAACATGACGGTCAGGGGAGCGCCTCTTATAGGGATAGTGGCTGCATATGGATTCTATCTGGGTATCCGGGAGATTTTGCGTTCGCGGAAAAGCCTGAAAGAGACGGATGTGGCCCGCGTGTATAAGAGTCTGGAGGCCACACGCCCCACCGCAGTCAACCTTACCTGGGCTCTGAACCGCATGCTCGCCATGCATGAGGAGCACAAAGAGAGTAAGGATATGCTCGAAGTCCTGCTCCAGGCTGCCATAGCGATCCACAGGGAAGATATTGAAAATAACAGGACGATGGCCCAATATGGCGCGGAGCTGATTGATGACGGGGATCTGATACTGACGCATTGCAACGCAGGCGCCCTTGCGACGGGCGGCTACGGCACAGCCCTTGGGGTCATTCGGGCCGCGCATGAGTCGGGCAAGCACATACGCGTGATCGCGACGGAAACAAGGCCATACCTCCAGGGCGCGAGGCTTACCGCTTGGGAGCTTCATGAAGAGGGAATCGATGTGCAGATCGTGCCGGACAATCATGTGGGACTGCTTTGCGCCCAAGGTGTTGTCAGCAAAGTGATAGTCGGCGCTGACAGGATAGCAAGAAATGGCGACGTCGCAAACAAGGTCGGTACGTATCTTGCCGCGCTTGCAGCCCATGAGCATGGCATCCCTTTCTATGTCGCCGCACCGCTGTCGACGTTTGACCGGGCGATGAAAAGCGGTCAGCAGATCGTGATAGAGGAGAGATCAGGAAAGGAAGTGACCTGCCTTCTGGGACGCCAACTGACGCTCAAACAGATAAAGGGTTGTTATTACGGTTTTGACGTCACCCCTGCACGATTGATCACGTACATCATCACGGAGAACGGCATCCTGGAAAGACCTTTCAGCAAGTACATCAACCTTCTCTTTACCGGCAAACGTGAAAGTCATAACGCTGCTCACTGATTTCGGTTTGAAGGACGCTTACGTCGGGGTTATGAAAGGCGTTATTCTTTCCATCAACCCTGACGCCCGTATTGTCGATATAACCCACGAAGTCGAACCGCAAGACCTGACAGAAGGTTGCTTCCTCATAAAGGAATCCTACCCTTTCTTCGGCAAGGGATCGGCACACCTTTGCGTGGTAGACCCGACCGTGGGCAGCGACAGGAGGGCTATTGTTCTGGAACGAGAGGGCCACTTCTTCGTTGGTCCCGATAACGGTTTATTCAGTTTTGCAATCGATAAGGGTAGCTCGATTTACCAGATTGAAAATGAGAGATACACGCTGAAGAATGTGTCCGGCACGTTCCATGGCCGTGACATCTTCGCACCCGTCGCCGCCCATCTGTCTCTCGGTCTTAATCCGGCGGCGCTTGGAAACAAAGTGGATAATCCGGTCGTGCTTCCCGGCCTGTATCCGGTCGCCAAGGGTCAGACCTTGACAGGGAAGATAGTGCGGTTCGACCGGTTCGGCAACGCGCTTTCAAACATATCGATCGAGTCGTTCAATAATTTCGTCAAAGGACGGCCTTTCCGGGTTCAGCTGCTCGACATGCGTTTCGAAACGCTCTCAAGGAGCTATTTCGAAGATCCGTACACGTGCGTCGTAGGAAGTTCCGGCAATCTGGAATTCGGCCTCTTTAATGGCAATCTCGCGCAGGATAAATCGATAAAGAAGGGTGACAAAGTAACCGTCACCCGGTTGCGCCGCTGAACACCGATTGTCTTCAAGCGCCTACTGTCATTGTTGTCTGAGCCGTTCTCTTCGCCACACTACGAGCAGGTGCTATTTTATGCCGTCACCCCGGTGAAAGCCGGGGTCCAGAAGTCGTCTTCATTTTGTTCCATTCGCTGACGCACGTTTGTCAATGATCTTCTCCAGCGTATCCCGGAAATCATGTTCGTCGGGCTTCAGTTCCACAGCCTTTCGCGCCAGATTCTCCGCTTCTTCGAGGTGTTCGTCACGAGTGTAGTAAAGCCAGGCGAGATTGTTATACGCCTTCGCATCGCCGGATTTACGTATGGCTTGCCTATAGGCTTTCTCGGCATTATTAAAGTCATTCTTTTGAACGTAAGCATTACCCATGTAGAGGTAGGCGATGGGTAACTTCTTTGAAGCATCCTTATACTGCTCGAGGGCTGCATCCAGCTCGCCTTTCTTTTCGTAGCTAACACCAAGGTTGATGTGCTCTTCAGGCGTGAGCGGATCGTGTAGCACGGCTATTCTGGGTAAAGTGCAGGATGCGAGCGCACAGAGCGCCAGCGCAACAAGCAGCGCGCTCAAGGCTTTATGAGAAGCATCCAGTAGCCGGTTTTCTTCCATACCTTGAGAAGCTCCTCGCTCTCAATAACCTTGTTCTCTTCCCGGCCCGAGTTGACCAGAAATCCGTTGGCCGAATAACCCTTAACCACCATAAAATGGTTGTGCTGATAGGACGAAAAGCCGTAGTCGACCAGGAGCACCGGCGGAATGCCCCTATTAATGCTCTGTCTGAGTTTATCGAGCGAACCCGCAACCTGCTCGGTCTGAAAACCCTGTTTACGGGCAAACCGTTCCATATCGATGCCGAGCACACCGCGCGCGGAAGGGCTGTAAATCTCTTGCGCAATCGGGTCCGGCGTCAGGCTCTTCGCAGTCCCGGTTTTACCGTACCAGTAATTGATTACGGCTGCCAGCGAGGCGGGTCCGCACTGGAAGCTCTCCTGCGGGAAGAATGGCACCTGGATGGCTGCGAGAATTTCCCCCGAAGAGCGCTCGGTTGTCGCGCACCCGCTAAAGAGAAGCAGTACGCACAGGCACTGCCAACCAATGAAGTGCCTGGAGAAACTTGCCGTGCTGCGGATCGAAATAACGCCACCTCCTTCAACGTGGTGCACCGACCGTATACGCAGCATCATTATAGCCGTCGAGCTGTTCGATTGCAAAGAAGCCGTTGCGGGCGGGGTGCGCTGCCTGCATGCAATTTTCGAATCAGTTTGCAAAGAGGCATGCTTTATACTAGATTAATAAGTGGAAGTGCCAAGGCGCCTGGTGGGCCTCCTGGACTTCAAATCCAGAGTACCGGCCAAAATCTGGTAGGTGGGTTCGATTCCCATGCACTTCCGCCATATTAATAAATCCCAATAACCACATCAAGTTACGAAGCACCATGATGGAAGTCCAAGCGGCCCGCCCAGGCGTCTTGGCACTTCATTTTGACTCGGTATCCAAATTCACTGAGGAGTGCTTATAATCAAAGCATGCAGAGATTATATGCAAGGGAGGTGAGCTACATGATAAAGCGCAAGGGGGTCTGTGATGTCTGCAAAACGGAATTTGAGTTGGACAAAGGGAGTTTTGGCATTACGATAATGGAAGATAATTCTGGTCCCTCTTCCAAGAAGTGGACTATTACCGTTTTGAGTTGCGTTGACGGTTGTCTCGACGAGGGTTTTTCTCACGTGTGTGGCGTGGCCTGTCTATACCAAGCTATTAGGGAGGTTATCGACAAGAAGACAAACGAACCTGATTTGAGGATAGTCGGCTACGACGGTTTAGATGATAGTAACATTCGGGTTGTCGATCTCACGGACAAGAAGATCAAGTAACTATCTGGTAAAAGAAATTAGTTGTGGCAGCCAGAACTTAATCCGACATTCCTCTTTTAAACTTCATCAAGCATACAGTTCATCTCTCAACTATCTCAGGACATCGAAAAGGTTCATCTATCTTTGTCTGTGATCGACGGTTTCTTGTTGTCATGTAATCTCTATTATGAAAGAATGGGAAGGAAAGAAGTTGTTTAGGTTCAGAGACGGGTTATCTTGTTTCTTTTGATAAGACTTTCAAAAAGGCGATGATAGTTTGTCTGTTGTGATTACCAACATCTGGCACCTTTTTGTCTGGTACCTTTTCCTTCAAGAGGCGGCTAAGCTCCCTATCAGATATTTTCTCGTAATCCATTGTTGTTCCATCCTCAGTCTTCATCTTTATATGTCGATTTGTCAACGTCTGTCTCTGTTTCAACGTCTTAAGATGCCTCCTCGATTTCTCCCGCTTCTGCCCGAAGCTGTGTTGGTTGCGTTGAGGCCCTTCATCTCGGCAGTAACGGTGTCAAATTGTTAGTTGCAAATGAGAGGCCAATGTGAGGGTAGTCACTCGTGACTACCCTCAGAACAACGAAAAGTTCCATCCACATTCGTCTGTGATCGGCGTTTTCTTCTTGTCATGTCTAAGGATTGAGAGTGAAGTTGTCTTAGGCTCAGAGACAATGGGAACTGGATTGCTTTTGTGCCGAATAAAGCCAGCGTCGTATTTATCCGACAAGTAATTCTTTCTCAGTCGGATTTATTCGTCTAATGCGCAGAACGCCAAAAAGCTTCATCGAGGTTCGTCTGTGATCGACGTTCTCTTCTGTCGTGTGATCTGTACGTGTCGAGAGCCATGGTATATCCCCACTAACAGCCCATCAGGGCCAAGGTAATTCCCCACTTGGCAGGGCCAAGGTAATTCCCCACTTTGTGCCGGATGCGGGGTGGACAAACCGCAGGTGATTCTGCCATTCCTAGCACAGCGTATGCGTGGAACGGAGGGATCATGGCAAGGAGGGATATACCGATGAATGAAGTAGTGGAGACCATCTACCAGTGGCACAAGGGAATGAAGATCCAGCATATCAGCAAGTCGCTGGGTCTTGACAGAAAGACCGTGCGTAAGTACCTCGGCATCGCAGGAGTCGTTGGCGATCGAGCAGGGAGGGCCGGTACCCGACGAACAGGAACTCGTGGGCAAGCTCAAGGATCTCATGGACACGCAGTCAGGTCACCTACGAGACGCCGGCCCTCGATCTCATCGCCCGTACAAGGATGAGATCGCGCGAGTGGCTCGATGACTAAGGATATGACCGCGCAAGCAGGTGTGGCGGCTCTTCGAGAGAACCACGGCATCGCCGTCGGCTACTCGACGGTCAAGCGTTACCTCGATCAGGAGTTCTCCTTCGCGCAGGACACCAGGCGACCGTCCGCATCGAAACTCCCGCCGGCGATGAGGCCCAGGTCGACTTCGGCTATGCGGGACTCATGAACGATCCCGAGACCCGGAAGAGACGCAAGACCTGGGCCTTCATCATGACCCTCTCCTTCGAGCCGTCACAAGTTCGTCCGGTTTGTCTTCCATCAGGACATCCCTACCTGGCTCGACTGTCATGAACGGGCCTTTGCCTGCTTCGGCGGCGTACCCGCAGAGAATCATCCTCGACAACTTGAAATCGGGCGTCCTGAAAGCCGACATCTACGATCCCGCCGTCAACCGGGCCTATGCCGACATGGAGCGGCATTATCGGCTTTGTCGCCGACCCGGCGAAGGCAACGATCCCGAACACAAGGGGAAGGTCGAACGCGCCGTGCCCGATCGTCCGAAAGCACCTCCTTGCGGGAAGGACCTTCGCCGACATCAATGAGGCCAACGAGCGGGCTCTCCACTGGTGCAAGGACGAGATCGGCCATGGAGATCCACGGGACCACCAAGAGAAAGCCCTATCCCGCCTTCCTTGCCGAAGAGCAGGCCGCATCTGAATGCGCTGCCTGCCCTCCCTTCGAGCGTCCCTTGTGGAAGGAGTGCACGGTCCATCCCGACCACCATATTGTCTTCGAGAAATCCTATTACTCCCTACCGACGAGATACATCGGCAAAAAGGTATGGGCGAAGGGGACCCAGAAGATGGTGGAGTTCTTCCTTGACCATGAGCGCGATCAAGGTCCATCCCCGCTCGCATACCGTCCGGGAACGATGGGTGACGGACCAGACCGACTACCCGCCGGAGAAACTCGCCTTCCTCATGGCGACGCCCACGTGGTGCAGGAAGAAGGCAGCCGAGTTCGGTCCCCATACGGAAGCGCTCATCACCGCGATCCTCAAAGAGCACGCCATGAGGAACCTCCGCAAAGCCCAGGCGATCTTACGTCTCGCCGAGAAGTACTCGGCGATTGCATCGAGAAGGTCGCAGAAAGGGCACTGCTCTTCGGCAACACCCGCTACAGGAGCATCAAGACGATGCTGGAGAACGGCATAGACCGAGACAGCCGACGCCACGATCGCCGCTGTCGGATCTCGGGACAGCGCTTCTTGCGAGCACCCGCTACTTCAGCCGGGAGGTGCGCCATGATTGATCACCACCTCATGGCCCAACTGCGCAAGCTGAAGCTCGGAGGGTTTACCGAAACGCCTCGAGCTCAGGGTCACCCAGGCAGAAAAGGATGAACTCTCTCATCTTGCCTTCCTTGCCCTCGTCGTGCAGGACGAGATCGAACGAAGGGAGGCGAAGAAACTCACCGTGAGGATACAGCAGGCCGTCCTTCGAAGAAGAGAAGACGCTGGAAGGGTTCGACTTCGCCTTCAACCCGAAGATCAAAAGAGGCACCGTTACCGATCTCGCCACCTGCCTCTTTATCGAGAAGAAGGAGCATGTCCTGATCTACGGACCGGCCGGCGTGGGGAAGACCCACCTCGCCCAGGCGCTCGGTCACGAGGCCTGCAGAAGGGGCTATACGTCACTGTTTGTCAAAGCGGCCAAGATGCTCCGAGCCTCTTTGCCGCACGGGCCGATCAGTCATGGGAGAGACAGCTCAAGAAGTACCTTCACCCCGATCTTCTGATCGTCGATGATTTCGGACTGACCGCGCTCACGCCCATCCAGGCCGAGGACATCTATGAACTCGTCACGGAGCGCCACCTCCGATCGTCCATCGTGATCACGAGCAACCGGCCGCCGCAGGACTGGGTGGCGCTGTTCCCCGACCCGGTCATGGCCAACTCGGCGCTCGACCGCCTGAGCCACCATGCCCATCACGTTATGATTGATGAAGGAGAGTCCTATAGGAAGAAACTGAGTCCGAGCAACAACTGACGACAACTACCCACTCGGCAAGAGTGGGGATTTACCGCGGCCCCGGCGGTGGGGAATTACTTTGGTCCTTGACACTGTACGGGGCGAAGAGAAGTTGTGTAGGTTGACGTAGCCTATTAATCAACCACCATAAAGGTTAGCGATCTCTCTAGCGTAATTCATGCAGACAAGCTTTAGGTCTGACGAATTGTTACTGTACGCTATATTCCATTCTGGAAACACCACATATATTATCAACGTCAAGATTGTTAGCGTCTGTCGCGGTAGGAATGAATAATCTTTTCACAGAGCAGATATTGGGTCCGTAAAAAAGATTTTCCTTCTCTTGCATCTTTCCCGGAAGTATCGGATCGAAGTAAATAAATCTTCTTTCAATGGTATTCCCCACTGAATCATAAAGAACAACCTCAACTATCGGTCTTGTTTCCACGCTCGATCCGTTACTATATGTAACGTTAATTCTGCACACTGTATGTGCTTGATTCTCACCCATGGTAAAACTGACACTGCCTTGACGTTGGCAGCCCAACGGAAGACTCGAAGAGTGTCCTCCAGCATCATTTGAAACCAGTCCGCAACCTGTCAATGTTACTAGTATAGCCATTAGAACCAAAATGTATTCATCGTAAGCTCCAGTTCTGAGATGACTCATGCCAAGGCTACTTGCGTTTCTCAATTTCCATCACTGTCGGCTAACATCGTCAATCGAAATTTCCGAATCTATTTTCTCACTGCTCTGTAAAATATAACCCTTCTTTTACTATAGCACTGCTATGTTTGTCTGTCAGCTATCATCTGAAACCTTTCTGATTACTGAACGAA
>CAWGRP010000030.1:0-207172 GCA_963825005.1 uncultured delta proteobacterium | reverse complement strand
CATAAGTGTGGAATATGGAATTGACCTATCAGACCCTGCAGCTCCATTTCTAAACTCTTTCCTGAATTCATCATATCCCATTATTCGGTTGTAATAACCGATTCTATGTGGTAATTGAATCAATGGGGGTGTGCGCCGGATCGGTCGTAAGCGGCCCCTGGCTGACCCTCGAACCATAGGTAGGAAAACAGACAAATGATCACGGAAGACGATATCGAGCAATTTGTGGCATCCCTGGATAATCCAGGTCTCTTGCTGCCTCTTGATCGAATCACTAAAGAACGGCGTGAGAAAATCGGAGTGTCAAAATCCACGGTCACTATCCGAGAGATGGGCATTGGCCTACCACCCGGCGGTTGATCGCGGCGTTCTGCTGAATGAGATGATAACAGTCTACCGAATATTGGAAATCTACAAAATAGAACCGAGCAAAGTAAAGTTGGTTCGACATGGGAATAAGGAAATCTCTATTCGAGAGACCTTTATTGATAACCTCCCACGACTCGAAGCTTATCAGAGCTTCCAGAAGCCTGGTAGATTTGGGGATGCCGAGTCTATTCTAGTTTTTGCTCCATATTACAAAACAACAGCCCTTCTCCTGGGGTTATGGGATATCCGGGGATGCACAGAAAACTTAAAATTCTCGGAGGAAACTCTATGCGAGTTACAAAAACACAATTTACCCCAAAGTTGGTTCAATAATTGTGTCCGGTACGACCTAAGAAGAAACGATATCCTTGATGACTTGTCTGCCCGTTTAGTTATTGAATGGGGCGCTGCGACCGTTGCCTGGGTTCAATCGAAGGATAAAAAGGTAGTTGAATTAAGAGGGAAAAAATCCATCGGAGATTTTCAGTCATTCAGTCAGGTGGGCTTGGATTTCCCAGACCTTAAGATGTTGATAGATTTCCCAGATACAAATCTCACTTGGGTAAAAGCGCTCTCTTCGGTGAATGGCGTATATTTGATAAAGGACAAAATATCGGGAAAGCTGTATGTCTAGTGTCACCAGTTAACGGCCTGTTGCCCAAACTAACCCTGTGACGGGGAGCTGTGGCGCCCCCGCCGCTTCCGGGAAACATCAGACCGCAGGGCTGCCGCCGACGCATGCTCTGCTCCTTTGAAAAGAAAGGTACGACCTGATATGTACCCACACTGCCCTTGCCAAAGTCTTTAACGGGGCAGTCCTCACCCCCTTCGTCGGTTTCTTTCCATACCGGATCAAGGTCTCGATATTCTGAATGGCTGACACGAAGTATTCTTGGATGCATGCCTTCCACAGGCCCCGCCACCGGGCTCGATCAAATCCGAAACGGGTGCTTCTGGCATAGGAACGTTCCATGAGTTGTTGGCGGGTCTTCAGGTTGTTCTTTGCTGAACACGTTTTCGTCAGGGCGAACATACGGTCGAGCTCTTCCTGGCGGACATGACGTTGTACGGTCCGGAATCCCTTGCTTCTGGTACATCCGGATCGTAAGGAACAGGCATCACAGTCTTTCTTCGACGCGGCGTACTCGATGTTCTGTTTGTCTTCGTGGATCGACCTTTTCTTCAGTGTATGACCGGCGGGGCACGTGCAGGTGTCGGTCTCCTTGTGATAGACAAACCGTTCTTCCGGGAAGATCCCTTCTCGAGAACTCGTGCCGCTGGTGATAGCCTTGATGGTGGGCACGTGGGCGTGTATGCCCTTGTCATGGCAGAGGAGAAGGTTCTCTTTTGTTCCGTACTTGCTGTCAGCGACCACGGTTGTTACCATTACATCGGTATTCTTTTCGTGTTCCTCGATGAGAAAGCCCATTTCATGCCCGTCGTCAACAACACCGGGCGTCACCTTCACCGTGGTGATCACTTCATGGAGCCCATCAACCGCCCGGTGCGTTTTATACCGGAGCTTTGCCCTACCCCCTGCATGGCGGATAATAGAGGCGTCCGCATCGGTGGTGGAGACATAACGGCTGTTCACGACCGTTCTGGTTTTCCGAGCATCTGCCTCTTGAGGCTCTCCCGTCTTACCAACATCCAGCCTTTTTTCCAGCTCGCGGTATCGTTCGTTGAGATGCCGTTTAAGAGCGTGGGTATCCACGACCGAGTTATTCGAGGCATCGGCATCGATGAGACTTGAGTCCATGAAGATCTTCGTGCCGTCGACCAATCCTGCCTCAACGCACTGTACGACAATCCGTTCGAAAAAATGTTTGAAGGTTTCCTCTCCCCATCTCTTTCTGGCTTTCGACAGCACGCTATGATCCGGTACAGACGATTCAATGGTGAACCCGAGAAACCAGAGCCAGTCCAACCGCTCGGGAAGGGTATCCATCAGTTCCCTTTCTGAACGGACATTGTAGAGTATGAGAAGGAGCATGAGCTTGAGGATGACCGGGGGAGGCACGGAGAGATTGCCGTTCTTTCCATAGGTCTTCTCCACTTCTTTGTAAATGAAATCGAAGTCGACCAGCTCCTTGATCTTCCGGAGGGGGTGGTCCTTACGGACTCTCATTTCCAGTTGCACATTGACGGAAAAGAGGGGGTCATTCGCGGGCGGCTGGTAACGCATCATGGGCCGTATCTCCTTGCTCAGAGAGCGTTTAAAGGGTACCATGCCCCTCATCAAAGTGCAAGCAAATTGTATACACTTATGAACATCTTCGTCCCGCTTTTTTCCTGGCAGGAACTCTTCTCAGGGATTTGGGCAACAGGCCGTTAAGAACGGATCCACCTTGCCAATGCAGCTGGACCCGCCCCAAGTTGCTTGTTATTGAGTTGAGAGAAGTTGTTTGACGCCGGTTTTGAGGACCCGCCCCTCCGTCTTCTCATGCACATCCCGCACGCATTTTGCTTCATTGCAAGACAGGAACGTCGCGTAAGCAGCGAGAATTACGATTTCGTTCTTTGCGGTTTACCCGTTGAGGCGTTGAGTTTTTTTGATTCGTGCATTCTCCAGCTCGGCCCCTCGATGTTGATGATGATGGAGTGATGGATTATGCGGTCGACGATGGCGGTGGTGACCACGGGATCCCCCAAGTAATCGCCGAGCTCCTTAAAATCAATGTTCGTAGTGATAAGCGTGCTGCCCTTGCAGTACCGGCCATCGATGACCTTGAAGAAGAGGGAGGCGTTCCGCGCGTCTTGCTGTTCCAACCGGTCAAAGCCAAGTTCATCGATGAACAGTATCTCGGGAGAGGTATAGTCTCTGAGCTTCCTGGAGAAGGTGTCGTCGGCCCGGCTGGCCATGAGCTCCGTGAGCATGTCGGCAGCCGTCGTGTAGCGGCACCGGAAGAGCCGGGCGCAGCCCAAAAGAAGCAATGCTTTTGTGATGTGGCTCTTCCCCGTGCCCGAGTTTCCGGCAATCAGAAGCCCCTGCTTCCGCTCCACGAAGTCAAGCTTCGCGATCTCCATGACCTGGGCCTTATCGAGCCCGGTCTGGAAGTTGAAGTCAAAGTCGGCAAGCAGCTTCCTTTCGGGAAGCCGTGACTCCTTTATCCTCCGTTCAATCCTCCGTTCAATCAATGCGTTTGCCTCGACGGCAAGGAGCCGTTCGAGGAGCTCCGTCGGGGCAAGCCCTTTTTCTGCGGCTTCCGACAGTTCTTTCTCAAGGACCTTCTGGATCCCGATCAGCTTGAGCGTTTTCAGATGCTCCCTGATCCTCGTCAGAGTTTCTTCCGGTAGCGTCTTCGTCTTCATCGTTGCTCTCCAAAAGCTCGCTGTATTCATGGAGGGACCGCTGCGCGATCCTCGGCAGGGTATCTTCAAGATTCCGTCGCGCTCTTTCGTTCCGGACGGACTCGAGGGTGCGCTCGTGCGCTTTGGCTCTGAGGATCCTCTCCACCGCTCGTCCGTCAAAGGCATGATACCTGAGGGCATGCTCGAGCGCTTTATGGATGTCGCCGCTTTCGTAGTGCTCTTTCATCCGGAGGATGCAGCGGGCGTGGAAGCCGCAGTTTCTCGGCTGCTTTTCGATGAGCCCCTTGAGGAACGCATCGGCTTGCTCGCCTAAAGCGAGGAACGCCTCACGCACCGGTTCGAGCCCGTACCGCATTCTTTTTGTGACGAAGTGATTCGGGTCCTCCACCTTTTTACCGGCGCCCGCGGACTCCCTTCCGTGCCGTGCGATGCAATCGATCTCGGGGCTGTAAACGAGGATCTCCTCGTCTGTCGCTTTGAGGCTCAGGATATCGGCGATGTAGCCTGAGGGCACGGAGTACCGGTTCGTCTCGAAGCTGACAAATCCTTCAGCGTCGCAGACCCGTAAGGCCACTTCCGCGGTGTCATAGGGATGGAGGGGAAGGGGCTGGAGTTCCTCTTCATCGAAGAGTTCCAGGGGAGGCTTCCCCGTGGTGCGGTGGACGTGCAGGTCTGATTTTTCCTTGAGCCACCACCGGGCGATTGTCCGCAAGTCTTCCAAGTCCTCGAACTCCCTGCCGCCGAGGAAGTTTCCCTCGATAAATTTAAAAGGCGACTCGATCTTCCCCTTCGTTTCCGGATGCCCGGGCCGGCACGCGATTGGCTTGCAGTTGTAATGGGTAATAAAGCTCGTGAATGCGGGGTTGAAGACGGGCTTTCCCGCCTCCCACCGGAGCACAACGGTCTTCTCGGAGTCATAGAGGCATTCCCTTGGTACGCCCTGATAATACTGGAAGGCATCCTGATGCCGGCGGATCAGGCTATAGAAGTCGCGGCGTGTCGTGAAGTCGATATACTGCCGCCGCGAGAAGCCCAGAATATAGGAGAAGCACTGGACCGTCCTCTTACCCGTTCGGGTAAAGGGGATCGTGTAGGGGCTCCAGTCCATCTGGCCCTGAACCCCTGGGCCTGTCTCAAACCGGATCATCGGTTCCTTACGGGGCCTTATGTCCGCGAGCCGCTCGCGCAGTATCGTGATGCCGCCGGTAAAGCCCGCTTCCATAAGCTTCTCGAGAAGCCGCACGGCCGTGATTTTCGGGTATTTCTCCACAATCTTTTGTAACTCGGGCTCGAAGACATCGAGCTTGCTTACCCGCTTCAGCCTCTTCGTGAGGATGTCGTGGCCTGAGTTCCTTTGTCGCTCATGGGTTCTCAAGATCCTCCGGACCGCGTTCCTGGACGTGCCGAAGTGACGGCAGAGCGATCGTATCGACCACCCCTCGTTGTGCATGATGATCAGGGTGTGTTCAAATTCCTGGCGGCTCATGTACCTCTTTCCTTCAAGACGGCCACCGCGGCTTCAGCGGAGGCACGTGCCGCGAACCCAAAAGACCGGAGAGCATGTTGGCTTCCACGGGGGTGAGCATCGCGACGCTCTTGGCAACCGATCTCGCGATGCGATCAAGGGTGAGGAGCCGCTTTGCAAGAAGAGGCTTCGGCTCGTTCGGCTTCACGACTTCCCAGGGGCTCGCGAGTATGCACGGGTGTTCCCATCGCGGACGGGAGGCGAGATACGCGATCAGCCTTGCCGCCTCCCTCGTCGACAACCGGTGCTTGACGATCGCGATGCGCTGCGTCCTTCTGGTTGCCGCGCGGCAACATCGCAAGCTCCCTTCCCACGGTTGCCGGCAGGAGCCCGAGCCTGATATCCTCCCGCACCTCCTCGCAGAGCCTCTCGATCAGCGATATCCTCCGGCTCACCCAGCTCTTGTGCCTGCCCAGCAATACCGCGATCTCCGTCTGCGTGAGTCCATCTTCTCGGTGGAGGGAAGAAAGCACCATGGCCTCTTCCAGTTCACTGATCGGCCCCGGTTCAACTGGATGATGGCGGCCTTTATAACCCGCTCGGTTGCGTCGAGGATCCTGGCCTTGAGCGTCTCTGTCCCGATATGACGGCAGGCCCTCAGGCGCTTGAAGCCGTCGACAAGCTCATAGCCGTCTGTCGTCCTCGCGCACACGACGGGGGACAGCTGCCCGTACTTCTTCATCGACTTCGCCATGGCCGCGTCCGCTCTCGGGTTCACGATCCGGAAGGCTCCGTATCTCTCGCCCATCTTCGACAGCTCGATAGCTTCTATGGGTCCATCCATCGGCTTCATCATAACCGCGAGCGTGAGGAATGAGAAGCTGGTCATCTCTTTGCAATCACGCACCTGGGGTATCCCCTTGCAACGACGCCGATTTCGACGATGAGCTCGTCCATCTTTGCAATCTTCCCGTAAAGAGGGACGAGCCGATAGCGGCCAGGAGCTATGAGGTTTTTTGCTCCAAGCTCATCCATCTTTGCAATCATCCGCTTCTGCCGGTTCCGCTCCCTCTGGCACAGGCGGTTCCGTTGGCTGTAGGTCTGATTGTTCTTCCGGTATGCTCTCCAGTAGCCCTTGTTCCTTGCGCGCCACCCCTTCTGGGCCGCAGCCTGGTTCTCCCGGTAGTCGGGGTCGTCTTTGAGCTTTTCCTTGTGCCACCTCCTCTTCCTCGCTCTCTGGCAGTCAGTGCTTCCGCAGTATCGCTGATTGCGAACAGCGGGATGGGGGAGAAACCTCTTCCCGCAGTGAGGACACGTCTTCTCCATGGCTCCTCCACAACCACGTCGGTTGGAAAGAGTGTGGACCAAAAATGCTGCGCAGGAAAAGAGGACGGGTGTTACCGGGAAGACAGAGGATTAACTGTACGGGGGTATCGGGGTGGGTCTCAAAACCGATGTTCTTGCGGTGGGTCAAAAATCGGCCAAATGGGTCTCTTCAACGGCGAGAGGTGGGTCCGGTCTTCGCCGGTGTTTCTACTAATCCGGCCCAAGCCGGCCACTGAATATGATTGAACCCGGCCACCTAATATGATCCAAGCCGGCCACCTAATATGATGGATCCGGCCACCCTCGAACGAGCCCCAAGAGACGCTGGATAAATTCCATAAGAATGCCGTGGTACGCTCTGCCAAAAACGGCAAGGAGCGGCAATGGCATTCAGGAGGTTATCTATGCGCAAGGTGAAAGAAATCCTCAGGCTCTGCTGGGGGAACGGGTTATCGGCCCGCCAAGCAGCACAGAGCTGCGGTGTCGGGAGAGCGACGATCAAAGAGTATCTTGACCGTGCAGAGCGGGCAGGCCTCGTCTGGCCACTTCCGGAAGACTTAGATGAGACTCGCCTGGAGCATCTCCTCTTCCCCTCCAGTATCCCACTGACGATCGAACGAAGGAATATGCCGCCGTTTGATTACCTCTACAACGAACTGAAGAGGAAGCATGTCACGCTGAAGCTCTTATGGGATGAGTACCGCGAACACACTCCCGATGGCTATCAGTACAGTCAGTTCTGCGTGCGCTACCGCGCGTGGGTCAAAACACTCGATATCGCGCTGCGGCAGACGTACAAGGCGGGAGAAAAGCTGTTGGTCGACTTTGCCGGCGACACGATCCCGATCCACGATGGCAATGGCGTCACGCACCCTGCCTATCTCTTTGTCGCCACCTTAGGCGCGAGCAACTACACCTATGCTGAGGCGGTCCTTGCGGAGGATCTCCCTTCCTGGATTCATGCCCATGTGCATGCGTTCGAGTTCATGAGGTGTGTTCCCGAGATCCTGGTGCCTGATAATCCAAAAGTCGGAGTGACGCACCCGTGCCGCTATGAGCCTGATCTCAACCCGACATATCAGGACATGGCGACACACTATGGCACGGTAGTGATCCCGGCCAGAGTGAAGAAGCCGAAAGACAAAGCCAAGGTCGAATCGGCAGTGCTCATTGCAGAGCGGTGGATCATCGCAGGCTTAAGGAACCACACCTTCTTCAGTATCGGCGAGCTCAACCAAGCTATCCGTGAGAAACTGGAGGAGTTCAATACCAAGCCGTTGCAGAAGCTGAAAGTATCACGACGCCATCTGTTTGAGACGGTTGATCGGCCGGCAATGAAGCCCTTGCCGGATGAGCGCTACGAGTATGCGGTGTGGGAAAAACCGAAGGCAAACATCGACTACCACGTGGAACTGGATCATCACTACTACAGTGTGCCCTATCAGCTCCGGGGCCACCGGATGGATGCCCGTATGACGGCGAACACCGTAGAGATCTTCTTCAAGGGTAACCGGGTGGCATCACACAAGCGAAGTTACGTGCGCGGTCAACACACCACGATAACCGCCCACATGCCCGAATCGCATAAACGCTATCTGGAATGGACGCCCTCCCGTATCATCCGCTGGGCGGCAAAAACAGGACCCTCCACGGAAGCGCTGGTTAAGGAGATCATGGAACGGAAGGCGCATCCGGAACAGGGCTTCCGCTCGGCACTCGGGATCATCCGGCTGGGAAGGCGCTACGGGATCGAACGGTTGGAGGCAGCCTGCGCTCGCGCTTTGGTCATGAAAGCCTTCTCCTACCGGAGTGTCCAGTCTATCTTGCGCCATAACCTGGACGGGAAGGAACTCCCCATCAGCATGAGCACACCTGCCATCGATCATGAAAACATCCGGGGTAACACCTACTACAAGGAGCACCTATGCTGAACGAACAGACTTTTGAAAAACTTCATGCACTGAAACTCTTCGGGATGGCTGACGCCCTGAAGGAGCAGATGGACCGCACCGACATGAACGATTTGTCTTTTGAAGAGCGGATTGGCCTCCTCGTCGATGCCCAGTATCTGTACCACGAGAACCGGAGGATGAAACGGCTTCTGGTCAATGCACGGCTAAAGCTTGCTGCCTGCATCGAGGATATCGATTACAAAACGCCACGGGGGATCGATAAGTCCGTGGTCCTCAGTCTTGCAACCTGCGCGTGGGTGCGCAAACATCAGAACGTCCTTATCATAGGACCGACCGGAGCGGGGAAGACGTTTATCGCCTGTGCGCTGGCGCATACGAGCTGCAGGGAAGGCCTCAGCGCTTTCTATGTCAGGACGCCTACGCTCTGTTACACGCTGGCGATGGCCCGCGCTGACGGTAGTTATGCACGGGTGTTGACGCGCCTGGCAAGAACAGCACTCCTCGTCCTGGATGACTTTGCTCTTGCACCCTTAACCGATGCCGAGCGGCGGGATCTTCTGGAGGTGATTGAAGACCGTCACGGGACGGGAGCAACCATCATCGCCAGTCAGCTGCCGGTTGAGCATTGGCATGAGATGATCGGTGATCCAACGATTGCCGATGCTCTGCTTGACAGGCTCGTGCACAATGCTCACCGCATAACCCTGAAAGGAGAGTCGATGAGGAAAAAGAAACGCAGCATTGACACAAAGGAGAAAAAGGATGTAACGTAGGAAACTACCAGCGTCGCCTGACGGCTCCGATGAGGGTGGCCGGGTCCATCATATTAGGTGGCCGGCTTGCTCCGGAATCGGTGGCCAGCTTGGATCATATTGGGCGGCCGACTTCATCGGAATACGCACTCTGATTCTTCCCGCTGTATCTGGACTGATCCTTACCATACCAAGCAACCTCCTTTTATCTTACTCCGTCGCCTGCAAAATGCAATAAGAAATGTGCCGTTAGGCTATTTTCGAAACATTTCCAGGTTCAGCAATCGGGCGCCGTGGATAACCCGCATGATAATCACTCTCGCTCTATCGATTCTAAAAATTGTTCTATAGTTGCCGTAGACAATGTGTCGGTACTCTTTCCCTAATTCCCGCGATTCAGGAATTATGGGGCACCTTAAAGGGAACCGCTCCAAGGAACCAATTTGCCGTTCCATTTCAACTACTAGTTTCGTTGCCGCAGTCCGATTATCAGACGCAATATATTGGAAGATGTCCCGTATGTCTGATTCGGCTACTCTGGTAATCTCAACCCGGTACTTTCGCACCCTTCTTAAACTCCTTTATAAAAGCTCGCGCCTCTCGTATGTCACCTTGCTTAACATCAGCTTCTGCTTCGGCCAGCAGGATTCCAAGATTCAACGATTTCAGCTTCTTCTCAAACACTTCTACATCCAGCAAGACCGCGTCGGGCTTGCCGTTGACCGTGACGATAATGGGCCGGCCAGTCTCATGCAATTGCCTGAATATCTCATTGGTCTTCTTTTTGAGGTCCGACACTGATTTTATATCTTCGGAAATGCTGAAGGACATTATTAATCACATCCTTTCTAATATTTAATTTGATGCCATTTATGGTACCATATTCCTGTGTAACCCGAAAGTCATTTCAACGACCTTAACCGATTTTATTCGCCCATCAGCCCAATGCCATACACCCATGATGTGCTTGACGGCTCGTAAAAAGGACTCAACGCGCGGAGCTCCGAGGGCCGGGGCACACAGGCGTACCTCGTGGTACGTCGAAGTGTCACGGGCCGAAGGGCGACAAAGCGGATGGCCTTTTTACGCGCCGTCCCGCCGAAGGTCAACCTCATAGCGAGGATACCCTTCTCGCTATGAGGTTGGTCACCCCGTCCTCCTTCTGCACGGTCCCATCCACCATAATCAGCGGCTCCAGCCGCACGACCTGCCTGTACGCCCTGTACACGTCCGGTCGCAGCACCACATTCGTCAACCCTTCTTCATCTTCAAGAGTCAGGAAGGCAAAGCCTTTTGCCGTAGGCGGCATCTGCAGACAGACCGTCAGGCCGCCTATCTTCACCTCTCTCCCTGAGTGAGATTTCTCTACCTGTGAGCTTCCCACAGCCCCCATGCTGTTCAGCCTTTCTCTATATTCATCAATCAGGTGACGCCGCGCGGAAAAACCCTGGATGGAATAATCGGCTATGACTTCCTCGCGGGAATTCATCTCGTCGAGCGCGACCTTTTCTGTTGCAGGAAGATTCATTCCATCATAGCCGGTCATCTCAAGCGAACCAAACTCCCAGAGGAGATGCCTGCGTGACCGGTCGATTTCATCGAATGCTCCGACAGCTATGAGGTTCTGGATTGATTCTTTGTCAAGTCTTGTTCGAAAGCAGAACTCCCTGAGCGACGCGAAGGGTCCTCTCAGCCGCGCTGCAATGATCTTCCCTGCCTTGTCCTCGCCCATCGCTTTGACATACCTGAATCCAAGCCGGATACTCATTCTCATCAATGTCTACCCTCGCCGCAAGCAGCGGGATATTCTACGTCATGCCGGACGTCGATCCGGCATCCAGTCCGGTTTCTGGATTCCGCGCGTGCGCCGGAATGACGGCACACGCGGCAGGCTGCGGAGAATGTATCCGTAGTGATTCAATACTGCACTGCCAGAGGCTCTTGTTGCTATCTACGGGCAGTATCACAACGCCGTGCCGCTTTGCATCATTGATGATCACTTCAGGCTGATAGAAGCCCATGGGCTGGTTGTTGAGAAGCGCACAATAGAATGCCTCCGGATAGTAGTGCTTCAAAAATGCCGAGCGATAGCAGAGGAGCGCAAAACTCATCGCGTGACTTTTACAAAAACCGAATTCGGCAAAACCGCCGATCAGGTCGAATATGTTATGCGCTGTCGCCTCATCTATATTTTTGGCCCGAGCACCATCAACAAAGCGGCCGCGCCATTTCTGCAGCTCGACAAAGCCGTTCTTCCGTCCCATCGCCTTTCTCAGCTTGTTTGCCTCGCCTGCGGTAAAGCCCGCAATCAGGATCGCGACCTGGAGTATCTGCTCCTGAAAAAGGATCACGCCGAGTGTCTCCTTGAGCACGGGTTCAAGGAGCGGATGAAGATACTGCACAGGCTCGACTCCCTGCCGCCGCTTCATGTAGGGATGCACCATATTACCCTGCAAGGGTCCGGGGCGTATGATCGCCACCTCCACGCAGAGGTCCTCAAGCGTGCACGGCTTCACCCGCGGCAGCGACTGCATCTGCGCCCTGCTCTCAACCTGGAATACGCCGATGGTGTCAGCCTTTGCAATCATCCCATACACTGCCGGATCATCCATGGGAAGCCGATCAAGATCAAAAGGAGCGGCTTCTCCATCTTCGATACATTCCGCCGCATCGCTGATCAATTCCATGGCATCACTGATCAGGGAAAGCATCCTGAGGCCGAGAAGATCGACCTTTATCAGGCCGGCGTCATCCACACCGTCTTTGTCCCACTGGCAGACCACGCGCCCTTCTGCCCGCGCCCATTCCAGCGGCACGATCTCGGAAACCGGTCTTGACGAGATGATCATGCCGCCCACGTGTATCGAGAGGTGCCTCGGGAAATCGGCTATCTTATTACACATGCCGACAAAATGTTCCCAGGCATCCGATCCGAGATATCCCCTGAATTCAGCGATCTCCTTGAGATCTTTGATCGCGTGCGCCGCACTGTATGAAGACAGGGATTTTGCCATCCTGTCGAGGATATGCGGGGGAAGCCCGAGGACCTTCCCCACTTCCCTGACAGCATTCCTTGCCCGGAAAGTAACGTACGTGCAGACCATTGCCGCATGCTCCCTGCCGTACTTCTCATACACGTACTGGATCACCTCTTCCCTTCTGTTGGTTGAAATATCGATGTCGATATCAGGGATCCCGAACTCGTTCAAAAACCTGCCAACAAAAAGATTGTGCCTGATCGGGTCGACCGGCGTGATGCCGAGCACATAGGCAACGAGCGAGCTTGCCGCAGAACCCCTGCCCTGAGCCAGGATGCCATTCTTCCGGGCAAATTCCATGATGTCCCAGACAATCAGAAAATAGCCGAAGAGCCCCTTGCCTCTGATCAGCTCAAATTCATAATCGAGCCTCTCCTTGATCGTCTCATTAAGCTCGCCGAATCGTTGCCGGGCTTTTTTCAGGCAGAGTTTCCTGAGATACTGTTCGGCTGTCTCCTGCGCGGGCAGAGGAAATTCGGGGAAGCGGTACGAAGAGAAATCAAGATTGTAGTCGCACTGCTCGGCGATGGCAAGAGTCCGGCTGATCGCATCATTCGGAAGATGCGGCAAGGTAAGCATTTCGTCAGCGCTCTTGAGATAGTATTCCGAATTGGGCTTACGGAATCCTGCTGAATTGTCGAGCGTGACCCTGTTCCTGATGCAGACAAGGATATCCTGCAGCCGGTGATCTTCTCTCGCCGCATAGTGAACGTTGTTGGTCGCGACTGTGCGAACTCCGAGCGTGCCGGCCATTTCAACAAGCTGCTTGCAGAGCCTTGAATCTTCAGGATGGAGATGATGCTGCAATTCTATGTAAAAACGATCGGGACCAAAAACGGAGAGATATTTCTGCGCTGCCTTTAAAGCCTCGTCTTTCTGCCCCTTCAGCATCAGGGACGGAATCTCACCCTTACTGCATCCCGAGAGACAGATGAGCCCTTCGCTGCGCTCCGCGAGATCGGCGAACGTGAGCTTGGGATCACCCTTCGTTCCGGCAAGCTGCGCCCTGGTGATCAAGCGGGAGAGGTTCGTGTAACCGGTGCTGTTTTTGACGAGAAGCGTTATGTGAAAGCTGCTATCCAGCGTGAGCTCTGCGCCGATGACAGGCTTGATACCCGCTTCTTTAGCTGCCCGGAAAAACTGCGGAGCTGCATAGAGCCCATTGTGGTCGGTGAGTGCGAGGCCGCCCATGCCCGCATTATGGGCGGCCTCGACGAGCTGCTCAACAGTGGACGCCCCGTCGAGCAACGAGAAATTGCAGTGGCAGTGAAGCTCTAAATACCGATTTCGCATTACCAAACATTCACCACAGACAAATGCGGATAACTGCATGACCACTGCGGACGGTATTTCTTCCATGAAATCTCGACCTGAGAATTCATGGACCGCATCCAGCCTTGTCAGGTCGACAAGGCTGGAAGGGTAAAATCCGTCCGTTCTTGTCCAGTATCTGTCTGTTCTGGTCTGTGGATAATATTGTTCGTCCTAGTCCGCCGCGGCGGACGGTCGTCCATCGTCTGCTATCTCTTATGCCCAATTTTGCCGGTACCATGCGCCTGCCACGAGATCACGGAAGACCGTAAGTCGTGCACCGTTTTCCAGCTCCAGCGAGAAATAAAGACGGGAGATCGGCTTGCGCCACCACTCTTCGTCTATACGCCATTTATTGACAATGTCCTTCACCAGCACGGGCCGCTTTTTCAGCCTGACGACAAAAGGGCTCCCTTCCTGCGCAGCCACCTCTATCTTCTCCGGGGCGTATGGCGAAGCCACCGCATCGTTACGGTAACAGGTGACAGGTGACGAGTGACGAGTTTCGGATCCTTCACAAAAATCTTTACGAGTTATATGTTCCGTGTTACGAAATTTCTGCAGCATGACTTCTTCCCTCCTGGAACCAATTTTTTATCGCCGATCAAGACTGATAAAGGCTATGATGAACGCCGATAGTTCAGTATTGCCCGGATAGGGATACAGCGGCTATCCGAGCAATCACCCGCACCTCCGGTGGGGTGAGACCCTGCGCGCGAGCGCTCGGGTACCCGCTTGCGGGTGGATGGATAGCATTGGCGTCGTACCCTAAAGGAGGCTGCGCACTCACAATGCTGTCCACCGGCATACCCATCTGCGTACATCTCTCCTTGCCCTTATCGGCGTACATCTGCGATAAAATTCTATCCTTTCATATTTCCGAATATACAAACTTCCTCTCCGGCAGCAATGAATTCCCTTCCCCTTCCCTCACCATGAAAAGGGGCGTATGACCATACAGGGCCTCGAGATAGCCCTTGACTCCTTTCAGCTTCTCGCTCAAGATTGCTCTTCTTCTGAACAGATGCTCCTGCATACCCGCATCAGCACTCAAATCAGAAACGGAAAGCAGAAAGCCTGTCACAGGATCCTGTATCGCCATACTCTCCAGTCGATTGACAACTCTCGCGAGCATCTCTTTTGCGTCGGCAGTGGGATTCTTAAACACAAAAAGGCGCTCCCGTTTCCCGCTCTGGAGATTGAGCGTTACTTTCAGCTTCCGGCACACCTTGCCCATCTTGTTGAGCTCTGCTGAAAGTTCAGTAAGGGTGCTGCCCAAAGCTCCCGCAACCTGACCAATCGTTTCGAAAGGGAGATCGCTTACAAATTTTTTTTCCAGGGTGGGCGGCTGGTATCTCTTGAAGATCTGCTTCTTATCCTCCACCCCGTTCACAATATCGTTTATGCATTTCCCCTCCTTTCCGAATTGCGAGATAACTGCCTGCCGGGATAATCCGGCTACCTTTCCCAGCCTGCGCAGGCCCAAAAGCCTCAGCCGTTCTTTTATCCCCTCGTCCACGGGCAATCTATCCACCTGCAGGGATGCAACAAATTCCTTCTCCATGCCGGCCGGAATGACGAGTATCTGCTTCGGGGCGCACATGGCGGCCTGTTCAGCAATAAACCTTGAGTTGCCCACACCAACCTTCGCCTTCATATGAAAGGCGTCGCGCATCGCCTCAACAATGGTAGACGCGACATACTCATCGCTCATATATAATTTCAGGGCTTTCGTGATATCCAGGTATACGAGGCCCTGTTCTTTCGGCTCCATCCGGAGGGTGATAGCACCGAGCAGATAGAGCATCTCTTCCCGGACTTCCTCTGAAAGCTCCTTGTCGAACGTGAGGAAAGCTGCACCGGGACAGAGATGGTACGCATCCCGAAGCGGCATGCCGGCATAAACGCCCTTCCCTGCCGCCTCCTCCGAGCAGTCAATAACAGAGGCTTTCTCATCCGGCGACCCGCCGATCACCACGGGGCGCCTCAGTAGTCCCGGGGATCGTAAGGATTCTATCTGGACATGAAAATGCGGAATATACAGGCAGGCAATTCTCATGGTAACTAGAAATATAGAACATATGTTCTAGTTTGGCAAGAAAAATTTTTTGCCCTCTTCCGCCCTTGTAATTTGCCGGAAATGCTATACCATGTTTGTATCAGACTGCGTAACGTACCAGACAAACATCCAACAGGAGGTGTGAAATGGCAGCAAAATTGATGGAATATTTCAACAAGCAGCCAAGGATCGGAACGCTCAGTACAGCAGGCAAGGATGGGAAGGTAGACGTAGCATACTTCGGCTCTCCGCGCATGATCGATGAAAAGACAGTGATCATGGCAGTACGGAAAAATCAGACTTTCACCAATCTCCAGGAGAATCCCAATGCTGTCTTCATGATCATTGAGCAGGCCGGCGCACCGCCCGGCTGGAAAGGTGTCAGGGTTTACCTGAAGATGGTTGATTCTCAGACTTCAGGCGAAAAGCTGGAGACAATGAAGAAGGTGATAGCAGAGAAGGCCGGCGAAGAGACGGCCAAATCGATGCATGCAGCCCTGACCTTTGAGGTCCAGGCCGTACGGCCCCTCATGGATGTGGGCCAGGGGTGGGAGAAGTCCATTTAAGAACGGGGCACGGGTCAGGGTCATGGGTCATGGGTAAACCAAAGATTGGACCCCGACTTCCGTCGGGGTGACAACGGATGGGAATGCAAGTAGTTACCTGTCCTACCGCTTTGTCTTCCGTGACCCATGCCCCGTGACCCGTGACCCTGTATTTTATTGTTGACTTTGCCTCGTCGCACTAGTACACTTATTCTACTATGGGATCGGAGACGCGAGAGAAGGTTCTGCAGTTTATCCGCCGCTTCCGCGAGAAGAAGGGCTATGCTCCTACCGTACGAGAGATCGCCGAAGGGTGCAAGATCAGCAGCCCTTCAGTGGTTCAATACCATCTCGATTCCCTTGAACAGGAAGGGCTGATCAGCCGTGCGCGTGAAAAATTCCGCAGTATCAATCTCACCAAAGAAAAGTATACCGAAGAGAACAAGCAGACCGAAATCCCCATTCTCGGGGTAATTGCCGCAGGCCACCCCGTGTGGGTGCCACCGGCCGATACGTGGGATGCGGCCGGCGAGCGCATTGCAGTCTCAGCCCTGGTGGCGCGCGGAAAGAAAAATGTCTACGCATTGCGCGTTCGCGGCAACTCGATGGTCGATGCCATGATTGCAGACGGCGATATCGTGATCATGGAGCCCGCGAAGAGAGTAAACAATGGCGATGTTGTTGCGGCCTGGCTCAAGAACGAGCAGGAGATAACTCTCAAAAAGATTCACTTCGAAGGTGAGCAGGTTCGCCTGCAGCCCTGCAACCCCTACATGATGCCCATCTACCACAAGGCCGAAAACGTCGAGATTCAAGGACGGGTCATTGCGGTGATGCGGATGCACGTTTAACGCCTGTTTTAGTAACCCTCCACAGTCCCGCGCCGACCGTCAGACAACGCTGAAAACCCTCACCTATCCGTTTAAATCGACGGGCACGATTTCCGTTGACAGACAGCTGCGGTCCAGGGCTTACCATAAAATGAAGCTGATCCTGCGCCTGGTTGTCTGACGGCCGGCTGCTGACTGATAAGAGTCTAATCCGGTCACAGTGCCTTTATTACCTCGCACAGAAACAGCCTGTTGGGATATCCCCCGGATACAGGGTCCCAGACTTCATCGCTGCTCAGCAGATTGATATTCGCCTTGTTATCTGTGGGATTTCCCCATCCGAAATCAACGGCCACCATTCCCGGACCGATGTCTTCCGTCACTCTGGCCTTGATCTTGATCTTTCCTCTGCGAGACGCAACCTCAACGGGATCGCCCTGCTGTATGCCTCTGCTTGCCGCATCTTGAGGATGCAGCATAAGAAGGGGATCAGGATAGAGCTTACCTGTAACAGGCAGATTAATTAATTTTGTTTGTACGATTTGAGCAATCCTTCTGGTAGTACCCAAGAGAGTATACTCTTTTGATAATTCAGGGTTTGTGATATGAGATTCTCTTGGATATTCAAACGTCGGCAAAGCCCCGTAGCCTGCAGCTTTAAACCTTTCGGAATAACAGTCCACCATCTTTGAGGGCGTCTTGAAACCGTCTTTTTCATATTTCCTGTAAGAGACGGGCGGCGAGGCATACACGATCCCTTTGTTTCTGAGATCATTGATCGTGGTATGAGAGGGTTCCAGCACAAAATTGAGCCATTCTTCAGCATTCTGAAACGGATAGCTCTTCTCAATGCCCATTCTCTGCGCCAGTGCATATTCGACTTCGAAGACAGACCGGGCTTCTCCGGAAGGCTCGGCCACTTTTTCCCGAAGGGCGACAAATCCACCCCGGCTGCTGGAATAGGCCCGGTAGTCAACAGCCTCCAAATCTGCGGCAACAGGGAGAACGAGGTCCGCCATTTCTGTCGTTGCGGTAGGGAAAACATCGCAAACCATTAAAAACTCCAACTTACGGAAAGCCTCTTTTATACTTTCCTGATTCGCCTGGGTGAGCACCGGATTGGCATGATGAACAATCATGGCCCTTGGCCGATCACGCCCTTCGCGCAGAAGCGCCTGCTTTACGGCAGGGAAGGAACTCTTCGGAAACAGCGGGAACTGATCCTTGCCGATCCATGTGCCGGTCGCCTTAACCGTAGGAAGAAGGTTCTGCTGAACAAAGCTGAAGAGTACATTCCCTCCCGGTTTGTCGAAGTTGCCTGTCAGGGCAATCAACAGACAGATGACCCGCACCATGTCTACGCCATTCGTGTGCATATCCAGCCCGTTACCGTCGCAAATAGTCGCACCTTCAGCCCTTGCGTAGAGCCGCGCAAACTCCTTTATGCGCGCGGCCGGAACCGAGGTGATCTTCTCCGCCCACTCAGGCGACATAGTGGCAACATGTGCTTTTATCTCATCGAACCCGCTAACCCACTTCTTCACAAATTCCTTGTCATAGAGGTTTTCGTCAATGATGGTATGGATCATTGACAGACCCAGGGCACTGTCGGTGGCAATGTTAGGCCGAATCCACTCATCTGCCAGAGACACAGTCTCCGAGCGCATGGGGTCAATGGCAACGATCTTTGCCCCTCTCTTCTTGAGTCCCGGGATTATCCTGTTGAAACCATCGTAAGCGGCGTATTGACCGAAGCGAGTTGAATTGACCGGATTCAAACCCCAATAGATTACAAGCCGGGTATTTTCATAATCCGGCTCGGGCCTTCCGCCAAACGCATGCATGAAAGCCAGCTGTCTCGGAACAGAGCATAGGTTGCTTGCCCCGGTAAAATTGGGAGAGCCGAAGGCGCCCATAAATTGCAGAAATCCATCCCTTCCACCATAGGTGACAGGGGCCCCGGACAGATGCACCAGACTTTCAGGCCCATATTCTTGCCGTATGTTCGACAGTCTGTCTGAGGCAAAACTGAGGGCTTCATCCCAGGAGATCCTGACATGTCCTCCCTTCGTTTTCTTAAGAGGGAATTTCAGCCGTTCTTCTGATTCCAGCAAAGGCTTTATTGCCTGCGCCTTATTGCAAAGGTAGCCTTTATTGACCGGATGGTCCGGGTCGCCCTCTATCCGGGAAATTCGTCCATCCCGGAGATGTATTTTGACGCCGCAATTGGTGTGGCAAAATCCGCACAGTGATCGTACGACCTTATCTGCCATCTTTTTTCCCCTTTCGCTTGTGATGACACTTCTCTAACGAGTCGTCTATTATACCATTTCCGCTTGTAGCGTCCGCCGGCTCTTCATACACCTAACCGAAGATTCGAAAAATAAACTACCGGCCGCAAGCAGCGGGATATTGATCGTCATGCCGGACTTGATCCGGCATCCAGTCCGGTTTCTGGATTCCGGCGTCCGCCGGAATGACAGCAGGCGCGCCAAGCCGCGGGGAATGTACCCGAAGTGATTCAAAAGGTGGATCGATCAGTAACCGATCGCGCACCCGTCTTTTCTGCGATCCGATGCCGCAAGAAGCACATCCTGTTCGTGGTCCAGATATATGGCCTGGCCGCCGCCTACCTGGTTCGTTGCGAATGCACGCCCGACCACCTCGTGACCTCTCGATTTGAGCGCTGCAATCGTCTCGTCGGTAATCCCTTCTTCGAGGTAGATCTTCATGCCATCTATGTGGCGTGCGCGAGGCGCATCCATCGCTTCCTGAAGATTCATCTTGAAGTCGATCAGATTGGCGAGGAACTGAACCTGCCCCTGGGGCTGCATATCAGCACCTACCACGCCGAAGCTCATCACAAACTCCTGATCCTTGAAGAGCATTGCCGGAATGATCGTGTGCATCGGCCGCTTGTGCGGCTCAAGCCGGTTGAAATGGCGGGGATCGAGGGAAAAGGACCTGCCCCTGTTCTGAAGAACAATGCCTGTGCCGTCGACAACGACACCGGAGCCGAAATGCTGAAATATACTGCTGATGAATGAGACCGCATTGCGCTCCTCATCCACGGCAGTCACGTATACCGTATCCGAAGGCCTCGAATACGACAGAGCGAGGGGGCGGAGGCTGAGGCCTTGCTCATGCTGATCCTGTCCCTGATCATCTTCGCATACTCTCTGGAGAGTAGTTGTTCGAGTGGAATTGTTTCAAACTCGGGGTCGGTTATGAACGCATCCCTGTCGCTGAAGGCGGCCTTCTTCGCTTCCATGAGCACGTGGATATGATCTGCGCTGTTGTGGCCGAACGACGCGAGATCATAATCTTGAAGCACGTTGAGCATCTGCAGTGTAACCATGCCCTGGCCATTGGGGGGAATCTCATAGACGGTGTAGCCGCGGTAACCAGTGGAGATCGGCTCCACCCAGGTCGTTGTGTGATCAGCGAAATCTTTCTTCGTGAGAAGTCCGCCGAGCTCAGTGGAGCAGCGAACGATGGCATTGCAAATCTCTCCTTCGTAAAAGACGCCGGCGCCATCGTGAGCCACCATATCAAGGGTTCGCGCGAGATCAGGGTTCCGGAAACGGTATCCGGGCCGTGGCGCAGCGCCGCCTACGAGATAGGTTCTCTCTGCGGCGTTATTCTCTCGAAGACAAGCCTCTGTCTGCGTCCACTCACCGGCAATCACCTCCGTGACTGGATAACCTTCCCTTGCATAGAAAATCGCGTCGTTCAAGACTTCAGCAAGTGAAAGAGTTCCGTAACGATCCAGTGCCTGTGCCCATGCGTGGAGTGCGCCGGGCACGGTCACGGGCAAGATCCCCCTTTCAGGAATCTCGTTCATCCCGCGCTGCAGGAACCAGTCTATGTTCGCCTCATACGGTGCACGGCCACTGCCGTTCATACCGATGAGCTTCTGTTCCCTGGCCAGGTAAATGAGCGCAAAAGCATCACCGCCGATCCCGACCGATTGCGGTTCGACGACGTTGAGCGTTGCAACCATCGCTATCGCCGCGTCTATGGCATTGCCCCCTCGCAAGAGCATCCTCAAACCGGCCGTTGTCGCAAGATGCTGGCTCGAAGAGACCATACCACGGGATCCAACCGCAACTGATCTTTGAGCTGCGCTGACCGTTTCTCTTTTGCAGTTATACGTAAATTCCATGAGCGCCTCCTTCCCAGAGTGTAGATGGCCCAAAGGGCGGTCTTCCTAGCGCGCGGCAATAATGCAGACGCACGTTGCCGGATCAGATCAGGCAACGTGCGCAGTAAATTCGGCAGTTTACTCTTCGAGGGCCCTACGGATGGTCTATTTACCTCAACTTAAACCGTTGTATCTTGCCCGTCGCGCTCTTGGGCAGTTCAGGGATGAATTCTATCCAGCGCGGATACTTAAACTTGGCAAGGCGATCAAGCGCCCACTTCTTTAACTCTTCGGCAAGATCCTCAGATGCAGAATAGCCGTCACGAAGCACGACGTAGGCGACAGGCTTCACAAGGTCCTGCTCGTCCCTGCGGCCGACAACTCCGACTTCCAGAACAGCCGGGTGCTGTGTGAGACAGTGCTCCACTTCAAGAGGCGAAACCCATATGCCGCCGACCTTCAGCATGTCGTCTGCCCGTCCGGCAGCGTAGTAGAAGCCGTCCTTATCTACGAAATACTTGTCGCCGGTGTTTACCCATTCACCCTGCATGGTCTGGCGCGTCTTCTCCCGCTTCCTCCAGTATGCCTGGGCTGCGCTATCTCCCTTGACCAGCAGTGTGCCGATATCACCCTGGGGAACATCCCCACCCTCTTCATCGACGATTCTAACCTCATAGCCGGGAACAGGCTTGCCAGTGGAGCCCGGCCGCAGATCGTCCAGGCGATTTGACAAAAATATGTGAAGCATCTCGGTCGAGCCGATGCCATCGAGTATGCTGGCACCAAAGCGCTCCTTCCACCGTGTGAAGATGTCCACCGGCAGTGCCTCACCGGCAGAGACGCACACCCGGACCGACGAAAGCTCATGAGTCGAGTTGGGATCGGGCTTGGTTCCCCGTTCCTTATCCAACTTCTCTTTGTAGGCGAGCATCTGGCCGTAGAGCGTCGGCACGCCAAAGAAAACCGTCGGACGGAACTTTTCGAGATATCTAAACATCGTCTCCGGAGTCGGCCGCCCTGGATTGAGAACACTTGCGGCGCCGACCGACATCGGGAGATACATGCCGTTACCAAGCCCGTACGCAAAGAAAAGCCGTGCACCGGAAAAGCAGATATCATCTTCGGTAAGATTCAATACATTCTGCCCGTAGCTTTCAGAGGCAACAACCATGTCATATTGAGAGTGGACGGCCCCTTTGGGAGAACCTGTCGAACCCGAACTGTAAAGCCAGAAGCCCACATCGTCTTTCGTCGTGAACTCGGTCTTGAGGGTCGCCGGAGCCCGTCGGTACATTTGTTTAAATGGCGGATAAGCGCCCTGTGTTTCGGATATTACGATGAGGTCCCGCAAATAATGAAGTTCTCCTTTGATCTGGCTGATCAAAGGTATGAACTCGTCGGAGATGACCAGCGTCCTTGCCCTGCTGTCATTAAGGTAGTATTCATAATCGTCCGGGGTGAGCATGGTATTCACCGGGATCGGTACTGCGCCGATCTTGATGGCTCCCCAGAATATCGCGTAGAACTGGGGGACATCGAGCATGAGTATCAGGATCCGGTCATCAAAACGGACGCCCAAGTCGCGAAGCGCATTGGCCGTCTTGTTTGTCGCCTTCTGGATGTCGTTGTAAGTGTAATTGCGGTATTCGCTGTAGATGGCCACTTTATGACCGCGCCCCTGCCGTATGTTGCGGTCGAGAAAGTAGTCGGTCGCATTGAAGAATTCCTGAGTCTGTCCATGAACCATTGTAGTCTCCTTTCAGTATCAGTTAACAGTGAGCAGTTATCAGTGTTTCATATTTCGAACTGCTCTCCCTTATGCGGCACATGCGTCACTAAACCGAATTTCTCTTTCACTGTACCTTCAAATTCCAGGGCAGTCTTCTCTTCGCCGTGCACAATGAATACTTCCGGCTTACTGGTAAACGAACCAATCCACTCAAGCAGATCCTTCTGGTCTGCGTGGGCTGAGAAACCGCCGATAGTATAAATCTTCGCTTTCACCGCAATTGACTCCCCGAGCACACGCACCCGCTTCGCCCCGTCCACAATTCTGCGCCCCAGCGTACCGCCGGCCTGAAATCCCGTGAAGATGACGCTGCACTCCGGCCTCCAGAGGTTATGCTTCAGATGGTGCGCTATCCTGCCGCCTTCGCACATGCCGCTTCCTGCCATGATGATAACTCCCGATTTTATCCTGTTGATCTCCTGCGATTCAGAAACCGTTTTCGTAAAATGAAGCCGCACGGCATTTCCTTTATGCTGGATCTGAAAAAGCTGTCTGGCTGGTTTGCCAAAATATTCTCTGTGTGAAAGATATATATTAGTGGCTTCCTCCGCAAGGGGACTATCAACATAGAGATCCACGGGGGCAAGCCTTCGTTCGCGGACCAGATCGTTCAGTATGTAAATCACGTCCTGCGTGCGTCCCACTGCAAATGTGGGCATGAGAACGTTCCCACCCTTCCGGAACGTTTCGTTGATGGCGTCTGCGAGTTCGTTAATACTCGACTCCAGACTCCTGTGAAGCCGGTTTCCGTAGGTCGACTCCATGACCACATAGTCGGCGGTCAGCGCGTACTGAGGATTCTCAATGATAGGGTTTCCTTTTTTTCCAACATCTCCCGAAAAAACAATTTTCTTCTGACCGTTGCCGGACGGGTACCAGAGCTCAAAGGTTCCGGAGCCGAGAATGTGACCCGCGTCGACAAAGAGATATTTCACGCCATTGCCAAGATCATTTGTTTCGCCGTACATCACCGGTTTTACGAACCTGAGCGAAGCCTTTACGTCTTCCTCCGTGTAGATCGGATGAAACACCTGCTCTTTACCTGCCCGGAAAGCTTTCTTCGTCTTCCATTCTGCATCTCTCTCCTGGATGTGCGCAGCATCAAGAAGCATGATTGCAATGAGATCCGCGGTGGCTGTCGTTGTTATGATCTTTCCTCTGAAGCCGTCCTTCACCAGCTTGGGCACGAGTCCGGTATGATCCAGGTGAGCATGGGTCAGGAAAAGGCATTCGATCTCAGCGGGATTGAATGCGAACGGGAGCCTGTTTGCATCGCCGGCCGCCGCCTCGCCCTGCTGCATGCCGCAATCGACGAGGAACTGTCTGTCGCCTAACGTCAGGTGAAAGCACGAGCCGGTCACCTGTCGGGCAGCGCCCAGGAACTCAATTTTCATTCCGAACCTCCTTGACCATTCTTTGCCGAAACCGCATCTTTATCGCAGATAAGAGCGGATAAAAACTACGATAAATGCGGATGATTATTTCTTGACCGGATCTGCGATAAGACGGCATCTCCGGTCAACGTGCAGCACCTCCGGTGGGGTAAATTTCCCTCGCGGAGCGACGGGATGTGGACAGCATTGACGCCGTATCACAATGCTGAACACAAGCATACTCATCTGCGAACATCTCTCTTCGCTTCTATCCGCGTACATCTGCGATAAAACTTCTATCTCCCTTTGTTGCTCTTTTTTGACAATACTATCGACTGGGCGATTATAACGTCAAAGGTAAAAGAGATGCAAACGGCAGGCCGCAAATACCGTGCCCACAAACGCGTCCCGGCTGCGCCGCTTGAATGCATATCAAGCCCATTCTATAATTTGTTTGACCAGCGTTTGAATTCAGGATAGTGAAAAACCGGCAACGGGTTACTGAGGAGATTATATGAAACTCAAAGATAAAGTTGCGTTCTTGACAGGAGCGGCCGGGGCCGGCATTGGCCAGGGAACGGCGCGTCTCCTGGCGAAGGAAGGAGCGAGCGTTGTTATAACAGATGCGCATGCGGAGCGTTGCCTTTCCGTAGCCCGGGAGATTGCAGAGCAACTGGGAGTTAAGACCCTCGGCATTGCATGCGACGTCACCGAGAAGAGCGCGGTCGAGGCTGCTGTGAGCGCGGCTCTGGATACATTCGGCTCGATAGATATTCTCGTCAACAACGCAGGCACGAACAGGCCGACACCCGTCGTCACTATGACCGATGAAACCTGGGACGTCGTGCTCAATACAACGCTTCGCGGTACATTCTATTGCTGCCGTGCGGTATTGCCGTCGATGATCGAGAAGGGCTCGGGACGCATAGTAAACATCGGCTCCACAGCCGCCTTCATGGGCCTTTCGGCAGGGCACGCTCACTATGCCGCAGCCAAAGCAGGTCTGACCGCCTTCACCAGATGTCTTGCCATGGAGGCTGCACCGCATTACATTACCGTCAACACCGTAGCTCCAAGCTTTATCTATAATGAGTTCATCCCGCATTTATACCCTCAAGAGGAGATAGCGAGAATGGAAGAGATGATACCGTATCCGCGAAAAGGCACGCCTGACGATGTAGCACAGACCGTCCTGTTTCTGGTGACCGACGGCGAATACATTACCGGTCAAACGATCTGTGTCACCGGAGGGAGTTGGATGCATTGAGCCCGCAAGCCGCGGGCTCGATCGCATGGGCCATGGGTCACTGGGTCCCGGGTCACGGAGTAAGACAGACTGCCGGAACGGAGATAATTCTGTCTCGCACCGATTTAGAGATTACATGTCCTATAACTACATGTGTTGGCATAGTTAAGCTTCTGCGCGGTGTCCTTACGCCATGGACCCAGGACCCAGGACCCAGGACTCCTGGTTTCTCCGTGACCCATGACCCGGTCTTTACTCGACATCGACGGCAGCTTTGGCGAAGGTGGCGGACAGATTCTAAGGACCGCGCTGAGCCTATCGTCGTGCCTCGGAGTTCCTTTCAGAGTAAAGAATATCAGGAAGAATCGGAAAAAACCGGGACTCGCGCCTCAACACCTTACGGACGTGAGGGCTGCTGCTGCAATCTCCGGGGCACATATTGAGGGTGCGCACACGGGTTCGACCGAGCTTCTCTTTCGTCCTGAAAAGTCAAGGCCAGGCACCTACCGGTTCGATATTGGTACGGCAGGCGCCACCTCGCTCCTGCTTCAGACTCTTCTCCCACCCTTACTCTTTGCCGGCTCTCCGTCGAGCATCGATCTGGCGGGAGGCACACACGTGCCCATGAGCCCTCCGTTCAACTATATTCATGACATTTTCATTCCTGTCCTTAAGATGTTGGGCGTGGCGATCAACACATCCATAGAACAGTATGGCTTCTACCCCAAAGGCGGTGGCAGGATTCACGCGTCACTATCACCTGCGCTCGCCCTGCATCCTTTACCGGTTCGCGATTTTGTCGACCGCCCGAAGATAACGCTCATCCGCGGTGTCTCCGGTGTCGCCAACTTGCCTTTAAGCATAGCCGAAAGGCAGAAAACGGCGGCCGCACGCGCACTCGATTCCGCAGGATTCGCATCCGCAATCGAGACAATCAGCGTGCCGTCTTTCGGACAGGGCACCTTCATCTTTCTCAGGCCTGACGGTGAGCGCTGCCCGGCGGGCTTTTCTGCAATCGGCGCACGAGGCAAACCGGCAGAGAAGGTCGGTGAGGAAGCGGCGCGCGCATTCGTCAGCTATGCTGCTTCCGGTGCGTGCCTGGAACCTCATCTCACGGATCAAATCGCGCTCTATCTCGCTATGACGAAGGGCACATCTGCATTCACCACATCCTCTATTACCCAGCACCTCCTGACAAACCTTCAGGTGATAGAGCGCTTTCTTGGCATCTCTTACACAATCGAAGGTGATCTGGACAAACCCGGCAAGGTTGTGATCACTGGTGTAGGAATGTCACTCTGAGTTGGGTGGTTCTAGCCAGTTTGCTGAATACCAATTCGGATTCAAGTTGGAGACCGAGGCGGCAGCGAGGACTGCTTTAGCCGGGTACCCGTGAGCAACCTTCTTACCTGCGGCGCACACCGACCTACCACACGGGTGGCAGGAGGAAAGGCGACGCAGCGACAACGAAGGTATACACTTGAAGACGAATTGGTATAACAGAAGAAATCGTGTATCATGTACACGTGACCACCATTCCATTCGAGCGATGGTACCAGGCCATCGGGCGCAGACGGTCGCGTCGAAGGTTCGACGGCCAGCCCCTGCCGAAAGACGCGGCAGAGCGTCTTGCTGTCTTATGCGCCGACTTCAGACCCTTTCCTGACGCCCGTGCCGAGCTTATCACCAAGTCAGCGGATCTTGTGCTCAAGGGGGTCGTCGGCACCTATGGCAAGGTGAAAGGTGCGCGTGCGTTCGTTGCACTCGTGGGAAATGGGGAGAGTGTTCATTCTCAAGAGAGGGCCGGGTACACCGGAGAGGGGATCGTTCTGGAAGCGGTCGCCATGGGCCTGGACACCTGTTGGGTGGCCGGCCTCTTTCATCAGGACGTTGCCGGCAACCTGGCGGACATACACGAGCGTGAGCACGTCCTGGCCGTTATTCCGGTGGGTCACGCTCCCCGCGACTGGTCTTTGGAGGAAAGGCTCATGACCGGCTTCGGGCGCACCCACAGGCGCAAGCCGCTCAGCGCACTGTTACAGCATGGAGGAGAGGAGGAACTCCCGTCGTGGGCAGCAGCAGCTATTGAGGCCGCGCGCCTCGCACCGTCCGCTGTTAACCGCCAGCCGTGGCGTTTCGTGGCGGCGGAGGATGCGCTGACTATTTCAGTCGATGATTCAAAGCTTCTTCACACCATATCGAAACGGCTTGATTGCGGGATAGCCATGCTCCACGTCGAATTAGCAGCATTTCACGAGGGTATTCGGGGTGAGTGGCAATTTCTCGAAAATCCCGACGTCGCCACATTCAAAAAAATATAGACCTCCGGAAATAGCAGTCACGTCAGATGAATTTTATCCGTATTGTACCTAATGTGCCATCTCGGAAATAACTTGAATATATTTCAGCCACGTCATTCCGGCGAAAGCCGGAATCTAGTAAGAATACCTGGATTCCCCCGGCCTACCACGTGCCGGGACAGGCGCGTCAAGCCCGGAATGACAGAAAGCGTAAACTTATTTGGGAGACAACACACTAAAAGTTCCTGACTGGACCCTGGACCCCGGCCCCTGGACCCTATATTTACACGTCCACCTTCATCCGATTGGCCGTCTTGAAACCCCTTATTTCCAAACCTTTCGCTTTCTCGAAAAAAAGCTCGACCAGTTCAATACTTTGAGGTTCTTCCGTAAACACCTGCTCTTTATGAGCGTACCATGTGAAGCGCTTGTGCGTCAGCAATGTCTTGACTATTTCGCGCTCACCGGGCTTGTCCGAAGGCAACCCCTCCGTAAAATCAGAAAGCAGCCGTAAGTCGCTTGATCGGTCTACGCTCTGCTTCATATAGTTAATGAAGCGCACGAGCTTCATTAATGTATAGGTGGTCTCCCTGGAGAAGGAAGGATTCGCAGGAAACATAGCGCTCGACCTCATGACCTTTACATATGGCTCCCATGCATCGCCGATACTGTTGCGAAATACTTCGCTTCCGGGAGCGAGGTAGAAGATGGAGGGTCCGAGAAGCAGTCTCCTGGTCATAAGAAAGAGAAGTGTGTCAAGTACATCCTCAGGCCTCTGGCCCGGAAGGCCGATGATGAAATGCGTCTCTACGAGGAAGGGTGAAGACTCCAACCAGGGAAGGATCTCAACGAAAGCTTTCGGAAGGGATCTCGCCTGATTCTTCAAGACCGACTCATTGGCATCGACGAGAGAAAAATTGAGCCTTCGGAAACCGGCCGCATGCATCGATTCGAGCAAGGGGATATCGATCGTCTCAGGATAGATGCCGTTCATCGCCGACAAGGTCAGTTCCCTCCCTCTCGCAAGATCGAGCACGCCCGCGAAGAATGACCTGTCGAGATTCAGCATATCGTCTTCGAAGTCGATGGCTTCTATGCCTAACTCGGCACACTCGTCCAGATCCTTTTCTATGCCGGCTAAACTCCTCTTCCTGTAGGGAACAGGCGGCTTGCCACAAAAACTGCAGTTAAAAGGGCAGCCCCTCGAGGTGAGAAGGAACGCGTACTTCTTCTTGCTGATGCGGTACATCTCCGGCGATACAATTCTTCTGTCCGGCAGGAGGTCGATCTCTCTTTCGACATTAATCCCTGAAATATGAAAACGTCCGTCGATCCGGAAACTGATGCCCTCGATGGAATCAACACCTCGCTCTTCGCCTGTCTGCAATCGCTCCACAAGGCGCGCAAACGGCGTTTCGCCTTCTCCGCGGATAACATAGTCAACAAACTCATGTTCCAGGATATGTTGCGGAAACAAGGTGGCATGCGTTCCGCCGATCACGGTGACGATATTCTTATCGATCTGCTTGGCGATCCGCGCTACTTCAAGTGCCTCCATACTATAGGTTGTGTACGAGGCTGATATCCCGATAACGGATGGCGCTTGATTCGAGATGATCTCACGGATTTCATCTTCTGTGACTCCGAACCGGTAATAGCGGCGAAAGAGAGAAAACGGCGTGTAAACGTCATCGCGGTAGAACGGGGTCAGGCCTTGATAATCTTTCGGAAAAGGCAGAGTCTGTTTCTTCCCCGTTCTGAGATCAACCACGGAGACGTCGCAGAGGTGTTTGATCTTTGCCGCCACATAGAGCAGGTTCAAAGGGTACGTCCTGATCGTCGTGTCGTAGAAATCTTCGATAGGAGGCTGGATCAGGAGTACTTTCACTGCCAATTCGCCTTCATCAGTTTATCTTCAACAGCCGCTTCACGTTTGTTGAGAATATTCTTGTTTTCTCCTCGTCTGGCACGCTCATCTGCTCGACCGACTTGATGACGTCATCGACTGCAACATCAGGTTTGGCTCCCGGATAGGGTTCCGATCCATTCCTTCGGATGTTTTATTCTTCATGTTCCGCTCCTTTCGGAAAATTGGATTATCTGTCTAATACTCGATCCTCGTATGTAAGTCAATCGTTTCGAAAGGAATCACAGTTGGCCATCAGGCCGAACGCATCAGCGTCGTGGTAGAGTCGATCCATAAGGTGCGCGTAAAGCACGACGAGCGCGAGGAAGGTTTCCTGGCGGGCGCAGTGAGACGTGTGATTGGATAAGGCGGAGCTACAAACGTCCGGTGTTCACGAGAGGGTGGGAGCTTTACTGGCGACCGCTATGGATGTTTTGATACTCCGGGCAGGAAACTCCTTTGCAGAAGTTATCCCGCCCGGTTGAAAGGCTTTTGAGATCGCTCTAGGTCGCTACGTCTACGTTAGTGCCGACAGCCTGGCTGGCGCTGCCATTGCCAACAGTCGCGAGCGAATTCTGCAGATCCTTCATCAATGTTGCAAACGCGTTCTGCGCTCCCGAAAGATCATTTGACTGCAGGGCGTTGCCAAGATGCATTCTGTGCGGCTTATCCTATCGCCGAAAATAATCCGGCCGTTGGTACATTGAGGGCGAACTTGCCCAGCTGCGCATAGTGTCGAAGCGCCTGCACAAGGGTGCTCACTGACGAGGCCGATCCGTTCTGCGCGGTACCATTTGCGGTCTGAAGCGCATCAACCACGGACGACGTCGCGCTGACCTGGCTATCCGCAGTAGATTGAGCACTGCTGCCGGTAGCTGTTGCGCTCTGCGTCCCATTATTCCCGATGTCCTGCATCAGCGTGGCAAATGCCTTCTGTGCGGCAGTGAGATCACCCGACTGCAGCGAGGTGCCGAGGCTCGCGAAGTCATTGTTGACAGCGTCAGTCGTACTCTGCGCGTTGCCCGCATGGCGATGATGACGATGGTGATGATGGGTCGCCTGCGTCTGCTGAGCAGCATTCAGGTCCTGCAGCAGCGTCGCATAAGCTTTCTGGGACGCGGCCAGGTCATTTGAGCTCAGCGCAGTGCCAAGGGTGGTAAGGTCAGTGCTGATCAGGCTGCTGGCCCCCGTCTGCTGACTGGCCTGCGTGTTCGTGTTCCCGAGGTCCTGCAAGAGAGTCGCAAAAGCATTCTGCGCCGCGGTGAGGTCCCCCGAAGCCAGACTTGTCGTTAGGCCGGAGAAGTCTTGTCTGACGGACTGAAGCTGGCTCATGCGGTTCTGACAGATATTTGCACTATCCGAAACATTTGAAATCGACATTCCGCACCTCCATCTCGCGAAGTTACTGATTGTTCTTGGCTCTTTGGACCCGCGATCCGGGCCCCCTCCCTACCCTATCAGCTGCAACTCACATACCAGATAAAACGCGCGACTCTTTGGATGTTCCCAAATCCTTATCCAGCCACTAACCGCTCGGGAGATGCCCTGCGTCCGCGGGGCAGCTGGGTCGTCCCGATAGGAAATAATTTCCCGTTAGGAGGAAAATTGTGCCGGGAAACATTTCGCGAAATACAGAAGGTTAAGTTCTGATTCGGTCAGTCGATAATAGATCAAGCAAGGGAGGATCAATATGTCGGACGTCAGCAGTATCAGCAGTTCTCTTTTGACTAACCTCTTGAGCAGCCGGCAGTCGAATCCGGCTAATGCCGCAAACAGCCAACCTCAGGAGAATGCAGGTTCGGGCGGTATCACGGACATCGTCAGTCTTCTGGGTGGATCCACCGCATCGACCGATCCTCTGTACGGCCTTTTGAGCGGGACCCAGGGATCTGACTCCACCGACTCCATTTACAATCTCCTGCTTGCCGGAGCCAACGCCCAGCTGATGAAAGACAACCCAGTCATAGCCAAGGCAATTCTTTCTGCTGATCAGGCACAGGCGCAAGCGAACGGAACCGAATCCTCAGACTCAACTCAATCGACGACAGGCACTCAGATTTTGAAGGATCTGCAAAATACGAATCTTCTCACAATGAACCCTGAAAGCCTCGTATCGTTACTCGAAAAATATATCGAGTCGAAGAATGGCGGAGCCGCTACCGACAGCTCATCAGGGTCTCAGATCAATCAGACCGTCTAAACGAGCACACCGACCGGCTCTCAGAAATTTTTCCAGAAAAATGATCTGCCAAAAAAATTATTCCACTGGCATAGAATGTTTTACGCCGGTTTGCATTCAAGATGGAGACCGAGGCGCTCCGAGGCGTGGGCTGCGGAGGCGTACCTGGTGGTACGTCGAGCAAACACAGGCCGAAGGGCAACGAAGGTATACGCTTGAAGGCGAATCGGCGTAAAACATTCAGTGATGGTCCCAATGGCGTTCCCTCTCCCACCGCTCCCAATTCCTGTGCAACTCCCCGTGAGGTATCGGATGGTAGCCCGGTGGGACTCTCCTGTAACCCGGCGGCAGCGTGACCAGGACACGAGGCACCCTTTGCGCGGGCATATAGACCCATGGGCCGGCATAGGAGAGTGAGCTGTACCAGCGGCCCCGGTACGGACGATACCAGTAACCGTGATAGAACAGGATGTCCACACCTATGTTGGGTACAAAGTAAACGTAGGTTCCGGGTACGGGAACCACACCCGGGGCTTCGGGAAACGCGTACTGAGGCGGAGGAGGATACTGCGCTTCCGGACCTCCCTGCCCGTATTCCGGAGGCATTCCTGACGGAGGCGGCGGTCCATATTGCTCGGCCCTTCCGGCAGACGGAGGAGGAGTCGCCGGCACCCACGTCTTGTGTGCTGGTACCCATATGCCGCTCACCCATTGACCGGGTACTTCGACCCATTCGCCGGCACCTCTTCCCTCGGCCGGTGGCTGCGCCGCGTAAGGCGGTTGCGCTGCATAGGGCGGCTGCTGCTGGGCATACGCTTCGAAAGCACAAAAACACGCCATAAGAACTGCCAGAATCACTGCACTCAATACTCTCTTGTTCATAGTTCCTCCTGTACTCCCCCCTCTCAGAGCAATAGATATGCCTGAAGATCATCGCTGTAAGTCATTGAAAACAGGCGACGAGCGACGGCAACCCTTATGGGAAGGGGCACAAAACTGTCGAAGAGCATAATCAACGCAGACAAAATTGTCGGAACGTTGAGGCTCCTATAGACGATCGACCAGTCCGCGGGCTGGTGGCATCATTTGTGCTATGACTATACTATAAAACGATCATTACGCTGGATCCGCCGGCGTGTCATCTTCATGTCCTTCGGCTGAAGAACATACTGCGTCGCGGCGTGAAAGAAGATCAATTCAAGGAAAGGAGCGCCTCGATGTATCGACCAAAAAGAATGTTGCTTGTGATGATGGTGATTTGTGTCGTATGGCTCAGCCCCAATCCGTCCGGGGCCGCAACTACTGCCGGAACTACTGCAAACTATTCGGCCTCTTCGCTCCAGCCACAGCAGGGAAAATACTTCAGGTGGGCCGCACCTTCCGACTGGCGGGTCAGCGAAACAAATGCGGGGGTCACCTTAACCTCGCCCGATGGCATCTACAGCGCCTCGCTCGCCTTGCTGCTCCGTTCGAGGGGGACTACAACTCCTGAGGCTTTTCTCCGGTGGGTATTCGCTCATGTCCCGGGGTACAGCGACGCCAGGATTATATCGGTCAAAAACCTCCCGAGCGAGCGCATGTCCTACCAGGTCTGGCAGTTCATCGAGGCAACGGTCTCCTACACAGACAAAGGCCTTCCCGTAACCGGCGTATTCAAAGTTGGGGTGGCCAATTATGCGGGCATGAACGACGCCATGATTTCGGGCTATCGTGCTGCAGATGCCGATTTTCAGAAAGCCCAGTCTTTCATGCCGCGGATAGCGCATAGCATCATTCTCTTCAACGCTGCTGAGGCGAGTGGAAACAACACTCTCGTACGGCCGAAAAATAACCCTCTGGACAATTCAGCGGTGATCCAGGCCGGGCAGAACAGGCAGAAAGCAGTTGACGAGGCCATGCGCAAGGATACGAACGCGCGCCGCGGTACCGTCGATCTCTATGATCCCTCTACGAGCGAAAAATTGAACGTTCCAACTCAGAACAAAGACTATTATTGGCGGAAGCCGGGTTCAAACGAAGTAATCGCAACCGATACATCCACTCCACCGGGCGTCGGCTATGTTCCCTTAAAAAACTATTAGCGGCGTACCGTCACTGCCCTATTTTTCCGGCCCAGCTCGAGCACTCTCCGATAGAGTCATAGCTGCATTGGGTAATGCCGTCTAACCATATCGCACCCGAAAGGTAAGCACCGGAGAGGTCGGCCGTGGAGAGGCTGGCGTTTGCGAGATTGGCACCGGACAGATTGGCACTCGACAGAATCGCATCAGAGAGGTTGGCGCTCGTGAGATCAGCGCCTGAGAGATTTGCGCCGGACAGATCAGCCCTTCCGATATTCGCCCCGGAAATATTGGCACGAGAAAGATTTGCGCCGGACAGATTTGAATTGTACAGGATCGCTCCCGAAAGATAGGTGCCGTACAGATTTGCACCGGAGAGGTCGGAGCCGGAAAGGTTGGCAGCTAATAAGTTCGCACGCGAGAGGTCGGAACCGGGGAGGTTGGAACCGGCGAGCTGAGCATAGCTCAAATCGCAGCGAGGACATTGCTTTTCAGCCATAAGCGTATCCATATTCGCCCTGCTAAATGCGTACGCTGCGACAGACATAAAGACGAACGGCACAAAAAGGAGACGCAGAATGGTCCGGTTCAACTGGTCGATCTACCCCTATTGCTAACGTAATGCAGGGCGAGGCCCATTTCAATGAGGCGGTTTTGGGGAGCCGGTTTTTGGGAAAGCCGTAATGGGCGGCCGCACCGCGGGTCAACGCTTAGGCTTCTTAAAGAAATCGTCGACCTGAGCGATCATGTCGCCTATTTCGGAGAATAGCTCTTTCATCTGCTCTTCATTGAAATCGAAGAGCTCCCAGACGGACGGGTGGACCGGCGGAACAAAAGGATCTCCTGAAAATCCCACGTCATAAGCTTTCACCAGTGCGTCCGCCATGTGCACGGTGGCGGCATGGAGAGGAAAGGAGCCTGTGAGATACGGCTGGTGGTGACAGCGGATCGATTCCACTATAAATTTCGGCAAGCGCCACGTCTTGGCAAAATAGGCTCCGGCCATGGCGTGATTCATCGTGAACACCTCTGCCTCAGCCTCAAAGAGAAACATGCCGCGCTCGCGGGCTGTAGCAACTGCTCCCTGGTAATCCTTCGGATACTGGACGCTCAAGACCACCTTGCCTATGTCGTGAAGAAGGCCCGCCACAGAGGACTCCTCCGCGTCGTGTATGCCTTTCTTTTGAGCAAGCAGTTTGGCGACTATGGCACAACCGAGGGAATGCTTCCAAAGTCCCGTCGCAGCCTGCTCCATCATCTCAAACATCGATATACCGAGGAGCAAGGCCCGGACAACGTTCATGCCGAGAAGAACGACTGCCTGGTTTACCGAGGGGATTCGGGCGACGAATCCATACATGGCGGCGTTGATAACCTTCAGTATCTTGGCAGTGAGAGCGGGATCGCTTGAGACGAGCTTACTGACCGCGGCGGGCGAGGTAGCCGGATTCTCAACAGCTCTCAATATCTTCTTGATTACAATGGGGATGGTCGGAATCGCATTTGTTCTTTCGACCTTAGCCCGTACTGCATCGAAATCGAGGGGCATCAGTATATCTCCTCGATATGCGCCAGAAGGGCGTTCTTCATTGCCGCCATATGGGGGTCATCCCCACTCTTCGCGAACGATCTGTTGAGGTGGGCAATGAACTCCGCCTTTGAGATATCAGGGACTCTCCTGCCCACAATGAAGACGTCCATGATTCCCATACCGGCCAATCTCCTTTTCAGCGGTTCTGAAACCTCGACCCCGGCTGCAATGAGGACAATACCCGCATCATTAATGATCGGTCTCGCGAGCACTGCCCCTGGAGCAACCGATTCAAGTGACACCTTCAGCATAAACCAGTCCTGATAGTCCCGTTGACTACAACTTGTTTATCGGCAGCAACTGAAAAAGCTATAAAAAATTACTAAAAAGAAGGAGGAAACGTCACGTTGCGACAGCACGATAGTCATGCGATCCTGCTCCAGATTCTGGATTCCGGCTTTCGCCGGAATGACCACAGCTTCTTATTCGTCACTCCGGCGGAAGCCAGAGTCGAGAGCAATTTTAAATTCCTTAATTTACGACCCTCTGAAAACGTTGTATATTGAAAAAAGATTGAGAGCCACGGTTGCCCGGGAGCAAGGACACCGGCACAAAGGAACCACTATACTTCCCTGGCGGAGACCTTAGAAGGGTGATGAGGCGGAGCACCTAGCGAGCGAAGGAATGGTTGGAGCCAGGGCGGATTTGACAATAGCGACCACAGAAGGAGACGTTTATGAGCTATGCCTACCTCGTAATTTACGAAGGAAGACCTGAGAATCCGGAGGAGTTTTTGCGATATTATGTGGAACATCATGTGCCGCTCGTCTGGGCCTTTCCCGGAGTCCGTCGCGTGGAAGTGGAACGCGGTGTCGATGAAGGCGATGTATTCTTGATCGGCCGGTTTACGTTTGATACGCTTGAGGACCTCCGTGCTGCAATTGTCTCACCCGAGCGGGAACGGGCTCGTACAGACATGGCAAACTTTCCGGCTTTCAAGGGGACGGTGCGGCGTCAGGCGGTAGAGATTCTGGAGCTTCCCCGTGAATAATCGTAAGCCAGCGAGAGAAGCAAAGCTCTTCGAGCCCATTGAATTGCGAGGCGTGACGGCGCGTAATCGCATCATGGTCTCACCCATGTGCCAGTATTGTGCCGACAATGCAATCCCTCATGACTGGCACTTTGTGCATCTCGCTTCCCGGGCCGTGGGCGGTGCCGGAATCGTCCTGACCGAGGCCACAGCAGTCGAATCCCGGGGCCGGATCACGCCGTACGATCTCGGCTTATGGAACGACGAGCAGGAACGCATGTTCGCCAGGATCGCGGCATTTGTGGCGGACCAGGGGGCATTACCCGGGATCCAGCTTTCGCACGCCGGACGAAAAGCTTCGCATGGGCGCCCCTGGGAAGATCGCTCGGCTCTCCTCCCGGCGAATGGCGGATGGGAGGTAATCGGTCCAAGTGCGCTGCCCTGGAAGGACGGAGATCTCATTCCCCGCGAAATGACACTCGACGATATCCGCCACGTTACAGCGCAATTTCAAAGTTCAGCACAGCGTGCCTTGCGTGCCGGTTTCCGTATCATCGAGTTGCACGCTGCACATGGGTACCTGTTTCATTCTTTCCTGTCCCCGCTGTCCAATCGCCGCAAGCGACGGACATGGCGGCGACTTCAACGGCCGCATCAGGTTTCTCCTTGAGACGATTCGCGCGATCCGGGATGTGTGGCCTTTGGAACTCCCTCTCTTTGTCAGACTGTCTTCGACTGATTGGGTCGATGGTGGATGGCATCTGGACGATACGGTGGAACTGGCCGGACAGCTGAAAGTAGCGGGCGCGGACGTGATCGATTGCAGCAGCGGCGGGAATCATCCGGAACAGGATATCCCCCTCGGCCCCGGATACCAGGTCCCGTTCGCGGAAAGGGTCCGTCGCGAAGCAGACATCAGAACGGCGGCAGTGGGCCTCATCAGCGAGCCCGAATTTGCAGAAAAGATCATTGCGGAAGAACGGGCTGACATAGTCGTGATCGGCCGGATGGCGCTATGGGACCCCTACTGGCCCCATCATGCCGCTAAAGCGCTCGGGGCAGACGTCAAGCTGCCGCTCCAATACAAGCGCTCCGACATCTTCTAATTGCAACGGACACCGCTTTTTATCGCAGATAAGGGCGAATGCCATTGGTCTCAGAGGAGAGCCAAATGGTTTGACATGCCATAACGCATGCAGTATGCTACATACCAGTATCACTTCCGCGGCCTGACTTCCGGTCAAGAGCACTACCAAGAGCATTACAAGAGCATTAGATGATAAAGAACTGAATGGCATCCCTCCCGGGTGTCACTACTGAAATGGGTTTCTTCCATGGAAAAAGTCAATCCGATAAAACGACCCAGCACGCTGAATGAACTCGCCTACAAAGAGATACGGAATTCCCTGATCACGGGCCGGCTTCAGTTCGATAAGATATATTCGGCCAACTACTTCGCAGAGATTCTCAAGGTTTCGCGGACCCCGGTCAGGGAGGCGCTCCTCCAGCTGGCCAACGAAGGATGTCTTATCTCGCTTCAGGGGCAGGGCTTCAAGATAAAGGCCTATTCAACGAAAGAGGTCAAAGACTTCTTCGAGACCCGGCGGATGATCGAGTCCTATGTGACGGAGCAGGTCGTGGGGACCTTGGCCGATTCTGAACTGAGAAAACTGGAAGACTCGTATAAGTCGATGGCCGAAAGAGCCAGGAAACGGGGAGATACGTACGGTTTCCTCGAAGCCGATAAAGAATTTCATATGGACCTGATTCACCGGTACGACAATTTCTGTCTTGTCTCCATCATGCAGAATATAAGGAACCTCATTTCCATATTCGGTGGTACGGCCCTGTCCCGCAGGGAGCGTTTTCAGGAGGTCCTCGACGAGCACCAGGTCATTTTTGAGGCGATCAAGCGTAAGGATAAGAAAAAAGCGGTTCAAGCAATAGCGTATCATCTCAACACAACAGAAAAGTATCTGCTCGAGAATTATCGGGCAGGAGGCTCATAGGCAGGAGACCGACTACGTTATAGTAAACCTACTAACTCAGAAAGGAGAGGATGCATGAAAATCATCAGGATCGTTTTGGTGGTAGCAATGGTTGTGGCGGCGGTCTTTTCAGGCGTCACAGCAAAGGCAGCGGAGCCGATCAAGATCGGGGCCGCTTACGCTCTTCAGGGCGTGTGGAGTGATTGGACCAAGAGGAATCTGATTGCCATGGAGATGGCTATCGAGGAGATCAACGCCGCGGGCGGCGTCAACGGCGCGCCCCTGAAATCTATCGTGTACGACACGGCCAGCAAACCTGATGAAGCCGCGCGAGTCTTGCGCAAGCTTGCCGATGATGACAAGGTGCTTGCCGTTCTGGGACCCTTCTCCAGCTCGGAATGCGAAGTGGTTTTTCCCGTCGGGAATCGTATAGGGATCGTGATGATCACGCAGGCATCCTCTAAACCCGGAGTGGCAGCCGCCAACAGGCCGTACGCCTTTCGGAACAAGGTGGACGAACTCAAGCTGGCAATACCTGCTGTAACGAAGTGGAAGGAAAACTATAAGGTCAAGTCGGTGGCCATTGTCCATGACGCAAAGGATGCTGTCGGGATCTCTCTGGGGACACAGGTCCTGCCGGGAGTTTGCAAGACCCTGGGTCTTGAGATCATCAACGAAGGGAAATACGTGACGTACCAGACCGGTGATTTCGACATGAGAGCACAGGTGACGCGCTTGAAAGATTTCAAATTCGACGGCATGGTCTTCGGGGGTGTCTACCAGGATGCGATAACGTTCATCAAGGAGGCACGCCGGCAGGGGATCAACCAGCCAATGGTCTGCGGAAACCCTGTTATGCACTTTAATTTCCCTGCCAGAGCCGGCGCCGCGGCTGACGGGGTCTACACGTCCTCCGAGTTCTACGACTGGATGCCGAAAGACAGCGTGAAGAAGTTCACCGCTGAATTTGTGAGCCGGGCCAAGAAGAAGAATTTCGACCCGCCCGAGCCTCTGCAGTTCGACGTAAACGTTTATGACAGCGTCCGCATGCTGGCACAGGTCATGAAGTCGCAGGGCATTACCAATAAGCCCGCCGATCTCGCGAAGGACCGCGAGGCTATCATGAAAGGATTGGCGAATCTCAAAGGCTTCAAGGGTCTGGCAAGCGATATCGACTTTGACAAGAACGGCGACGCGATCAAGAAGGTTTACGTCGTCAAAGCCCAGAACGGTCATTGGGTGCTCGTAGAATAGTCTTCTTTCCCGTCTCGGGCAAGTGTATCGCCTGAGACGGGAAATAGTTCAGGCGGTGGCGTTATGTTCTATTTCATATTCGGTGTGGTCACCCTTTACACCGTTTTCACTTTCTGGTTCGCCGTAAGTTCCTTCAAAGAAGGGGCATCGCGCGCGGGCGTGATGGGATTTGCGCTTTCGGTACTAATGGCTTTTCTTCTCGCTCTCTATGCATGGGCTTATGCCGCGGGGTTGCTGGATGGAAGCACGTCTTCGATCATCCAGCAGGTGATCGGGGTGGCGCTCGCGCTTTTCAGTCTGTTGCTCTTTCTTCCCCTCGGGCGCAGGCCGCAAGCGCTACTGGGCACAAAAGGCATGAAAGACGGCGAGTCGAAGCGTTTCAACCAGAAGGATACGGCCTTCAGCGTTGCTCACGTTGGTGGTTATGGTCCTGAAGCAGCGAGGAACAGATGGGCTCTGCAGAGCCAGGATCCGTTTGCAGGTCTCTTCTGGACACTCGTGATGGCGCTCCGGTATCAGGTGGAGGGCAAGGTCAATCCGAAAAAAACCGAGGGCCTTTCAGTAGAGGCGATGACTGAATCAGTAAAGAAGCGGGCTAAATATCTGGGCGCTGACCTGGTGGGCGTCACCACGGTCAAGGAAGACTTTACCTATAGCGATGGATTCTCATACGAGGAGTCAAAACTGGAAAAGGGTCCTGCAGTAACCACCCCGGTCGATCTGAAACACAAATACCTGGTCGTCCTGGGAAGAGAGATGTCCCATCCGGTGATAAAGAATGCCCTGACCGATACAGAAAATGCAGGGCTGGGAGAAATAGGAAAGAGCTATCACGATGTGGCCCTGGTTGCCTGCACGCTCGCGGCTCACATAAGGACTCTGGGCTATTCGGCTCGCGCGCATCATCTGCGCAACGATCAGATCATGCACGTTCCGCATGCGGTCGATGCGGGCCTCGGCGAACAGGGAAGAGGCAGCTACCTCATGACCGCCAGGTATGGCCCGAGGGTGAGACTGGCAGCGGTTTCAACGAACATGGAGCTCGCCCTGGACAAACCCGTCGACATCGGCGTGCAGGATTTCTGCGAGCATTGCCGCCTCTGTGAAATGAATTGTCCCTGCAATGCCCTGCCGGCTGAAAAAACTACAGTACGCGGCTACAAAAGATGGCTGCAGGATCAGAACAAGTGCTTCAACTTCTGGGTGTCAGGGGCGAATACGTTCGGCTGCACCCTGTGTCTGAACAGCTGCCCCTGGAACAAACCACGATCGTTTGTTCATAAGGTGAGCTTCTTTGCCGCGACGAGGTCTGTGGTTGCCCGAAGATTTCTTTATCTGATGACCCTCGTTTTTTATGGAAAGAGACTTCGCTGGAAACGGGTTCCTCTCACGGGTGAGGTGGAACTACCTCCTGAAGCAAAAGCATGGAACAAAGAGGCCGCGTCTTCGCGAAGATGAATCGCACCGGCAGAAGGATTGAAGCTCTCACGAAGCAGGAGACGTAGAGGAATAGACCAAGAAAAGATTAACAACACGAAGTGAAGAGGAGAAGAGGTGTTCATTCAGCAACTTTTTAACGGTATCATGCTCGGCAGCACCTATGCCTTGATCGCCATCTCATTCACGTTGTTGATGGGCATTCTCGGCATGCTCAATTTCGCCATCGGCGAAGTCTTCATGCTCGGTGCTGTGTTCGCGCTCTTCTTCATCCGTGTCGGCATCCCTATGTACTGGGCTTTCCTCATTGCCTGCATCTGTGCAGGATGCGTAAGCCTCCTCATCGAACGATTTTCGTTCCGACCGTTCCGCAACGCGCCGCCGCTCGTTCCGCTGCTCAGCACCATCGGCTTTTCGATTCTATTTCAAAACGTTGCTGAAAACTTGTGGGGCTCCGAGCGCTCTCAGTTTCCCCAGTGGCTCGAGCCATTCGATCTTCATCTCGGACCGATCCTGGTTCCATCTACCCAGCTTATTATCTTCGTTGCAGCCGTACTCCTCATGATCGGCCTCGACCTCTTTATCCTGCGGACTCGCGTCGGCCGCGGCATGCGCGCAGTCGCTGAGAATCCGGAGACAGCGAGCATCCTGGGCGTTGACTCCAATCTGATTATTTCGCTGACGTTCTTTGTCTCCGGAGCTCTCGCGGGAGCAAGCGGTATTCTCTTCGGACTGAGCTTCTCCATTGTCTCGCCCTTCATGGGCATGGAACCCGGTATCAAGGGCATCGCAGCCATGATTCTGGGCGGCATGGGAAATATCCGGGGAGCAATCGTGGGCGGACTTCTGATCGGCGTCATCGAGGTGCTGAGCGTGGCCTATTTCGGCGGGCTTGGCAAAAGATTTCGCCGTCTATGGTGCGCTCTTTCTCGCTCTTGTCCTGCGACCGCAGGGCATTCTCGGCATGGTGCAGGGGGAGAGGGAAAGGATCTGACATGAGTACCTATTACCTCGACCTCCTCTCGGCACTCGGCATCAATATCCTGCTTGCGCTGAGTGTTTACTGTCCGATTGCAACGGGACAGCTTTCCGTCGGCAACGCGGGCTTCATGGCTATCGGGGCCTACGTCTCGGCAATCCTTACCGTGCATCTTCACCTCCACCTCCTTCCCGCTCTGGTTGTGGGTGGCGCCATTTCCGGGATCATCGGCGGATTGGTTGGCTTTCCCGCGCTCAGGATGAGAGGGGTTTTTCTGGCAATGGCCACGCTGGGATTCGGAGAGATCGTTCGCAATTTCTTTATGAATTTCCTCGGCGGTTTGACCGGCGCTGCGTACGGTTTCAGAGGCATAGGGAACATGCCGATTTCGATAACCTGGATCTGGGGCTGGGTCGTACTCTTTCTTATTTTCTTCTTTTTTCTTTCCCGCTCCCGATTAGGGCTTGCCATGATCGCCACGCACGATGATGAAACGGTGAGCGAACTGACCGGCGTCAATACCGTCAGGCTGAAAATCGCTGCATTCGGCGTGGGAGCCTTTATCGCGGGTGTCGCAGGGGGGCTGCACGCCCATTACTATCTGTACACGGAGCCTGAATTCTTCAACGTCTGGAAGTCGATCCACATGGTTCTTTTTGTGATCATGGGAGGCATGCTTACCTTCTGGGGAGGAGTGCTGGGCGCTGCCATCTTCACGCTTCTTCCCGAAGTCTTGAGATTCCTGCAGGACTGGCGAGGGGCGTTCTTCGGTCTCATGATCATCGTGATCATGATGTTCAGACCGTCGGGGCTCGTGACCCGTGATATGCTGCGCCCTGCTTTCTGGCTTCCCGGGAAAAAGGAGCATGGAGGGTGAGCACGGAGAGTATTCTCACCATGTCGGAAGTGAGTAAGCGGTTCGGCGGGTTGCTTGCGGTCAACGATCTGAGCCTCACGATCCGCAGGCAGCAGATCTGCGGCTTGATCGGCCCCAACGGGGCAGGAAAGACCACGGTCTTCAATCTGATCACGGGCGTACATAAGTGCACCCAGGGTTCAATCGTTTCGGAAAGTGCGGATCTCACCCTGTTGAAACCTCACGAGATCACGCGGATGGGGCTTGCAAGGACGTATCAGACTATCCGGCTCTTCAATAGTATGACCGTCTGGGAACACGTGGTGGTGGGACAGAACGGCCTTAACCGGGGAAGCAAGAAAGAGGAGCATCCCCACGCACACAAGCGGGATAAGGGCCTGAAACATGAGGCCGGAGAGATCCTGCACCTTCTCGGTCTCTGGGAGATGAGAGACCGTAAGGCTTCAAACCTTGCCTACGGTACCCAGCGGAAAGTTGAGATCGCGAGAGCGCTTGCAACGCGCCCCAAGCTCCTGCTTCTCGACGAACCGACGGCAGGGCTTAATAACCAGGAGACGGGTCGTCTTCTCAAGATGCTCCACAGGATCCACGAACTGGGTGTTACGCTGCTGATCATCGAACACGATATGAAGTTCATCATGGAGCTTTGCGATCACATCTTCGTGCTCAACTTCGGTCAGAAGATCGCCGAGGGGACTCCTGCCAGGTCCGCACCAACGAACAGGTGATCGAGTCTTACCTGGGAAGGGAAACTTAGATGCTGAAGGTCTCCAACCTGCAGGCAGGCTATGGCAGGATTCACGTTTTGAAGGGCGTCTCCCTCGAAATCGAAGAGGGAGAGATCGTAACCCTGATCGGCGCCAATGGGGCAGGCAAGACGACCCTGATGAAGGTGATCTGCGGTGTGCTGTCCGGCAGTAAAGGAACGATACGGTATGACGGCCACAGGATCGATCTCAAATCACCTGCGGTAAGGGTGAAGCGTGGCCTTGTTCTTGTGCCGGAGGGACGGCGGATATTGCGCCGTATGACCGTCTACGAGAACCTGTTGATGGGAGCTTACGGACGGTCCGACACATCGGCCGTCAAGGAAGATATTGAAAAGGTCTTCGAGAGATTCCCCATCCTCGCAGAGAGAAGCCGCCTGCTCGCCGACGTGCTTTCCGGCGGTGAACAACAGATGCTTGCCATAGGCAGGGCCCTGCTTGCGCGGCCTAAGCTCCTGATGCTGGACGAACCATCGCTCGGTTTGTCTCCGATCCTGGTCGAGAAGATTTTCTCCATTATCGCGGACCTCCATCAGGCGGGGATGACCATCTTTCTGATCGAGCAGAATGCACATAAAGCCCTTGAGGTGGCCCATAGAGGGTACGTGATGGAGACCGGGAAGATTGTCATGGCCGGCAGCAGCCAGGAACTCAGCGGGAGCGAGGCGCTGCGCGAGGCTTACCTCGGCGGCGAAAAAGAAAAGGAGAGGACGCACGATGCGAGTCACAAGCATTCAACTTGAAATCAAAGACCGGCCGAAGGAGAAGACGCTCGAACATGTTCTGGAGTTGATGGCTAAGGCTCCGGCCAGCGATATCATCCTGCTCCCGGAAATATGGACCTGCGGCTATTTTTCTTTCGATCGCTACCGTGAAGACAGCGAGACCCTGGATGGGCCGACAATAACCGCGTTGAAACAGGTGGCTTCGGAGCGCCGGTGCCATATCTTGACAGGAAGCTTCGTCGAGCGCGATGGGGAGGATCTCTTCAACACGACTCTTCTCCTTGATCCCGAAGGGCAGATTATTGCGCGCTATCGGAAGATGCATCTTTTTGGATACCAGTCTGAAGAACGGCGTCTTCTGAAACCGGGCAAAGAAGTCGTTGTTGCAACAACGCCATGGGGAGTGGCGGGTCTGTCAACCTGCTACGATCTTCGGTTCCCGGAATTCTACCGAAAGATGCTTGATGAAGGAGCGACATTTTTCCTGGTCGTCTCTGCATGGCCGAAGGCGAGGCTCGAAGCCTGGGCACTCTTCAACCGCGCCAGGGCGCATGAGAATCTGGCCTACCTTTTTTCCTGCAATTGCGCCGGCACTGATAGGGGTCACGCCTATCCCGGCCACAGCATGTTTGTTGATCCCACGGGGACAGTTCTTGCCGTGGGCACGGAAGAGGAATGTATCCTCTCCCTTGAAGTGGACATGGGACTGGTCGAGTCGTTCCGGAAAGAGTTCAGCGCTCTCAACGACCGTGTGCTGAAATGATTATAAAATAAGCTTACATGAATGGAGGCAGCTATGCTCAAAGAACATCTTGAATTTTTTACTCCGGACCTTTCATCAGGCTGGGAAGTTCCCGAAGGCTACCCCGAAGGGGTCGAACAGAAAATACTCGCGGGCAGCCTTGATGAAAAAGCGAAAAAAGGATCGAGGACGCGACTCTTGCGCTTCCAGCCGGGGGCCTTTACCACCCTACCCTTCGAGCATGAGTACTGGGAGGAAGTGTTCCAGGTATCAGGAAAGCTGACTGTCGGAGGAAAGACCTTCCCTCCCCTCACCTATGCCTGCAGGCCGCCGCATGTGCCGCACGGCCCATTTTCCAGTGAGGAAGGTTGCCTGCTCTATGAGATCCATTATTACGACCCCTCTGACAAATGAGAAGAGCTAACCTTTGTGACCGAAAGAGAGAGGAATGATGAAACGTCTGGAATTGACTCTTGTTGGCGGCACAAGCAGTAGCCCTTTGCAATTCGATGTGAAGCGCATGGTCAATGCGGGTTATGTCGGCAGAGATGTAAAAGCAGTAAAAGCTCACATCGAAGAGTTGAGCCGTGAAGGCGTGCCTGCGCCTCCCTCGGTTCCCATGATCTTTCCGGTTTTGAGCCATAACATTACCACGGAAGATCACATAGAGATAATCGGGGGCAGGACATCCGGCGAAGCGGAGTTCGTGCTGCTTCTTGATGGAAAGGATGTTTTCGTGGGTGTGGGGAGCGACCACACCGACCGTGACGTGGAGCGTGAGAGTATCGTCATGTCGAAACAGGTCTGCCAGAATGTTCTCTCTGCCGAAGTGTGGAGATATGAAGATGTGAGGGAAGCATGGGACGACCTGATCATCCAGAGTTGGGTAAAGCCTACGGAAACGGAAGACTGGCTGCTCTACCAGAAGGCTCCGCTTCGCACCATCATTTCCGCATCCGATCTGATCAGTCTTGTGAGGCCGGCGATAAAAGACGGCCAGTCGGATGGCCTCGTCATCTTTTCCGGGACAGTGCCGATTCTGACGCATGAGATGATCTTCGGTTCTGCCTTTCGGGCAGAGCTTATTGACGGCAAGGCGGCCAGAAGTCTAAGATGTGAATACCGGGTTGTCATTCTTGACTACCTGTAAGAAAGGGAACGTATGTCAGTAGCTGTAAGTATGCGTGGAAAATATTTCAGGCGGCAAGGGATCAGGGAGATGTCCGAGCCGGCTTATGTGAAGGATATCGTCGAACCCCTTGCAAGATATAACGAGAAGGATACACCTCTTTCCAGGGCGTACGTGCCGCCTGGCGGTTGGGACGAGTCGTTGCTCGCAACCTTCGTTCCACATATAGGAGAGCAAGGGCCGGTCCCGAGGGATGAGGAAGGATATACGCAGATAGACCTCGCTCAGCGGGTCGCGGGATTCCATGTAGCCATGGCCGCCAACTGTCACACCGGCAACTGGACACGGCCGAGACTCTCTAAAGAGCTGGGTTGCTTTTATGATTGGCAGGGGCCCTGGAGCGCAGGATTCATCGGTCTGCCCTGGACCCCGGACAGATTAACCGTTGACGATCCCGCCCGGATGTCTGAAGCGATCAAGGACACGGCGCTCTTTCTCGGTGCGAGCCTGGTGGGAATTACAGAGCTGAATCGCGACTGGGTCTATCGTCCCGGATGGGATCGTTATGGTCACACGGAGATAGACCTGGATACGATGCTGCCCGCGTCCATCAAGTATGCCGTGGTGATGGCGATCGAGACCAATTACGATTTCGTGAAATATGCGCCTACGGCAAAGGCGAGTGCTGCAGCCGGGCTCGGCTATTCCAAGATGGCCTTTCTCGCGCCGTCTATGGCCAAGTTCATTGCTTCACTCGGATACAAAGCAATGGCCTGCGGGAATGACACGGCGTTGAGCGTTCCACTCGCCGTGGATGCGGGCCTCGGGCAGCTCGGACGTTTCGGCGCACTGCTCACACCGGAATTCGGGCCGCGCGTGCGACTGTGCAAAGTGCTCACCGACCTGCCGCTCAAGCCGACCGCCCCGATTGATTTCGGCGTGACTGAATATTGCGATGCGTGCCAGAAATGTGCTGACTACTGCCCGTCGCAGGCAATCCTCTATGGGAAGAGAACCCATAAGAAAAGGACGGCCTCAACAAATCCCGGGCTTCTGAAATGGCCTTTTGACGGAGAGAAGTGCATGCGTTACTGGTATAAAAACGGCGCAAAGACAGACAAGGGGATGTATCACATCGATTGTTATCAGTGCGTCAATGTCTGTTCGTTTAATAAGAAGCCGGGCATAGCTCACGATATGATCAGGTGGTCTATACGCCACGTGCCGGCTCTCGACCCGTTCTGGGTTCGCGCAGATGACTTTTTTTACAAGCCCATGTTCCCGACTGGGATACACAAGAAGAAGTAAGGAGAGAACTCTTATCGCAGATGCACGCGGATAAAAGCAAGGGAGATGTTCACAGACGAGTGTGCCGGATGGCAGCATTGGATAGAGCGCAATGCTGCCCACATCCGATCGCTTCACGAGTGAAATTTACCCATGACGCCGTGGCGGACTGGAGGTTGACGGGCATGGGTCGCTCTATCACACAGGCGGTCAATGATAAAACATCCGCACTTATCCAGTATTTATCCGCCTTTATCTGCGATAAAAATTGATGTCTAGAGAAGGGAGGATGAATCATGAAAATGGATCTTCATTCGTTTCTTAAAGAGCATGAGGGTGAATTCATCCATATCAAAAAGCCGGTGAAGCTCGACCACGTCGGGGCTCTCGTCGGAGAAGCCGATGACACGATTCTGTTTGATCAGATCGAAGGCTATCCGGGATTTCGCCTGGTCGATCAGCTATTCGCCAATCGCAAGGCGCAGGCACGAGTGCTCGGCTGCAAGCCCCTGGACGTGGTGAAGCGTCTTGCACAGGTCATGTATGACGGTCCAAAACCGCTCAAGATCGTCGATGATGCGCCCTGCCACGAGCGAGTCTTCACGGGTGCGGACGTTGATCTCGGCATGCTTCCCATCGTGCGCCACACGGCCCGCGATCCTTATCCTTATGCGACGAGTTTCGTAATACACCGGGACCCCGATACCGGCAAGCTCAATCAAATGTTTCCCCGATGCGGTGTTCTCAGCCGCAATGAGATGGTCTCATCCTACGTGACATCAACCGCAAACCAATTTCTGGCCAAACACAGGGCCGCCGGGACGCGCATGCCTCAGGCCATGGCTATCGGCACCCACCCCGCATGGGAGCTGGCGGGGTGTTACTGCCACACGCACGACGATTGGTGGGAGGCTGAACTCTTCGAGTCGATCACAGGGCACGTCGGTGAAGTAACAAAGTGCAAGACGGTCGATCTGCTCGTGCCGGCTGACGCTTCCATCGTTATCGAGGGCTACGTGAATCCCAACCGTATGGCTCAGGATGGTCCGAACCCGGGGCCTACCATGCTTTTCACGCCGTTGATCCAGCAGCAGCCGGTCTTCGAAGTAACAGCGATCACCATGAGAAAAGATCCGATCTATCGCCATCACCAGGTCACACCCTTCACAGATCACCAGGAGATGCCGCGTATTTTTCACGAGGCGATTCTCTATGAACGGCTCAGGGCTCTCGGGATAAAGGTGCATGATGTTTACTTCCCGCAGGGCGGCGGAGCGCTTTCAGTAATCATCCAGGTTGACCCGGTGATAGATGGGCAGGTAACGGATGCGCTCCTTTCTGTTATGGGTTCGCCATGGATGAATACGAAGATGGTCATCGCTGTTGATCCTGACATCAACATATACGATTATCGCGACGTCTACTACGCTCTCGCGACACGCGTTGATCCGGTGAAGGATGTGATTACGGTAGGCAATGCCCGCGGCGTGCCGTTCGATCCGAGTGCCCGGCCGATCGTGGGCGCCTTCCCCAACACCGAGGAGACCCGCTTTCCTTCCATCGTCGGGAAATGGGGCATTGATGCGACCAAAGCCGTTCCCTACCGGGCGACCGAACGCGCCAATTACGAACGGGCCTGGCCGATCGCATGGGGAGAGGTGAAACTCAGGGATTACCTGGATTGACCTGGCCGGAACATCATTCGCAAATCCGGGACGTTAACGCTTTACGTGAGGCTCTAGGCTCCGTCGTGCCGAAAATGACGTAGATACCGGGTCGAGCCGCTCTTGAGCAGTCTCATGCTCGGAGATGTCCGTCTCAGAAATATAACCCACCTCCCCTATTTCACCTACAAAGCTTCGACTCCGCCGATGGTTAGTACTTCACCATTACTGTTCGTAACCAAGTAACCCGGTTGGGCGGTTCAAGGGGCCTAACTCCTACGCAAAGTATATTAAGAGGAGACTAGCGCCTACCTCTGACCGCTGTCGGCCAGCGAGGCGAAATAGTCCCTCAGAAAACGGTGCACGAAAATGTATCCACCTCCGACTTTGTACAAGAAGAGCCGCTCGGCAGCGTAGTCCAGGAACCGTACATAGTTCAAAGGGGCAGACCGGCTAATCCAGAGGGCCAACCTGATAACGAAATGTCTGAGGAAGAATGCCCCACCGGCGATCAGCCCGGCGATCGGCCCGGCGCTCAGCCCGACGCTCAGCCCAGCGATCAGCCCGGCGATCAGCCCCTCGTCCAGCCCAAGGATCAGCCCGGCGCTCAACCCGAAGATCAGCCCGGCGCTCAGCATCACACTCAAAGCCATAACTACAGAACGGCGGGTCCCTTGATTGGAGCGAGTTCTGATTTCCACTGCCTCAGCGCATAGTAACTTTATTAAACCGGCCGGCAGCCCGTACCCCAGCCCGACGCTCAGCCCAACGATCAGCCACTCGTCCAGCCCGGAGATCAGCCCGTACCCCAGCCCGGCGCTCAGCCCGAAGATCAGCCCGAAGATCAGCCCGAAGCGTACCGCTTTGCGTATTCGGGATCGTATGTCTGCTAGACTGAATCGTACGGTATCCAATGGTCGCAGTTCCATAAAGGCAGTAATCAGCCCAGCGTACAGCCAGCAGGTCAGCCCGTAGTTCAGCCCGGAGATCAGCCCGGAGATCAGCCCGGGATCAGCCCGACGTCAGCCCGGAGAGCAGCCCGGAGATCAGCCCGGAGATCAGCCCGACGATCAGCCCGGAGAGCAGTCCAGTAGCCACAGCGACCCCACCAGTCATAAGCCATTTATGTGTCCGTGGGCGCATAGACAACCAACCAGCGTCAAGATTTTCCATGTGGAAAACGGTCTGGTTTTTGAGAGCCAGCATTGAGGCGAGCCGTGAGAGCCAGGAAATGGTTTGGTTTTGCGGGTACCTTCTCTCTGCGGATCGCCTGCGGAACATAGCATCCACGAAGTTCGCGAAGAGGCGCCTGCGCCGCTGATCGATAGTATCTTCCCGAAGAACCTCTGCGGGAGCGTCTCTGTATGCCAGCGTTGCCACCCACAGCATGAGCGGCGTTTCGAGAAGCTCCCAGAGAGAAGGGTCCTGCTCCAAGGATGTGCGCAGCGTCCTTGCTGGCTCGCCTATCCGCTCCAGGTAATTCTGAACTTGGTCTCTTGTGAGGGGTTGCACCACGACTGCATTGCGCAGGCGGAGCTTCGTACCCAGCGCCTCATAATCCCGAATCCGGCTGCAGACCGCGATCGGAAGCAGGCCGTGGCCTCGGCGAAAACTGTTGATGGCCTCCGCGCAGGCCTCGCGATGATCTAAAGCAACCTCATCCAGTCCATCTAGCAACGGGAGGATCCGCTCGGTTGCCACCAGATTCTGGGCTAGTCCCTTGGGGACGTCACTCCGCTCGTTCAACTCGGTAACCAGCCATTTGTCCAATGACTGTCGCCGCACTGCCCAGGAGGAGAGGTTGAACACCACCGGGATCGGGAGATTCTCATCTTTCTCTGCCCGGTCGAGAAGGTCCCGCGCCAACTCCAGCAAGAGCGTGGTTTTGCCCGTCCCCGGAGCACCCAGAATGAGCAGGGCGCCGCCACGGTCGTCAAAAATCTGGCTGATGGTGGTGCCAGGTGGCAGGGTCTTAGGGGATTCGTCCGGGACCTGAACAATGGCGTTCAAGGGCTGCTCAATGGCGTCTGATCTTGCTTCCAGGCCGAGCTCGATCCGTGCTACTTTGTACAATGACTTGTCGAGGACGCCATCGATCCAGTCTAGGCGAACCCTCTTGAGGATCTGGAGGCGATTTCGTTGATCGAGGCTCGTGGGGGGCTTTCGCTCAGCGCGTAGGTCAAGAGAGGCTGAATAGCTTTGCGGCGCAATCGCCGGGAGGGGTTTCAGCTTTCCGAGGGCTGGTTTCTCGGCTCCGAGCTGGCCTGTAAGGTAACGGTACAGGCCTTCATAGCCCTCGGCGGTGTCAACATCGTAGCGGGTGACACCCTTACACGGTGTGGGAATGTACTCCGGTTTCCCGTCTTCTAAGAGGACGAGTATAAACTTCGTGTTTGTGCAGTTTGTGTCGTAGATATAGTTGTAAATGAGGTTTCCTTCCCATCGGACTCCCAGACCTGTCCCCGGTTCTTCCTCCCCCATGACGCGCTTGTAATAGGTCTCCGTGCAGACCATGAGGACAAAGTCGGCGTCCCTGATCTGCCTGTCCATCCACCGGGGCCAGCCTTCAGGTGGATTGGGGTTGTACTCGGTCGAGAATCGTCTCGATGCCGTCAGCCCTAGGCGGTCAGCGAAGGTAAGGATCCGGTCGGCATGGGTAGGTGAATCGTGGCTGTAGCTGATGAAGACCTTCGGGTGTTTTTCGGGCACACACTCTCCTTCACCCTTCATGGAATCTCCGCCGTCAGGGGAGGGATCCCTGCAACTTTTGCAAGGAGGAGGGAATACTGTTGTATCGTCTTCTGCAGTTCGTTCAGAACGTCCCTCAGCTCTTGGTTATGTCGCCATGCGGCCTCGTGGTCGGCAGGAGATGTTCCAGGGGGTCGCGCGCTTTCGTAGGCCATCAGCAAAGGATGCCACTTTGTAAGGACGGGCCTGAGCGCGGAGTTAAGGACGGTGACCGCGATAGCACCGAGGGAAAGGTTCCCCTCACCTTTCGGCTGCGCGATCCCGGGCCCGTATTTTCTGAGGATCTCTCGCGATTCACCGAAGATCTCATGCAGAGACGAGAGGGCTTCCCGTAAGAGCCCTTCGCCCGGCCTAAGCTCCACCACCGCTATGCGGGTCACAAGCTCTACATAGAGCTCCCAGGCAGCCTGCTGTTCTTTTTCATCTGCCTCCCACTCACCTTGCACGTTCAAGAAGGGAGTCTTTATGTCGACGGAGACCTTGGTCAACTTTGCTCTGCCCAGCATAAATCACCCCCTGACGCAGGCTGTTTCAAACAAAGAAGTGTGTCATCACACTGGTACGTGGTCCGTTGTCATTCTGGCACAATACTCAGGGGGCGACAGTATAAAATGGTGGTGTGCAGGGTACTGATTTGCGATAGAAAGTAAGTATTTCTTGGGCCGGGAAGGTTCTAAGGAGTACAGGAAGTACTTTATTGCAGCGGAAGCTGTCATTGTGGACACCATTTACCAAGCAGCTTGATGGGATAACATTGCGCGAAGATAGATGGGAGCGGCTGATGAAGTGAGTCATAGTGTGCAACACAAAAACGATTATGTCTTTCCTGACTGCTCAAAACCGATGGACATTAAGACCGTAGCTAGTCTGAAAATAAGCAGCCTTGCAGCAGCGATAATGGTAAGTACCAGCCGACGCAAGAATGGAGAACATCACGCTTCCTGAGACTTAGGCTTGGTTTCAACCTCACAGGAATTTATAAGCTTTTTTTTCGATACTATGCGCAGATGGGAGTTTGCTGAAGACCCCTTTGCACCGATGTATTGAAAAGATTTGTTTCAAAAGATTTAAGAGAGAAAAACACCAGAAAGTATGATAAACCCTTATGATCAGGGTCCGCTACTGGATCGCCCATAAGTCGGTCCTCTCGGTGAACCCTAGGGCTAGCTGTAAATGGAGGCAGGATTATGAAACGCAATCTTATTATGCAAATCCTTGTGGTGATTTGTTTCGTGGGCATTCTACCTGCCCTTTCCGCCGCCGAGGAACATCGAAGAGATGGTAATTGGTGGCGCGACCAGGACAGACTTACACGTTCCGGCTACATAACCGGCTTCCTCGATGGCATGGATCTGGGTAGCAATTTCTCATACTGGAAGTTCGCCAAAGATGACAAGATGAATACGTGCATGGTGAAGGTACTGGAATCGTATGCCGATTACCATTCAAAGTATTTTGAGAAGGTAACAAATGGGCAACTCGCTGATGGTCTTGATTCCTTTTATGCTAACGGGCAAAATCGCAGGATTCTGTTAACTGATGCCGTCTGGCTAGTCGTCAATGTCATCGCGGGTACGCCGCAGGACAAAATTGATTCAATGCTTAAGACCTGGCGTAATGCACATGACTAAACAGAGGGATAGTGAAGCAGTTGAATCAATTGTTGCGCTGTGTGAAACAAGGGATCATTCGGTTGTGGGCTCCGGGTCCCTCGCTGCGAGTCTTTTCCGGATTTCCTTCATCACGCCGTTCTTGTTCTTCCGGATGTCTCTTACAAGCCCATGCGTGCGTTTCGGGATTTTAAAGTACTTATCACCCCATAGGATTATCTCAAGCAAGGCAGGCATCAAATCGATCCCCTTAGGGGTCAGTCGGTAGAGATTCTTTACCTTGTTTCCAGGAAAGGCCCTTTTTTCGACGATCCCGTTCTTTTCCAGAATCAGGAGGCGATCGGCAAGAATATTGGTCGCGATCTTTTCTTCGGACTGCAAGAACTCACCGTAGGTCTTCTTTCCTTTGAACATCAGGTCCCTTATGATCAGCAATGTCCACTTGTCACCCAGAATATCGAGAGTGGAGCTGATAGGGCACATCGATCGCCTGGTGATTTTCTTCATGGTAATAAGGTTATATAAATTACTTGCAAAAAGCAAGCTGATGGTCTATACTACTTGCAATTTGAAAGTAACATGGAGGTGTTATGAACAGGGAGGACAGAATACGGGAAAAGGCTCTGCAGCTCGGATACGAAGATTGCGGCATCATAAGAGCCAGCGCGCTGGCCGGTTACCGGGAAAAACTGGAGGAGCGCATCTCGCGGATTCCCATGGGGGAAAAGACCTATGGAAGGTTCAGGACCTACGCTGATCCCTCAGCGGCCAATCCCGCGATAAAATCCATCGTCGTCGCCATCGTCCCCAGTTACAGGTACAACGTGCCCGACGAATTCGACGGTGTCTACGGCAAAGCCTATATGTTCGACAGTCGGACGGACGAGAACGCCCCGTTTTTCGCTATACGCAAGGAGTTTGCCACGTTTCTTGAAAGCCTCGACTTCAAGTGTACGTTGGGCGAAGGTGATGGGATACCGGCGCCTGCACGCTGGGCAGCGTACCAGGCAGGGCTCGGAACCATCCGCCGAAATAACTTCTTCTACACAGAAAAAGGATCGTATAATCGCATCGAAATGCTCGCGCTAGACGGAGAGCTCGAACTCATTCGCGACGTGAACCTCAAAGATTGTCCTGAAAACTGCGGCAAATGCATCGAAGCCTGCCCGACTCGTACTTTGGGCGCGCCGTATACCATGTCGATGACCGGATGCATCAGCTTTCAGACCAACCTGTCGGCCAATATGGGCATGGGCGTCCCCTCCCCCGAGATGACCGAACAGATCGGCGGAAGGCTCTACGGCTGCGATGCATGCCAGGACGCATGCCCCCATAACAAAGGCAGATGGACAGGCGGCGAGGAGTTTCCGGGGCTCGACGCGCTCGCACCTTCGATGCGTCCGGAAAACATCATGAAGACCAGCTACGACGAGATCGGGAGGACCTTGGGTCGCAAATACTGGTACATAAGGCCGGAAAACCTCTGGAAATGGAAACTGAACGCGCTGACCGTGATGATGAACGGTTATCGCGAAGAATATGCAGCACCGATAAGGCTCGGGCTCGAGGACGCCAACGAAAACGTGCGCAACTTCGCGCGTAGCGTCTGCTTGAGGTTCGGCTTAGAGCACTAAGGCCGCCGCCATTTGTGGCTCCCTGCGAAAACGGTCCGAGAAGGCAAGGTCCCAAAGAGAGCCTGGGGGCAGGAAATTCTCCGCAATTTCTTCTTCGGCGCGGCCAGTCACGAAGGACGGCCTTGCGGCTCCATAGGTGACCAGGCAGGGGAGTTCATAAAGGGTTTCACAACCGACCAGAGGGATTGCCAACCAGCTATTCCTTCAGGAAGCGGAGCAATTCCTCATGGTAACGGTCCGGAAACTCGAAGCGTGGTATATGACCCGCGTTCTGAATCTCCACCAGCGTAGCGCGCGGGATGAGTCTGGCAGTTTTCCTGCCGAGCTCGGGATAATTCCCCGCGAGCGGCACAAATTCCTTCTTCATGCGCACTTTGCCGACGACCGTCCTGTCAGACTGGCCGATGATGAGGAGCGTCCTGACCTTGACGTTCGGGAACTCATGGCAAACGGGCTGTTCGTAGATCATCTGATAGGTCAAGGCTGACGAGAGCGCCTGGCGGGGATACTCGCCGCTTTTGCGCACGCGTATGGCGACATCGGCGTATTCGCCGTACTCCGGCTTCCACGTGACGAAGTAACTCCTGATATAGTTCCGGATTCCCTCCTCGGTGGCCTTCAATTCGCCCTGGTAGGCCTCCTCAAGGGAGATGTAGGGAACCAGCTCGCGGTAGTCTTCCAGCCCGATGGGATTCTCAAGTACCAGCGCATTCGCCATGTCAGGGTAGAGGAGCGCAAACCGGGTGGCGACCATCCCTCCCATGGAGTGCCCCACGATGGCCGCCTGCTTGATGCCCAGGGTGTCAAGGAGCTTTTTCGTGTTGGCGGCAAACAGGTGGAAGCTGTAATGGATGTCGGGTTTGGCCGACTTGCCGAAGCCCAGCTGGTCGGGGACCACAACCCGGTAACCGTTTTTGGACAGGACGTCGATGGTCTCCTTCCAGTAGGCACCAAAAAAGTTCTTCCCGTGCATAAGCACCACGCTTCTACCGTTGGGCTGCTTTGCCGGCGCCACGTCCATATACGCCATTCGTAAGTCCTGCCCCTCGATGGTGAGGGGGAGGAAGCTCACGGGATGAGGATAGGGGTAACCCTCCATGGAGATGGACAGCGAGGTGAGTTCGGCAGCGCGGACGGGCGCTGAGATGAGCAGCAGCAGCGCTGCAAAGAAGCCAGGGGACGAACAGTTTGAGGTACATCATATTGCTTTCTCCTCTCTATGCAGGGTGATCGTGCCATCGACCTGAAAGAAGCTACCAAGTACAATGAATATAATGCAGGAAACGCGCGCAGGGAACGCGTTGTTTGATCCATGTTGGGAAAATTTGGTAACATTGTCTTATCCGTTCCGCACCATCTCCGCTTCCCGGATCGGTCTTATTTACAATGCGTCGATACCTTATCTTTCTCACTGCCGCCATGGGACTTTTGATGTCCGCCATTGATGTCACCGTGGTTGCCGTAGCGCTCCCCCATTTTATGAAGGATCTTCACACGAATGTCCTTTGGGCAGCCTGGACCATTTCCGTCTATTCAATCGGCGTCACCGCTGCATTACCACTGGCCGGAAATCTGAGCGACAGCTTCGGGCGCAAGAAAGTCCTGCTGTATTCACTCATCCTCTTCACCGCCGGTTCTCTTGCCTGCGGCTTCGCACCAAATATATACGTGCTCATTGCCTTTAGATTCTTTCAAGGCCTCGGCGGCGCCAGTTTTCTTCCGACCGGCTCAGCCATCCTGAGCGATCATTTTCCCGAAAATCGGGAAACTGCTATCGGCCTCCTTGTCGGTACCTGGTCGGTGGGAGCCATTATCGGACCAAACCTCGGCGGCTGGATCCTGAGCCGGTATTCCTGGCGATACATTTTCTACCTCAATTTTCCTATCGGCATCATACTGATATGCCTTGTACTGTTACTCCTTAGAGACGTCAGGCGTGTGTCCGGTCAGCGCGTGGATTTTGAAGGAGCATCTTTTTTCAGTGGGGCCATACTCTTTTTGATGCTCGGGCTGAATCTCCTTGGCGAGAACTTCTCCCCCCGTTCGGCAGCGGTCGCGGCAGCTTCGCTGGTGGCCAGCTTTTCTTTTCTCTTCTTCTTCCTCAGACAGGAGAAAAAGGAGGCGAACCCGATGCTGGACATGGCGCTCCTGAAAGCAAAGCCATTCCTGGCAGCTAACCTCTTCAATATCGTGATTGGCGCTGTATTCTTCGGCATCTTCGCCTTCGTGCCGTTTTATGCCACTACGGTCCACCATCTATCGACCTTGGCTAGCGGCATGATACTGACTCCACGGTCGTTAGGCGTTATCGGCGCCTCTGCCATTATGAGCTTCCTTCTTAAACGGTGCGGGTATCGCTGGCCGATGGTGGTAGGTGCGAGTATCATCTCCTGTACCGCAATCCTGCTGGCGGAAAGCCCTCACCTGTCCGGGTTGCTCAGGCTCCGGATGGGAATCGCAGAACTATTGTCCTTGCTCATGCTGGTCTGGGGCATCGGTGCAGGCATCATAAACCCAGCTGCCAACAACGCATGCATCGACCTGATGCCGGAGAAGGTTGCTACTATCGTGGGTCTTCGAAGCATGTTCAGAACAGTAGGAGGGGTGTTCGGTATCTGTTTTGTCACGCTCGTACTCCATCTTAGCCCTGATTTGAACACGGGCTTCCGTATTGTCTTTACCCTTTTTGGTGTAGGATTTTTGGCGGCGATTCCCCTCGTCTTTCTTATGCCCGCACGGGGGAAGGAACCCGGGTAGGAGTGTGCAGTGCAGCTTCTCGGCGGCCGATCTGTTTATTTCGAAATTATCTTCTTGAAGAGTACGTAGTTGATGAAATCCACAATCAGTCTCGCATGTGGACCGAGAGAACTTTTGTCGTTCAGATCAACACTTCAGAAAGACATTAATAAAACCTCATTGCAGGCGACCCAAGCGATGCTTAGCTTATTCTCTGTCATGATCAAAGCTATGACAAGGGAGGGCTGAATCGTGAAAATATGGAACGTATCAGGCTTCGTAACAGGTACGGCTCTATTGGCTTGTGTGGTAGCGTTCGCTGCGGGCGGCGGTACATCGGCGCTCACGCCGGATGCTGCACTGCAAAGGCTGGCGGAAGGAAACAAGAGGTTCGTGAAATCTCACGTCACCCATCGTCCCCTGACAATCAAGGAGATGAGAGAAGAACTCGCGCAGGGACAGAAACCGTACGCCATAATTCTGTCCTGCTCGGACTCCAGGGTGCCGCCCGAGATCGTGTTTGACGAGACGCTCGGACAACTCTTCGTAGTACGCGTGGCCGGAAACATAATCGATCCTGTTGTGCTCGGCAGCATCGAGTACGCGGTCGAACACCTCGGTTCCACTCTCATCATGGTGCTGGGCCATGAAGCATGCGGCGCTGTAACTGCGGCCTATGACGCAACTGGCAAGCCCGAGGGAAATGTGGGAGCACTCATCGACCCGATCCTGCCGGCGGCCCAAAAGGCCAAAGATACGATGAAAGGCAAGAGCCGGGCAGAACAGGTGGAGGGCGCCATTGATTTTAATATCGATCTCGTGGCCGAAGGGCTGACGATCCAGTCTTCTGTCGTCAAAGGGTACGTCGAACGTGGGACGCTGAAGATCGTGAAAGGGAAGTACCATCTCCGTCGCGGTGACGTCACACTCCTCAAATAGCGTAAGGTTCCACTTGAAAGGTGGTATTGGAGTAAGAAATCTTAAGACTACGATTGCAGGAAGGTATGCGCGGGTAATCTTTGTCACTTCACCAGGCCGGCTGTCCTGGCAATCTCCCTGGACACGTTGTATTCCTCGGTCATATCTTTGAAGAGCTGATCCGGGGGCACAAATTCCTGGATCAAACCCATCTTTGCCATTCTAGCAACGATGGCCTGATCTCTAACCACCTTCTCGATGGCCGTTACAAGTGTCTCTTTGACCTGGGCTGGAATCTTATCTCGTGTGTCAAAGTTACTATCGATTTTGCAGTTCCACGTTTTTTCTTGACAATGCCGCTCTGAGGTGGAATAAATAGTAGCTGTAACAGCATATAGAAACTAAGTTTATATATGTAAACTTCGTACAAACCAATGGCAACCGTTAAGTCAGCTGACAGAGTTATCCAGATACTTGAGGCTATTGGGTCCAGAGATTACGGCCTGACTCATGGCGAGCTATGCAAGATCCTCAGCATCCCGAAAGGGAGCCTCTCGCTGCTTTTGTCAAACCTCGTAGGGCGTGACTATCTGGAGTTCGACGGTTCGAGTAAACAGTTTAGGTTCGGGCCAAAACTCCTGGTGCTTGCAGGGCGCTATCTCTCAAGACTCGATATAGTGCTGGTGGGAAGACCGATTCTTCATGAGCTTGTGGGAGAGATCAATGAAGACACCGAGCTCGCAATAATGAAGGGCATTGATATCCTGTTTGTCTGCAAAGAAGAGTGCTCACATCCTTTGAAGTACTCTGTGGAGATCGGTGACCGGGCTCCGATGTACGCCACTGGAGCAGGAAAAGCTATTCTGGCGCATCTGTCGGAAGATGAGCTTTCCCGATATCTGTCGGCCGTAAAACAGGCGTCGACGACAAGAAGTACGATAACTGATCGAACACTTCTCTTGCGTGAACTGAGGAACGTCCGGGCGAAAGGCTTTGCTTACAGCCGCGAGGAGTATCAAGAGGGCGTCAGCGCGATTGCTGCCCCCGTCTTCAACTGTTACGGAGACGTAGCGGCTTCCGTCACGGTTACCATGCCCAGTATCAGATTCATGGCCGAACGGAAACGATTTATTGAGCCGCGACTGCTCGACGCAGCTGGCAACATATCGCGCCGGCTCGGTTTCGAACCGCGCAACGAAAGCAGTGGGAGCGGTGGAGAAAGATCAACCCATCGGGTCAGTCAAAGCCGCATCAAAACGCCGAGGCTGCAGATCAAACAAAAACAAATCACACAGAAAGGGGGACACTAGTATGCCCATAGAAGGTTGCACACCTTATACGAAAGAAGATATTGAGAAGTACACCGCGATGCGCTGGTGGTTGGGTATGACCTGGGGAGATGTCTTTGATAAACACACAGATGTCTTTCCGGACAAGATCGGGCTGGTCGACCAGACCGGTCGATGGACCAACAAAGAACTTCGTCAGGCCGTGGATAAGCTGGCTGTCGGTTTTATGAAGATCGGCATCAAACAGAAAGACCGGGTTTTTCTTCAACTCCCGAACTGGCACGAATTCGTCATTTCCTTTCTCGCCCTCCAGAAGATAGGCGCGATCATCGTCATATTGATCCCGCGCCACAACCAGACTGAGATCAACCATTTGAGCAAGCTCACCGAGCCTGCCGCATGGATTCTGCCCGCACAATACGGGAAGATCGACTACCAGCCAATTATCCGTGATGTGCTGAAGGAGAACCCTCAGATCAAAAACATCATCCAGGTGAGGGCGGGCGGAAATACCCAGTACCATGCCCTCGAGAAACTAATGGAAGAGGCGGAACTGACTCCCGACGCATTGAGAGCTTTGGATGAGAGCCGGCCCGACCCCGATGAGGTCTCCCAGATCCTTCCCACAGGCGGCACCACAGGACTCCCCAAGGTGAGCCCTCGGACACACAACTGTTACATGAACAATGTGGAGTACCATGGTTATCGCTGGGAGATTACCGGCCAGGATACGATCATGGTCATAACGCCTCTCGGTCACAACCTGAGTGTCCACTGGGGCATGGCAGCGTCGCTCTTCTTCCACGCCAAGCTGGTGCTCCTCGATTCAGTCAAGCCCGAAGATATTTGCGAATGGGTCCAGCGTGAAAAGGTAACGGCGATTCCCACAGTGCCCGCGCTGATTGCCAGGGTTGTGCAGATGCCGGACCTCGGTAAATACGATCTCAGCTCCCTTACAAAAATATCCGTGGGTGGCGCGCCGAGCACGCCTGAACTGGTTAAGAGCGTCTATGAGAAAATCGGCGCCCAGTTCGTCAACGGCTTCGGCTCTGTGGAAGGCACGTGCGCGAGCACAAAACTCGGAGACAGTGTTGATCTTATCTGCGGAAGCGTTGGCAGGCCGATCTGCCCGTATGATATATTGAAGATCGTGGACGCCGATGGCCGCGAGGTCCCGATGGGTGTGGACGGAGAACTCGTCTCCAAGGGACCCGGCATCTTCACGGGGTACTTCAAATCCATGGCTGACAGAGCGCAAATGTTTACTCAGGACGGCTTTTTCAGAACAGGCGATCAGGCAAAGAAAGACGCAGACGGCAACATCTGGATCACCGGCCGCATTAAAGACATTATTATCAGGGGCGGAGAGAACATCAGCGCTGTCGAGATCGAGAGCCTCATGAGCGGCTTCCCCGGTCTCGTTGACTCCGCGGTGGTCGGTATGCCCGACAAGATACTGGGTGAGAGGACCTGCGCGTATGTTATCGCAAAGCCCGGCGCCAAAGTGACCCTCGAAGAGGTCGTCTCCTACCTGAAGGCCAAGGGCGCATCGGTCCTCCAGCTCCCAGAGAGGATTGAAATCATCGACGAGATACCGATGACCAAAGTAGGCAAGGTGGATAAGAAACTGCTGCGTGAAAACATCAAGAAGAAAATGGAGCAGGAAGGGAAAGCATGAAGAAGAACAGCGGCCGTTGTTGCCATAAAGCAAAGGAGGAATGAGATGCAGAACGAAGAATATGAGGTTGTTGGAAAGCCCGTGGAGAGAACAGACGGCAGGATCAAGGCCACTGGCAAGGCCAAGTACGCTGGAGACCTGGTGGCGCCCGGCATGCTTCACGGAAAGCTGCTCAGGAGCCCTTTAGCCCACGCAAAGATCCTGAACATCGACACGAAAAAGGCGAGCAGGCTCCCCGGTGTGAAAGCGATCATCACTGGCAAGGATTTCCCCGGCATTCCTTTCGGCACACGAGCCGACACCAGGGACCAGCTGCCGATGCCCGTCACTAAAGTGCACCACTTCGGCGAAGGCGTGGTCGCAGTGGCGGCCGTTGACGAGGACATTGCCGAGGAGGCCCTCGACCTTATCAAAGTTGATTATGAAGAGCTGCCGGTGGTGCTCACGGCCGAAGACGCGCTGAGACCGGGCGCGCCGCTGGTCAACGAGTTCATGAAGAGCAATGTCGCTTATACGTCTGACTTCGTCTTCGGAGATCCGGAAGAGGGTTTCAGGCAGTCGGATTATATCAAGGAAGAGAAATTCAGCTCCCAGCGAGTTGCCGTCGGTTTCATCGAACCGCACGCCTGCCTTGCAGAGGTGGATGCGACCGGCAGAGTGCTTCTGCAGGGCTCCAAGCAGAGTCCCTATCCCACGTGGCGTCACATGTGCAGGGCTCTCGACCTGCCGCTTTCCAAGATGCGGCTTGTTACGCCTTTTGTGGGCGGCGCTTTTTCGGGCAAGCACGATCCTTTCGACGTCGATTTTGCAGCCGTCAAGCTTGCGCAGATATCCGGCAGGCCGGTAAAGATCGTGCTCAACTATGACGAAGTGCTCGCGGCCTACCGGCAGCGCAACGCGATGGATGCAACGCTCAAAATGGGACTCAAGAAGAATGGCAAGATCATGGCGCTCAAGGCTGAATGCGTGCTTGAAGGCGGACCCATCGCAGGCATAGGCCCTTTCAATATCTATTTCTTCGGCGCGTGGCTCAATCTTCCTTATAAAGTACCAGCTATCGAGTACCACGGAAAGCTGGTTTATTCGAACAGGGCGCCGTGCGGCACGGTGAGAGGGCAGGAGATCGTACTCGCGCAATACGCCGTGGACTCCCTGATCGGTATCGTTGCCGAAGACCTCGGTATAGACCAGGTGGAGATCCGCGCCATGAATGCCTTAACGGACAACTCAACCACGGCCAACGGCATCGTGGTCGATGTATCGGGCCTTCCCGAGTGCATAGACAAAGCTTCCCGGACTATCGGCTGGAAAGAAAGCAGAACCTCGCGGCCCAAAGGCAAGGGCATCGGCTTCAGCTGCGCGTCACATCCGTCGGGCGTGCGCCTGGGCGGCCATTTCGGCTCATCAGTCTTGCTCAAGCTGCAAGAGGACGGCAAGGTCATTCTCACCCACGGAGGCACGGAAATCGGTCAGGGGGCTAATACGGTCTTCTGTCAGATGGCGGCGGAGATCCTCGGTATACCGTTTGAAGACGTGATCCAGGGGCCAAGTGATTCCGATACGGCCATACTTGATTCAGGCATGTTCTCCGACCGCTGCACCTTCTGGGACGGCAATGCAACCATCGCTGCTGCGAACGATCTTAAGCGGCAACTCGCCGAGATCGCCGGGCCAGAGTTGAAGGTTACGCCTGAAGAGCTCGAATTCAAAAAGAGCCGCATCTACGTGAAGAGCGAGCCCGGGCGGGGAATGGACCTGCTGAAGGCGGTCAGAACTGCCTATTATGATATCGGTGCACCGCTCTACGGCCGCGGCTACTGGGCTGCCACAGACATCGACCTCGTCGACTGGAAGACTGGCCGTGGCAATCTTGCTCACGGCATCGATTTCATCGCCACTGCCATAGAGATGGACGTGGACCGGGAGACCGGACAGGTACGGCTGATCAGGGCCGCGCACGGGGACGACGCCGGCCAGCCGATCCACCCTGTCATGCTTGAAGGGCAGGTGAACGGCGGTTCGGCCCATATGGCAGGCCATGCACTTCTGGAAGATTCTCTGTATGACGAGAAAGGGCGGATGCTTAATTTTTCCTGGCGAGACTACAAGCAGCCCACCTCCCTGGATGTACCCGAATATATCGTTGAACACGTGCACACACACGATCCGTACGGCCCCTTCGGCGCCAAGGGCGCAGGCGAGGCAAGCTCCTGCTCAAGCCTTGCCGCCATTGCGAACGGCGTTTATGATGCCGTCGGGGTCAGGATCAAGGACCTCCCCATTACCCCGGAGAAGATCCTGGCAGCCCTAAAGGAAAAGGCCAAGAATTCCGGAAGAACGGAGGGATAACCCATGGAACAGCCTTTTCCTATAGCGAGCACGGCTCGCGAGAGGGGGAGGCTCCATGTGGCTTAGCCACTGGAGGGGGCGACGCGAGCCCCAATGACTGAAAGGAGGGAAAGTAATGTTTATCAGAAGACTACCCACATTCGAATACCACACACCCGCATCCATCGCGGAAGCCCTCGGGCTCCTGAAGACGTATGGTACCAAGGCAAGGATCATAGCAGGCGGCACGGATCTCTTGTTGGCCATGAAGAAAAGAGCCGTCACCCCCGAACACCTCATCAATGTGAAAAACATAAAGGCCCTCAAAGGCATCTCCTATAACAACAAGAAGGGTCTGAAGATCGGCTCCCTCGTGACGGTCACCGAGCTGGAGGAGTCAGCGCTGATCAAAGAGAAAGCGCCGGCCCTTCACGATGCTGCCCTCGTTATGGCCTCACCCCAGATAAGGACTCTGGCAACGATCGGCGGTAACCTGTGCAGCGCCGTGCCCTCTGCCGATACAGCCCCACCATTAATTGCGATGGGAGCGGAAGCCGTGCTCACCGGTCCCAAGGGCGAGCGCGTACTCCCGGTTGAGAAACTCTTCAAAGGCCCTGCGGAATCGAAAGTCGCCAGGAACGAGATCCTGACCTCTATCCTGATCCCCAAACAGCCGCCCAAAAGCGCGGCGGCCTATCTCAAGCTGATGCGCCGCGCAGCTTTAGATCTTGCTCTGGTAGGCGTTGCCGCGTACGTCTGTCTGGATAAGGACAACAAGACCTGTAAAGAGGTGCGCATTGCCCTGGGGGCAGTAGCGCCGACCCCCATCAGAGCGCCCCTGGCGGAGCAAATGCTCACCGGCAAGGAAGTAACGGAAAGCCTTGTCGATGAAGCCGGTAAAGTGGCGGTCACGCTCTGCAGTCCGATCACTGATCTTCGCGCATCTCTCGGCTACCGCTGCGATATGATCGAAGTACTCACGAAACGAGCGGTCATGGAAGCCTTCGGGCGCATCAACGGGAGCTAAACAGATGAAAAATAGAGTCGATATCGAACGTGGGGCGCTGAAGATCGTGAAAGCGAAGTACCATCTCCGTCGCGGTGACGTCACACTCCTCAGGTAGCATAAGGTTCCACTTGTCAGCCATGCGAGGTGCGACGGCGATGTCCCGCTGGCTGAACGTAATTCTGAAGTAACGCCTCCAGCGCGAATACCTATTGGTTTACGCACTCATCTCGTGTCAAAGTTACTGTCGATTTTGCTTGACAGTTGGCCGTCACCATGACACCATCGGAGTACTTCGAACAAAATAGATCTACAATCTCCATCCCTGTCGCAGCGCGAAAGCGTCGTGCTGAGGAAATAACGTAAGGCGGATAGAAGCCGCTTAAAAAGGGGGTACACGAATGAGACGAGTAAGGCTGAGCGCTTATGTTCTAACGGTGATCGTGCTGCTTGCCCTGCCTGTTCTAGGTCAGGGTCCGAAAGCGCCGTCAGGCGAACCCATCAAGATTGGAGGTTCATTGCCTCTGACAGGCATAGCTTCCGAGCAGGGGAAACTGGTCAAGGCAGGGTACGATTATTGGGCAGAGGATATCAACAAACGTGGAGGCCTTCTGGGTCGTCCGGTCAGACTCATCATGTACGATGATGAAAGCAGCCCCGACAAAGCTGTAACGTACTACGAAAGAGCTATTACCGTGGACAAGGTCGATCTCTTATTCGGCGGTTATCCCGGACCTACCGATGTAGCCATCATGCCCCTCGCCGAAAAATACGGCAAGGTATTCATAGGACAGGGTGGCCATGGAAAGTCATTTGAGCAGGGGTACACGTACAGTTTTGCCAGTCCGCCGCTGATGAGCGAATGGACGGTCCTCGCTGTTGCGGGCGTGATCGAAGATCTGATCCCCAAAGAGCAGCGGCCGAAGACCGCGGCCATCTTCTCGATGAACAACGTGATCGGGGTCTCGACCCGGCCCAGCGTAGTTCAGTGGTTGGAGAAGAACGGGATCAAAGTCGTCGCGGATGAAATGTACAATCTCCCGTTGAGCGATGCGACGCCGCTTATCAGCAAGGCCAAGGGACGTAACGCGGATATCCTTTTCTGCTTCAGCTTTTATGACGATGGCGTCATGCTGACTCGGGCGGCAAAGGCGATGAATTATAATCCTAAGATGATTTTCCATTTGGTCGCATCGACCATACCGGCCTGGATGAAAGAGATGGGCCCCGACGGCAACAATGTAGTGGCCAATATGTGGTGGAACTCGAACCTTCCGTATCCCGGAAACGACGCGATCAATGCCGGAGCTAAGGCAAAACTGGGTCTGCCTGCGGGCCCCACCTTTTTCGGATTGGGTTATTGCTGGATGAAGACATTGGAACTGGCTGTACAGGGCGCAGGCACGCTGGACCAAAAGACGATACGTGATTATCTGAGATCCCACACGTTTGATCTGCCCTACATGAAAGGCGTTACCTTTGATAAGGCCGGTCTTCCGCCTGCCTTCAACTACATGATTCAGATGACGAACGGGCAGGTTCAACTCATCTGGCCCAAGAACGTGGCCACCGCCAAACTTGTCTACCCGCGGCCGCCGTGGAGCAAGTAGATTTAAATGGCGTGATTTTGCGGCCATTGCGAGGGCTTCCTTGACATCCCATATCGCTTTTTGTATGTTGGGTAGAAAGAAATTCTCCGGACCGAACCATGTTGATCGTCGGGTCGATAGAGGAACAGAATGAGCGAAAAGAAGATTGTTAAGACAACCTGTAAGTCGTGCCACGGCGGGTGTGGTTGCCTGGTAACCGTCGAGGACGGGGTGATCACCTACATCGAGGGAGATCCGAATTCCTTGACGAAAGGGACCATGTGCGCCAAAGGGCTTGGAAGCATCCAGCACATCAATCACCCGGATCGCCTGAGATATCCTCTCAAGAGAGCAGGGGCGCGTGGTGAAGGGAAATGGCAGAGAATCGGCTGGGATGAAGCCTTAGGCTTGGTTACCGGGAAGATGAAGGAACTTGATCGAAAAATACGGTCCCAACGCGATCTGCAACACCCAGGGTACCGGGAAGAGGATACAATCGCTACACGGCTCGACTGGGCAACTCTATCGGATCGGCGAACCGCGGGATCGGCTCCAGCCACACCTGTTATTTCCCCAGGCTCAAAGCCTTTGAAGCTACGTTCGGTGTCTATCGTCTTTACTGCGACTATCACGGGTGGGGAGGGGAATATCCTAAGACCCACATTTCGTGGGGGAAGCAGTTGGAATACTCGAATGCAGATGGAGAGCAATCCGTCTGGTTTCACGAAGCACTCAAACATGCCAAGAACCTTATCCTGGTTGACCCACGGGCCACCGCGATCGCAAATCGAGCCAATCTATGGCTGCAGATCAGGCCCGGAACGGATGCGGCCCTGGCGCTCGGCATGCTGCATGTAATCATCAACGAGAGTCTCTACGACAAAGAATTTGTCTCCAACTGGACGTATGGCTTTAACCAATTGAAAGAGCGGGTTCAGGAATACACGCCTGCGAGGGCTTCCGAGATCACCTGGATTCCCGAAGAAAAGATCATACGTGCGGCCCGCATGTTCGCGCTTGATACACCCGGCGTTATTCAGACCGGAGAGGCGCTGGACGCCACCAATAACAGCACCGGAACCGTCCGCGCCATCATGTGTCTCATGGCGATCACAGGAAATGTCGAAAGGCCGGGCAGCATGATGAGCTGGATGGCGCCGCCCACAGGGCCCATAGCGCTCTTCGGTACTGAGATCGAGGGAAATGTCTCAGCGGAGAATCTGGCGAAAGGTATCGGGTTGGACAAGCACAAGTGCATGGATTTCGGCCGCTGCCATACCCAGACGGCGATGAAACAGCTGCGGGAGGGCACGTGTGACATGAAAATGCTGCACGAGCATGGCGGCAACCTGTTATTCAGCATCGCGAACACGCCCGGCACACGAGAGGCCCTGTTGAATCTGGAATTCATCTCCGTAGCTGAGCAGTTCATGTCTTCCCTGGCCGAGATCGCAGATGTTGTTCTTCCGGTGGCCCACTGGTTGGAGGAAGAGGATATCTGGGACGAGCACGCGGGTTTCTATGTCGGCGCCGTCAACAGAGTAGCGAATCCTCCAGGAGAGGCCTGGACCACTGCGAAAATTTATTATGAGATCGGGAGGAGGATCGCTCCCAAATTTTGGCCGTGGAAGACGCTGGAGGGGATGTTCGATTACCAGCTGAAGAAGGCGAACGTAACGTGGAAGGAGTTCTCAAAGATCGGTTGTCTTGCGACGAAGGGGAAGGATCAGAAATATTACAAATACAAGACTGACTTCTGGGTCAAAGGTGGCGGGTTCCCCACTCCTACAAAAAAGGTGGAGCTCTATTCAACCGTACATCGAAAAGCTGGGATACGATCCGCTTCCTGCTTACATGGAGCCGAACGAAAGCTTTTATTCGACACCTGAACTGGCCAAGAAGTATCCGTTGATCCTGAGTACGGGCGGAAGAATTCCGTGGTATTTTCACACGCAGTATTCCAATATCCCCTGGCTGAGAGAACTGGAACACTACCCTCGCGTACAGATCCATCCCGAAACAGCAGAGGACCATGGGATCAAGGAGGGGGATTGGGTCTGGATCGAATCGCCGAGAGGCAGGATCAGGCAGAAGGCAAATCTCTTTGCAGGAATGGACCCTCGCCTGGTGATCGTTCAAGCCTCCTTTTGCTACTGGGAAAAGACAAGGAGCTGAGAAGCTTCTCGCCAGTAACGCCAACGTGCTCACCTCGGATGAGGGACCCTACGATGGTCCTGCCGGCTCCACCAAGCTTGAGGGCACTCTTATGCAAGATCTACAAAGTGGAGGAATAAGAATGACACGGAAGTCCGTTTTTCGTGATATGGATCTGTGCGTCAACTGCAAGGCATGCGTCGTCGCCTGTAAGGTGAAACACAGGTCAGCCCCGCATCTGGTCGGAGCGATGATTGGCGAACCGAGAGGTTTGAACTTGATCCAGGTCTATCCTTTTGGCCCTGAGACAAGGAATGATAAGATCATCCAAACGTTCGTCGGTATCGCGTGCATGCACTGTGAAGACGCAGCCTGCCTGAAGGTCTGCCCTTCTTCCGCGATTTACAAGGATCCCGAAACGCACATCACTCTGGTGGACAAGAACCGTTGTCTCGGGTGCAAGGCCTGCCTCTGGGCCTGCCCCTTTGGTGCGCCGAGCTACGATGAAAACGGGAAGCTGGCATTGTGCGACCTCTGCATGGATCGACTCCGGGAAGGGAAGAAGGCAGCCTGCGAGGCTGCCTGCCAGGCTAGAGCCATCTTCATAGGATCGCCTGAAGAGATCAAAGAATTGCGATCAAGAGGGGCGGTCAAGAAGCTGGCTGAAAGCATCGGCCAATTAGGCATGGGATGATCGTCCAGTCGCTGGCCGAAACCTCTGATGAATGATGCGTGCTTCTGTACGGCCGAGCCCCAAACTGTATTATACCGATTTGCATTCAAGATGGAGGCGGCAGCGAGGAGCCGACGGAGGCGTACTGGAAGTACGTCGAGGAGAGCGACGGGCAGCACACCCACCTGCGGCGGGTACCCGGAAGGTATACGCTTGAAGGCAAATCGGTATTACTTGTAGATTTCGGCGAACGCATTTGTTCCGGACCCTCACAATCGCTACATCCCCAGATACGACTCTCTGACCTTATCGTCGTTCAGCAGATCGCAGCTCATTCCTTCAAGTTTGATCTGACCGTTCTCAAGGACGTACGCCCTGTTGCTCAAGGAAAGAGAGAGCTCCACTTCCTGCGACACGAGAAGGATGGTAAATCCCTGTTCTCCGAGGACCTTCAGCGTATCGAAAACGTTTGATGTAAACAGAGGAGAGAGACCTTCAGAAGGCTCATCCAGCATCAGCAATTTCGGCATTGACATCAAGGCTCTTCCTATAGCGAGCATCTGCTGTTCGCCGCCGCTCAGCAAACCGGCCTTCTGAAACTTCCTCTGCTGAAAAAGAGGGAAAAGAGTATAGACTCTCTCCAGCGACTCAACCGTGTGTCTGCGCGCTTCCGCAAGATAGGCGCCCATTTTCAGGTTGTCGATCACCTTCATCTTTGGAAAAAGCTGTCTGCCCTCCGGCACCTGAATGAGTCCCTTCCTGCAGATCTCGTGCGGGGCACGCTCGTCGATCCGCTCGCCCATGAATTCGATAGTTCCGGACGTTGGCCTCATCAATCCCGAGATCGTTTTCAGGAGCGTCGTCTTGCCGCCTCCGTTGGCGCCCACCACGGAGACAATCTCCCCCTCGTTCACGTCAAAGCGAGATATCCCTCAATACATCGACACCTGCGTAACCCGCGCTCAACTTCTCTACCTTCAACATCTCGTTCAGCATTTCTTTCTCTTTCCCAGATACGCCTCTATGACAGCGGGGTCTCGCGAGACTTCCTCGGGTTTCCCTTCGGCCAGTTTTACTCCATAGTGGATCACGAGTATCTGATCGCACGTGCCCATCACCGCTTTCATCACGTGCTCTATCAGAAAAATAGTGACGCCCAGTTCATCCCTGATCCTGAAGATAAGCTTTATTGCATCCTGTATCTCGGTATCGTTGAGACCCGAAAAAACCTCATCGAGGAGGAGAAATTCCGGTTTGAGCGCAAGGGCCCGGGCAAGTTCGAGACGCTTCCTCTCGGCAGCAACGAGACGCTGCGCGGGAACATCCTTCTTTTCATCGAGCCTCACAAACTTCAGGAGTTCCAGTGCGCGTGCTCTTCCCTGTAGCCATGCTGCCGATATTTTCCCGGCCGTAGAGAACCGCCGTCGTCATGTTGTCAAGAACGTTTAATCCCAGAAGGGGACGGACAATCTGAAAGGTGCGCGCAATGCCGAGACGGGCTATTTCGTAAGTTTTGGCCCGGGTGATCTCTCTGCCTTTGTAGATAACACGACCGGAATCGGCAGGATAAAAACCGGTTATCACGTTAAAGAGTGTGGTCTTTCCCGATCCGTTCGGACCGATGAGGCCCACGATCTGCCCCTGCCCTACCTTAAAGTCCAGGTTGGTAAGGGCGCTTAAGCCTCCGAATCTCCTGCTGATCTGAACACCTTCAAGCATCGATTCTGTTACTATCCTTTCTCGCGCGCAAGAGCCGCTCTGGCGTACTGTATGACTCCATCAGGCATGAAGATGATGACCACAACGAGAAGCAACCCGTAGAGAATGCGCGAAATCTCAGCCCCGATGAATGTGACGATGAGCTGGTTCGCAAGGCTCAGGACGACTGCCCCGAGCGAGCGGTCCGCTCCACGTGCGGCAGCCGCCGAAGAACGACATGAGCAGGATAAGCAGGCTCGTATTCATGCTGAAGGTTACTTCAGGATGCACATACGACATGTAGTAGCCGTAAATGCCTCCCACGGTCCCGGCAAGAAACGCTCCCAGGATAAAGGCCTTCATCTTAAGCCACGGTGTGTTGATGCCCATGGTCTTTGCCACATCCTCATCCTCTCGTATCGCGACGAGACCTGCGCCGAATTTGGACCGCTCCACGTAACGGACGACAAGAGTGATCACGGTCGCCACAATGAGCATCGCTTCGTAGAAGAGAACCCTGTTCATCTCGATGCTGACCGGCAGGAGCTTGTACCAGAGCCCCGTGCTTGATCCGACGAAATCCCAGTTCATGAAGATGAGCTGCATGACCACCGCGAGCAGGAGCGAGGAGATGGTGAAGTAGGCCCCCTTGAGTCTGAGCACCGGGTAGCCCACCAAAGGGCGAGCAGAGCCGCAAAAAATCCGCCGAGAGGAGCGGTAAGAAAGGGCGATAGCCCGAGCCGGTTAATAAAGACAGCCGTCGTGTAAGCGCCGGTGCTGAAGAAGGCGATGTGTCCAAGACTCACGTAGCCTGTGTAGCCGCCCAGAAGGTTCCAGCTCTCAGTGAGACCCACAAACATGAAGACGGAGAAGCAGAGGGTAAGAAAGAAGAGGGGCGGCCTTAGACACAGGAAAGGCGAAGAGCATGATCATGATGAGGGGGAAGAGTATATGTTTGGGCTTCATCAGCTTCCGAAGAGTCCTTCCGGCTTGAAAAGCAAGATAGCCAGAAGTAATGCAAAGAGCAATACATTGACCCAGACAAAGGGCAGGAAGGCCGCAGATAGACCGATGATGAACCCGATGAGCAGGCCTGCCAATCCAGTGCCGATCACGCTTCCCACACCGCCGACGATGGTGACCAGAAAGACAAACATGGTCCACACCGATTGCACCGATGGATAGAAGGCATAGATCATGGCCATAGCAACGCCGGCCACGCCGGCTGAAGCAATCGACAACGCAAACGTAATCAATGACACGTGACCGGGGTGTATTCCTACCAATGCTGCCCCTATTGGATTCTGCCACGTGGCCTGCACACCTTTTCCGGTATAGGTGTGATGGAGAAAGAGATAGAGAAGTGCGATCGCAGAGATTGCCATGATAAAGCCGATCAGCGGCCCCTGCGATATGGCCATCTCGCCTATGAATATTGAAGAACCGGCGTAAGGAGGTTTCAGTATGCGCGGATCGGGACGCCAGAAAAAGGACATGAGATTCTCAACCACAATGGCTACACCGAACGTGGCGACCATTGAAGCCATAATAACGTCTCTCGCCTTCTGGACAGGACGGATCACCAGCTTGTAGCCTATCGCTCCGACCAGAAAGAGCAGCATCGCTACGCAGAGGCAGCGTGAGAAGCGGATCGATCTTCGCCTTCACAAAAAGCCAATAGGAGATAAAGGCCCCGAGCACGGCAAAGACGGCGTGGGAGATATTGAGGACCTTCATCGTGCCCCAGGTCAGACCGAACCCAACACTCAGAAGAGCATAGATCCCCCCAAGCAAAACCCCGCTGATAATCGATTCAAAGATATAGGATAAAGACATGCTTACCTCAAAAGCCGCCCTCAGCTGTCAGCTATTACCCCTCACTTTTCCTGCATTCACTTCCCTACACTGCCACCGTCCGCGTCATTCCGGCGAAAGCCGGAATCCAGATTCTCACAAGGATTTCTGGACCCCGGCTTTCGCCGGGGTGACGGGAAAAAAATGCGCGTACTGCAGTAGATACTGATCACCGGTCACTGATTACCGTTTACTGTACTTACTTCCCCCACGCCGGTCTGGGATAGACCAGCTTACCTGTGGCCGCATCTTTGGGCCAGATCACCTCGTTCTTGCCGTCTTTCGTCTGCACCGTAAAATTGAATGGGGCAGGCAATCCCTTGGCGTCGAACTTTACCGACTTGCCGTAGGGCAGCTCAAACGGACGCGAGCGCAGGTAATCTCTTATCTTCGTGTCGTCCAGCGTATTGGCTCCCTTCACGCCCTGCTCAAGCGTATATATCCAGCAATAGCCGATAGCAAAGAAGTCCGGCGGCACAGGCAGATTCAATTTTGTTTTAGCGGCTTCACGAATCCTGTCATTGCCCGCATACGACAAACCCTGCGGAAAAAAACTGTTCGCGAGCACATAATCGCCGTCAGGCCCCAGTTCTTTGAACCATGCCGGTATTCTCGATGCAAGTATATTCCAGATAATCTTCGGGTTATAGCGCTGTGCCTTGGCAGCCCGCATGATCATCACCATGTCGTCGAAGAGACTCTGGCAGATCAGATACTCCCCTCCCCTTCCTTTCGCCTTGCTCACCAGAGGGCTCGCATCGCTCAGTGGAAGATTGTAGGTTTCGTTCACCGTTACCTTAACGCCGTGATCTTCAAGGCTCTTGACTATGCCTGGAACCGCCGACAAGCCGATCACATTATTCATGGTCAGTAAAGCCGCAGTCTTGGGCCATTCGTTCTTCGGGATGAGATCGTCGAGCAAACCCCCGACCGAAAGAGAGCTCCATTCTCCCATCTGCGGCGGGCTGGCGAAGCTGTAGGTATATCCCTGTTCGAACGATTTTCCGTGACCGCCCATGCCTACAAAGACTTTCTTATATTTTTCCATCAGGGGCATCAACGCAACGTTGGCGGTGCCGGGATAGCCGCCGAAGACCAGTTCGACTTTGTCCACCGTGATCGCTCTCTCGTAGTACGTGACTGCTTTGTCGGCGTTACTTTCGTCGTCATAGATTATCAGCTTCACCGGCCGACCGAGGAGTCCGCCTTTCTTGTTGATGTCATCTGCCCACGCCTCGTACCCGGCCTTGATCCACTTTGCCTGCTCCGAGGCTATTCCGGTCAATGGCAGCGAACCGCCAATTTTTATAGGCTCGCCCGAAGCCGCTCCTGTTTTCGCCGGCTGAGCGAAGCACAGGTGACGTTATTACAATTAGAGCGAATACGAAGAAGAGGATTCCAATCGTAGCACGTTTCATATCATTACCCCCTTTCAGTATAAATGATTCTCAAAAACAAGATTCACCACAGACAACCACCGACAACCGCATGACCAATACAGACAGTTTTTCTTTCCGCGAATTCTCGACCTGAGAATTCGCGGACCGCTTCCAGCCTTATCAGGTCGATAAGGCTGGAACGGTATAGTCGGTCTGTTCTTGTCCAGCTTTGATCCGCAGTGGTCTGTGGCAAAATTCATTCCCTACTTGAAGGAGATGTGCTGGCCGCAGTGGTTCACGATGGTCTGACCCGTTATTGCGCTTGACTCATCAGATGCCAGGAATACGGCGCAGTTAGCGAGCTCGGATTCTTCGGCAGGCCTCTGCAGAGAATAGTTGACCATCTCCCTCTTCAAAGCATCTTCAAACGGTATCCCCATAGCATTAGCTCTGCCGGTAATGACCTTGACGAAACGTTCTCCTTTGACAGCAGCCGCGCTGATGCAGTTTACCCTGATATTGTGCTCTCCAACTTCCTGGGCGAGAGTCTCAGTCAGTCCGATCACGCCCATCTTGGCGCAGCAGTAAGGGGATCTCATCGGATAGCCCGACCTTCCGTCGCCTGATCTGCCGCCCTCGGCGCCAAGGTTGATGATGTTGCCGCTCTTCCTCGGAATCATGTGTTTGAGCACTTCTCGCGAGCAGAGCATGCTTCCCGTCAGATCGACCATCAGTATTTCGTTCCAATCTTCCAGCTTCAGATCAACCACGTTTGCCGTCGGTCCACCGATACCGCTATTGTTCACCAGAATATCTATTTTGCCAAATGTTTTTAGTGTCTCCGCAACCATATCGATGATCTGCTGCTCAACTTTCACGTCCGTTGGAATTGCCTTGACCGTGCCTCCCATCGCCTGGAGTTCTTTTGAGGTCTGCTCCAGATTGGCTTTGTTACGCGCTGCGAGGACCACTGTGGCCCCTTCCTGAACGAAGGCCTTTGCAATGGCCTTTCCAATGCCGCTTGCTCCGCCCGTGATGATCGCAACCTTATCTTTCAACCTTGCACCCATGTAAGTACCTCCTCAATGTATTTTTTCAAACGTCCATTCATGACAAGCGTTGTTCATCTGCAATCTACCTTAACCTTAACCTTTATAAGTGCGCTATGACGTCCTCTGTCGGGGTGACCAGGGTCATCACCGAGATCATCTCCAGGGCCACCTCGTGAAACTTCGGGTTGGCCGAGGTCGATGCGTCGCTCGGAACAATCAGGTTATAGAGCATATCTGAGGCCTGGAACACTGCTGCGAGCACTGCCATGTCCGTGGCGACACCCGTCAGGACCAGCGTTTCGACTCCCAGATCTTTCAGCACCTTTTCCAGCTTGTTGCTGGAAAACATACCGAATACCCAATTCTCAAGCACCGGCTCTCCCGGAAGCGGCGCAAGCTCGGGGATCACCTCCACGTCTTTCGAGCGCGGAAGATTTGCTCCCGTCTTCTTGACAGCAGACCAGAACTTCCCGTAGACGGGAATTTTGCAGTTCGGGTCGGTGACCGCGTTCACGAATATTACAGGAAGTTTTTTTGCGCGAAAGGCTTTCAGCAAAGCTTGCTGGCGGGCGACGATGCCTGACTCCTTCGTGGCCTTCGCATGACCCAGAAAAACAAGCGTCCCGCTTTCACTGGTAATACCCGTCTGCATGTGAATCAAAATTAACGCAGGCTTTCCCACCATCGTCCATTCTTCACTCATCATTCACCCTCCCCCAAATATTTTTGACTTATTAGCTTTAGCTCTATACCTGGCTGAATTCGATTGCTGACCGAGGCGGCAGCGAGGAGCCGACGAGGCGTACCTTGCGGTACGTCGAGGAGAGCGACGCAGCGACAACGAAGGTATGCGATTGAAGGCCGCCTGTATCAAACAACGATGATTTCCTTCGGGAACTTGTGCAGCAGCTCGCCGCCTTCTCCCGAACGATGTAATTGTCGCACGCGATAGTCCAGACATCCTTCTTGACTGCCGAAGGATGCACGGTAATGTTCATCCCCGCCTTCAGTTTCCACGGCTCGTCAGGACGGATGCTCGGCCGTTCGACGAGAGACGATCCCTGGCCGTGGGCGAAAAGCCGGGAGGGTGGAAAATAGCCCTTCTTGACGAGAAACTCTTTATTCATATCCCAGAGCTCTTTCGGATCGGCGCCCGGTTTCAATCTGCGGGCAGCCATCTCCTGGGCCTCCAGCGCCACTGCGTAGGCATCCTGCAGTTCCTGCGTGGGCTTTACGCCGACAGTGAAGATCCTCATGATCTCGCAATAGTAGCCACCGGGTCCGTTCACCTCGATAAGTACCGAGACCTGATCACCTTCTTTAATCACCCTGTTCTGAAAGTGGTAGACATCAAACGGCACCATGGTTCCGAGCGGCCCCGAATTCACCTGGACCAGCCCGCGCTCGCTTCCGTTCTTCGAACAGAAGCAGTGTGCCTCTGCATAGACATCCACGTCCCTAATGCCCGGTTTGATCGTCTTCCTGACGTGTTCCATCGCCGCATCCTGCAGGGCTGCGGTGGCCTTTGGTCAGTTCGATCTCCTCAGGACTCTTATCGGCCCTGAGCTGGTCGACCCATTCGGTGGCATCGACAAACGTTGCATCGGGAAGCTGTTTGACAAGATGCTCGTAGAATGTGATCGGAATGAAAGCGCGCTCTACCAGGCCGATGGTCGGCTTCTTCTTCTCTTTGAGCACACCGGCTGCAAGCTCTGCATCATACGTTGTTGTAAAGTGGTACGTCGGGAAATAGACCGCGCCCAGCCTTTTCTTGATCCCGCGTGCAGCCCATGGCGGAGGGAACTGTTCGGCAGGGGGGTCCCCGCCGCAGACGATCGTGGTCATCTCGTCATCTACGGGGAAGATAGCTGTCATGGGAAACTGGTGGCGTGCGCCGAAATCGGTGAACCAGCGCAACGTGCCGCCCAGAAACTCTTCTGAATTCTGTATGACCAGATAATCGATCTTCTTCTCCCGCATCATCTCGCGCGTTGCCTTCCATCTGCGTTCCAGTTCGGGGGTTGAAACACACTTGGTCAATCTTTGCTTCGGATCTTCCATAGCACACTGCTCCTTTCCGTGAAATTTAGTGAAACGAATCAGACAACGTACGTCTCTGGGCCCCGCCTCCGTAAAGAAGCGATCATTCATTAAAGACGTCTAAACCTGCGTTTCATTCCTCATCGACTGTTGATGAAAAAGCTGGGCAGAGATCTCGCGCGCCGTCTTCCTCAGTGCGGCCACAACAGGAGACGACATATCGAGCTTGAGCCTCGGTGCGAGACCGGCAACAACAATGGCTGCAATCGCCCTGTTTGCATGATCAAAGATAGGGACGCCGATCGCGTTAACACCGATCGCCATCTCTTCGCGGCAGAAGGCGACCCCCAGTCGTCTTATTCTGTTGAGCTGGCGTTTAAGCGTCTCCCTGTCGGTTATGGTGTGTGACGTGAACGAATGCATCTTCTTGTCGAGAAGAGTGTCTATGATCTTAGGGCCGGAAAAAGCGATCATCGCCTTTGCCCCGGGTGACACATGGATCGGAACTCTGTCCCCGATGTTCGGCAGGATGCTCATGGAACGTTTTCCTTGAGCGATATACGTCACGACAGGATTCCTTCCGGACATGGTCTCCAGGACCACGGTCTCCCCAACCTCTTCGCGGAGGTCCACAAGATAAGGCATGGCAACGTTGAGAAGGTTGCCGTTGAATGAGCGAAAGATCGTTTTTCCTAACTCGAATGTTGATGGGCCAAGGGTGAATTTTCTGGTTCTGCTGCTGAGCTGCAGAAAACCTTTGTGCTTGAGTATCTGAAGGATGCGGCTGACAGTCGCAGAATGAAATCCGAGCTTCTGGCTCAGCTCGACGGTCCCCATCTCGTGATTGCTGCCCGAAAATTCCATGAGGATCGCCAGGGCTTTTTCGATGGAGGTCGTTTTCGGTGTCTTATGCCTCATCGCATTCTCATATATTAAAAATGGCTTTTAACATACGGTAATAAGGCTGTCAACAAAAACAGATTGCGTCTTTTACTCTTACACCACCTTTGTCGCTATCCTCTCTTTCAGCAGCACTCTTTTGTGACAATCGATTCTTCTTTTTCCGGCATGGAGGTCATCGTCCCGTCCCACGTATCGACCTTGCCGTGATCCGTGGCCTCTTCCGAGAACCAGGTGCTGGTGACGTTCTTGCTTTCCGTATAGAAAATAAAGCCGTCGCGTCCCATGACATGGAGGTCGCCGAAGAAGGACATCTTGTGTCCCGTAAAGCCGAAGATGCCGACCGGTACGGGGATGCCGACATTGACGCCTACCATACCTGCATGCGTCTCTTTGGCAAACGTGCGGGCAAAGTAGCCGTTCTGCGTATAGATAACCGATCCGTTGGCGAACCGGCTGGAGTTCATGATTTTCAGACCTTCCGCAAAGTTGTTTACTCTCTTGATACAAAGAACAGGTCCGAAGACCTCCTCGCGGCCGATGGACATATCTTCCGTCACGTGATCGAAGATTGTGGGTCCGACATAGAATCCTTTTTCGCAGCCCTTCGGCACTGTCGGTTTACGTCCGTCGACAATCAGCTCGGCGCCTTCCTTGATGCCCGTCTCAATCCAGTTGAGGACGAATTGCTGATGGCCCTCATTGACCACCGGACCCATATCGCTGCTCTTGTCGTAGGCCGGCCCCAACTTCATCTCTGATATGTGCTTCTTCAGAGCCGCAACCAGATCGTCTGCAATTTTATTTTCGACTACGATCACGGGAAGGGCCATGCAGCGTTCCCCTGCACAGCCGCAGAATGCATTGATGATGCCCTGGGCTGTCCGGTCGAGCTTGCAGTCGCAGAGTACGAGGGCGTGATTCTTGGCTTCGCAGAGGGCCTGGACCCGCTTGCCGTTCGCTGCAGCCGTCGAGTAGATGTGCAGGCCCACGCTGGTCGAGCCTACGAAGGAGATGCCCTTGATATCCGGGTGATGGAGGAATATCTCTGCCTCGTTCCGACCCGCGGTGATCACGTTGAGCACGCCATCCGGCAGGCCCGCTTCCTGCCACAATTCCATCATGCGCATTGAGGACTGAGGCACAAAGCTGGCAGCCTTCAGCACCATGCAGTTACCCGTGGCCACGCATATAGGAGACATCCATCCGTGCGGGATCATGGCGGGAAAATTCCAGGGAGCAATCCCCGCGAAAACGCCGATGGGATGGTTATACCGCGTTGTATCATAGCCGGTGGAGACATTCATCAGGGCCTCGCCCTTCATGATGTGGGGCGCACCGCAGGCAAATTCGACGACCTCGTTCACCTTGAGCACATCGCCCATTGCCTCTTCCCATTTTTTGCCCTCTTCCTTGGCACACAGATAGGTCAACTCTTCCAGATTCTTGTCAACCAGGGCCTTCAGACGGAAGAGTACCTGCGTTCTCTTACCGACAGGCGTGTTAGACCATTTAGGGAAAGCCTCATTCGCCGCCTGAATTGTGCTTTCGACTTCATCCTTTGTGCACTGCGGGGCGTACGCTATCACCGCTCCTGTCGAAGGGTTGTAGCAGGGCATGTATTTTCCGCTGCTCGTCTCCATCCACTTTCCGCCTGCATGGTACTTCAACTTGACCGGCTTTTCGCCGCTGATGGGGTCAGCGGATAATTGTTTGTCATCAAAGAAATATCGTTCGGTTGCCATTATGTGAGCCTCCTCTTTTGGTCTTCTTTTCCTTTCCGATCTTCGAGGATTAGGATAGCATATTCAGGGTCGCCGATTCACCTCTAGCGGTCAGGCCTCTCCCTTCATCTGTTATCCGGCTATCAATCGGCTCATTCCGGAGTCGATGGCCTACAGGCTTGAGAGATTTTCGTATATTGAAAACCGTTTTTAGCATGCTGTAATCGGGTGGTCAAGCAAAAAGTAGTCGTCCGCGTTTTATCTTGACAATGCGGGGCGGGTTCGGGTAGAAGTTATTAGAAGTTACGTAAGTAACGACGCGATTTTGCTCGCACAAGATGGCCATCATTAAGACTACAATCTTTCGAAAAATAGATCCGGGTCAATCGCATGTTTGTCCCAATTCGTAAACCGTCTTCCGGTTTGCCGTCTGGAGTTCTCTTTACGCGACAGCGATGCAGGCCGGGTATCAGACTGTAAGGAGATACGCAATGGAAAAGCTTATTATTACTGCTGCTCTAACCGGTAACATTACCCTGCCCGTGCAAACGCCCCATCTGCCGCTCTCGCCGCAGCAGATCATCGATGACGCGGTGGGGGCTGCAAACGCAGGCGCGGCCTCGGTACACATCCACGCCCGCGATCCTCAGACCGCGAAGCCGACGACCGATCCGGAAGTCTACAGGGAGATCGCAGCCGGCATAAAGGCCCGCAGTAATGTGATTGTCTGCGTGACGACTGGCGGCGTGACCGGCATGACCGCCGCGCAGAGGGTTCAGGTAGTGCCGAATCTGAAGCCGGAACTTGCCACGTTCAATACGGGCTCGATGAATTTCTCCATTCATCCCATCGTTGAGCGTTACAAAGATGAGGATTACAAGTTCGACTGGGAGAAAGAGTTCGCATCGGGCTTGAAGCAGTATATCTTCAGCAATAACTTTGCAGACATGGAATTCTTCTGCAATGCCATGCGCGAAAACGGGACCAAGCCTGAACTTGAGGCTTACGATGTGGGTCACATCTACAACATCAGGTACCTGGTCAGGCAAAAACTACTGGAACCACCGGTCTGGATGCAGTTCGTCACCGGCGTGCTCGGAGGCATCGGTTCGGCGCTGGAAGACGTCATATACATGAAGCAGACGGCTGACAGGATCATCGGAGCCGAGAACTACAAATGGTCGGTAATCGGCGCCGGGTACCCTGCGGAATTCAACCTGGCCGCGCTCGCCATCATGATGGGCGGACATGCCAGGGTAGGAATGGAAGATAACATTTTTATCGCAAAAGGCGTTCTCACAAAGAGCAACGCTGAACTGGTCGAAAAAGCAGTAAGGATTGCAAAAGAGCTGGGAAGGGAGATCGCCACCCCTGACGAAGCCAGAGCAATACTGGGGCTGAAAGGCAGAGACAAGGTTAACTATTAGATGGGTAGTATCGGACACTGGTGGGCCTTAGCGGACAGCAGTGGATCGAAAAAAAAGGGAAAGGATGGTGGGGTGATGAAAAAGTTAACGGTTATCATGGCAGTCCTCATGGTTGTCGGCGTTTTTGTTGTCAGCTGCAGCAAGGAAAAAGCACCCACTGAAATCCGCGTTGGCGTCATCCAGGCACAGACAGGTATGTTCGGAGGCTTTGGTCAGGGAGGCGTATTCGGGATAAAAGCCGCCGCCGACGATATCAACAAGGAGGGCGGCGTAAACGTCGGTGGAAAAAAGATGCCCATCAAGCTGACCATCGTCGATAGTGAGAGCGACCCTAATAAAGCAGGGTCACTCGCCGAGAGCCTGATCACCCAGGAAAAGGTCCAATTCATCGTCGGCGGCGATGAGCCTCCGCCCATGCATGCGGGTGTCTCCACTGCCGCGGACAGGTACAAGGTTCCCTACGTAACCTCGGTCGGTCCTTATGAGCCGTGGATGGGCATGAGGCAGGAAACCCCGACAAAGTGGCCATACACCTGGGCAACCGGCTTGTTCGCAATCGATGCACCGGCGCCGCAGGGAGATTTCCGTGCGAAACCGGGCTACACGGTCATGGATACATGGACTGCAATGCTTGAGCTCTTCGGTGGAAAGACGAACAAGAAAGTAGGCCTTATCTGTTCGGATGAACCGGACGGAAGAGGCTGGTACACTCTGTTCGGACCGGCCATAAAGAAACTCGGGTACGATGTCATCGGGCTGGACAAGAATCAAGGGCTTCTGCCCCTGGAGACAACCGACTTCTCATCCGTAATAAAGCAGTATAAGGATGCGAAGGTGGAAATATTGTGGGGTAATGCTCCCGGTCCTTTCTTTGGCGCTTTCTGGAAACAGGCCACAACTCTCGGCTTTGAGCCGAAGATGGTTTGCATCGGCCGCGCTGCGCTCTTTTACACAGATGTTGCGGCCTGGGGCGGCGACCTGCCCTGGGGCATAGGCACTGAAATCTGGTGGGATCCTTCCATGAAAGATTCGCCCGGCATTGGCGGCACAACGCCTGCATCACTCGCCGCCAGATGGACCACAGAGACGAAGCAACCTCTTAATCCCGCTATCGGTCCGGGCTACACCACGGTACAGGTCCTTGCGGACGCGATACAAAGGGCGGGCACACTTGACGCCGAAAAAGTCAACGCGGCTCTTGCTCAGACCGACCTTTTGACGATCCGCAACCGCGTAAAATTTGATGAGAACCATTTCAGCCGCGGTCCGCTCATGTTCGGCCAGTGGTTCAAGACAGACAAGCCTGAGAAATGGGAATTGAAGGTGGTCTTCTCAAAGCACGACTTTGTGCCTGCGACGGGTCAGCCTGTATTTCCAAAGCCGTATAAGTGAGAATAGAATAACAGGGGCCAAGGGTAACAAAGATGTGAGGGTTCAAGGGTCCCAGGGTTCGAGGGACCCCAAACTCCGTGAGCGTTTTTTGAACCCTTGGCACCTCGGACCCTTGAACCCTGAGCAATTATTTCATCGTGTCCAATCATGGATGAACCGATCCTTTCAGTACATGGAGTGACGAAACGGTTTGGCGGCCTGACTGCACTGAGTGACGTAAGCTTTGACGTCAGAAAAGGTGAAGTTGTCGGGCTCATGGGCCCGAACGGCGCCGGCAAAACTACACTCCTCAATGTAATAGCCGGCGAATACGCGCCTGATTACGGCAGCGTGACATTTAAGGGTTGCGATATTACCGGATGTCCTCCGCACAGGGCGTGCCATCTCGGCATTGCCAGGACGTACCAGATCCCTCAGCCTTTCGTGAGCTTGACAGCATTGGAAAATCTGAAGGTGGCTGCGGTATTCGGCAGGCAGCTACGTACAGCTCGCGCTGAATTTGATTATGAAAATATTTTCCGTCTGGTAAACCTTTCAGAGAAGAGGGAGACGCTCGCAGGGGAGCTGCCGATTCTTTCTCTTAAGAAGCTTGAACTGGCGCGCGCTCTGGCACGCGATCCTGAGCTGATCCTGCTCGATGAAGTGGCGGCAGGCATCACCGAAGTGGAAATTCCGAGGGTACTTGATACTATCCGACAGATACGCGATATGGGCATCACGATTGTCATCATCGAACATGTCATCAAGGTTCTCGTGAACGTGGTGGACAGAATCGTCGTGATTGACAAGGGTGTCAGGATCGCAGAAGGCCCGCCTGCGCACGTGATGAATGACAGTAAAGTGATGGAAGCATATTTTGGAGCATGACCGCTCCTGATAGTTTAATAAACCACCCCGCCGCAAGCAGCGGGGTATTGTACGTCATGCCGGACTTGATCCGGCATCCAGTCCGGTTTCTGGATTCCGGCGTCCGCCGGAATAACGGCACACGCGGCAAGCAGCGGGGAATGCACCCGTAGTGATTCAACTAATGGAACCAATGAAACAAGGTACTATTCATGTCTAGTGAACCACTGCTACGGATCAGGAATATAGACGTATTTCATGGGACGCTTCAGGCGCTTTGGGATGTTTCCGTGGAGATCGTGCAGGGTGAAACGCTGGCGCTCATCGGCGCCAATACGTCAGGTAAGACTACCCTGCTGGATACGATCTCAGGTTTGCTCCATCCTGCCAGGGGCGCTATAGAATTCGATGGAAAGGATATCACCCTGCTGGATCCGTATCAGATAGTGGAGCTGGGCATCACACAGGTCCCGGAGGGAAGACGCATTTTCCCCGATATGTCCGTGCTCGATAATCTCCTCATCGGCTCATATAGCACCGGCGCGCGGCCCAAAAGATCGCAGAACCTGAATAAGGTATACGAACATTTTCCCAAGCTGCAGCAGAGAAAGAAACAGATTGCAAAAACCTTGAGCGGCGGCGAGCAGCAGATGCTCGCGATCGGCAGGGGCTTAATGGCCGATCCGAAGCTGATGCTGATCGATGAGATGTCGCTCGGTCTTGCTCCCATCGTGATCGATGAACTCTTCAGGGCCTTGGAGCAGATCAAGCAGAGGGGCATCACTATCCTGTTTGTGGAACAGAACGTAAGGAGAACCCTCAAAGAGGCTGACCGCGCTTATATACTGGAATCGGGCCGCGTCGCCCTGAGCGGAAAGACGACAGATCTCTGCGAGGAGGATCAGGTGAAGAAGGCTTACTTCGGCGTAGAGGTAGACGTATGCGGAGTGTAGACGGAAAGTAATGGGTTCGGGCGATATCATAACTCCTCTCGTAATGGGTATCCTGCTCGGCGGATTGTACGCGCTCATCGCGCTCGGGCTCGCTCTGGTTTTCGGTGTTATGAGACTGATAAATCTGGCTCACGGAGACCTCGTCGTCCTTGGAAGCTATGCCGGTTATGCAGTGATGACTCTTCTTGGACTCGACCCTCTTGTCGGGCTGATCGTATCCATACCGCTCATGTTTCTCCTTGGTTTCGCGATCCAGAAGTATCTCATGGGTCGTGCATTCGGCATATCGTCGGAAGCCCCCCTTATAATAGCCTTCGGCATTTCCCTCGTCATTCAGAATGCGAATCAGATCCTCTGGACACCGCTGTCGCGGGGACTCAACACATCCTATTCCAATCTCAGTTTTACCATCGGAGAACGTCAGTTTCCCCTTATATATCTGCTCGATTTTGCGGCAGGCATCGTCGTCATGTTCGCATTAAGGGAATTTTTGACCCGCACCTATCTGGGAAGGGCTATCACGGCAGCCTCGCAGGACACGAAAGCAGCACAGCTCATGGGGATAAACACCAGGCGTGTCTACGGCTACGCCTTTGCGATTGCCATGATATCGGCTGCCATAGCGGGCGTTTTTCTGGGAATGACCTTTCCTTTTACACCAACCTCGGGCGTCTCATTTCTGACCATCGCATTCGGCACCGTCATTATCGGTGGCCTGGGGAGCATGCTGGGGACGTTTATCGGGGGCATCATCCTTGGTGTAGTTCAAACTATGGGAGGTCATTTTTTCGGTCCGGCCAGCCAGATGCTGATCGTCTACGTAATCGTGCTTGCAATATTGGCAGTACGGCCGCAGGGTTTGTTCGGGCGTTAGGCAGAAGTACAAGGTTGAGGTTAAGGTTGAGGTTGAGGTTAAGTTATTAATGAGCCACAATTATTTATACTCCGTCATTCCGGCGAAAGCCGGAATCCAGCTTGCTTTCTGGATGCCGGATCAAGTCCGGCATGACGAATGTAACGACTATTATGGACCGACTAATAAGATCGAGAGCAACGTGACATGAGATTAAAGTTCTCGGCACAAAGAATTGGATCGATGTCGTTTGCTGTACTGATCATGATTCTGGCAGCGCTTCCGCTCGTCGGGGCTCCCCAAAGCTGGCTGCTCTACGCCTTTCTTTTTTTTATTTACCTCGCGATGGCGAATATGTGGAATCTTCTCGCGGGCTACTCAGGGCTGATCTCCCTGTGTCAGCCGGCATTCCTGGGACTTGCCGGATACACACTCGCAATCGGCACGTGGGTGGGTGTTCCCTGGTGGGTCGGCATACTTGCGGGAGGCGTCGTGGCTGCTCTATTTGCGCTCCTTATATCCATTCCTGTCTTCAGATTAAGCGGTATATATTTTGCCATCGGAACTCTCGTCGTCCCGGAAGCACTGAGGATGGTCTTTTATCTCTGGAGACCCGTGGGAGGTCAGATGCACGGCGCAGGCGCGGGTTACATGATCAAAGGCATCGGTGATGTATCCACGCACCTTATCTACTGGCTTGCGTTTCTGATCGGCATAGGATCAATCTTCCTGATGAGGAGAATCCTGAAATCAGAACTGGGGTTGGGTCTTGCTGCTATCCGTGATAATGAAAGGACAGCGGCAAGCTGCGGGGTGAGCGTTTTCAAGCTCAAGCTATACACCTTTGTCATCGCAGCGATTGTGACCGGATTGGCCGGCGCTGTCTATTATCTCTACCAGGGATATATTGAACCTTCTGCCACGTTTAATGTACGATGGACAATGACGCTGCTTCTGGCCACGGTCATAGGAGGCATACGTACGGAAGAAGGCCCCGTGATCGGAACCATTGTCGTTGTCTTTCTCTATTTTATGCTGGCCAGGTATGCGGGTTACAGCCTTTTGATACAAGGCATTATACTGATCGGCCTCATGCTGCTCTCACCGCAGGGAATTGTGGGGATGTTGCGTCGCAGCCGGTACTACCGCTATCTGGCGCAATTTGTCAGCGCATGAGAGAGGGCGATGGGGTTTTGATAGCATTACACGTATGGCTTTTGTAATGCGAGCAAAGCGAGCTTCGCTCGGAGGCGTCTGGCGCCTCCGACGAACCAATACTAACGGAAGAAAAAGGTGAACACGATGAAGAAGATCTGTGTTGAAGAGCATTGGGGCAGCCCTGATATGGAAGAGATACGAACAGCCTGGCGGGCGAGGACCGGCTTCCCGGTGTCAATGGACCCGAAAGCCCTGCCTTTGATTCCGCCGCGGTTGAGAGATTTCGAGGAGACTCGCATTCCCCTCATGGATGAGGCCGGCATTACCATGCAGGTGCTCTCAACCAGCTCGCCGGGTGTCCAGGGATTGGCAGATGCAGCCACCGCTATTCCGACCGCCAGGAGAATCAACGATGCTCAGGCTGAAATCATCCGCAAGTACCCGGGGCGTTTTGCAGGCTTTGCCGCTCTCCCCACGCAGGATCCTAAAGCAGCGTCTGATGAACTCGAACGCACGGTGACGCAACTTGGGTTCAAGGGGGCTATGATTCTCGGCCACACCAACGGCGAGTATCTCGATCTGGAGAAGTTCTGGATACTGTGGGAGCGCGCGGAAAACCTCGGAGTGCCGATTTATCTGCACCCGGCCGAACCGCTCATCGACCAGATAAAGATATACGAGGGACGCCCCGAGTTTATGGGCCCGGCGTGGAGTTGGGGGGTTGAAACCGGCGCGCATGCACTACGCATCATCTGCGCGGGCGTATTCGATGCCTTTCCTAAAGCCACGCTCATCCTCGGGCACATGGGAGAGATGCTTCCCTACCTCACGGTCCGGATTGACGAAGGATATGAAATGACCTTTCACAAGGCAAAGATCAAGAAGATGCCTTCAGACTATATCAGGCAGAACATCATGATCACCACCAGCGGCAAATATTCTCCCGGAGCTCTTCTCTGTGCGCTGAGAGAACTCGGGCCCGATAGGATTCTTTTTGCAGGAGACTATCCCTGGGTAACTCCGAAGGAAGCAATCGAACTCATCGAGCGCGTTCCGATGAGCGACAGTGATAGAGAGAAGATCTACCATAGTAATGCAGAGCGGTTGTTGAAGCTGTAATGATAGGATCTTTATCGCAGATGCACGCTGATAAAGGCAACGACAGATGTTCGCAAATGAGTATGGCTGTGCCCAGCATTGTGATACTTCGTCAATGCTGTCCACACTTCATCGCTCCGCGAGGGGAACTCACCCCACCGGAGGTGCTGAAGGTTGACCGGAGATGCCGCTTTATCGCAGCTCCGGTCAAGAATAGCATCCGTCTTTATCTCACTTCTTATCCGCTCCTATCTGCGATGAAAAGGGCGTTTGTATCAAATATAAAGGGGGTATCACGTGAAGAAGAAAAATGAAATGGATCGGAGAGAATTTCTCGGCAAAGCCACGCTCGCTGCTTTGACAGTACCGGCTCTCTTGCAAGCAGGTTCCGCGATCAGTCAGGCGCAAAGCGCGTCTTCATCAGCGACGCCGAAGACAGACGCAAAAAAAATGAAGAGGATCTCCATAGAGGAGCACTGGGGCAACAAGGAGCTGGTCAATATACGCAATCAATGGTACGTCAGAACCGGGACTCCTGCCTACAACGATCCGAAAGTTAACCCGGAAGTTTTTCCGAAGGTAATGGATATGGAAAAATGGCGCATTCCCCTCATGGATGAATCAGGCATCACCATGCAGATACTCTCGACCAGCTCGCCGGCCATCCAGGGGATCGTGGAGACAGCCACTGCTATTGACACAGCAAAGAGAACGAATGACGAGATGGCTGAAGTCATACGGAAATACCCGGGTCGATTTGCCGGCCTTGCGTGCGTACCCACGCAGGACCCGAAGGCGGCCGCGGATGAACTTGAACGAGCCGTGAAGCAGCTTGGTTACAAGGGCGCCATGATACAGGGGCACACCGGGGGCGAGTACCTTGATGAGAAGAAGTTCTGGGTGCTCTGGGAGCGCTCCGAAGCGCTAGGGGTTCCGATCTTCCTGCATGTGACCGAGCCGATGCGCGAGATGAGAAAGATTTACGACGGCCATCCTGAGCTCCTGGGGCCCATGTGGTGCTGGGTGGTCGAGGCTGCGACACATTCACTGCGCATCGTCGGTGCCGGCGTATTCGACCAGTTCCCGAACGCCACGCTGATTGTCGGACACCTTGGCGAGACGCTGCCTTACATGCTTGGCCGCCTGGACGAGGGCTATGCAATGACCTTTCACCCGGCAAAATTGAAGAAGCCGTTCTCAGAATATATCAAGAGCAACATCATGGTGGCTACGAGCGGCAAGTATAAACCGGAAGCGCTGATCTGCGCCATCAATGCTATGGGGGCTGACCGCATTCTCTTCGCCGCAGACTATCCCTGGGTCACCCCGAAAGAATCAGTAGAGCTCATCGAGAAAACGCCAATGAGCGAGGCGGATAGAGAAAGGATTTACCACCTCAATGCAGAGCGGATATTCAAAGTATAGCGTGCCACATTGGATCGCGAATCTAGCGAGCACGGCAAGCGAGAGGGGGAGGCTCTGGGAACGACGCGAGCCCCAGTTATAGTGCGAGGCGGATAGAGAAAGGATTTACCACCTCAATGCAGAGCGGATATTTAAGTTATGATCGACAAAAATGAGAGCCACTCTCGGAAAATGGTCTTGAAAACAGTGGGCATCAGTGGGATAATGGGACCCGTACCCTGTGGGATGCATGGCGCCAGACGTCATCACGCCTCTTCAGCACAGAGGTTCATCAATAAATAAACTTTTTGGAGGTTTTACAATGGCAAAGACAAAGCTTTACGATTTGAGTCAGCCGTTCGGACACAACGTTCCTCTCTGGCCGTATTTCGAGGACGTCAAGATCGAGCGCATCCATTATCATGCCAAATCCGGCGTCCTGTCTCAGAGAATTACCACGGTCATGCACTGCTCGACCCATGCTGATTCTCCCGCCCACGTGATTGAAGGATTGCAATACACGGATGAGATTCCCCTCGATAAATATTATGGAACCGCTGTTGTTGTATCAATCCCCAAAGGCAAATGGGAAGTGATCACACCAAAGGATCTTGAGAAAGCGCGGCCCAAGATCGAAAAAAATGACATCGTTATCATCAATACCGGGTGGCACAAATACTGGGGCGACAACACGAAGTATTTCTGCTATTCGCCCGGTCTTTACAAGGAAGCAGGTGAATGGTTTGTGGAGAAAGGCGTGAAAGCGGTGGGCGTCGATCAGCAGGCGCTGGATCATCCTCTTGCTACAGCTATCGGACCGCACGGCCCCGGACCTCTGCGCCCTGACGTCAACGCAGAGTACAAAAGAGAAATGGGCCGTGACGTTATCAAGGACTTTCCGCACTGGGAGCCCTGTCACCGGCTGCTCCTGGGCAACGGCATCATGGGATGGGAAAACGTCGGCGGCGACATCGACATGGTTACCGGCAAGCGTGTGACCATCGCCGGATTCCCCATCAGATGGGAGAAGGGCGACGGCTCGATCGTGCGCCTGGTAGCAATAGTGGACAAGTAGAGCAGGGTCACGGGGTCAGGGTCATGGGTCACGAATAGACCAAAGACTGAAGCAGAAGATAAGTATGTATTCGCACTGACATGACGGACTCATAGATGCAGTGACATAGGGCGACAAGGGCTTCGAGGTTAGGGCACTGGACCCTGAAACCCGTGACCCATGACCCTAAATAAAGGGAGGTGCAGGATGAAGAAAGTTGAGTTGAAAGATGTAAAACCGTACGATGCAGCAAAGCATTTCGCCATGACCGCCATGAGACTTCATGGAAAAGAGGAATCGGGCGCTCAGAAGTTCTGGATGGGACTTTCTCATTTTCTTCCGGGAGGCGGGGCAGAGATGGATGCAACGCCCACTGAAAAGATCTATTTCGTGCTGGAAGGTGAAGTCACTGTACAGACCCCCAGGGAAGAGATCACGCTGCGGCCATGGGATTCGATCTTTATTGGTCCGGGGGAACAGCGGGCGATCATAAACAAGACCAACAAGCCCGCCAGCATGCTGGTCGTTATTAATTATCCATAAAGCGATGAAGCGAGGAAGGGATGAAACGATGATGCGGGACCGCCAGACATTTTATGCTGGCTCTTCCTGGTTCTCCGGGTTTTCCCGCTTCCACGCTTCATCGCCTCATCGCATCTACTTCCGTATCGAGGAGGCGACTCATGAATAAACAGAACATACAAGAGCTATTCGACATAACCGGAAAAGTTGCCCTCATCACCGGCGCAACCGGTGGCTTCGGTAAGGCCGCCGCGAAAGGGTCTTGCTGCAGCAGGAGCAAAGGTGATGTTGACAGGACGTAACGTGCCGAAGCTCGAAGAGATCGTCAAGGAGATTCAACAGGCAGGCGGCCAGGCGGCATTCTCTGCAGGCGACCCCGTCAACTACACAGACGTCCAGCGCGTGGTAAGGGATACCGTCAAGACCTTCGGCGGCATCGACATATTGCTCACCGCAGCAGGGGTGAACAAGGTCAACACTATCGTCGACCAGCCTGTCGAGCAGTGGCAGGAGATCATGGACGTGAACGTCAAAGGCACGTGGCTTTACTGCAAAGAGGCGGGCCGCGTCATGATCGAGCAGGGCAGAGGCGGCAAGGCAGTGCTTGTCTCCTCCACCCGCGGCATGCTTGGAATGGCGCGCTACGCTGCTTACAGCCCCTCGAAAGCCGCGGTCAATCTGATAACCAAGTCACTCGGCTGCGAATGGGGTCCTCACAAGATCAATGTGAATGCCATTGCGCCGACCGTGTTTCGGACGGAATTGACGCAGTGGATGTTCGATGACCAGGCTGCGTACAAGACGTTTCTCGCGCGTATTCCCATCGGCAGGCTGGGTGAGCCGGAGGATTTCATCGGAACGGTGATATTCCTGTCGTCGAAGGCATCCGACTTCATGACCGGATCGATTGTCTATGTCGATGGCGGTTACACTGCGGGGTAACGAGACCATGACAAACTCAAAAGGTCGTATCGCCATCATAGGCGCGGGCTTGATGGGGCACGGGATAGCCCAGATATTTGCGATCAACGGCCATCCGGTCTCCTTGCTCGACATGACAGACGAGCTTCTGGCGAAGGCCCTGGAGAACGTCAGGGCCAACCTTACCCTGCTCGCGAAAAATGGCATCGGAAAACAGGAGGATGTCGATAGCGCTGTTGCACGGATAAAAACCACGCGCGATCTGAGAGAGGCGATCTCAGGCGCCAGCTTTGTGGTTGAGGCTGTGGCTGAGCAACTGGAGCTCAAGCAGAAGCTCTTTCAGGAGATGGATGAAATCTGTCCACAGGATACAATCCTGGCCACAAACACCTCGGTGATCAGCATTACGGAGATTGCGGCTAAGGCCAAAGGCAAGAAGCGGATTGTAGGCACACACTTCTGGAATCCTCCCTACCTCATTCCATTGGTCGAGGTAGTGCCCGGCGATGAGACGGCGCCCCAGACCGTCGATGTAACCTATGACCTTCTGAAGTCGGTCGGGAAGCATCCGGTTAAGGTGAAGAAAGATGTGCCCGGTTTCGTGGGCAACAGGCTGCAGCACGCGCTCTGGCGTGAAGCAATTGCTATCGTTGATCAGGGGATTGCGGACGCAGCAACGGTCGACGCGGTCATACGGAATAGTTTCGGGCTGAGACTGCCTGTGCTCGCTCCGCTGGAGACTGCCGATATGGTAGGCCTCGACCTGACGCTGCAGATTCATAATTACATTCTTAAACACATTGACAGATCTACAGAGCCGGCATCCATCCTCAAGCAGAAGGTGGAAAAAGGCGAGCTTGGATTCAAGACCGGCCGCGGCTTCCAGGAATGGGATCAGGAAAGCATCCAGCGAAGCAGAAGCCAGCTGCTGGAATACCTGATTAAGTGGAATAGAGAACACCCTAAAGAATAGTGGTCAGTGGTCAGTGACCAGCAACGAGTGACCAGTGTCACGGGCAAGCACAAGAAATAGGGTCACCAGAGGACCGAAGAAACCAGAGTAAAGAACGACCGATAGTTCCTCGTTCTTCGTGCTTCGTTCTTCGTTTACAGACGAAACGGACGAGATAGACTAAACAGACCAGATAGACATTTTCATGTTCTTAGGAGGAGTATGATGTCTAAACCGCTTTGGAGCCCGTCTGCAGAGAGAATCAAGAACGCGAATATGACGAAGTTCATAGAGTTCGTCAACAAGCGTTACAGCAAGCAGTTCAAAGGTTACTTCGAACTCTATGACTGGTCAATCGCCAATATTCCCGACCTGTGGGCGAGCGTCTGGGACTATCTGGAAATCAAAGCATCGAAAAAGTACGACAAGATAGTGGATGATCTCACAAAATTTCCCGGCGCACAGTGGTTCGTGGGCGCGGAATTGAATTTCGCTGAAAACCTCCTCAGGTACAGGGATGAGAAGACTGCTTTTGTGTTCAAGTGCGAAACCAAGCCATCAAAGAGCATCACGTATAAAGAGCTTTACAAGACCGTTGCGCGCGTCGCAGGCTCTCTGCGGGCACAGGGGGTCACCAGGAATGATCGCGTCGTCGGCTATATGCCGAATATGACCGAGACGGCGATCGCGATGCTGGCCACCACGAGCATAGGAGCCACCTGGGCATCCTGCGGCTCCGAACTGGGCATGCAGGCGGTTATCGACCGCTTCAGCCAGATCGCGCCCAGGGTACTCTTTGCGGTTGACGGCTATCAGTACAAGAACAAGCCCTTCCCCATGCTTGCCGATGTGAAGGCGGTAGTCGACGCAGTCCCCTCGATAGAGAAAGTAGTGATCGTTCCTTACGTGAACGAGCATCCGGACGCAAGCGGCATACGCAATGCCGTGGCGTATCAGGATTTCCTGTCCAAAGACGAAGAGATCGTCTTCGAGCAGGTGCCTGCGAATCATCCTGTTTACATCATGTTCTCGTCAGGCACGACGGGCAAGCCCAAATGCATGGTCCAGAGCGTCGGCGGCATACTGCTCAACCAGCTGAAGGAACTCGTGCTTCAGTCCGATCTGAAGAGAGAAGATACGATCACCTACATGACCGCACCCAGCTGGATGATGTGGAACTGGCTGATTGCAGCCCTCGGCGTGGGTTCAAAAATAGTCCTCTTTGACGGCAACCCCGGGTATCCGGACCTCGGAACGATGTGGAAACTGGTGGATGACGAAAAGATCACCTTCTTCGGCACAAGCGCGACGTATATCAATCTCCTCAAGAGCCAGGGATATAAACCGAAAGAGTTGTTCAAGCTTGATTCGCTGAAGGCAATCGGCCAGACCGGCTCTCCGCTTTCGGCAGAGGGCTTTCAATTTGTGTACGAGTCGATCAAAGAAGATGTCCATTTTAATTCCATCGCGGGCGGCACCGATATCAACGGCTGCTTTGCGATCGGCTCGCCGACGATCCCGGTCTATGCCGGGCAACTGCAGGCGCCAGGGCTCGCCATGAAGGTGAAAGCTTACGATGAGAAGGGGAAGCCCATTTACGACCAGCAGGGAGAGCTTGTGTGTGAAGCCCCTGCCCCTTCCATGCCGCTCTATTTCTGGAACGATCCCGACTTTACGAAATACAGGGAAGCCTATTTTACCGTCTACCCGAATATATGGCGCCACGGAGATTACGTGACGTTCTACAGCGACACCCGCGGCGTCACGTTCTTCGGCCGTTCGGACGCCATACTGAAGCCGTCCGGCGTGCGCATAGGCACAGCGGAAATCTACAACGTCGTGGATAAATTTGATGAAATTGCCGACAGCGTGGCAATAGGGCAGAACTGGGAAGGCGATCAGCGCGTGCTTCTCTTCGTGAAGCTCGCACCGGGAGCGACCCTGACCGATGATCTGCAGAAGAAAATGAAGAACGCGCTCAGAGATAAAGCATCTCCACGCCATGTGCCCGCGCTTATCATTGACGTGCCCGACATACCGTACACATTCAGTTCGAAGAAGGTGGAGAGCGCGATCACCAATATCGTCAACGGGAGACCCGTGACCAACAGGGACGCCCTGATCAACCCTGAGTCGCTTGACTACTTTGAAAAGATTTTGCCCAAGGTACAGAGGTAGTGTCAAAAAGTTTCATGAAAGACGGCAAGACGATTCTACCACAGAGGCACAGAGGTCACGGAGAAATGCGTCACAGAGAAATGATACATATGGTGTCCGGAACAGTGGAGATTCTGTTCCGGACACACACCGACGCTCCGCGTGGGTGTGGTAAGTACTTGTATCCCGGGAGGGATGCAAGTGACCGGATATGGCCGTCTCCCCATATCCGGTCAGAACCCTGTGCAAGGCTTTCCTCCGTGTCCTCTGTGCCTCTAGCGGAGCGGGTGGTGAATCAAAATGATTTTTGGGTTTTGACATAACCGGTAAAAAATGAGGGAGATCCTATGAAAATCATCGCATTCAACGGAAGCCCGAGAAAGAAATGGAATACGGCAACCCTGCTTGAAAAAGCTCTTGAAGGCGCGGCCTCCACGGGAGCGGAAACAGAGCTCGTTCATCTTTACGATTTGAAGTATCAGGGATGTATAAGCTGCTTTGCCTGCAAAACCCGAGGGGGAAAGAGCTACGGAAAGTGCGCAGTCAATGATGCATTGACCCCGCTTCTGGCACGAGCAGGAGAAGCGGACGGCATCATCTTTGGCTCACCGCTCTATTTCGGAACCGCGACCGGACAGATGCGATCGTTCATGGAACGTCTGCTTTACCCGTATTCCACCTATACCGAGCCACCGGGCTCCCTCTTCCCGAGACCCATCCGGACGGGATTTATTTACACGATGAACGTTACCGAACCAATGATGAAAGAACGCGGCTTCGATCGACAGATCGCCATCACCGAAGAGACGCTCACGAGGATTTTCAAGACAGCTTCGGAGAACCTTTTCAGCTTTGATACGTGCCAGTTTGAAGACTACGCAAAAGTCTTTGCGGAACGTTTTGACCCTGAGAAAAAAGCGAAACGGCGGGCAGAAGTATTTCCGCAGGACTGCGAGAGGGCTTTTGCACTGGGCTCCCGGATAGCCCGCGGGTGATGAGAAGAGTTTTGTAAGTGTACGCTCAACGCTGAGTTCACCGGGAGGCGGGCGCCCTTTTCCGCCGATCCGGTCGAACGACTTGTTGGGCCTTGGCCGTATGCGCAACTTCCGCCCGTAAACCCAAGCCCAGTGCACCTACCACTTTTAGGACTGTATCAAAGCCCGGGCTTCTTTCCCCGGAAAGCGCCTTATAGAGGCTTTCTCTGGAGAGTCCGGCATCGCGTGCCACTTGCGACATGCCTTTGGCACGGGCGATATCCCCCAAAGCTTTTGCAATGAAAGCCGCATCACCATTTGCTTCTTCAATGCAGGCTTCGAGATAAACAGCCATTTCTTCAGGTGTACGAAGGTGCTCAGAAACATCGTACTTAGTCGTCTTAGTCTTTACCATGACTCACTCCTATAGATTCTTTGCGAGACGCAAGGCAGTTTTGACGTCCTTAGCTTGCGTATGTTTCTCCCCGCCAGCCAATAGAATGATAAGGATTTCTCCGAACTGCTTGTAATAAACCCGGTAGCCAGGACCGTAATGGATTCGCATTTCCGACACACCTCCGCCCACCGGGACCACGTCACCCGGATTTCCCAATACTAAACGTTCAATCCTTGCGAGAACGCGAGCGCGTGCACGGATGTCGTTCAGACCATCAAGCCATTTGGCAAAGACTTCAGTCTTGCGAATCTCGATCACAACATTATTGTAGCCTTAAGGCTACATATTGTCAAGGTAGACAATTTCATTCTCGACTGGCCCAACGGCAGCTAGAAAAAGGGGCCGGCCGTTCTTATTGCTTCATCCTGCCCCTTCAGCATCTCTTCTATCTTAGTACTCATTTTGGCCGACACGAGTTTCGATTCATGGCGCGAAATCAAGGGGTTGCCGCCGGAGGCGTAGCAGGACTACGTTGAGGACCGTGCAAGCGCCAGACACGGGTTCATGCACGGAGGTGCCTATGGTAGTCGGTTCCTCGGTTTATATTATGTACTGGGGCAGTGTAGCCGATAAGGAGGTGTGCGAATGAGGCAACTGCTTTGTCTACACGTGTGCGTTTTTCTTTTCCTTATTACGCCGCTGGTCCTCCCGTGCTCACCTGGACACGCGGCGACCTACACGGGGAAAGTGGTAGATGATGAAGGGCAGCCCATCGCCGGAGCCGTGGTCGTTGGCTACTGGCTGGAAGAAGAGGCACGCTTACGGGAGGCAGTTCCGGCTTAACGACGTTAAGGAGACCCTTACTGACAGCAATGGAGCGTGGACCATGGAGGGACCGAGTGGGGTGAGAAACCCTGACTCTGGAAGACATTCTATAGCGGTCATAACCCTTCTGACAGGCACACATTATACAAACCCGCCTCACTTCATCATCTATAAGCCTGGCTACTGTTCGATTCCGGATGGATTCGGCGTTCAAGCGTGCAAATTTAGACTAAAGCCCCAACCTACGGGCCGCGAAGGCCCCAACGAGTACCTTGGTAATGGGCAGACTGCCGAACTGCCTAAACTGCTCGACCGAACGGACAGGCAGCATGCTATTCCTGAGCCTTTGGCGGACAGCAATATGAATTACGAAGAACTGCTCAACAAACAGAAGAAGCTCTTAGAACTTATAAACGAAGAGCAGCGAAATTTAGGTTTACGAGAAACAGATTTCCACAAGATCTATAAATCTGTATACGGAAAATAATCGTGCAACGACGAAGCAATTAAGGGATCTCGCAGCGCCTACAGTTGCTCCCTGGGTCAACAGTGAATCTATGTACGCTTAACGGCCAGCTAGAAAGAGGGGCCGGCCGTTCTCATTGCTTCGTCCTGCCCCTTCAACATCTCTTCTATCTTAGCACTCATTTCAGGAAGCTTCTGCACGATCGTCTCCCAGAGCTTCCTCTGGTCAAAACCGACGTGCCGCGCTGCGTGCCGGTCCCAATGGCCCGTTACAGCGTGCCAATCGATCGAGACCAGTTGCTGCCGTATCTTGCGCGGCAGCCACGTACATCCTTCCTTCATGATCAGAAGCCTCATGACGGCAGATTCTGTCTTCGACGCATCTTCAGCAAACTTCTCGTAAGGAAGTGCACCGAACTCTCTGGTCAGCTTTTCCGCCAGCCGCCCGACGTCATGAAGATATGAACTTGCTACAGTCATCGTTTCACTGCCTTCCGGTTTCCAGACGCAGCACAGGCATCGGAAGATCCGACCCTTAGGGAAGAGAGCAGGCCAGCAAAAATTCTGCTGAGGGCGAAACCGCCCGCCTGCCTGGAACAGTGCCCGTGCCTGGCGGCAGGAAACCCGGACCAAAATGTTATTTCTCGGTTATGTCCGAGTCACTAAGAGTATGGTAAGGATGGATCCTGCTTTCGTCAAGGCTCCCGCTACTCCGGACCCCGACTATCCACGCGGTTCTATTCGTTCCCTGATCTCAGTACTCTTTCTTTCCTTTCAATATATTTGACAACCGTGTTAAGATGGACAAAAATAGAAGCCGGGATGGAAGCGGTTGTCGAGTGGAATGCTTCGCGCCTCCATAACCTTCTGACAATGGCGCTTGTATTCAAGATGGAGACCGAGGCGGCAGCAAGGAGCCGACGCAGGCGTACCCGGGGGTACGTCGAGGAGAGCGACGCGGCGACAACGAAGGTATACACTTGAAGACAAGTCGCCATAGGGGGAGCTAGTGAAATCAATAGTAAAGCTGTTGTCAAAATCAGACGCGCTTGCGAATTTGATCTTCTCATTCGTTCTCCTTGCCATGAAGATGCGGCTCGATTCCACGGCAAGAAAATTTCCGATTTTCAAAAAGCGGCTCGGCGAGAAGACGCTCACCGCCCAATTGAAGCTCAAGGACAATTCTCGCGGCAGATACTTCTCGATCAAAAACGGTGAGGTCATATCAAGGAGCGGCATTCATGCGTCTCCTGACGTCACCGTGATCTTCGGAGACGCCCGCGTCGCACTCGATATGCTCGTTCCGCCACGCGATCACCTTGCCACCATTAACGCCATGAAGAGTTTTCGCCTGGGGCTGGAAGGTGAGGACGAGCTGAGCAGCTGGTGGATGGAGACATTGAGCCTGATGCTCAGTGCAGGCGTGAGCTACGGCACGGACATGGGCAAAGGCGTGACGCGGTACACAAGTAATACGAACGGCGGTCCTGTCTTTGTCTATGTGAAAGAGGGCAAGATCATACGGATCACACCGATCGAGTTCGACGACAAGGATGCAAAGCCCTGGACCATCACCGCCAGAGGCAAAACGTTCACGCCGCCGCGCAAGACAACCATATCCCCCTATACGCTTGTATTCAAGTCGATGATCTATTCGCCGGACAGGCTCTTATACCCGATGAAACGGGTTGATTTCGACCCGAATGGGCAGAGGAACTGCCAGAACCGAGGCACCTCAGGCTATGTGCGCATCAGCTGGGAAGAGGCGCTCGATATCGTTGCCGGTGAGATAAAACGCGTCAAGAAAACTCATGGTCCGGGAGCTATTCTGAACGGCAGCGGCTCGCATCACCTGTGGGGCATCCTGGGTTACTGGTTGAGCGCGAGACTGAGATTCTTCAACAACATAGGTTGGACACCGGTCGCCCACAATCCGGACAGCTGGGAGGGCTGGTACTGGGGCGCGACGCACCACTGGGGACAGAGCATGCATCTGGGCGCGCCGGAGAGCTACGGCACCATTGAAGACTGTCTCAAGGAGTGCGAGATGGTGGTCTTCTGGTCGAGCGACCCGGAGGCGACGAGCGGCGTTTATGCAGCATTCGAGGGCACGGTCAGGCGCCAGTGGCTGAAAGAGCTCGGCATCAAGATGGTCCACATAGATCCTTTCTACAATCATACGGCAGCCCTGCTCGGCGGCAAGTGGCTCGCTCCCCGGCCGGCAACGGGCAATTCCCTCCCGCTGGCAATTGCATACGTCTGGATCACGGAGGGTCTTTACGATAAGACGTACGTTGCCGAGCGCACGCATGGGTTCGACCAGTGGAAAGAGTACATCCTGGGTAAAGAAGATGGGATACCGAAGACGCCCGAATGGCAGGAGGCGGAGGCAGGAATTCCGGCAAAGGATGTGAGGGCCCTGGCGAGGCTCTGGGGCACGAGAAAGACGTACCTCGCAGCAGGAGGACTCTCCGGCTTCGGCAGTGCGTGCCGCGATGCTACAGGGACCGAATGGGCGCGCTCCATGGTCTGCCTCATGGCAATGCAGGGTCTGGGCAAGCCCGGCATCAATATGGGCGGCATGCAGCAGGGAACGCCTATAGATACCAGCTTTTATTTCCCCGGATACGCCGAAGGAGGATTATCCGGAGACCTTGCAGGCACTGCTCTCGCCGTGAGCCTCTATCTCGCGGTTTCCGCAGCTGCCCACGGTGAACACGGTCTATCAGCGCGTGCCACGCTTGCGCATTCCTGAGGCGATCCTGGACGGCCATACCTACGGGTACCCCACCGACTCCATGACGATTCACGGACAGTTCCTCAGGTACGATTATCCGACGCCGGGCCATTCGCCCGTCAAGATGTATTACAAGTACGGCGGCTCCCACCTGGGCACCATGTGCGAGACGAACCGCTACGCCAAAATGTACCGGTCGGACAAGCTCGAATTCGTGGTGAATCAATCCATCTGGTTTGAGGGTGAAGCCAAGTTTGCCGATGTCATCCTGCCCGCCTGCACCAACTTTGAACGCTGGGACATAAGCGAGTTCGCCAACTGCGGCGGCTACATCCAGCACAGCTTCAACCAGGTCAATCATCGGGTGGCGATCATGCAGCATAAATGCATCGAGCCGCTCGGTGAATCGAAATCGGATTTCCAGATATTCCTGGAGATAGCCAAGCGATTGGGATTCGCAGCGCTCTTCTCGGAAGGCGCTACAGAATTCGACTGGTGCAAACGTCTCTTTGAAGCAACCGATCTTCCCAAAGCTGTCTCGTGGAAGGATTTCCTCTCTAAAGGCTATTTCGTGATCCCGGCGCCGAAGGAAGAGTTGCGGGCACCCGTCTCGTTCAGGGCTTTTGCGGAAGACCGCCTCAAAGATACACCGGAGATCGCGCCGTTACCGGCTGACTACAGTGGGCAGGTGTTCAGAGGCCTCCAAACACAGACGGGCAAGCTGGAGTTCGTCTGTTCCAGCCTGCAAAGGTTCGACCCTGACGACCCGGAAAGACCCGTGATGACGAAGTATATCCCCGCGTGGGAAGGTCATCATACGACCGAACTCTACAAGAAGTATCCTCTGCAGATGATAACCCCTCACCCCAGGTACAGCTTTCATACCATGGGTGACGGCAAACACAGCTGGATCAACGATATCACCGACCATCGGGTGCTGATCGACGGCTACTATTACTGGATCGTGCGGATCAACTCTCAGGATGCCGATGCACGTCGGCATAAAGGAGAATGACCTGGTCAAGGTATTCAACGATCGGGGAGCGGTTATCTGTGCCGCCAATATAACGGAGCGTGTCGGGCCGGGCACTGTTCACTCCTACGAGGGCTCCTCAAACTATGACCCCATAGGCGAGCCCGGGTCGTCTCCTGATCGCGGCGGCTGCATGAACATTTTGACCCCCGGTCGATCGATCATCAGCAAATCCCACAGTATTGCGGCAAACTCATGCCTCGTGGAGATCGAAAAGTGGACAGACGCGCGAGGTGTGAAATGAAAAACTGGTATCTGATCATCGACGTGGAAAAATGTGAGAATTGCAATAACTGCTTTCTGGCCTGCAAGGATGAGCACGTTGATAACGACTGGAAAGGATATGCGGCTCCCCAGGCGCCTCAGGGGCGAAGCTGGATAAACATCTACACCAACGAACGCGGTGAATTTCCCTTTATCGACGTGGGCTATCTGCCGGTCCCGTGCATGCAGTGCGATAATGCTCCGTGCATGAAAGCTTCGAAGGAGGGAGCGGTTTACAAGCGGCCTGACGGCGTGGTGATCATCGACCCGGTGAAATCGCGGGGCCAGAAGGAGATTGTCAAGGCCTGTCCCTACGACGCCATCCAATGGAATGAGGATCTCGGCACACCGCAAAAGTGCACGCTCTGCGCCCACCTGCTCGATGAAGGATGGACTCAGACGCGCTGCGTGCAGGCTTGCCCTACAGGAGCGCTGAGCCTTCGTCAGGCTGACGAGAACGAGATGAATGAAATCGTTAAAGCAGAAGGCCTGGAGGCCTACCGCCAGGCACTCAACACGCACCCCCGCGTCTACTACAAGAATCTCTACCGGTTCACCCGGTGTTTTATCGGCGGAAGTGTTGCGGTGCGGATGGGCGACAAAGACGAATGCGCTGAAGGCGCGCGTGTGACCCTTCTGAATAGCGGCGACGAAGTAATCGCCGAATCAGTGACGGATCCTTTTGGAGACTTCAAATTCGATGATTTAGAGGAGGCGAGCGGCACGTACACGCTGCGCATAGAGTACACCGGTTACCAGACGAAGAGCGTCGAGGTAAAGCTGAAGCAAAGCGTTTATGCGGGTACGATCCATCTGTAAGAGAGGGTCATGGGTCACGGGCATGCGGGTACGATCTATCTGTAAAACCAGGCAAGAACAAGGTTAAGGTTGAGGTTAAGGTTAAGATGACAAAAACGTCCAGAGATAGATTAGTGAAACCAGAGGAACAAAAGAAACAAGAGAAACCAGAGAAACCGGCTATGAATATTCGTTCGTTTACTTTCGAGCAATTTGTGGAGCGGGTACGGGAGTTCCATGGCTACCCGCTCCGGGCGTTCTTATCGGCGGATTCATGGTGGAACTGGCTTACCGCCACCTGCCTGAAGAGGGCCTCTTTGATGCCATCTCAGAAACTCCCAAATGTTTGCCTGATTCCATTCAGCTTCTCACGCCATGCACGGTCGGAAACGGCTGGCTCACCGTCCTTAACTTAGGCCGTTATGCACTCACGCTCTATGATAAAAAGACAGGCGAAGGTATACGGGTTTTCATGGACCCGGCCAAGATCGAGTCGTGGGTAGAGATCAAGAATTGGTTCTTCAAGCTCAAACCCAAGAAAGAACAGGATGAACAGCTCTTATTGAGGCAGATCAAGGAAGCCGGGACGACCATATACGGCGTCCAGCATGTGCGCGTCAAGGACCGCATCGTCGAGAAAAAACATAGATCAGGTTTCGTCGTCTGTTCGCGCTGTAAGGAAAGCTACCCGATTGAGGACGGCGCGCTCTGCCTCGCCTGCCAGGCCGCGGACCCGTATGTGTCCCCTGCTTCCTGATCAACCATAGTAACCATGAAATCTAACCGCTGATCAGTCGCCGGACTTCCGCCGACAGCTTGACCATCAATTACATTGACAAACTATCCCGCGTTGTTTTAAAAAATGTGCAACACGCCCGTTGATAACAGTCCAGGGCATGGAGGAGAGCATGAAATCGATAAGGCTCATCTTTCTCATTCTGTCATTGTGCACGCTCCTTTCATTAGCGGCCACCCCCGCGGCAGCCGCGCCCGAGCTTGTCCCGTTCTATACACCCGCAGCCGGCGGTACCGGATACATTCTCGGTGCTGGAGTGGTCACGGTTACCAACAAGTTCCTGCCTGAAATGAGAATGGTACACGAGGCCACGACCGGTTCGATGGAAATCGTGAGGCGCATGATGCAGCGCGAGGCCGCAAAAAAAGATTGCTTCGGCCTCTTCGGCACTGTTGACGCCTGGAATGCGATGCATGGGAAAAACGAATATTCGGGAAGACCTTTTGCAGGGATCAGGGCTCTCACCTATGTGCTCGGGACAGATGTCTACTTCGTCGTACCTGCCAATTCTTCAATTAAATCCTACGCTGACGTCAAAGGGAAACGCATCGGCATCGGTGGACCGGGAAGCACAACAGCCAACACGGCGCTCTATCTTTTTGAAGAGCATGGTATTACCAAGAAGGATTTCAAGCCCTATTACTATGTCTTCCGGGAAATCATAGAAGGGATCCAGAACGGCAGTCTCGATGGGGGATTTTTCGTCGGCGGCTATCCTATCGCCGCCTATTCCGAACTCGCCACACAGCAGAACGTGCGGATCGTTCCGGTGGATGAAAAAGTCCTGAAGAAGGCCCTGGCCGAGCACGCCTACTACTATCGGACCATAGTGAAAGCGAAGTCGTATAAAGGCCTCGAGCAGGACACAGCCGTTCTCGGCTTCACCACGGCCATCTATGCGCATGAAGCAATGAGCACAGACCTTGTCTACAAGGTTGTCAAGAATCTGTTCGAGCACAAGGCGGATTACTATGCCATTCACGCATCCGCAAAAGATATGACTGTGGAGGATGCCACAAAAGGCATTCCCATCCCCTTTCACCCCGGGGCTGTGAAGTATTTCAAAGAGATCGGTGTAATGAAATAAGGACTGTCAACGCAAAAAACTGGTAGCTTACAATCTACTCGGAGGAGGAATTGCTATGGATAAACGTGATCCCGCGCATTGGTACAACCGTACACGAGAAGAGATCCGCACCCGGGGAGCAATTTTCAACATCAACGAGGGAATCGACATCGACAACGGGAACGGCTGTATAAGCAGGCTCATTGGATGGCCTGGCATAGGCACACGCATGGTTTCTTTCCACCTGTTGATCCACAAACCCGGAGGCGCTTTTGCGATGCACAGCCATCCGATCTCCGAAGAGAGCGTGACCTGCATTCGCGGCAAAGGAGAGGTAAACTTCGGCTCAGGGTGGGTCAAGATAGAGGCGGGAAATCTGATATTCGCGCCTATCGGCTCTGTCCACGCCACGCGTAACGATCCCGATTCCAAAGAGGATTTTGTCATTCTTTCTTACGTCTGCCCTTCCCCTCTGGAGTGGTACCAGGAGATCGGCTTGATGGTAAAGGGCGAATTCAACACAAACCAGATCGATCTTTTGATGCTCAATACCCGGACAGACACCATTCCAACGAAATGCGTCATGAAAGAGAATGAACTGGGCGGCGCTGAGCGCGCAGAAATAAAAGGCTACGCCGAAGTTGCCAGGAGCGGCGGCGTATTCAACATGTACCGGGGCGCCCCGTTCAGGGGCTACGGCGGCCTCATGAAATTCATCATATGGCCCGGCGTCGGTGCAAAAAATTGCGGGCTTCATCACGCGCATCACGAGCCGGGGGTTGCATTCAAGCCGCATGTGCATCCGATCTCCGAAGATGCCATCCTGATATGGGATGGAGAGGGCATGGGGTATCTGGAGAGCCGCTGGATAGAAGTGTCGGAGGGAGATATCGTTTATGCCCCTGCGACCGTGAGACACGGTACGGGGTGTCGCAAAGATCAACCCAGGATGATGCACGCAGCCGGGTGCGCTTGTCCGCCTCAGTTTGATCTGTACGAGCAGGCCGGTTATCTGAAGGAAGGAAAGTTTACCGATTTTCCGATTGCCAAGGGTGATGTCGGGAAATGAGTCTGCTTGAAGTTACTGCTGTTACCAAATTCTTCGGCGGCCTGAGAGCGCTCTATGACGTCTCTTTCAAGCTGGAGCAGGGCGATATTCTCGGACTGATCGGGCCGAATGGAGCGGGAAAGACCACGCTCTTCAACATCATTGCGGGAACGTTTCCACCTTCTTCAGGTTCCGTGAAGCTCGACAACGACGATATCACCCTTCTGGGTCCGCGCATGATATGCCGCAAGGGCATCTCAAGGACATACCAGCTTGTCCGCCCGTTTTCGAGTTTGACTGTCTACGAGAACGTGCTCGTGGGAATCTATTTCGGAAGTGAAGGCTCGCAAGAAGGCCGCTCCGTGGAGGATGAGGGAATCGAATTGCTCCGTCTGACCGGCTTGCTCCAGAAGGCAAATATCGCGGCAAAGAATCTCACCCTGGTGGGAAGGAAGCAGCTGGAGATCGCCCGGGCCCTGGCAACCCGTCCTAAGGTTCTTCTATTGGACGAAGCCATCTCAGGCCTCAACCCTTCCGAAACGGAAACAGTCATGACTTTGATCCGGGAAATAAGGGGTCGCGGCATCACAGTCGTCATGATCGAACATATTATGAAGGCAGTCATGGGGCTCTCCGACAGGATTCTCGTACTTAATTTCGGAGAGTTGATAGCCCAGGGCACGCCCGATCAGATCTCGAAGAACAAAGCCGTGATTGAAGCATATCTTGGAGTCGAAGGCAGCGCTGAAGAGGCTCAGGCAGGATGCTGAAGATAGACAGCATTTCAGCCCAGTACGGAGATATTAAAGTGCTCTGGGAGGCATCTCTCGAGATTTCATCGAAAGAGATGGTTACCATGGTGGGTTCGAACGGCTCAGGCAAAACAACCCTGATCAATACGATCATGGGCATGATGCGCCCTGCGGGAGGCCGTATTGAGTTTCTCGGACAGCCGATACATCAGCTGCCACCGCATAAAATAGTCGAGAGAGGGATCAGCCTGATACCGGAAGGAAGAAAGCTGTTCCCGGATATGACCGTGCTGGAGAACCTTCAGCTCGGCGCTTACTTTCCCAACGCGCGCAAGAAGATTCCCGAAACGCTTCGCTGGGTGTTTGAACTTTTCCCGAGACTGCAGGAGCGCAAAAACCAACTGGTAGGAACACTGAGCGGCGGCGAGCAGCAGATGGTGACCGTGGGCAGGGGTCTGATGTCGTTGCCGCAGCTCCTTCTGATTGATGAACCTTCTATGGGGCTGGCGCCGATCGTTGTTGCCGAACTTTTCCGCACCATACGCACAATCAACAAGGAGGGTATGACTGTCTTTCTCGTGGAGCAGAATGCCCGGCAGGCTATGGAAATATCGGACCGGACGTATGTGCTGGAGAATGGTCGAATCGTTCGCGCAGGAATGAGCAAAGATCTGCTCAAGGATGATGAGATCCGAAAGGCGTATCTGGGGTTAGGTTAAGGTTGAGGTTAAGGTTTCACAGGAAAAAGATAAGACAGGTGAAGACATATGGCTAAGGTAAGGATCTCAGGTTAAGGCAATTGAAGCGTTAAGGTTGAAGATCGAAATGGAACCGAGGGATGTAGAGCATATACAATGGCGCAGCTACAGATCTTTATTCAGCTGATTCTCGCGGGAGTGCTCCAGGGCGGGACCTATGCATTGGCCGCCTTCGGGCTCTCTCTCATCTTCTGCATCGCGGACGTGCTCAACATCACCCACGGGGAATTCCTCATGCTGGGCGGGTTGGTCACGTACATCATCTTCGGGGCAACGGGCTGGAACCCGTTCCTGATTCTTCTCATCGTTATCCCTCTTTTCATCTGCGTGGGCTTCGTCTATCAGAGGATATTCATCAAGCCCATCCTCAATCGACCGCCGCGGCAACTCCTCTTCTCCTCGATTGTCGTCACCGTCGGTATCGCTACAGCCATTGAGGATACGACCTCGTTCATCTGGGGACCGACCGTGAAAGGGGTTTCTTTTTCCATGCCTGCCATAATGGCCGGAGGAATCGTTATCTCCACCCTCCGCTTGACCATTCTGCTCTCCATAATCGCTCTGACCGTCTTTCTCCATTTCTATCTTAAGAAGTCATTCATGGGAAAGGCGATACGCGCGATCCTTCAGAACCGTGAGGGCGCGACGGTAATCGGCATCAACGTTCCAAGGGTGGTCACCTTTGTGTTCGGGATTGCGATTTCTCTCGCTGCTGTCGCAGGTGTTTTCTATGTCATGCAGTTTACGATCGGCCCTTTTATCGGCCTTCCTTTGACCATTCGCTATATCGCCATCGTCATGCTCGGAGGCTCCGGAAGCCTCATCGGCTCTCTGGTGGGAGGGCTTATTTTGGGGGTCGCCGAGACCTTTGCCGGTTTTTTCCTCGGCTCCCACTGGTCACTTACCGTTGCCTTCTTTACGCTGGTTCTGGTTTTGCTCCTGAAGCCTGAAGGATTATTCAAGCATGTTTAGAAAAGCTTCTGACACTTTCCAATGGATTCTGGATCCTGGTACTGATCGCTCTTCTTTTCGTGCCCAAGTTCGTGGACCCTTACTGGGTCGTCTTCATGCTCCTGCTCTTCATGTACGTCGGGCATCGGCTCAAGCTTCAACATCACTGCGGGCTACCTGGGCTATGTGAACCTCGGCCATTACGCATTTTTCGGTATCAGCGCCTATGGCTTTGCAATCCTTTACGCAAAAGGGGTGCCGTTCATTTTCTGCATGGCGACCGGTGTCCTCGTCACCCTCATTTTTGCAACGTTGATCAGCTACCCGTTTTTGCGGCTGAAAGGCGGGTACTTCGCTTTAGCTAATTTCGGTCTGATCAAGCTCTTCGAGCTGGTTGCCGGCAGCCTGCGCGACTTTACCGGAGGCACGCAGGGAATCTCCCTCACGCCCGGATACAGGCCGTTCCAGACCTATTACATGTTTCTCGGCGTAGCCTTGCTCACCATTTTCGTCTGCTACCGTATTCCTAAATCGAAATTCGGTCTCGCCCTCTTCAGCATCAGGGAGGATGAGGAAGTGGCGGAAGCATTCGGGATCAATGTGAACAGGCGCAAAATGGGAGCCTATGTGTTGAGCTCGGCATTCCCTGCTCTTCTCGGTGCGGGCTATGCCTGGTATTCAGCGTATATCGACCCGGAGGTTGTCTTCGGTACCGATAAGGCGCTGCTTCCCGTCACCATGGTCATGCTGGGCGGGACCGGGACCTTTCTCGGTCCAATTTTCGGCGCTATCTTCATGTTGATCATCGAAGAGTTCCTCTGGACATCAACCTGGCTTCCCATCTGGATCAAGTCACTTCACCTTACCATGCTCGGTCTGATCCTGGCGTCCGTCGGCATCTTCTCTCCAGGCGGCCTCGTCACGCTTACACCCATTGCCGCCTTTTTCAGGAAGGTCGGCATGGGCCGCTTCCTAGGCTCCTCACACAAAGTATTGAACGTAGACTGATACCAGTTCTGAATGCTCTGCTGCCCTGGATCACGAGATGCTCTTGTATTCTATTCGACAGCTAATGTAATACACTCTGCATTGACTGCATATCCTTAGTCTGTCTGCGCGTATATAACTCCCCCACTATGGCACGTACTTACTCTGCCTTTTCTTTGAAGCGTCTTAGCCTTTAGCCTTCCTTGCGAATCCCACAAGCCCGACAAGACCAAAGCAGAGCAGGCACAGGGTAGCTGGCTCAGGGACGGCAGTCCCGCCAACAGGGATGAGGTGCCCACTACCAACAAGGTCATACGTGAGACCGTCGAGATACCAGTTATCCTTTAGATTCGCCATATAGTAAATGTCTAACCCGTCAACTGCTGAGATGTTGAGTATGTCGTCACCCGAAATCTGAAGGCCCAGAACGTCCCTCACGTAGAGCGCCCCTCCGGCCTGAGCATTGCCATCAAGCAAACTTAACCTGCTACCCGTGAGGTCCAAAGTACCCCACGAAAAGTTGTTAGCATAGCCCTTCATCGTGGCACCGAAATCCTGACCTGTAAGCGAGAACTGATGTGCTGCGTTCGAATTGACAAAGTCCAAATACGTGTGCGACGTATTCCAAGAGGTATTCATGGTGCTCTGGTTGATGAAGTTGCCGCTGATATAAAACTTATCGTTCCGCTGTCCTATCAGATACCCTTTGTCGCTCACAATGAGGTCCTTGAAATGATTGGAGGCAGGGTCGCTGATGTACACGCCATTGTTCGTAAACGTGCCGGTGTAGACCGCCGTGGTATTGATTACCTTAAAGGTCCCGTTATTGACAACATTGCCGTCTACCGTGCGAGTGCCGCTGCCGGACAAATTGGTGATGCCGTTGTTCGTTATCGAGGAGGACGAGTCTGAATGCAGTCCGCCACCGGAATAATTAATTGTGCCGTTGTTGATGACATTACCCGTAAGGATGCTACCTCCTGACAAGTTGTAAGTACCGCTGACACTGAATGACGAATAAAACAACTTGTTTGTTTCGATTGTCCCTCCTCCTTGGTTCAAAACGCCTTCAACACTAACGCGATCTCTAGAGACTTCGCCCGTACCGCTGAGGTTATAAACTCCCCCTGCACGTACATCCACTGCGTCTGTACCTTGATGTATACCTCCCGTATGGTTGAATACGCCAAAGACGACTGTATCATCTTCCAGTAGGCTAACTGACCCTGCCTTGAGATTGTAAATACCGCCTGAATCGACAACTAACCCCCCTGAACGTGGAGAAACCGAACCGCCTGTTTGGTCAATAGCCCCATTCGTTCCAATTTGCAGCCCCCCTAATGACATTAAATGGCCGTCTGATACTGAAAGGGTCATGGTTCCGACACTTGTTCCATAAATCTTTACCTGGCCAACGGTCGCTGCGTCTCCGCTGTAACCAGTGCCAGTGAAATAGGCTGATGCATTGATATCCGAGGTGTTGGTAACGTAGGTAGCCCCAAAGTTACCCGAATAATCACTCTGAGGCAAGCCATACGGATTCCATTGAGAGGGGTCGCCCCATGACCCCGTGCTTCCATTCCAGTAGTAGTCAGTTGCGTGAGCTGGAAATACTGTAAGGACAGCGAGCAAGAATGCAGCTAATGTGTAAACGCTAACAGAACAAAATCGAAGCCTCTCCTTGGTAGCCATCTAGCACCTCCTTTGCATCCAATCCCTTCTTCACTGATTTTCTTGTGTCCTGGCATCTCCTCCATTCAAGCCCAAAATAGAAGAGCCTCCAAAGGGGATAACCCTCGGTGGCTCATATTGCGACAGTAAGCACGATCAGATTGTTTGTCAATGCTTCTTATACTTAAGAAAGTACGACCTCGGTATAAGCAAAAGGCGGATGTGGCTGCCTAAGATGTCGTGGCGAAAAATATCAAATCTTGAGGGACATAGTTCATAAAGATGACAAGCTTGCCGTTTAGTCACGAAGTCATGATAGTCAACTACGTACCTGACCTGTCCCTGATCACCGCGCTGACATTCGATCATTCAAAGAGGATCGTCTTGATCTTCGCCAGAATGTTCTTATCTGCCTTGGCGACCGCAGCAATCTCAGCGGCCAGTTCGTCACCAGTGGCCGGGTCCACGGTAACCTTCATTCTTGCCGCATCAGCAAGGAACGCAGGGTCTTTTACCATCTCATCGAAGGTCTTGCGCAACATCGCTACCCGGTCCTTGGGCATGCCTGGAGGGCACACGAAAGGCCGCGCGAAGTCATTCACGGCATGAACTCCGACCTCAACAACCTTTTTCTGCTCGTCTGTCCTGGCGAACTCGATCAGCCTCGGAACTTTTGGAAGTTCTTTGATAGGCTTCGGAACGAACTGCAGAGCCACGAACACCTCGTCCGAATCGGGCCTGAGCCAGCTTGTTTTCGCGCTGTCCCAGCCGGGAGGTCCACCCGCCACCTCGCCGCTCTCCATGGCAAGCCGGATTTCAGTGGTGCCTTTGTAACCTGAGACGATCTGCAGAGGGAAGCCGATATACTTCGCCATTCGCAGGGCACCCTCGGAGGAGTTCCCCTTTGACAGTCCGCCTACTTTGACCGGTACGGGCGAAGCCCGTAGCTTCTCTGCTGAAGTAATGCCGCTTTTCTTGCTCAGGACAAGTACCACGTTGTCTTTGTATGAGGCGCCGATGAAATTAAACTTCTCTCCGTCGAAGTCATAACCCGGCTCTCCGAGGAACTGCCCCAATATGAAACCGCCGAGAATGTGGCCAATGGTGAGGCCGTCCGGCTTCGTCGCTGAGTAGAGATTCTTGATCTGGATCAGGCCCCCGGCCCCGGGCACGTTCTCGACGACAATGGTTGGTTTACCCGGGATATGATCGCCCCAATGCCTCGCGACAATGCGGGCCCACGCATCGTAACCGCCTCCGGGGGTCGTGCCGACCGTGATCCGGATAACTTTGCCCTCGTAGAACGGGGCTGCACAAAGCTCCCCTGCTGCAAAGGCAACCAAACCTGACACCACCATAAAAACAGACAAGATCCGTTTCATACGTTCTCTCCTTTTTTTAATCCGGTATTGCTAAAACCCAGGAACCATTTTGATTCACCACCCGCTTCGCTAGAGGCACGGAGGACACAGAGGAAAGCCTTGAACGGGTTCTGACCGGATATGGGGAGACGGCCATATCCGGTCACCTGCACCCCTGCGGGTTACAGGTACTTATTACACCCACGCGGAGCGTCGGTGTGTGTCCGGAACAGTATCTCCACTGTTCCGGACACCATATGTATCATTCCTCTGAGATGCATTTCTCTGTGACCTCTGTGCCTCTGTGGTAGAATCGTCGTGCCGTCCTACGTGAACCTTTTGACACTACCTTTGATCCTTTACCATGCGAATCTATCCTCAGCAGTTTGTGCTGTAGCCGACCAGTTGTGTTGCACCCGGCATATATATAACCGTAGAACGTGGCGCTGTCACGAAAAAAATTGTCAGTCAGCACATATCCCGCAACGACCGAGATCGAGTCGTACTGTTCGCAATCAGCATACGCTCAGTTTCGAAAGCCTTTCTGTCTCCTACGAGCTGAACACTTCCACCTCAAAGAACGCCCTGCACGCTCTTGACACAACTATCCGGAGGTGTCACACTGAGGAACGTTTCCGAAGCCTTGGTAGAGCGAAAGAAGAAGGATAATATTGAATGAGAAACCCGGCCGAGAATAAATCATCAATAGAATTTTTCGACGATGGCCGCGTAAAAACATGCTTGAGGTGACACTGTGTTCAGGCTGCATATCGTGATACTGGCGATTAGCGTTCTTTTTTGCCTCGTTCTGAATTGCGAAGCGCAAGTGGTGCTTGGTTCCCCCCTCGAGGTAGTAGCCAGCATTCCATCCCCCGGTCTTTCAGGCGTGGCCGTTACGGCAGACGGCCGCATCTTTATCGGGTTCCCCCGCCATGCGGACAACCATTCGAGCCCGACGCTTGCAGAATACAAGGACGGCGTATTCATACCCTTTCCCAACGCGGCTATGAGTTTGCCTGGAGGGAAAAATCCTGCCGATCGTCTGGTGTCGGTGCACGGCATGACGATGGATACTCAAGGCCGCCTGTGGGTGATCGATGATGGGAAAGAGGCAGGACAACCCATTAAACCCGGTGCCGCAAAGATCGTTGGGTTCGACGTGGACACGGGCAAAACAATCGCGAAGGTGATATTGGCTGCGCCTGTGATGCTGCCGGTCAGTCACATGAATGATCTGCGGATTGATCTCACGCATGGTTCAGCAGGCACAGCATTCGTCACCGATTCGTCGTTCGGAACACAGCCGGCGCTGGTCGTTGTCGATCTGGCCAGCGGCCGGTCACGCCGCGTTTTTCAAGGAACGGCTTTTATCGCCATTGATAAGAACTTCGTGACCTTTCTGGAATATGAGCCCCACGTGTATTCACCGAGCAATCCGACCTTTCCGATCGGCGGTATTGATGGAATCGCCCTGAGCCCGGACAGTTCGCGGCTATACTGGACCTCTTTAACGGGCAGGCGTCTCTTCAGCGCCCCGACAGCAGTTCTGTCAAACCTTGACACCAGAGAGGCCGAGCTCATAACGGTCTGTCCGTGATGACGGCGAACGACCGCCGTGTGATGGCATCGCGACCGATCCGGAGGGCCGCATCTATTTTGGCGCCTTCGAGCAGGAGAGCATTGTACGGCGAAATGCCGACGGCACGTTCACCCTGATCGCTCACGACCCGCGTTTGACGTGGCCCGATGCGCTGCACGTCGCAAATGGTTATCTCTACGTGACACTCGGGCAGTGGCACCGGCACCCCGGCTTCAACAACGGGCGTGATCTGAGAGTACCGCCCTATCTGCTGGTACGCATCAGCCTGCATGAACCACGGGAAAGAGAAGGCAATGAGCGGACCAGCACCCATGGGGCGACAACCAAGCCTGACGCACCAAATTAAACGGCCACCTATCGGGAGCGGACAGATGGCCGTTTTGTTTGTAATGAATATCCAGGTCAAACTTTTGCGAGTATCTTCTTTATTTCACCTTCGGAAATTATTTTCGAGCCAACGCCTTTTAACAGGGCTGCCATCTGCCTGATCTCTTCTTTCTTGGTCTGAGGTTGAGGCGGCCGCATAAAGGGATGCGCAAGGAAACCGCGGAGCCACGCGCCGACCTTGTAACGGACGTGCAGCCGGGCATAGTCGGCATAGACATAATCATTCAACTTCTGCAGCCCTGAATTCCAGATCCTGCGCGCCTCCAGAAGATCGTTTCTCTTCCACGCCTGAATATGATCGATCATCGCTTCCATGCCGTAGTTCATCCCACCATTCACGGTGCCGTCGAACATCTCAAGCATAAGGAAGACGTGCCACAGGTCCGAAGGCGCTCCCAGAATAGCGACGTGGTGGTCGAGAGACCTGAGTCCTTCGGCTACCGTCTTCCATCCAGGATAGTTATAGGTCATTTTCCAGCCCACGATGTTTCGCACTGCCTGGCACATCTTAATGACTGTTCCAACCGGAAGACCGACTCCGTACATGGGTGAGACGCCGGATGTGGGATGCACGATGATCGGCAGATTAACCGCCTTATCGATGGCCTTCGCTATGTCGATCCAGACCTCAGGATATTTCTCCGGATTCCATGCGTAGGTGATATCTCCCGATCCCATGGGCGGAATGAAGAAGATACCATCGACGCCGATTTTCTTGGCGGTGACCGCATCACGAACTATCCCCTCGGTTGTGAGATCTATTGCACCGGCAAAAAGCGGTACCTTGCCCGCGACTTCTTCCACCGCGATCTCAACGATTTTCTTCTTCTCCTCGAAGGTCAGGTAGAAAATCTCTCCAGCCTCGGGATTGACAATGATGCCTCCACCCGCGTCGACGAACTTAGGCTGCAGGTAATAGCGCAGCAGTTTGCGGTACGCCTCGTAATCAATGTCGAACGTTCCCCGCTTGAAAGGAAGAACCACAGCGGTAAAAATACGATCCCATTTTGTTCCATGATTTTTCGCCATTCTTTCTCCTCCTTAAAATGTTAAGAGCTCTCCGCTATCTGCGTACATCTGCGATAAAATTCTATCGTCCTTCGGTATCTTTCGCAACAGATGCTAACGCCCGCCTCACCAGGGCTTTTGTGAGATCTACCTTGTAACCGTTCATGGGCAGCGGACGGGCCCCTTTAATCGAGGCTTCCGCCGCCTCTGCGATGAGACCATCGTCCAGCTTCTTTCCTTTGATCATATTCTCGATTCGCGTCACAACCGGAACGGGGGCTATGCCGCCGAGCACGAGTCTGATCTCTTCGCAGACACCTTGGGATGCGCGCGCAGCCAGAGCCACGCTCGAAAGCGCAAAATCTGCAGCGTGCCGTATCCGTTCCTTCAAAAAGATCTGGTGCGTCCTCTTCTGATCAGCAATTTCAAGTGCAGTCAAAAACTCCCCCGGGCTTGAGGAGAGTCTCTGTCACGCTGTTCGGCCCCGAAAAGAAAGAATCGAGCGGGACCTTCCTCTCACCTTTGGAGCTGGTGAGCACGACTTTTGCGCCGAGTGCGATGAGCGCAGGGGCCATGTCGGAAGGATGAACCGCCACGCATTTGCCGAGCATCATAATCGAGTGATAAAAGCGATGCTCCCCGGCAATCGCGTAACAGGCGGTGCCGCCTTTCTTGAAGCAGACAAAATGCGGATGTCTGAAGTAGGAGCAACGAGGTCTCTGGCAGAGATTACCTCCCACGGTGCCCATGTTTCTGAGCTGCGTGGTGCCCACCTGAAGCGCTGCCTGCGAGAGCAGAGTGAATTTCTGATTGACTGTGCGAGATGTCGCCAACTGGTTGAGCGTAACTGCCGCACCTATTTTGAGCCCTCTCTCTTGATCATAGGCGAGGCCGGCCATCTCGCGAATCTTCTTGATATTGACGAGCACTTCCGGATTCTTGAGCCCGGGACCTTCGATCCGGTCTTTCATGAGACTGAGCAGGTCTGTTGCGCCGGCTATGATCTTAGCCTTCTCACGATACTGATCGAGATATGATGCCGCTTCCCTCACATCCGTCGCGTCCACATGTTCGAAGTTCGGCAGTTCAAACAACATCTAGCGCACTCCTTTCGTTTCCTGATCCGGGGCCCCGAACGGCTTGCGTGGCCCTTATGATCTTATCAGGCGTGATGGGAAGGTCGTTGAACCAGATGCCCGTGGCGTTGTACAAGGCATTTCGAATCGCTGCCGGCGTTGGCGCATTGGTGTTCTCGCCTGCCCCTTTGGCCGAATAGGCAAAATAGGGGTCTTCGCATTCGGGAAGGTAGACCTCGACAGGCGGAAAATCGAGCGACGTCGGCATCCTGTACTCGGATAGATTGCCGGTCAAAAGCTTCCCGGTCTTCGGATCGTAGAGTCCTTCCTCCGTCAGCGCGAATCCAACGCCGAATTCAATGCCGCCGTAGACCTGAGAAACGCAAAGCTTCGGATTGATGGGCTTGCCGAAATCCTGGGCAGCTATGAACTTCACTATTTTCACTTTGCCTGTCTCGGTGTCCACCTCGAGTTCCACCGTCTGGGCGCCGAATGTCGCCATCATCGGTTCAGCGGGATTGGGTGCCCTGCTGCCGATGCCGACGATGGGCTCACCCGGTGCTATGCGTTTGCATGCCGCTTCGAACGCAATCGATCGCGACGGATCTGTTTTCAGATAGATCATCCCGTTTTTCGATCCCAGCCTCTTGGCATCAGTATCCAGCAGGATGGCTGCCTCCTGGAAGAGTTTCTGGCGTGCCTCTGCAGCAGCCTGCAAAACGGCAGGCCCCATCTCAGGGGTGCAGCGCGAAGCGTGACATGAAGGGGCATAGAGCGTATCTTGCGTGTCCCCGATAATCACCGTGACGTCGGTAGCTCTCACTCCAAGTTCCTCAGCCGCTATCATTCCGAGTATGGTCTTTTGCCCACCTCCTATGTCGACAACCCCGACGTAAAGATTGATCGTGCTATCCTGCCTGATCGCAACCTTGGCCTCGGCCACGTACGGATAGAGGCCAACACCCTGGAGCACCAGGTAGGAGGCCATGCCCATGCCGCGTTTTACGGGACCCGCATCGGACGAGGTCGGAGCCTTTCTCCTCTTCCAGTCGATGCCATCCGTGGCAATAAGCATGCATTCGTCGAGTATCTTGCTCGAGTAGGGAATCTTTGCGGCAAACGTCGTCGTTCCATCACCGGTCAGGTGAGCCTCTGCCGTGCCCACCGACTGATACGTAGCGTAGTTCTTCATCCTGAATTCTAAAGGATCGATGCCGAGTTCAACCGCCATTCTATCCATATGCGATTCCAGCGCGAAGATGGCCTGCATGTTCATGGGAGAACGCGTAGGGCCCGTGGTCTGCCGGTTCGTGGTCACACCCGTCTGTTCGAGATAGACATTCGGGCACGCGTGAAGATTAGCCGTATGCCAGATGATCTGCCGGCAGTAATAGTTCTCTTCCGTTGCTGCCGCTCCTATATCCACTATCGCCTTCTGCAGAATGGCGGTGAGCGTGCCGTCTTTCTTCGCACCCATCTTAAGGTACATGCGTGTGTCGTACCGGCGTGAGTGGTTTATGAATTCTTCGGCGCGTGTGCGTTCCATTCTGACCGGCTTCCCCGTCACCATCGAAAGCTTCGCAGCAAAGTAGGTGATGCGCTGCGACCAGGCTTTCGACCCGAATCCTCCACCGAGGTATTTGACTATGACCCTGACATTCTCCGGCGCAAGGCCCAATGATTTGGATAGGGCCAGCTTTGAGTTCCAGACGCCCTGAACAGCATCCCATACAGTGAGATCATGGCCGTCCCAGGTCGCCACGCAGGCGCGCGTCTGTATGGTGCCGTGGTGGGAAACCTGCGTGGTATAGGTCTCTTCCACGATGACGTCGGCTTCCTCAAAGCCTTTTTTCAAATCGCCGCGCTGAATAATGAACGGCTTCCTGTCAAACATCTCTCTGCCCGGATATTCTTCATCGCCTACCAGGGGAGGCGGCGGACTCTCCAACAGCTTTCCTGCATCGAGCATTGGCGTAAGCACCTCGTATTCCACGTCTATGAGTGCGAGGGCCTTCCGGGCGGTAAGGCTGTCGACGGCAGCAACCGCGGCCACCTCCGTGCCTTCGTGCGTAATGGTCTCGGGAAAAGCGATTTCGTAGACTTCATACCAGGAAGTCCGCCAGCCCTTGGTGTTCTCCTTCGTGAGGACTGCCATCACGCCGGGAAGGGCCTCTGCCCTGCTCGTATCGATATGCACGATCCTGGCGCGGGGATGCGGGCAGTGCAAGGTCTTGCCGTAGAGCATGCCTTCGAGCTTGATGTCCCCTGCGTACTTTGCCTGTCCGGTCACCTTCTCGAAAGCATCACTGCGATTGAGCGGCTTGCCCACCACGGTCAATTCCCTGTCCAGAGGAGAAGGAACGGTACCCTTTACGAGCAGCTTGTTCTCCGGCATCATCAACTCCTTTCCGTTTCAGTCCGCTTTCGGGAAACTTCGAGGGTGGCTTCTATGATATTTGGAATTGAGCCGCATCGGCAGAGGTTGCCATCTATGGCGGTGCGCACCTCGAGTTCTGTCGGTCGGGGATTCTTGTCGAGGAGTGCCTTCACTGACAGTATCATGCCCGGGGTGCAGTACCCGCACTGAAGAGCGTCATGCTCGATGAAGGCTTCCTGGAGCGGATGGAGTTTGCCTTTATCCGATAGTCCTTCGATCGTCAGGACTTCTTTGCCGGTTGCTTCGACAGCAAGCGTTGTACAGGAATAGACAGCCATTCCATCGATGATGACTGTACAGCTTCCGCACTCGCCGCGGTTGCAGCCCACCTTGGTCCCTGTCAGATCCAGCTCTTCTCTCAGGAACTCAGCGAGGGTCATGTACTGATCGACGTCGGCTTCGACCTTTTTACCATTCACCCTCAATGCTATCCGTTTTTTACTTTCAGGACCTCTCTGGGTTGAACCCATAAGAAAAGCCTCCTCTCGATGCCTGTCTACAGCATCTCTGTTCAACTAATGGCCGGGCAGCCACAATGCTATCGATGGAAAGATCATGCAAAGTCCGATAGCGATCACCTGCAGGAAAATGAATGGTACCACGGAACTGATCACGTCGGTCATCGTATATTTCGGCGGGGCAACCGCCTTCATCGTGTATAAGGCCACACCAAAGGGCGGCGTAATCAGCCCGACCTCGATGTTCAATACCGAGATTGCCCCGAACCAGACAGGATCAAACCCGAGAGAGATAATCGCGGGCACGAAGATGGGCATGGTCAGAAGAATGATGGCCGCGGAATCCATGAAGCAACCCAGTATCAGCATCACCACCTGCATGATTCCCATGATGACCAGAGGATGCACGGGCAAGAGCCAGCACAAACTGGGCCATTGCCTGCGTAGCGCCCACATAGGCCAGCACCTGGCTGAACCCTCGTGCTCCGGCAATGATGAGGAAGATCATGCCGGTGACTTTCAATGAACCGATAATGGTTTTCCTGAGAACGAGCCGGTTCATGCGTTTCTGCGCAATGGCCACGAGTAAGGTTGCGATGGCCCCGCTGGCTGCCGCTTCTTCGGGCGTTGCGATACCGAGCACCATAAAGCCGATGACGGAGAAGATGATCGCAGCTACCGGTACTATGTTGTAAGCCAGGTTTGACAGTTTCTCTCTCAATGGCACTCTCGGCGCCGCGTGCACGGGGGCAAGAGACGGGTTTATCGCACATCGGATGATTATGTAAGCGGAATAAAGAGCGGCAAGAAGAAGTCCCGGGCCTATGATGGCGAGCAGAATCTTACCAACGGAAATCTCGCCTATCGCAGCGAGAAGCACAGCGAGGCCGCTCGGCGGGATCAGGACGGCCAGACCGCCGCCGCCCAGGATGGGGCCGAAGATCATCGATTTATGATAGCCTTCTTTTTCCATCTGGGGCAGCAGGACCGAACCCAGAATGGAGACACTGGCGATGCTTACGCCTGTGAGGGCTGCAAGGATAACGCCGGAGCCGATGGCGATCAGGCTTCCTCTGCCGGGCAGACGCCCGAGCCACTGATCGACGATTTTAACGACATCGCCGCCGAGACCCGAATGGAACATCAGTTCGCCCATGATGACAAAGAGAGGAACCGGCGCTATGGTGAACGTTGCCAGCGAACTCCACATGCTCTGAATGATATAATCGAGGCCGGCCGGATAACCGAGCACGAGCACCGCCGCCGATGACGTTGATAAACATGAAGCAGATGGCAATCGGCATGCCCGTCAGCATCAGCACGATCAGGCTCGAAAATACGATCAGGACTGCAACCTGCCATTCCATGGATATGACCCTTTCCTGACTGAATAGTCGGAGAATACTATTTACTCAGGCTCTTCCATTTACCGATAAAGCCGTAGGTCCTGCGTATAAACTGCACTCCAAGAAAGAAAGAGCCGACCAGAATGGGTGTCAGAAGAACCCACTTGGGGGGCTCGAGCACCGTGGGCGCCACAAGCTTAGTCTGATAGAATTCAACAATGACTCTCATCGTAAACCACGTAATAATGAAAACGACCACCGTGCTGATGCTTGACGTGATTATGTTCAGCATGGTCTGTGCTCTGGGGCGCAATTTACTGAGCACAAGGTCCATCTTCACGTGGGCGTCATCCTTCAGTATCCACGCTGCCACCAGAAAGCCAAGGCCAACGAGCGTATATTCACTTACCTCCTTTACCCACCCCAGGGGTTTGTTGAAGAGGTAACGGAGCGTGATATCCGCGCCCACGATAAAGGTGAGGCCCAATAGAAGGATGGCGCTGACAAGAACCATGAGGGTGTTGCAGTAATCGAAGAATTTTCCAAGCCGGTCAAAAAAACTCATATGCCTCTCCAATGCACGTTTAAGGGTCCAGGGTCCCGGGGCATGGGTCCAGAAAACCAATCAAAAGAAAATCGAAACTGCCCCTTGTTCAGTCTCTCTCTTCCATCTTCCGAGCGCAAAGCGCGGTCTTCCAAGTCACGCTTCAGCGTGACGGTCTTCCATCTTCCCTTTCGGGCTCTTTCGGGACCCGGGACCCGGGACCCTGCTATTACTTGCCTCCTGACAACAACGCCTTCAGCCTCGGCGTCACGTCTGGGAATCTTTTCTGCTGGAAAGCCCACGTCGACTCATACGCAGTGTCAACAAGCCATTTGGCCGTCTCGGGTGAAAGGTTATACACTTCCACCTTCGCTTCCTTAATCTTCTGCATCGCCTTGACTTTGTCTTCTGTCCAGATCCCCCCGCTATATGTTTCCGAGTAGATCATGGCATCCGTGATCGCCTGCTGCAGGTCTTTCGGCACTTTGTTCCAAACGTTCAGATTCATCACGATCATGGGTGAAGCCTGCAGATATCCCGGCAGAGGCATGAATTTGGTCACTGCCTGACAACCCGAACTTACCCAGTTGGATGCTGTCGAACTGGAGACGCCATCAACTGTGTTTCGTTCCATCGCAGTGTAGTAATCGGTAAGTTGAAGGTTGACCGGCGCAGCGCCCCACCCTTCGGTAAGAGCGCGGGCTGCCGTGGCTGTGCCGATCCTCAATTTCTTGAAATCTTCCGGTTTCTCAACCTTCTTGTTCAAAAACAGGTTGAAGAACTGGAGATCGTTGGCAGGAGAATGTCTCCCCATGTAGTGAAGACCACCTTTGTTGCAAAGCTGATCCATATACGCGTACGTGCCGTTCTTGCGTTCTTCGTCCACGGAGATCCGGCTCAGGATTGTGGCCCCTACCCCCGGCGCCACAGACTCTACAACGCCGGCGAGGATGATCGAGAAGTCGACTATGCCGCTCTGGGTGGCTTTGGGTAAGTCCATAAGTGCAATGGTTTCCGGGCCACCGCGAAATTTGAACGCAAGTCTGCCTTTTGACAATTCCACTGCCTTGGCTACAAACCCCTTGTTGAAAGCTATCATTTCCGGGTGAGACCCGGGCAGAAAGGACGACCAGTTGAGTGTAATCACATCTGGCTTCGGCGCCGCCTGCTGAGCGAGTGCCGTCTGGACCGCAGCCATGCCAAGAAACAGAACCAACAGTCCAAAAATAAGCGCTGCGTGTACCCTGCTCCTCGATGACCTTTTTCTGTTCATTTTTTCCCTCCTTGCGCTTTTTTCATTCCTCGTCAGTATTAAACGTGTCGGATTCGTTTGAAGCAAGAACTTTCTGTACGGCGATTCACATGATACGTTGTCCCGCAAGCGGTGTCAACGCATTTTTCGGTAGAAACAGCCAGTGGCGAAGCCGCTCTCATCGTTTGCGAATACGTACGGAAGCTGTTGCAAAATTCCGCCGATTCCCGTATATTTAAGGTGCTGCCAACGCCGGAATGAGCAGTTCGTCCGGCGCAGCTCGCTATACCCCGAAACCGTAAACGGTACTCTGCGGAAAAAGGATGAAAACAGAAAGGGAAGAAACATGCCTGAAACGATAGACCTGACCAGGATTGAGCCGATATTAAAGCGTCACGGCAAGGAAAGAGGTTCGCTGATACCGGTTCTTCAGGAGGTCCAAGCACTATTCGGCTACCTTCCGGAACTGGCACTGAACCGCGTCGGAGAGGCCCTGGGAGTGCCCGTGAGCCGTATTTACGGCGTTGCGACGTTTTATTCCCAGTTCTACCTCACCCCCCGCGGTCGTCATACAGTCAGAGTGTGCAGGGGAACAGCGTGTCACGTTCGTGGCGGGAAGTACGTGCTTAAGGCAGTACAACAGGTTCTCGGTATAGGGGAGAGCCAGACAACGCCCGATTTCAAGTTCACCTTTGAAACGGTAGCCTGCCTCGGGGCCTGCGCTCTCGCGCCCGTGCTGCTTGTTGACAAAACCTATTACGGCAAGCTCACGCCCGCGAAGGTGGAAAAAGTCCTTAGCCAGTATAGCTGAAGGAGGGGTGTAATTGAAGAAGAGATTAAATTCTCCCGGCGATCTTGTGGCATTCAGGGAAGACATCCAACGCTTGCGGGATTCTGACAAGGCGTGCGTCACGATCTGCGGCGGTACAGGTTGCCGCGCTTGGGGCGGTGAGGAAGCCCGGATTGCTTTTGTTGAAGAGATCCGAAAACAGGGCCTGGAAAGCAAAGCCGATGTTCTGCAGACCGGCTGCCACGGTTTTTGTGAACGAGGTCCGGTCGTGGTCATCCTGCCCCGGGAGATTTTTTATCAACAGGTCACCCTGGATGATATTGCGGAAATTGTGTCTGAAACGCTGGTCAACGGCCGTATCGTCGATCGCCTTCTTTACGTGGATCCGGCAACCGGACATCCGGTCACCTATGATCATGATGTGCCCTTCTACAAGTTTCAGATGCGAAGGGTTTTCAGTGACAACGGCCGGATCGATCCCACGAGTATCGAGGACTATTTAGCGCGTGGCGGTTACAGCGCTTTGAGCAAGGCCCTTTTCTCCATGACGCCGGATGAGGTGATTGACGAAGTGGAGAAAGCGGGCCTGCGCGGGCGTGGTGGAGCCGGTTTCCCGACCGGCAAGAAATGGCGTTTTACACGGAGCTCCCCCGGTGACACTAAATATATAGTATGCAACGCTGATGAGGGTGACCCCGGCGCATTCATGGATAGAAGCGTACTCGAAGGTAACCCCCATCTCGTGCTGGAGGGTATGGCAATCGCTGCTTACGCGATCGGAGCTCAAGGCGGCTACGTCTATGTCAGAGCCGAGTATCCTCTGGCCGTTGATAATCTCAAGAAAGCAATCAGTGATACAGAAGCGCTCGGTCTCCTGGGAGACAACGTCCTCGGCTCAGGCTTCAACTTTCACCTGAAAATCAAGGAGGGCGCAGGAGCATTCGTCTGCGGTGAAGAGACGGCTCTTCTCGCATCGATTGAGGGTAAGCGCGGTATGCCCCGTGCCCGCCCGCCTTTTCCGGCAGTCGCGGGACTTTGGGGTAAACCGACAAACATTAATAACGTGGAAACTTTCGCAAATGTGCGCTCAATCATTCTCGATGGCGCAGAGGCTTACGCCTCTATCGGTACGGCGGGCAGCAAAGGCACCAAGATCTTTTCGCTGACCGGCAAGATCAATAACACAGGCCTCGTTGAAGTGCCTATGGGCACTACCCTGCGCCAGGTAATTTACGGGATTGGCGGCGGCATTCCCAAAGGTCGCGAGTTTAAGGCTGTGCAGATGGGAGGCCCGTCCGGCGGTTGCCTGCCTCCGAAATATCTGGATCTGCCGATCGACTATGAATCACTAACAGCAGCAGGTTCCATGATGGGCTCGGGCGGCATGATCGTCATGGATGAGAAGACCTGCATGGTCGATATCGCTCGTTTTTTCGTCGCCTTTACGCAGGATGAATCGTGCGGCAAGTGCGTACCATGCCGCATGGGTACGAAACGGATGCTCGAGATCCTCACGCGCATCACCAAGGGTGAAGGGAAGGAAGAAGATCTCGCACTCCTCGAAGAGATGGGTCCCGTAATCAAGGATTCGTCGCTGTGCGGGCTTGGACAGAGCTGCCCCAATCCCGTTCTCTCGACCATAACTCATTTCCGCAACGAATATGTTGCACATATAAGAGACAAGTATTGTCCTTCAGGCAGTTGTGAGGCACTGGTTCACGCTCCCTGTGAGAACACCTGCCCTTGCCGGGTCGACGCCGTCGGATACGTCGCGCTTATCGGCGCAGAACGTTACGAAGAGGCGCTGGAAGTGATCCGCCTTAACATGCCGCTCGCAGGCGTCATCGGCAGGGTTTGCAACCATCCCTGCGAGACCATGTGCAAGCGCGGAGAAATCGACGAGCCCATTGCCATTTGCACGCTGAAGCGTTTCGCGGAGGACCGGGAGATAAAGAAAGGCGTGATGGCGCCGCCGCGTTTCCTGGAGAAGATCAAAGACGTTCGTGTAGCAGTCGTGGGCGCAGGTCCCGCAGGCCTGAACGCTGCGTATCAGCTGGGACGTAGCGGCTACCGGGTGACCATATTTGAGGCATTGCCGGTTGCCGGCGGGATGCTTCGGGTAGGCATTCCCGACTTCAGGTTGCCGCCGGGGATTCTGGAGTACGACGTCAAATTCATTCTGCAGCACAATGTTGAGATCAAGTTTAACCAGGCGCTCGGGAGGGATTTCACCATAGATTCTCTGCTTAAGGAGGGCTACGCATCGGTCTTCCTGGCAATTGGAGCCCATAAGAATACGAGGATGAATACTCCTGGTGAAGATTCCGCCGGGGTGCTGCCGGGCATTGACTTCCTGCGGCGCGCCAACCTGGGTGAAAACGTTACCGTGGGGGAGAAAGTCGCGGTTATCGGCGGCGGGAACGTCGCCATCGATGCGGCCCGGACGGCCCTGCGGCTGGGCGCAAAGGAAGTATCGATCGTCTACAGAAGGACCGAGGAAGAGATGCCGGCCAATCCCGAAGAGATCGAGGAAGCCAAGGACGAAAAAATAAAGATCCGGTTTCTTCTCGCCCCGAACAGGATTGTGACAGCCGGAGGCAAAGTGACCGGTATCGAATGCGTTAGAATGGAACTGGGCGAATATGATGAGAGCAACAGGCGCCGTCCTGTTCCGGTCAAAGGCTCTGAGTTCATCATTGATGTGGACACAGTGATACCTGCTATCGGCTATGCTCCTGACCTCTCCGGCCTGCCGCAGAACGACGGGTTCGTGGTCAACAGGAACGGGACACTCTCTGTGGACCCTGTTACCCTCGCAACGCATATTCCCGGTGTCTTTGCGGGTGGCGATGTGGTAACAGGCCCCTCGACGGTAGTCCAGGCCATGGCACAGGGATATAGGGCCGCGGAGTCGATCGACCGTTATCTGAAAGAACACGATCTCTACCTTGACAGAGCATTCAAGCCGATCATGCGTCCCCAGGTGCAGAAGATAGAAAACGAGGGAACAGAGGAGTCAGGCACGCAACCCAGGATCAAGATGCGTCACTTGAAAGGCAGACGGCGTGCCTGCACTTTTGATGAAGTCAATCTTGGATTTGACAGGAAGAAGGCGACCGCGGAGGCAAGAAGGTGTCTGCGGTGCGATCTCGAACATTAGAGAAGGGGCACATACTATGGCAGAAGTCCAGCTAACAATTGATGGCCGGGAGATCAGCGTAGAAGAAGGAACAACGGTTTTCCGCGCAGCAAAAGAAGCGGGTATCAAAATTCCGCATCTCTGTTACCGTGAAGACCTTCCGCCCACGACAGGTTGCCGGCTTTGCGTCGTGGAAGTGGCAGGGTCGCGCACGCTCGTTGCTTCCTGTGCATACCCTGTCGCTCACAAAATGATCGTGCAGACCAACACAAAACGCGTACAGGATGCGCGAAAGCAGGTCATAGAATTCCTGCTGTCGGACCACCCATACGATTGCATGACTTGCGAGAAGGGCGGTTCTTGCAAGCTTGAGAAATACGCCTATGAGTACGGTATTCGTAAGCCTCGCTTCGAAGGCGCAAAGCACAACTATCCTGTTCGTGCCCTCAATCCGTTCTTTGAAAGAGACTACAACAAGTGTATCCTGTGCGCGCGCTGCGTTACCGTGATGCATGAGGTTCAGTACTGCGAGGCTGTTGACCAAACGGGACGCGGTTTCGATACGAAGCTTGCAGCCGCTTTTGACCGGAACATGCGGGAGACTCCCTGCGTCTTCTGCGGCAACTGCGTCAGTGTCTGTCCGGTTGGCGCTCTAAGCGAAAAGCCAGGTCGGTTCGAAGGAAGGGAGTGGGAGCTTGAAAAGGTTCCCACGATCTGTTCTTATTGCGGTGTCGGCTGCACGCTCGTCCTCAACGTAAAAGAGAACAGAGTGGTCAAGGTAACCTCCGACCGGAAGCTTGGAGCCAACAAAGGCTGGACCTGCGTAAAGGGACGATTCGGTTTTGATTACATTCACAGTCCTGACCGGCTCACGCAGCCGCTCGTCAGGGATCGTGGGCCGGAGAACGGCCCGGAGAAAAGCGCTTTTCGCCCCGCTGCATGGGATGAGGCGCTCGACAGGGTGGCGGAAGCGCTTAAGAAAGTGAAAGCTAGCCACGGACCGGACGCAATAGGGGTACTCGTCTCAGCCAAATGCACCAACGAGGAGAATTATCTCCTTCAAAAACTGGCCCGTGCCGCGCTCGGCACAAATAACGTCGATCACTGCGCACGTCTCTGACACTCCTCCACCGTCGCCGGTCTGGCGATGGCATTCGGAAGCGGCGCAATGACCAACTCCATTGCTGAAATCGGAGATGCCGATTGCATCTTCATTATCGGTTCGAACACAACCGAGAATCATCCGGTGATCGCGCTCGATATAAAGAAGGCAGCGCGTCAGAAAGGCGCGAAGGTGATCGTCGCTGATCCGCGCAGGATAGATATCGTAGACTTTGCCGAGTTTCACCTGCAGCAGAAACCGGGAACAGACGTGGCCCTCATTAATGGCATGATACGGGCGATCATCACCAACGGCTGGGCCAATACGTCCTTCATTGATGAGCGCACGGAAGGCTTTGACGCACTCGCTGAATCAGTCGAAGAATACACGCCGGAAGCGGTTGAACAGATAACGGGCGTTCCCGCAAGCGACGTGGTCGAGGCTGCACGAGTGTACGCTCAAGCCAAAAGTAGTACGATCCTTTATGCCATGGGTATAACGCAGCACACAACCGGAACGAACAATGTTCTGGCTCTTGCCAACCTCGCGATGGTTGCGGGCCAGATCGGAAAGCCCTCATCAGGTGTCAACCCTTTGCGCGGGCAGAACAACGTGCAGGGCGCGTGCGACATGGGCGGCCTGCCCAACGTCTATACCGGTTACCAGCGGGTGGACGATGCTGCGGCTCAGGAAAAATTTGAGAAGGCCTGGAAAACCCGCCTTTCAGCAAAGCCCGGCATGACGCTCACGGAGATGATGAAGGGCTATAGGAGAAGGGAAGATAAAGGCTCTCTTCATCCTCGGGGAAAATCCGTTACTGACCGATCCCAATGGAAACAAAATCAAGGAAGAGCTGAAACATCTTGAGTTCCTGGCCGTGCAGGACATATTCATGACCGAGACAGCGGAGCTTGCCGATGTTGTGCTTCCCGGTGTCAGTTTTGCCGAAAAAGACGGCACCTTCACCAATACCGAACGACGCGTGCAGCGCGTTCGCAGGGCAATCGACCCCGTTGGCGACTCCCGTCCCGATTGGAAGATCATCTGCGATCTTTCCAGGCGGTTGGACTATCCCATGGAGTATGCCACGTGTTCCGATGTCATGGCTGAGATCTCGGCGGTGACGCCGTCCTACGGTGGCATCACCTACCCCCGCATAGAGACGCTGGGTCTTCAGTGGCCGTGCCCGAGCAGCGATCATCCGGGCACGCAGTACCTCCATAAGGACAGGTTTACGCGCGGTAAAGGAAAGTTTCATGTGACGCCGTATATTGCCCCTCCTGAGATGGCCGATGAAGAATACCCGTTCGTTCTGACAACCGGACGTGTTCTCTACCACTATCACGCGATGCTCACGCGCAAATCAAAGGCCTTAATGGAGATCTATCCTGAAGGCATGCTGGAGATGAATCCGGAGGACGCCGTGCGGCTCGGAATACAGGAAGGCAATGGCCTCGTGGAAGTCAGCTCCCGCAGGGGTACTGTGCGAGTGAAGGCAAGAGCGACGGACCACCTTCCGCCGGGCGTTGTTTTCATGACGTTCCATTTCAAGGAGGCCGCGGCGAACCTCTTGACCCTCGATACTCTCGACCCTGTCGCCAAGATACCGGGCTACAAAGTCTGCGCGGTAAAAATAAAAAAAGCTGCCTGACGGCACTAATATCTGCTGAAGGGTCCCAAGCGCACCGTTCCTTGTTGTACACATTTTCTTGATTGACAAGATATTGCAACAGTGGTAAGGTTTCTTGTGATTGATTTCACTTTTGACTTTTGAGTCTGGAGTTCTGCGTTGAACGTACCTCGAAGATGTAGACTTCATCTCTTTAAAGGGACATATAGTGCGTAGAGGCGGGAGAAAAAACTTGTTCTTTCCGCCTTTTATTTTATAATGGCTTGCATAGACGGTTTGAATTGCGCATTCGCAGTTTTCAGCCCTCAACCGGGGGTCAATGAGCAAAAAAAGATTCACGAACAGAAAGATACCGGTGCGGAAGGAGAAAAGAACCATGACCCTGCGGGAAATCCAGCATCTTCTGAATGCTGAAGTTCTGTACGGCGAGCAACTGCTTGACCGGGAGGTCAAGACAGGATTCGCCTGTGACCTGATCAGCGACATGCTGGCGTTTGCCAGCTCGGATACGCTGTTGATTACCACGCTCACGAATCCTCACGTTGTTCACACGGCCGAAGTCATGGATGCGGTGGCCGTCATTTTTGCCGGTGGAAAAAAACCGGAGCCTTCAGTGATCCAGCAGGGGAACGGCAGCCGGATCCCTCTTCTGTCGACAGAATTTATGATCTTCAAGTGTTGCGGTTTGCTGTATCAGAACGGTGTTCTAGGCACGAAGCGGGGAACCATACAGTGACCGATGCAACAGGCGGTCCCCGCCACGTGATTGAGTTCACTATACCTGAGAAGGATTTTCTCATTGCAGGAGAATCGGCTTCAAAAACCAAGAAGGCTCTTCAGCAATTGGGTCTTAAAGGCGACGTGGTAAAAAACGCGGCTATTATCGTATATGAAGCAGCTATGAACGTGGTAATTCACGCACACCATGGGCGACTCAAAATAGTTATCGTCCCCGACGAAGTTTCTATAATTTCCGAGGACGTAGGCGCGGGCATTCCCGACATAGACCTTGCGATGAAGGAAGGCTATTCGACTGCCCCGATGGAAGTCAGAGAAATGGGGTTTGGTGCGGGAATGGGATTACCCAATATAAAAATGTGTTCTCATCATCTCGCCATAAAATCCGAGCCTGGCGTCGGTACACTGCTGGAGGCAAAGATCTCTCTGAATAAGAGCGCGCCGGCTGTTGAGACCAGGCGGTAATGCATGCCCAACTACTTTCATTCGGTAAAACTCGACACCGATAAATGCCAGGGGTGCACCAACTGCATCAAGCGATGCCCGGTCGAAGCTATCCGTGTGCACCAGGGTACGGCAAAGATCATCGAAGAACGCTGCATAGATTGCGGGGAATGCATTCGTGCCTGCGCCAATCACGCAAAGGTGGCGGTTACCGACACGCTGGAAATCCTTTCAACCTTTGATTATCGAATCGCGCTTCCGGCTCCCTCTTTCTTTGGACAATTCGGGCCCAAAGCAGAAGTCGAGAAGATACTCGAGGCATTTCTTTTAGTAGGGTTCAATGAAGTGTATGAAGTTGCGCTCGCAGCGGAAGTAGTGGGGCACATGGTGGGGAAATACCTTGCAACGAGCACCTACAAGAAACCGTTGATATCATCAGCCTGCCCCGGGGTTGTCCGTCTCATGCAGATGAGATTCCCCGACCTTCTGGAACATGTCGCGCCCATTATGAGTCCCATGGAAGTGGCTGCCCGGCTGGCAAAGTTCGATGCGATGAGGACAACCGGCCTGCCGTATGAGAAGATCGGCGCCTTCTTTATTTCTCCATGTCCGGCGAAGGTGACGGAAGTGAGACAGCCGCTCAACATAAAGAAATCGGCCGTCGACGGTATCATAGGCGCTTCGTTCATCTACAAGGACCTGGTCAAGGCGATGAGCGAGGCGAAGGGGAACAAGAGTGGCCTGCACAAAGCCACCAGTCGCGGCATCGCGTGGGGTTATCTGACGGGCGAATCAAGAGCCATCGGCTCTCCGTCGACGCTCTCCACGGGTGGTATCCAGAATGCCATCATGGTTTTCGAGGAGATAGAGCGCGGCGGGCTGCAGGATCTCGATTTTGTCGAGGTGCAGGCCTGCTCAGGAGGCTGCGTGGCAGGGCCGCTCAACATCCAGAATCTCTTCGCTGCCAGAATCAACATAAAGAACCTGGTTAACAAAGACAAAGCAAAGCCACCCTTCTATAATGAAGAGCAGTTGAAAGACTTCTATGATAGTGACGAATTCTGGGCAACGGAGACTGTGCTTCCGAGGCCCATCATGAGCCTTGATGGAGATGTGTCAAAGGCGCTGGAAAAGATGGAACGCCTCGATGAGCTGACAAACGGTCTGCCCGGCCTCGACTGCGGCGCGTGCGGATCACCAAGTTGCAGAGCGCTCGCTGAAGACATCATCAGAGGTAGTGCCTTTGATACCGACTGCATCGTTAAACTGAGGGAACGAGTCAAGACCCTTGCGGAGGAGATACTCGACCTTGCAAGGAAACTGCCGCATGCGATGGCCGACACAAGATCACCAAAAGAGAAGAAGGACGACCAAATAGCGGTAGAAGGGGGGGAACATGACGGTTCGTGACTTCGCACAAGCACTTGGACTAGAAATTTTGACCGGCGACATCAACCTCGAACACGGCGTCAAAGCAGGCTACGCCTCAGACCTGCTTTCGGATGTGATTGCCCACGCACCGGAAGAGTCGCTCTGGGTGACGGTCCAGCGACACATTAATATACTCGGCGTGGCAAAACTGAAAAATATCGTTGCCATCATCACGCCGCGCAATTTGAACGTTGAGAATGATGTGATCGAAAAAGCGCGCTCGGAAGGGATTGCATTGCTGAGAAGCCCTCTTTCGGCTTTTGAAATCACGGGCCGCGCGTACGAGATTTTAAAAAAAGGTTAAAGTGGGCTCCTTTTCCTGTGACTTGCATATACACTCGACATTGTCACCGTGCGCGCGATTGGAGATGTCTTCCCGTGCCATCGTGGAAAAGTCCAGAGAGGTCGGTTTGGACGTGATCGCCATTACGGATCATAACATGGCTGAAAACGGCAGGTATGCCGCACTTGCGAGTAAGCCGTCGGGACCCATGATCCTTTACGGGATGGAGATGCAGACTGTCGAGGAAGTGCATCTTCTCGCTCTCTTCGGGGATTACGGAACAGCCATGGCTTTGCAGGCGCTCGTGTACAGCCTGTTGCCGGCTGTCGATAACAGAGTCGACTATTTTGGCGACCAGGTAGTGGTGGATGAGAATGATAACATCGTCCGATTCGAGCAACGGCTTCTCCTGAATTCCGCAAACATATCGGTGAACGAGGCGGCCTCATGGATCAAAGCCCATGGCGGGCTCGTCATTCCGTCGCATATAGACAGCCCCGCGTACAGCATAATCGGGCAGCTTGGCTACGTACCGGCAGAGACCCCTTTCGATGCGCTGGAAATTGCCGACCGGAAGAAGCTACAGAGCCTGATCGATTTCATTGAAGCGAAAGATGTGCCCATTGTCAGCTTCTCTGATGCCCACCGCCTGGAAGACATTGGCCGCAGGCGGATCTCCCTGGCCATGCAGGAGCCCACCTTTGAGGAATTGGGCAACGCGCTTCGGACCTGTGGCGAAACGGCGGAGATGCTGGTGAAGTCGGAAAAGGACAGAACGGATGCTGGAAGAATTGAGTGACCACGTGATGGACATTGCGATGAATTCGGTTCGTGCAGGCGCCAGGGAAATAGCAGTATCGATCGTGGCGGATAAGAACCGAAATCTCTTGACGATCGCGATAGCCGATGATGGCAAGGGTATGGACGAGACGACGAAGAGAAGCGTAACCGATCCCTTTTTTTCGACGAAGCCGGGGAAAGATGTGGGATTGGGTATCCCTCTTCTGAAAGGCGCTACCGAGATGTGCGACGGTCAATTCGCACTCGAGAGCAAGCGCGGCGAGGGAACCCGGATACGGGCCAGCTTCGCGCTCGATCATCCGGATCTGCCCCCTCTCGGAAATGTGAAGGAGACTCTCTTTCTTCTCTGCGTCAGCAATCCCGATGTACGGTTTCGCCTCGACTATCGTGCGGACTCGGAGGAGTTCTCGTTCGATACCAGGGAGATCAACGACAGCCTGGATGGTGTACCGATCAATCACCCTGAAGTCGTGGGCTTCTTGAAGCGATATATGGGCCTGTGCGACGGCGGTCAAGAAAATGTGAGTACCAAAAATGGTGAACAGGAACTATGAAAGATTTTGAGAACAACATCTATGGAGGTGAAGCGCTATGAACCTGGAGGAATTGAAGAAGATCAGAGATAAGGCGAAACAGGAGATCGACCTGCGGGGAAAAGAGGCCAGGGTGAAGGTCGTCGTCGGGATGGGAACCAGCGGTATTGCGTCCGGAGCGCGGGACGTGCTTCGGGCTCTCGTTGACGAGATATCCAAACGAAAGCTGGCGGACGTAGTGGTCACCCAGACGGGAGAAAAAGGACTCGCCTCGCAGGAACCGCTGATTGAGATCTTCGAGGAGGGAAAGCCGACCGTCGTGTACGGTAACATGGACGCTGCGAAGGCTGTGCGGGTTGTGGCTGAGCATGTCGTCAATGGACATCCCGTCCTTGACTATGTTATCGAAACCACGTGAAAGGAGGTTCCCCATTGTACCGCGAAACAATACTTAAAAAATTTGGTCCGGATCTTCATAATATCCTCTACATCCTTCATGAACTGCAGGATAACAACCCGAGCCACTACGTGGCACGGGAGGACATCGAAGCATGCGCCGATTACCTGCACGTGCCGTACAGCTACGTTCATGGAGTAGCCACCTTCTACACCATGTTCAGCCTCACACCCAGAGGACGCCATGTAATCAGGTTATGCGATTCGCCGCCGTGTCATCTCATGGGTTCCACATCGACGCTCGACTATCTGAAACAGAGACTCGGGGTTGATGTCGGAGAGACAACTTCCGACGGCGCATTCACGCTTGAGCTTGCCAGTTGCCTCGGAGTTTGTGGTGTCGCCCCGGCCATTATGATAAACGACGAGATGTTCGGCAAACTCACTCCGGAAAGGATAGACACAATTCTGGAGGAGAGGAGGAGCAAGGTATGAGCATCGTTAGAAATCACGTACTGATAGGTATTGATGCGGGTTCCCTCATGGCCGGTGCGCGCGCCGTTCAGGAGAAACTCGTGGATGAAATCAAAAAGCAGGGGCTCGCAGGCGAAGTCTCTGTGCTGGAGACCGGAAGCCTCGGTATCACCGGCGAGGGAGTGGTCCTGGTCGTCTACCCGGAAGGTCTCTACTATTCCAACGTCACAAAGGACGACGTCGCCGAGTTGGTCGAAGAACATCTACTCAAAGGCAGGCTCGTGAAGCGACTCCTTCTGACCCAGGCGCCCAAACGGTTTATCGTCAAACGCGATAGAACGGGTTTGATGAAGGAGCAGCCGAGAGTGGTACTTCGTAATTGCGGTTTTATCAACCCTGAAAATATCGAGGAATATATTGCCGCGGGAGGTTACGAAGGGACATCAAAAGCCCTGACGAAGATGAGCCCTGAAGAGGTGATCACAGAGATAAAAAGCTCGGGTCTGCAGGGACGGGGAGGAGCAGCCTTTCCGACGGCAATGAAGTGGGAATTTGCACGCAAGGCGCCGGGCAAAGAAAAATTCATTATCTGCAACGCCGACGAAGGCGAACCGGGAACCTTCAAGGACAGACTTATCCTGGAGGGCGATCCGCACAAGCTTCTCGAAGGGATGATCATCGCCGGTTATGCTGTGGGAGCGACTCAGGGCTTCATCTACATACGCGGCGAATACACGCTTTCCATTCAGCGCATCGAAAAGGCGATCGCAGACGCTCGTTCCCTGGGCCTCCTGGGAAACAAGATTTTCGAATCGCCCTTCGCGTTTGACGTAAAGGTGATGAAGGGCGCCGGTGCGTATGTGTGCGGTGAGGAGACAGCCCTGATCGAGTCCCTGGAAGGGCGCAGAGGCCATCCCAGGAACAAGCCTCCGTATCCGGTTGTTGCCGGGCTCTGGGGCAAACCGACCGTGGTAAACAACGTCGAGACCCTTGCAAACGTAGCCGATATAATCAAGAACGGGGCCGACTGGTTCAGGCATTATGGAACGTCAAAGTGCACCGGCACCAAGGTCTACACCATCCTGGGACACGTGGCCACACCGGGCCTCATCGAAACCGAGATGGGAACGACTCTGAGAGATATCATCTTTGAATACGGCGGCGGCATCAGCGCGGGCAAGAAGTTCAAGGGCGCGCTTGTGGGAGGCGCAGCAGGAGCCTTTCTCGGTCCTGATATGCTTGATGTACAGATGGATTTTGTAAATCTGAAAGAGTATGCGGCAGCGCTGGGCAGCGGGGCAGTCCTGGTGATGGACGAGGATACCTCCATGCTGGACATGCTGCAAAACGTCATCCATTTCTTCAAACACGAGTCGTGCGGCCACTGCGTGCCGTGCCGTCTGGGATGCGCAAGGATGACAGAGATCATAGACCGGGTTGCGGCGAAGAACGGCAAGGAGGGCGATCTGGACCGACTTGTCCAGATCGCAGGGACCATGAAGGACACCTCTTTTTGTCCTTTAGGCCAGTCCCTGTACCTTCCTGTGTCGAGCTGCATGAAATACTTCCGTGATGAACTAGCCGGCTGAGTAGAGTGCATACTCGGAACTACAGAAGGAGGTTTCGGCAAAGATGATAAAGGCCACGATCAATAAAGTAGAAGTTGAAGTCCCGGAAGGGACAACGATTTTGGAAGCTGCAAGAAAAGTACAGTTCACCATACCGACTCTCTGCCAACATCCGGATCTCACGCCCGAAGGATCGTGCGGTATCTGCGTTGTGGAAGTCAAGGGATTTCCGGCCTTGCGCAGGGCGTGTGTCACACAGGTGGAGAAGGGGTGGGTGATCCAGACAAATTCGGCACGCGTAAGGAAAGCGCGCAGAGAGCTTGTCGAACTCATCCTTTCCGATCATGAGGCGGAATGTCTCACCTGTATAAAGAACGGAAAGTGCGAACTGCAGGACGTGGCGCACACCGTGGGCATCCGGGAATTGACCGAGTATGGATCCAAGAAAAAGAAACCTATCGACTCTTCAAGCTCGGCCATCGTCCGGGATCCGAACAAATGCATTCTTTGCGGGCGCTGTATCCATGTCTGCTCGGATATACAGACGGTAAATGCGCTGACCCTCGACAAGCGGGGTGGGGAGACCTCTGTCAGCACCGTGCTCAACCTGGGGCTTGGAAACAGCGCATGTGTCAATTGCGGTCAATGCACCGTCTTCTGTCCCGTGGGAGCCCTGTATGAGAAAAGCCACACTGAAGAGGTGTGGCAGGCGCTCAACGACCCGGACCGGCATGTTGTGGTCCAGGAGGCGCCCGCCATCAGGGCGCAACTCGGCGAGGAGTTCGGCATGGAACCGGGAACTATCGTCTCCGGAAAGCTGCACGCTGCTTTGCGGAGAATGAAGTTCGACGCGGTCTTCGACACCAACTTCAGCGCCGACCTGACCATACTGGAGGAAGGCACCGAGGTGGTGAACGCTATCAAGGGCGCCAAAAAGCTTCCGATCATTACGTCCTGCAGCCCCGGCTGGATAAAATTCATGGAAACGTTTTATCCCCATCTGCGGCCACATATCTCTACTGCCAAGTCACCGCAGCAGATGTTCGGCACACTGGCAAAGACCTACTATCCCGGGCTCAAAGGTTTGGATGCGGAAAAGATCGTCTCTGTTTCCATCATGCCGTGCACCGCTAAAAAATTTGAGTCCTTGCGGCCCGAGATGAACGCCAGCGGTTTCCGCGATGTCGACTACGTGCTGACAACGAGAGAATTGGCGCGCATGATGAAAGAGGCCGGGATCGACCTCAAGGAGATGCCTGACGAGCCGGCCGATGACCCACTGGGCGAGTACACCGGCGCGGCGACGATTTTCGGCGCTACGGGTGGTGTCATGGAAGCAGCGCTGCGCTCCGCCTATTTCCTGGTAACCGGCAGGGAACTGGAGAACCTGGACATCCTACCGGTACGAGGAATGCAAGGCGTTAAAGAGGCTGTTGTGCCCGTGGATGGCCTGAACCTTAAAGTTGCAGTGGCGCACGGACTGGGCAATGCACGCAAACTGCTGGATGTGATCTCCGGACAGCTCGCCAACGGAGGCACGAGCGAATACCATTTCGTTGAAATAATGGCCTGCCCCGGAGGATGTGTCGGCGGAGGAGGCCAGCCATGGGGCGGGACCATGGCGAGAAGGGCTAGACGCGGCGAAGCGCTCTACGCTGAGGACAAATCATTGCCCAAGAGAAGGTCGCACGAAAATGCATCGGTCACGCGGCTCTATGAGAACTTTCTGAAGGAACCCAATTCGGAAAAAGCCCATCATCTGCTTCACACGCACTACGTGCGGCGGAGCGCATTCGATGGGAAAGAGATAAAGGAGTAGCAATTTACGGAATGAAGGTTCGTGCTCACTTATTAACATCTGATACCGATTTGCATTCAAGATGGAGACCAGGGCTCGGGCGTGGGAGCTCAACCCGCAAGTGGGTACTCGGGGCGTACTATTGGGGACGTCGAGGAAAGCGACACGCAACAACGAAGGCTCAGGCTTGAAGGCGAACCGGCATAAAGGAGGAAGGAATGTCAGACGAACATCAACAGGATAATCATCAGTGCCGCTGCGAAGAGGCCAGGGAAGAGGAGTTATATCCCAAGCTGGCCCAGATCATAGCGGAGAACAGGAACAAGCCCGAGAACCTGATAATGGTTCTGCACAAGGCTCAGAATCTGTTCGGCTATCTGCCGAAGAAGGTGCAGCAGGAAGTCGCTGAGGGCCTTGCGCTTTCGCTGAGCCAGGTTCACGGCGTCATCAGCTTCTACTCCTTTTTTTCCACCGTCCCCAAAGGCAAGAACAGCGTCAAAGTATGCCTCGGGACCGCCTGCTATGTACGCGGCGGCCAGCGGACCCTTGCGAAGGTTAAGCAGGAACTCGGCATCAACGTGGGTGGCACGACGGAAGACCGCGAATATTCGCTGGATGTGGTGCGCTGCATCGGAGCCTGTGGTCTGGCCCCGGCCATGCTGGTGAACGATGACGTCTACGGCCGCGTAAAGACGACCAAGCTCATGGAAATTCTTGAAAGATACAAGTGAGGTGACCAACATGGAAGCGAATCGAGCCCAAGTATTAGTCTGTGCAGGTGCTGCCTGTGTCTCCTCCGGATGCCGTGAGATCAGGGACGCCGTTGTCGTAAAGATCAAAGAGTTCGGGCTGCAGGATGAGATCAGCGTTATAGAGACCGGTTGCGTCGGCTCGTGCGACCTTGGCCCCCTGCTCCTGGTCTATCCTGAAGGCGTGTTTTATCAGAAGCTGAAACCGGAGGACGCCGAAGAAATAGTCGAAGAACATCTACTCAAAGGCAGAATCGTAGAGCGGCTGCTCTATAAGGAACCCACTACTGCAAAGAGTGTTGCCTCCCTGCAGGGCATTGCTTTTTTCCGGCATCAGGAAAAGATCGTGCTCAGGAACTGCGGCGTCATTAATCCGCTCAATATAGAAGAGTATATCGCCAGGGACGGCTACGGCGCTCTGGCCAAGGTGCTCACCTCGATGACGCCCGATCAGGTGATCGACGAGATAGTCAAGTCCGGTCTCCGGGGACGCGGGGGCGGCGGCTTTCCGACGGGTCTGAAATGGCGTTTCACCAACAAGGCCCCGGGCGATACGAAGTACGTTGTCTGCAACGCCGACGAAGGCGACCCGGGCGCCTTTATGGACAGGAGCGTGCTCGAAGGCGATCCGCACAGCGTCATCGAGGCGATGACTATTGCCGGTTTCGCGGTCGGCGCTCACCAGGGCTTTGTGTACGTCAGGGCTGAATACCCGCTCGCCATTGAAAGATTGAGCTGGGCAATCAATCAGGCCAGGCAGTATAAGCTTCTCGGAAAGAATATCTTCGAGACCGGTTTTGATTTCGATCTCGACATAAGGATCGGGGCGGGCGCCTTTGTCTGCGGCGAGGAGACGGCTCTGATGTTCTCCATCGAAGGCAAACGTGGCGAGCCGCGGCCCAGGCCGCCTTTTCCGGCGGTCCGCGGTCTTTTCAATTCCCCTACCCTTCTCAATAACGTGGAGACCTACGCCAACATCGCTGCCATAATCCTTAAAGGAGCAGAATGGTACGCGAGCTTCGGAACTGAAAAGAGCAAAGGCACCAAGGTCTTCGCGCTGGCAGGAAGCGTCAATAATACAGGCCTCGTCGAGGTGCCGATGGGAACCCCGCTCGGCGAACTGGTTTTTAACATCGGCGGAGGGATCAAGAACGGCAAGAAGTTCAAGGCAGCACAGTTGGGCGGCCCTTCCGGCGGCTGCATCCCGACTCAGCACCTGAACGTTCCCATAGATTATGAATCGGTTGCCCAGCTCGGCGCTATCGTCGGCTCAGGCGGCCTCATCGTTACCGATGAGGATACATGCATGGTCGACTTCGCACGCTTCTTCGTCGATTTCATCCAGGATGAATCGTGCGGCAAGTGCCCTCCGTGCCGCGTGGGCACAAAAAGAATGCTCGAGATCCTCAATCGCATCACGCATGGACAGGGCGAGAGCGGAGACATCGACAAGCTGGTGGAACTGGCGCACCGCATCCAGGATGCGGCCTTGTGCGGCCTTGGCCAAACCGCGCCAAACCCTGTTCTCTCGACGATACATTTCTTCAGACACGAATACGAGGAACATATTAAAGACAAGTACTGTCGGGCCGGGGTCTGCACTTCCCTTTTTGACGCTCCGTGCCAGAATGCCTGCCCCGCCGATCAGAATGCGTGGGGATACGTCTCCCTCATCGGCGAAGGAAGGTTCAAAGAGGCGATTGCGGTCATCAAGGAGAGCAACCCCTTCCCCGCGGTCTGCGGGAGGGTTTGCGTTCATCCGTGCGAAGGCAAGTGTCGCCGGAACCAGATAGATCAGTCGGTTGCTATCTGCGCCCTGAAGCGGTTTGCGGCTGACCAGGATATGGCATCGGTCGATCCTTACCGGCCGAAGCCGGCCGCGGCCAACGGTATGCGCGTGGCAGTCATCGGCGCAGGGCCTGCCGGGCTTTCTGCGGCATATTTCCTTGCGCTTCGAGGATATGGGGTAACGGTGTTCGAAGCGATGCCTGTGGCCGGCGGCATGCTGGCCGTCGGTATTCCGGAATACCGACTTCCCAAGAACATCCTGAAAGCCGAGATCGACGCGATTGCTGATCTCGGGGTTGAAATACGCCTGAATACGACATTCGGGAAAGATGTGACAACAGAAAAGCTTTTTGCGGATGGTTATAAAGCGATCCTCCTGGCAACCGGAGCCCACGCCGGACAAAGACTCGGTATCCCGGGCGAGGAGATGGATGGCGTGGTCGAAGGCGTTACCTTTTTGCGCGACCTCAGTCTCAAGAAACCGATCAAGGCACGAGGCCGCGTCGCAGTTATCGGCGGCGGCAACGTCGCGATAGACGCCGCGCGTTCGGCGCTCAGGCTTGGTGCGACCGACGTTTCGGTACTCTACAGGCGCCAGAAGGAAGACATGCCTGCGAGCGTGGAGGAGATCGAGGAAGCCGAAAGAGAAGGCATCCACATCGACACGCTGGTCTCTCCGAAGCGTCTTATCTCCGAGAATGGAAAGGTGACGGGGATCGAGTGCGTGCGCTCGAAACTCGGCATATTCGACGAAAGCGGAAGGCGTCGTCCGGAAGTAATACCGGGTTCTGAATTCGTTGTCCCGGTTGACATGGTCGTCGGCGCCATAGGACAGAAGCCTGATCTCTTCTATCTGAATGGTGACGGAGTCCGCATGACTGATAGGGGCACCCTTGAAGTCGATCCTTCACTCTCCACCACGCGTCCGGGAATTTTTGCAGCGGGCGATACTGTCAGAGGGCCTGCAACCGTTGTGGAGGCCATTGCGGACGGGAAGAAGTCGGCTATGGCCATAGACCGCTACCTTGGAGGCGACGGGAAGTTCAAGAGCGCGTCGCACGACAGCCTGCTCGGCCTCACTCCGACCTACGATCTGGAGATCTACCAGAAAGAAACGAAACGGGAAGAGACGCCTCAGGTTCCCTTATCCGCACGATACAAGAGCTTTGAAGAAGTGGTCCTGGCGTATCCTGAAAAGATGGCAGTCGAAGAGGCCAGAAGATGCCTACACTGCTATATGAGAGAAGAGGAGTAGCCCAATGACAAAGCCAAAGACAACAATGATAAATCTGACCATAGACGGACGGGCAGTACAAGTGGAAGAAGGCACATCGGTGCTTGAAGCAGCGAGGGCCGCAAGCATTCACATCCCGACCCTTTGCTACCTTGCCGAAGTCCAGGCTATCGGTGCATGCCGGGTCTGCCTGGTAGAGGTGCAGGGGAACAAGAATCTGCAGGCTTCATGCACGCTACCGGCAACAGAGGGAATCGTGGTGACGACGAACAACGACCGGGTGAGAAAGGCGAGACGATTCGCCGTCGAGATGCTTATCTCGGATCATCCTTTCGATTGTCTCGTCTGTGAGCGGAACCTCAACTGCGAACTCCAGAGCGTTGCAAATGAACTGGGCATCAGAGAAATAAGGTTTGCGGGAGAGAAGAGCGGAGGCGTTGTCGATGATGCGTCCCCCTCCTTGCGCCGCGACCCGAATAAATGCATCCTCTGCCGCCGCTGTGTTACTGTGTGCCAGGAACGGCAGGGAGTGGGAGCGCTCTTCGTTCAAGGAAGAGGCTTTGAGAGCAGAGTGGAGCCTGCGTTCGGCGCAAGCCTGAACGAAGCGGTCTGTGCCTTTTGCGGTCAATGCTCGGTAGTCTGCCCCACAGGGGCGATCACCGAGAAGTCGCACATCGAGGGTGTGTGGAAAGCTCTGGCCGATCCGGAGAAATTCGTGGTCGTTCAGGATGCGCCTGCAGTGCGCGCGGCGTTGGGCGAGGAGTTCGGCTATCCTCCGGGTACTCTGGTTACAGGGAAAATGCTTGCAGCAGTCAGAAGGCTCGGCTTCGACCGCATCTTCGACACGAACTTCACCGCTGATTTGACCATCATCGAAGAGGGTAACGAGCTTATCAAGAGAGTCAAGGAAGGCGGCGTCCTTCCCATGATCACGAGCTGTTCTCCCGGCTGGATCAAGTTTGCCGAGCACTTCTATCCCGAGTTTATTCCCAATCTCTCGACGTGCAAATCACCGCACCAGATGCTCGGAGCGCTCACAAAATCCTATTATGCGGCAAAAGAAGGGATTGATCCGGCGAAGATGGTGGTCGTTTCCGTGATGCCCTGCACAGCAAAGAAATTCGAATGCGGAAGACCCGAGATGGAGCATGATGGATATCCGTGATGTGGACTATGTATTAACCACGAGAGAGCTTGCCAAAATGATCCGCGAGGCAGGCATCGATTTTAGAAACCTGCCCGATGAGATGTACGATAATCCGCTTGGCGAATACACGGGCGCAGCTACGATCTTCGGCGCGACCGGCGGTGTTATGGAGGCGGCGTTGCGGACGGTGTACGAAGTGCTTACGGGAAAGAGCCTGGAGAATCTCGATCTCGTGCAGGTCAGAGGGCTCGACGGCGTTAAGGAGGCGGTGGTTCCCATCGCAGGCGTTGGTGACGTCAGGGTAGCTGTTGCACATGGTCTCGGCAATGCCCGGCTGCTTCTCGAAAAGGTCAAGAAGGGCGACACTGCGTATCACTTCATCGAAGTCATGGCCTGCCCGGGCGGATGCGTCGCCGGCGGAGGCCAGCCCATCCCGGTCAGCAATGAAAAAAGGAAGCTTCGGGCAGAGGCCCTCTACAAAGAGGACAAAGGGCTGAAGCTCCGCAAGTCGCATGAAAACCCTGCTATCAAGAAACTATATGAAGATTTTCTGGGAGAGCCTCTCGGCCACAAGTCTCACGAGCTTCTCCATACGAAATACACACGGAGGAGCAAGACCTATTAACCGCAGCAAAGCAGACGGGGGGGCGGCTATTGCATCAGCGCGCCCCCTTGCCATCTTTTCAGGCAGCAGAAGATGAAATACCGGATTGAAGAAGATTTCCTGGGCAAGGTCGAGGTACCGGAAGAGGCATTCTACGGAGCCCATACCGTAAGATCATCTCAGAACTTCCCGGTGTCCGGCTTCAAGACGCCGGAAGAACTGATTCGGGCGCTCGCGGACGTGAAGCGGGCGTGCGCGCTCGCCAACATGCGCGCCAATCTGCTGTCTCAGGAAATAGGAGCCGCCATCGTGAAGGCGGCCGCCGAGGTCGCGGACGGCAAAATGAGCGATCAGTTCCTGACAGACGCCTTCCAGGGCGGCGCAGGCACTTCAGTCAACATGAACATGAACGAAGTCCTTGCCAATCGCGCCATAGAACTGCTGGGCGGAACAAAAGGCGATTACGACGTCGTCAATCCGCTGGCGCACGTCAATTGTTCGCAATCGACCAATGATGTCTATCCCACGGCGCTCAGGGTGGCTTCCATCAGGCTTGTTCTCGAGCTGAGCCAGGAGATGGCCCTGCTTCAGGGGAGCTTTCAGGCGAAGGAGGCTGCTTTCGCGCACATCCTGAAGCTGGGGCGCACCGAGATGCAGGATGCTGTTCCTCTTACGCTGGGGCAGGAATTTGCCGCCTGGGCCGAAGCGGTGGCTCGCGATCGCTGGCGTCTCTTCAAGGTCGAGGAACGGCTCCGTCAGGTAAACCTCGGCGGCACAGCTGTCGGATCGGGGCTCAATGCGGAAAGAGCCTACATCTACGCAGCCATCGAAGAGCTTCAGACCATCACCGGGCTCGGTGTTGCGCGCGCGGAGAACAGCATCGATCTCACACAGAACGCCGACGTGTTTGTGGAAGTCTCAGGGTTGGTGAAAGCAGCGGCAGTCAATCTCGCTAAGATAGCAGGCGACCTGCGTCTTCTCTCGTCCGGCCCCGGAGGCGGTTTGGCGGAACTGAAGCTACGCCGTTTGCAGGCAGGCTCTTCCATCATGCCCGGCAAAGTCAATCCTGTTATACCGGAGATGATAACGCAGGTAGCATTTCAGGTAATGTCGTTTGACCAGAGCGTTACGATGGCCGCAGCGAGCGGTCAATTAGAGCTTAACGCCTTTCTCCCGCTCGTTGCCTTCAGCCTTTTGACGGGATTGAAAATGCTCACGAGGGCGGCCTTCCTTTTCCGTACGCTCTGCATCGATTCAATCGAGGCCGATGAGGAGCGCTGCCAACGCTGGTTGGAGGAGAGTCTCTGCCTGGCAACAGCGCTGGCGCCTTACATTGGCTACGAGCGTGCGGCCGAGCTCACGAAGCAGGCGGAAGCCACTGGCACAACCATTAGACAGGCGGCTCTCGACGCGGCTCTTTTTACGGAAGCCGAACTGGACACGATATTTTCAGCAGCTGAATTGACAAGGCCCGGCATTGCCGGAGCGCGTAAATTGAAACGCAATACAAAGGAGGTCGGCAATGGCGGATCAGACGCTTAATGAAACGCCCCGCGGCAGCCGCCTTCACATAGCAATCTTCGGAAGACGGAATGCGGGAAAATCGAGCCTTATCAACGCCCTGACCAATCAGAACGTGGCCATCGTCTCCGAGGTGCCGGGCACCACCACGGACCCGGTCTATAAATCGATGGAGATCCTGCCTGTAGGCCCTGTCGTTCTCATCGACACCGCAGGCATCGACGATGTAGGCGACCTCGGCGCGCTCCGGATTCAGAAGACTCTGGCTGTTGTGGCAAAGACTGATCTTCTTCTCCTTGTCATCGACCCGGTGCACGGCATCAGCGCCTACGAGGAAGACATCGTGGCTAAAGCACGACAGAGCGGAGTCCCGGTCGTAGGCGTTCTCAACAAGATGGATATCTACGATCATGTGCAGCCCGCTGATGTGGATGCCATGGCCGCAAAGCTCGATACACCGGTTATCGCAGTCAGTGCTTTAACGGCACAAGGCATTGACCGGCTCAAGATGGCAATCATTGAGAGAGCTCCCAAGGATTGGACCCATCCGACGATCCTCGGCGATCTCATCGCGCCGGGAGACGTGGTTGTTCTGGTCACGCCTATCGATCTTGCAGCGCCAAAAGGGCGGTTGATCCTGCCCCAGGTTCAAACCATAAGAGATATCCTCGACAACGACGCCATGACGCTGGTCGTCAAGGAGCGGGAGCTGAAAGCAGCACTGGCGCGGCTCAAGGAGAAACCGAAACTGGTGGTAACCGATTCTCAGGCATTCCTGAAGGTCGCCGCCGATACCCCCAAAGATGTTCAGATGACTTCCTTCTCCATACTGTTCGCCAGGTACAAGGGCAATCTGGAGGCGCTCACGCGAGGGGCAATGGCTATAGAAGAGCTCGTTCCGGGCGACAAGGTTCTCATCGCCGAGGCATGCACGCACCACCGGGTTGAGGATGATATAGGCACGGTGAAGATTCCCCGCTGGCTCCGTCAGCTCGTGGGTGGCGCCCTCGATTTCACATGGGCCAGCGGGCTGGAACTGCCGCAGGATTTAACGAAATACAAACTGATCGTGCATTGCGGCGCGTGCATGATAAACCGAAAAGAGATGCTCCATCGCCTCATGACAGCCCAGGCGGCGGGCGTGCCCATGGTCAATTATGGCGTGCTGATCGCACACGTGCTCGGCATTCTGAAAAGAGCGCTCAAACCCTTTCCGGAAGTGTCCCGGCTGATTGATGACGGAGGAGAATAGAAACGACGTCGATGCAGCCGGAGTCTAAAGATGTTTCGCGAGATGATCGTAATTGATTTCTCTGCTATAATCATATGTCTGTCCAACGATTCCCGGGAGGTGTGATATGAAAACAGTAAAAGAGATTTTGAAGACAAAGAAGAAAGATATCTGGTCTGTCGCGCCGAAGGTTTCGGTCTACGACGCCCTCAAAATGATGAGCGATAAAGAGATCGGCGCGCTCCTGGTGGTCGACGAACAGGGCAAGATGACCGGTATCATCACCGAAAGGGATTATGCGAGAAAGGTGATACTACAGGGGAAATCCTCTCAGGAGACCCGGGTTGAAGAGATCATGACCCCTGCAGCCGAAATGTTCACAGTGAAACCCGAAAACACGGTTGAGGACTGTATGGTCCTGATGACCGGAAAGCACGTTCGCCATCTGCCCGTGTTTGATAACGAGGCTTTCGCCGGCCTCGTATCGATCGGCGACGTGGTTAAATCGATCATCTCGGAGCAGGAAACCCTGATCGAGCATTTGAGCAATTATATAGCAGGCAAATACGTCTGATACCGTTTACAAACAGGATCACGAAACGTGGCCAAAGAAATCAGAACCATTCTGGGGGCGATCGAAAAAGGAGGAGATCCTTCGCGCGATGATATTATCGCTCTTTTGAAATCCCCTGATGAGAAACTGATCTTCGCCTCTGCGGACAAGATGCGTAAGCAGTATCTCGGCAACGAGGTCCACCTTCGGGGCATAATAGAGTTTTCCAACTATTGTGTGAAGAACTGTCTTTACTGCGGATTGCGACGGGATAACAGAAGACTGCAGCGCTACCGGATGACCGCGCAGGAAATTATGTCGGCAGCCGAGGAAGGCGTGCGCGCGGGCCTGAAGACAATCGTCCTTCAATCGGGCGAGGATCCTTATTTCACGGGCAATGCGCTCTCCCGGTTGATCGGCCGCTTGAAAGAACGTCACGATGTTGCGGTGACCATGTCTGTAGGGGATCGAACCAAGACCGATTACCGGCTCATGAGAGAAGCAGGCGCCGACCGCTATCTTCTGAAGCAGGAGACCTCCGACCCGGATCTTTTTTCGAAGCTGAGACCGGGGACCGTGCTTGAAGAAAGAGTCAAACGTCTTCGCTGGCTCAAGGAGCTTGGTTTCCAGGTCGGCTCCGGCACCATGGTGGGTTTACCCGGACAGGATATGGGAACCCTGGCAGACGATATCATGCTCATGCGCGACCTGGATGTGGAGATGGCAGGCATCGGCCCTTTCATCCCTAACGAGGACACGCCGCTCGCGCAGGCAAAAGAAGGCAAAGCGCGAGCTGCGCTGCGCGTCCTGGCAGTCAGCCGCATCGTTCTGCCGTATACGCACCTGCCGGCAACCACGGCGCTCGCGAGCATCCATGCAGAAGGCCGCGAAATGGCGCTCAAGTGCGGCGCCAACGTCATAATGCCTGATATCACCCCGGTTCGGTATAAGAAGCTGTACCGGATTTATCCCAAAAAAATTGGTACTGATGAAGAAGTAGCGGCGCAGTCTATCCCTCTCATTTCAGTAATAATCGGCAGGTCTGGAAGATCGATAGGAACAGGCTACGGCCATAGTCCGCTTCACGAACAGCGAAGGAGTTGAAATGAATACCAGCCAGAACGGAAAGGTGACAGCCGATTTCCTGGATGAACATCTCATCGCGCGGCTCCTCGAAAAAGGAGCAAAGGCCTCATCCGGCGATGCCCTGAAGATTATTGACAAGGCGCGGGAAGCTCAAGGGTTGACCCCGGACGAGACTGCCGTATTGCTGCAGAGTACGGACGAGAACGTGCTGCGCGCACTTTTTAAGACGGCGAAGGAAGTGAAAGAAAGGATATACGGAAAGAGGCTCGTCTTTTTCGCTCCGCTCTACATAAGCAATTACTGCATCAACGGCTGTGTCTACTGCGGCTACCGCAATGAGAGTAAGGTGATCAAGCGGCGTCGCCTGACGCAGGAGGAAGTGCGGCTGGAGGTCTTCTCTTTAGAGGAAATGGGCCATAAGAGACTTGCCGTAGAAGCAGGCGAGGATCCGAAGCAGTGTCCTATCGAATACGTGCTGGACACCATAAAGACCATCTATTCCGTAAAGGAGAAGACGGGGAGCATACGCCGGGTCAATGTAAATATAGCGGCAACCACGGTTGAGAATTACCGGAAGCTCAAGGATGCGGGCATAGGCACCTACATTCTCTTTCAAGAGACATACCATCGCGAGACCTACGCGAAAATGCACCCGGCAGGGCCCAAGCGGGATTATGACTGGCATACGCTCGCCATGGATCGCGCCATGGAAGGCGGGATAGACGACGTGGGCCTCGGCGTGCTTTACGGTCTGTGCGATTACAAGTTTGAGGTGCTGGGCACACTCCTGCACGCGCTTCACCTGGAAGAGCGCTTTGGTGTGGGCCCGCACACTGTCTCCGTTCCCCGTATAAGGCCCGCGGACGGGGTCGATTTGACAAGCTTTCCGCACCTTGTCTCCGATGATGAATTCAAGAAAGTCGTGGCGATCATCAGGCTTTCCATCCCTTACACAGGCATGCTCCTTTCGACAAGGGAGAAGCCGGGCTTCCGTGACAAGGTGATCGAGCTAGGCATATCACAGATAAGCGCGGGATCGTGCACAGGAGTCGGCGGCTACCATGAAGATATAAAGGAAGGCTTTCAGGGGCAGTTCGAGATAGAGGATCACCGGAGCGCTGACGAGATGCTGCGGATTACCTGCGGCCAGGGATATCTGCCGAGCTTCTGTACGGCGTGCTACCGCCAGGGGAGGACAGGCGACAGGTTTATGCGTCTTGCCAAGACGGGACAGATTCAGAATGTGTGCCAGCCGAATGCAATCCTTACATTCAAGGAATACCTGCTCGACTATGCGTCCGCCGGTACCAGGGACGAAGGGGAGAAAGCCATTGCTTCGCACCTGCAACAGATCTCAAACCCGAAGGTCCGCGCAGAGACGGAGAAACGGCTCGAGCGTGTGTGTAAGGGTGAGCGAGATCTCTATTTCTGAGACAGGGCTCTAATCCTGCGCCCCGGAACTGGCAAGTCAGAGAGAAGTGACCAGTGATCAGTGGGCAGTAACCAGTGGCCAGTTACTAATGAGACCATAATTGCGTAGACATGTGATCCCACGTCATGTCCTGGATTCCGGCTTTCGCCGGAATGACGCAGGCGTTATTTTTCGTCACTCCGGCGGACGCCGGAGTCCAGTAAGAAGATACCATGTCTAGTCAATTATGGACTCCCATATAACTCTTGAAACAGGGCCTTCCTTTGGCACGTCACTAAGGTCGCCACTCACCCTTCATTCATCAATCGCCACACTGTCAACCGATCACCGATCTCACTTCCGTCGCCGCGTGGACAAGCCATCGCGGCCTATGGTAGAATACCCTCAAAAGGGGCGTGGTATGGAAACGATTCATCTCGCCCGAGAAACGCTTTGTGATTTTGGTACCGAGGTTTCTCAGGCGACCGGACAGGATATAGTCCGCTGCTATCAGTGCGGGAACTGTACCGCTGGCTGTCCTTATACAGAATTTTTCGACTTTCCTGTCAGTCAAATCATGAGGATGATACAGACGGGGCAGAGGGAGAAAGCCCTCAGCTCGCGCGCAATATGGCTTTGTGCCACCTGCGAGACCTGCAGCACGCGATGTCCATGCGAGATTGATGTTGCTGACGTAATGAACGAGCTGCGCAATATCGCTTACAGGGAGAAACGGTTCACGGAAAAAGATATACGCACCTTTTACGAAGCCTTCCTCACATCGCTCAAGAATCACGGAAGAATATTCGACCTGGAGATCATCGCCCGTTACAACCTCAAGTCAGGGCATCTCCTGAACGATGCGGAACTCGGTCCAAAGATAGTGAAGCAGCTGCACTTCCTGCCGAAAAAAATCAAGGGCAGAGGCGACGTCGCCCGAATAATTAAGCAATTCATGGAGAACAAATAGAATAATGATTGAAAGAGTGTATGCCTACTATGCGGGCTGCTCGCTTGAGGGGACCGCTTCCTCGTACGACCGCTCAATACGTCTGGTTCTCCAGGACCTCGGTGCAACACTAAGGGAACCTGATGATTGGAGCTGCTGCGGCTCCACACCCGCCCACGCGATGGATAACGTGCTTGCGGGCGCACTCGCCGCACGCAATCTTGCAATTGTCGAACGCATGGGTACAGTCTACCATCACCACCCCGTGCCCTGCCTGCCTCGCCGCTTTCAAAAAAGCGCACGCGAGAGTATCAAAAGATAAGGCCTACAAAGAGAAGGTGAACGAACTCCTCGACGTTCCGTATGAGGGAAGAGTAACGGCCAAGTCCACGCTGCAGGTTATTTACGAAGACGTGGGCCCTGAGGCTGTCTCTTCCAAGGTAACCACTCTGCTTCCCGATCTCAGGGCAGCCTGCTATTATGGCTGCATCTTAACCCGCCCTCCCCGGCTTGCTGCGTTTGATGACGCCGAAAATCCGGTCTCGATGGACCGGCTTCTTGCTGCCTGCGGGGTCAAGGTCTGCGATTTCGTCTTCAAAACAGAATGCTGCGGAGCAGCCTTCGGCGTCCCCAAAAAAGAGATGGTTCTCCGGCTCACCCATAAGGTACTGACCATGGTTGAGGATTGCGGAGCAAACTGCGTGGTGGTAGCGTGCCCGCTCTGCCAGCAGAATCTGGACCTTCGCCAGGCCCAGGTGAATCGCGCCATGGGGTCATCCTTCTCTATCCCGATTCTCTATTTTTCGCAGGTGCTCGGGCTTGCTTTCGGCCATTCGCCGGAAGAACTGGGACTCGACAAGCACATAGTGAGCCCGGAAGATCTCATCCGCTCGAGGAGAGTCAGGGCTGAACAGGAGCCCGAGGCGGCCGCACAAGAAAAGAAAAAGAAAAGCAGAGAGGCCGAAGCGGCAGAAGAAAAAAGCGGCACGGGTGAAGCTGAGCGCAGTGCCGCGGCGCTAACGGAGGCCTGATCCATTATGAGAGTCGGAGTATTTATCTGCCACTGCGGCAACAATATCGCAGGCACCGTGGACGTGGCCAGGGCCGCTGAGGAGACAGCCAAACTTCCCCATGTAGTCTATTCCACTCATTACATGTACACCTGTTCTGAGCCCGGTCAGGACGAGATCAAACAGGCAATCAAACGGGAGAAGCTCGACCGCATTGTTGTCGCCGCCTGTTCCCCCCGCATGCACGAGCTTACCTTCAGGCGCACGGTCGAAAAAGCAGGCCTCAACCGGTATTTCTTCGAGATGGCGAACATCAGAGAACATATCTCCTGGATCGGTGAAGACAAAGAGCTCAACACGAATAAGGCCATAGAAGCAGTGCGCATGGCCGTTGAGAAGGTTATCCGGGACAAGCCACTCTACTCGTCATCCTTCAAAGTCAATAAACGGGTCCTCGTGATCGGCGCAGGCGTGGCCGGCATGCAGTCTGCTCTTGACTGCGCGGAAGGCGGGCTCGACGTAGTCCTTGTAGAGAAAAGCCCGGCCATAGGTGGTATGATGGCCCGTCTCGACAAGACATTTCCCACAATCGATTGCTCCATCTGCATCCTCGGACCGAAGATGGTTGATGTGGCCCAGCACGAACACATCAGCCTGCACGCATACTCGGAAATCGAGGAGATCAAAGGCTACGTGGGAAACTATCAGGTGAAGGTGCGCAAAAAAACCCCGTATGTTGACTGGTCAAAATGCACGGGCTGCGGAGAGTGCATGGAGAAATGTCCGACGAAGAACGCGTACGACCGGTTCAACTTCGGCGTTGCGCCCACGCGCGCCATCAACATCCCTTTTCCTCAGGCAATTCCGAAGAAGGCAACAATCGACGCCCAATACTGTCGCCAGATCCAGAAGGGAAAATGCGGCGTCTGCGCAAAGGTCTGCCCTGCCGGCGCCATAAATTTCGAACTGAGAGATGAGTTCGTTTCCGAAGAGGTAGGCGCGATCATCGTGGCGAGCGGTTACGGTCTCATTGACCAGGAGATGCTTCCCGAGTATGGCGGAGGCCGTTACCCGGACGTGATTACCGGCATCCAGTACGAGCGGCTTCTGAATGCGTCCGGACCGACATCAGGTCACATCTTGAGGCCCTCCGACAAAACCGAACCGAAGAGCATCGTTTTTGTCTCGTGCGCCGGCTCACGCGACAAGTCGATCGGTATCCCTTACTGTTCCAATTTCTGCTGCATGTATATCGCCAAGCAGGCGATCCTGACGAAAGACCACATCCCTGACTCTCAATCCTACGTCTTCTACATGGACATCCGTGCGTCGGGCAAGGGCTACGACGAGTTCACCCGAAGGGCGCAGGAGGATTACGGCGTGAAGTACGTACGGGGACGTGTTTCCCGTATCTACCCGAAGGGGAAGAAGATGATCGTGCAGGGCGCTGACACGCTCCTCGGCGCAAAAGTCGAGGTTGAGGCTGACCTTGTCGTTCTCGCCACGGCAGCCACGGCTGCGCCGGGCGCCGCAGCGCTTGCCGAGAAGCTGCACATCTCGTATGACACGCACGGCTTCTACGTCGAGAGCCACCCCAAGCTTCGCCCGGTAGAGACGAACACTGCAGGCGTCTACCTGGCGGGAGCAGCCCAGGGACCGAAAGACATTCCCTCATCAGTGGGCCAGGGAAGCGCCGCTGCATCCAAGGTGCTTGCGCTCTTCTCGCGCGACATGCTCGAATCGGACCCTGCCATCGCCCGGGTCAATCAGAACGCCTGCGTGGGCTGCCTCAAGTGTGTCAAGACCTGTCCCTTCCAGGCAATTAAGGAACAGGAACTGCGCGGCGGAAAAGTCGTCGCCAACGTGATAGAAACGGTCTGCGCGGGCTGCGGGGTCTGCACGTCCACCTGCCCGTGCGGTGCGATTCAGCTGCAGCACTTCACCGATAATCAGCTGCTTGCGGAGGTTAACAGCATATGTCTGTCGTAGAAGGAAAGGAACTCCGCATTGTCGGCTTCTTGTGCAACTGGTGTTCTTACGGCGGCGCCGACACGGCCGGGGTAAGCCGATTCAAGCAGCCGACGGACCTCAGGATCATCAGGGTCCCCTGCTCCGGAAGAGTTGACCCCCTCTTCGTGGTCAAGGCTTTCATAAACGGTGCGGACGGGGTCCTCGTCTCCGGATGCCACCCGAGGGACTGTCATTACTCAGACGGCAATTTCTACGCGCGCCGCAGGCTCGAGATGCTGAAGCGCTTTCTTCCCTTTGTGGGCATTGACGCGCGCCGTTTTCACTACACGTGGGTTTCGGCGTCGGAAGGACAACGATGGCAGCAAACGGTGAGCGAGTTCACGAAACTGATTCATGAACTGGGCCGGACTCCCGGACTCAGCTCGGGCCAGAGGCTCCCTGAGGAGGCAAGGACGTGAATCTTGAGAAACTGAAAGAAATTGTCCGGACTGTGCTTCCGTCCGTTGACGTGGTGATCGGGTACAGGACAGGGCTCGATGCCCTCCACCCGGTTCCCTGCTTTATCACCTCTCCGGACGAGATCGACGCGCTCGTGCTCAACGCGGCCTGCGTGAACAACCTCGCGTCGTATTTGCCGTCACTTAAGAAGAAAGCGGCGGTGATCGTCAAGGGTTGCGAGAGCCGAACCATAGTCCAGTTCCTCCAGGAAGGCCTCGTCAAGCGCGAAAACGTGGTCGTCATCGGCGTTCCCTGTCATGGAGTGGTGAATATGCGCAAGGTGCTGAGCGCAATCAACAACCAGCCGGTCGTCGACGCCGCTTTTGATGGCGACACGCTCGTCGTGAAAACAAAGAAAGGTGAAACGCGGCTTTCGTTGCGTGACGTCCTGTCCGACAAATGTCTGATCTGTCGCTACCCTACGCCCGTTCTCGCTGACCATCTGGCGGGCGACAAGGTCGATGCGAAAGCCGATGAGAAGACAGCCTATCAGGACATCCGGGACTTCGATGCGCAATCGCTCGAAGAGCGGAGAGACTACTGGATGGCCAAGTTCGACCGCTGTATCCGCTGCTATGCATGCCGCAATGCATGCCCGCTGTGCGTCTGCCGCGAATCCTGCATAGCCGAGACGCGCGATCCGCATTGGATGAGCCAGAAAGCAACGCAGAAAGAGAATATGATGTTCCATATGATCCACGCCATACACCTTGCGGGCCGCTGCACTGAGTGCGGCGAATGCGAGAGGGCCTGTCCTATGGGCATCCCGGTCGCAAAGCTGAAGAAGAAGATCAATATGGAGATGAAGGAACTCTTCGGTTACGAGCCCGGCATCTCGCTGGAAGACGCACCACCCATGTACACATTCAAGGTGGAAGAGGAGAAGATCGAGGAGCACAAGATTCGATGAAGAAGAGCGGCTATCTTAAGAAGCAAAGAGAGAAGGAGTTCATTGCTGCATTGAGCGCAAAAGCGCGTCTCTTTGCGCCGTGCCTGGAAGAAGGAGAGACGGTGATCTTCAAACCCGTCGACCCTGGTTGCACGCTTTGTTTTACACGCCCCGCGGTGAGCTCAGCCAAGAGTATCATCTTCCCCCAGAGCGAGACGCTCTTCTCATTCAAGTTCAAGAAGGATCAAGAAGATCCTCGCCGCACACTTGTTGATCTGGACGACCACATCGAAGCGCAGGATACCATCATCTTTGGCGCCAGGCCGTGCGACGCGCGCGGCATTGCCATAATCGACCGCGCATTCTCGCAGACCGACACGCCGGATCCCTACTACCTGGCGCGGCGGGCGAAGACTACGATCGTTACCCTCACCTGCCCCGAGCCCTCAAACGGCTGTTTCTGCACCTGGGTGGGCTGCGGGCCGGCAGAGACGAGCGATTCAGATGTCATGATGACGGAAGTGGATGACGGGTACCTGATGGAGGCCCTGACAGAGAAGGGAGAGGCACTTCTCGAAAGCCCGATACTTGAGGATGGTACGGCATACGAGGCACAGGCCAAAGAGGTTCAGAGAACGGTCCACGAAAGCATGGTAAGGGAAGTGGGAGCAGCCGATACTACGCCGGTCGATCCTGAAATGTTCCACTCGCAGGCTTTCTGGGAAAAGACGGCTGAACGATGTCTCGGCTGCGGCGCATGCACGTATCTTTGCCCCACCTGCTACTGCTTCAACATCACCGACGAGCAGGTCGTCGACAGGGGCGAGCGGATCAGGAGTTGGGATGCGTGCATGTTCCATCATTTCACGCTGGAAGCGAGCGGACACAATCCGAGGGCGGCAAAAGGCCTGCGGCTCAAGAACAGGATCGGCCACAAGTTCGTTTATTATGGAGAGAAATACGACGGCATCATCGCCTGCTCCGGTTGCGGCCGCTGCATACGTAATTGCCCGGTGTCGATGCAGATAAGCAGCATCGCGGCAGCGCTTAAAAAAAATAGTAGACTGGACGGTGAGCAGTGAGCAGTGAGCAGTTAAAAGCAGTAACAAAGAACCCTTATCTGCCCGATCTTGCGACGGTCATCGGGGTTGTGGACGAGACGCCCAATATAAAGTCGTTCCGGGTGGCCCTCAATGACAAGGAAAAGATGAAAAGTTTCTCTTTCGAGCCTGGTCAGGTAGGCCAACTCTCAGTCTTCGGTGTAGGCGAGTCGACCTTCGTCATCAACTCTCCCCCTACCCGTATGGAGTATCTCCAGTTCAGTGTGATGAAGGCAGGCGAGGCAACCGCAGCTCTCCACGATCTGGCGACCGGGGACCAGATCGGCGTTCGCGCGCCGCTCGGCAACTGGTTTCCTTACCAGTCGATGAAAGGAAGGGATCTCCTGTTTGTGGGTGGCGGCATCGGTCTCGCTCCGCTTCGGACTCTGATCCTCTTCATGCTCGACACGCGCAAGGATTACGGAGATATCACGATCATCTACGGGGCGCGCACCTACGCCGATCTCTGCTATAAAGACGATCTTGAGGACTGGGGCAAGCGCGCTGATATAGAATTAATTCTTACCGTCGATGCCAACTCTCCGGGTCCGTCTATCAGGGAAGGCTTTGTCCCCACCGTTTTGAATGAGGTCGCGCCAAAGCCGGACAACAAAGTGGCCATCACGTGCGGCCCGCCTATAATGATCAAGTACGTGCTGCAAAACCTCGCGCAGCTTGGCTTCAAGGATGAAGATGTGATCACGACGTTAGAGGCGAGGATGAAATGTGGAATCGGACTGTGCGGTCGCTGCAATATCGGCAGCAGGTTCATTTGCAAGGATGGACCGGTCTTCTCGCTTGCGGAGCTCAGGAGGCTCAAGTTCGAGATATAGCAAGGCTCAGACACGCGCAAAAATGCGCGGCAGAGCGGTGTAAAGAGAAGGACGTAGGGGAGGCTGTCATGAAACCAAACCAGAAAAAACAGAAAGTACTCTTCTACTGCCGGTGCAACGCTTCATGCTCACAGATGGCTGAGGCCTTCCTAAACCTCTTCTTCCCGGAAGGATATGAGGCATGCAGCGCCGGGATTAAAGCCGCCGAAATTGATCCCGCCGTCAAGACGGTAATGGCAGAGATCGGCGTTGATATATCACGCCAACGCTCGAAAAATGTTGAGGAGTTTGTCGGAACAAAGTTTGATTGTGTGGCCCTGGTTTGCGCCGACCGGCCGGAAGAATGTCCCTTTGTGAATCAGCCAAGAGAGAGCCTTCACTGCGATCGCTGCCAGGGGTGCTGCAGATTCTTCCCCTTTTTCCCGACCGGCACGAAGGTTCTTCACACCCGCTTCCGGGATCCGGCCGGCCTTACGCCCCACGGCAAGGAATCTGCAGAGGCATTTCGGCAACTGCGGGACGATATTAAGGACTGGGTCATCGACACCTTCGGTTGATTGCAAGCGTCATCGGTTTCGCTGCACTTGTTCGATTGGCTTAATTCGTTTACTTAATCTAGATGGTTAATGCCTGGACTCCAGATTGTATGTCAGGCTATTTGTTCGCTGGCTCTGGCGGGTTGATTTGCAGCATGTGCGTCGCAAAACCAGCAAAGAATGTGAAATAATTTCATCAATGGAACCGTGTCTTTAGCGTTTAGTCCTCTACTATAAGGGCAGAGGGTCGGTTCGGGGCAGGAAAATGGTTGACAAACGTATACAATTACGATAAAAACTTTGTGAAATTTTTTTCATAATGAAAAGGAGCGACCCATGAGAGATGTGGTGATAGTTTCGGCGGCAAGGACGGCAGTAGGAACGTTCGGACAAAGCCTCAAAGATGTACCGGTAGCGAAGCTGGGCGGCCTCGTGATAAAAGAAGCCCTCAAACGAGCGGGCTTGAGACCATCCAGAACAAAAGATAAAGAGTTTGCGCCTGCTATCTTCGGCGGAAAACTGGACACAGATCTGGAAGCAAAGTATTACGACTTCGACAGCTCCCTTAAAGAAGCCGTGATTGATGAAGTGATCATGGGCAACGTTCTGACGGCAGGCCTTGGTCAGAACTCGGCAAGGCAAGCCTCAATCTTCGGCGGCGTGCCCAAGGAAACCAATGCGTATACCGTGAACAAGGTCTGCGCGTCCGGATTACGTGCCATCGTCAATGCTACGCAGGCTATTAAAGCAGGTGATGCCGAGATCATCGTTGCCGGCGGCATGGAGAACATGAGCCTTGCGCCTTTTTCTCTGCCTGCAGCGCGATGGGGAGCACGCATGTTCAATACCGAGCTGGTTGACCTCATGGTGCTGGACGGTGTGTGGGAAATTTTTTACGGCTACCATATGGGGTTGACCGCAGAGAATATCGCCGTCAAATTCGGCATCTCCCGCGAAGAGCAGGATAAGTTCGGCGCCGAGAGCCATAGAAGAGCACGACAGGCCATCAAAGACGGCATCCTCAAAGAAGAGATCGTGCCGGTTCTGATCCCTCAGAAGAAAGGCGATCCGATCGTGTTCGAAGTCGATGAGAGGCCGATGGACACATCCGCCGAGAAGATGGGAAAGCTCGGCACCGCTTTCAAGAAAGACGGGACGGTCACTGCCGGAAACGCTTCCGGTATTAACGACGCCGCGGCAGCGGTTGTTGTCATGTCCCGGGAAAAGGCCAAGGAACTGGGCCTCAAACCGATGGCAAGAATCGTCTCCTACGCCGCGGGCGGTGTGGACCCCGCGTACATGGGCCTTGGACCTGTCCCGGCAGTCAAGAAAGCCCTGAAGAACGGCAACCTCACGCTCGACAAAATAGATATGATCGAGTTGAATGAAGCATTCGCGTCACAGGCAATTTCCAACATCAGGGAACTGAATATGGACATGGCAAAGACAAACATGCACGGCGGCGGTATCTCGATCGGTCACCCCATCGGCTGCACCGGCGCCCGGCTCGTGACGACCCTCTGCTACCAGATGAAGCGGCTCGGGCTCAAGTATGGCCTTGCCACCATGTGCATCGGCGGCGGACAGGGCATGGCCATGATCATAGAGAGGGAGGCATAACCCATGCCTTACGAGAACATTATTCTCGAATTAGAAGGACCGATAGCGATCATAAAATTCAACAGGCCCAAGGCGCTGAATGCACTCAACTCCGCGACGCTTGGTGAGCTGAGAGAAGTGGCCAATGAAGTGGCCCTCGCAAACGAGATCAAGGTTGTGATCGTTACCGGCGCGGGAGATAAGGCGTTCGTGGCGGGTGCCGACATTCAGGAGATGAAGGATATGACGCCCGTCCAGGCATGCGCCTTTTCCCGCAAAGGGCACGCGGCCCTCGGGATACTCGAAAATATGAGAAAACCGGTGATAGCCGCGGTAAACGGGTACGCCCTTGGCGGTGGCTTTGAAGTCGCTCTCGCCTGTGATATTATTTACGCCTCGGAGAAAGCGCGGCTCGGCTTTCCGGAAGTGACCCTGGGAATCTTTCCCGGTTTCGGGGGAACCCAGAGAACAGCGCGGCTTGTGGGCACGGCCAAGGCAAAGGAACTGGTCCTCACCGGCAAGGTCATCACCGCGCAGGAAGGTTTTGAATTAGGACTCTTGAACAAAGTGACAGCACCCGACGCGCTGATGCCCGCAGTGCGCGAGCTTGCGGCAAAAATGCTCGCTGCCGGCCCCATCGGGATCGGCCTTGCCAAATACCTCGTGAACAAGAGTCTCTCTCTTAATATTGAATCGGGTCTGGAGCTGGAAGCGAATACCTTCGGACTCTGTTTCGGCACGCAGGATCAAAAAGAAGGCATGACGGCCTTCGTTGAAAAAAGGACACCAACTTTTCAGGGTGAATAACAAATTTTAAGGAGGGTACTGTGAAAATCGTAGTGTGCATAAAACAGGTTCCCGATACGGAAGCTGAGGTGAAGTGGGACCTCCCGAAAGGCACGCTCAAGAGAGAGGGTATGGATTCCATCACCAACCCCTTTGACGAGTTTGCACTGGAGGAAGCACTCCTCACAAAAGAGAAGTACGACGCGGAGATTGTGGCACTCACCATGGGTCCGGACAAGGCAGTAGACGTGTTACGGAATGCCCTGGCGCTCGGCGTGGATCAGGTCTGCCATGTCAATGATCCTGCCATAGCCGGTTCAGACACGCTTGCAACGTCGTATGTGCTTGCGAAGGCCATCGAGAAGCTGGGTGGCGTAGACCTCGTTCTCTGCGGAAAGCAGGCAACGGATGGGAATACGGGTATTGTGAGCGGTGAACTCGCCACCAGGCTTGGCTTCAGCCAGTTGACGTTTGTCGGGAAGATAGAAGAGATTGACGCTGCAAATAAGAAGATAAAGGTGCAGCGCGGTATCGAGGGCGGCGTTGAAGTGGTTGAAGGAAAGCTTCCGGCCGTCGTATCGGTACTGAAAGGCATCAATGAGCCGAGACTGCCTAACCTTATGGGAATCAGAAAAGCAGCTAAGGTACAGATCCCGGCGTTGGATTGTGATGCGATAGGCGCGGCAAAGGACAAGGTCGGCGTGGAAGGTTCCCACGGCAAAGTGGTTGAGCTGACAACGCCCCCTCCCAGATCGGCAGGAGAGATGCTCAAGGGAGACATGGATGAAGTCACGAACGCTCTTGTCGACAAACTTATGGACCTGAAAGTCATTAAATAAGGAGGGGTGAGACCATGGCTGACGAATACAAAGATGTATGGGTATACATAGAACATAAAGACGGGGTGACAAGCCCGATGTCCTACGAGCTTCTGGGGGCAGGGAAGATGCTCGCCGATACGCTGGGATCAAAGGTTTGCGCCTTCGTCATCGGAGAAAAAGCCGAAGAGATAGCGAAAACTGCAGGCAACTACGGTGCTTCCACGGTCTACACCGTGGAAGGCGCCTCCTTTAAGACGTTCAGGCCGGATGCGTTTGCAAAAGCCGCAGCGTCACTGGTTACTAAATTTAAGCCTGACATACTCCTGTGCCGTTCAACCACCCAGGGACAGGACCTCTCCGCGGCGTTGGCCGCTCAGCTTGAAGTGGGCATGGGCTCTGACGCGATCAACCTTGAAATCGATGGCGCCACAAAGGCGATGAAACTGACGAGGGCTGCGTTCGGCGGTAACTTCCTGGCTACGTACATGAACACCCGTTCAAAACCTCAGATGGCGACCGTGAGGCCAAAGGTTTTCCCTATGCCTCAGCTTGACGCGGCGAAGAATGCGGAGGTGATCAAAGAATCTTTTTCGATAGCTGAGGATGACATCAGGACGAAGGTGCTCCAATTCGCGCAGTCCGAAGTCGCCATTAACCTGGTTGAAGCTGACATCATCGTTTCCGGTGGGCGCGGTGTAGGAGGCAGCGAAGGTTTTGCGGTAGTGAAGGCATTGGCCGATGCGCTCGGCGGGGCGATGGGCGCATCGCGCGCGGCCGTGGACTCGGGCTGGATCCCGTATGAACACCAGGTGGGACAGACAGGCAAGACCGTGAAGCCGAAGATTTACATAGCGTGCGGCATTTCAGGAGCGATCCAGCATCTGGCCGGGATGAGAACCTCGGATTGCATCGTAGCTATCAATAAAGATGCGGAGGCGCCCATCTTCAAGATCGCCTCGTATGGTGTCGTTGGTGACTACAAGCAGATCGTGCCGAAACTGATTGAAGTATTCAATAAGAAAAAGTGACCTTGAAGGGGGAGTTCCTTTTCATGCCGAACTCCCCCTTTTCCCAAGAGGCAATGCATGGTAGTTACCTGCCCTTCCTGCGGACGCAGATTTAACCTTCCCGACTCCGCAATAAGATCACCCTATCAAAAGCTGAAATGCTCGAAGTGTTCTCACATCTTCATGCTGACGAAAGACGAGTCTGATGAGACGGTGAAACCTGCCGCCACGGAAGAGACACAGTCTGCACAAGTAACGCCAACTCATGCGGCAAAGGAAGAGGAAGAGGAAGAGATTCAGTATGCATCCCCAAAGCCCGCAGAGCGGACGCCGAAGGCGACGCTTGACCTGCTCGAACCCGAAGCGACGGCTACACATAAGAGACGCAGCCGAAAAGGACCCATCTCCCTGATCATCGTGCTCGTTCTGCTTGCTCTCGTGGGTGGCGGTTTCTACTACTGGATGAATTATAGCGACCTCTTCGGTATTCCCATGGGAGCGAGCGACAAGTGGCTCGCGATAAAGGATCTGGAAGGTCAGGAGATCGTCACCCGAGAGGGTACGGTCTTTCTCGTTTCGGGAAAAGTGTTTAACGGTTCAACAAAGGCCAGAAGATTCTTAATATTACGGGCCAAGCTTTTCGACAAGGACGGGAAGGTCCTCGCGGAGAAGGACGTTGTTTCCGGTCTTTCCCTCAGCAAAGACAAGGTCGGAAGCATGCAGAAATTGGATATCGAGAAGAAAGTAAACGATTTCAAACTCTCGGGCGAGGAAAACTTCCAGCTGAGAAGCAAGAAAGAGGTCCCGTTCTCAGTCATCTTCTTTGACAGCAGTATTGAAAAGGCCAAAGAGTTTACCGTCGAAATCGTCGAGTCGCCCCTTTTATAGACTTTCCCCCAGTCATTGAAATAATTGATTTGCATGCGCCACAATTAGTGTCTATTATAAGTGCATGGAATACATCGACCTCAAGGGCATGAACTGCCCCCAGCCGGTAATCGAAACAAAGAAACTGCTCGAATCGAAGGGAGTCGAGGAACTGAGCGTCCTGGTTGACAACGGTCCGCCCAGAGAGAACGTAACGCGGTACCTCGAGTCTCAAGGTTACTGCGTCTCTGTCGAGAAAGAGCATGCGGATAGCGCCGTGCTCAGGGCCACGAAGGCCGAAGGATATGACGCCGTTTCCGTCCAGACGGGAAAGAAGATCCTGGTGCTCATTGACGGTGCGACCGTCGGCAGAGGAGACGATGTGCTGGGCGCAGTGCTTATGAAATCTTTTCTCCACACCCTGAAAGAGATCGAGCCGCGTCCGTGGAGAATCGTCTTCATCAATGCCGGAGTGAAGCTCGCGGCAGAGGGATCCGATCTCCTCAACGTTCTTGGCGAACTTGAGAACCTCGGTGTCGAGATCCTCTCGTGCGGAACGTGTCTCGACTTCTTCACATTGAAAGATAAGCTCCGTGCGGGCAAGGTCACCAACATGTACGAGATCATCTCGTCGCTGGTCACCGCTACGAACGTCATCAGACCGTAATGATTTACCTCGACAACGCGGCCACATCCTTTCCAAAGCCCGATGAGACTCTCAAGTCTCTTCTTCATTTTGTGAGTGACGTGGGCGGAAATCCGGGCCGGAGCGGCCATCCGCTCTCCATAGAAGCTGCAAGGATCATCTTTCAGGCGCGCGAAAAGCTCACCGCCTTCATCAATGGAAAACATTCGGAAAGGCTTGTCTTCACCAGCAATGGCACTGAATCGCTCAACCTGGCGATTCTGGGCCTCGTCAATCCGCACGATCACGTCATCACAACGTCGCTCGAGCATAACTCGGTGATGAGGCCTCTCGACTTTTTGCAGAAGACGGAACAGGTTGAAGTTTCTATTGTCTCCTGCTCTGAAAAAGGGGAGCTCAACCTCGAAGAGCTAAAAGGGTCGCTGAGGAAGAACACCAGAGCTGTGATCGTCAATCATGGCTCCAATGTCATCGGCTCGGTGCAGCCTCTCCACAAGATACGCGAAGCGATCGGTGATACCCTGCTGGTTGTCGATGCCTGCCAGACCATCGGCAATATGGCTCTCGATGTAGATGCGCAGGAGATAGATATCATCTGCTTCTCATGCCACAAGTCGTTGCTCGGCATTCAGGGTCTTGGTGCGCTCTATATGCGAAACGGGATCAGCCTGCGGCCTATCAAGTTCGGCGGAACGGGAAGCAGATCCGAATTTACAAGCCAACCCGATTTTCTGCCCGACAAGTACGAGTGTGGAACACCCAACACTCCGGCCATCGCCGCACTCCTCGGAGGCCTGACATTCATAGAAAAGATCGGCTTCAACACGTTCATTGAAAAGAAGAAAGCAATACGCCTTTACGCTGTCGAGAAGCTCCTGAAGGTCAGCGGCGTCATCATGTATGGCGATCACGCAAGTGAGGGGAGCCTCCCTATCATCTCTATAAACGTTCGTGGGTTGAGCCCCTCTGATGTGGCATCCGCGTGCAACCGCGCCAATATTTGCGTGAGAGTCGGACTTCACTGCTCGCCCGTTGCCCACCGCACCATCGGCACCTTTCCTCACGGGACGGTGCGCGTCTCCCCCGGATATTTTACCAGCACCGATCAAATCGATCGATTTGTGGAGGTAATTAAATCTGTTGCCGGACAAAAATAGCGTCACCTATTTCTGCCTGTTTCACGGCATCCACGATGTGCTCAAAGCTGAAAGTGTTCTGAAAAGCCAGGGAGCAGCCTTCGAGCTTGTCCCGGTGCCGCGTACGCTCAGTTCGGATTGCGGCGTCTGCATAGCGTTGCAAAACGCCTCCGGCACAATCGTCTCACTGCTCCTCTCCTTGAACGTCGACCGGTGCTTCTCTTTCAATGGAAAAGAGTATGCCCACGTTGATGTCGCCACATTGGATAAGCATTAAATCTTATCTTATTTCTGCCGGATTTTTAATCGGATAGATCGATTGCCTGGGAGATGCAGTCCCCGCGGCGATTCGTACCGCGGGGACCTGGCGTTCTATAATTCTTTACTCAAATGGCGCAGCTATCTTCTTCTGCTTCTCCTGCTTCCTGTAGAAATCGGCACGCTCTTTGATGTAACTCAACCAGCTATCAACCTCTGCTTCCTTATGCCCTTTTGAAACCATGTCCTTCTTGTAAGCGGATATCACGGGCTCAACCGCCTTCACCCATTTGACAACCTCTGCATCAGAAAGCGGCAGTATTTGTCCACCGCCTTTGAGAAAGACTTCCTTGCCCTCTATATCCATCTCATTCCACAGGGCTGCCTGCGACTCAAACGTCTGGCGAGACACCTCGTCAAAAATTTTCTTGATGTCGGCAGGAAGACTATCCCATTTTCCTTTGTTCATGACGCAATAGAACGTGTAGCCTGTTCCAAGACGCCAGTCTGCCGTGACGTACTTCACTAAATCGGCGAACTTCCAATACTTGAGCGTGGAGAGATCTACCGTGACCCCGTCAATGACGGCTCTTCTGAGGGATTCGTACACATCGGGCATCTCAAGCGGAACCGGTACGGCACCCAGTGCCTTTATTACCTCAGCCATCTGACCTGTTGCCCTGACCTTAAGACCCTTCAACTCCTCCAGAGTCTTGACCGGTTTTGCAATGGTCTGCAGAATCAGAGGACCTGACGTGTTGATATAAAGCACCTTGACGCTGTCCCACTCAGCAGGCTTGAATTTGTTGCGGAAATCCTCACTCGTCTGGCTCGCTACCCAGCCGCTCGGAAATCCTAACGGCAGGTCGAATACCTCGGTCACAGGGAAACGGCCTCGCGTGTAGTCAATGTGAGAAACGCCAATGTCAGCTATACCGGTGGTAACTCCATTGAACATCTTCACCGGTGTAAGAAGCGTGCCGCCCGGGTAGTACGTAATTTCAACGCGACCGTTTGTGCGCTTCTTTATCTCCTGACAGAACGTATCGGTCAGAACCGACATTTTGTGAGTAGGCGGGAGATAATTCGCTGCCTTCAATTTTATCACGTCGGCCCCTGCGCACAGAGAATGGGCGGCAAAAACAAACATGACTGCCAGAAGCAACAACCCAATGCCTTTTCTCATCGTATACCTCCTTCGTGCTAAAAGATTATTAGTGCATTCACAATTTTACCATACACGTCTCTGTACGTGTACACAAATCTGAGCCCGATTGACTATTTTCGCTGACTTCCGGTCCTGTTTCTGATAGAATCCTTCGCAATAGGTGTAGCAGTCTTTTCGTCATGACCGAAGAAAAAAGTGCAAGAGATTTGCTGATCAGCACCCTTCGAAACTTCTGCAAAGCCGCATCAAAGCTGGAGAAACTAAACGGCGAGCGCATGCTTATCCAGCAGGCGCTTGACGCGGCGAAAGAGTCGTATCACCGGCTGATGGAAGAAGCTCCCTTTGCCATTCTCCTTGTTGACCGGCAGGGCGACATATTTGCTTCAAACAAGGCGTCGGAAACGCTTCTCGCCTGTGGACCCGAAAAACTGGCTACCATGAATCTGCAGCAGCTCTACGAGGAACCTTCACAGGATTTCAGCTCGGCTTTTCGCCAGATACTTGAGGACGGAGAAGGAAGCATACGGGGTCTTACCCTGTCTCAAAGAGGCGGACAAGCCACAATCATCGATAGCTTCTTCAGCGTGGTCACTCATGAGGAGAAAACTTTTGTGCAGGTTACGCTTAAGCAGGCAATTGAGGGCAACCAGGTCCGGCTCGGGGAAAAACGCTACGTACAAGGCCTGGAACTGCTCTCCCGCACAGCCACAGGTCTTCTTGAGGCATCACGCGACGAGAACATATACAGGCTCCTCGGAAACTATATAGGTAAACTCGTAGGCGACGGCTATGTGGTAATCAGCTCTTTCGACCAGGCATCGGAGGCTTTTTTCGTCAAGGACATTACGGGGCCTGAGCGACACGCAGAGATAATCCTGGGCTTACTCTTAAGACATCTTTTGGGCACCTCTTTCCGCATAAGCAACGATGAATTCGAGCGGTACGTCTTGACCTGCACCCCTGTGGCGGTCTCCGGAGGGCTCCATGGACTTTTCGTCGATCGGCTGCCCATGGACGTCTACAACGCCATGGAAGACTTCTTTCTTTTCGGCTCCACGTACATAGCGGGGCTGGTCTCGGAAGGCGAAGTTTTCGGGATGGCAACAATCCTGATGCCGAAGGCAGCCAAGCTCGACCATCCCGCGCTGGTCGCAACGCTCATGCAGCAAGCATCGGCTGTGTTGAAGTACCGGAGAGAAGATACTGTCGAGCCTCATCCGGGGCAGCCGGAACCACTCCTGGAAGGTTTCCACCACATTCTTGCAGAAGAGCTCCCCTACCCTCTGGAGCCGTATACTGCCGGGAAGGAAAATGGAGCGCCCGCGGAAGGCGAACAACACTGCAGAAATAAAGGCTGAAACGCCCGCGGAAGGCGAAGTCGCAGAAACGCGCGATGTAAAGCAAGAACCGACTGAACCGGACCACAGGGAACTCCGGCGCGTTCTGGGTCATAGCAAAATCCTGGTCGTTGATAATGAGGAGATCGTGCGGGATGTGACAGGTGGTATGCTGAATTACATGGGCTGCAGGGTCGGATATGCAAAGAACGGCCTGGAGGCGGTCACACGTTTTAAGAGTGCCGTTGAAACCGGAGCGCCCTTTGACGTGGTCATTCTCGATCTCTCCCTTTCGGACGGACCGGACGCGGCCGAGACGGCAAAACAACTTAAACAGATCGATGCCAGGGTGAAGGTGCTCGCCTCAACCGGTAATTCCGATAACTCCCTTGCGGGGCGAATGAAGGAGCTCGGTTTTCATGACCTTGTTCGGAGGCCCTACAGAGGGACACAGCTCGCTGAAGCCTTGAACAGCCTGCTCTCCAAGAACCCGTGACTTGCCATACGTGCCCCATTTGGGGTATAAAGGATACAATGGAAATTGAGGTGCGGTTATTCGCGACATTTCGTGATCACCTGCCTGAAGACTCCGGGCCCTCTTTTAAAAAGAAGCTGGAGAATGAGACGGCAGTTGATACGGTGGCGGAAGAGATAAATTTACCTCGTGACATTCCCAAGATATTTATCGTGAATGGCAACGTGGTGACCGGAGAATACATGCTTCGTGATGGAGACGTCGTCAGCATATTTCCGCCGGTCGCCGGAGGATAGAAGCGCCAGACCTTGCCGCAATCGATGTCACTCGATAAGAGGTGCCCATAACATGAAGATCAAGACGGATGAACCATCCCGCGTCATCATAGAACAGGCAGGAAGAAGGCCCGGCCAAAAGGAAACCGCGAAATTCGGCGAACTCCTTCAGAGAACGCTCGAGCGTACCAGGAATCAGGCGCAGGAGGGATCAGGCGCGGGGGCCGCATCCGGTCTTCACAACGGCCAGACGACGGGGATGGAAACCGCCGGTAGCCTCGGGTCAATCGCAGATATAGAGGCCGTGCGGGGCATGGGCTCCCTAGAGGCCCTGCAGTCCATACGGTCCATACAGTCCATAGATGAGCAGCAGGGACCAATCCTCGAGCGCGTTGAACAATTGCTCGATACGCTGGAGGAGTATCAGCGCACAATGGCAAGTGCATCCATCCCAACCGAATCGCTCCAGCCGCTCATCAACCGCATGGAGGAACACAACAAGAGCCTTGCCGCTGTTCTTGTCACACTCCCTGACGGCGATAACCTGAAAGATATTCTCAATCGCGTGCTTATTACCTCGGTAGTAGAGGTCCAAAAGTTCAACCGCGGCGACTACTCCTAGCGACAATTCGCCTTTAAGCGTATACCTTCGTTGTCGCTTCGTCCCTTCACTGCGACGTACCCAGGTACGCCTGCGTCGGCCCTCGCTGCCGCCTCGGTCTCCATCTTGAATCCGGATCGGTACTGGAAACGATCCGCAACTTCTCTTTCCTTGCACGCGTGACTTCGTGCTTTCTCTTGACAGTAAATCTTTCGTTTAGTAAACTCCGAAAAGATCCACTCACATAGTACAGTACGGGCTCTGCCGACAGGTCGTTCCGGTTTATCATGATGAGTACGATAATTTGAATGAGGAGGGATCATGAAAAGATGTCTCGTAGTTACTTTGGCGCTGGCGCTGCTTCTCTCTGTATCAGCTCATTGTTCCCCTGCTCATGCGGCAGATGCTGTCATCAAGCTCAGCTATGCGAGCTATGTTCCCACTGGCCATAAGATGCACAAGATCCACGTGGACATGGCAAACGACCTTGAAAAAAGGACGAACGGCAGGGTGAAGATCACCTACTACCCCGGCAGAAACCCTGGTGCAGGGTCCATGGACCTACGATGGAGTGGTAAAGGGCATTGCCGACATAGGCCATTGCACCGCCGGCCAGACAAGAGGCCAATTCCCCCTCCTGGAGGTGCTTGATCTGCCCCTGGGGCAGACGTCCGGCTACCAGATCTGCAAGTTGGGTAATGCCTTTATTGAGAAGTTCAAACCGAAGGAGCTGAACGACGTTCAGTTCCTTTTTTCTCCACACCCGGGCCTTTCATTATTCATACCTCCAAAAAACCCGTCTATAAACTCGAAGACTTGAAAGGACTCAAAATAAGGGCTGCCGGACCGACGGAGGGGGTGGTGAGAGCACTCGGAGCGACGCCCGTCGCCATGCCCGTAACAGAGACGTATGATGCGGTGCAGAAAGGTGTGGTCGATGGCGTATTACTCCCTACAGAAGCTTTGCTCAATTACAGAATAGCGGAAGTAACGACCTACACCACCTTGAATTACGGCGCGGCATGCGGTTCGCTGAGCCTCTACGTCATGAATCAGAAAAAGTGGGATGCTGTTCCTCCGATATTCAGAAAATATTCACGCAGGTGGCTCAGGAGTACGCAGAGATCGAAGGCAAGTTTTGGAATGGCATAGACAAGGAGGGTGAGGAGTTCGCGCTGAAGAAGGGGCACAAGTTCATCCAGGCTTCAAAAGAGGAAACAGCGCGATGGACAGAGCGAATGAAACCGGCCTATGATCAGTACGTGAATAAGATGAAGGAGAAGGGGCTTCCGGGCGCAGAGGCTCTGCAATTCTGCAAGGAGTATATACAGAAAAACCCGTAAACATAAGATCGTTGAATTGGTTGAATTAGTTTCATTAGTTCAATTAGTTTCATTAGTTGTATTGGTTGTATTGGAACCAATCAAACCAATAAAACCAATCGAACAGAGAGCCCGAATCTAAATGGCTCAGGGTGCGGTAGCAGGATCAGTTTGTACTCCAGAACCGTTTCTTCAATTGCCAGTGTGATGACCTGGGTAGGGGTCTGTGTCATAACGGCGATGATGATTCTAACGTGCGCTGACGTGGTGCTACGGTATTTCGGTTACCCGATACGCGGCGCGTACGACATCACGCGCGTTCTGGGCAGTGTAATCTTTGCCTTGCCGATCGCCTACTCTTACATAAAGGGTTATCAGGTCGCAGTCGATTCTATCTTCCGCCGCACTCCCAGAATTGTGCGCCTTATTGTCGACAGTCTGATCTGCCTCTTCAGCATGACCATAACCTCCATGATCGCGTGGCGTGCAATCTATCTGGGTCATGACCTCTACATCAAAGAGCGGGTCACGGATACCATCCCTATTCCCCTGTGGCCTTTCGTCTATATCATGGTACTCGGCTTCTTGGTTTACTGTCTCGTGATTCTCGCGCAACATGTAAAGACGTTCAGGCGGACGGACACTCAGTAGCTGCACGATAGAAGGAACCCGGGTGTTCGCCGGCGGATGAGGTGAAGGGATGTCCGTACCGGTTATTACTGTTCTTACCATCGCGTTTCTCTTTCTCCTCTTCTTGTCAGGTATGGGAATAGGTCTCGCGATGGCGTTCGCCGGATTCATAGGATTTGCCCTTCTCGTGAATATAGAAGCAGCCCTGAATCTCGTTGCCGTTGACGTATACAGCGTCTTTTCCTCCTATGCTTTCACCTGCATACCGCTCTTCGTTTTCATGGGACAGATTGCTGCGCGCGCCGGGATAGCAAGGAGAGTATACGACTGTACCTATAAGTTTATCGGCAATGTTCCGGGCGGACTCGCCATAGGAACAGTAGTCGCGGGCACCCTGTTCAAGGCTGTCTGCGGATCGGCCGCTGCGACGACAGCCACGTTCGCCACGGTAGCGCTGCCTGAAATGGACAGATACAACTACGACAAAAGGCTCTCCACCGGGATCGTGGCGTGTGTAGGGACGTTGGGGGGCTTGCTCCCTCCGGCTGTTCCATTGATCATTTACGCTCTTCTGGTAAATGTTTCGATCGGCAAAATGTTCCTTGCAGGCATATTTCCGGGGTTGTTACTCGCTCTCTCTTTTGTGGTTACTCTGATCGGGTGGTGCAAAATAAACCCAGATGTAGGACCAAAAGGAGAGAGGTTCACCTTGAAGGCGAAGATTGCCTCTCTTCCGTCTGTAGCATGGGTTGTCGTGATATTCGTCGTGGTCATAGGCGGCCTTATGGCTGGCTTCTTCACACCCACAGAAGCAGGGAGCGTGGGAGCAGGTGCCGTCTGCCTGTTCTCTTTTCTGAGGAAAGATATCACGCTGAAAGGCTTTGCCGAAGCAACCCGTGAGACTCTTTGCATCTCTTCGATGGTCATCATCCTTCTTGCCGGCGCGACCATACTCGGCCACTTCTTCTCGGTGACAAGAACGCCGTACGCTGTTGCAGACTTCCTGGGCACGCTCCATCTCAACCGCTATCTGGTGCTCACACTCATCCTGCTGGTATATATCATCGGGGGAGAGTTCATAGAGGATATGGCATTCTTTGTTCTGGCGACGCCCATATTCGCGCCGGTCGTTGTTCAGCTCGGATTTGATCTCATCCATTTCGGCATGCTCGTGGCTGCAACGCTCGCCATAGGCGTGGTCATCCCTCCGATGGCGATCACCGTCTTCATGGTAGCAGGCATTGCAAAGGTGCCATTGGGACTCGTCTACAAAGGTATTTATCCATTTCTCATAGGCATGGTTATCTGTGTCTTTATCCTGATGTTCTTCCCGCAAATTTCCACGTGGTTACCCGATGTGTTTATAAAGTGAGCGCAAGAAAAGTAGTCTCTCATCATTAACGTCATGGAGGTGTCTCATGAGCAGCAACACGGATTTTCCCGTATTATCCCTGGCGACGCGGGACAGGAGATTCGCCAGAACAAGAGACCTGTTGAAACGTCTCAACCTTGAAGGGCTGGTTTTGGCCGGCCTTACAAGCAGGGAGCAGTATGATACCTATCTCACTAATGATTACGCTGAAGGCATCGTGATCTTTCCGGCGGAAGGCGCACCGACGTACATAACCTGGCAGGAGGGCCGTCTCATGCGCATGAAGGAGGCCGAGCAAAGGGGAATCACGCCGTGGATAGAGGATTGGCGGGTCGGTGTTGACGCATCCACCGTGGCAGCAGTAGTCCGCGAGAAAGGCCTCGACAAAGCCCGCCTGGGAGTGGTGGGTGTTGAGTCGAGGGGACCATCCGAAATGACCGGCTATATCCCTTATGCCCTCTGGACGAAAGTCCTTGCGGAACTACCTCGTGTTCAGTTCGTGGATTGTTTTACCGCCTTTGCCGCTATGATGCTCGTGAAAGGCGAAGAAGAACTTGTAATGATGCGCCGTTCAGCCGCCATCGGCGAGGAAGCATGCAAGGTGATGTACAAGATGGCAAAGCCGGGTGTGAGTGAACTTGAGATTACGGCGGATGTCTTATACACGATCTTCAAGAACTGCGCCTTTTCCCCTCAGCCATTCCTGATCCTTCATTCCGGACCGGAGACCGTGAGTTGGGGTCCGCCTATATGGCGCTATCAGGGCGGCCCGACGCGCATCCTTCAAAAAGGCGATATGGTTCTGGCCGAAATCTTTCCGCGCTACGGAGGATTTGAAAGCCAGCAGCAGATGGCGATTGCGCTGCAGCCTGTCGATGACGTCCACACAGAGTGCGCAAAAGTTGCGCGGCGCGCTTATGAAGTAGGGCTCGAGGTGATTCGCCCGGGTACGACATTCAACAAGGTGGCCGACGAGATGGAAAAAGTGATTCATGCTGCCGGCTGCTGGCACATCAGTCCTATGCTCCACAGCCTGTCACCGCTCGCCTGGGTGGGAAGAGTAGAGGCTTCCACGAAAGGTGAAAAGGGCAAGGGCGCCTGGGACAGTCAGGATCTGACCTAGAGGCCGGCATGGTATTCGAGCTGGAGCCGAACGCACAACGCGGCAAGCACCGCGTCAACATCGGCGGCACGGTGGTGGTAACAGAATCAGGCGTAGAAGAGCTGAATCATCTTGCAACAAACATGCTGATCGCTGAGTAAGAAAGGACGACCGGCCCATAAAGGGCCTTAAAGACCCGCCGGCGAGCCGGCTTGAGGACCTCCACCTTCGGAGGCTTAAGGACCATCAAGCCCTCCGGCTTGATTCGAGGACCGCTTCGCTTGAGGACCGGCCTGCGGCCTTGAAGCAAGTGCCCGCTAGTGGCTTGCCTCGAACGAAGTGGTCCTTAAGGGCAGAGCCCGGTCCTTGAACGAAGTGTACCTCAAGACCGCAGGCCGGCCCGCACCGTTTTCTCCGACAGTACAGTGGCACATTCGCGACAGTATCTGCGCGCCACGTTGAATTTTGATGCATACCGAGGCGCTCCGAGGCCTGGGCTGCGGAGGCGTACCTTGCGGTACGTCGACGCAGAACAGGCCGAAGGGCAACGAAGGTAGGCGCAAAAGGCAACGTGGCGTGTAGCGCTATACGCGGATGGCGCTGTGCGGGCACAACTCCTGACAGCAATAGCACCGGATACATTTCTTATAATCAAACGCCGGGAATTCCTCGTAGGTCTTGATCGCGCTCGCAGGACAGACTTCCATGCAGACGCCGCATTGCTTGCAAAGATTCTTCGCACATTTCGGCTTCCTCACGAAAAGCGTCTTCATGGTGTTACGCACGGCACCCGGCAGATTCCAGCCTACATCCATCGTCTTGGGCAGCTGAAAGTTCTGAATAGACGGCATACCGAGATCAACTACCTCAGCCTCTTCGACCAACCCTTTCGCAAGCGCCACTCCCATGAGCGGCAGTGGTTCGGGAAGGGCCAGCGAGCGTTCTACGAATGCATCCAGTGCGATCGCATCACGAGAAACCGCAATAACCCCTAGTTCACGGGGTCGTGCCGCTGGCCGGTCCATCTCCTTCCATGCCAACGATCCCATCAAGGATCGTTATCGTTGGATTGACGAGACGGTAAATATCTATCAGTATTGCGGCGAAAAGAGCAGCATTCCGGCCTGCCCTCAGATGCCATTTCGCCTTCTCGAAACGAGGAACGAATCCGAACATATTTTTGACGCCGAGCGTCAAACCCATCATGGCGTGCGTCTTCAGCTTGGGAAGATTAACAATCAGATCGAATGATGCAGGGTCCTCGCCGAAGAGAAACTCGCGATAAGGAGAGATGCCACGAGACTTCTTGATTACTTTTTTATCAAAGGGTGCGATCTTCAGCGGCAGATCCCGCACCGCACTCAAGATCCCTGAAGATTTAAGCGCCCTCTCTGTCGATTCGTAGCCGGGGCTGTCTCCTATGTGAACATCGCAGCCCTTTTCGAGAAATAGTTCTGCCAGAACTCTGACGAATTGCGGATGGGTGTTTACAGCCTTGTGAGAAGGCTTCCCGGCGAGCAGATTGGGCTTCAGCAGTACCCTGCAGCCATCAAAGAGAAGGCCTACTTCGTTAAGAGCGCGCTCGATAAATCGGCGAAGCTCGGGAGAATCATACCCGTCACATCTTCCCGCCACTATTTTGGGCATTCTGCTCTCCCGGGGTAAAATTCACCTGTGTGAAAACGAGCTGCATGGTGCCATCACGCCCTTCCCAGGTCATCTTCCTTCTTCCTCTCTTATCCTGACTATAGATCACGTGATAATTGGATCGTGTAATGATGGTTGTTCCGTCGATCTGTTTCTTCTCTCCCTTCATGGCCAGATCGTCAATGAAATCATCGATGCGCAATCCATACCGTTCTTCAAAAGCGCGCTTGTCCGTGCTCTTCTCGTCTCCGGCCACCAGAAGAAAGTTGTCACCATCCTTCTTGATGTAGGCAAGGGTTTGCCCGAACATGCCGTAAATCTCAAGCACAAACACGGATGGGTAGTCCATCTGCAGACTGACCATGCCCGAAAAATCTATGTTACGCCAGGACATGGAGAGATCGCCCGATGCCTCGATGTACTGAAGCCGTCTCCGGCCATTCAATAGACTGTTTGTGAGAGATTGATGCGCACGCGCTGAGAAGGGCGAGGAAGAGTAAACAGATGCAGGCTGTCTTCACTTCTTCTTTTCAAGATCCTTCAGTTTATCTTCCACGATCTGTTTGCGTTCGCCTTTTGTGTCCAGCTGCAGCGCTTTTTGCAGAAACTCAGTTGCCTGCACTCGATCGCCGAGCTTCAGGTAGGCATCTCCAACGTGCTCCGCGATCATCGGATCGTCCGGCGCCTCTTGGTGTGCCTTCAACAGTTCGTCTGTTGCTTTCTTGTAGTCGCCTTTTTGATAGTAGAGCCATCCCAGGCTGTCCTGAATGTAACCATCTCCCGGTTTGAGGGCGAGAGCCTTCTTTATCATCTCTTCGGCTTTATCGAGATTTATTCCTTTTTCAGCCCATGTATAGCCGATGAAGTTGAGAGCATTTGCCTGATCAGGATTTAAACGCAGCACCTGCTCCATGTATTCCAGCGCTTTATCGGTCTCCTTATTCTTTTCGTACAGAACGCCGAGCTCATAGAGCACATCAATATTCTCCGGCTCCACCTGGCGCGCCGCGTCCAGCACCTTGATGCCGGCAGCGTAATCCGTTTTTTCCTCATAGAGTCCGGCCAATGTCAAATATAAATCGATATTCTTATTGTCCTGCGCGATCAACTCTTTCATCTTCGCTATGCCTTCGTCGATACGGCCGGACTTGATGTAAAGTGCTCCAAGGCTCTTGCTTGCCGCCTTTGCTTCTTCAGTTCCCGGTTCAATCTTCAGGATCTCGTCGATAGCCCTCTTCGTGTCTCCTATTTCCTGCAGCGCAAGGGCGAGATAGAGACGGACCTTGTTATCCTTCGGCCTTGACGCGAGCACCAGGTTAAACTCTCGTATCGCCTCTTCATAGCGACCCCGTTCGAGATGAAGCAGGCCTATATTCTCCCTGACAGCAACATCCTCGCGATTCATGTCCGACAGTTTTTCGAACTCGAAAATGGCTCTATCGTAATCCTTTTTCCGAACGTAAATAGCAGCCAACCTCGATCGTGCTCTCTTATTCTGCGGATTGATCGCGATCACCCTCTCGTAGAGTTCCTTCGCTTTATCGACCGTACCTTCGATTTCGTATATCGCAGCCAGATCAAAAAGCGCCAGCTCGAAATTAGGCCTCATTTCGAGCACCTTCATATAGTATTCTTTCGCTTTTTGATAGTTCTTCTGCTCTGCGTAGAGCCTTCCCGAATAGTAGAGCGCCATGATATTATCTTCGTCATACTTCAGAACCGTCTGATAGGTAGCTGAGCGCCTTCTCGTAATTCTTCTGCGCAATTAAAATGGAACCGAGGTAGATGTATGCGTCGACATCCTCCGGATCGATGCTGATACAGCGCTCGTACAGCTCTTTGGCCTTTTCCGTCTCTTGCCGCGATGACTGAAGACCTGCAAGCAACTTCATCGTCGTGCAGTTCCTGGGGTCGATGCGGAGAGCCTCTTTCAGCTGCTCCTCAGCCTTCGGCAGTTCCCCCATGCTCGTGTATATCAGGGCCAGCTCGCTCCGTATGCTTGATGAGTTCGGGTTGCTGCGTAAAGCTGCCCGATAATTGTCGATTGCCTGTTCGTATTTCCCCTCCTGCGCAGCCCTGTACCCTTTTAGAAAATTGAAATAGGAGGAGCCGTCATCAGCCTGTGCCACGGATACACCTGTGGCGGCACTGATAAAAAAAGCCAGGAGAAGAATAGTTGTCCTCTTCACATCTTTCCTCAAACTGTAGTTAAACAATACTATACCTCATGACGGTGCAAAAATGCACCTCGTGGCTTCATCGTATCAGGCTGCCGATCCGACTCCAGCGAATGTAATGCAACGGATCGGTCGCAGTGGCGTTCCAGGAGAAATAGATGATGAGCGCCCTCCCGACAAAATCATCGTACTTAACAAAGCCCCAGAAGCGGCTGTCCAGGCTCCTGTCTCTGTTGTCGCCCATGACAAAGTAGCTCTCTTTCGGCACCGTCACCGGGCCCAGATTATCCCTCGGCGAGAAATAGCCGGGAATGACCGAGGCTTCAGCAAAAACCGCCTGCTTATAATCGACACGCTTCCCGTTGACGAAGACTACTTTGTCCTTGATCTCAACTACGTCTCCTTCTTTAGCTATCACTCTCTTGATGAAGTCCTTGGTTCTGTCCTCCGGATACCGAAAAACAACGACGTCGCCGCGATCAGGCCCTTTGATATGGAGGATGACGATATCGGTGAATGGCACCTTGATCAGGTAGCTCAGCCTGTTGACCAGCAGATGGTCGCCGATCAGCAGCGTGGGCTCCATGGAGGAGGAAGGAATTTTGAATGCCTGCACCACGAAGCTCCGCACAAGAAATGCGATCAGCGCCGCGATGATCAGGGACTCTGCATATTCCCTCCACTTACTCTTCACCGCAGCCTGAGTCGCTGCCGCCGCTTTCGTTCGATGCTGCCGAACCCGGATTATCGGGTTTATTCTGTTTCTCTGGTTTCTCTGGTTTCTTTGGTTTGCTCAATTTGGTCTATCTCACTTTCGTATATTCTCAGTCTCTCGGAACAGTTTTACTCTGGACCCGGACCCCGGCCCCGGGACCCTAGTTACATCCTTTCCGGCGCGCTCACACCGAGTATTTCCAATCCGCTCCTTATCACCTGCTGCAGCACAGCACAGAAGCATGAGGCGGGCTCTGGTAAGAGCTGTCTCGTTTTTCAGCACACGTACCTTATTATAATAACGATGAAAGCTTGCTACCAGCTCCACCAGATAAAAAGTCAGGCGATGCGGTTCAAAGCTTCTCGCGCCGCCTTCTATGACCGTCATAGAACCGCAAGATGCCTTTTATGAGCTCGGTCTCCTCCGGAAGTGCAAGCAGACTCACGTCCGCCCCTTGACCGTCGGCAAGATCGATGCCCTCCTCTGCTCGCCAGCCGGAAGATAGACGCAATCCTGGCGTGAGCATACTGCACATAGTAGACAGGATTCTCGTTCGACGTCTTCTTCGCCAGATCCAGATCAAACTCCAGATGGGCATCGCTCTTTCTCATCAGAAAGAAAAAACGCGAAGCATCTTTGCCCACTTCATCCATGACCTCTCTCAGCGTCGTAAACTGACCTGCCCTCGTCGACATACCAACCGGCTTGCCATCCCTCAGGAGTGTAACAAACTGTATGAGGATGACCTTCAGGCTATCCTTGTCTTTGCCCAGAGCCTCAATCGATGCCTTGAGGCGTGGTATATACCCGTGATGGTCAGAACCCCAGATGTCAACAAGTATATCAAATTTTCGTGCAAATTTTTGGTCGTGATAGGCTATGTCCGATGCAAAGTAGGTTTTTTCCCCATCCGACTTAATGATCACGCGATCCTTCTCATCCCCTTTGTCATCCATCTTGAACCAGAGCGCTCCTTCCTGTTCATACAGATAGCCTCTTTTTCTGAGCGTATCGATCGCCCGGTCCACATGCCCTTCCTCAAAGAGCGTCTGCTCATGATAGTAGTTATCGAACCTGACACCAAAATCCTCAAGGTCTTTTTGAATGCCTGCCAGCACAATCTCGGCTGCGTAGCGGGCCATGAAGCGGACAGCCTCCGTCTCTTCTTCCGGAACAGAGAGACCTTCGGAAATAATCCGGCCGGCTATCTCTTTAACATAGGCCCCCTGGTAGAGATTTTCCGGATATTCCATTACTGGGGCTCGCGTCGCCCCCTCCACCAGCTGAGCTGGCGGAGCCTCCCCTCCGCTCGCCGTGCTCGCTAGATAGATTTCCACGCGCTTGCCCGTGGGAATCTATCCTTTCCCCGCGGATCTCTTTCCACCGCAGGTAAACGGACTTGCCCAGAGTTTCTATCTGCCTGCCTGCATCGTTCACATAATATTCCGTCGTGACGTCGAAACCTGCTTTGCGAAGGAGGTTCGCCAGGACATCTCCCACTGCGGCTCCACGACCGTGGCCCACGTGCAGCGGCCCTGTCGGGTTGGCACTCACAAACTCGATTATAACCCTCTTATGCTCTCCGACTTCAGGAAGGAAGCTGTCCACGCCCTGATCGGCCACATCTTTCAAGGCCGACCGGTAGATATCATCACGCACGTAAAAGTTGACAAAGCCTTTGGCAGCAACATCTACTTTCTCGCACACGCTCTGAAAATCCATGCATTCAATCAGCGTTCTTGCGATATCTTCCGGTTTCTTTTTAGCGGTGCGTGCAAGCAGAAAAGCGATATTAGTAGCGTAGTCTCCGTGCTCAAGCTCTTTGGGGATTTCTATTATAGGCTTTATCTCTGTTCCTGGAGGGAAGAAGCCTCGCTCCAAGCAGCGCTCACCTGCTTCCTTAACAATCGCCGCTATCTTTTTCCGTATCACAGCAGTCTGCCTTCGTTCATGACCCGCGTTCAGGCACGGGTGCCCTCTTCGGTGCCGGCGTCGGCGCGACTCCGACGTACTATAGTACGCCTCCGTCGCTATCCTCCTGGTCGCCTCGCTCTATTTTCGAATGCAGACTGCTGTATAGCTTCTACCTTTAGCTTCGTCTGCTTTCATTCATGCATCACGTGTTCATCAGAATTTCGCCGTAAAGATCGGGCCTTCTTTCCTTGAGGATGGGCCATTCTCTGCGTATTTCTTTCAGCGAATCCAGGTTCACGTCGGCCAGAAGAATACCGTCCTGCTGCCCCGTAGGTCCGCCCAGGAGTTCGCCTTCGGGATTCACACAGAAACTCATGCCGTAGAAGTCTTGTGTATCCTCGCTTCCCACCCGGTTGACCCTCATCACAAAAATGGAGTTGGCAATCGCATTCCCCGTAATCACCGTCTGCCAGATGTGCTGCGACTTGAAGGCACAAGCTGTAGGCGCGAAAACGATGTCAGCCCCCTTAAGTGCGAGAATGCGCGTTCCTTCAGGGAAGAGGTTGTCCCACGAAATCTGGACTCCTATTTTCCCAAACGTCGTTTCGAACACAGAGTAACCTTTGTCGCCGGTCGAGAAATAGAATTTCTCCTCCCACAGAGGAATATCCGGAACATGCAGTTTTCTGTACGTGCCCTTCACGCTGCCATCTGCGTCGATCACAACGGCGCTGTTGAAGTACCGCGTATCTTCCCGCTCGAAAATAGGGAGAATAATTGCGACGCCTTTTTCGGCGGCTTTTTTTCTCATCGTGTCGACAACAGGGCTATCGAGCGCATCGGCTTCGGCGAAGGCTTTCTCGTCCCTCCCGTTCGGAAACCAGTGCAGATTAAAAAGCTCCTGGAAGCAGATGATCCGCGCTCCCGCTTCAATCGCCATGTCGGCCATTTTGAGGCCTTTTTCTACGTTCCTCTCCTTGTCCTTCGAACATGAGAACTGAATACCGGCGATTTTCATTTCACTTCTGGTTGGTGGCGATGATGATGGACCAAGGATCCAGCCTGGTTTTTTTGAAGACCTCCTTGATCTGAAGGCTGCAATGGTTGGAAAGGAGATTGATTGAGATGTCCGATCTCCAGCCCCACCTCTCGCACAGCGGAGAGAAAAGTTTTTCCAGCTTCAAAAGGAGGCCGTTGGTACTGCAAAAGTGATTCAGGATTACGATGTTGCCGCCCTTCTTGGTTACTCTCTTCATCTCGGCAACCATTTTCTCAGGGTTCGGCACGACGGTGACTACAAATGCTGCGACTGAATGGTCGAAGCTATCATCTGCAAAGGTAAGGTTCTCTCCGTCCATCTCCATGAGATGTACGTTATCGAGCCGCATGGCATTCTTCTTGTCGCGTGCTTTCTCAAGCATCTTTCGCGTGACGTCAACGCCGACAAGCGTGCAGGACTTCGGATACATATGAAGCGAAATTCCGGTGCCGACCCCGACTTCCAGTATCTTGTCACCTTTTTGAATATCCGACCTGCCCAATCCCATCTTTATTCTTGGTGAGAAGATATGTGAGAAGAAGAGATCGTAGACCGATGAGTATTGGCCGTATATTGAGCGTACCTGTTCCCTGTCCATTCGCACACCAAACTATCAGATAGAAAACGTCATGTCAAGCAAAACCTCAACAGCACTCGCACAGCATAGGACTCTCTCATCCTTGACAGAATAGAAATGTCCGCTTTGTCCGCAGCGGTCAGACCTTACGTTGCGCCGATCCCGGTACCTTGTGACGCTATCTGTCAGTAATTTTCTGCCAGCATTTCATAATAGCCTTGCGGATGCGCGCATGCCGGACACGCCTCCGGTGCGCCTGCCCCTTCATGGACATATCCGCAATTTCTGCATCTCCACGTGACAATCGTATCCTTCCTGAATACCCTGCCCTTCTCTATGTTGGCCATGAGTGCCAGGTACCTCTTCTCATGCTGCTTCTCGGCAACCATGATGGAATTGAAGACCACCGCTATCTCGTTAAATCCTTCTTCTTTTGCAATCCGCGCAAATTCCGGGTAAAGAGTAGTCCACTCAAGGTTTTCTCCCGCTGCCGCATTTTTGAGATTAGTCATGGTGTCAGTGATGATGCCGGCCGGGTAGGATGCCGTTATCTCAAGGTCACTCCCTTCAAGGAATTGAAAGAATCTTTTCGCATGCTCCTTCTCGTTCTCTGCGGTGTCCAGAAAAAATGAGGATACCTGATCATAACCTTGCTTCTTTGCTTCAGATGCAAAGTACGTGTATCTGTTTCTCGCTTGCGACTCGCCGGCAAACGCCGCCAGTAGATTATGCTCCGTTTTCGTTCCTTTCACGCTCTTCATTCTCTCCTCCTGAGTTCTTGGGTCCAGGGTCCTGGGTCCGGAAAAACTTATAGAACCGAAAAACAGCGTCCGCGTCGAGCAACGGTATCCTCGGTTGGGGTCGGCTTACTTGTCTTTCGGGACCCAGGACCCCGGACCCGGGACCCTATCTTTCTATGCTTTCCACAGTCCGTGCAGATTACAGTATTCGCGTGCGGTCACTGCTCCTTCGATGGAAGCGAAAACCGCCTTTGGATCATCTCCGGGCGCCAGGTAGCGCCGCTCGATCATTCCGCTCGCGCCCATTCCGCCCGCGCCCATTCCGCCCGCGCCTGCCAGTTCGATCCACTCAATATAGTGCTTCTCCTCCATCGGGTGAGGTACACTGCCCACCTTGACCGTTACGCTGCCGGCGCTCTTTTCTAGTACAGGCACATGCTTTTCTAACGAAGCATCGACCGTGTTCTCACTCATCAGCTTCATCGGCTGGTTACAGCAGACCAGCACACCTTTTCCGGCATGCATCACTTCAACTATGTTTCCACAGATCTCGCATTTGTACACCTGCATCCGATCAGCCATTCTTATCTCCTTTTCTGGAAGTATTTTGCCGGGGCAGTCCTTTCGCCCGGTTCCGCGCGCTACGGCTTTTCCTTAAACACTCTTTGCATGTGCCTTTGAAATAACCATGGATATCTTCAACTCTGTGTCCTCCGACTTCACCCACATCCGCATACTTGCAGCAAACTTCTATATCCAGAATCGAGCCACACCGTTTACATAGAAAGTGATGGTGAGACTCTCTCTTGAAGTCGTAGCGCGTCTCTTCAGACTTGATCGTCAAGGCCGTCACAAGCCCTTTGCCCATAAGCGCGTTGAGGGAGTTATAGACGGTTGCCCGCGAGAGGGTCGGAATCTCCGCGATTAGGTCATCGTACAGCATGTTCACAGTCGGATGGTCCGTCCGGTCCATTAGATTCTCCAGGATTCTCATACGCTGGTACGACGCACTTAGCCCGACCGAAACCAGCATTTCCTTGAAAGAAGCCATTTTAATATTCATTATAACTTTAGACTAATTCTATTATTGATCTATGTCAAGACAAAATGAACAATTTCTTTCTTGCGTTTGACAGGAATGTGTATCAAGATTTAAGGCAGAGTCCGAAAGGAGGACGGATCATGAATGAAGTGAAAGAACAGGAACCGCACGTGGCGAAGCTCGTTGACCTCATCGGCTACCAGGCAGGATCAGTCGTAAGCAGGGAGATCATCGCCAGGCCGACAGGCACAGTGACCTTGTTCGCCTTCGACGCCGGGCAGGGTCTGAGCGAGCACACGGCGCCTTTCGACGCGATGGTTTCCGTGCTTGACGGACAGGCAGAGATCACGATTGCGGGCAACAAGAATCTGCTTAAGACAGGGGAGATGATCATCATGCCGGCGAACCAGCCTCACGCGCTGAAAGCAGTGGCTGCATTCAAGATGCTGCTGGTGATGATAAAGTCGTAAAGCAGGCTCAACACCTTGCTTTCAAGGCTGTCCCATAGAAGATTCTTTCAGTCTCTCACTCGCTGTGCCCGCTACATAGATTCCCATGGGCAAGCCCCTGGAAATGTATGCTTATTTTTTGCTTGACTACGGAAACTATTGGTACTAGACTGGTTTCCATAGTATATGGCTGCCCACAAATCAGGTTTGAAGAATGAACGTTCCAGCGGGACTCTGGCAGTTCAATCTGTTCGCCGCCGGATCATCGCAAACGCCAGGCGTCGTTTTCTGGCTCGCGGGTTTCGAATTGTCACCATGGATGATCTGGCGACGGATCTCGGCATGAGTAAGAAGACACTTTACACGCATTTCTCCGACAAGGTTGCCCTTCTCGAAGCAGTGTTGCTCGACAAATTGCATGACATCGATGCCGACCTGGAGCGTATAGCCTCCAGCGACGTTTCCAACTTTCCGGCCTTACTGCGCGATCTCTGTGCGTGTCTTCAACGCCACCTGGAAGAGATTCAACCCTCCTTTCTCTGGGACATCCAAAGGGAAGTGCCTGATATGTTCATGCTCGTCCAGACACGACGGTTGGAGATGGTTCATCGGTATTTCGGGAAAGTCCTGGACGAGGGACGCAAAGCGGGACTGATAGATAAAGACATCCCGGCAAACCTCATCATCGAAATCCTGTTGGCAGCAGTGGAAGCGATCCTGAATCCGCAAAAGATGAAGGAGATGGGGCTCACACCGCAGACCGGATTCTTAACCATCATCAGGGTGGTGCTCAGGGGTGTAATGACCGGGAAAGGAAGGGAAAAAATATCAAATTATGGGGAGCGGCGCACGCTGCCCGGCACTAGACGATCTTTAGAGGGATAGACATGGTCTTGCTGAGTCTCGCCAGGGAGAGGCTGATGACGTTTTTCGCACTCCTCATTACTTTTCTTCTTCTCGGATGTTCCGTGGGACCGAACTTCGCAAAGCCCAAAGCTGCGGTAGCGCCTGCCTGGCTCGAAGCGGACGACTGGCGCGTCAAGACGGACCCCGCTGAATACAAGAACTGGTGGAAGGCATTTAACGATCCGGTGCTGGACCAGCTCATCGACCGGGCCTACCACGGTAACCTGTCTCTCAGGATTGCCGGGGTGAGGGTGCTGGAGGCTCGTGCCCAGCTCGGGATCTTCATCGGAAGGCTCTACCCTCAGACCCAGCAAGCCTCCGGCTCGCTGCAGGAAATCCGGACGAGCGAACGATCCACATTAGGCGCCATCGTAGGCTCCAGCCCCGCGCCTCGCACGAAAAACATTTTTGATTACTGGCAGGACCAGGTCGGGGTCAGCGCCAGCTGGGAGATTGACTTCTGGGGAAAATTCAGACGAGCCGTGGAGTCAGCCGATGCAAATCTGCTTGCCGCAGTGGCCGATTACGACAGCGCGCTGGTGAGTCTCACGGCCGATGTGACCAATTCCTATATCGCGATCAGAACCCTTGAAAAGAGGCTTGGTATTGCCCGCCAGAATGTCGAGACTCAAAAGGAGGGCCTGAAGATTGCGGAGGACCGGTTTCACTATGGTATGGCTTCCCGGTTGGATGTGGAGCAGGCAAAGACGCTGCTCAACGACACTTCCGCTTCCATCCCTGCCTTAGAGGCCCAGTTGCGACAGGCCAAGAATTCACTCAGTCTCCTCCTGGGCATGCTTCCGAGCGACCTCGCAGAAATTCTGGAAGGTTCTTCAGGGATTCCGGTTTCGCCGCCCGAGATAGTGGTCGGTATCCCCAACGATCTTCTGCGCAGGCGGCCCGATGTTCGGAGTGCCGAGTATCAGGCAGCGGTCCAGAGCGCCCAGATCGGCGTGGCGAAGGCAGACCTCTACCCCGGATTTTCTCTGTCAGGCATGTTTGGCTTTCTCTCGACCAACGTCAACAGTTTCAGCCTGGGCAACATGTTCGATTGGAACAGCCGCACGTTCCAGTGGGGACCCTCCGCCCAGTGGAATATTTTCAACTATGGCCGGATTACGAATAACGTCCGGGTGCAGGATGCCCGGCTCGAACAGCTCTTAATCGCTTATCAGAACACCGTGCTCAAGGCCCACAAGGAAGTGGAGGATGCCTTAGTCGCTTTTCTCAAGGCTCAGGAAAGGGCAGAGTTTCTTGCGCGGAGCGCTGCGGCCGCCAAGACCACGCTCGACCTTGCAGTCGAGCAGTATAGAGAAGGGCTCAAAGATTTCACGACCGTCCTGATCGCCGAGCAGGCTCTCCTGAATGAGCAGGACAACCTGACCGTCACCCTTGGCAATCTTTCGAGCAACCTTGTGGGAGTCTACAGGGGACTCGGAGGCGGATGGGAGATACGGGAAGGTCAGGAATTGGTGCCGCCCGAAGTCAGGGAAGAGATGTCAAAACGGACCAACTGGGGCACGTTACTCGCACCGGCATCTTATAAAAAGCTTGATCCCGAGGAGCGGAAATCACCGATCCGTCTCCCCGAGTGGTAATGAGGGGAGCGGAAAATCACCGATCCGTCTCCCCGAGTGGTAATGGCCCGATACACTTCGGAGGAAAGGGTTTGTCAGCCATGAGGAAGAAGGTCATTGCTGTACTCGTTATCATCATAGTTGTGGTTTCGATCATTGTTCTCTACGGACGCTGGACCGCGCGCAGGGCTCCCGCAAACGTTGTGCCGATTTCAGGCAACATCGAAGCCCACGAAAGCCTGGTGGGATTCAAGGTCCAGGGCCGTCTCGATGAGCTGCCCGTTGAGGAAGGTCAGTTTGTTCAGGAGGGAGAGCTTCTTGCGCGGCTCGACAACAAGGACTACCTGCAGCAGGTCAGTGTCGATGAAGCATCTCTTCGCTCCCGCGAAGCTGAACTGGATCTCGCGCTGGCCGGAAGCCGCACTCAGGACATCAAGGCCGCAGAACAGGCGGTCCTCGATGCTCAGGCTGACCTGGAATTAAAAAAGATCGAGTTCCAACGCAATCAGGCTCTTTACGAGCGGAACGCCGCAGTTTCTGCTGAAGCGCGGGATGTTGCGGCCACGAACCTCAAACGGGCCCAGGCCACTTACGAGCGCAACAAGCAAACCTATGACGAGCTTGTGGAAGGTACTCGCAAGGAGCAGATTGCGATAAACCGGGCCAATGTGAACACAGCGAGGCAGAACCTGGGCCTGTCGCGCATTCGACTCGATTACACGTCGCTACTTTGCGCCGAAGACGGGAGTTGTGACCGTGCGACAGGCTGAGCTTGGCGAAGTGCTCCAGCCTGGAACGCCGGTTGTTACGATTGCCGATATAGATCATCTCTGGTTACGCGGCTACGTGAGTGAAACTGATCTGGGCCGCGTCCGCTGGGGGCAAATCGCTTCGGTAAGAACAGATACTTTTCCGGATAAGACCTATAAAGGCCGTGTGTCATTCATTTCCTCCGTGGCTGAATTCACGCCAAAGAGCATCGAAACACACAAAGAACGCGTCACGTTAGTCTACCGGATCAAGATCGATCTGGACAACCCCAACCACGAATTGAAGCCCGGCATGCCTGCGGACGCGCAGATCAATGTGAACGGTCGATGATCGTTTATGGCTGATACACACCACGCCATAGAGGTGGATGCATTGACCATGGAATTCTCCGGTGTTGTCGCCGTAGACCACCTGAGTTTCGACGTGAAGCCGGGCGAGATCTTCGGGCTGGTGGGACCCGACGGCGCGGGGAAGACAACCACGATGCGCATGCTTGCGGGTGTGCTTACACCGAGTTCCGGTACTGCGGCCGTTGCCGGGTTTGATGTCGTGCGCGACCCTGAAGGCGTCAAGCATCACATCAGCTATATGTCGCAGCGGTTCGGCCTGTATGAAGACCTGACCGTAAACGAGAATATTCGCTTTTACGCCGGTATTTTCGGTTTGTCCAAAACCGACAGGGAGCACCGCGCATCTAACTTGCTCTCCGCCGCGGGCATGAGCCCTTTCGGCAAACGGCTCGCGGGAAACCTTTCAGGAGGTATGAAACAGAAGTTGGGATTGATATGCGCATTGATACATACGCCGCAGGTGATCATCCTTGACGAACCGACCAACGGCGTGGACCCGGTCTCCCGTCGCGATTTTTGGCGTATCCTCTATTCTCTGCTCGGCGAAAACGTTGCAATACTCATCTCCACTTCTTATCTCGATGAGGCAGAACGGTGCCACCGTGTGGCGTTATTGCATCAAGGGCGACTCCTCTATTCTGATACGCCCGCAGAGCTGAAGAAGAAAATATCCGGAGATGTTGTTCTCGTAATTGCGCCTGAGCCAAGGCGGCTGAGGGATCTGCTCAAAAACTCCGAAGGGGTATCCAATCTGGTCCTGTTGGGAGACGGGTTGCGTCTCATCGTAGACGATGCGGCGAAGCGAGTTCCCGAACTGCGTGCGCGCATTGAGTCAGAGAATCTGCCCGTTGACCGCATTGAAGAGGTCGCCCCGACTGTAGAAGACCTTTTTGTCCAGGCAGTCGAGAAGACAGGTATGAGGAATGGAAAAGGATAGCGGCGCTCCTTCCGTGTTCGTCAAAGATTTGGTGAGGAAGTTCGGCGATTTCGTTGCCGTTGACCATATCTCATTTGCGGCGCAACCGGGAGAGATATTCGGTTTCCTGGGGCCCAACGGCGCCGGTAAATCAACGACGATACGCATACTGTGCGGCTTGCTGCGCCCTACGTCGGGTGAGGCCATGGTGGCAGGCCTTGACGTCGCGCGCCAGCCTGAAGCCGTGCGCCAGAAGATCGGTTATATGTCTCAAAAGTTTTCACTCTACAACGACTTGAAAGTGATAGAGAACATCAGGTTCTTTGCGGGTATGTACAGCGTGCCCGAGTCAACAATCCCGGAACGCGCCGATTGGGTACTGGAGATGGCGGGATTGAAAGGCCGGGAGTCCGCATTGACAGGCACCCTTGCAACGGGATGGAAGCAGCGTCTGGCTTTAGGCTGCGCACTGCTGCACCGGCCTCCCATATTATTCCTCGATGAACCGACGTCAGGTGTGGACCCGGTATCAAGGCGACAGTTCTGGGAGTTGATTCATCGTATGGCTGCGGATGGGGTGACGGTATTTGTCACAACCCACTATATGGATGAGGCGGAATACTGCGCACGCCTCGTCTTGATCTATCGCGGCAAGGTCGTCGCCTCCGGTTCGCCGTCTGAACTCAAGTCGGGGGCGGTGAAGGGGAAGCTTCTCCTGGTGGAGTGCGAGCCGCTGGGAAAAGCTTTGGAAGTTCTCCAAACCGGCCCGTCCGTTCTGGATGCCGCTATTTTCGGCAATGCGATCCATGTTGTTGTGACCGATGCCAAAGCGAGTGTTGCAGGCCTCACGAAGCATCTTTCCGAGCACCATGTTACCGTGTCGAAGATCGAGCCGATCAGCCCCACACTGGAGGATGTCTTCGTAGCGCTCACAACGAGGCAGGCGGAACCTGCGGAGGAAAAAAAGGGGCAATGAGGCTGCACAGGCTGACCGCCGTAACCATTAAGGAAGTGCTTCAGATTGTGCGCGACGCCAGAAGTGTGGGTATCGTTGTCGCAATGCCGATCGCGATGATGCTTGTATTCGGCTACGGTATCAGCCTTGATATCAAGCATGTGCCGGTATGCGTATTCGATCGCGAAGGCAGCCAACAGAGCCAGGACTTGTTGAAGCACTTCCAGGCATCTGAGTATTTCGATGTAAAAAAGGCGGTGAATAACTATCCGGCGATCATTCGCGCACTTGACACCGGCAGCTGTAAGCTAGCTATCGTTGTTCCGCATGACTTCTCTCTCAGGCTCAATGCGGGCGGCGAGGTGGGCATACAGGCATTGATCGATGCGACAGACAGTAATACTGCAAATATCGCAATTGCGTATTCCCAGGCTGTGGTCCAGACCTATTCGCAGCGGGTTCAGGTCGACTGGATCCGGCGTCACGGACAGCGACAAATGAAGCCGCCGATCAGCGTGGAGGCGCGGACCTGGTTCAATGAGAATCTTGAGAGCATGCCCAACATCGTCCCCGGTGTCGTTGTCATTGTAATGGCCGTCATCGGGGTGTTTCTGACCGCTTTGACCATCGCGCGTGAATGGGAAAGGGGCACGATGGAGCAGCTCATCTCTACTCCTGTCACAGAGCTCGAATTGATGCTCGGCAAGCTGGCCCCTTATTTTGTTATCGGCATGCTGGATACCTGCCTGTGCGCCGGGTTCGGCATCTTGTGGTTCGGCGTACCTTTTCGGGGCAGCTGGAGTGTCTTCTTCATCAGCTCCGCTCTTTTTCTGATCGTGGTTTTGTCCCTGGGATATTTCTTTTCCGTTGTGGCAAAATCCCAACTGGCCGCCAGCCAGATCTCGCTCTTTGCCACGTTCCTTCCGGCGTTCTTACTTTCAGGATTTCTCTTTCCAATAGACCAGATGCCGGTGGCGATACAAGCGGTTCACGTACGTCATTCCAGCACGGTACTACATGGAGATCATCCGTAACAGTTTCCTGAAAGGGTCGCCGATCACGATACTGATGAATGACCTCGTTGCCCTGGCGTTTATGTCCTGCCTTCTTGTTTTTGTCGCCACACGCATCTTTAAGAAAAAACTGACCTAGCGGAGAACTATGCTCGGCCGACTGCGCCACATGCTTATCAAAGAATTTCTCCAGGTCCTTCGCGACAAACGGACCCGCTTTGTACTTATCTTCCCGCCGATGATGCAGATGCTGATCTTCGGTTATGCGGCGAACCTGGAGGTCAAACATGTGCCCACCGCGGTAGTCGATTACGATAATACTCAGGCGAGCCGCGATCTTATCACCCGCTTTGCGGCAAGTCGCTACTTCGACGTGCGCCGGCTACCGGCAGATCAAAGGCAGATCCCTTCACTGATAGACCGCGGCGATGCGACGCTGGCAATACAGATCAATGCAGGCTTCGCGCGTTTACTCGACAAGGGGGAGACCGCGCCTATCCAGGTGATTGTGGATGCCTCAAACTCGAACACTGCGCTTATAGGCCTCGGCTACGTTAACCAGGTTGCTGGAATCTTTGCCCAGGACTTTCAGCTGTCCCGTCTGCAGCGCATGGCGCCCATGATTCTATCAGGTATACCGCGCGTTGTCCTTGATCGCAGACCCTGGTATAACGTTGACATATCGGACCGCTGGTTTTTCATACCGGGCGTGATCGGTAACCTGATAATGGTCATCGTCGTAAACCTGACCGCCTTTGCGGTTGTGAGGGAGCGTGAGATCGGAACGCTCGAACAGATCATGGTTACCCCCATCCGACGAGTCGAATTTATTCTGGGGAAAACGGTCCCTTTCTTCCTCATCGGACTCTTTGATGCGATCCTGGTTTCAGCTTTCGGCACACTCTGGTTCGGAGTTCCCCTGCGCGGCAGTATAGGTGTGCTGGCCCTCGGCACGATTCTATTCCTGATGTGCGTGCTTGCCATCGGCCTCTTTATCTCCACGGTATCCAGGACGCAACAGCAGGCGATGGTTACTTCATTCTTCTTCATCATGCCCGCAATTATCTTTTCCGGATTCGGATCGCCCATCAGCAGCATGCCCGTGGCGCTCCAGTGGCTGACCTACCTGAACCCTCTCCGCTATTTCCAGGAAGTCTTGCGGAGCGTCTATCTTAAAGGAAGCGGGCTGAGCCTCCTCTGGCAGGAGATGGCTGCAATGGCCCTGTTGAGTATCATCATGCTGACGATCAGCGTTCTTCGCTTTCAGAAATCCCTTGATTGATCGACGAAAGATCAGGCCGCCCTGCTTTCGACATTAGTCTTTTCTGCAGCCTCGGTCCGAAGCATTTGTAGTGAAAAGGAGGCCAGGCGATAGCACGGGGCAGAGGAAGAAACAGGTGATACTTTCACTTACAAGTGTTGAATTGACCACGAGCTAAGGAAGTTCCGTATTACCAACCGAAAGCTGCGGTCTCTGGGATATCACTTCAGCCCTGAAGGGCTTTCAGTACCAGAAAAAGTGTGCCGCATATATATTGGGGCGCATGGGTTGCTTCTCGTATCGGCAAGTTATAAGGGTTCGCTGGTAGCTACTTGCCACGCCGTTATCCTAGCTGCTGTTATGCTAACCGGCTCGTGTGTTCGTTTGAACGTCGTCTGTGGCTGGGTTGTCGTTTGTTAGCCTACTGTGAAAGTTGAGTGGCAAATTTACTCCAAATTAGATCGGGCAGTGGTTCATAGTGTCACGCCGAGGCTGCCACAACTTAATGCGCCACTCCTGGCGGCGACGATTCCATTCCTTAACGCATTCGTGCAAGCTTCGCGAAATTTTGCTGTCAACAGTTTCGGGAGATTGTAAGCAGAGGCGGAGAAAGCGTCAGAACGTCATACAAATCTGGCGATGCTATTGTTATATCGACGGGTTCGTCTAAGGCCGTCGGAAATAAACCTGAAGAATGGCCCAGTGCGGTGGTAACCGTATTCAGTAGAGTACACTGCTGTCGTTCTGTTGTCTCGGCAACGTGTATACGATGCCCCTGTCGTCCGTGAGGCTGTTTCAGTCCCTGCATAATTCGACATTGCGTTAGTATCGGTAAAGGTGCAGCATCAAATTCAGGGCGCGACGTGGCAGTTGTAAAGGTTAACGCCTCTTGCCCAAGTATTTCGCTATATCGCGAGTGGCGCTTCCCATTGGTTCGAGGTATACGCGTTAGGCAGCCCACTGGATGAAAAATATCACTCTACGATTACCAAAGGGATTATCAGCGGCTACCGGGAGGAACAGGGGAAGCCATTGATTCAAAGTGACGTCAATATTCGTCCAGGCAGCAGTGCTGGTCCGTTAGTTGACATGCCCGGCTCTGCCGTGGGAATTGCGGTTTCTGGGTTGGTCATTAAAGGCGATTTCCAAGGAATAAATTTCTTTATACCCATTGACGATGCGCTGAGAACACTCGGCGCCAGTAAAAACTCGGTACGACTGCAAGGGTCTCGCTCTTCGTTGTTCGTCTAGCCCATCGATGCGGGCGGACGAGGTTGTGGAGACTCTAACGATTGAGCCAGTGCTTATTCCAGCAGCAACCTTGAACCCTGTTGTTCCTGTCAGATTCGCCCTTTATAGGGCGAGGGACTTCTTAATCAGTCATATTCTTCCTGGAGTACTGGACTTTCATTTCTTTTCTGATTCCGCGTAACGGTCATTTCCATTACCTTCTCTTCCTTGCCCCTCCTGGGGGTGAGGAACATTTCTAACTCCAGCGTGTTGTTATCCACGATCCTCGTCACGCTGCGCCACACCGTGGGACCTCTGACTGGATCGTCGTAGCTGCTGCCCTGCGTGGTGGTCTTACCGGTTGCCGTCCCTTCAAAATAATAGATCCCGGTACTCATCGAATCGATCCAGGTCGACACATATTTCTTTGCATGGTTGTCGTACCCGATGAGATTGATGCCGGTGAATGGGCTTCCCATCATCTCGCCGGTATACTCCTGCTGGAGGTAACGTCCATCGAAGATCATCCTCTGCTCGCAGGTGCCCGTGCTTTCCACAGGGGGCTTGCCAGGGATCCATCCAGGCTTTGCTCTGGGTGGTCCAAGTCCCTGCCAAGGTCGCCAGCTTTTTGTGGGGGGCACCCGGGGTGCCCAGCTTTCTGTAGACTTTCATCATCTCCTCCATGTCCATCTTGCTCTTCTGTTTCCTAACCTGAGCCATGGCATACCTCCTTGCGATGTTAGTCAGAGCCCGAATAGGGTCTGCCGAACGCGTTGCTCCCCGTTGGCACCCTCGGTCTATAAGGTATGGCATGATCCGACCACTGCAAGGCTCAGGTAATAGGCCGTCCCTACACATTGATCCCGCCCCGAAAGGCGTATGCACGTACTGACGGGCCCCAAACGATACTATAAGAAAATAGAGCACTGCGCACAGGTCTTTTCATACTCTCTTTTCAATTGTACTGTGGCACGAAAAGACAGAAGTGCAGATTCCACGTTTCAGGAAGAAGCAGATAAGTTGTCGGTTATTAACTCCACCTACGAAGAAACTGGCGAAGAAATGTTTTTGAGTAAAAAATTACCACTGAAATCCGCGCAAGGGCAGAGCCGCTTCTGACTCTATCCCTTGCCAGAGGTGCCACCGCAAACTGCGAAGTCACTCCTGTGTATCGAAAAGCTTCTTCTCTAGGGTCTTTCCACCTTAATCGCGAAAGCCTCAGTTACACGTAACACCACTTCGTCACCCACCTTCACTTCGTTCAATCTCTTCACACGCTTATCCACCGGGTACTTTCTGACGTTGCCCTCAGGCCCTTTAAGAGTAACCGTGCGCTTCTTGTAATCAATGCCTTCCACCGTGGCCGTTATCTCGGTCGTCTTTGTCAGTGTGGCATGAGGCATGTCTCCCTTCGGCGCTACTTTAACCGTCTCTACCGCTGCTGCAGCAGGTTTCTCACTCGCCTTTCTCACCCAGATGGCGACCGACTCAGCGTAGGTAGTCTTTACCAGGTCCCCTACCTTCATCTGGTCGAAGTTCCTTACCTCCGGCCCGCAGGTGATGGTCTGCATCTTGCCATCAGGGTATTTGAGGGTCACTGTGCGCGTCGCAGCGTCAATCGCGTCTATGGTGGCTGTTACTGTGGCCGTCTCTGCCATAACCGCTCCTGGCCTACCTGCGGCCTCCTTCGGCGCTGCCTTCATCTCCTTGCTTACTGTAGCCGCGTGCTCCTGCGCTGCCGCAACCTGCGCAAAGGTGACCATGAGCATCACTGCCAGAACCACTGATAATACTCTTTTCATGTACTACCTCCTCCTGATTTGGATTGAATGGCCTTTATGGATGTTACATCTGTTCCATGCGAAACCTATGTATCAGGCCATTCATTGTCAAGCGAGAAGCGGGGACCTTTCAAGATCTCTTTTCAAGGACAGCTAGAGACCCGAGCCGATTAGACCTGCACCGAGAGCAATGCAGCATTGCCAGTTTTACTCATGTGTGGGCTGGGGACTTATATAACGCTGTTAACTACGGGATCCCTGAGAAGTAAGTGCCCTCTGAACCGGATCGTCACAATATGCTGTGTCCAACGCCATGTAAATACAGCATTAATTCTTTATGCAAACCTTCATTATTTCAAAAAACATAGTTACTTCTCAGGGATCAAATATTAGCAAAGTCCCCAAGCCCTTTGTTCATGAGATGGTGATGTCCTGTGGACTATACTGCGATGTCTATACTTTGAATGGTGCCGGGCGTTCCGTTTTCTGTGAGATAGAGGCCTGATCGTTGGATTTTTGCCTGCGTCTGGTTCTGATCGTTCTTTATCTCGAAAGGCGTTGCCACGCTCCCTGTGTAAATGGCTCCGATGTTGAGGGACTTTAGAGTATCGAGCGTCTGATCGCCACCGTTCTGTTTCCAAACTCGCAATTGGGAGTACGCGGCGTCGCCCTCGTCAATCCAGCCGTTCTTATCATCGTCATATGCCGCGAGCTCCTTGAATCCATCCCCGGTTGTCGCCCCCAAAAGCTCCGAATTATCATCAACCACACCATTACCATTCTTATCGATGACGAGAAATCCACTCTGCTGGGTTGAAAATGGAATATCTTCTTTATTCCCGTCCATGTTGATATCGAACTTGATCCGATCGCCGGGAAGGGTAGTCGTACCCTGTCCGGGATTGACGACCTGCGGGTCTTCCGCCGAGTTACCTGCGCCAAGTTCACTGTTTAGCGACTGGGTATATGACCGGCCCATGTCAAGGGACACGGAAAAATTTATCTCCTTTCCATTCGCAGTGACAACACCCTTGGCTTGAAAAGAGGTCTTCTCCTGCTCCGTATACGTATTCACTACGGTGTATCGAACGGCCCACCCCACAGGCTGCTCGGATGGTTGTTCTGACGGTTGAATTGAATCTTCCGATGTTGATGAAGCATCGGACGCCTGTCCTGTGAGTTTTGAAACATCCGATATTGCCGGCCTCTTCCCGGTGATGCGACATATCATATCTGCGAGTACGTGGTATTTGAAATCGACTGGCTGCGAGTTATTATTAGCAGCCCCATGCCCATGGCCGTGTCGTCTTGCCGAATAGACGCCCTTATCGAGGGACGAGTGGTTTGCCGGCCCGTTTTGCACGGCCTGCAAGGTATCCCTCCTTTCGCGCACCTTCGTAAGCTGGTGAGTTGAAGCGAGAGATACGTTAGAACTTTCTATTCTCATGGCAGTATTATCGGCACAGAAAACAATAAATTAAGCTTCTCCTGTTGGCCAGTCGTCTCGCGCGTCCCCTTGCGATAAATAACCTTGCCGGGGCGGCGGAAGCGTGGCAGACTTGTATAAGGGGAGAGTAACGGCGGGATGCCCGACAGGGCACATAAAGGGACCTGATCCATTACCAGTACGCCAAGACAATAGCGCACGGCGCCTTTACGGGTGCCCTTCTGGCCTTACCGTCCAAATGTCAACCAACGTCCCAACTCCCACATAGTGCATACCGGATACTGATAACGCTGAGGTGCGGATTCGCCTTATAGGTGAGAGACTCACCGATCATTTGTAAGGTCTGCAACCATGGAGGTAACAGGAGAGGTATGCCGTAAGCATGGGTCAATCAAGTAACTTATCGAAATCGTATCTATGCATTTTGTGCTTGACTGGAAAACTAAAGGGCGTCCCTAAACACACATAATTTAATGGGCGTCCCTGATGACGCTTCAAACAATAATCAAGCTTCTTAGCGTAATTCGGGTCACCCAAATCGGTGTTGTATTTTTTTGCAATCAAACTTGTTGTAATAGGCCGCCACCGCGTCACCTCACATTCGTTAATGTGAACATGGGATCTCGTTTGTGACTTCACGACCGTTTTTATCAGAGGTCACCTCACAGCAGCTAAAGGGCATATATTCACGACCGTTGTAGTGCATTGTGGCGCTTCTACAGCCCACAGCGGTGCAATTTGTTTCAATAATATCAAAATATCCCATATGTTTTGAAGGAAGAACTTCGAAATCGTCTCCTATGCCTGTATAATGAATGCGGTATGTCTTTTTGGGGCCGGACCTTTTTTCAATAATCAGCCAGTATTGGAACGCATGCGCTCCATAAAACGCCTGGCAATATGGCCTTAGCGCTGGACGAACGAAATACATGACTTCAGACTCCGCTAATTTCGGCAAGGTGACTGCTTTAAATAACATGTGTCGTCGCGATTTCTTAATATTGAACTCATTGAGGCATTCAGAAAACAAGATTGCGTCGTGTTGGTCAACAGATGATAGCAATGCATCAACCAATGTCGGGGCAGGTGATTTCTCGCCAGCGGTAACCGTCTCGCTGCTCGCGGTCAATATCGGTTCGGCCCAGGCGATACGGGCTAATAAAATCGCAAATAGAAATATATAGTTGAGCGGCTTAAGCATAATAGTTCTTCCCAAGAACTACAGCGCACGGCCGACGGGGATTGCCACGAGGAAACTTTCGCACCTTGCGCTAGAACGAGCATGGCGCATGTGATAAACCAGTGGGGATTGCTTCCTGTGTCTCCATTATTGCGGGAGGGCTATAGGATGCCCCCACTGTTCTTCGCTGCAATTCATTACTCGGCACGGTTAATGGTCTCCACCAGCTTGTGCGTTTTTTCTTCCCAACGATACCATGTCGGCACTAAACGACCTTCGGGCTTAGCATAGATGCCTAACAGCGTTTGCCCCTGAGCACTGATACCCCACGTGACGACTTCGCCTAAACGCTGATCGAGTCGCGCAGGCTGGTGGTTTTCGGCAAAGCCATAGAGTTCAACTTGTTCAGCGGCTGCGCCTTGATGGTAGGTCAATGCCAAAACCGGATGCTTACCGTAGCGCCAGCCTACTATACGTTTAATATTGGGTTCATAGGCATCTTTTCGCTCAAGGCTATAGAGCACTTCGCGACCCTTAGTAGTCTTTCTTAATAGAGCCAGCTTGACGGTCATTCCTTGCGCAGATGCCTGGGCCCATACCGCCCAACGCAGATGCTCATCATTGTCGGAATTCGCACCAATGATGTGAAGTTCGTTTAATCCTGAAAAAGCTACACCCATCAAACCGCGATCATTTTGCGCTGGAGATGGTTTTGCCGATGCGGCACTAACCGTTACAACAGATGCAGCAAGAAGACACAGACATAGGATAAAATAATAAAAGGATTTCATGAGAACCTACCCTATAGCTGAACGGGGCCGAGGGCTGTCCTTGGAGGCAGTATTCGAATATCCGCCAAGTCAATCACCCCAGCATTGGCGTCCGTAATTGAAGAGGTTGGCATTCCCTTTAGGGAGGCCATCGCTGCCCTGCTCAAATCCAGTACCCTTCCTTCGTCAGCCTTTCCCTTTACAATCTTTCCCGCTCCACGATCATTTACTTTAACGATTACCTTACGCCCCATGTAAGTCAATTGTAAAAGAGTTCCCATTGGTAAAACATACCAGCGTGATTGGGGAACTAACGCCGCAGTATATCCATCATGCGAATATATATCTCCGCTTGCTGTCCTTCGCCCTTTGAAATAATCAGAATAGGTGGATGCTTCGCCGGATGTAGGAAAATCCATTTACTCACCTCCGTCAACTCCTACGATCTATGCCCCTTCCTTCTGTATGACTTAGAAACGATTGATAGGCCAAGTTTACCTTATCGAAATCCTACCTCCGTCCGCTGAGGACCGCAAGAAAAAATATTTCCCTGGTTGTCTATAGATATATGACAAGGGGAGGGCTATGAGGACGCTCTTGAGATGTTGAAGTTACTGTCGCCCTTCTCAGCGCTCCTAAGTGATCCGCGCCACATGTAAACATTGCAAGAGCGTCCCCACTCCTTCCTTGCAAGAGCGTCCCCACTCCTTCCTCGGCATCGGCAAGCTTCGTGTGCGTCGAGCTGCAAAAGTATGCTTTGCCGTGGCATGTAAGGTAATTGCCTGCAACATAAAGAGATGGTCAAAGCCCATACAGTCCTGAAAGGAGCCCCGCAAGGCTGTTTATCGTCTCTTTGTGTTCGCGTGAAGCTATGGTCCGACCTGATACGGGTACCCTTGTTCAAGAAACAGACCTTCACGATCGTGGTAACAAACTGATCCTTTCAGAAGGGGCACTTACTTCTCAGGGTTCACTTATTCGTCCCCCTTTGTTTCCCCTACGTCGTTTCCCGATCAGCCGATGCAAGCACTTCCTGAAATCGCTGGCCCATACTGATCCGAAATCAATCGTCTCGGCCAAGCAACTCTTAATTCGTTCTTCGATTCCATTTCTCTGAATCCTTTTCCCAGCCGCAAGGCGGACGACTTGATCAACTGCAAAGCAAGTGTACCACTTACCCCTAAATACTTTATCGTGTTGACCTCTCGCATAGATCCTCTCGACCATGGCGCAAGTTTTGTCAAAAAGAACCTTGGCCTGCCGTGCTTGCTTGCCTGAGCGTGCAAGCAGATGATCGCGGTGCTCCAGAAACTTATTTGCCTCTACCGGACCGCATACAGTGTTATTGATCGCAGAGACATTCCGGCCGTAGTAAGGACCCTCCCCCACGTCGAGAATCCGTGCAAACAGACACAGCTTAGTCCAGTCCTTCCAGCCCTCGGCCGCATTTTTGCGCCAAGCGTGATAATCTCGAAAGCCATCACGAACAGATACTACATCCAAACAAGCCGCGGCCGCGGCCGCCCTTGGGAGGTCTCCATGAACGAACAAGCAATTCTCGATTTCATAATCGCGGGTGTAGACGACGTGCGCTGACCGTATAATTGTGCCCAGCACATCATCTACGTCCTTGTCCATGAAGAATGCAGAAGACGTCTTTTTACCTTTGAAGTTGTCAACTAGCGAGTCGTTACGCGCTAGGTAATTGAAGAATTCTACGAGTACTGTCTTCCCACCTCCGCCACCTGACAACTCGTCCGCCGCCACCACCTCGTACGGGACGGGGCGATGCTCACATTCCGCCGATACAATCTCGCTGTAGATATATCGGTCTTTGAATCCTTCCACAAAAATGTAAAGTCCGGGGGTCGACATCTGCATTAAACGCCTATACCCGGCAAAGCTGTGTGCTAATCTACTCATATGCGATAAATGTTAGCATCATCCACATGTGCCATTATTTCCGGGGAGTGGGTCGCCATTATTAACTGAGTATTAGGATTCAATTGTCGCATGGAGCCTATCAGGTTCTTCTGCCAATCAACGTGCAGTGAGATTTCTGGCTCATCAATCATCAACGAGTTGCCCTCGGCCAGTAACGCCTCAATGAAGATGCCCAGTACGTGCTTCTCGCCCGCAGACAGCGCCTGAAGTCCGATATTAATCCCCTCGTCCGTCTTCACTTCAATACCACTATCCTTAAAAATTGCGCCCTTGTTTGTCGAGAGCCATGGTATATCCCCACTAACAGCCCCTTAGGGCCAAGGTAATTCCCCACTTGGCAGGGCCAAAGTAATTCCCCACTTTTGCCGGATGCGGGGTAGACAAACCGCAGGTGATCCTGCCATTCCTATGCACAGCGTATGCGTAGGAACGGAGGGATCATGGCAAGGAGGGATATACCGATGAATGAAGTAGTGGAAACAATCTATCAGTGGCACCAGGGAAGGAAGATCCAGCAGATCAGCAAGTCGTTGGGTCTTGACCGCAAGACCGTGCGTAAGTACCTCGGCAAAGCAAAGGAGCTCTCGATAGAGCGGGGAAAGCCGCTGCCGGACGAACAGGAACTCATCGTAAAGCTCAAGGATCTTATGGACACGCAGTCGGTCACCTACCAGCGGCCGGCGTACGATCTGATCGCGCCGTACCGGGATGAGATTGCGCGATGGCTTGAAGACTCCCGTGTGACCGCGAAGCAAGTGTGGCGACTCCTCAAAGAGAACTACAAGATCGCCGTCGGCTACACCTCGGTCAAGCGTTACGTGAACAAGGAGTTTCTCCGCGAAAAACCCCGGGCGACCGTCCGCATCGAAACGCCCGCCGGCGATGAGGCGCAGGTCGACTTCGGCTATGCGGGACTCATGCACGATCCCGAGACCCGGAAGAGACGCAAGACCTGGGCCTTCATCATGACCCTCTCCTTCAGCCGTCACCGGTTTGTGCGGTTTGTCTTCCGCCAGGACATCCCCACCTGGCTCGACTGTCATGAACGAGCCTTTGCGTGGTTCGGCGGGGTGCCCGCCAGAATCACGCTTGATAACTTGAAATCGGGCGTGGTGAAAGCGGACCTCTACGATCCGCTGCTCAATTACGCATACGCCGACCTTGAGCGACATTATCACTTTGTCGCCGACCCTGCGAAGCGCAACGATCCCGAACAGAAGGGGAAGGTCGAACGCTCCGTCGCGATTGTCAAAAAGCACCTCCTTGCGGGCAGGACCTTCGCCGATATCCATGAAGCCAACGAGCGGGCTCTCCACTGGTGCAAGGAGGAGATCGGCCAAGAGATCCACGGGACCACCAAGAGAAAGCCCTATCCCGTGTTCCTCGCCGAAGAGCGGCCCCGGCTGAATGCCCTGCCTGCCCTACCGTTCGAACGTCCCTTGTGGAAGCAGTGCACGGTCCATCCCGACCACCATATTGTCTTCGAGAAATCCTATTACTCCTTACCGACGAGATACATCGGCAAAAAGGTATGGGCCAAGGGCACCTATAAGAAGGTGGAGTTCTTCCTTGAGCACGAGCGGATCAAACTGCATCCGCGGGCATACCGTCCGGGAACGTGGATGACGGATCAGACCGACTATCCTCCGGAAAAACTCGCCTTCCTCATGGCGACCCCCACGTGGTGCCGCAAAAGAGCAGCCGAGTTCGGTCCTCATACGGCAGCCCTCATTACGGCGGTCCTCGAAGAGCACGCGATGCGGAACCTCCGCAAGGCGCAGGCAGTGTTACGTCTCGCGGAGAAGTATCGCGATTGCATCGAGAAGGTCGCAGAAAGGGCACTGCTTTTCGGCAACACCCGCTACAAGAGCATCAAGACTATGCTCGAGCGGGGCATGACCGAGACACCGACTCTGCCACGATTGCCGCTGTCGGAACTGGGGAAAGGCTTCTTGCGAAGTCCGGCAGCTCCTGCAGCATTGTCGTTTTTGGCAACAGCCCGACCGCTCCGACAGGGGGGCACGGGAGGATCGTCATAGACTCCAACGACACGACTATGCCTCCCTACTATCAGAGTCTCCAGGTCCACAACCTTTTCCCCGGAGGCGGGTGCACTCAGGTCGCCCCGCTAAAGACACCGCCGCCGGTAAATAAGTTCCTGGGGCTTTCCGCCGGCCAGGTGATCGGTAATGAAGTGTTTCAGATCTCATGTAATTGCAGCCATACCAGCATTTCCTGCTGCGAAAGTTGTACTGAAACACGCGGCGCGAACAAGGTGGTGTGCAACGACCACGGCAGCAGTTGTGGGGCTTGCTGCAGCGCGTACCTCCAATGGACGTGCGGCGCGTTATAATCGGCATAATAATCTTCTTGCCTCGAGCGAAAGAAAGTGTGGCAGACTTTCACAAGGGGGGGCGAAATGACAGCCCCTCCTTTTCTCCGACCGACCATATGGGCCGAGAGACAACAGTGCATACTTTGCGGAGCCTCATATTTTATCTGTTGGTCGTATGTTGTTGCATAGCTCAAGCCGCTTCGCAGCTGACAGCGGGAAACGAGCCGGCCGGCAAAGACACCTGGCGGCGTGCCGATGAGACGGTGATTTACAGGAGTGATGCTCCGACGAAAGTCACCGTGATAGGAAACGCCGTAATCGTTCCCGTGACGCTTATCTATCAAGGCAATCAGCTTGACGTTCAACTGTTGCTCGATACCGGTGCCTCAGGAACTGTCATTAACGCTGATATCGCAGATCGGCTAAACATCAATCTAAGCAGAGCTAGAAAGGCGCGAGGGCAGGTCGTAGGAGGGGCTGTCATAGAGGCTTCCCAGGTTACGTTGAGTCGCATAACGGTTGGTCCTCACACGAAAGAAAATGCAGCCGTTTTTGTGATTGCGCATAAAGGTCCTGCCGCGAAATATGACGGGCTTCTCGGGCTGGATATATTGCGCGGTTTGAAATACAGCATCGATTTCGACAAACAGCTCATAATATGGCAGTAGTCAATCGCCATCCAAATCGCATCCGGTATATAGTCAACACAACTCGAGAGGAGGAAGCATGAAACGATTCGTCGTGATCGCCGCATCAATCGCATGGCTAGTGTACCTGTGCCTGACAGCAGCACCGGTTCACGCTCAACCCTACCCTAATCACGCCATCCAGTTGATCATTTCTATCCCGGCCGGAGGTGGGGGAGATATAAACGGCCGGATTCTGGCCGATGATCTGGGCAAGATCCTCGGGCAACAGATCGTTGTAACTAATAAGCCCGGTGCTTCAGACACGCTGGGGACCGACGCTCTGGCTAAGAGCAAGAAGGACGGCTACACCCTCGGCTATTCGAGCACCGCAGCGATGGTCTACTCCCGTGTGACAAATCCGGAGAGCGTTCCCTATGACCCCGTGAAAGATTTTGATCCACTGGCTCTTCATACGTTCTACCCTCTCTCCGTGGCCGTTCAGGCCAACTCACCATGGAAGACCTTCAAAGAATTGATTGAATATGCGAAGAAAAATCCCGGCAAACTTCGCGTGAGTACAGCCGGCGTGGGAAGCGCGGCGAACTTTGACGTGGAGCTTGTCCAGTCGCTTACAGGCGCACAATTCACTCACGTGCCTTTCAAGGGCGGAGAAGCGGTCGTGACAGCTCTGCTGGGAGGTCACGTGGAGGTTAGTTTCGATATCGTGGGCAAGTTCATGCCGCATATTGACGCAGGCAAGCTCAGACTCCTTCTGGTAAGCAAGAAGACGTTCTATTTATCCGAACCTCCCCACGCTCATGGAATTAGGCTATAAGCGCGACCTGCTGTCCGGGTGGCATGCAATGTTCGGCCCGGCCGGCATGCCGGAAGATGTAAAAAAAGTTCTTGTACCCGCGATAGAGAAAGCGGTCAACAGTCCCGAGGGGAAAGCCAAGATTGAAAAACTGGGATACGTTGTCCAATACAAGTCTCCTGCCGATCTACGAAAACTGATTATCGATGATTACGAGACAGCCCATGGAATCGCCCAGAGGTTAGGCTTACAGGCTAAATAGCTCTTCGCTGCAGCCATTATAGCGATGGGTGCACAGAAGGCGCTGCTGTGGCACATCGAATGGTCTGCTTGGGACGAGAAGGATTTTGATGGATAACGAGGCGCTCCGAGGTCCGGTTCGCACAGGCGTACCTACCCTTGCATCGGGACACATCAAAAACAAAAAATAATTCCAGACCCTACTGGCCGGAGAGTCGGCTTCGGGCGAGACGGATCTTGATGCATAACTAGGCGCTCCGAGGTCCGGGCTGCACAGGCGTACCTAGGGTACGTCGAAGCAGAACGGACCGAAGGGCAACGACGTTAGGCGCAAGATACGCCTCGCCCGAACCGTTACTTCCAATCTTTCATATCCGGCATGCTCCTCTGCACCCTCGCCACCCAATACCGCCACATGCGGTCGATGGGGCTGTCCCCGAACAGTGCAACCTCCATGGCCGACTTGGCCTCTTCGGCAGACAGATACTTCGGCTCCTTGCCTATCTGGAGCGACTGCCACTGCACGGTCACATTATCCCTGAGATAGATGGCAGAAGCCACGAGCCGCGGAATATCCTCAGCGGCGATATTGGCTCCGTGACCCCGAAGCAACTGAACTCTACGCTGACCCAGATGCTTCGCCACACGTTCCCCTTCTTGAGTCGTGTTGATCAGCATGCCACGCCCCGGCGTATAATCATCATATACCGGTACGCCCTGGTAGAGAAAACTTCCCACATGACTGATGGGTCGTATGGGCACGTCGGTCACTGAGAACGGAATCACGGCGAGAGTATGGCCGTGGAACACTGCATTCATTTCCGGACGGGCTCTCAAAATGGATGCATGGATAAAGCGTTCGCCATACGGCCTCATCGCGGTTTTCGTGACGACATTCCCATCGAAGTCGAGTTCAAGAATATCGTCCTTCGTTACTTCAAACGGAGAGGTGGAACGTGCCTGAAAGAACGTCTTCGGATTTTCAGGGTTCCTCACGCTCACGTGTCCAAGCGCGTCGAGTATGCCCTCATTGGCCAGTATCCTGTTAGCCATGACCAACAGCTGGATTGCCTCTTGAGCAGTCGCAGGGACGAACTTTGTTTCGACTGCGACGCGAGCTTGACCGAAGCCGGCTACAGGCGCAACGAGAACAAATATAAGCACAAGTTTAAGAATCAACACGACACACCAGCCCCTATTTCTCTCCATCATATTCCTCCTTCTGTTTTCTCAATCCGGACATTCATTGACGAGAGGTGGTCCGAGTTTCGCACATTGTTTTCTTCTCACCCACGCCCAGGCCTCGATCCCCAACACGCAACAGGAAGCGGTGACAAGCGGGGTACGTTTTGGCACTGCCTACGATCGGGGCCTGAGTTGGCCGAGACGGATCTTGATGCATAACTAGGCGCTCCGAGGCTTGGGCTGCGTAGGCGTACCTTGTGGTACGTCGAAGCAGAACAAGACGAAGGGCAACGACGTTAGCCGCGAAATACGCATCGGCCCATACCAACCTATGGGGTGCCTGCCGGTTTCCCCGTATATTTCAAGATGCGCAGTCCGGCCGTACCATCAGATAAGTAGAGCAATCCGTCCGGTCCAAAGAGCACATCGTACGTGTCCGAGCCCGCGTATGCCAGGTCATTCCGAGGGGGCATGTCCCTGTCGATTCTGTACTCATAGTATCCCACCTCCACCGGATGATACGGATCCGCGATACTGATTACCCGTAATCCCATGCCATACCATGCCATGAAGAGCAGATTGTTTTTTCCAACATTCCCGAGGTGGGATGAAGGGCCGCGCTTCGGGAATCGCGTGGGATCGGCTGGTTGACTGCCATTGCACGCCGCGTTCTGATCGGTCAAAAAATGAGAGATGATCTTCGGCTGTTTTTCGTCCTTGAGGTCCACCATCCGAAGATGACCGTACGGGCAGGCGAAGTATTCGTCGGTCACCCAGAGTAACTTCCCTTCGCTGCCCGGCACGAGCCTGGCAGAATGGGTGTTGCCGTACGCCATTTTATCGAGCGGGAACTGCTTCATCACTGCAGGCATTGTGGGATCAACGAACCCGGGGACCAGGTAGTCGAGTCGTGAGATGAACCGGGGCTTCTGCTTATCAGAGATATCAAGAATGATCAGCCCGGCCTGGTGGTACGAGAGGTAGGCGCGGTCTCCATAGACCGTCACATAGTGCATCCCCACGTGCTTCGTATACTTCCCCGAAACTACCTGGACAGGGTCGCTGAAGTTCCCTGCTGAACCCAGTCGCGGACACCATCTTCTTCGGGCGTCTTCTGTCCAGGGAGCCACCACTTCCCGGCCTCCTTCGGTTGGCGAGGATCACGCACATCAAGTATCACCATGATTTTACCGATGAACCCCTTGTACTCTGTTCCGAGAAAGAGATAACGTCCGTCAGCATCGAAGTTGAAGTGATGCGCGCCGCCCGCATCGCGATAATGGCCGTTGACCGCATCAGAGACGGGCGCTTCCCAGTAGGAGAGAAACCTGGGATGCGCACGGTCGGAGATATCATAAAATTTGACCCCGTGGTAACCCGCCTGTGTGTCGGTACCGGTGCGCCACCGTTCCTGGTTAACGGCGAGAATGTTCTTGCTATAGGAAACGTAGTGGGTATGCGTGTTCCAACCACGATCCCAGCACGTAGGAGGCTTGCTTCCATTTAAGACGTTAGGGTCCTTGAAGGTATCACACGGTTCTTTCACCGGAAGCGAGGCAAGCTTCGGATCCTTCCACACCGGGTGACTCAGCGGCGGCTGCAGTGACGCAGCATTGTCAAACGCATAGACCGTGGCAAGACGAACCGGCTTGATGGGATCCTTCAGATCAACGGTCATGAAACATTGGGTTGCGCCCGGGCTCGTAGCAAGCGGAGCAGGGTCATAACAGCCGGAGTAGAGATACGAACCATCTGTATCCGGCCACGGTGCAAGCTTCGAATAGGCCCCGAGATCAACCTTGCCGTCGCTTGTCGTGCCTGTGCTGACACGTTCGATGTTACGACTGCCTTCGGCTGGGCCAGCCGCCGTCATACCCGGCATAACGGCAAGCAACGTCATCGATAGAGCACACGCGAAAAACAGATCTGCACTAAGTCTTCTTTTCTTCATGACTGCCCTCCGGTAGCGAACTTGTAAGACCACTCTTGTCGTAATCAACTATACCAAGGCAGACAGTCGTGTGGCAAGAAGATCTCCAAGTGGGCGTTGGCGACGAATGGAAATTAGTTTTGGATAACGCCAGTCAGGTGAATCGCGTTGGGCCGAGGTGGATTTCGATGGATAACTAAACACTCCGACGTCCGAGCCATCAACACCTTCCGCAAAGGATCGGTTGGTCAAGGAAGTAGCGGCCCCCCTGGGCCGAGGCGGATTTTGATGGATAACGCGAAGCCAAGGGGTCGCCGACCGGAGGCGTACCTTGGGGTACGTCGGGGTACCGTGCGATCCCCGCGGGCGACAAAGTTAGGCGCGAAATACGCCTCGGTTCGGGCCGAGGCGGATTTTGATGCATAACTAGGCGCTCCGAGGTCCGGGTCGCACAGGCGTACCTTCGGGGTACGTCGAAGCGGAACGGGCCGAAGGGCAACGACGTTAGGCGCAAAATACGCCTCGGCCCAACCGCAGGTCCAGGCTATTCGGACACTTTACAGCTTATCGATATCCCCTCCCCACTCCCCCGCTCTATTCTCGTCGTGAACTGAGGGTCCTTCTTCACATAGTCGAGGAAACTCTTGATGCCCGGATCATTGCTCCACGACAACATTGTGCGCGGTAAAACATCCGCTGAGCGGTATCTTTTGACGCACGTCCTTGAAGTATTGGAGGTACCAGTCCTTGTCAGCATCGCAGAATACAAAATCGAATGGCCCCTTCAAAGCCGGCACAAGATCGTGTGCGTCCGCAAGGCGCGCATCAATGTACGATTCAACACCCGCTCTTTTTCTTAAAGTTCTTGCGCGCGATATCGTAGCGTCCCTTGTCGATCTCAATAGTCGTCACTGTGCCGCCCGTCTTTGAGGCTGCCCAGGCGAGCCATACGGTGGAATGGCCGGTTGACGTGCCTATCTCCAGAAATATTCTTGAAGCCCTTCAGAACAAGATCGTGCAGAATCTTTCCGTCTTCGTAAGGGACATTCCAATCGGACCAGGAGCGCTGGCTGCCATTGAGAAATGCCGACACCTGTGCATCGAGACCGGAAGCCCCGTGAGTTCTCTCTTCAGCGGCTATGATAGCAGCGCAACAGAAAATAAACCAAGTGATCATTACCATGAAATACCTGCGGACAGTCATATCCTCAAAGACATCCTATATCCGTCCATCACAAAATTCAATATTGTTGTCGGTCGCCAATTACCCCCAGAAGATCCTTAGCCGTTCTTTCCATCCCTCCGGAAGAAAGCGGCTGAGACTCACGAAAAGGCGGCTCTTGTCCGGGGCAATCACGATCAGGAAAGCCATGACCGCCATGGGAATATCCATGTAGACGGTGACTGAAGCCATTGTTTCGACTATTGCTCCGAAGCATCCGCAGTTGATCTGGCGCCCCTGTGAAAGAACGATGACCTTCGCCACAAAAAAAGCAAGGCTCATGAGGCCCACGCCAAGCGCGGATAATCGTGTGAGCACTCCAAAGAGCAGCCCGAGCGCGCAGGCAAGCTCGATAAAGGGCATCGTCAGCCCGAAGATGCGGGCAACCGGTATGGGGAAAATGCCGAAATTGTAGACGGCATCTACCGAATAAGCTTCGATGTCCACAAGCTTGCCGAACGATGACAGCAGGAATGTACCAGCAAGAAGAAAGCGCAGTACTAAAATGAGATATCGGTTCGCGTGCCACGGGCCTCGCGCGTTCACGTCCGGAGAGGTTTCGAGACGTGTCACAGTTGTAGCCATTATTTTTGTCCCTTTCTATCATGACCCATTCCGTATTCCGATTTCACCCGACCGTTTTACTTTGCCGGCTGCCACTTCGTGGCGGCGTTAAGAATCTTCGGGAAGTCTGTGTCCACCTTCTTCTTTA
>CAWGRP010000029.1:0-459653 GCA_963825005.1 uncultured delta proteobacterium | reverse complement strand
ATCCGGAGTTTTTCATCGCAGATAAGGACTGATAAAGGCTATGATGAACGCTGATAGTTATTTCTTGACCGGAGCTGTGATAAGAGCGGCATCTCCGGTCAACCTCCAGCACCTCCGGTGGGGTAGGGCATTTCGCGGGAGCGATGAAAAGATAGAGGGAAGAGGGAAGATCGTTGCACTGGGAAGACCGCCCTGCGGGCTCGGAAGATGGAAGAAGGTGCACGGCATAGTGAAAGGCCTTTCCGCCAGGCGGACGGAATCTATCGATCAGGCCCCACGTCATGAATTCTTTCAACTGCTTCCTTCAGCTCGTGGATATCTTTCTGTGTAACTTCCCACACAGCATTCAGGTCGACGCCAATATAATCGTGAATCAGCACGTCTCGCATGCCGCCAATTCTGCGCCACGGCGTCTCTGGATATGCTGATCGAAGTTCAAGAGACAGCTTCTTCGTAGCCTCTCCGATGATTTCGAGCTGTCGTATCACGGCATCATGCCACTGTGATTCAGCCATGAACCGTTCTCTGCCCACGGAGACATAGGTTTCGATCTTCGAGATGGCATCGAGAATGTGCCGAAGATAAACGGCATCACTCTTCACAGAGCGACCGCCTCCTTCAAGACATCCTCGCGTAAGTAGGGACTGAGGGCAGCGGTGGTAACTACGTGGACCGGACGCCCAAGAAGGTCTTCAAGATCCTGTTTTATCGCGACGAGATCGAGCAGAGTGCGACCGGCCTCGAGCTCTACCAGAATATCGACATCACTCGATTCCGTGCCCGAGCCTTTCGCAAACGACCCGAACAGACTAACAGTCCTTGCGCCATACCTTTGGGCAATCTTCCGAATATCGTGTTTTCTCATCAGCACTATATCCGCGATTTTCGTCGGCGTCACTTTCAACCTCTTGTTCAAATGTTAACTCGCAATCGGTGCGCTGTCCATGGAAAAGAGAGTAGAGGACGGAAGTCCCGGAGGACGGATGGCAGCTGGTACTGATAATTATAAATTGTCAATTACAAATTATAAATTAGAGGGCAGGGCAAGCTGACAAGACTTTAGCTTTTTCATCGCAGATAAGGACTGATAAAGGCTATGATGAACGCTGATAGTTATTTCTTGACCGGAGCTGTGATAAGACGGCATCTCCGGTCAACCTGCATCCCTGCGGGGCAGGCTCATTCGTTACACCTTCGCGGAGCGACGGAGTGTGGACAGCATTGACGCGTATCACAATGCTGGCCACAGGCATACTTATCGGCGTACATCTGCGGGTTCTTCATCTGTGAACATCGGCGATAAAGATTTTGGGACTTTAGACTTTTCATCGCAGATAAGGACTGATAACTGCTATGATGAACGCTGATGGAGTAGCCTTTGACCGCCTGTGTGATAGAGCGGCACAGCCGGTCAACCTCCGCACCTCCGGTGGGGTGCGTAAATCTCTTTTTTCTGATCTGCGTGCATCGGCGACAAGGCTTCAATTTTGTCATCACAGAACAGGGCGGAAAAAATCAATTGGCTTCAGGAAAGTGCCACAGGAAATGCCGACTGAGCGGACCTGATAACCTTCTCTGCTATACGTAACGCATTTATAGCATCCTCTTCAATTGGGTCACCGCCGGGAAGAAAACCAAGTATAGCGGGATAGCGCGCTCTGTAGACACTGCCGAGAAAAACGGCGTCTTCATCAACGAGATCCGTGTCATAACCGAGCGCATCTGTCGCTTTCTTGAGATCGAGTAGATTATGGGTTCGGCGGTATAGCCCTTCTTTCAGCAGTATACCGGCTGACCGATATTCTTCATGCGCGATTCTCAGCCATTCTTCAGTCTCTCTGCGCATATAGGCGAGTTCCATCCCTAATGGCATTTCTTAGAAAACTAACATTTTCACTTAACATTCTGCGGTATTCCGAAGGCGTGTATACGAACACATCTATGCCGACCGCCGGCCGTACTATTCTGTAGACTTCAAGACACCGATCAACTGGTCGTTTCTCCGTCTCCTTCACAATGATGAGATCGAGATCGCTCCACTCGTGGATCTTTCCGGTGGCCAGCGAGCCGAAAAGGATAATTTCTTCGGGTTGGTAATCCTCCTTAAGGGTCTCTACGATCCTGTTTAACTCCCGTTTCAGCAATTCTTCTCTTTCCTTAACACGATTGTTCATCTATTCATCCTACCATATTGTATCGGATTCCGTGTCAGCTGCCAACCTCTAGATTTTTTCATCGCAGATAAGGGCTGATAAAGGCTATGATGAACGCCGATAGTTTTAGCTTTGACCGGAGCTGGGATACGACGGCATCTCCGGTCAACCCCGATCCGCTGCCGCGGAGGGATCTGCCCAGTCATGGTCAGCTTTGGTCTGTGGATAATGATTTCACTGGATCGCTGGCAAGCAGGGTAGGGCATCGGCTCTAAAGCCTGTGAACCCTGATTGTCTTTGCGTCTACCGTCACCAAGGCACCTCGTGCAATGTCATCGCCGACTCTTGTCACCACTTGCTCGATCACGTCAGCAACGCCTTCTCCCTTCAACCCCTCGATCCGCAATCGAAGTACCGACGGACTCGACTGTCCGCTAATCTTAAGCAGAGCATGGAAATCGGCATCGAGTGTTACGATAACCTTGCCCTGCTCCCGGGCACTCTCGATGATCTCGATATCTTTCGCGTTACTTAAGCCAATGTCAGCCACATGTGAAGCGGCATAACCCTTGCTTCTCAGAGCTGCCACTGCAGATCTTGGCAACCCTTGATCAAGAAGAAGGTCTATCACGCCGCCTGTCCACGAATTATCAAACGATCGCCCATGTTTTCGGCCGCGAAGGACAGGGCCTGGCGTATATCTTCTTCCTCAAGCTCTGGAAACTCCGAGAGCAAATCCTTACGGTCCGGGTATAGACTGAGCGCTTCAAGCACACGCCTGACGGTCAAGCGCATCCCCCGTATGCAGGGCTGGCCATTCATCTGTTCCGGATCAATGGTTATACGATCATATTTGTCTGCCGTCATCTTCATATGAACTCCTCGGCCTGAAACATCAGGTCTTCCTGCATTATACATCAGACTTGAGACGATCGCTGCGCTAGGAAGCCGCTGCCAACGTCGATAAAGATTTCGGACTTTCATCGCAGATTGATGCGGATACGGGCGACTGCGATAAAGGCGGATACTAACAATTATAAATTTTCAATTACAAATTATAAATTAGTCAGCATTTGCAGCCGATATCACTCCGCGCACATTTCTAATCCTTTGATTTATAATTCCCAATTTGTAATTTGTAATTCATGGTTTCCCCGGCCCCTCCGGTGGGGTGAGATACTTTCGCGGGAGCGACCGGGTACCCGCTTGCGGGTGGATGGGCAGCGTGGACGTCTTATCACCATGGTGGACACAGCCATACTCATCATGCCTTCATCTGTGTGCATCTGCGTGCATCATTGTGGAAAGGAAGAACTAAGAGCTTGGTTTATACAGGATGAACACCGATAAAGGCTATGATGAACGCTGATAGTTTAGCTTTGACCGGAGCTGTGGATACGAGCGGCATCATCCGGTCAATCACCGTACCTCCGGTGGGGTGAGATACTTTCGCGGGAGCGCTAATCCGAGTTGTCAGGCCGCATTGTTCCAAGAGCTTGTCTTTAGTCTGAATCGAAAGTCGGACAGTTGCGAAGAAGCTGGAGGGATATAGGTAGTCCTCCCCGGACTCATCGATTATTCTGACTTGATTATGACGCTCAGCCTCCCTGTCAGGGATCTGCTCATATAGTTTTCGGATCTCGAGAGACGCTTCATAACCCTTGTTCTCAACGCAAAGAAGAAACTTGTGCTTCATGATCCTTGCTCCAGGTAGTTTTTTATTTTTGTACCAATGGAGTTCTGCAAGTTTCACTGTCCCATCCGATAGTCTTATTCTAGCAATTCCTTTTCTTTTTCTCCAGGCTGCTTTTCCATACACACGGTTCAGTCTTTTCAACTCTCGGATGCCGCGGCCTGAAGCGATTGTTTCAATGGAGGCAAGAGTCCCCAGAATTTCAAAATTCACGATTCCGCCACTTGAGCGTCACGGGTGGGATTTACGTGCATTTCATCTGCGTTGATCGCGAAAGGAATGCAGTCTAAACAGGCGGTAAAAGCTTCACTATCAGCGTTCATCATAGCCGTTATCAGTCCTGATCTGCGATGAAAGAAGCTAAGTCTTTATCGCCTAACAAGCGGGTCGGCTGCATGACTGGTTATGCAAGTTTTTGTTGTCGTCTAATGATTTCAGCTAGCGATCTCAACGCCTGATTCACAGAGTCGTGGTCAGGGAAAACTTTCGCGACGTCTGGCTCAATGACCACAACGTTGGTTCCTTCGGCATACTTTTTTGCGTACTTGCCCTGGACACCTTTGGTGAAATCGTACTCTTCAAGCATGTCCGGATCGTTTTGCATTCTCTTCATATTGCTTCCTTTCTTTCTTCGTTGCTTTTCTCGCGCTGATCAGTCTCACGCGGTCGGCCCTTTCCGTGTGCACAAGCACCAGGAGACGGTGTCGGTGAGAGTTGCCGATCAAGACGAATCTGTCTTCTTCATCAGAGTGCAGAGGATCGTAAATAGCCAGTGAGAGGGTATCTCCAAAGGCGGTGCTTGCTTCGTCAAAGGAGATTCCATGGGTCTTAAGATTCTCTTTGGCCTTCTCAGGGTCCCATTCAAACAGAAGCACTCATCGGTCCTCTGGTTCTAATTATATCGCTGTCATCAGCGTTTGACAATCTAGACGGGTTCCTGGAATGCATAACTACGGATAAATACATGACCGCAAGGACGAATGACGGATGATACTGACAATTATAAATTGTCAATTACAAATTATAAATTAGTGAGCAGATACTGACAAGCTGATTCATTCACCACAGATAAGTACGGATAAATACATGACCACTGCTGACGAGTTTCTCTCTGTGAATTCTCGACCTGAGAATTCACAGACCGCATCCAATCTTGTCAGGTCGACAAGATTGGAAGGGTGATAATTTGTCCGCTCTTGTCCAGTTGTTATCCGCCATGGTCTGTGGCAAACATCCTTCTCCAGTTCTTCTCCAGTCATGGTCCGCATTGGTCTGTGGATAATGATCTCACTGGATAGCTGGCAATGTGGCACGCGGATTGAATGCTTAACAAAATGCACTCCATTACCGATAATCAATCCAGAGGTAGTGCCAAAAGCTTCATGAAAGACGGCATGACGATTCTACCACAGAGGCACAGAGGTCACAGAGAAATGCATCACGGAGAAATCATACATATAGTGTCCGGAACAGTGGAGATTCTGTTCTGGACACACACCGACGCTCCGCGTGGGTGTGGCAAGTACCCTGTTCAAAGCTTTCCTCTGTGTTCTCCGTGCCTCTAGCGAAGCGGGTGGTGAATCAAAATGGTTCTGGGTTTTGACAATACCAATCCAGAACGGAGGGCGTTGGAACATGGAAAACATTACGACAATCGCTTGGAGCAGGCCCTTTTGGAGAGAAATCTTTTCCTCTACAGTGGATAGTTTGTTCCGGCCGAGATGTCTGTGGCTGAGTGAGCGGATAGAGGGCATGAGTTCCAAAACGCTCTGTTATACCTGCATGGCGATGTGGATCATGGTCTGTGTCGTGCCACTTCTCAGGTTCACGAAGGCTTTTCAGAAATGCGCTGGCAAGCTGATACTGATGGATGACAGATGACGGATGACAGATGACCGCAAGGACGGATGATCATAGGGACGGATGACGGATGACCGTACGGACAGATGGCAGATGACGGATGACGGACGACGGGAAGGCTGGATGACAGATGACCGCAGGGACGGATGACAGACGGACCGGACGACGGAGGACGGAGGTCAGGGCTTAAGCCGAAACCCCCTCCCAACATGCTCAAAATGCTCATCCCCTGTCACTATGTTCTTGATGCCAAGTTCCTCCATGACCACCATAGAGGTGAAATCCGTAAATGAAATCCTGGCCTTGTCTCGGTACTTCGATCGCAGCCCCTTTGCCTTCTCGAATCGATCCGAACTAACCCATTCTACCTGGAGATAGCCTTCCTTGATAGCGTTGTCTATTTTCGTCAAGGAATCCTCAGCCATCTTCAGCGGAAGTCTCCTGAATAACAGAGTGATGGTTTCGTCGATGAAGAGCTTCAAGCGTCGTCTCCGTAGAGCTCAGCGTCTATATCCTTAGCGAGGGCACCGTGCGACACGCCACCGATATACTCCAGGATCGGGTCCCTGCCGGGATCGAGAGCCGATCTTCTCTCTTTCTTGCGGCGCTCTTTGTCCAAGAGAGCCTCCATAAAATCAAGCACTTCTCCCAATTTGCTTTCTGGTATCCCTTCAATGGTTGTAAGCAATCTCTCTCTCACTTCTTTTGCCATCCGCAATCACCTCCAATCCTCGTATGCCAGGAACTGACCTCCATCATAGGCTTTACTTCGCACTCCCGGACCTGACAAGAGATTATAGCTGCTCTCACGGTTAAGTTCAAGGCAGTGCACAGAGGACGGGAGTCCCGGAGAACAGATGACCGCAAGGACGGATGACAGATGGCGATGACAGAGGACCGCAAGGACGGATGACAGACGACAGATGGCAGATGACGGACGGCGGATGACGGACGGCTGATCACAGATGATACGGACACAGCTAGCAAGCGGGCAGATGACGGATGACAGAAAGTCATTTTGAAAATTGACGGCAGAACCCTGACGGTTTGTTGATCATGGTGCCAAGCATGCGTCCAATCTCCTGGCATTTTTCAAGAAGACTTGCGTGAACGTCCGGCCTGATATATTTACAACTCAAGGCAGTATCCAACCAGTGTTGCGTCTCGGCCTGCTCGGCATCCGCATCGCTTAGCTTGCTGACAAAATGAGCCTCATAACGCCTTTTTTGCCAAGCTTCTGCCAAATTTGCCCCGATGGCCCGCGATGACCGCCTGATCTGATCTGTCAAAGAAAACATTTCATCTTTCGGAAAGGCCTTCGAGACCTTGAAAACCGCCTGCTGCAACTCAAACGCTGATTGATAGACCCTCAAATCTCGAAAGCTCTCAATGCGTTCTGTCATCTGTGCTCTGCCATCCGTCATCGGTTCCTTGTTTGTTCTGTCCTCTGCCATCCGTCATCCGTCATCCATCGGTCTTTATGTGTGCATCAGCGTCCATCATTGTAAAAAGAAAGAACTAAGAGGTTAGGTTTTTACAGGATGAACGCTGATAAAGGCGGGTACTGACAATTCTAAATTATCAATTACAAATTATAAATTAGTGAGGGTTTGCAGCCCAAGTCATTGCGGCGCACATTTCTAATCCTTTGATTTATAATTCCCAATTTGTAATTTGTAATTCATACATGGTTGCCTCCGGTGGGGTGATACCTTCGCGGGAGCGACGAAGTGTGGACAGCATTGACGGGTTACCCTAAAGGAGGCTGCGCACTCGCAATGCTGGCCACGGCCATACTCATCATGCCTTCATCTGTGTGCATCGGTGTCCATCATTGTGAAAACTCGCCGTGGTCTCCGTCATCTGCCCTCAATCCTTACGGTCCTCTGTCCTTATGGTCATCCGTCATCTGCCGTCGATTCTTCGTTCTTATGGCGTGCATCGACGATAAAGTTCGGTTCGCGTTTCGCGATTCTACTTCCGCGTTTGGCCGTCTGTGTGGGTTGCTCGTGCCAGCTCTTTGTCGAACGTGTGTAAAGGCATGCTGTTGTTCCTCGATTTGGCGCAGAGGATACAGTCGACAAAGCTCAAATTGGTTTGACTGAAGATATCGATGCTATCGATCAGATCCAGCTTGTCAGGGTTGGCGATACCCTTGTAATGAAATAGCATGCGCAGGTTTTTCGCAATCGTCGACCTGTTGATCTTATAGACCTTCAGGAGAACGTAAACGCATTCCGTCAGGACACTTTCCAGAATTATAATCTTCTCCTGGCCGGTCTTGACGTTTTCAAGAATGGTCGATGCCTCTTCGAAGAGTGCCGCGTCATCCTGCAGTAAGTAACGCAGGATTACGTTAGTGTCGACCAGGCTTCTTTCCATATTTCTCCTTGACCATCTCAGCCCAGGCCTCCTCACGCTCCTTTGCAAAAGGATGCGGTTCTTTGCGAGAATGCGCGCGCAGCGAACCTGCTACGCTGCGTACGGGCCTGATGAGAACGGCATCATCTACGATTTCAAATTCGATAATTTCACTATTCAGTTTGTCACGGATTTTGCGAGGAATAGTGACCTGGCCTTTCTCCGTTACCTTGGCTGTAATGGCCATTGTGGTCTCCTTACATTCTAAATAAGTAATGCAGCATAACATTGTAATGTATTAAGTCGCCCATGTCAATAGATGCAAACTCGGACCGCGGAGCGTGAACATTGTGAGACACCTGCGCGGGAGCGCTGCGGTGTGGCCTGCATTGACGTCGTATCACAATGCTGGCCACAGGCATACTCATCATGCCTTCATCTGCGTCCATCGGTGTGCATCATTGTAGAAAACTCGCCCTGGTCTCTGCCATCTGCCATCCGCCCTCAATCCTTACGGTCCTCTGTCATCCGTCCCTGTATAACGGCGTACATCGGCGATAAATATCCGGAGTCCCACATCTCTGTCGCGCTAGCAGGCTGGCAAGCTGACTAGCTAAAAGGCTGACACGCCGGTATTACCAAACCGTTTCGACTTTGTATTTTCTTATAACCGTGTCTTTGGTGATAAGGGGTAACTTTTCCAGAGCGCACTGCGCTATAATCAGGCGATCAAAGGGATCTCGGTGAATGTCGGGTAATCGCGCCGTATATAGGGCGTGACTCATTTCTATTGGAAGCGGTGAAATGCCATTCTTGGAAAGTTGGGCAGGAATAAAGCGATCCGCTCTTTCGTCTAAACTGAGCCTTCCCAGACGGGCCTTGATCGCGATCTCCCATGCAGAGGCAACGCTTAGAAAAAGCTCGTTATTGACGTTGCCGATAATGTAACGGGCTTTGGGCGAAAGTTGAGGATCGTCCGTGATCCACCACAAGAACGTATGCGTATCAAGCACGAGCTTCATCGTTCGAATTCTTGGAGAAGCTGGTCCGGAAGAGGATCGTCAAAGTTCTTGTGGACTGCTACTTTGCCTTTGGCAGTTCCTGGCCTGCGCTCTATCTTCTCCTTGTGTAGGGGGACGAGCCGGGCTACGGGTCTGCCTGCCCTGGCGATAGTAATTTCCTCCCCTCCTTCTACTTGGCTCAGGAGTTCGGACAATCTCGTTTTAGCATCATGCACATTTACCTGTTTCATGAGATACTGTAAACTAAGTCCTGGACTAAGTCAATAAAAGCTGACAAGCTGACAGCTGGATAGCTGGCAAGCTGGCAAGCCGGAAAGCTGGCAAGCTAACAGCTAACAGATGACGGATGACAAAGGTCAGATGACGGACGACGGATAACGGATGACAGAGGACGGACACAGCTGGCAAGCTGACAAGACTTTAGCTTTTTTCATCGCAGATCAGGACTGATAAAGGCGGATACTGACAATTATAAATTTTCAATTACAAATTATGAATTAGTGAGCGTTTGCAACCGAAGTCATTGCGGCGCACATTTCCAATTCCTTGATTTATAATTCCCAATTTGACATTTGTAATTCATGGCAGCCATGAATCGCCTGTGTGATAGAGCGGCACAGCCGGTCAACGTGCAGCACCTCCGGTGGGGTGTGGGATTAGTCACTGTAGAAGTAAGTCTGAAGGAGTTCCTGAGATACGTACCGGGTCGCCTGTTTCATAATTGCTCTTAGAGTACCGATGTCAAGTTCATCGTGTATTGGAATTGTGAGGGTCTGCTTCTCGCCAGTTTCGAGAACCCTGCGAAGCTTTGCATGGCTGCCTCTCTGGGAATGAATTACAAAGCCAAAATGAGCAAATATAGAAACAACATCGCTGCCGGAAAGCCGCTTCAGCTTAGGCGACATTCGCGAGTGGTTCCACTTCCATTGTGATGATTAGTGTGGGGTTAGGGGCCAAGCCAAGTTCTGATAGATCTTCACCTTCCAAATGAAGAGCCACTGCTTCTCTGAGGTTCTTCACGGTTTCATCGATTGTTTTGCCTTGAGTCACGACAGCAATCTCCAAACACTCCGCGACGTAGTACTTCTCACTTTTTTTAATGAATACCTTGATAGTATGCTGTAGTGGTGCGGGTTCCTGGCGGGCCATAGTATTCACTCCATGCTATTCAGATTCGTTAAGCCCAAATTATACCAGATAGTTATGGCATGTCAACGTGCGCGTGACACAGCCACACTCGCCCTTGCAGGAGGATGCGCACTCTGCGATTATCTCTCTGGTTCTTATCCGCGTTCATCTGTGACAAAAATGCGACGGCACTTCTGGCAAGCGGGTAGGCTACCGCCGTTGGGGCTGTTCAGGTCCCTTGCTGTCGAAGTACAATTTTCTATAGTGCCACAACATTGTTATTATGCAACCGGGTGCAACTTCACTGATTCAGCTGCGATCCGGTCCAGGTGTTTGTCTCATTGTATAAGAGTCTACTATCAGAGTGTTAAGAATTTATAAAGTTATCAGACTTTGGGATAAAAAGGAATCCACTGAGTGGTCACTCGTGCTAGCCGATGGTGTGATGATAATTATAAATTCCTAAATTATGAATTATAAATTTAACTAAAAACTGCTCCCCGTGCTATCCTGTCAGTCGTTTTGATCCGGAGTTTATGCAGTTCATTATCCACAGACCAGAACTGGAGAAGGATGCTTGCCACAGACCATGACAGACAAGAACTGGACAAGAGCGGACACGTTATTGCCGTTCCAATCTTGTCGACCTGACAAGACTGGATGCGGTCTGTGAATTCTCAGGGTCGAGAATTCACAGAAAGAACTATTTGTCTGCAGTGGTCATGTACTTATCCGCATTGGTCTGTGGCGAATACCAGCTGGTCAGCAGTGTCGTCCTAGCGCAGTCTGTGGCGAAGAGTTTTGGTAGTACCTTCGCTTTGTACGGCGAGAGAAAGAACGCTATGAGTAAGGCAAAGAGCACTGCCAGGCTGACCAAAGCGGCAAACTTCCACCTCCGGGTCGCAGGCTGCTTCTGCGTTCCCGCAAACTCGGTCACGGTCTCGTTCGCAATGCCCGCTGTGACAGGATTCTTTCCGAGGCGAAATCCGGAGATCAGGGCGTTGTTGCACAGCACGTTGAGTACGCGCGGGACACCTTTCGCTTCCCTAACGATGATATCGAGCGCCCTGTCGCTAAAGATGGCAGGGTTCTGAAGCCCCGCCACTGAGAGCCGATGCGCGATGTACGCGCGGCTTTCCTTGGGCTCCAGAGGAGTGACTCGTGATCGTACGGCGATGCGTTGCTTGAGCTGTTGCAACTCTTGCTTCTCTAACAACTCGTCCAGTTCGAGCTGTCCCACCAGCAGAACCTGGATCAATTTTTCAGTCGGCGTCTCCAAATTGGAGAGCATACGCAGGTTCGCCAGGGTTTCGATCGGGACGGTCTGAGCCTCATCGACAATAAGAACGATAGTCTTCCCTTGTTTGTGCAGTTCGATAAGGGCATTTTGCAAGCCTTCCATCATCTCGGTAAGATTGGTCGTAGTAAGTTCTAACTCAAGTTCCCGGTAGATTGTCTTCACAATGTCTGTGAACGTGATATTGGCGTGGAGAAGATGGATCACCTTCAGGCCGGTGCTCTTGGCTTTCTCCAAGAAGGCCCGAACTATTGTCGTTTTTCCGACGCCGACACTGCCGGTGATTGCCACAAAACCCTGTCGCTTTTGAACGCCGTAAATCATCGAAGCGAGGGCCTGCTTGTGGGTGTCGCTCAGATAGATAAACTGCAAATCAGGGGTGATGTGAAAAGGTTCCGCTTTTAAATTATAAAATTTCTCGTACATTGGTTAACCTTCGTTAGCTCGCGGGCTAGTCAGCTAGCTGGCCAGGAATTATCCACAGACCAGGGCGGACAAGGGCTGGAGAAGGATGTTTGCCACAGACCATGACAGACAAGAACTGGACAAGAGCGGACACGTTATTGCCGTTCCAATCTTGTCGACCTGACAAGATTGGATGCGGTCTGTGAATTCTCAGGTCGAGAATTCACAGAGATACACTCGTCTGCAGTGGTCATGTACTTATCCGTATTTGTCTGTGGTGAATCCGCTTGCAGCCAGGCGGTAGCTTACACTTTAAACCAGCGAAAAGAGGTGCGCCTGTAGATTAGTTTTTTTGTTGTTGAGGCCCAGCTTCTTTCTTATGCGGTGCCGATGTATCTCAACACCCTGAAAGCTTATATTCAGGAGATCGGCTATTGCTTTGCTGGTCCTGCCTTCTTTGAGGAGCTGAATTATCTCAATCTCCCTCGGAGTGAAGTTCGCGGCATTCAGGTTCCTGAGAAATGGTGATGTAATTTCTCGTAGATTCGTTTCGACAATGTCAATCCATACCGCCTGAGTGATGTCGAGCTTGCTGTTTTTCAATTTTGTCACGTAGGGCTGGATGAGGTGTTCCACGTTCGACAACACTTTCCCTGTCAGTTCATGGTTGTCTTTCTCTCTGCCGTTGAGCAGCACTTTCAGCGCGGCATTCATTTCCTCCAAACTCTGGGTCTTGGCGTCAAAGCTTTCCTCCACCCGCTTGACGCGACTCAGTTCCTCTTGCAGTTCCTGCTGCGCCCGCAACCTTCCTATGACGATACTAAGATTTACGCCCATCAGTTCGAGCATCGAGCGGGTGCTTGCGGGAAGCGCATCAGCCTGACAGACACCCCCATTGAAGCAAGCGATGAAACGTCCGAGGTGCAGGACGGGAATCACGGCGACAGAGCGGATGCCTTCGGTGGCGAGAGCATCTCTGAAAGGCAGGCTCTCATTGATGGAGGTGTAAAGGGGTGTTTCCGGCGCGTCGTCCGCCTGTGTAATTCTTTTGTAAAGTTCTTCTGACGGCCCTATGGACATGGCCAGCTCCAGGCGGCCGGTAGCATTATTTCTCAGGTAGATCCCTGCACTGTCTGAGCCGGATGTTTGGACCACCGCGTGTATGGTGAGCGACAGAGCTTCATGAAGAGAAGAAGCTTTGGCGAGTTCCAGGGCCAGATCACGTTGAAGAGAAAACTGATTACGTTTATCGTTTCCGAGGGATGGTGCGCGCACGCTCTTGCCCGGCGACCTTTGCAGGTTCTGCTTCCGACCCTTCATTATTGCTCCTTTTGTCACCGGTTATTCACCACAGATAAGTGCGGATAAGTACATGACCACTGCAGACGAGTAGTTCTCTGTGAATTCTCGACTTGAGAATTCACAGACTTGTCTCGGCCATGCCAGGGTCGGCATTGCCGAGAAAGAAGTTAGAGTGTCCGCTCTTGTCCAGTCTTTGTCCGCCGTGGTCTGTGGCAAACATCCTTGTACAGTTCTTGTCTGTTCTGGTCTGTGGATAAAGAATGATACGCCGCGATGGGTGGCGGGTGGGTGGGCTACCGCCGTCGCATTCCGCAGAAGCGCTACAGATTAATATATTTCTGACGAGAGGTAGCACAAAAACAAAACTCATCGACGAGGATCGACGAGCAGATCGTTATATTAGCATACTTTCTGTCAGAATAACACTAACAAAATATAACAATGAACGCTAAGTAACCTGAGCTAAACAGAAGGCAGACAGATTGAGCAAATCAAGCTATAGCTGTATCAGCCATCGGCCGTGCGCCCCTTTGAACAGATACATAGGCCATTAGGCTTAAGCCTAAAGTATAATTCTAATAATACCTTCTGACTTAAGCTAAAATCTAATCCTAAAAAGTACTAACCAAAGACAGCGTGTTGACGTTAAACTTGATGCGACGGATAGCGAAGCCGGGGGGCATTCGCGAGATAGTATCTGAAACAGGTCCGGATATAGTCTTTAAATAATCGACGCAATTACCGGAAATTATTAGGTTAGTCGTGAGGCATCTTCATGATAAACCCCCCGGACGGGTCTATCATCAGAAAGGAGGTGTATGGGGAACGAGGTAGTCTGGGAGATTCTTGGATCGGTGGTCAGCGGAAGGTTGGCCTAAACAATGGCGCGCAGTTCAGTTTTGCTGACGCGGGCCAACACATTTTCTTAATAAGGAGGCAAGAATGACAAAACGATTTATTTTTTTTATTGCTGCGATACTTTCTGTGTTTGTTGCAGCAGGTACGGCGTCCGCCGACTTAATTGCTACCGTGAATTTGAAAGAGACGGGGACGGACCCGTCAGGTCAGGTCGTCAACATCACTGGTGGCAGTCGGACCAGCACACAGTGGAGTAATCAAGGCGTGTACGCCGGCAATTACGTACTTGATATCCAGGGGTATGGGAGCAACATTCATGGATTCTGCATTGATCCGGCGACTAGTGTGGGCACCTATACACCCTATTACCTTGTCGCACTTCCCGATACACTTTATTTCAAAGAGGCCGCTTGGATCCTTAGCCAGTATCCCAACGGCGGGACAGGCGCTGTCGCGGCTCAGGTCGCTGTCTGGGAATTGGTATGGCCGTATGGTGTGGCGGCACGTTCACATTAAATAATAGACCGCGGCACATGTCAGGCCGACGTAGACTACCATCATCAATAATGCTGCCTCAGGTATCAACGTTCCAGGTTTTGATCCTTCCCAATATGTGCTTGCTTTGAATAATAGCTGAAAATTACACCACGTCCATCGGTTTCGGAAAGCAAGACTACATCATCCGCAACCCGGTTCCCATTCCCGCGGCCGCATGGCTGCTGGGTTCCGGTCTGATCGGATTGGTAGGGATCAGGAGAAGATTCAAGAAGTAGAGGGCATAGGCTTAAGCCTAAAGTATAATATCTAATAATTCCTTTGACTTAAGCCGAAATCTCATACTAAAAAGTCGTTGACAGACACAGTGTTTCTGATAGAATTGGAAGTACTGGTAGCAAGGCTGGGGGGCCGGGGCCATCAGCGGTCGGCATATCTAAAACAGGCTCCGAAATAATTTCAATCTCTGGCGCAGACTGAGAGCAGTGGCATAGCGGCACGCTTATGAAGAGCCTCCTAAGCCGGCTGTCAGAAAGGAAGGTGCCCGCAGAAACGGGGCTGCAACCCGTACATTACGGATAGAGGTGGATCAGAACTGCAATGCCAGCCGTTGAAATGAAAATAATGGTTCTGGCTGCAATGACTCTTTTCCGCCGAATTACTTCACTAAGGAGGGTGCTAATGAAAAAGGTATTGTGTTATGGTGTTGCGGTTCTTGCCGTGCTTGCTCTGACCTCGCACGTCTTTGCGAGACACGGTTGTGGGCACATCGGGTGACGACTGGCTTTCAAAGGGACAACGGCCGACCTAGAACCAAAATAGTGTTCCTTATTGGGACGGATTCTCAAGTGATGGATCACAACGGGGAATTGGGTACCTGCTAACCGGCACCCAAGACGGAACTGGTATCGACCGGTTATCCGGGTGCCATCCCGTACTGGGGCACGTGGCCGGGGCGGCTGACAATAACATTAGTTTCGCAAGCACCGGTTCGAGCCAGGCAGCCCTACAAATCGAAATCGCCGGCCTGGCGGGCAGCAACACGTTCGGGTGGTATAACACGGCAGCTCCAGGGACGCTAAACCAGCTTTTTAGCGGACCTCAAGGTGCCGGGGCGACGGCCACGTTCACCCCGAGCGCTAGTTATGGCTTCTATTTTGGCACAGGTAATGGAACGTTCTACACACAATCTAGTAATAACCCCACAGGGGATACAAATCTTCAGTTTTTTGCGCTCTTCCAGGACACTGCTAACGGTGCTTACTGGCTGGGCATGGAAGATACCCCAGGGGGGACTGGGATTACAATGACATGGTCGTAAGGGTGTCCCCCGCCCCGGTTCCAATTCCTCCGGCCATCTGGCTGCTTGGTTCAGGCCTGTTCGGCATGGTAGGGATCAGGAGAAGATTCAAGAAGTAGAAGAGAAGGGCGTTTCGGCGCGCAGAAGAGGTGGGGTCATGACGGCTCCGCCTCTTTTTTTATTTATAGCAACAAATCTGCAAGCTCACATTTTCATGAGCACACCAGCAGGTGGGCGTGATCCTTGCTGCGCGCGGGTATCCGGCAATTCATGGCGCAAGAGCCGTACATGTCTCTGAACAGATACATAGGCCATTAGGCTTAAGCCTAAAGTATAATATTTAATAATTCCTTAGACTTAAACTAAAATGTCATACTAAATATGCCTTGACAGACACAGCGTTCGTGATAGAATAGTAAGTATTGATAGCAAGGCTGGGGGGCCGGGGCCATCAGCGGTCGGCATATCTAAAACAGGCTCCGAAATAATTTTAAAATCAAGTGTAGAGAACGCAGTGTCAGTCCCGAACAGGCTCATAATGAGCCACTCCAAACCGGCTGTCAAAGAGAAAGGAGGTGTGTCCCAAGGGTTGCGCCTTATCCCTCGCAATGGCGAAAAGAGGGATATGAGGACTCTTGATTTAATCAACCGTATTGGCCGAGTATGGCACCGTCGCCAGCCATGCTGACGTGGACCAATATATTCTGTTAAGAGGAGGCAAAAAACGTTGTAGGGGTGGCGGAGACTACAGAATTTTTGGTTCTTTTCAATGTGGCTGTATTATCGTCAAAATATTATCGAACAAAGGAGTCATTATGGTCAAAAAAATTGCTCTTTTTATGCTAGTCGGAATGGTCGCCCTGTTCGGGTTCAGTGCAACATCGTATGCCACTCTCGCAATACAGGCATCCAGCGGCGCCTCGTCGGTAACCATCCAGGATAATGGGGCCGGGGATAATTTGAACACTGTTGCTGGAGCCATAAGTGTGAATCTAACTAATCTGAACGGCTGGACTACGCCCCAGCTAGTTGGACTCTTGTCGGGATCTGCGTCCTCCCCAGAATTTGACCTTAATTTTGGGTCGTTCACTAGCACAGGCGCTAACCCGCTCACCATTAAACTCAGCGAGACGGGCTTTACCTCCGGACCCGCCGGATTCGACATGACTGCAGGCGGCATTATCACTAATGGTAATCTCACGATCCAAGCTTTCTGGGACTCTGGCAACGGGCTGTTTGCCACCACCAATTCAATCCTCACACTAGGCCCCTTATCCACCGCCGGTGCTTATAACAGCGACATAAGTGGCTTCGGTGGCAATACTGGCCCGTATTCACTTACACTAGTAGCCACTCTCACCGGGAAGAGTAGTGCCGACGCAGACCTGAGTGGCTCGCCGGTTCCTATCCCACCGGCCATCTGGCTGCTTGGTTCGGGTCTGTTCGGTATGATCGGGATCAGGAGAAGATTTAAGAAGTAGGATTTTTAAGAAGAGAGTTTAAGGTTTAAGAGAAGGGCAGAGTCTTTAACGGGCTCTGCCTTTTCTTTTCGGCTCGGACGAGATGCACAGATGGTTATGACAGATGACGGCAAGACGGATGACAGATGGCTGATGACAGATGTCTGATGACAGATGACTGCACGACACTGCTGACAAGCTGGTTATTCACCACAGATCACTACGGATAAGTACATGACCACTGACGGACGAGTAGTACGTGACAGTGAATTCTCGACTTGAGAATTCACAGACCGCATCCGCCTAAAGGCTCACTCCTTATCGGGCTCTTGGTCGAGTCTCTGAGGACTAAACAACCTTCTAGTCCTGAATTTACCAGGCTGGGCAACCACAAAAGCGCCCAAGAGGTCTTCTGTGCATCGGCAAGAAAGCGTAAGGCCGCCATCAGACAGCAATATCTTTTACCGGTTCAAATACCACGGTTTCTTCGTTTGCGATTGTGTCCGCCGCATAGCGCAGCGCAGCCGCAACATCCCCCTTTTTTAGGTTGGGATAGGCTGCCAGCAACTCTTTCTCATCCATCCCCTCACTCACTTTTCTCACAATAAGTTCCACAGTAACGCGTGTACCTTGAATCACCGGTTTTCCTAACATTACCTTTGGGTTCATCTCGATGCGATCAAAAATTGTCATCTCATCCTCCGTACTCAGAAGGTAATACTTTTTCGTTCTCGACGTCGGACATATATTTTGCAAGGCCGTAGGTTAGATTTCAATTATAGCATAAAAAGAACTGTACGGCTGACAAGCTGGTTATTCACCACAGAAAAGTGCGGATAAGTACATGACCACAAGGACGGATGACGGATGACTGAGGACGGATGACCGCACGACACAGCTGACAAGCTGGTTATTCACCACAGATAAGTACGGATAAATACATGACCACAAGGACGGATGACGGATGGCAGATGACAGATGACAGTGAATTCTCGACTTGAGAATTCACAGACTTGTCTCGGCCATGCCAGGGTCGGCATGCCGAGAAAGAAAATACACGTCTGCCCTTGTCCAGTTGTTATCTGTCGTGATCTGTGGCAAACATCTTTCTCCAGTCGTGGTCCGCATTGGTCTGTGAATAATGATCTGGCTAGATAGCTGAACGGCCGGCGGTAACGAGGGGGAGCAAAAGTAATTGGAAAAAAGGTGAGCTTCTGCTTTATATTCTATAGATGATTAAGACACCTCATGTAGCCGCTGACGTCATCATTCGCTATCAGGGCGGTATCGTGCTTATCGAGAGGAAGAATGAACCGGCCGGCTGGGCTATTCCCGGCGGGTTTGTCGAACTCGGCGAGTCGGTGGAGCAAGCGGCGGTGCGGGAAGCCCGCGAGGAGACATCGCTCGACGTTGTCCTCACCGAACTTTTCCATGTGTATTCAAAGCCCGGAAGAGATCCGCGCTTCCAGACAGTAAGTGTGGTTTTCATAGGCACCGGCACCGGCACGCTGAAGGGCATGGATGACGCGCGGCGGGCCGATGTCTTTAGTGCGGACAACCTTCCAGCACAGTTGGCGTTCGACCACCGGAAGATCCTCGAAGACTACTATCGATACGTGGCGACAGGCGTGAGACCGTCCCTGCGGGACTAGGGAGAGAGACCGACCGTCACGCAGAGCGTGACTAGGACGACCGCTGCGCTTGGACGACCGTCCCTTCGGGACTAGGACGGCCCGCCAAACGCGAATCTTTATCGCAGATGTACGCTGATAACAGCTAAGAGAGATATTCGCCGATGAGTGTGTTTGTGACCAGCATTGTGAGTGCGCAGCCTCCTTTAGGGTACGACGTCAATGCTGGTCACCCTCCGTCGCTCCGCGAGGGAAATTCACCCTCCGCCATGGCGGATCGGGGTTGACCGGAGATGCCGTCTTATCCCAGCTCCGGTCAAAGCTAAACTATCGGCGTTCATCATAGCCGTTATCAGTCTTGATCTGCGATGAAAGTAGTTTGCGGTCGTCCTGGCGATGCCTGGATTCCGGCGTTCGCCGGAATGACGGCAGAACTTGGCCGTGTGGCCAAGCATTTTAGTAAGTTGGTAGTAGCACGATCGCTACGCTAGGAAGATCGTCGCACAGACGTGCGACTAGGAAGAGGCGAAGTCCCCGAAGGGGGAAGACCGCGCTGCGCGCTAGGAAGAGCTAATTTATAATTTGTAATTGGAAATTTATAATTATCAGTATCTCGCTCATTCTCATTTTTCAAGCAGAGGTTTGAAGGGGCGGTACAGTGGGTCGCCGATCAGCACCATCTGCCATGACCAGAAGGGGTTGGAGACGGTGTAGCATTCGACGAGCGTGCCTCCGGAGAGGAGACAGCCAAAGAAGACCTCGGGTGCCGGAAAGGATTGGAGATAGGGTTCAGCGACCGGACCGAGCGTTGCCGCCACCCCTTTTTCCAACAGTGCTTTGCACCATACAGTGCTCGTGGCTGCCTTCAGCGTAGTGCACTCGGCGCTTGCCACGTGGAATCCCACAGCCCCCCTGACCCAGGTGAAGGCGTCGACGTATTTCCCCAGGCTGTACCAGCCCAGGTACAGTGCGGCGTCCGGCGCCGAACCCGGTTCAAAAAGGGCCTCGCGCTCGTCGAGAACGACCGGAAGCCTTCCACTTTTCTCTACGATGCGCGCTGTATTGTGGATCGCGCGGTCGTAGATCTGGTAAGGCGACAGGTCCTTGCCGCCTTGCTCCGGCCACCGCGCGTCGAAGTACGCCTTCCCGACAAGGCCGTGATGCTCCGCAAAAAGACTGTCGTCGATGATGCGATAAACTGTAGCTTCCGTAGGACCGTCCAGGCGACAGACCGGCCGGACCTTCTTGGGCATGCCGGCAACGGTCTTCCCCTGGAAACCGACGAAATATCTGTTCGGAAGCCATCCTTCCAGAGGGTACTTACTCTCCATCACGAGCGCGATCTCTGAATCGACGGAGGCGCCCTGCCGCGTCGTGCCTATCTGTGAGATCTCTTTTTCTATGCGGCTGATATTCTCCTTGATCTCTTTCGTCTCCTGAGGTTCCTTGCCTGCTGCCCTCTCCTTAAGGGCCGAAAGCCGCGTTTGCAGCTCCAGGATGTGCAGCTCGTCCAAGACGCCCGGGCGGAGAGGTCCGATACGCAGAGGGATGCCGTAGATAAGAACAAGGCACTGAAACCGATGCCCTCCAGGGTCATTTCGCGTGAGGAACTTGCGCACCGGCGCGGCTATCTCTTTCTCGTACTCTTTCCTGCCGATCTCTTCTTCCCGTGAGGTCTCGATCACGAGTGCGTTCTGCACCGGCACGCCCCGCTTCTCCATGTAGTATTGGGCTACACGCAGACCCTCCGGCGAAGCTTTGTTTACTATAAGAAGGAGTTGATCGGGTCTGACTACGGCGCCTGCGTGGCCGGCAGAGAAAAGGAGCGCCCCCGCGGTAAGGAGAAATGCCGCCCGGAGCCATGGGTGACGCTTGTTTAGCAGATTCATGAGGGGAAAAGATAGCACATCGCAGCGCTGCGCGCTAGGATGACGGATGATACTGATAATTATAAATTTTCAATTATAAATTATAAATTAGTGAGCGTACCGCGCCAATGCTGTCCACCCTCGGTCGCTCCCGCGAAAGTCTCACCCCACCGGAGGTGCGGGTGATTGCTCGGATAGTCTCTCTATCTCTATCCGGGCAATGCTTCACTATCGGCGTTCATCATAGCCTTTATCAGTCTTGATCGGCGATGAAAGTAGTTTGCAGTCGTCCTAGCGGAGTCTGGATTCCGGCGTTTGCCGGAATGACGGCGGAGGGATCGTCCTAGCGTAGCGGTCTCCTAGTGAGCGCAGCGAACGGTCTTCCTAGTCCCGTAGGGACGGTCTTCCCTCTGTCTTCTCAGTCCAGCGCTTTGACCGCCTTCTTGATGCGCTCTAGGCCTTTCTTTACATTCTCCATCGAGGTGGCGAAGGAGAGGCGTATGTAGCCTTCCTTTCCAAACTCGATGCCCGGCACGACCGCGACGTGGAAGTCTTCAAGAAGCACCGATGTGAAGTCGGTGCTGTTGTTGATCCGGCGACCTTTGTAGGTTCGTCCCATCAGATTCTTAATCCCGGGAAAGACATAGAAGGCACCTTGCGGATTGAAGCAGCTCACGCCCTCTATGCTCTTGAGGCCTGAGACGAGCACGTCTCTCCTGCGAGCGAATTCCTGCACCATCACGGCCACGGAATCCTGCGGACCTTTGAGAGCGGCAACCGCAGCCCACTGTGAAATTGACGTGGGATTAGAGGTGCTTTGACTCTGTATATTGGTCATTGCCTGGATAATGTTCTTTGGCCCTGCGGCAAAGCCTATCCGCCAACCGGTCATCGCATAGGTCTTTGACACCGCATGCGTTATGATTGTCAGCTCCTTTATGGGCTGACCCAGAGACGCGATACTCGTATGCTTGTAATCGCCGTAGACAACCTTGTCATAGATCTCATCCGAGATGAGGTAGACGTTCTGCTCGACCGCGAGCTTGCCTATTTTTTCAAGATTCTCCTGAAAAAACACAGAGCCGACAGGGTTTGACGGATAGTTGAGCACAATGCCTTTTGTTTTTGGAGTGAGGTGTTTACGGATCATTTCTGCCGTGAGCTGATAATCCTCTTCCTCGAACGTTTCGACGAACACGGGTTTTGCTCCGGCAAGCTCAACCATGGGCGGGTAAGATACCCAGTAAGGTACGGGAATGATAACTTCGTCTCCTTCCTGGAAGATCGCCTGAAAGAGGTTGTAGAGCGAATGTTTGCCCCCGCAACTAACGGCTATCTCTTCACGCTTGTACTCAAGGTCGTTATCTCTCTTGAATTTCTCTATGATGGCATCCTTGAGTTGATCGATACCGCCCACCGGGGTGTACTTGGTGAAACCATCCATGATGGCATCGATCGCAGCCCTCTTTATGTGTGTGGGTGTCTCAAAGTCCGGTTCGCCTGCGCCGAACCCTACGATATCGATTCCCTCGGCCCTCAGTGCTTTTTCTTTGGCCGCGATGGCCAGCGTTGCCGAAGGCTTGAGTGATGCTGCTCGTGCGGAAAGCATAACGAAGCTCCTTCTGTTCAAATATAATTTTATTGTGCGCGGATTCTACGTGTAAATGCGCATAGTTACTTACACCAACTTAACGGTTGTTGTCAACCGTTTGTTAGTTCGAGATAGAAGAAGCCGATGGCGGATGACAGATGACGGAGGGCGGATGACGGATGGCAGATGACGGACACAGCTGGCAAGCTGGACGGCCGGCAGTTTACGGAAAGACTCTGTATATGTCCTTCCTATTCTTTACCCTATAGAAGGTGATTCTATTTTCCGCCTCGATCTCGCAGCCGATTCTGTAATCGCCTATCCTTATCCGATAATAGTTCTCGTGCCCCTGCATTTTGCGAATATCGATCTGCTCGGGGAAATTACTTATCTCCGGAAAGTCTTCAAAAACGAGTTTCTCTATTTTTTTGCGGTAAGCGGCAGGTAATTCAGAAAGATCTTTTAAGAAACTCTTCTTAAATTGGCAGATCACCGTTTGCCCTTTTTTAGGGTGGAATAGTATTTCTTCGCGTCCCGTAAAGACAAGTTCTTTTCGTTCTTGACATCGGACATGTATTTTGCGAGGCCGTAATTTTCGATGATCTCTTCCATTTTGTTGAATGTATCTATGTCAATCAAAACGGCCTTCTTCTTATTGTCGGTGGTGACGATGAACTCCTTCTTGATCGCAAGCATTTGTGGCACCTCCCCACTCGGTAACATGTTTGTAATACCTTGATTATAGCATAAAAAGAGCCGGCAGGCGGACATGGCCTGGTGCGACGAAGGACGACCGTCACGCAGAGCGTGACTAGGAAGACCGTCGCATCGAGGTGCGACTAGGAAGAGGGAAGAGTAAAAGACCGATGGACGAGAGACGACCGCTGCCACCCGCAAGGGGTACCTAGGGGGCTAGGACGATGGACGCAATGACAGCAAACCGCGGAAGTCGAACCGCGAAACGCGAACCAGCAAAGACGCCGATCCGCCTGACGAAACTTTCAAGTTCGTTTGGCTATCCTTACAGCGTATTCCGTCACGACGACGAAATTTTCTGACAAAGAGGCTGCGTGATTTGATAGAAGTTGTTTAAGAATTTCGATCTTGACAGGCGATCTTTCGTCAGAAAGCCTCATTAGAATGACGCCGGCATGAATCTTACCGTCTCTAAAAACTTTTTCTCCAAAGTCCTTGTCACTTGTGATGAGTATCGACTTGTGAGTCAAAGCTTTCTCTATTATCGATTCATCATCCATCCCTCTGTGCTCATCGAAAACTGATATTACGCTGTGCCCTTCGCTGCGAAGCCAGTTCGCCACTGCCGGACCAGCACATTCATCAACGATAAATCTCATTTATTCATTACCGGCGGCAAGAGGCAGAAAACTGGTACTCTCAAGCGATTTCCCGGCAAATAAGACGCATGCTTGAACGTCTTCGGGCGTTACGCCCGGGTATTCGTTTGTGATTTCTGCGGTTGTTGATCCGTGGGCTAGAAGGCTAAGGATGAATTCTACGGTCAGTCGGGTCCCCCGTATGACTGGTTTTCCGACCATCACTTTCGGATTTATTGTTATTCTTTGCAATAACTCTTTATCGCTCATGCGTACCTCCTACGCCTCCATTCAAGCTCAAAGATCCTTTAAAAAACTCTTCTTAAATTGGCAGATCACCGTTTGCCCTTTTTTAGGGTGGAATAGTATTGCTTCGCGTCCCGTAAAGACAAGTTCTTTTCGTTCTTGACATCGGACATGTATTTTGCGAGGCCGTAATTTTCGATGATCTCTTCCATTTTGTTGAATGTATCTATGTCAATCAAAACGGCCTTCTTCTTATTGTCGGTGGTGACGATGAACTCCTTCTTGATCGCAAGGATTTGTGGCACCTCCCCACTCGGTAACATGTTTGTAATACCTTGATTATAGCATAAAAAGAGCCGGCAGGCTGACATGGCCTGGTGCGACGAGGGACGACCGTCACGCAGAGCGTGACTAGGAAGATCGCCCTGCGGGCTTGGAAGATCGTCCCTTCGGGACTAGGAAGATGGAAGAGTAAGAACCGATGGACGAGGACCGCTAACCTCAAATCTTTATCGCAGATGAACGCCGATAACAACTAAGAGAGATGTACGCAGATGAGTGTGACTGTGGACAGCATGGAGATACAACGTCCATGCTGTCCACCCCTCCGGCGCTCCCGCGCAAGTCTCACCCCACCGGAGGTGCGGGTGATTGCTCGGATAGTCTCTCTGTCCTATCCGAGCAATGCTTCACTATCGGCGTTCATCATAGCCTTTATCCGCAGTTATCTGCGATGAAAGAACTTAGCCTTGCGGGAGCATGGACACGCGAAGCACGCGGCCGGTAGCCGCTGTTACCTTGTAGCGCTCGTCGATTCTTTGACCTGTTACCCAGATGATATCTTCGCCCGAGATCAGTAATGGTATTCGTCTGCGGTCGTGAAGCGGTATCTTCTTCGATATGAAAAAATCTTTGAGTTTGACGCTTGCCCTCATGCCGAGCGGCACGAAGCGATCTCCATCGACAAAGGTTCTCAGATGGAGTTCCCCGATTTTATCAAAGTCGAAGCAGGCGCTTTGCGCGCCATCGGGAAGAGTCGTTGGAACCGTTTCAATAACCGCGCATTCGAGCACGATCCCGAACGGCTCCAGAAGATTGCTTCCGATGCTTATGGGAAATTGTCCCTGGATAGCAGAGCGGAAGGGTTTCTTCGTGATCGCCAGCCTGTCGTAAGCCTTGCTGACGATTACCTGTCCGGGAAGCGACAGATCCAGATTCGGTCTTGTGCTGGCGAGCGCCTCGTCTATGAGGCGGATATGCTCCCGCAGGGGTACGAGCCGCGGATCGATGCGCTCCAGCATGCCACAGAGCACGCGGTATCGTGTTTCCGGGTCAAGGTCCTTGAGGTTTCTGACGCCCGTAACAATGTCCGCTTCTTCGGTTCGCACCTCGTCACGCAGGAAGCGGTCTGCCTCCTTCTCAAAGAGAGCATTCAGCCGCGTCAGATCATCGAGAAGAAAGAGAACGCGCTCCCTGAAATTGGAATTCACCTGTTCGAGGAGCGGGAAGATGCGGTTCCTGACGAAGTTTCGCTGGTACACGTCTTTGCGGTTTGAGGAGTCCTCGACGTAGGGGATGCATTCTTCTTTGAGGTATGTTTCTATCTCGGACCGGAAGCAGGTGAGCAGAGGGCGAATAACCTGACCGCGTCGTATCGGAATAGACGAGAGGCCTCTCAAGCCCGTTCCCTTGATGATCCTCATCATGAAGGTTTCCACCTGGTCATCACGCGTGTGGCCAATGGCGATCTTCTGGTAGCCGTGTTCAATGGCGGTCTCCCTGAAGTACGCGTATCGCAGGTTTCTGCCGGCATGCTGGAGAGAAAGGCCTTCCGACTTTGCATACGATCGCGCATCAACGCGGCGCACGTGAAAGGGGAGTCCGAATTTTGCAGCGAGGTCTCGCACGAACTCTTCGTCCCTGGTTGACTCATCCCCTCGAAGGCTATGATTCAGATGAGCCACGCCAAGACTGAAAGGAAACATCTCTCTTATCTTGAGCAGGATAAACAGAAGCACGGAGGAGTCGATCCCGCCGGATGCCCCGACGAGCACGCGCTCCTGGGGATCGATCAGCCGTTCCTGTCGTATGAGGGCGCTTACACGCCGGACGAGCATCACGTCATGAGCAGGACGAACAGTTGGACGATGAGCAGCCTGAACAACCGCCGCCGCTCGGAGTGGACGCTGCCTTGAATTTGTAGCCTACGGAAAAGCCGCACGCTGACATTTTCTTCTGCAGATTCTTGCTGCCGCATTTGGGGCAGGTTGGCTCATCGCTTTTGAACACGAGGAGCTCGAAATCGTCGCCGCACTTGCTGCAGTTATATTCATAGATCGGCATGCTTAATTTCCTCCTTAACTTTTCCACTCTTCTTCAGATCTTTCGACAATTCCTCAATGAGGCGTTCGAGAGATTCATTGTAAGGTTGTGCACCACCCGATGCTGCACTCAGGGCAAGGGCCTCCCGGGCGCAGCCCAAGGCTCTTGTCGAACGGTTGTTATAGTAGGACGCAAAGGCAGATGCATAAAGGAACATGTATCGCGCTTTCTCGTCATCGGGATCCATCTTCACTACCTTCTGAAAGAGAAGCTTGGCGGCCGCATAATACTCGCTGTCAAGATAGCTCTGAGCAGCCTTGTAGACCAGAGTGGACCTCCCGCGCTCAAACATCTCATTTAAAAGCTCGGCAAATCCTTTCTTGTGGTAAATCCTTATCAGCGCCTTCTGGTTCTCCAGCACGAAACGGGGCAGAAGATAATTGGTGCGATAGAGTTTCAGGAGATCCTTGAGCTGTGCCACGAGATCTCTAAGGAGACCCTTAACTTCCTTCAGCCCCTCCTTTAATCGTTTCCTCGCCCTCAGAATGAGCACGTCGAATTCATGAATAACCTTTTTTTCGAGCGTCGTGAGCTCATCGGATGCAACAAGGGTCTCATACTGCGGCTTATAGTACTCGAGCTGATAGACGTTTTCACGCAGCTTCATGGCTTCGTGGAAGATGTACCCCACGGTGATATCGTAGAACTTTTCCCTGTAGGTCGCTTCCTCCGCATTCCTGAAGAGTTCGTGGCTCATCTGTTTGAGCCGGTAAAGGCAGCTCTTGCCCCTGTCGTCGACAAACTCTTCCATCCTGCCGAAGGAGAGCTGCCCCTTCGCGTAGAGGGACATAACCTCCTGGCAGAAATCGTACACAGAGAGCGATTCTCTAATAAGATCGATCTGCTTTTTCTCTAAGTTCGAGTTGATCATGTCCTTCTCTGTCTTCCTTGATAATTTTCCTGAGCTCCTCTCCTTCGAGGCTCTCCTTTTCCAGGAGCGTCTTTGCAATCTTCTCAAGAAGAGATTTGTCGGCGGTCAAAGCAGATTTGACCAGATTGTACGCATTTTCGATGATCCTTCTTATTTCGTTATCGATCTCTCTCGCGGTCTCGTCGCTGTAATCCCTCGTTGGCGCGACAGGCCCCGTGATATCCAGGAACATCGATCTTCGGTCTTTTTCGAAGGTGATCTGGCCGAGCTTTTCGCTCATGCCCAGTTCCTTCACCATTGATCTCGCTATATCGGTAGCCTTCGATAGGTCGTCGTGCGCGCCCGTGGAAATCTCGCTGAAGATAACCTCCTCCGCGACGCGGCCGCCGAGAAGCACTGCCAGTTTGTCGAGCAGCTCCTGCTTCGTCATCAGGTACCTGTCTTCGGTGGGTCGCTGCAACGTGTAGCCGAGCGCCGCAATGCCGCGCGGTATGATCGATATCTTGTGAACCGGATCGGTTGTGCCCATCAGCTCGGCGATCAGCGCGTGACCCGACTCATGGTAGGCGACGATCTCCTTCTCCTTGCGGCTCATCACCTTATTCTTCTTCTCTAAGCCGGCAAGCGACCTGTCTATGGCTTCCTCGAACTCTGCCATGTGGACCGCGCTCTTGTTCTTACGGGCGGCGAGCAACGCAGCCTCGTTGCATAGGCTCGCAAGATCGGCACCCACAAAACCGGGCGTGCGGGCAGCCAGCACTTTGAGTTCCACGTCTTTAGCAAGCTTGATCCCGCGTACGTGCACTTTCAGAATATCTTCCCTGCCTTGAATATCCGGCCTGTCGACGAGCACGTGCCGGTCGAACCTCCCCGGCCTGAGCAGTGCAGGATCAAGTATCTCCGGCCGGTTGGTTGCGGCCATGATGATCACGCCTTTCTTGGTGTCGAATCCATCCATTTCGGCCAGCAGCTGATTGAGCGTCTGTTCCCGTTCATCGTGGGAGGAAAGCGGATTCATGCCGCGTGCCTTGCCCAGTGCGTCGAGCTCATCAATGAATATAATGCAGGGAGCTTTCTCCTGCGCCTGCGCGAAAAGGTCACGAACCCGCGCGGCGCCGACGCCCACAAACATCTCGACAAAATCCGAGCCGCTCATGCTGAAAAAGGGCACCTTAGCTTCTCCCGCCACTGCCTTCGCGAGCAAGGTCTTGCCTGTTCCCGGGGAACCGACCAGAAGAATCCCTTTCGGTATCTTTCCGCCCAGGTTGAGGAATTTCTGCGGGGTCCGCAAAAACTCGATGATCTCTTTGAGTTCTTCCTTTGCCTCATCCACGCCGGCAACATCATCGAACGTGATCGTGATCTCATCTTCGCCGTAGATACGGCCTTTGCTCTTTCCGAAATTGAGTACGCCGCTGGGCGCTCCGCCCATGCGCCTCATCAGCAGATTCCAGATGAGGATGATTATGGCGAAGGGCAGCACCCATGAGATGAGCGCCTTCATGATCTTGTTTTCGTACTGGCCCGAGAATTTTACGTTGGCCTTCTGCAGGTCCTTGACGAGATCGGGGTCGTCGACGCGGGCTGTAAGGAATTTCGCCTTCTTACCGTCCGCTGCGACCATGGTGCCCTGGATATTATCCTGGTCGACAACGATGTCGCTGACCTTGCCCTGCGGGACCATCTCCTTGAATTCGCTATAAGGGATTGTCTTTACTTCTCCGCTGGTGAGATAGCTGTTGATCACGATGATCGCAATGAAAGCGATGACAAAGTAGAGATAGGTGAAGCTCCGCTTCTTGCTGTCCTTATTGTTGCTCTTTGTGGTCCTCGACGTGAACTCGAAGAACAGATTACGGCTTTTTTTCTTGGTGGTTTTTTTCGGAGCCATGCTGACTATTTTAGCAGAAAATCGTGTGATTTTCTAGCGTTTTGACCGCCGCACTTCTATGGGACGAGGACGATCGTTACGCGGAGCGAGACGAGGACGATCACTGCGCTAGAACGACAAGAAAGTTTTTCATCGCCGATCAGGACTGATAAAGGCTATGATGTACGCCGATAGTTAAGCATTGCCCGGATAGGGATAAAGAGGCTATCCGAGCAATCACCCGCACCTCCGGTGGGGTGAGGACTTTCGCGGGAGCGACCGAGGGTGGACAGCATTGGCGTCCTATCGCAATGCTGTCCACAGTCACACTCGCCCTTACAGGATGCTTCGCTATCTGCGAACATCTCTTTTGGTCTTATCTGCGTTCATCTGCGATAAAAATTTGAGCGTCTCCAGCGGTCCCTCCTCCTAGCCCGAAGGGCGGGCTTCCTAGTCGCACGTAGTGCGACGATCGGCCTGGCGAAGCGGCCGCAAGCCTTGACAAGCGGGGCTCAAAAAAGATATTTTCATGTGAATTTAAAGATAGTCTCATGTGAACCTATGGATCGAACGCTGCTGCTTAACGCAACCTTTGAGCCAATTGCCATCGTGCCGTGGAAGAAAGCGGTCACCCTGATATTCCTGCACAAAGTTGAGGTTCTCTCCGAATATGAACGCGAGATCATGAGCGTTTCGCGGAGCATGAAACTGCCTGCGGTGATTAGGCTACTCAGGTTCGTGCAGAATCACCGGAACGGCCTCAGGTTCTCGCGGCGCAACGTGCTTCTGCGCGACGACTACACGTGCCAGTACTGCGGGAAGAGACTCGACCCGAAATTGTTGACCTGCGATCACATCATCCCGAAGTCCAGGGGCGGCACAACTGAATGGACAAACATTGTCACCTCGTGCATTTACTGTAATCTGAAAAAAGGGGATAAGATGCCGGCAGAGGGAGACATGTACCCACGCAAGCGACCGGCAAAGCCCGACAAGTTCTATATTCTCAGGCTCAATATGGGAGTGAAAGTGATGCCCGAACCCTGGAAGGCCTACACCTTCATACGGGAATGAACAAGCTAGCAGGCTGACAGAGGACGGATGACAGATGGCCGATGACAGAGACGACGGACGCAATGGCAGCAAAACGCGAAAGTCGAACCGCGAAACCAAAACCTAAGGTTTTATCGCCGATGTACGCAGATGCGAAGTATCCTGTAAGGATGAAAGCCAAAAGAGATGTTCGCCGATGGGTGTGCTTGTGGCCAGCATTGTGATAGAACGTCAATGCTGTCCACCCTCCGTCGCTCCCGCGAGAGTATCACCGTCCGCGCTAGCGGATCGGGGTTGACCGGAGATGCCGCCCTATCTCAGCTCCGGTCAAATCTTAACTATCGGCGTACATCATCTTAGCCGTTATCCGCATTTATCCTTACAGGAGGCTGCGCACTCTGCGATGAAAGATCCGAAAGTCTTTATCGCCGATTCGCGGTCCGCGATATACGTTCCGAGATTCGATCTATCAGTCTTGATCTGCGATGAAGAACTTCGAAGGGGGTCGGAATGAAAAGCCTTTGGGCGCCGTGGAGGATGGAGTACATAAAGAGCACCAAGCCGGCAGGCGGCACAGGCTGCTTCTTGTGCGTGGACAGGGCGGACGACGAGAAGGCTCTCGTTGTCGGAAGGCGGGGCAAGGCTTTCGCGATCATGAATAAATTTCCTTATGCGAACGGCCATCTGATGGTCGTGCCCGAACGACACACGGGAAGACTCGAAGCCCTGACGGACGAAGAGCTTCTCGATATGATCGGGCTCGTCAAAATATGCTCTGCCATAATGACCCAGGAACTCGACGCAGAAGGTATCAACGTCGGAATTAATATGGGCCGGGCCGCAGGAGCGGGACTGGAAGAGCACATACATATACACATGGTGCCGCGATGGTTCGGCGACACAAACTTCATGCCTATTCTGGGAGAAACCAAGGTGATCTCGGAACACCTGGAAGAGACGTACAGAAAACTCCGGGCACGATTCCAGGATACCAATTTGCATTGAAAGTATTTTTTGGTCGCTCCAGTGAAAACCGGAGTCCAGAAGTCTCGAAGATCTCTGGATTCCGGCTTTCGCCGGAATGACAAAGCGCCTCAAATATGAGACGGTTCTTTGATCCCTCATCCCCGCTGCTCAATCCCGCTGATCTGATCTGCGCCTTCACCGGGAAGAAACCTGACGAGCTAACTCTTCCCCGACGTGCCATAATCACGGTAAACGATAACGACGTGCGCGCCCTTGAGAAAAGGCTGATCGCGAAGCCTGTCAAGGCATGGGCTCCTTTTCGTCGAATCTACCGCATCGAAGGAAAAGAGACCATCGTCACGAGATCCTGGTACGGCGGCCCGAACATAGCGGCGCTTGTTGAGGAGCTATCCGCGTTCGGTGTCCGTGAATTTTGCCTCTGGGGTTACATGGGTGGAATCAATCCGGACCTTGTTGTCGGAGATATCGTTGTTGCGACAGGGGCTCTCAGGGATGAAGGCACTTCCCATCATTACCTGGACGATCGGGAGGAGGTGATCCACTCAGCCTGGGCGAATGAGTGGAGCTTGCGGCCGGGTTGTGCGCAGTTCAGAGCCGGTGCTGTTTGGAGCTGTGATGCCATCTACCGGGAGACGCGGGAGAAGCTGGAAGAATACAGGCGCGCCGGCCTTCTCGGCGTGGAGATGGAAGTAGCCTCATTCTACGCGGTCTGCCAGGCAAAGGAACTGTGCGGCGCGGCTTTTCTTGCGGTCTCTGATGTGTTCAGGAAGGACGGAACGTGGGTGCCCGGATTCTGTCATGACGGAATTCTCTAGCGGAGCAAAACGGCTAGCCGGATTCTTACAGGAAGAGGCGATAATCTAGGGAAACTCATCTAAGGGCAGATTTTTTATCCCCGAGTACGCAGATGCGAAGTATCCTGTAAGGATGAAAGCCAACTGAGATGTACGCAGATGGGTATGCCGTGGCCAGCATTGAGATCGAACGTCAATGCTGCCCACCCTCCGTCGCTCCGCGAGGGTGACTCACCCCACCGGAGGTGCGGGTGATTGCTCGGATAGCCTCTTTATCTCTATCCGGGCAATGCTTCACTATCGGCGTTCATCATAGCCCTTATCCGTCTTTATCGGCGATGAAAAACTTTCTTGTCTTCCTAGTCCCGAAGGGACGATCGTCCCCTTCGGGGACTTCGCCTCTTCTCTCTGTTCGCAGTATCCATCTCAGCGCGCGGAAGAAGCGGGCGTTCGCGGGGCGGGATCGGAAAGGGAATGCAAGATACTGGTTTTCCTGTGCGTCTTTGTATGCGTCGATAAGAATTCCTTCATCTGCGAGCAGGCTCTTAATCTGCGCGACTGCCGGTTGGATACGGATGAACAGCCCCCACGGCGTTGGAATTGGTTTCGTACGATCGATCCCCTGCAGCTTCTTGAGCGCGTACTCTCTCTCCGTCGACAAGAATTGCGCCGTTCTTTCTCGGTATCCCTTATCTTTGAGTGAAGCGAGCGCAGCAACCGGGGCGAGAGAGTTGAGCGGCCATGGCTCCATCATCTGCTTCAGACAGGAAAGGATATCTTCATCACCAATACAATAGCCCAGCCGTAAGCCCGCGAGGGCGTGGAATGTGGAGAAGGTCCTGAGTATGATCACGTTGGGGGTTGCCACCGCATGCTCCACAAAAGACGCATTGTTCGTATAGTCTCTCAGCGTTTCGTCGATGATAAGAAGCTTGTCTCGTTCGTTCGCGGAGTGAATCAAATCGGTGATGAGCGTTTCGGAGAGACTTGTGCCTGTGGGATCATGAGGATTGAGTATTATTGCAGCATCATGGTCGAGCCAACGTTCCTTGAATGTTTCGCCGGCGATCGCGAAGCCTTGTTCCGGATCGAGCGGAAAAGAATCCGCTTTAACGTTCGCTCTTTCAAGTATCTCCTCATATAGATGTGGCACAGGTGTTGGCAGGAGTATGCTTCGCGGGTGCAGGGCGCGAAGGAGAAGTGTCAGAAGATGCGAAGATCCATGACCGAGAAGGATTTGTTCTTCGGTGATATGTTCTGTGACGCTCAGATAGCGTGTCAGGAAATCAATTCGTGGAAGCTGGTGAACGGTCCTTATCGCTTTGCGCATGGCATGGCGCGCTTTGTTGGACGGACCAAGAGGATTTGAGATGTGAGTGAAATCGAGTATCTTACGCGCGCCCGGTTTGTTCATATGAATTACTATACAACAGTAGCTGCAAAAAAGAAAGATAGGCTTAGAAAGATTTTATCGCAGATGAACGCGATAAGAGCCAAGAGTGTACGCAGATAGCGAAGCCTCCTGTAAGGGCGAGTGTGGCTGTGGCCAGCATTGTGATACTGCGCCAATGCTGTCCACTCCGGTCGCTCCCGCGAAAATCTCACCCCACCGGAGGTGCGGGTGATTCGACCGGATAGCCGCTGTATCCCTATCCGGGCAATGCTTCCCTATCGGCGTTCATCATAGCTTTATCTGCCTTTATCGGCGATGAAAGAATTGCTCTCGGTCGGTGCTGGCAAATGGAAAAAGGCACGGTAAGCTGGTATATTGTATGCGCTTATGGAACTGTTTGAACAGGAATTCGCAAGAAAAGAAGTGAAAAAGCCGCTTGCCGACAGGATGCGGCCGAAGAGCCTGGATGAGTTCGTCGGCCAGGAACATCTGATGGGCGAGGGCAGACTCCTGAAAACCCTGCTTGAGCGGCAGGACGTCCCGAGCCTTATTTTCTGGGGGCCGTCCGGGACGGGAAAGACGAGCCTGGGGTTCCTCATAGGCAAAGCGCTGCGCCTGCCTTTCGTTGCGCTCAGCGCAGTCAACATCGGCATCAAAGAAGTAAAGGATGTGATTCAGAAATCGAAGCACCAGAAGCTCATCCTCTTTATAGATGAATTTCATCGATTCAACAAGCTGCAGCAGGACACGTTCCTTCCGTATGTCGAAAGCGGCGAGGTCATATTGATCGGCGCCACGACCGAGAACCCTTCTTTTGAGATCATCGCTCCGCTTATTTCACGGATGCAGGTTGTTACCTTGAATGCGCTTAACGACAAGGACGTCGAGAAGATCGTGCGGAGAGCCTTGAAAGAGGACAGCGAACTGGCGAGCCTGCGTCCGAAAATCGACGACGACGTGCTGGAAGAGCTTTGCGGGCTTGCCATGGGCGATGCGAGAAAGGCGCTCAATCTGCTGGAGGTCTGTTACAAAATGGCCCTTCAGAAAAATCAAAAAGCACCGGTGATAGATCGCGAGATCGTGAGAGAAGGCTATCAGAAAAAGGTGTTGATCTATGACAAGAAGGGCGAGTTCCATTACGATCTCATAAGCGCTTTGCACAAGAGCCTCAGGGGATCGGACCCGGATGCTTCGCTCTATTGGCTGGCGCGCATGTTAGAAGCCGGCGAGGAGCCGCTGTTTGTAGCGAGGCGCATGGTCAGGTTTGCGTCCGAAGACGTGGGCAATGCCGATCCCTTTGCGCTCTCGTTTACGATGTCCTGCATGGAGGCATTCAAGTTTATCGGTCCGCCCGAGGGGTATCTGGCCCTCGCGCAGGCCGCAGTCTATCTTGCTCTTGCAGAGAAGAGCAATGCCATTTACAAAGCATACGACGAGGCCGAACGGGATGTGCGTGATTTCCCCGAGTGCCCGGTTCCCTTACATTTGCGCAATGCACCGACAAAACTGATGAAGGAGCTTGGTTACGCTCGCGGCTATCTCTATCCGCATGATTTTGATGGCGCCGTGGTAGAGCAGGAGTATCTGCCCGACAAACTACGGGGCAGGAGTTACTACCACCCGACAGGCCGCGGCTTCGAGAAGAAGCTGGCGGAGTTTATGGAAAAGGTGAAGAAGGTGCGTGGAAGTGACGCGAGATAATTTTGTCGGACCGCAAGCGGGGAGTCGATGAAGCGGCTCTTTGTGAAAGACCTGGTTCGCGATGCAGATGTAAACGATTATTTCATCGTGGCCAGGAAGGGTCTCTACCTCAGCAAGAATAATACAAAGTATATGACGCTCGTTCTGAAGGATCGAACCGGCTCTATTGAAGCGAGGGTCTGGGAACGAGCGGAGGAACTTGGTTCGCTCTTCGAGCGTAATGATCTGGTCTATGTGGAATCAAAGGCGAAGATGTACCAGGAATCGCTACAGCTCAGCGTGACAAACCTCCGCAGAGTCGAGCAGGAACTTAAGCCCGATGAGCTGAAAGAGTTTTATCCGGAGAGTAAATCTGCGAACGACGACCTTCAAAAGAGTTTCTTCGGCTTGGTCTCGGGCCTGAAGAATCCTCATCTGGGCGCCCTCTTTGTCGAGCTTGGTAAAAGGAAGGATCTTCTGGAGAGGTTCTTTTATCTTCCGGCCTCTATCGGTGTGCACCATGTTTACATCGGCGGCCTCCTCGAGCACTCGGTCAACCTTGCTGCGATGGCAAAGTGCATCGCACCGCTGACGGGCACAGACGAGGATCTGCTCGTTGCCGGATGCCTGCTGCACGATGTCGGGAAGGTGGAAGAGCTCAAGATAAAGGGCGGCTTCAGCTACTCGGATAAAGGACGACTGCTGGGACATATAACGCTCGGCATCATGCTTTGCGACAATCTGATTGCAGCCATTGACGGCTTTCCTGAATATCTGGGGGACGTGATAAAACACATCATATTGAGCCATCATGGCGAGGCTGAATGGGGTTCTCCGAAGAAGCCGATGTGCCTGGAAGCGATGGTGATACACTATCTTGATAATCTCGACGCCAAGGTTGTAGGCGTGAGAGAGCATATGCAAGGGAACATGGACGACGAAACATGGACGCAGTACCACAAGCTCTTTGAATCGCGGTTTTACAAGCTTCCTGAAAGGTGAACGATGGAAACAAGAAGGATTTTTGTCGACAAGCTCAAAATGAAAAATGGTATGGTGGTTGTGACCGGTCCGTATCAGAAGTACATTGTCAATGTCCTCAGGAAGGACGTAGGGGATCGCATCGATCTGATCGACGGCAAAGGCTATCTCTACCGTTGTGTCGTCAGTGGTACCAAAGGAAAAGAGCTGTACCTTCAGGTGGTGGATGTGGTGCACCATCCGGAGGAGAAGAGGCCCAAGGTAACGCTCTTTGTCAGTCCGATTAAAGGACCGAGGATGGACTGGCTTGTAGAAAAGGCAACGGAACTCGGGGTAGACCGGATCGTACCCACGCTCTTCAAAAGGACGCTTATCAAGCTCGACAACGGTAATGCTGTCAAGCCGGAGCGATGGAGAAAGATCTGCATTGAGGCATCGCGCCAGTGCGGCCGTTTTTCGATACCTGAAGTGACGGCGCCGATGCCCATGCGCGGCATTCTGTCCGACATGGACCGGTTCAAGCACAGATGGGTTCTGCACGAGAAGGAGAGGAAGCAGACCATCCGTAGCGTCATAAATCCACACATCAGCGGAGAGATATGCATTGCCGTTGGCCCTGAGGGAGGCTTCGAGGAGGGAGAGATTGCCTGGCTCGAAGAGCAGAAGTTCATGCCTTTGACACTGGGTGAAAATATATTAAGGACGGAGACAACTCCCCTTGTTGTGCTTTCCATCATTTTTTACGAGCTGAATATGCGATGACCAGGGCATCGGTTCTCGCGCGCTTTCTTGCACTCATCGTTGATATTGTCTTTCTTTTCATCGTGCAGATGTTCCTTTTTGCAGCGGCCTTTTTAGGTCACCTGCTCTGGGTGAGGCCTTCGTCGTTCGGCCAACTGTCCGAGAAGCTCTCTGATTTTTCTCCGGTGCTGTCACTCGCATTCCTTTTTGTGATGCTGTACTACTTCACGACTCTCACGGCACATGGCGAGCAGACGATCGGTAAGTCTGTTTTGTCCATTCGCGTTGTCACAACAAAGGGCGATAATGCCGGAACGATTCGTGCTTTTCTGAGGTGCATCTGCTACGGTTTCTCTGCCTTGCCTTTCTTTCTGGGCTTCTTGATGGCATTTGTTTTCAGGGGACGGGCATTGCATGATCTTCTGTGCGGCACAATGGTTGTGAAGGTACAGGATGAGTGTTAACCGCCGGGGGAGAGCGGGCTGCGGCTGTCTTTTGTTTGTAGTGATCATCTTTATAGTGGTTGCAGGCCTTCTTGTCCACCCCTTGTCGCTCAGGGTCCTGACGGGTCTTCTGGTCTATCAGGATAAGATCGTTCCGTCCGATGCGCTGCTGGTGCCTCGCTTCCTCGAGGATAAGAACGGTGAAGTATATCGGGACGCCCTCAGGGAGTTCCAGGCAGGAAACGGCAAGGTGATCTATGTGGAGGATGATCAGGTCCTGGGCATAAGCGTTAAGGAGATTGTAGCCAGAATGGCCAAGCAGCGCGGCGTCAAGGAAGATATCGTGAAGGGACTGGAGATCAGCCTTGAGGAGAAGGCCTCTGTCCCAAAGGTTAGAGAAAGACTGGCGCGCGCAGGCGTGAGAAGGGCGATCCTCATCGTCCCCGAGTATGCGTCAGAGCGTTTCCATATGCTCTACGGTTCCGGAGGGGAAAGTGACAAGATACTCTTCCTCGTGAAGCCGGTTAACGTCTCCTATTTCAAAAGGGAGAAATGGTGGGCTAATGAATTCTCACGCGCAGCGTTGCAGAATGAGCTCTACGGAATCGGCTCCCACTATTTCAGCCGTTTCAAGTATGGGACGAGTGAGAGACAGGAAAAAGATAAGAAAGGTTAAGGTTAAGGTTGAGAAAAAACAGGAAAAAGATAAAGAAGGTAGAGGTCGCAAGAACAGGAAAGAGAAAAAACAGGTAAAGGTAAGGACAATAGAAGGTTGAGATAGAGATAAAAAGATTATGATTATTAATGAGGCCATTATTGTACAGACATCCGAGACCTGGATTCCGGCTTTCGCCGGAATGACTCGGAGCTTGTCTTTCGTCACTCCGGCGGACGCCGGAGTCCAGCAATGAGATGCTGATGTCTAACCAATATGAATTCTCCGATAAAATGAGGGCTTTCTTAACCTTCGGTTTAGTCTTTTCCTCAACCTTAGCTCTTGTCCTTACCTGCTCCACTCTGGTCACTTTATGGATGAGCTTGTAGCTATTCTTGGCCTGGCGCGAATGGCGGGCATACCTTATGACAGGAAGAAGAATATCCTGGAAGGATCGGAGAGTGTCGCGTCGCTCTTCCAGGGGAAAGGAACGATTGAAGAACCGAAGCTGAGGGAGAGAATGCGCTCCTTCAAGGGGTTTGGAAAAATAGAGCAGGAACTGGAACTGTGTAAGAAGCTGGATGTGGGGATTGTGTCGTTCCGTGACGCCTTGTACCCCGCGCAGCTCAGGAACATGCCGGACCCCCCGCTCGCAATCTATCTCAAAGGATCGCTCGCGCTGCACGATCAGATGATGGCTATCGTCGGCTCGAGAAGGGCCACGTTTGAAGGCATGAATCTGGCGGAGCGCATCGCTGAAACGCTGTCGTCTCTTGGCGTCACGGTCGTCAGCGGTTTTGCGAGGGGCATCGATTCGTCCGCGCACAGAGGGGCCTTGAAAGCCAGAGGCAGCACAGTGGCTGTCCTGGGATGCGGCATCGACATCTGCTATCCGGCGGAAAATAAGCACCTCTACGAAGAGGTGGCTGGTAGAGGGCTTCTTCTCACGGAATATGGACCGGGGGATCCGCCACTGCCTGCTCATTTCCCCGCGCGCAACCGCATTATCGCCGGTCTTGCCAGAGGCGTACTGGTGATTGAGGCCACCGCACGAAGCGGCTCCCTTATTACGGCGCGGCTCGCTCTTGAGTACGGGCGCGAGGTTCTGGCAGTACCGGGCAGAGTGTTCGATGAGGAGTATAAAGGGGCGAACAATCTCATAAAGCAGGGAGCCAAACTTGTAGAAGGCATGGAAGATATATTAACATGCTGTTTTCCGGGACTGCATGCGGAGAAAGAAAAGAAACTTGCGATGGATGACGATGAAGATTATATTTATTGCCTGATGGGTCTTGACAAGATCCACGTAGATGAACTTGCACAGAAAAGCCAGAGGGAGATGAAACATCTCCTCGCGTTGTTGACAAGACTCGAATTGAAGGACCTTGTCCGGCCGCTGCCGGGAGGGTTTTATTTAAGGAAGGTGTGAAGGGCGTATGGCAAAATCAGTAAAATCATTATTGATAGTTGAGTCACCGACAAAGGTGAAGACACTTTCAAAATTTCTGGGGAAGGACTTCACTATCAAAGCCACATTCGGTCACATCAAAGATTTACCGAAGAGCAAGATGGGAGTGGACGTGGATGAAGGCTTCAAGCCTCATTTCGGGCTGATCAAAGGCAAATCGAAAGTGGTAGAGGCGCTCAAGAAAGCCAGCGCGGAAGCTGATAGAATCTACATCGGTTCAGACCCTGATCGCGAAGGGGAGGCTATCGCGTTTCACGTTGCCGAAGTGGTGGGAAAGAAGAAGCCTGTAAAAAGAGTGCTCTTCAATGAGATCACCAAGAAGGCGGTTATAGCGGCTCTGAAATCTCCACAGGAATTGGATGAATCAAAGTATGATGCGCAAAAAACACGGCGCATACTCGATCGGCTCGTCGGCTACCAGATCAGCCCGCTGCTCTGGGAGAGAGTGAAGTACGGCCTTTCGGCAGGAAGGGTTCAATCCGTCGCGCTGAAACTTGTGTGCGAGCGCCAGGCCGAAATCGATGCGTTTGTCAAAGAGGAATACTGGACCATAGAAGGAAAGTTCAAACTCGCATCCGGGGAGACGTTCGAAGCGAAGCTTGAGAAGATCGGCGATGAAAAGGCAAAGATCGCATCCCGGGAGGACGCTGACAGGCTGAAGGACGAAGCGCAAGGACAGTCTTTTACGATCACGGGAATAGAAGAAAAAGAGCGAGCCATTATGCCACAGCCTGTTTTCAAGACGAGCAGCCTGCAGCAGGATGCCTCCGGAAAACTACGCTTCTCGCCGTCAAAAACCATGTTGATAGCTCAGAGGTTGTATGAAGGTGTCGACCTCGGTGAGGGCACGACGACAGGCTTGATTACCTATATGAGAACCGATTCGGTGCGCGTGGCGGATGAGGCCCTTGGTGCGGTGCGAAAATTGATCGGCAGCCAGTTCGGGCCCGATTACGTTCCGGAGAAACCCAATTTTTTCAAGAATAGCCGTGCGGCTCAGGATGCCCATGAAGGTATACGGCCGTCGGACGTGACGCTTGATCCTGAGCGCGTGAAGCCATACCTGGATAAAGATCTTTTCCTGCTCTATGAGTTGATCTGGAAGCGGTTCGTGGCATCTCAGATGCCGCGTCTGAGGCTTCGGCTCAAGGCCGTCGACGTGAAGGGTGGTGATTACCTTTTTGTTGCCAGAGGCTCCACCGTGCTCTTTGATGGTTTCACAAAGCTTTACGAAGAGGAAAAGTCGGAGGACGAGGAAAGCAAGATTCTGCCGGAAATGCATGAAGGCGATCAGGTGAGCGTTGCGAGCCTTGCCGGTCACCAGCATTTCACCAATCCCCCGCCGTACTTCACGGAGGCATCCTTAATAAAGACGCTGGAAGCCAAAGGCATAGGAAGACCTTCTACCTATGCCTCTATAGTGGGCACGATCCAGGATAGAGAATACGCGCGCAGAGACAGGGGCAGGCTCATGGTAACGTCGCTCGGAAGCACGGTCAACGGGCTGCTCACACATTCGTTCCCCAGGATTGTCGATTACGATTTTACCGCGAAGATGGAGGAGGGGCTCGATCAGATCGAAGAAAAAGAGAAGGATTGGATTTCCGAGCTGAACGAGTTCTATTCCGTATTCAAAGAGGAGATGTCGGCAGCAAAGCTGGAGATGAAGAATCTGAAAAAAGAAGAGCGGCCGACAGATGTCATCTGTGACAAATGCGGAAAGCCGATGGTGCTGCGGTGGGGAAGGAACGGGGAGTACCTCGTGTGCACCGGCCGGCCGGAATGCAAGAATAAGAGAAACGTGGAAGTGGACAAAGACGGCAAGCTGACCGTCTTGGAAGAGACTTTTCACGGCGTCTGCCCGCAATGCGGCGGGAACCTCGTTGAGAAGGCAGGGCGGTTCGGCCGTTTTATCGCGTGCAGCAACTACCCCACGTGTAAATTCACGAAGTCTATCTCGCTCGGGTTCCAATGTCCTCTTGAAAACTGCACCGGGGAACTCGTGGAGCGGGTCTCAAAAAAGAAGAGAAAGTTTTACGGGTGCAGCAGGTACCCTGAGTGTACGTTTACCACAAGCTCCACACCAAAGGAAGGCGAGTGCCCGAACTGCGGTGCCCCTGTTGTGTTCGGCTCCAGAGGGTCCACGTTCTGTCTCCGGAAGGACTGCGGTTGGAAGTCAAGGTCGTAGGCGCCGGGCTCGCCGGCGCTGAAGCCGCGTATCAGCTTGCTAAAAGAGGCATTGTCGTAACGCTCTACGAGATGAGGCCGCGAGCGCAGCACGCCGGCCCATAAGACGGCTGATTTCGCCGAACTGGTCTGCAGCAATTCTCTCAAGTCTAAAGAACTGACAAATGCCCACGGCCTCCTGAAGGAAGAGCTCAGGCTCCTTGATTCGCTCATCATAGGGACGGCGGATAGAACCGCCATTGCCGGGGGCAAGGCGCTGGTGGTGGATCGAAGCCGGTTTTCAGGCCTTGTGAGCGATACAATCCGGGCAGCGAACGGCATCCGTGTGATACGACAGGAGGTCGAGAAGATTCCTGAAGGCGTGAAAATCATCGCAACGGGTCCTCTGACGAGTGAATCTCTGGCAGAGAATATCAAGGCAGCTGGCCGGTGCCGAGAACCTCCATTTTTTCGATGCGGTCTCGCCGATCGTTGATGGTGCATCGATCGATATGGAGCGCGCTTTTTTCGGCTCTCGCTACATGCATGATGCCGACGATTATCTGAACTGTCCGCTCACAAAGGAAGAGTACGATCGATTCTGCGATGAGCTTCTTGCAGCGCATCGCGTTGATCTGAGAGCCTTCGAAGATGCGAAGTATTTCGAGGGATGCCTTCCCATAGAGGTCATGGCGGAACGTGGAAGGCAGACTCTGGCTTACGGGCCCATGAAGCCGGTAGGTATTGTTGACCCGCGTACAGGCGAGCAGCCGTATGCGGTTCTGCAGTTGAGGCGCGAGGATGAGGCAGGAAGAATGTATAACCTCGTCGGGTTTCAGACGAAGCTTACGTATCCGGAACAGGAAAGAATCTTCCGCATGATACCTGCTCTCAAAGATGCGGTCTTCCATCGCTATGGCAGCGTGCACCGGAACAGCTTCATCAATGGACCTTCGGTGCTTACGGAAGGGCTTCAGGCAAAAGCTGATCCAGGGCTCTTCTTCGCGGGGCAGATTACTGGAGTGGAAGGTTACGTGGAGTCGACAGCCATGGGATATGTCGCGGCCATCGCAGCGATTTGTTACGTGAAGGGCAAGCCCTTTACGGCACCGCCTGCTGATACGGCTATCGGCGCTCTGCTCGCATATGTGTTAACGCCGCGCAAAGATTTTCAGCCGATGAATATCAACTTCGGCCTCTTTCCGAACTACAACAAGAAGCGCAAAGAAGCGATCGTCAAGACAGCGCTCGCATCGATCGCGGCGTGGAAAGAAGAGATAGATCAGGACAGGTAAAGACTAGAACGAAGGTTGAGGTTAAGGTTAAGAAAAGACAGGTAAAGACTAGAATAGAGAAAATCGCTTAGTGCGCTTAGGCGGCGCGGGGCGGGCCACTCGCACCAGAAAACGATTTGAAAGGATTGGCCAGACGGAACACTATTCGTTCCACGAGTTAGGCGCTCCCGGTCTGACCCGCCCACCCGCAAGCGGGTACCCGGCTCCGCCTCCTTCGACGCTCATTGCGAACGTTGCTCGTGATCATTTGTGCTCTGGTACTTCGCAAACTATTCTTTTTACGTTTACTCAAGCCTCGGAGTCAGAACGCGTCGTGCCGCGCCCATGCGGATGCGCGGCACCAGTCACCTCCGCTGCCGGGTCCCCAGACCTCCCGCGATACTCGTTCCATGAACAGTCTTCCGTCTGGCCATACCATTTCCATTGAATTATTACCACGGCAATTAAATAGTTTGTCATGCCGGACTTGATCCGGCATCCAGACACATGCTGGATTCCGGCTTTCGTCGGAATGACGACCTCAAGAAAAAGCGCAGGTATTTAGTTGCCGTCTTAATAGAAATGCTTGATACGGTGTCGCGCATCTCGTTGGCCAATCAATCTCTACCGTCTGAGTTTGTCAGTGCTGAGAGAATTATTTATATGACGACCACGGAGGGACGGGAGGACCTTTTCGGAGCGAACATCGCGGGAAGGGCCGGGGTCCCCGTAAATGGAGTGGAGCGTTGCCGCTTACTGCCCGGTCGCAGCACCGGGCAGTGGTACGATGCGCCCGACTCCGAGGCCTGACGTGTGAGAACACTGTGGCTTTGCGACTTACCCAATGCCCCGGCGTACCAGCGTTGTTCGCAGTCAAAAAGCATCGAGCGAAACGAAATGTCCAACGGGTCGGACCTGGAGCGTCTAGTGAGCGGAGAAAACGGTGAGAGCGGCCCGGCCTTTCCACACATCCTGCAGTCCTTAGTCTTCGGTTGCGTCTTCAATCTTCGTTTACCTCTTGTGAGGGGTTCTTGAACGAACAATGTCCCGGCTGGCCAGTCCTTCTAGGTTGGAAAACGGTCCGAGCGGCCCGGCCTTGCCATCCGCACGTTCCGTCGTCCTAATTCTTTGGTTGTGCGCACGATTTCGTGCACTTTACCAGGGAAGGGGTATTTGCGACGTGAACAATGTTCCGGCTGGCCAGTCCTTCTAGGTCTTTGTGGTCCGAGCGGGCCATTCTTTTTAGTCTTTTGGTCCTTGGTCGTGTCTGCAAATTGTATACATAATTTCATTGACAAACCCAAACTACTTTGTTAATTATAGGAACACTGTTTTACAATATGGAACGTGGAGGCTAGACGTATGAAATACTGGAACCCATACACTGAAACGATGCCCCAGGAACAGCTTGACGCCATCGAGTTTTCGTACTTCAAAGAATATCTCGCTTACGCCAAGACGCACTCGAGTATGTACAAGGAGAAGTTCAAAGACATTAACGTAGGTGACATCAAGACACTGGAAGATGTGAGAAAGATTCCCTTCACCTATAAGGATGATTTACGGGTGCAGCAGGAAAAGGAGCCCGAAAATTTTCCGTACGGTGCTCTCCTCGGTGTCGACATCTCCGAGGTTTCTGCTTTCAGGCAGACGAGCGGCACAACGGGAAAGCCCGTGTACGTGCCGGAGAGTTACGAGAGCTGGCAGTGGAGAATCGAATCCTGGTGCCACATCTTGTGGATGGCCGGTTTCAGGCCGCGCCACAGGGTCTTTCTCCCCGTCGGTTATAACGTCTATGTTGCCTTCTGGGAATGTCACTACGCGTGCGAGAAGGTCGGGTGCGAAGTCGTTCCCGGCGGATCGCTCGACACCAAAGGCCGCGTGAACAAGATTCTCGAGATAAAGGCGAACGCCATGGGATGCACGCCTACGTATGGTCTCAACATAGCAGAAGAGGCCATGAAGATGGGGATCGACCCAAAGTCGATGGGCATCGAACGCATGATCTGCGCAGGAGAACCGTTGCCGGAAGCCACCCGGAAGAAACTGGAAGATACCTACGGAGCCGAAGTTTACGATCACATCGGTGGCACCGAGATCTGCGGATGGGCAGGCATGTGCGAAGAAAAGAAAGGACTTCACATCATCGAGCCTTTCTTCCTGATTGAGATCCTTGACAGGGAAACACTCTCGAAAGAGGTGGCCGAGGGTGAGATCGGCGTCGTTGTCATCACGCCGCTGGGAAGACATTCCTTCCCCATGGTCCGGTTCAACACCAACGACATGGTCGTGAAAGGGAAGGGCGGTTGCGCATGCGGCCGGACCTCCAGGAAGATCATGGAAGTCGTGGGAAGGGCAGACGATCTGAGGAAGATTCGCGGCGTGCTTTTCTCCCCGAAAACGGTGGAACAGTTCATCAGGGAGGAGTTCCCTGAGGTGGTCGAGTTTGAAATCGTTGTTACGCGAAAGGGCATCATGGACGAGCTTACTCTCCGAACCGAGCTCCAACCGAACATCGGCAAAGAGAAGGCCGAGGAGATCAAGGGACGGGTGAAAGAGAGAGCAAAAGTGAAAACCAACCTCACGATGAACGTGACGCTCGAACCCGAAGGAACGTTACCACGGTACGATCTTAAGGCACGGCGATTCAAAGACCTGAGAGGTAAATAACTATGGAAGAGATCAGGAAAGAGATAGCAACAATCGAGCAGAGTGCCAAGAGACTTAAAGAGTTGGCGCGTGAGATGCCCGGCATCAGCAAGAATGCCGAGATCATACTTACCTTTGCTTTTCTGCTGAAGTTTATCACGCCCGTGGTGGAGAAAAAGTAAACCTGAAAGAGCGAAGGGCGTGCGAAAGGCTCTGCCTGCAGCACGCCCTTCGCGTATAACCTGGACTCCGGTTCCTGTACAGAATGCTTCGCTACCCTTACAGGATGCTTCGCATCAACCGGACTGACGGAAAAAGGATCTATTCACACGTTCGCACCCGCAGCCTTGATCCGACAGGAGACGAGGATGGCTCCAGTGGCCGGGCGCCTTGCCCACGGCGGGGTGCGGTGAAGAGGGGCAACGTGAGCCCACACAATGGCTGATTCACAGTATACTGTAAAAGTCCTCGAGAAGGTTATCAGGATCCTCAACCTGTACACTTACACCGAAGGGGCTTTCACGCTCGATCAGATTGTCAGAAAAACGGGTCTGTCCAAAACGACTGTGTTTCGCATTCTGAAGACCCTCGAGAAGCACGAGGTTTTCAAATATAACGAGACGGAGGAGACGTACAGCCTCGGGTTGAAGCTCATGGAGCTGGGCGGCATGGTCTATTCGTCACTGTCCATTCGGAAAGTTGCTTCGCCTTATCTCGACGCTCTTGCCCATTCGTTAAAAGCGACAATACTTCTTGGCATCATCAAAGATGACCATCTGCTCTACATCGACAAACGTGAATCGGAAAGCATTATCAGGGTCTCGTCGTATATAGGTCTGAAACGGCCGCCTTACTACGGGATGCTCGGCATGACTCTTGTTTCGCACATGACGGAGGAACAAAGAAAGAAGCTGCTGCAACTCTATCCACCAGGTAAGATCACCAAAAAGACGGTGGTCGACCCCAAAGAGTTAATGCGCAAATTCGAAGAGACCAGAAAGACCGGATATTACATCGAGAAAGAAGAAGTGATTGACGGCGTGATGGGGGTCGGCGTGCCCATCATGGACTTTTCGGGGGATGTTGTTGCAGCGCTTGGCGCCTCCATGCCGGAATTCCAGGCTAACGAAGCGGTAACCCAGAAGGCGATAAAAGAACTGACAGCAGCATCAACGTCCATCTCAAAAGAGCTAGGGCATCTGAAAGCAGGTTAAGAAAATACAGGTAAGGACAGGTAAAGGTAGAACGAAAAGAAGGTAGAGGTAAGAGCAAGAACGAAGGTAGAGAAAAGAACCGCGGGGCAGGTAAGGTAAGAACGAAAAGAAGGTAGAGGTAAGGACTAGAACGAAGGTAGAGAGAAGAAGAACCACGTGTGTGTCTTTGGTATTTACTCTACCTTTGCTTCAGTCCTTACCTCTACCTGTTTTATCTCTTACCTGTTCTGCTTTTCTCAACCTTTGCTTTAGTCCTTACCTCTACCTTCTTTATCTTTTTCCTATCTTTAATACGGTGATGCTATTTTGAGCTCCTTCTCTTTCTTTGTCCAGACCGGCACGCGCTCGCTGATAAATTTCATATAACTCTCCAGGTCGGCTCTCTTGTTTCCCTTTGCTTCCAGTTCTTTGAGATGTTTGTCGATGATCGGATGAGCGGCTGTCAGCCACCGTTTCGTTTCCTCATCGGAGAGGGGTATCAGCTGTCCGCCGTTCTTTTGCAGAAAGTCGCGACCTTCTATGTCAATATCGTTGGAGGCAACGCCATACTTGTCTTTCCACTGTGCCGCAGTCTCAGTAAATATTTTCTTCATATCCTCAGGCAGTGCATTCCACTTGTTCTTATTCATCACGATATAGAACGTGTAGACCGTACCTACCTTGTATGAGAGCGTGGCATACTTGATGATCTCTCCGGTCTTCCATCCTTTCTGGACCTCCATAGACGTAAGAAGACCATCTACAACTCCTCTCTGAAGACCGTCATATATGTCTGACATTTCCACGCCTACGGGCGTGCCTCCAAGAGCTTTCAAGACGTCGGCAGGCCGCCCGGTTGCCCTGATCTTCAGGCCTTTCAAGTCTTCAAGGACTTTGACCGGCTTTTTCACCGTCGATATAATCTGCGGCCCGGTGGAGTAGAAAAGGAGCACATGAACCGCGTCCCACTCTTTCGGGTGAAACTGATTGTAAAAATCATTTGTCACCTGTCCGGCTACATACCCGCTTGGATAACCGAGAGGCAGGCTCAGTGTCTCCGTTACAGGAAACCGGCCCCTGGTGTACTCGCAGTGAGAAAGACCAATGTCAGAGACGCCATTTACGACGCCCTCAAACATTTTGGTCGCCGTGGTGAGTATCCCGCTTGGATAATAGGTTATCTCCACCTTTCCGTTAGTACGTTTCTTTATCTCATCGCAGAACTGCTGGCCCAGAACCGCGTACTGATGGGTCGCAGGAAAGAAGTTGCTGAACTTAAGCTTTACAGGCGCCTGCGCAAAAACGCGCGTTCCGGCCATAAGAGCGATGCAGAGCACCAATGAGATCAGCACAACCAGACTAATCTTTTTCATCGAAGTCCTCCTTTGTATGTTTGACTCTATGTGAAACCTCAAACCGAACTCTCACAAGACACCGCCTTTTTATCGCCGATAAGAGCGGATAAGAACTGATGATGAACGCCGATAGTTTTTCTTGACCGCCTGTGCGATAAAGCGGCACAGCCGGTCAACCTGCAGCACCTCCGGTGGGGTGAGACACTGGCGCGGGAGCGCTGAAGTGTGGGCAGCATTGTCGCCGTACCCTGGAGGCTGCGCACTCACAATGCTGTCCACCGCATAAGTCATCTGCGATCATCTCTCTTTGCCCTCATCTGCGTACATCTGCGATAAAAATTCTTCCGTGCTCTCTCATCAGTAACCGGTCTTAGGGCATAAAGTAGTGCGGTAGAAATAGCGCGAGCTGCGGGAACAGGAAGAGCAGGGCTCCGAAGAGAACGATGCCTGCCAGGAATGGATAGACGCCGCTGTAGATCACGCTCATCGGTGTCTTGGTGATATTGGTCACAATAAAAACATTGATCGCGACAGGAGGAATAACAACGCCGATCATTTGCGTAACGCCGATCATTATACAAAACCAGATGGGATCGAATCCAAGCTTGAGTACAGCTGGGAAGAATATCGGCGTTGCAAGGATCATGAATGCGAGATCGTCGATGAACGAGCCTCCCAGGATATAAATGAGACAAATAATGACCATGATGATGTTGCGGTTAAGAGGCAGGGCGACCACCCAGTCGGCCATGATCTGAGGAATGCCGGTTATGGCGATGAAATGGCCAAGAATAGCTGAACCTCCGATCAGCATGAGCATCATGCATGCGGTGCGCATCGAGTCGCTGACTGCCTTGACGTAGCCTTTGAACTTGAGCTGCCGCCGCAAAAGGACGAGGAGCGCCACGGCTGCGGTACCGACGCTTCCGGCTTCCGTCGGGGTGAAAAAGCCCTTCATGAGACCGGCGATCATGAGAACAAATATGGCCAGAACGATGGCTGCTTCCGGAAGACTCAGGAATCGTTTCTTCCATGTCGATCGCTCTCCGGCGGGCGCGAGAGACGGATTCCTTTTAGCCCATACGTAGATGGTTGCGAGGAACGTCACGGCAATGAAGAGCCCGGGAATGATCCCGGCAAGGAACAGCTTGCCGATCGACTGCTCGGTGATGATGCCGAAGATGATCAAAAAGACACTCGGCGGAATCATGCAGCCGAGGGTGCCGACCGTTGCCACAATCCCTGTAGACAGTTTCTTGCTGTAATGGTATCGATCCATTTCCGGTATTGCCACGGCTGCAAACGTGGCTGCCGTTGCCGCGGCTGACCCGCAGAGTGCCTTGAATGCCGTGGCGCCGCCCACAGTGGCCATTGCCAAGCCTCCCGGTATGTGGCCGATAAATGTATAGGCAGCATCGTAGAGTCTCTTTGCTATGCCTGAATTGAACGCGATTTGCCCCATCAGAATGAAGATGGGGAAGACAGTATAACCGTAAGAGGCGAAGACTTCGAAAAGGTCCTTTGCCACGAGGTGCATAGCCGCTTCAAAGGATACGAGATAGGCGAACCCCAGAAAGCCGACCAGTATCATGGCAAAGGCCAGTTCAATCCCGGTGAGGAACAGGACGAGGACGACCACTAAACCAACACATCCGGAGATCACCTCATTCATGGCTGCCTCCGAAGCTTCCTGCCGCGATCTTCAGGATGTCACAGAAGAGCACCACGGAAAGAGCGAAGAAACAAAATCCAACTCCGTACGCGATAGGGTAGAGCGGTAACTCGAGCGTGGGGGTGACTTCATCGACGCTGTAAAGATTGAAACCTATCTTGAATACGTTCCAGCTTATCATCAGAAAGAGTGCCACTCCCACGCATCTGGTTGCGATCTCAAAAGCGGATTTCGCGCGTAGCGAGAGCTTATCGAGGACAAAATCCATGAAGATGTGGCCCCTCACCCACGAGGTAAAGGGCGTGACAAAGCCTATAACGATGCCGCCGGCCATGGCCACGACCTCGTAGGCGCCGATTATCGGCCTGCCGAGTGCCCTGAGCACGACATCGCAGACGGTGAGCAGTATGATAAACGTGAGAGCGATGCCTGCGATGGCGTTCATGAACAGGGTGATCCTGTAAATAGTGTGCAAAAACGCCCTCATCATTGTCTCCTTCTTACAGGTCCGGCTCGAACGCGTCTATCTTCGGGATGTCGAACGACAGACCGTAGCTCTTCCACTTCTTCTGTACCTTCTCGTATGTCGGCTTCGTCAAGCGGGTACGCTTGGAGAAGGACTTGAGGAACTTGTGCTCCTTACACGCGTTGATAAGCGTCTTGGATCCGTAAGGACGGTCCTCAGGCGGATTCTTCGTAGGATCGAGGTAGGTGGACCAGGTATTTCTCAAGATGTCGATGTCGCTCGCCGGATCGCAGCGCGTGGACATGGCCCAGATGACCTGGTCCATATCAGTGGGATCTACATCCTCATCGACGACCACAATCCACTTCGTATAGTAAGCCGCGCCTGGACACTGCGCCGCGAGTGCGGCTGTCTGCGCCGCATGGCCCGCATACCGCTGCTCGATGGAGACGACCACCATCCCGAAACCGCCGGCAGCTGAGGGAACGGAATAGACACCCCGTACACCGGGCACGCCCATGGTTTCGAGATCATCCCAGATCTTTGCCGAGCGTGCTATGCCAAAAAAGAGGTTCTGCTCGCACGAGGGATGGTCGGCCATCAGCGCGGCAGTAAGGATCGGTTCATTGCGATAGCGTATACAGGTGATATCGATGACAGGTGTCGGGCCTCCCGGCCTGCCGTAATAGCCCTGGAACTCTCCAAAGGGGCCTTCCGACTGCAGATCGTCCGGATAGGCAATGCCTTCGATGACGATCTCGGCGTGGGCCGGTATGAGAAGATCAACGGTTTTTCCTTTTACCACCTCATAGGGTCTGCCCATGATGCCGCCGATGGCATCATATTCTGAAATATTTTTTGGAAAACCCATTGCGGAGCAGATGAAGAGCAACGGGTCGGTCCCGTACACAGCCGCGACCTGGCAGGGTTGGCCTTTACTCCAGCAGCGTTCGCGATGGAGCAGGGCATCTTTACCCGGAGAGACGTAAAAGCCGACCTGCCTCTTATTCATGATCATCTGCCGGTAGGTCCCGAGGTTGAGATGGCCGCTTTCGGGATCACGGGTGATGATGGAGTCTGCGGTTCCGATGTATCTGCCGCCGTCGTGATGCCACATCTTCGGCGCCGGAAACATGGTGACGTCGATATCTTCTCCGGTAAGGGTATTCTCGTTAATGGGCGCGTCCTTGTCGCTGATCTCTTTTGGCGGGATCCTCTTCTTGTAAATGTCCTTGGTCATCCGTATCATATCAAGTGCGGCCATGTTGGGAGGAAGACCGAGAGCGAGTCCGATTCTATTCAAGCTGCTGCCGAGGACATTGCTCAATACCCGGTTTCCTTTAGGGTACCCTTTAACATTCTCAAAGAAGAGCGCCGGGCCGCCGATCTTCTTGCCGGTTAGATAGGTTAAGGCAGAAAGCTCCTCATCCCAGTCAACCTCCTCTTTGATTCGTGCCAGTTCGCCGATCTTCTCCACTTCCTTAAGCCAATCCCGCAAATCCTTCCAGGCAATCATAATAGCTACCTCCCTTTATTTCGCTGTTCGCCTATATTCTTTTTCCTAGCCACGTGCGACAGTTCGATCCGTGGCCGGACAACCTCTGCACTGCAACTTGGGATATTGTTCCCTCACTCAGGTATCGCGCATCGTCTTTTTCAAGTCTCTTTGTATTCTTACGACATGTTCGTACATTAATTCATAGACCCGTTGAGGGTCCCTTTGCTGCAGCGCCTTGAAAATAGCTTTGTGGTGGGTCAGAGAATACCGGGATACTTTGGTCCTCTGTGCCCTATACTCCGGCTTCACGGGAGTCATCTCGCGTGCGACGTCTAACATGGTTTTCATGGTTAGCGCAATCACGGTATTGTGCGTAGCCTCAGCGATCAAGGTGTGAAACACGATGTTCTCCGCCACGGCGGGGCTACCCGACTTCAGGACCGCGGCGGTCTTCTCCATGTTTGCCATGAGCCCGGCGAGATCGTCCTCACTGATTCTTTCTGCAGCGAGCCGCGCGACGTGTGGTTCAAATATAAGGCGCGCCTCGGTAACTTCGTGTGAGGAAATATTCTGCATCCGGAGGATGGAATAAAGCGAGTCACTCATGGTCTTTGAACCGGCCTCGGCTACAAAGACGCCGGAGCCCGGCTTAATAACGACCAGCCCAGCGGCTTCAAGGCTTCTAAGAGCCTCCCGCACAGCAATCCTGCTCGCTTTGAAACGTTTGACAAGTTCCCGTTCCGGGGGCAGTTGATCGGACGGCTTCATCTCGCCGCTCAGGATTGTGGCTCTTATCTGTTCAAGGATGCGGTCGGTGACCTTCGGACTGCTGACAGGCTGAAAGCCTTTCAAAAAGGCCCCCTTCGAAGGCCGAACGGAGCGTATACCGAAACTATGTTTTGGTAAGTCATCATACCAAAATGTTTAGCACAGCTTAAAATTTACTGTCAAGCAAAAAATCTGCGTTAACGTAGAAGTGGAATTTATCTCATGTCCGGCATGTTGTTCTTCACTTTGGCAACCCAGTAGTTCCACATGCGGTCCAGGGGAAGGGTATTGAAAAGCGCCGTCTCCATAGCGCGTTTTGACTCCTCGGCAGAGAGGTATTTAACATCTTTGCCCAATTGGAGCGCCTGAAGTTGAATGGCGGCGTTATCTCGTAAATAGATTGCAGAAGCCACCACGTGCGGGATCGACTCTCCGACAACGTCGCATCCGTGGCCACGAAGCAGATGAACCCGGTATTGACCCAGATGCTTCGCTATACGCTCACCTTCCTGTTTTGTGGAGATCAGCATGCCCCCGTCCGGTTCATACTCATCGTAGACCGGAACACCCTGGTACATGAAACTACCCACATGAGTAACCGGACGAAGTGGAACGCCGGTCACCGAGAAGGGTATGACCGCAGCCGGATGTCCGTGAAAAACAGCGTTCATGTCGGGACGCGCCTTGAGGATCGCTCCGTGAATGATGCGCTCTCCGTATGGTCTCATACTGGTCTTCGAGAGTACGTTTCCGTCGAGGTCTATCTCAAGGATGTCGTCCGCGGTCACCTCAAAGGGGGAAATCGAGCGTGCCTGAAAAAAAGAATTCGGGTTCTCCGGGCTTCGCAAACTGACGTGTCCCAGGGCATCAAGAATCCCCTCGTTGGCGAGTATTCTGTTGGCCATCACTACCTGCAGAATGGCTTCGCTGATTGTCTTCGGGGTTTTCTTTGGCTCTTCAACCGGCATCATAGCTTCTTTCTCCTACTCGATCTATTTTGGCAGAGCCCTCACACACCACCCGCGCCGGGTGGTGTGTGAGGGCTCTGCTTTCGGAACGTTCAGAACTGTGGAATTAATACTGGTACGGGGTCGGGATGTTCTTGGCTTTTTCCTGGCCCTTCCAGTAGTCGATCCGCTCTTTTATGAAGGCGATCATGGAGTCGACCTCTTTGTCCTTATAGCCTTTGCTGACGAGGTCTTTCTTGTACTCACCAACCACCGGCTCGGCAGCCTTTATCCACTTGGCGGATTCGGCATCCGAGATATTCACAACCTGGCCGCCGTGGCTTACGAGGAACTCCTTGCCTTCGATATCTATCTCATTCCAGGCGAGCGCCCATTTGTCTTTGTATTCCTTGCTTGTGTCGTCGAAGAGTTTTTTCATGTCAGCCGGAAGAGAATCCCATTTGTTTTTATTCATTACCACGTAGAAGGAAAAAACACTTCCCACCTTCCAGCACGCGGTGACATACTTTTCCAGTTCCCCGATCTTAAATCCCTTCAGCTGTTCCATTGGTCCCATGTTCCCGTCCAGGACGCCTCTTCTCAGCGACTCGTACAGGTCGACCATTTCGATTGGCATGGGGGTTGCGCCGAGTGCCTTTACGAGATCGCCCACCCTGCCGGTGCCCCTGATCTTCAGTCCTTTGAGATCTTCCAGAGTCTTTACCGATTTATTGAGAGTCTGCAGAACGTTTGTGGGGCTGGTGCCGAAAACCAGAGGATGAAACTGCTCCCACTCCTTCGGTTTGTATTTGTCGTAGAAGTCGTTGGTAACGTAGGTGCCCACCCAGCCGTTCGGAAATCCGAGCGGCAGTTCCATGGCTTCCATAACCGGGAAACGACCTCTCGAGTAAGCGCAGTGTGAGAGGCCGATGTCGGCGATGCCCGTGGCTACACCCGCGGCAATTTTGGGCGCTGACAGCAGTGTGCCGCCGGGAAAATAGGATATCTCAATCTTGCCGTTTGACTTCTTGTTGATATCCTGGCTGAACTGGTCGAAGAGCACAGCGTTCTTGTGTGTCGGCGGAAAGAAGTTCGCGAATTTGAGCTTGATCGTTTCTGCGGCACTACCAAGAGAATACGTCGACAAAAGGAGAGAAACGGCTACCATGAATAAGACTGTTTTTCGTACCAATTTGATACCTCCTTGATTATTAATAGTGTCGCTTTGGTCTCTACTCACTAGACTGACGGATCATCGTCGCAATTGCTGTTGGCCGTCTTCCAAACTATCCCTTGTCCCTCTCATTTGCCAAAGAAGACCGAAGGAAGCCAGAGCACCAATTGCGGAAACACAAAGAGCAGGCCCCAGACGATTATGAGTGAGATAAGGAACGGGGCCACACCTTTGTAGATCTGACCTATAGGCACTTTAGTTATGTTCTTGACGACAAAGACGCAGATCGCGACCGGTGGAATGACAACGCCGATCATGGCAACGACACAGATAACGATCCCGAACCAGAGCGGGTTAAAGCCGAGCTTCAAGGCCGCCGGATAGAAGATCGGGGTCGCGAGGATCATGAAGGCGAGGTCATCTATGAACGAACCGCCTATCTCAAAGACGAGACAGATCATTATCATGATGATGTAGCGATTGAGGGGCAGCGTCACGATCCAGTCTGCCGTTTTCTGAGGGATATTGGTTACGGCGATGAAGTGGCCGAATATGGCGGAACCCGCAACAAGCATCAGGAGCATGCCGGCCGTGCGAAGAGATTCCGAGACCGATGCGATATATTTCTTGAACGTCATGTCCCTCTTTAAGACGCACAGGACGAGCAGGAAGAACGTGCCGACAGCGCCGGCTTCGGTGGGTGTGAAATAGCCCTGCATGATGCCGCCCACAACCAGAAGGAAGAGAACGAGGACCCAGAATACTTCAGGAAGCGATTTGGCCCGTTCTCCCCATGTTGATTTAGTAGACCTGGGTGCAACGGCCGGATTCATCTTTGCCCATCCGTAAATGATGCCGATGAAACCGGCGGCGATGAGCAGACCGGGCAGTAATCCGGCGAGAAAGAGCTGTCCTATGGACTGTTCAGTCAGTATGCCCATGATGATGAGAGTGACACTCGGTGGTATGATGCAGCCGAGGCTGCCCACGGTAGCCACAATGCCGGTCGAGAGGGTTTTGCTGTATCCGTAGCGGTCCATCTCCGGAATGGCCACACTGGCAAACGTTGCGGCGGTGGCGGCTGACGAGCCGCAGATCGTTTTGAAACCGGTCGCACCGATGACCGTGGCCATGGCCAGGCCTCCGGGGACATGACCGACAAACTTGTGAGCGGCGTTATAGAGGCGTACTGCGATGCCCGCGTTGAAGCCGATCTGCCCCATCAAGAGGAAAAGCGGGAAGACGGTGTATCCGTAATTGGTAATAACGTCAAAGATGTCTCTCGAAATGAGGTTCATGGCCGAGGTCCAGCCATTGAGATAGCCAAAACCTACAAAGCCGACAAGGGCCATGCCGAAGCCCAGCTCAATACCTGTTGAGAAAATAAGAAGCAGCACTGCAAGAGAAATGATACCTACCACGACCTCATTCATATTGGCCCCTCCAGATCCTCACGATCTCGAAAATGAAGACGATGCACTCAAGGAAACAGCAGATGGCCACTCCGTAGGCCACGGGATAGAACGGCAGCTTGATTGTGGGCGAAACCTCCCCGGACGCGTGGAACTCGGCGCCAACGTTTAAGAGATTGTAGCCGATGAAGAGGAAGAGCATGAACACAAGTACTCGGGTGAACGTGTTCATTATGTCCTTGCCTCTGGGGCTCAGCTTCTCCATCAGGAATTCCATGTAGACGTGGCCTTTGTCGAGCGACACCTTGGGAATGCCGAAGCCGATCACGACTGCCAGTGACAAAGCCACGATCTCGTACGTACCGATGACCGGATGACCGGTTGCCCGCAACGCGACATCGGTTACCGTCAGCAGCATCATACCGGTGAGTGCTATGCCGGCAAGGAAATTCAGAATCTTACTGATATACCGTAAGATGTTAAATAAAGCGTCCATTGACCCTCCTTCTTGATCTGGCTTGACAGCCGCTGGTGCCTGAATACTTTTAAACGGATGAGCGATCAGGAGCGACGACGAGTGCCAGAAAAATGTGTCTTATCTTTAAATGAGCCCTACCTCATTGTCAAGAAAATTTTCACAATTTCCGTCAAAGACTGTTTCCGTGACGCCACATCAGCCCTGGACATAAGGACGTTTTTGCCATTTTATGGAGCACGGTTTTTGTATACAATCGGCTGTGGCTGGGTTCGGCTGAACGTGTGAGTGCGGTGAATCGCTCCTGATTCAGACTTGTACTCTCTTGACCGCGTGCTTAAGGCCTTCAACTTTCGATTCAACCAGGCCCCGGGCTTCGGCGGCCTGTATGAATTCTTTGAACTGCGTAAACCCCAGGGCACTGAACTGGACTTTTCTTTCGATCAGTCTCGAGTTCACCGTGCGATAGGAATGATAGCCGGGGGTGCCTCCCTTGTCCAGATCCTTGAGGACATCCAGAAGGGTTGCGAAAGCTTTCTGCTGCGGACCTTCCCGGCTCAGTGCGTTCGATACGGGATAAACAAGTGCTTCGGCTCCTTTTCCCTCGATGGTGACAAAACCGGCTTTTACCGCAGCCGTGACAAAATCACTCCAGTGGGAAAAATTGAGCTTCTTCTCGTTGAAGTTAGGATTCAGCATCTTCATCCTGATCTTTACAGAGCCGAGGCCGGGGCTCACCTTTTTCTTCAGCATCAGATCGGCAGCCTCTGCAAGCACCTGAAACCAGTCTTCTTTGGTGGTGGGGGTGGGGATCGGGGTCGTCGCGTTACGCTGCTGAGCCGCCTTTTCTTCCGGTCCCGTGGCTACTTTTTGGGGCGATTCCTCGTCATCTCCGCCTGGAACAAGTCCGCGATAATCCACATAGCTGTCAGCCAGGGCGAGGAGATCTTCCGAGGCGTTCTGGGTATTGCAAACGATATGCACCATCTTGCCCGCGCGTCGCAGGGCCAGCACAAGGAAACGAAAATCACTGTCACCAGTAACGAGGATGAACGTATCTATATGCTCGTGAATGCGCATAACCTCCATCGCATCCGAGACCAGGACCATGTCAGAGCTGTTCTTTCGTCCTTTAGGCACGTGGACAAGATAGAAATATCTCCTCGTGAGAAATGGCGCCAGCTTGGTGAAAGCCGGGTAGGCCCAGTTGCCGTATGCACGGGCAGCTACAATCCTGCCTTTGGCCTCAGCGTACTCGATCAGGCCCTCAAGGAATAGGGAGTCGGACCCCGGATTCACGTTTTCAAGATCCCATAATATTGCAACGTTGCTCATGCGCATGCCCCTCTTCAGCCATTATACTGTTTTACTCCGCAAGGCGCAAGAAGAACGTGCGACGGATGACGGATGACAGATGACGGAGGACAGACGACGGACGAGGCCAGACCGTTCGCCACGCTCACTAGGAAGACCGCTCCGCTAGGAAGACTACGGATAAACCTTTTATCGCCGATCAGGACGGATAAAGGCTATGATGAACGCCGATAGTGAAGCATTGCCCGGATAGGGATACAGCGGCTATCCGAGCAATCACCCGCACCTCCGGTGGGGTGAGTCTGCCTCGCGGAGCGACCGGGTACCCGCTTGCGGGTGGATGGACAGCATTGGCGCAGTACCCTAAAGGAGGCTGCGCACTCACAATGCTGTCCACAAGTCTCCTTACCCTTACAGGAGGCTGCGCACTCTGCGTACATCTCCCTTAGCTCCTATCTGCGTTCATCTGCGATAAAGTTTTTGCGCTTCGTCCAAGCCGAAGGCGGTCTTCCATCTTTCGCGGAAGTGCAGTATAGTACGTGGACCGTGAGCGCGATCCCCTTTTCAACGATCGTCATTGCTATCGCCATGCTTGTCTTCTCTGTATTGATCGTGAGTAAGATCGGAGGCAGGATCCCGCTTCCGAGACCAGCCAAGCCCATCCTCCTTCTTTTCGGCGTCGCGTTTCTTATGTACGGTCTCTATCTCCACCTGCAAGAAACGCCGGCGAGCCTCTCGCAAGCTGCTAAAGTTATCAAAGAAGAAAAAGTTGAAAAACCTGCGTTCGCGTTCACCTTCAGCCCTTCGCAGGCACGATGGGGCGAGGAAGTTGAAATCCGGGTTCCTTTCCCTGCCGAATCAGCGACCGTCTATTTGAACGGCACGCCCCTGCCGAAGAGAGTGAGCGAAGACAGTCGAACGATTCGGATTACGATCCCTTCAGCTGCGAAGACCGGCTATTTTGAACTGGAGCGGGCAGGGACCAGGGTGCGCGCGTCAGAGCAGATTTTCATCACTCCGTGAGGAAGAACAGGTAAGAGATAAAGCAGGTTGAGGTTAAGGTTGAGAAATGCAGGTAAGGACAAGTACTAAGGTAAAGGTTAAAGGTTGAGAAATGTTAGTAAAGGTAAAGCAGGTAAGGTAGAGACCTGCTAAGGTAGAGTAAATCACCTTAGACCTGCTTGTTCTAGTCTCTACCTTCTTTCCTTAACCTCAACCTTGTTCTAGTCTTTACCTGTCTTTCTTAACCTTAACCTCAACCTTAGTTCTTGTTCTTACCTGTATTCAGTAGTTGTTCCCGTGCGTATTCCAGGGCTGCGCTCTTTTCGGTGATCTCGCCGGAGATCTGCTTCTCGCGGATAGTGTCGAGGATCCTTCCCACTCTCGGCCCTTCCGGAAAGCCGATCACGAGCAGGTCGTAACCGCTCACCAGGCGCGGCAGCGGCTCTCTCTGCCAATCGTCATACGCAGAGAGTGTCTCCGCACATCGCTGTCTCACATGCGCTGTTGTTTCGTTCTCCTCTCCATTGGAGCTCCCGTACATATCGAGGAGGGTGAGAAAAACGAGCGGAGGCGTGAGATCCCCCATCTTATATACGACACGTCTGACCGCCTTGTCGGTCGCGCCTTCGTGGCTTATGAGAAAAATCCTCATATGGTTCTCGATGAGTGTCGATATGATTCTGATCTCGTGTGAGCTGAATCGGAGCCGTTCCATAATCCCGATGGCCAGTTCTTTCGAATGCTTCTCATGGTAAAAAAAATGGACGCGCTTCTTCGCCTCATCATATGAAAAAGTGTAAGCCTTGCCGAGATCGTGGAAGAGCAGTGCGTAAGCGGTGCTGCGCGTGTCCTCTTTGTTAAAAGGGTGGAACTGCCCTGCTTTTTCCAGGTACTTGAAACCCCCGATCGTATGCCCCAGTGTTTCAAGCTCGAATCCTTTGTCGCGATCCATCTGCTGCAGGGCGGCGAGCTCGGGGAATAGCAGAAAGAGCAATCCTGTGTCCCGCAACGTTACCATGCCTTTATAAGGATCAGGCGAGAGCATGATCAGGTCGAGCTCATATTTTATTCTCTCCGGCGCAACGAGACGGATCAGCTCTTTCTCATCTGTTATCGCGGTCAGCAGTTCTTGATCAAACGAGAAACCGGGAAGCATTGCAAGATGGCGCACTGCTTTGAGCATTCTGAGGGGATCTTCTTTGACTGATTCCCTTCTGGGATATCTGATCAGCCTGCGGCTTATGTCCTCGAGTCCTCCGTGCGGATCAAAAACGGCGCCGGAGACAACATCGTACGCCACGGCATTCATCGTAAAATCGCGCCGCGCGAGATCACGCACAATATCGCCTTCAAGGAAGGTGAGGTCGAACGTTCCGTCCGCGCCGACTATCCGGTATGTTTGTATTGGTTTTTTTCCGAGGAGGAAACCTCTTGCATGGAACAGTTCTTCCAGCCTGGCTGCATCATCCTGATGCTCAAGGGCGAAATCGAAATCGACCGGCGGCTGTCCCAATGCCAGTTCCCGTATGGCTCCGCCTACAAGGTAGACCTTACCGGAAAAGTTAAGCGTAGAAAGCTTGGCAATCACATCGAGATGTTTGATTTTCTCGCAGAGCAGTTCAGGTGAAGTTATCACGCCGAGATACTATATCCTTCTCACCCCGTTTGCAAGCACAAGGAGTAAAGGGATTCCCAGCACGGTCGCTCAGGGACGAGAGGCACAACAAAAGAGCTAAGACGACGGAACGTGGGGATGAAAGGCCGGGCCGCTCGGACCACAAAAAGATTTGAAAGGAATGGCCAGCCGGAACACTTTCGCTCCACGAGTTAGGCGCTCCCGGTCTGACCCGCGCTACGCTCCGCCTCCTTCGGCGCTCATTGCGAACACCTTACCTCCGATTTCCGAGATGGCAGCTCGCAAACTAACCTCTGTACGCTTACTCAAGCCTCGGAGTCAGGCGCGCCGCGCCGCGCCCATACGGATACGCGGCACCAGTCGTCTCCACTGCCGGGTCCCCAGACCTCCCGCGATACTCGTTCCACGAAAGTCTTCCATCTGGCCATACAATTTCCATTGAGTTAGAAACGCTTGATACGGTGTCGGGCATCTCGTTGCCCAATCAATCTCTACCGGTCTGAGTTTGTTAGTGCTGAGAGAATTACTTGTATGACGACCACGGAGGGACGGGAGGACCTTTTCGGAGCGAACATCGCGAGAAGGTCCGGGGACCCCGTAAATGGAGTGGAGCGTTGCCGTTTACTGCCCGGTCGTAAGCACCGGGCAGTGGCACGATGCGCCCGACTCCGAGGCCTGGCGCATCAGAACAATCTCACTTTGCGAGCTGCCAAACGGGACACTCAGTGCCAGCGTGGTTCGCAGTCAAAAAGCATCGAGCGAAACGGAGTGTCCAACGGGTCGGACCTGGAGCGCCTAGTTCGCGGAGAAAACGGTGCGAGCGGCCCGGCCTCACAGGTAGCGGCAGGCCTAAGTACCGGGTTGTGGTTCTGTTGTCCGATACGCCGTGGAGGTATAAGTGAAACGACCGGCGTTCCGGCTGGCCATTCCTTCCAGGTCTTTTAGTAGTGCGAGCGGCTCGGCGGTTCCATTCTATAGCGATTATTCTCGGAGCCTCTCCGTGCTTAGACTTGTTCGGAATTTGCTGCGTAGCGATTGAGTCTTTTGAACGCTTCTATTTTGTCGCGGTCATTCACGCGTGCCTTATCGAGGCAGGTCTGGAGGAAGGTGATCGACTCTTCGTATGTTGTTCGTTGAACAGGGAAAGGGTGTCCGTCTTTGCCTCCGTGGGCAAAGCTGAATCGCGCAGGATCTTTGAAGCTCGGCGGCGCATCGTAGACGAGCTCCGATACAAGGCTCAGAGCAGCTATTGTCTTCGGTCCTACGCCCTGCATCTGAATAAGATCTTTAAAAGTGTCCGGCTGTGCCTCATGAAGGCTTCTGAACATGCGGTCGAGCCGCCTGGCGTCCACGTCTTTCGCGACTATATAGTGTCGCTCAGGCATTGCGAGAGCTATCTCGCGCCATGTCTTCGACATCCAATCAGGGTCCTGTTTGGTAAAGTCTACAGTGGCGGTGTGTACGGGGGCGCTTTCGCGGGCTACAAGATTAAGCGCCTCTATCTGCCGGTCACTCGTGATCCCCGTATGCGGTTCGCAGAACAGATCGAGGTTTTCGCGCGAGAACCACTGGTAACGCCGCGCTGTGCGGCTCTCTTCACTCATGCCTTGCTGGATGATCGCCCAGTCACCGTCCTTTGAAAGAATGAAGGAGTGGTGATAGATGTTGTGGCCGTCCTGAATCAGGCTATTGTCTATCTTCGCGCAGAGACGGCTGAGCGCTACGAACGGAGAGGTATCAATATCCCAGACTCGGCCGTGCTCGAGGAGTTCTTGCGGCGTACGACGCGAGGTTGCTGCTTTTCCGCCACAGAAGGCCAACGGAAAATCCGGACCTGCGGAAGCAACCCCGTCCTTAAGCGCACCACAGAGCGTGGTAGTCAGGCCGCTTGAATGCCAGTCGAAGCCCACGACACAGCCAAATGCCTGGAACCATACAGGATCGGATAATCTCCTCAAGACTTCGCGCGGGCCGAATTCGAGGAGGATCATGGATACGACTGCGGCGGACAGCCGCTTCATTTTATCGAAGAGCCAACGCGGGGCCCGTCCGTAATGGAGCGGAAGCGTGGTGACGTTTCTTTTCATGCAGGGACGAGAAAGACCCGGTCGTTCTCGTGCACCCTCTCCTTTACCTTGATGCCGACTTCGGTGCCCGGACCCGCAGTCTGCACGCTTGCGTGCTCAACCTGCATGGAGTCGACTGTTTGTTCGAAGTCCGCGGTATGGCCCTTTATGTGGATCGTATCGCCGACTTTCATTTCCCCGTTGGCGATCCTTATCGCAGCCACACCGATCTTGCCGAAGTATTTCTCAACGGTTCCGATGGCAACCTCTTCCATGAATCACCTCCGTTTTGTGAAATTGTATCACGGCGCGGGTGGAATTTGAAGTGTGCGGGACAGAACAAAGATAGAATTTTATCGCCGATGTACGCAGATAAAAGCCAACTGAGATATTCGCAGATGAATATACGTGTGGCCAGCATTGTGATACGACGTCAATGCTGCCCACATCCCGTCGCTCCGCGAAGGGGATTCACCCCACCGGAGGTGCGGGTGATTGCTCGGATAGTCTCTCTATCCCTATCCGAGCAATGCTTCACTATCGGCGTTCATCATAGCCTTTATCCGTCCTTATCGGCGATGAAAGGTTTGCCCCAGTCTTTTGTGGCTTTGCTTCTTTCTGCATTATGTAAGAGCCTGCGGAGGCGTCAAGAAACAAAATCTGTTAGAATAGTTAGCCATTCTTCTTGGCAAGACAAAGCGACGTGACACGAATTTTTTTCTGGACCCTGGAGCACCCGCGAGCGGGTACCCGCCCCAGGACCAGGTATTTGGGAATATTCTATGGATACGTTTGATGTGATAGTCGTAGGTGCCGGCCACGCCGGCTGCGAAGCTGCGCTGGCCGCCGCAAGGCTCGGAGCCAAGACACTTCTCCTGACAATGAACCTCGACCACGTTGCCTACATGTCCTGTAACCCTGCCATAGGAGGTCTGGGAAAAGGCCACCTGGTGAAAGAGATCGACGCGCTCGGTGGGGCAATGGCCCTCAACATCGATGCCACCGGTATTCAGTTCAGGGTGCTCAATACCACAAAGGGTCCTGCGGTCAGGGCGAGCAGGGCTCAGGCGGACAAGGCTGCATACAGCAAGCGCATGAAAACGGTGCTCGAGAGCGCAGACAATCTGCTTGTGCGCCAGTCCACTGTGGAGAAGGTGCTGGTGGATGGGGGCAGGGCAGCCGGCGTCGTAACGGGCTGGGGAGAACGGTTCTACGCCGGGACGGTCGTGCTCACGGCAGGCACGTCGTTGCGGGGTCTTATCCATGTGGGTCTTGAGCAGTTCGAGGCCGGAAGGATGGGCGATTTCTCTTCAGTTGGACTCTCTGACTGTTTGCGTGGGCTGGGCTTTGACCTGGGACGGTTGAAGACGGGTACCTGCCCGCGCCTGGACGGACGGACCATCGATTTCTCAAAGATGCTGCCTCAAGGCAGCGATCTGCCGCCAAAGCCTTTTTCATTTCTTACATCGCACATCGCGCAGCAACTGGTTCCCTGCTTTATGACATACACCAACGAGATCACCCATGAGATCATACGCAACGGACTCGACCGGTCGCCTCTTTACAGCGGGAAGATAAAGAGCACCGGTGTCAGGTACTGCCCCTCCATAGAAGACAAGGTCGTCAAGTTTGCCGAAAGGAAGCGTCATCAGATCTTTCTTGAGCCCGAAGGGCTCGACAGCGCGGAGTACTATCCTAACGGGCTTTCGACGAGCCTTCCGCTCGACGTGCAGCTTGCCATGCTCAGGAGCGTAGAGGGACTTGAGCGTGTGGAGATCACGCGGCCTGGCTATGCTATCGAATACGATTTCATCTACCCGACGCAGCTATACCCCACACTTGAAACAAAACAGGTGGCACATCTCTTTTGTGCCGGGCAGATAAACGGTACGACCGGCTACGAGGAGGCGGCGGCCCAGGGACTGATTGCAGGCGTCAATGCGGCGATGAAAGTGAAGCAGGCCGGCGACTTCGTGCTTGGACGCAACGAGGCATACATCGGTGTGATGATCGACGATCTTGTCACCAAGGGTGTGGATGAGCCGTACCGCATGTTCACATCCCGTGCAGAGTATAGGTTGCTCTTGCGCGAGGATAATGCCGATCTCAGGCTCACGGAAAAGGGCTACGGTATCGGCATAGTTTCAAAAGAGCGTTACGCGAAGGTGCTTGAAAAGCGTGCAGGGATGGAGCAGTTGAGCGGGCTGCTCCGGGAAAAGAGGCTTTTCCCCACGGCTGCGACGAATGAGCGTCTCAAGGGAATGGGGTTTGACGCCATCAAAAATCCGACCACGCTCGAGGAACTGCTCAAGAGACCGGGGGTTACGATGGCCTCGTTGCGTCTGCTCGACGAACGACTCGAAAGTGTGCACGATAGTGTTGCGTATCAGGTTGAGTTGGATGTAAAATATCGCGGCTACACCGATAGACAGATGGAGATGGTCTCCAGAGCAAGCAGGCTGGAGGAGAAAAAGATTCCGCACGACATCTCATACGCAGACATTGCGGGTCTTTCCACAGAGGTCATAGAGAAACTGTCAAAGATTAAACCTGTCTCCGTCGGTCAGGCATCAAGGATTTCCGGGGTTACCCCTGCCGCGGTGACTGCCCTTCTGATTCATTTCAAGAAGAGAGGGCTTCTCTGAGGGCGAAGGCCTCATCGGTCTAACTACAGCCCGGAAGACGAGCTAGTAGCTGAGTTATTGTCGAGGAAGATGCCAATAGAGACACCGACTGACGTACAACGGCTGATGGCGGCTTCATGATGTCGATGCTGCCGGCGTTGCCGATCTTGCGCGATATGGTAAAGAGCTGCTCGGTTTTGATGGACCCGTTCTCGTCGATTACAAATATGGGATCTCTTTCGGGCTCGTCATATCAAGGAGCGTGCTCGAGACGGTCAGTAATGGACCTACGCTTTTTTATCAGCATCATTACCGGCAGATCAATTACAGGCTCGATATGATCGCCTATCTTCTGGCGCGCCAGATAGAGCAGAAAGGTTACAAGGCCTTGCCGTTTGCCGCGTCCCAGATGATTGACTGGCAAAATCAGAAGGCGCATATCTCGCACAAGCATATAGGGGTACTTGCCGGTATCGGCTGGATAGGAAGAAATAATCTTCTCGTCCATCCAGAGTTCGGTGCCCACGTGCGGTACAACACGGTGCTGACCGACATGCCGCTCGATGCGGATGAGCCCCTCAAGACCGGCTGCGGCACGTGTGATGCGTGCATGCGCGCCTGTCCGGCGGAAGCCATAAAGTCGGAGCAGGAACTTTTTGATCACCACGGCTGTTTTGCCATGCTCAAGCGGTTCAAGAACGAGCGGGGTCTCGGCCATCATATATGCGGCATCTGTGTAAGGGCCTGCAGGGGGAAAAGATGAAAGGGATGATTGCTCTGGAAGACGGAACCCTGTTTGAGGGGCAGAGTTTAGGCGCTGAGGGCGAGAAGGTTGGGGAGATCGTCTTCAACACGAGTATGACGGGTTACCAGGAGATCATGACCGATCCATCCTACAAAGGACAGATCGTGACCATGACCTATCCGCTCATAGGTAACTACGGTGTGAACGAAGAAGATGTGGAGTCGAAGGGGCCTAAAGTCGAAGGCTTCATAGTACAGAGAGTTCAGCAAAATTACCAGCAACTGGCGTGCGAAAGGGAGCCTCACCGACTATCTGCGACGCTATGACATCGTCGGCATCGAAGAGGTCGACACCAGGGCATTGACGAAGCATATACGCCAGAAAGGGGCCATGAAGGCAATCATCTCCACGCGTGATCTCGATCCGAAGTCGCTCGTAAAAAAAGCGAAGGAGTCGGTGGGGATCGTAGGCATAGATTTAGTCAAAGAGGTGACCTGCGAAGCTCCGTATGAGTTTGAACCGCAGGGTGATCTCACCTGCGTTGTTATGGATTTCGGCGTGAAGCTCAATATTCTCAGAATGCTCAAGAAATCAGGCTGCCGCGTGGTTGTAGTGCCTGCCCGGACTAAAGCAAAAGAGATACTGGCAATGAAGCCGGACGGAGTGCTCCTTTCCAACGGACCGGGCGACCCGCAGGGCGTGCCCGACGTTGTCGAAGAGATACGCAAGCTCTTTGGTCGTGCGCCCATCTTCGGTATCTGCCTCGGTCAGCAACTGCTCGGACTCGCGTACGGCGGCGACACCTACAAGTTGAAGTTCGGCCACAGGGGCGCCAATCAGCCCATCAAAGAATTGGCAACAGGGAAGGTAGCGATCGCCTCCGAAAATCACGGCTTTGCCGTGAACCTTGATTCCATAAAGAAAGAGAAAGTGAAAGGCACGCACCTCAACCTGAACGATGATACTTTGGAAGGCATAGAGCACGACATCTATCCGATATTCTCCGTGCAGTTCCACCCGGAAGCATCGCCCGGGCCGCATGACTCGTGGGGATTGTTTGCGAAATTCAGGGAGATGATGGAGGCATTCAAGAAGGAGCGGCATGCCTAAGCGCAAGGATTTGAAAAGCATCTTTCTTATCGGTTCCGGGCCGATCGTGATAGGTCAGGCCTGCGAGTTCGACTACTCGGGAAGCCAGGCCTGCAAAGCGCTGCGCGAAGAAGGCTACCGGGTCATCCTCATCAACAGCAATCCCGCGACCATCATGACCGATCCGGACATGGCGGACAGGACCTATGTGGAGCCCCTGATCCCTGAAGTGCTTGAGGAGATCATCAAGATTGAAAGGCCCGATGCGCTCCTGCCGACGCTCGGCGGCCAGACAGGCCTCAATCTCGCAACCATCCTTGCAGAACGGGGCATCCTTGAAAAGTACAACGTCGAACTGATAGGCGCTGATTATAAGGCAATCAGAAAAGCTGAAGACAGGGAAGAGTTCAAGGCTGCCATGGAGCGCATAGGCCTGGAAGTGCCGAAATCAGGCTTCGCCCGCACCATGGAGGAAGCACGCAAGGTTGTCAAAGAGATCGGTTTCCCCATCATCATCAGGCCGAGCTATACGCTGGGCGGCACCGGCGGCTCCGTGGCTTACAACATCGAAGAGTTCGAGGTGCTGGCGTTGCGCGGGCTCGAGAGCAGCATGATCAGCGAGATCCTGATCGAGGAGTCGGTCATCGGCTGGAAGGAGTTTGAGCTTGAGGTGATGCGCGACAAGAAGGATAACGTCGTCATCATCTGCTCCATAGAGAACTTCGACCCCATGGGCGTGCACACCGGCGACAGCATCACGGTGGCGCCGGCTCAAACACTGACCGACAAAGAGTATCAACTGATGCGGGATGCGGCCATCAGTATCATCCGTGAGATCGGCGTTGAGACAGGCGGCTCGAACATCCAGTTCGCTCTCGATCAGAACAATGGAAAAATGGTCGTGATCGAGATGAACCCGAGGGTGTCGCGCAGCTCTGCTCTCGCGTCGAAAGCCACGGGGTTCCCCATTGCCAAGATAGCCGCCAAGCTCGCAGTCGGCTACACGCTCGATGAGATACCGAACGACATTACGAAGAAGACACCCGCCTGCTTTGAGCCGACGATAGATTACTGCGTGGTGAAAGTCCCGCGCTTCACCTTCGAAAAATTCAAGGGCGCTGACGAGACACTCACCATTTCCATGAAGTCGGTGGGTGAGGCCATGGCCATAGGCAGGACGTTTAAAGAAGCTTTGCAGAAAGGGCTTCGCTCGCTTGAGGTAGGCGGCCCATGGCCTCATTCGACGGAAAGCGCCTCGGTCCGAATGATGTAGAATTGATAAAGCAGAAATTGACCACACCAAATAAAGACAGGATCTTTTATGTGCGCCATGCCTTCCAATGCGGCATAACGCTGGATGAGATTTACGATCTTTCAAAAATAGACCCATGGTTTCTGAAGAACATAGAGGAGATCGTTGAGTTCGAACGCGAGCTGGAACAGCATAAGAGCGATCTCCCTATCTTTGCGCAGGCGAAAGACGGTTTCTCGCGGGAACTGCTCTGGCGCGCCAAACGCTACGGTTTCTCGGACAGGCAGATCGGCGAGATCATCGGCATGAGCGAGCTTGAGGTCAGAAAAATACGCACGAAGCATGGTATCTCCAGTGTGTTCAAGCTGGTCGATACCTGCGCAGCCGAGTTTGAAGCGTACACTCCGTACTATTATTCAACGTACGAAACCGAAGATGAAACGAGGAAGAGCGACAAGAAGAAAGTGATGATCCTTGGCGGGGGACCAAACAGGATAGGCCAGGGCATCGAATTTGATTATTGCTGCGTGCACGCGGCGTTTGCGCTGAAAGAGCTGGGTTACGAGACGATCATGGTCAACAGTAACCCGGAAACGGTCAGCACTGACTACGACACGTCCGATAAGCTCTACTTCGAGCCCTTGACCCTGGAGAATGTGCTCGATATTGCAGAGCGGGAAGAGCCGATGGGCGTGATCGTCCAGTTCGGCGGCCAGACACCGCTGAATCTTGCGATAGCGCTTAAAAAGGCAGGCGTGCCCATTATCGGCACCGCGCCCGAGATGATCGACGTTGCTGAGGACCGGGAAAAGTTCAAAGCCATTCTCAAAAAACTGAATCTTACGCAACCGGACAACGGCACAGCTACCTCCATCGCGGAAGCGAAAGAAGTTGCCAATATCATCGGCTATCCTGTAGTCGTGCGGCCGTCATACGTTCTCGGTGGCCGCGCCATGGAGATTGTCTATACCGAGGAAGACCTCGAATCTTTCACCCGGATAGCTCACGAAGCATCCCCTGATCATCCTATCCTGATAGATAAATTTCTTGAGGATGCCATCGAGATCGACGTGGACGCCGTGGCTGACGGCGAGACCTGTGTCCTGGCCGGCATCATGGAACATATTGAAGAGGCAGGCATACACTCCGGCGACAGCGCCTGTGCCTTGCCGCCTTACTCTCTCAATGACGACATCATCGAGAGGATCAAGAAAGATACGTGTAAGCTTGCTGCCGAGCTGCACGTTGTCGGTCTTATGAATATTCAGTATGCGGTGAAGAATGACATAATCTATGTGCTGGAAGTGAATCCCAGGGCATCGAGAACAGTGCCCTTCGTAAGTAAGGCCACAGGCATCCAGTGGGCAAAGGTTGCGGCAAGACTGATGGTTGGCCGAACGCTTAAGGAGCTGGGTATAGAGCGTGAGATAGCGATCAATCACATTGCGGTCAAAGAAGCGGTCTTCCCGTTCAACCGGTTCTATGGCGTGGACACCATCCTTGGGCCGGAGATGAAATCGACAGGCGAGGTCATGGGCATTGATACCAATTTCGGCGCCGCGTTCTGGAAGGCTCAGCTCGGGGCCAATCAGAACCTGCCTTTCAAGGGCAGCGTCTTTATCAGCGTGAAGAATCAGGATAAACGTCACGTCGTATTTGTAGCAAAAAAGCTCATCGACATGGGATTCAAGGTGTATGCGACCAAGGGCACGGGCAAAGTGCTTGCCAACAGCGGGATAGATACGCAGTTCGTCCACAAAGTGTCCGAAGGCCGGCCTAATGTGGTTGACATGATCAAGAACGGAGAGATCCAGTTCATCATCAATACCCCGAGCGGCAGGAATCCGAAGATGGATGAAGTTGCGATCCGATCGGGAGCCGTGCAGTACAAAATTCCCTACACCACGACGCTCTCAGGCGCCGAAGCAGTGGTGAACGCAATAGAGACGATGATGAAGGGCGGCTTGCGAGTCAAACCCTTGCAGGATTATTACGTGTCGAAGGCGACCTGATAATGCTGCACGCCAGGGAACGGCTTCGGCGCTGAACAGCCGTTTGCGGCTTTAGGACCGCCGGCATAGCCGGCTTGAGGACCATCACGCCTGCGGCGTGATTCGAGGACCACTTCGTTTGAGGCAACGGACAGACCTTTTGAAGAAACAAAAATATCTGATTCCGGCGCCCGTGAGTCTCAGAATGTTATTCTCTGCATCTGTGGTTCGGATTTCCTCGTCTAAATAGTAGCTTCAACCTTGTATTGTTATCTTTATAATGCTGGCCTTCTCGCCCTTAAGTTGCCGAAGGGCACGGCCCTCGAGGAAACAAAGTTTCCGGTCCTCAAGCGCAGCGGTCCTTGAGCCGGTTATGCCGGCGGTCCTCAAGGGAGCGCAGCTCCCGCTCATTCTTTCGCTTACCTGGCACGCCGATTGCATAATGTCATTGCATAGCATCTTCAGGCTATTGTTCCGTTTACGATGATGCTGAGCAGAAAAGGTGAGCCGCTACCATGAAAAATGGTAACAAGAAATACCTTGCGAACCCGTGGGTTGTGCTCCGGGAGGAGTTCGACGACTGGGCCGTTCTCTTCAACCCCGACACCGGTCATGGTTATGGCCTGAGTCCTACGGGTGTCTACCTATGGAAATTTCTTGACGGGGAACACTCAATCGATGACATGGTCACGGCCTTGCGCCGGGATGCGGACGGGGTGCCCGACGACGCGAGCGAGCAGATCGTCGCATTCGTTGAAGAGCTTACCGAACAGGGGTTGGCGGGGTCCGACACACGCCAGGCTAACGATGACAGGAGACGCATATCATCGTGCCCCGCGTGCGCTGGAACGATTAAATTCACCTATGAACGCCCTATGCTGGTCGACCTGAGCGGACAGCAAGCGGCTCATGGGGCGGACTGCAGTCAGACGGGAACAAACGCCACCACCGGGCATTGCGGCAGTTTTGGAGGGCACGCCTCAACGGGCTGTGGTAGTGGTACCGACTACGCCGGGGTCTGTCTCAATGGGCCATGTGCCGGGAACGGCTGCAACCACGGCGCGGGAGCACTCGTTACCTGCGGCAATGGAACGTATTATAATAGTTATTGCTTGGCCGGGTGCAACGTGTTGTTTTAGTTCATGGCCCGGAGTTCCACGACGCCCCTCTTGGGAAGCTCTTGGCCTTCCCTCTGGTTATCGGGAGATTCTGTCCCATTCCGTGAAGCGCCTGCTCTAGTCTTTGCGTCTCTGACATGATTACCCTGACGTAAGTGCCCTCACGGGAGGCGGGGTCAATGGTTCTTGAGAGCCTCCTCGCGAATCTCTCGACCGCGGTCAATCGATTGCGGATATCGTGCGTGACGCCTATCGCAGTTGTGGCCGTGTCCCGGGTGAGCCGTGATATAGCCGGCCCATCGGGTAACGTGAGATCGTCTGCGGGGGCACATTCCAGAACGGTGCTTGCGAGTCTGGTGAGCGCCCTGTTGGCTTTCTCCATCAGCTCTATCACATCATTTCCCGTATCAATGTCTACGTCGAATGGCTCCGCCATCTCGCAGACCTGCTCCATGGCCGAGCCAACTGCGTCGATAACGATGCTTTTATTTATGCCGAAGAAGGCTTCGATGGTGAAGAAGAGTTGATCCAGGTCTGTGCGCGGCTCACAGATGAACGTGGACAGTTCTCCGGCAATGGCGCAAATGCGTGCGAGGGGCGACAATTCACTCAAGCTTTCCTTGAAAGTAAAAGACTGTTGACATGCCACAATCTGCTCCGGAAAACGCCAGGATCTGAGGAGAGCCTCCCCGATCTGCCTGTGGTTCACCCCGTAAAGCTCCTTCTCTTTTATGAGTAACGACGGCAGGGGATAATCGAGGTATACGGTTGCGTCGTCAGCGCATGCACGGACCAGAACGAGCAGGCCGATCTCCAACGTGAGCCCTGCCGTGAACGCCTCCTCAGCGTCCCCGGCTTTGAGCGCATGGGCCAACCCCCGTGCCAGTAGCCCCTGATAGATACAGAGACGCCAGAACTGTCCATAATCGAGGGGGCCTCCCTTCTTTAAGGGAAAAGCGTCTTTGAGAGAGATGGAAAGGGCGAAGAGGCGGGTCTGGTGAACCCCAATTCGAGAGACCGATTGCAGAGCGGTGCCGGCCGGATAACGTGACTGGTAGAAGGCGCTGTTGGCGAGCTTCAGCATCCGGGCGGTGAGCGCAGGGTCCTTCGTGATCAGGTCTGCCATCTGGGCGATTGAGCTCTCATCTTTTGAAGCAAGATCAATCAGCGCTACAACGACCGGGGATAGCGACGGTAAGATATGTTTCTCATCCAGTGTTTCGATAAATGCAGTGCCGTCAAGATCTACTTTTGCCATAATGCTTCTCCTCGGAGTAATTATCGGACAGATCGGCTCTGTTCTAAAATATAAAAACAGCAAGGTTAAGGTTAGGTTGAGGTTAAGAGAAGAGCCGACTGAGGCACCTCGGCATATCGCTCGCACGGCATGGTACCTGCATCGATGAAACCGAACGCAAGGCTGGCTTTGGCAAGAAAGTTGCAACCGTGTTGGTATACTTTCCTGAGTAAGAGGAACCTGAGTGCAGGACATTCAATCTGAAAACCAACGGAATTCTACGCTTAGCTCCGATGCATGCGTCCGCTACCTCTTGCGCCTGGCCGACGGCCAGGGGTGGGAAATTGTTGCCGCCCAGGGAGTGGAACCCTGGGTAGAAAAACTGGCTTCGATAATGCGGCTCAGCACGTGTGCACCGAATGGCTGTCCAAAACTCGTTTTCATGCGTAAGAGCCTGAACAGAGATTGGTGGCGAGATCCGGTGTCCAGACTTACGCAGAGTGTCGCAGGAGACCTTCCGGAGAAGGGTTGGATTGCCCAGGACCTCAGATCCCTTCAGCTGTGGGTCCACGAGAATGCGCCGGACGTGATCTGTGAGATGGGAGATGAACAAGATCATGATCTGGAAATTGTGAGGATGTGGCTCGCTCTTTCTCCCATCTATGATCGAACCCTTCAATCAGGAGGTCTACCGCTCCATGCCGCTCTTGTTGAAAGAAACGGAACCGGCATCCTGTTAGCGGCTCCAGGGGGCACTGGAAAATCGACCTGTTGCCGACGCATCCCGCCACCCTGGAATGCCCTCTGTGACGATCTGACCCTCATGGTAGTGGATCCGTACCGCCAGTACCGGGTGCACCCCTTTCCGACCTGGAGTAACTATCTTTGGAAGCTCCTGGAGGGGACCTGGGATGTCCAGCAGCATCTTCCTCTGTCTGCGCTTTTCTTCCTGGAACAAGGTACGGACGATGAGGTCATTCCGGTTGGACGGGGCCAGGCGTCAGTGCTCATCACCGAATCGGCCACGCAGGTATACCAGGCAAGCTTGAGAAACCTTGTCAATGAAGAGGAGAGGACAATCAAAGAAAAAATATTTGAGAATGCCTGTGCACTCGCCGGCACGATGCCGGCTTTCAGGCTTCGCGTGAGCCTGGAGGGGCGGTTCTGGGAGGAGATGGAAAAAGTGCTGTTATGAAAAGTTGGATTGGTTTTATTGGTTCTATTGGTTAAAATACATGGTTAATGCTGAGTATGCTGACCGAAATGTCGAAGGCGCCTCGATGCAACAATAAACCAATGCAACGAATGGAACCAATGAAACAAATGAAACAAAGATACATCAACTACGTTGGCCCCAGTATGAACCCGCTCCTGAAGGATGGGGACGGTCTCCATATCATTCCTTATAAAGACCGGGTCGTCAAGAAAGGCGATGTAGTCGTCTTCGTTCCTCCGGGTAGTGACATGAAAGTAGTGCACCGCGTGGTCTCATGCAGTGATGCGGGCATCAGGACCAGAGGCGACAACGGCAGGCACGTCGATCCATGGTTCCTCACTCCGGACGACATCTTAGGGCGTGTAACCTACATCCAGAGGAGGAACAGAAGGCGAACCATACATGGCGGTCTCTTAGGAAGAGTCACGGCTTATTCGTTCCGTTGCAGGCATGCCTGCAACGTAATCGTTTCTCTCCTGCTCCGTCCCGCGTACCGGCTGCTGTGCCGTTCGATAGTGCTGAGAAATAGACTTCACCGCCTTCTGAAACCGAAGGTATTGTCGTTCAGGCGGCGAGAAGGCACGGAGTTGCAAATAGTAGTCGGGCGCCGGCTCATCGGCAGGCTCCGGCCTGGTAGAGTTGAGTGGGAGATTCGGCGGCCTTTCCGCCTTTGTGTGGACGAGAGGTTGCTGCCGCGTAAAGATTTTGCGGCTGAAACAAAATGCAAGGAAGAGAGCAACGGGCTGTGCGCCCAAAGGGCTTGCTCAACAAGAGACTAGAGAGGGTGAGGTGTTTCGATGAAGACAAAAGGATATGTGTGTCTGTTCGCGGTGATGATCTTCGCGGCAATCATGGCAGCGTGCCACACGGCGCCGGTGCCGACTTCTGAAAACAAGCCGGAGACAAAAGTTAGCGTCGGGCCGATTCGCATGAATCCGCATCCTGCAACTCTTGCAGGAAGGACTGTTGTTCTCCGCTGGAACGGTCAGTGTAACGGTGATACATTCCTCAACAGCCTGGCGGAACTTCTCAAGCGTGAGGTTAAACGAGTTAAGATTGTGAAAATGTGGGAGGTTGATGCGAACACCGCGGTTGTATCAAACGGCCTCCCGGTGAGTGAAACAATAGCAGGCAGCATCGCATCTCAAAAGCCGGCGCTCGTGATTGCGGCGCAGGCCGACTCCGGGTGAGGCCACTGCATCTCATGGCTGGTAGTTGACCAGCTCAACCTGGAGAAGAGAGGTATTCCAACAGTCACCGTCGTTACTTCGCCGTTCGAGGAGCAGTACAAAGCTACCGTAAAAGAGCAGGGAGTCGGGGAAATGGCCCACGTGGTGGTGCAGCATCCGATCGGAGGGCTTAATTTCCAGGGCGTGCAGCAGAAGGCGCAGGCGAGTTTCCCTGACGTGCTTAAGGCTGTACAGGATTGGCAGCCGGCAGGATCGTAAGACCAGCTGACAAGCTGGACGGAGGACAGATGACGGAGGACAGATGACGGAGGACAGAGGACTGCCATCTGCTATCCGTCCTCCGTCATCAGTTCATTTCAGTACCATCTCGATGAGGTGCGGTCCGGGCTCGTTAAGGGCTATGCCTATTTCACGCGCCAGCTTTTCAGCAGTGTTGACGGAGACCGCCGGAACCCCGAGCCCGCGTGAGACCTCTATCCAGTCTATCGACGGCCGATCCAGATCGATAACGCTTCGTGCAATCGGTCCTGGAGCTATGCCGTCCCGGACGAGTTGTCCGCGCAGCGCATTATAACTCCTGTTCGCAAAGATGAGTGTTGTTACGTTCAGGCCCTCCCGGGCTTGTGTCCAGAGTGATTGCACCGTGAACATAGCACTGCCGTCGGCCTCGAGATTTATGACAGGCCGGTCGGGCGACGCAACCGCCGCACCTGTGGCGCACGGCATGCCCCAGCCGATGGTGGTGCCCCCCGGCATAAGAACGGTGTGTGGTGCCACTCGCGGTGTCAGCGCATAGTAGCCACGGGTCGAGGTAATCCCCTCATCGACGATGATCGCGCCCTCGGGCTGCAAGGCTGCCACGGTGAGGCAGGCTTTCTCCGCCGTGAGTTCGCCTGTGGGTACATCGGGCGGTGAGAATTCGGCGATCAACCCTGGCGGCAGATGAGAACTGCCGTACGCAGCAAGTGCGTCAGCCAGTCTTTCCAAAGCTTCTACGACGTCCTGTCCCTGTTCGGCGAGTGAGATTCTCTCCTGTTCTTTTTTGAGAATTCTGCTCTCGAATCCCTTCCAGCCCGAAAAAGTAACCGGTTCCTCCATGCCTGCGAGCAGCACGCCTCGGTATTTATGGGTTTCTTTGTGCCCCGGCAGATGAGGCGTACGCTGTACAAGGGGAAGACCGGCACCCCGATCCCAGCAGACGGGAAAGATCTCGGTGAACAGGTCACAACCGGTTGCAGCCTTGATGCGGGCCACCGCGGCGAGGCTGCGCTTACTCAATGCTTTTCCTCCGAGCATGATGGCCGATGGAGCCAGGTCTCGCAGCAACGCGCTCGCCTTGGCTATGTTTTCCTGGCTGACTTTTTCCAGGAAGATGACTGGTTTGGAAAATGGCTGCAGGGAATCGGTTCTCAATTCATCCGCTTGATAGTCCTGTGGCACGATAAGGCTTGCTATCTGGCCGCGCAAGGCGGCTGCTACAGCTTCCGCTGTGTCGCGAGAAACATTTGCAACAGAGCCTATCGTGCGGCACCAACCGGATACAGGGCGGGCCACAGCCTCAATGTCCAGATGGAAGGTCGGATTCTCTGCACGGTGCCACGTGGCATGGTCGCCTATGACGTTGAATATGGGCGTGTGTGCCTGCTGTGCATTGTGCAGGTTGGCGATACCGTTCGCGAGTCCGGGGCCCTGGTGGAACAATGTCATGGCAGGCTTCCCGGTAATGCGGCCATAGCCGTCGGCTGCACCGGTACATACTCCTTCGAAAAGGCCAAGCATGGTCCTCACGCCAGGTATGGTATCGAGTGCGCGCACCAGCAGCATCTCCGTAGTCCCGGGATTTATAAAGCAGGCTTCGATCCCCGAGGCAGTGGCGGCCTTGACGAGCAGTTCGGCGCCGTTCATACAGTCTCCTCCATTTGTATCAGTGCTTGTAGTATAGAGGGTTTGAAAGCCCTTCGCAACCCGGCTTAACACTGAGAGTCGCTTCAATTTGACATAGGAAAGTTTTGTGCTCATCTTATGAGATAAGGTAGAACTGAGCCACGAGGCAAGGCCTCGCATCAGCAGCGAGCGCCGGCTACCAAATTTCCGGAAAGAGGAGAGCCCATGATTCCCCAGATCAAGAAAATTCTTTATGCCACTGACCTCACAAAGAACTCATCATACGCGTTCTACTTTGCCGCAGATATGGCACGGAAAAACAACGCAACCATAGTGGTACTCCACTGCATCGGCACGATCCCTCCGTCAGTTTACATGGAGGCAGGTTTTAACGATGCTGAGAGGATCATGCAGAGAGCGAAGGATCAGGAGAAACAGGACGACACGCTCGAAATAAAAAAACGGTTGGAGGACTTCTGTCAAGGGGTGGAGTCACAGATTGGCCCGCCTTGTGCGAGCCTGGTCTCTGACATCATCGTCAAAGCGGCTTACCCTGTGGAGGAAATCTTGAATACTGCCGATGCTCAGGATTGCGACGTGATTGTGTTGGGAACGCACGGAAAGGGACTTTTGAGACAGGCCTTTCTCGGGAGCGTGGCACGCTCAGTGCTGGAGAGAGCCCGTAGGCCGGTTTTTATCATCCCATTACCTTCTGAGAAATCCGGTGCAGAATGGGCAGGAGTGTGAGGGTCCCTTCCCGCGTCTTCCCTCTATCTTTTTGATGCAAGGAGGATGTGTTATGAAGAGACTGATATGGTGCATACCTGTTATTGGCATAGCCCTGCTTTCATTCTCGTGCTCAACGCCGTGGAGTGTTTACAGTGACGACATGTTCCACGGAAAACGGCTCCTCCAGGAAGATGAGTACGCTGAGGCGAGAGCCGATTTTGTCAGGGCCGCAGAAGCCCAGAAGTGGCCAGCGGCTTACGCTTTTGCAGCAACCGCCAGTTACAAGATGGGCGATTTGCCCGCTGCCGAGCGGTACATTGCCGAGGCTGAACGACTTGATGGCAGAGATTATTCCTATCTGCGCGTTCTTGGTTACAAGTCGCTCATTTTTCTCAAAGAGGGGAAGGAAGGGGAAGGCCGGCAAGTCTTGGAACGGTACGCGAATCTGTTGCGCTCGGCGTCCTCACCAAAAGGTGCAACGAGCATACGTGTGTGGATGAAACAGCAGAATACGGATCTGCCGGCGCTTGAAAAAATGATAGACCAGCAGGTTTCCCAGTATGAGAGTGACATTGAGCAATACCAGAGCACCGGTACAGGCTTTTACAACAGGCAGGGAAACTACAGGGGAGGACCTTCAATCACTCCGTAGCAGGATGGCTGGGAATTAGTTGGGCGGTTCTCAATTACCGGCCCGGATGCAGAGTATATCACCATCCTGGACCGTATAGGTCTTGCCTTCGAGACGCCACACACCGGCCTTTTTACAGCCTGCAAAGCCGCCGAGGCTGACGAAGTCATCATAAGCAACTGTTTCGGCCCGGATAAATTTCTGGTAGAAATCGGTGTGAATGGTTCCGGCGGCGTCCTGTGCAGTCATGCCGTTCCTGATGGGCCAGGCGCGGCACTCGTCGTCTCCTACGGTAAGAAAGGAGATTAAGCCCAATGTGTCACGCGCAAGCCGTATGATCCTGCCGCGAACAGTCTCTGTTATCCCGTATTCGTCCATGAATTGAAGCTGTTCGTCGGGCGTCATAGAGGCGAGTTCAGCCTCGAGTTGCGCACAGGCGGTGATCAATGGCACACCCTTCGGAAGACGTTCCTTGAGACGGGCAGTAACTTCCGCACAACTCAGGTTCCCTTCTGCGCAATTGATAACGACCATCATCGGTTTGCGAGAAAGAAACTGAAAACCTCTCAATCTCTTATCCTGCTCCTCCGCGAGCTGCAAGGTGTGAAGGGGCTGTTCGGCTTCCAGATGACTGAGACACTGTTCGAGTAAATTTTTCTCCTGATCAAACGTTCCTTGCGTCTTGCTTCCTGCCTGCTTCCGGATGCGTTCTAATCGCTCCTCGATCTGAGCCATATCGGAAAGTATGAATTCGCTGTGAACCGTCAGGAAGTCGGTGACAGGATCTGCGGCCTGCCCGTTGTTGAAATAACTCAGGACCAGGAGGATCGCGTCGCTCCTGCGCATCTGCTGGAGCGATTTGGCGTCGAGAGTCTCGTTCTTTATTTCCCCTTCGCGGATGGCAACGGTATCCGCAACCTCTATGCGGGAGTATACCGTTTTTTTCGGGTTGAAGATTTTTACCAGTGCATCGAGCCGATCGTCAGGAACGTCTATCGTGGTCAGCGTGCATCCATTTGCTGCACTGCTGCCGCTGCCACACGCGAGCGCCGTGAAAAGCGTTGTCTTCCCTGATCCTGCAGTGCCGACTACTGAAATATACATGTATCAACGACTCCTGAAGCAGATTATTCAGCGAGCACATCTTCCGGTTCCCGAGAGCTTCAATCTTTAGGTATGAATTCTAAGATTTGGTACGGAAGGATCTGCTGTTAGCTCCCAATATAATACACGAATTTGCTTCCGAGAGCAAGCCGGAAAAGACTTCCCGGCGGATTTGGATTGTGGTATTGATATGATGAGGCGGTTAGCAAAGATAAAATCTTTATCGCAGATGAACGCAGATAAGAGCTAAGAGAGATGTTCACAGATGAGTATGCCGGCGGACAGCATTCTGATAAGACGTGAATGCTGTCCGCACTTCAGCGCTGCGCGCAGCACCTTACCCTCCGCCGGGGCGGACTGAGGTTGACCGTCTGTGCCGTTTTATCACACAGGCGGTCAAAGATAAATTATCAGCGTTCATCAGCGCTTTTATCAGCTCTTATCTGCGATGAAGAGTTTTGATGGTGACGAGAATTTGGCTGAAATTTTAACACACAAAAAACTCAAGGGGTGTACAATGGGTGAATTTCAGACGTGGTATGAAGAATTGCAAGTGGAGAGAACGATGAAGGCGTTGCGGAAGAATAATTTTGACGCGCAGTTCGTGCCGAAAGCTAAGGATGCCAACGCGGCCATATTCAAGATGATCCCTGACGGCGTAACAGTGGGGGTCGGTGGATCAATGACGCTCAATCAGATCGGTTTTTTCGAAGAGGCCGCCAAACGCCCTATCAAGCTTCTGAACCCTTCACCGCAGAAGCTTTCCGCCGAAGAATTTATTCAGGCGCGCAGAGAAATTCTACTTGCCGATGTCTTTCTCTGCAGCAGTAATGCAGTCACCGAAGACGGAAAACTTTACAATATCGACGGCACAGGCAATCGCGTAGCTGCTATGACATTCGGACCCAAGAAGGTGATACTGGTATGCGGCGTGAATAAGATCGTCAAGAGCGTTGAGGATGCTCACCGAAGAGCGCAGGAGATGGCAGCGCCTATGAATGTGAGAAGACTCACGTTGAAGACGCCGTGCGCAGAGACTGGAGAGTGCGCTGATTGCGCCTCTCCACAAAGAATCTGCAATGTCTACGTTACCATGGCCAAGAAGCCGTCTCGAACGGATATGACAGTGCTCCTAGTCGGCGAACCGCTAGGCCTGTAGATACGACGCGTCTTCAAGCGTATACCGATTCGTCGCTGCGTCGCCCTGTTCTGCATCGACGTACCATCGGTACGCCTTCACAGCCCAGGTCTCGGAGCGCCTCGGTCTCCATCTTGAATACGCGTCAGTGCAGGAACCTTGCCGTCGCACGGTGCGAACGAGCCAAAAACGGGATGACCGCATTACTTCATCGATCCGAGGAGCTTGGCTAGAAGTTCGGTCTGGTCGATGCCTTTGACGGTCCCTGGAGCAGAGGGCTCCGCTCCCGCCGGAGTGAATGTGTAGGTCTCGCTGAGACAGGCACGGACATTTGGCGCATCAACGAATCGGGAGAGCCGGTTAAACGTGTGGATGCCGTTATTCCTTCCCTCGTGGTGCAGCAGTATGTAAAGTTCCTCCTTTGCCCTGGTCACGGCGACATAAAACATGCGATGTTCTTCCTCCAGCTCCTCTTCATCATGGGTTGCGTAGCTTGAAGGCATCACGCCGTCGATGGCGCCGATGAGGAAGACATAGCGCCACTCCAGCCCTTTGGCTGAGTGAATCGTCGAGAGGATGAGCGGCCGCTCCCAGATCGTATCATGGAAGTCCTTTACGCCACGCTCAGGCGGCTCGATAGCAAGATCGACCAGGAGGTCTCGTAACGACGCATATCTGCCGGCAACCTGTATCAAGGCCTCAAGGTCGTTCTTTCTCAGGTACCAGTCCAGGTCGAACTTCTCTCTGAGAATGGGGTCATAGTAATCGACCGCTGCCTGACATCTCTCACCGGCACTCGTTGCTTGCTGCGCTTTCGTGAGGAAGGAGCCGAGGCGGGAGAGTCCTTCGGAATAGCTGTGGCCGTGCGCCTCTGTTTCAAACACGTCGCTGATAATCGAATCAAGCGTGGTGCAGGAAGCGATCTGGCCGAGAAGTTTCTCAGCGATCCTGGGTCCTACGCCGTTGATCAGCATGAGTACCCGGTTCCAGGCGAGCTCATCCTTCGGATTGATGAAGAGCCGCAGGTGAGCAATGATGTCCTTTACATGTGCGGTCTCATAAAACTTGAGTCCACCGTAAACCGTGAAGGGGATATTTCTCTTGCTCAGTTCCGCCTGCATGGGGATCGTGATATACGCTGACCGGAAGAGGATGCACTGGTGAGGCAGCTCAACGCCCTCATCGAAGAGCGACTTTACCCGGTCAGCCACCCAGCCGGCTTCCTCGTAAGCGTCCCGGAAATGGATAAGATGAGGCTTTTCGCCCTTATCCTTCTTGACAGCCCTGAGGCATTTCTCATACCTGTTCTGCATATTGTCGAGCACCGCATTCCCCACGTCGAGGATAGCCTGTGTGCTCCTGTAATTCTCTTCGAGTTTGATAATCCTGCAGCCCGGAAACCTGTCCGGAAATTTCATGATATTTTCGTGGGAGCTCCCTCTGAATGAATAGATCGACTGCGCGTCATCGCCCACGACCAGAATATTCTTATGCTGTTCCGCGAGGCTGTAAGTGATCTCTCCCTGCATGGCGTTCGTATCCTGAAACTCGTCCACCATGATGTATCGGTAGCGCTGGGCGAGCTGCGTTCGGATCTCGTCATTTTGCAGCAGGAGCTTCAGGTAGAGAAGAAGGTCGTCATAGTCGAGACAGTGAGAAGCGATCTTGTACTCTGTGTATTTCTCGCGGAGGAGCTTTATATCTTCCGTGTACTCGCCGAATGTAGGATAGTGCTTTTCCAGAACATCCTCTATGCGGACCTCTTTGTTGAGAGCCATGCTCAGGATGGACCTGAGCATATCTTTCCTGGGGAATCTCTTCTTTCTCGAATAGAGGCCGAGTCTGACACCACAGCGGTGAATAGCTTCTTCAGCGTCCGCTTCATCGTAGATTGTAAAGCTCGCGGGTAGTCCAAAATAATGGCTGTATGTACGCAGCACCTTATTGGCAAAAGAGTGAAACGTCCCGCCGTCTACGCTGTTGCACCTCGGGTCTTGTTTTGCGGCCCGCGATATCATTTCCGCAGCGCTTCGCCTCGTGAAGGTCAGCAGCAGAATGGATGGCGGACTGACGCCGGCTTCAACCAGGTAGGGGACACGAAATTCGATAACTCTCGTTTTTCCGCTACCGGCGCCGGCTATGACGAGCACCGGTCCGTCGACTGTGGTGACCGCCTCTAATTGCCGGTCATTGAGCAGATTTCTGATATCTTCTTTCATTCGAACAGCTATCAAGACAGGCCATTCAGGCCCGGTGAAAACAACATAACAATATGACCAATTTTTGCGGATACGTCAAGAGCCGACACACCAGATGCCGAAGCAAAAGAAATCGTGATAAGAAGCGGAGATAAAAGACGGGCCGGTACGGCGCGCAAGCGACCAACCGGCCCGGCAATAACCTTTCAAAGAGCGAAGGTATGTGCTGAAGGCGAATGGTATCAGGCCTTTGTTCTCAGCGCCCCGCTGATACTCTCCACCAACCCTTTCGAACCCACGTAGAGCGCGGTTCGCTGGTGATGCTTTTCCGGCTTTATGTCCAGGATGGGGATTGCCTTCTCGTTGACAGCCATGCCTCCGGCTTCCTGGCACATGAAGGCGACAACCGAGGCTTCGTACATGAGGCGCAGCTTGCCTTCGGGGCGGTTCTTCTTCGGATTGGGATGGTTGACGATCGCCGGGTACATGAACATGCCGCCGTTTGCCAGTATCCTGTGAAAATCGCCGGCCAGCGCCCCGAGATATCTGAAGGCATACTTGCTCTCGTTCTCATTGATCCATTTCTGAACGGGTTGCGAGTAGGTCTCCAGGTTGGCGGCGTTGAATGAGAGTTCCCAGGTCTTCGGGTCTTCGGGAAGCATCATCCTGGTGGGCCTGACAAAACTCATCGTCTCGTCCATATGAAAGCGCCAGGTGCCGGCATCTTTGAGCCCGAGGGTGAAGGTACCGCTTGGGATCACAAACATGCCCGCAGCTATATAATCCCTCCCGGCCCGCAAGTGGTTGTCCTCGGTACCGTTGAGATCACGCTTTGCGATACCGAATAGGAAACCGACGGGCAGGCTGTGGGCGACGTTGGAGGAGCCATCCAGAGGGTCGAAATAGACAAAGTAACGACCGCCTCGCGGATTGATCTCGACGATGTCGTCCGCTTCCTCGCTCACCGCGTGAATGACCCGCTCTGACGCTTTCAGGTAGTGGATGGTGATCTCATGCGCTATCTGGTCCATGGCCATCACGTCTTCGCCCTGCACGTTTATAGCACCGGCCATACCGAGATTGCCCTTAAGAGCGCCGGTGAGATAGTAATGCTGGATGTGTTTCGCAGCGCTGATGAGAGCGTCGAGGAGAATCAGAAAGTGATAGCTGCGGTTATGTTGCTCCTGATGCTGCAGAAGGAAGCTGTTGAAGGTTTGCTCAAATCTGATCATAGCGTCTCCTTTCGTTGTTGTAAATAAGGCCGTGGATATGTTGGGCCGTGCTTCCGTGGTTCAGGTTAAACGAAGTAAGTATCGCTATTACAATTTACTCCCTGAAACGATCGTTTGCAACCTCTTCGTCACGCGGACCTTGACTTTTTCAACGCAGAAGCCTACCTTTAAGCAGATTATGGAATTCATCAGGGCGGCTGTCATCGGGGTCGGGAACTGCGCAAGTTCGCTGATTCAAGGTATAAATCATTATCGAACCATTCCAGCTTCGGAGGCTATCGGTCTCATGCACTGGGAGATCGGCGGCTACAGGCCGTGGGAGATTGCGATAGTGGCAGCCTTCGACATAGACCGGCGAAAAGTCGGCCGGGATGTGTCAGAGGCAATTTTTGAAAAGCCGAACTGTACGACAGTGTTTTGCAAAGATGTAAGAAGCAGCGGCACCAGGGTAATGATGGGCAGGATCCTGGATGGCTGTTCCGAACACATGGCCGATTATGATGAGTCGCGCGCTTTCATGGTGTCGCCGGAATCCGAGCCTGACATGGCGGCTGTGGTGAGGGCGCTCAGGGAAGCGCGAACCGAAATAGTCCTGAACTATCTTCCGGTCGGATCCGAGGCTGCAGTCCGTTTTTACGCAGAGTGCGCGCTGGAGGCCGGGGCCGCCTTCATCAACAACATGCCGGTTTTTATCGCGAGCGATCCCGTGTGGGTAAAGCGATTCGAAGAACGAAAGCTGCCTTTGATGGGTGATGACATAAAATCTCAGCTCGGGGCCACGATCATTCATCGCATGCTGGTTGATCTGTGCAAAAAGCGGGGCGTAAAGCTGGAACGCACGTACCAGATTAACACAGGCGGAAATACCGATTTTCTCAACATGCTCAACCGCAAACGGCTTGTTTCGAAGAAGACGTCAAAGACGGAAGCAGTCCAGTCCGTGGCGGCCGAGCGACTCGACGACGAAAATATACATGTGGGGCCGAGCGACTATGTGCCCTGGCAGAAGGATAATAAGGTCTGCTTTATACGCGTGGAGGGTAAGCTTTTCGGCGGTGTTCCCATGAATATTGAACTGCGCCTCTCCGTGGAGGATTCACCCAACTCCGCTGGTATCGTGATCGATGCGATCCGTTGCTGCAAGCTTGCTCTCGATCGGGGAACAGCAGGGATCCTCGATGCTCCGTCAGCCTATTTCATGAAACATCCTCCGGTTCAACATACCGATGACGAGGCCTATCGTCTGACTGAAGCGTTCATACACGGCCGGCCGAGACGTGCTTCGATACGCGCGGGCGAGCCTGATGTTGCGAGAAATGTGATAGGCGGTGTCAATACCGTACACGAACAGAGCGGCAGGTGACCGGGGGGAAATGCCTCACGACTCTGCTCGGGAATCATTATTCCGAAAGTCGCCGTAGTTCCAGTTGCCCAACAGATTATGAAACTTGAAGCACTACATCAAAGCAGGGCCATCCTCTTCGATTATGGAGGAACCCTCGACTCTGAAGGCGAGCGCTGGCCGGATCGCTTCTATGCACTTTACGAAGAAGTCGCTCCCGACGTTCCGCGGGAAGAGATCAAGCGTGCATTCTACCATGCTGAAGAAGCCTGTTACGCTGATCCGAACGTAACACGGCTCGACCTCCGTGCGCTCATGGGAGCCCATGTCCGCCTGCAATTCGAAGCCCTGGGATTGAAAGACAGGAGAAAAGAACGCGCGTTAGCTGAGATGTTCTGCGTTGCATCAGAAGAATGCATGCTTCGGGCATCCCATTTGCTGCGGCAGGCACACGCACGATACAGGCTCGGCGTCGTCTCCAACTTTTACGGTAATCTGGCCGTGGTTCTGGAAAAGGCAGGGCTGCTTCCATTATTGGACGTAGTGGTCGATTCAAACGTTGTTGGAAAACAGAAGCCGGATCTCGAGATCTTTCGTTGTGCCCTCGAAAAGCTGGGGCTCGTTGCGCAACAGGTTATCTTCGTCGGAGACTCGTACGAGCGCGATATTGTACCGAGCAGGCAGCTTGGGATGAAGACAATCTGGCTTAAACGGCCGAACGCAGATGCGATGGGGAGCGGGGAAGCCGACATTTCGATATCGAGCTTAGCCGAGCTGGAGGCGCTGATCTTATGAAAGCCGGCATCATCGCGGCCGGATTAGGAGAGCGCCTGAAGCAGCGGGGCATCCTGACCCCCAAGCCGTTGATACGAGTCAATGAAGAACCATTGATCGCACGCGTGATTCGCGCGGCTGCCAGCGTGCAGGCAACCTCGGTTGCGTGCATCATCAACGACCTTACGCCGGAGCTTGACACCTATCTGCACCGCAGTTCATGGCCTGTTCCTCTTGAAGTCATAAAGAAGACAACGCCCAGTTCCATGGAGAGCCTCTTTACGCTTGCCCCTTTACTTGCAGACGAGCCTTTCCTGCTTTTCACGGTCGATGCGGTCTTCCCGCTTGAAAGCCTGAGGCGATTCGTTGACAGAGCTTCATCCATTGCCGGTGCTCAGGGCGTCCTGGCTCTTACCCGCTTTATTGACGATGAGAAGCCTTTGTGGGTAAAGGTCGACCGACGATCGACGGGTGAGGGCTATCGGGGAAGAAGCCCGTACGAGCCGTTATGTGACAGCCGGTTTTTACTACTTCGAGCCATCAATCTTCGAGCTGGTAGGGCAGGCGAGGTCCCGCGGCCTCGGCGCCCTCAGGCAGTTTCTGGGATTTTTGCTCGATAGCGGTTATGCGCTGTACGGCCTTCCCGTTTCAAAGACCGTCGACGTGGATTATCCCGAAGATATCGAGAAGGCAGAACAGTACGTGAAGAAGAGTAAGACAGGTAAGAGGCTGTGAGGCTGCTCGGTGTCTATCGCGAAAAAGTATTCTCGCCTGGAAAAGTCTATGACGACGCGGCAATCCTCGACGCCACGTTACAGGAATTATCGCGTATGGGTCATGCGTTCGACACCGTCGAAGGGGAAGCGGTTGAACAGCTTGCAATAGAATTGAACCGGGAGAGCCGAGCACCCGGTAGATTGTATTCTTACCATGGCTCAATCGGCCCGCACGCTGGAGACCCTCACGATGCGCCAGAAGCAGGGCACGAGGATAATCAATTCCATTGTATCGGTCCGCAACACGTACCGTAAGCCTCTGATCAGTCTGCTTAAGAACGCCGGCCTTCCGATGCCGGCGGGCGAGATCATTGCGACGAACGAGGCGGAAGGCAGGCTCTCATTCACGAGCGCGGATTCCTACTGGCTGAAAAGGGGAGACGTCCACGCCATCGAAGCGTCCGATGTTGTGAGAGTGGAGTCTTTTCCGGAATTAGCGGCAGCAGTATCGCCGTTTCAGGGATCGAAAGATCAACGAGATTCTTGTTCAGGAACATACCGCAGGTGACGTCATTAAGTTCTACGGGGCGGGCAGGGTGAGCTACTTCAGCGCATTCCTTGCGACCAGCGGCGAAGAGATCACGTCAGGCGCGGACACGTTGCGTAGAATCGCCGGGCGGGCAGCGGAAGCAACGGGTCTCGAGGTGTGGGGAGGCGATGCGATCGTTACTCCGAAGCGCGAGTTCGTGTTGATCGATTTCAATGACTGGCCCAGCTTCTCACGCTGCCGCGAGAAAGCAGCGACGTCCATTGCCCGGTACATAGCGAATAGCATATAATGAGCCTTGGTAACAGGCCTTAACGATTTACCCGGAAGGAGAGTTCATGAACGAACACAGGATCGGGACTGATACTGAAAATAGGGAAAGCGTCTCTTCGAGCATCTACGAGGAAGAGCTGCAGTATGTCTCGCCGGGGCTCCAGGAAGTGGCCCAGCTTTCCCGGCTCGTCGTCAAAGAAGGGCGCGGGTGCCGACTTTATGACGTGGACGGCCGCTCTTACCTTGACATGATGGCGGGCGTTTGTGTTTGCAGTCTGGGTCATTCGCATCCGCGCTACATAGCCGGCATAAAAGAGCAGCTGGATAAAGTCACTGCAGGCAGTTTCACCACGGAGAATCGCATGAAGCTTCTACGTCTCATCGCGACACTGACGCCTGACGGGCTCACCAGAACCCAACTTTACAGCGGCGGATCGGAGGCGGTCGAGGCGGCGGTTCGTCTGGCAAAGTCGTACACAAAGGGATTTGAAGTGCTCGGCTTCTGGGGAGGGTTTCACGGTAAGACCGGAGGCGTACTGGGTCTCATCGGCGACCCGTTTAAGAAGCACTGGGGAGCACTTCATCCCGGTTTGCACCTCGCACCGTACGCCGACTGTTATCGGTGTCCCTTTGACATGGAGTATCCTGCCTGCGGAATGTTTTGTCTCGATTTCGTGCGTAAAGTGATTGAGCGGAACACGGCAGGAAGTATTGCTGCGATACTGGTTGAAACGATGCAGGGAACGGCCGGCAATGTGATTCCTCCTCCTGAATTTCTTCCCGGGCTGCTCCAGATAGCTCACGAGAATAATGCAGTTCTCATTGCGGACGAAATGATCACGGGATTCGGCCGCACAGGGAAGATGTTCGGGTGCAACCATACGGGAACGACGCCCGATATTCTCACCATAGGAAAAGGCATGGGAAACGGCTTTCCGATCAGCGGACTGGTCTCTACGGATGAGATCACGGCGAGTCTGCCGTATGCTAAGGCAAGCTCGTCGTCGAGCAGCTACGGCGGCAATCCCCTCGCAAGTGCCGCATCGCTCGCTACCATCCAAACGATCGTCGAAGATTCGCTCGTGGAAAATTCGCGAATGGTTGGCGAGTACTTACTCGGAGGTTTACGGGGACTTCAGGAGAAGTATGAGTTCATAGGTCATGTCCGTGGGCTTGGCCTCATGATAGGCGTTGAACTGGTAAAGGACCGGAAGACAAAAGAGCCGCTCGAACGGGATGTAACCAGGCAGATCTTCCTCGAGCTTTTGAGGCGAGGCATGATCAGCATGAGCTACAAAGCCAATTTCCGCATAAATCCACCACTCATACTGAAGAAGGAAGAGGCGGAAGAGGCGTTGCAGATCCTCGATGATGTGTTTTCTTTCGTGAGAGATCATATGCGGTGGAAAGAATAGGGTCACGGGTCACGGGGCACGGGTCACGGGTCCATAGAGCAAGAGAGGGAAGAGCGTCATGCTCCGCATGACTAGGAAGCCCGCGCTTCGCGCTAGGAAGATGGAAGAGAGAGCCAGGACGTCAGGTCGGATAGATTAAATAGAGGACGATTCGATGAGTAACGATAGGCGACAAAGATTCGCGGAAGCTGCGAGGGGCGATTGTCGGCTTTGGGAATGTGGCGCTTTACGCGCACCTTCCTGCCTGGCAGCGAAGCGATCGCTTTGCGATCGATGCAGTTGTGGAGCCTGATCCCCAAAGGGCGAAGGTTGCCAGGGATCTGCTGCCAACTGTCTCGGTCTATGACGCGATGGAGCCTATCTTCGAACGCGGCGATCTCGACTTTGTCGATATCTGCACACCGTCTTACTCCCATGCCGCTCTCATTGAGAGAGCGTTGGGGGTAGGCCTCCACGTCTTATGTGAGAAGCCGCTCGTGACCTCGATCGAAAGTCTCAACCGGATTGAGGCGGTCAAGCCGGAGAACGCTGTCCTCTTCACCGTGAATAATTGGAAACACGCTCCGTTATGGATCAGGACACAGGAACTCGTCAGGGATGGGAGATTGGGGTCCATACAGTCTGTCTCTCTATCTGTGCTTCGCCCGCCGAACTCGGGAGGAGGAAGCTCCGATTGGAGGCGTAATATTGAGACTGCGGGCGGCGGGATCCTTCTCGATCACGGCTGGCATCAGCTTTACCTCGTTCATTCTGTGATGAGCGGCTTGCCGGTTGCTGTATCAGCGGAAATGGCCTTTGCCGGCGGCATCGAAGAAATGGTCGATCTCTCGATACGTTTTCAAGAGGGTGAAGCAAGACTGCATCTCACATGGCGTGCATCATTGCGGCAAAACAGGGGAGAACTGGTAGGCGATACAGGACGAATAGAGATCAACGACGACCATCTGATTGCTCTCTCCGGCGCACGGGCCGGAACCAGGCATGATTTTGCCGAACCCCTTTCCGGGGGCTCCCATCACGCAGCCTGGATGGAGAAGGTGATCGATGATTTTTATAGAGAGATCACGGACGAGAGCACGCAGGGCGCCAATCTGGAAGAGGCGCGGTGGTGCGCGCGGCTGATCCATTGCGCCTATCTGTCCGGCCGGGAGGGGTCACGCTACGTCCGGGTGGATGATATTGCGCCATAATTTCCGCCGTGCATGGTTTCACCTCCTCGCAATTCTCTGCGGCTTCACGCTGATCGGCCTTCTGATCCACGGCATTGGATTCAGCAGTTTGTGGAGCCAGTTGAGAATTCTGGGATGGGCCCTGGTGCCGCTCATCCTGATCGAAGGTGTTGCTGATCTGTGTCATACGCAAGCCTGGCGTCACTGCCTCTCAGATGCGCTTCGGAAACTCCCCTTCTTCCGGATCTTCTGCGTCCGCATGGCCGGCTATTCAATCAGCTATCTAACGCCCACGGCAGGCATGGGAGGAGAAGTCGCAAAAGGGGTTCTCCTTGCGTCGGACAGCACAGGATCGGAGAGCGCAACCGGAATCATCATTGATAAACTTTCGTATGCGCTGGCTCAGCTTATTTTTGTTGTGGGCGGGAGTCTGATAACGCTGCCCGGAGCAGGCATACCCCGACCGATATGGATTTCAATGCTCATCGCCACGACGTTGCTCGGCGCAGGGATGTTCATTTTTCTGGCCATGCAGAAGTATGGCAAGCTGGGCGGATTTTTTCGCTGGCTCGTCAGCCACAGGCTTGGAGGGCGTCGCATGCAGAAGGCGGCTGCACTCATAACCGATGTTGATGAGAAGCTCCGTGGTCTTTTATACAAGACGTCCGACCGACCTCGTGCTCTCCATGTTCTGGCACATAGCAGGTATGGCGTTGGGTATTCTCCAGTCTTACTATTTTCTTGTGGTCTTGATGGGCAGTGCTTCGTGGAATCTGGCCGCAGGGCTCTGGTTTCTCGGAACATGGTTCAGCCTGTTGAGCTTTGCCGTGCCTATCGATCTCGGGGTCATGGAAGCTACCCGGGTTATTGCATTTGTTATTTTCGGATTGCAGTCATCAGTGGGGCTTGCGTATGGGATTACTTTAAGATTGGAGCAGGTTTTCTGGGCGGGTGTCGGACTTCTTGATCTATGCAGCGTGGTTGTGCAGATGCGCAAACGTCATGACGCAATAGACCCGTCCGGACTTGGACTGCAACGTAGGACGATCCGTCGTGCACGATGCGGACGCATGACTGAGGCGATGACCTTGAGTGCTTCCAGCACCCCGCGTCCTAGCGCAGCGATCTCTTCCATCTTTAGGCGAAGCGATGACGTTTTAAGCGGTGTTGACCGACCCTAAGAAAGGGAGGGCGTATGGACAGATTGATTCAATCCCACTGTAACATGCGGTTAACAGGGTATAGATTTGCGGCAGCGTGCGCATTGGCTATTGTGGGCCTTCTCTCGATTATGCACGGGCCGGCCCAGTGCCAGACAGAAGGCGACGCTAAAGCCGTTTTAGGCGTCGACGAGATCATCCGCATGGTGCTTGCAAAGAGTCCTGACCTCGCGGCAATCAGGAGTGAAATAGCCGCGGCGCGGAGCGACCTCGCACAGGTGGATGCTGCCTACTACCCGCAGCTCGAAAGCAATACGATTGTCGGTCCCGTCAAGAACACGAGGCGGCCGCTGGTACTGGGCGAAAGGATAACAGACCCTTCACCCGATCTGAGCGTCGGCATCTTCGGCAGCACCGATTTTACCATGACCCAGCCTCTCTACACGTTCGGGAAGCTTTCCAACAGGAGAGACGCCGCCGCCCGCGGAGTCGCAGCAACGGAATTGAAACAGTCGCAGAAGGAGAATGAGCTGGCGTTGAGAGTGAAACAGCTTTACTATGCGTTGGTCCTTGCTCGGGCAGGACTTGCGGCAGCCAGCGAGGCCCTTGGTTATTTTGACGATGCGAAAGCGCGCATGAAACGGCTGCTGGACGCGGGTTCGGAAAACGTGCTGGAGAGCGATCTCTACAGAGTAGAAGCCTACGCGGCCAACACAATGCGCTCCCGCGCGGAAGCGCAAAGAGGAGCGAACATAGCCTACTTCGCGCTGAAATCGCTGATACAGCTTCCGCCGGATAAGGAATTTGAGCCTGCCGAGAAGATGCTGTCGCTGCAGGAAGACCGGCTGGGCGAACTTCAGTCTTACATCGCGAAAGGCGCTGGCTGAGAGGCCGGAGCTCAAGCAGCTGGATCAGGCCATAGCAGCGCAACAGTCACTTGTTCATGCAGCACGAAGCGACCGGTACCCTTCTTTCTTTGCGGCGCTGGCCGGTTCTGCTGCAGGTGCCCCCGGCCGCGAGACCTTTCACAATCCCTATTTTCCCGATCAGTTCAACCATGCGTATGTCGGCGTGGTCGGAGGGGTCAACTGGCACTTTGATTTCGGCATAGCCAGGGCAAAGATCGAAAAGGAAAAAGCAGAGTATGAGAAGCTTCTTCACACTAAAGGCACCGGAAGGCTCAATATTCCCATAGAAGTGGTCAAGTATTATGAAGAGACAAAAGAGTGGAGAGTGGCTGGAGACGCTTACGCCGACGGCTGCAGCTGCTTCAAGAAAATGGATTGTGGCCGCTCTGACCAATTTCGACATGGGCATAGGGACTGCCGACGACATGCTGCGCGGGATGGAAAAATACGGTGAAAACCGGGGCAAATATCTCGAGGCCGTCTTCGGGTACAACATGTCCCTGGCGCAACTGGAATACGCCACGGGTGTGAGAAGCTGGTAATAAGAGCAGGGTCCGGGGTCAGGGGTCATGGGTCCAGGAGCCAAGACTAGAGGTGCCGCTGCAAAGCAAGCTGCCAGCGGTGAAACGGAAGGTAGAGATGCAATGCTATTACGGACGGGGATGACATGAATTTAATTTATTTGTATATTTGATCTCTCTAGACCCTAGCCACCGGACCCTGGACCCAGTCTGTCGTTGAGTTCGACTGAATGAACATACTGCAGCGTTTGCTGAAGAAGATTCTGGGAGCTCAAATCTCCTATCCATGGCTATTCCTGTTTGGCGCAGCAGCGCTAACCGCACTTTCAATCATTTACACTGTCATGAACCTTCAGTTCTGGACCAGCCAGAGAGACCTCATCTCTCAGGACAACCGCCTCATGCAGCTGGCAGACCGGGCTGATCAGTTCTCCGACTATGATACGTTTGTGGTTGCGATCCAAAATGATGACACGCAACGTTCGCTGCAATTTATTCGGGCACTTGGACCAAGGCTTCGGGCCGATTACCATTTCAGCGAGGTCTTCTGGCGTATAGACCCCGTGCAGTTCAAACCGTGGGCCCTTCTCTATCTGACGGAAAAAGACCTTCTTACGCTTAGTGAAAACCTAAAGGAACATGAGTCCTTCATACGTAATTTTTCGAGAGCACCGGGTCTCCTTACGTTCTTTGATCAGCTTAATAACGAGATGGCGCAGCGGATGGTCGGGCAACTCTTCACAGGGTACCTCGAAAGAGATACCGCGCAGAACGATAACCCCCTCGACCTTCAGTTTCTTATTAACGTGTTGGTTCAAATGAAAGCGCGTCTTCAGGGGCAAACATCGTTTGTGTCGCCGTGGGGCTCTTTTTTTGCCGGGAGCGGTGCATTTGACGAGTCCGAAGAAGGTTATTTCTGGACAGAAAACAAAAAATACCTGCTCCTCTTCGTCACCCCCGGAGAGGCCGGCAAAGGTTTTTCCAGATGGCAGGATCCTCTTTTGAGACTGAGACAAATTGTGGGCGAGGCAAAAGCCGATTTTCCCGGTATCAACGCTGGCGTGACAGGCAAGAAGGCACTCGGAGAGGACGAGATGAATGCGGCTCTCCACGATATGAGCCTGGCGACACTGCTTTCTCTTGCCGGTCTGGCCGTGCTTCTCGTCTCTTTCTGGGGCGGTATACGTAAACCGCTTATCGAAATTGCCACCCTCGTCTTTGCCCTTTCCGTAACCTTCGGTCTCACCACCCTTATAATCGGTCATCTGAACATTCTGTCCGTGGTCTTTGCGCCTATGCTCCTTGGTCTCGGGATTGACTACGGGGTCCACTGGTTTGCGCGTTACAGAGAGGAGCTGCAATACAGCGGTGCGTCAAGCGAAGAAGCTCTGCAAACGACGATCGTCATGCTTGGTCCGACGATACTACTCGCGGGCATCACGGCAGCCTTCTCCTTTTTTCCTTTGATGGTGACCGGTTTCAAGGGGTTGGGAGAACTGGGCATCATCTGTGGTGTCGGCCTGATCGTAATCACTCTGGCAACGCTCTGTCTTCTTCCTTCGCTCCTCGTGCTGTTTGACAGAGAGCGAAGCCGGAATTGGGCGCGCAGCATCCAACCGCTGAAACCTTTTTTGCGACTCACGCGCACGAGTGCCGTTGTGCTGGTCGCTGTTTCTGTGGTCGCAGCCGGCTTCTCGCTGTGGCAAGGGCGTAAGGTCAAGTTCGACCTGAACACCCTGCAGTTGCAATCGAAGAAGGCTGAATCGGTCATCTGGGAGAAGAGGCTGATCAAGGCCTCGCACCGTTCCGGCATGTACGGCGTCATTCTGGTACATTCAGTTGAGGACATAAAAAAGAAGGGAGATGCGCTCATGGCTCTACCTGCTATCTCAGAGGTACAAAGCGTGCTGAACTTTCTTCCTTCAGATCAGCAAAAGAAGATAGCGCTCTTGCGACGCATGAAGACCTTTAGTAGCGGCGATAAGCCCGTTCTCCGCGGAAGAAAACGCTGTGGATTCTCCACAGATAGATGAAGTTCTTGGCAAGATACGCTTTAAAATGGTCGATGCCAATGATGCCCGATCGGGACTTAGCGGCCCCGTGCAGCTCCAGATGCGAGAGGTATCGGGCCTCATCGACGATATCAGGGGGTTGTTGCGCCGTACGGACCAGCCGGATATAGAGAAGCAACTGAGAACATTCGAGAATGAGCTGACTGCCGATTTTAAAGAGAAGCTTGATTTTCTGCGCAAGGGCGTAAATGCTAAACCCATGCGCATAGAGGATTTGCCCAAACAGCTTCGGGAGCGGTACGTCGGCCGGGATAATCTATACCTGGTCCGCGTCTTCCCCTCGCAGGACATATGGCAACCTGATCTTCTCAGAGTTTTTGTCCGCGCTCTCAGGTCAGTCGACCCTGATGCTGTGGGAGATGCGGTGACGCTCAGTGTATTCACCGAAGCCTTCCGCACCGCCTGCATAAAGGCGGCGCTGTATGGTCTCGTTTTCGTGCTTGCTTTACTGCTTGCTATCTTCAGAAGCCCGGCTTCCACGCTGCTCGCTTTCTCACCGCTCATTGTGGGAACGTCATGGACCTTCGGCCTGATGTATCTTTTCGGGATAGATCTTAATCTGGCCAACAGTATATTCCTGCCGCTTATCCTCGGGGCAGGGGTAGAGTACGGCATCATTGTAGTCCAACGCTGGCGGCAGCGGCAGAAAGGCAGTCCTGAAGGATCCTGTCCTTCCACCACGGGCGTGGGGGTCGTGCTCGCCGGCCTTTCAACCACAGTCGGATTCGGCAGCCTGACGATCTCAGAGCACCAGGGTGTGCACAGCCTGGGCCTTCTCAGCACCATCGGCAGCCTGAGCGTGCTTGCGGCTGCGGTTCTTTTTCTCCCTGCGCTTCTGCAGCTGATCCCGGATCGTCGCCTTCGTAATCATGACCGGATGCACGATCCGTAAACCTGTTGTAGCAAGTAATCCAGAAAAGGAGAAGAGAGGTTGACATGAAAAAGAGAGGTATGCTCATTCTTATCGGATGTATGCTCCTGGGAGCTCCAATGCCGGGATGGTGTCAAGGGCTGGCCCCGATGGAGACGGTACGCCACATGCTGGATGAGGCGGTCTCTGTACAGACGCGGCAGGGGCAGGAATCCCGGGACATGCAGAGGGCAGCCGTCAAAAAGGTAATTCTTAAGAACTTCGATTTTGATGCTATGGCCAAACAGGCACTTGGCTCGTCATGGGACGACCTGAACACTGCGAAAAGGTCGGAGTTCAAGCAGTTGTTTCAGGACCTTTTTCTTGACTCGTATTCCCGCTTGGTCCTCGATTTTCTGGCCAAACAGAAGGTGCAATATCTGGGTGAGGATGTGCAGAAAAAAGAGGCCACGGTGAAGACAACTATGAGCAGGATGAATGAGGCTATCCCTGTGGACTATTCCTTGACGCAGGCCGAGAGCCGATGGTTTGTGCACGATGTGAAGATCGACAGCGTAAGCATCGTCGAAAATTACAGGAAGTCCTTCACCCGAACGATCAAACAGGAGAATATCGACGGACTCCTGAAAAAGATGCGCCTGCAACAGCAGGCAGTTCAGAAAGCGTCCTGAAGTTTAAGAAGGAGGCGCGGGGGGCAAGAGTATGGGGATGTGGGCCCAAATCGCAAAAGGCACGCTCGTCCTCATCATTCTGCTGGGGAGTCTTTACACGTTGTTCGCGCTTTTTTGTGTATGGAGATTCTTCAGGCGGCCGGGGTTCTCCCCGAAGACGCATGACCGTCCTTACCCTCCGATCTCGATTTTGAAACCGATGAAAGGGGTCGATCCGGAATGGCGTGAAAATATCGCCAGCTTTGTGGCTCAGGACTATCCGGAGTACGAGATCCTTCTGGGATTTAATAACCCCGGAGACGAAGGTATACCCCTGGCAGCCGATCTTGCCGCATCGTACGCTCCGAAAGTGCGGCTCTTTGTCCACGCAAGCATTCTCGGCAGCAATCCCAAAGTGGCAAACGTCTACGGCCTGTTCAAAGAGGCGCGCTATCCTCTGCTGCTTATAAGTGACAGCGATATAAGAGTCGAACGCGGCTACCTGAGACAGATTGCGGACGAGTATCTCGCTCAGGGAAATGTGGGAATTGTCACGTGCCTTTCAAAAATTACAAGCGCTTCCACGGTGGGAGGAGGACTGGAGTTGCTGACAACGGCAGCCGACTTCATACCGTCGGTCCTGGTTGCTGGCCGGCTGGAGGGCGTCACCTTCGGTCTCGGGCCTTCGATGCTTCTTTCGGTTCGTCAACTGGACGATCTGGGAGGCTTGCCTGCGTTCGCCGACTACCTCGCCGAGGACTACCAGATAGGGTATTGTCTGTGGAAAAAAAGATTCAGGAATGTCCTTTCTAATCATTTGATCGACTATGTGATAGGCAGAATGCGTGTGCGGGAGTACCTGCTTCATCAACTGAGGTGGGCGAGGACGTATCGGGCTTGCAGGCCCATAGGCTTTTTCGGGTACGGCGTCACGCACATTTTTCCGTACGCCCTTCTTTTCGTGGGGCTGCAAGGGCCGGAATTGCTCTCTTTCTCAGTCGTTGCTTTTGTCCTCGTGGTGAGATACGGGCTTCTGCTAGCCGTTGCAGAAATGGCGGCTTATCCCGGGCGATGGCGTAAGTGGCTCTGGCTCCTGCCCGCAAAGGATCTCTTCAGTTTCGGCATATGGCTCTGGTGTTACCTGGGCTCCCGCATTGTCTGGAGAGGAAACAAGTATAAACTGCTCAGAGGCGGGCTGATGAAGAGGATTGAGTAACGCCGATTCGTCCTTACGGAAACCTTAAAAAGCGCAGTGCAGGAACCGGAATAGCCAGCCGCTCGCACCACTAAACAGACCAGAAGGAATGGCCAGCCGGAACACTCTTCGCTCGCAGTCATCACGATCCGTTTTGAGAAACACATCAAACGACTTGCAACGCAGAGCCTGTTCATAGAGGCCGGGCCGCTCGACCGTTTTCACCGCTGCACTAACGCTTCGGTCCACCCGTTGGCGTCCCGGTTCGCTCGATGCCTTTGCTGCGAACTTTGCCCGTGATCATCTGTGCTCTGGTACTTCGCAAACTATTCTGTTTACGTTTACTCAAGCCTCGGAGTCAGGCGCGCCGTGCCGCGCCCATGCTACACGGCATACGCGGCACCAGCTCGTCTCCAGCTGCCGGGTCCCCAGACCTCCCGCGATACTCGTTCCACGAAAGTCTTCCGTCTGGCCATACAATTTCCATTGAATTTGAAACCTTGACGATGTCAGAGCATCTCGTATAGCCATCAGATTATACTAGTCATGAGCTTGTCCGTGCTTTGATAACGGCTGTATGACGATACGGAGGGACGGGAGGACCTTTTCGGAGCGAACATCGCGAGAAGGTCCGGGGACCCGTAAATGGAGTCGAGCGTTGCCGCTTACTGCCCGGTCGCAGCACCGGGCAGTGGCACGATGCGCCCGACTCCGAGGCCTGAGCTGAACACGTACAGAGACAAGTCTGCGAACTTGTCGCAGAGAAAGCTGACAAAGGAAGTTCGCAATGAGTGCTGAAGCGAGGTTCGGCAGCGTCAGCACGGGTCGACCGGGAGCGGCTAAGCTCGTGGCCAACGAAAGTGGTCGGACTCTGGAGCGTCTAGTGAGAGGAGAAAACGGTGCGAGCGGCCCGGCCCAATTCTTCAACGTAATACGTATTTCAGCAAGTTCAATCCTGAATGTGATTGACTTAGCCGACTTTTGTTTTTATCATGTGTCTGCGCGGCGTCGGCCAGGGATAGCCTGTTTGATACCGCGCTTTTGGCTGTCGATACATGGGGAAAACTGCACTCATACTTGCGAAAGGCGACGAGGGGCTGCAGCCGGTGTTCTGCATGCCGGCTGTGCGAAGGCTCGTCCTGCTCGCCCGAAGAGCCGGAATAGAGACGGTACATATCCTGAGCCGTCAGGAGTCTTTATTCTCAGCTCTTTCCGACCTGATCCCGCAACACACGTTTCATACGATACGTGATCCGGCGGATCTGGAGAGAATCGTCGGCACGATCGATGTCCCGCAGACTGAAACGGTGCTGGTAGCGAGGGCAGATCACGTCGTTGATCAGAAATCTTTATCAGCGTTTGTACAGGCCACAGGTGCGACCATAGATAGCGGGGCCATCTACGCTTTGAATTCGAACGGTCCGCGTACGGACGCGATCTATTCAGCAGGCAAGGACTCGCTGATGCCGATACTCCGTGCTCTGTGGTCACCCGATCAATCTGATATGCGGCTTCTCGAAACCGCGAAGCAGTTATCAGTAAGCCCCCGTCTACCGTGCACCGTGGGTGGAGGGTGGGCAGAGATCAAAATAGCAGAAAATAGTTTGACTGCTGCGCTTTCTTCTGCAACGGCTCACCGGGATGGCTTAATGGCCCGGTACGCAGACCGTCACCTTTCCTGTCTCATCAGCCGTAGAGTTGCTCGCACACCTATAAGGCCCAATGGGATCACTCTCTTTAATGTGGCGATCGGCCTGGCGGGCGCGGTGCTGCTCGCACGAGGCGGCTATTGGTCACAGCTTTGCGGCACATTACTCTTTCTGGCGTGTGTTGTGCTGGATGGTGTCGATGGCGAGGTGGCAAGACTCAAACTGCAGGAGACCGTTTTTGGCCATTACCTGGACATAATCACGGATAATATTGTTCATGCGGCGATCTTCATCGGACTGGCGGTCGGTGTATACCACCAGACAGGCAACAGAGTCTACCTCGACCTGCTCTGGGTGTTACTCGGCGGTTTTGTCTTTTGCGCGGCCGCTGCGTATAAGGTCTCAAAGGACGGAGCCGGTGGCCCTAGATCAAGAGCCGCGCAGAGTCTCACCGGCCTTCTGGCAAATCGCGACTTTGCCTATTTACTGGTGGCACTTGCACTGATCAGGCGTCTCGACTGGTTTCTTATGGGGGCAGCGGTAGGGAGCTACCTCTTTGCAGCGCTCCTGCTGCTCCTCGATCTGCGGGCGAGGAGGTCTCCTGCCCCAAGGTAGTCTTTCGCCTCATCCTTCCCCTGCCTTTTCTATTCCGTCTGAGAAGCATCCTATAGGTCTCTACTTTCTTTTTTTCACAGAGATGTGGGAACGGTTCTCCTATTACGGGATGAAGGCGCTGCTCGTCTACTACATGATGAAGCATCTTCTCTTCAGTCAGGAGCAGGCATCCCATATTTACGGACTGTATACGGGCTTTGTCTATTTCACACCGTTCTTTGGCGGCCTGCTCGCAGACCGATTTTTGGGACAGCGGCGGACGGTGATACTTGGGGCACTACTCATGGCGACCGGCCACTTTCTCATGACTGCTGAAAGCCTGTTTTTCCCCGCGCTTCTTTTCTTGATTCTTGGAAATGGCGCTTTCAAGCCGAACATATCTACCCAGGTTGGCGCTCTTTACCCCCGGGGCGACCACAGAAGGGACCGGGCGTTCAGTATTTTTTATCTCGGCATAAACCTCGGAGCCTTCTTCTCGCCTCTCGTATGCGGAACCCTGGGTGAAGTCTATGGATGGCACTACGGTTTTGGTGTTGCCGGCGTCGGCATGCTGGTCGGACTTGCTGTCTACCTCTTCGGACAGAAGCATCTTGCGCCCGACTATCTGGCAAGCCGGCCATCTAAGGACGTCTCCGGACACGAACCGCTGACCACGGATGACCGGAACAAAATCCTGGGACTGATGGTATTGATGATGTTCGCGATCATTTTTTGGGGCGTCTACGAGCAGCAGGGTAATACACTCGCACTGTGGGTCGATGTCAATACCGACCGCTCCATTCTGGGATGGGAGATGCCTGCTTCATGGTTCCAGGCTTTCAATCCTGCCATGATCATTTTGTTCACCCCGATCATCACGGCTTTTTGGTCCTGGCAGGCACGGCGGGGAAAGGAGCCTTCCAGCGTTGCCAAAATGGCGATCGGCTGCATGTTGCTCGGTGGTTCCTTCATCGTGATGGTTGTTGCCGCGCATGTCGCTTCTGAACAGCAAAGGGTCAGCTTATGGTGGCTTACCAGCTGCACGGTTATCTTCACCGTAGGCGAACTTTTTCTCTCTCCCGTGGGTCTGTCGCTTGTGACGAAGCTTGCGCCCGCCCGCATGGTTTCAATGCTCATGGGGATGTGGTTTCTCTCCAACTTTGCGGGTAATTACCTCGCGGGTTACCTCGGAACATTCTGGGAGAGAATGCCGAAGCAGAACTTTTTTATCCTGCTGTCGCTTCTTTCCCTGGCTGCCGGGGTTGGGATGCTCGTGGTGCTGAGGCCTTTGAAGCGAGCTATAGGACACGGACAGACAACAGATGTTGACGTCTAGATTGGCGATCAGGACCGTACTTTCTTTCCGAAGATCCTCCTTTCGATTTAAGCCATTGACGTTCTCTCTCGGAGGGAGTAGAATAGTAGTACGGATTGGTAGAGTGAGAAAGTTATTCCTGATCGTACTATTTTGCCTGGCTGTTTTTACCGTTCCCTGTGCCTATGGAAAGGGCGGTGGAGGACACGGAGGAGGCGGGCACAGCGGTGGTACCGGTGGAGGTTCACATTTCGGAGGCTTCTCAGGGCGAGGATTTTCCAGTGCATCTACCGCTTCATTTTCGGGGCGTAGCGGTTTTGCGGGCCAAACCGGCTTTACCAGCAGCCGGGGATTTTCTACCGGTTTTTCTTCAGGCACCAGGGCACCGGCTAGCACCGGTTACAGCCAGCACGCATCGATCAGCAATACGAGGGCGTATACCGGGGGAGGAACAGGAACCAGGGTCGCCTCCAGTGGTGCGTACAACGGCGGGCACTCTAGCGGTTACAGTGGATCGTCCCATGGAAGCTGGGTGGGAGGACATTACTACGGCAGCCATTACTATCCTGGCGGATACTACGGAAACTACAACAGGTACTATTACAGAGGGTATGCCCCGTATGGAGCAGCCTTCGGCTTTTTTTTCGGCGGTGTAGTCGTAGGCGGTGCATATAATCCGTTCTGGTGGCCTTATTACGCTGTACCGGTATCGCCGTCTTACTACGATCCTTACTATGCTTATCCCTATCCTCCGCCTCCTTACGTACTGGAAGTTCCTCCGGCAGAGGCGACCACCGCCTACGGGCAACCACCTCAGATGGCAGAGGTGCCTCCCGATGGAGCCGGCTATCCTGGTGGCCCTTCCGCGCCGGCGACGCCACCGAATCAATGCTATGCACCCAGGACAGATGCGAACGGAAATATAATCCAGGAGAATGGAAGCATGATTCCTGATTTCTCCAGGCCGATACCTTGTCCTCCCCAACAATAAAAGCAAGGCAGAATTACACCCACTAAGCATCGGTTCCTCGTGTCACATCCGGTAGCATAATCGGACCCTCCCTCATTCGTTGAATCTTGCATCTAGCCTGTCGTTACGGTATCATCATGCCCATGTCTGGCGGACGTTCCTCCGGTGACAGGCCTTGACATCCCTTGGCGACCGAAAAAAGGTGATCTCATGGGCGCTCTATGACTGCGCCAATTCGGCCTTTGCGACAACGGTGATGGCCGGCCTCTTCCCCGTTTTCTTTAAACAGTTCTGGGGGGTGGGGCTTGATGCATCCGCAAGCACGTATCGTCTTGGCCAGGCCAATTCGATAGCTGCCATCATTGTCGGCTGTGCCGCTCCTTTCATGGGTCACCTCGCCGACAAAAAGAATACGCGAAAGAGATTCCTATTTTTTCTTGCCCTGCTCGGAATAGTTACTACCGGTCTTCTCAGTCTTGTGCCTCACGGGAATTGGCGTGCTTCGCTCCTCTTGTACGTCATAGCCACGTTCGGTTTCGCGGGCGGCAACGTCCTCTATGATGCCCTGCTGGTGAATGTAGCCGACAGAGGCAAGATGGATTTTGTCTCAGCCCTCGGCTATTCGCTCGGGTATCTGGGAGGCGGTCTCCTTTTCGCGTTGAACGTCTGGATGACGCTGAGGCCTGAATCCTTCGGGTTGGCAGACCCAGCCGATGCAGTGAGGATCTCCTTCCTGAGTGTAGCCGTCTGGTGGGGCCTCTTTTCAATCCCTCTCTTTCTCTTTGTTGACGAGCCGAAATCGGTCGATTCCAAAGCAGCGGTTGCCGCAGGAGGCTGGCTTCAGGAATTCAAAGGAGTCATCCGGGAGATTCGCCAAAGCCGCGCCGTGCTGCTTTTTCTCGCAGGCTACTGGCTTTATATCGACGGCGTCAACACCATTATTGTGATGGCGGTTGATTACGGCTTATCTCTCGGCTTCGATAAGAGCACGCTAATCCTCGCGCTCTTGATCACGCAGTTTGTCGGTTTTCCGGCGGCCATTGGTTTTGGCAAGGTTGGTGAAAAGCTGGGCACAAAGAATGCCATTTTCATCGCCCTTGCGGTCTATATCGCTGTATGCGTCTGGGGCTATTTCATGCACAGAGAATCGGAATTTTACGTGCTCGCGGTGGCGATCGGTCTGGTGCAGGGCGGTGTTCAGTCATTGAGCAGGTCGTTGTATGCCCGGATGATACCGCCGGAAAGTGCAGCGCGATTTTTCGGCTTCTACGATATGCTCGGCAAGTTCGCCGCGGTCCTGGGTCCGTTCCTGATGGGTCTCGTTGCTGTCCTGACGGGGAATGCGCGCTATTCGATCATTTCTATCATCATTCTGTTTGTGGCAGGGGCGGGCTTTCTCTATTTCGTGACGAGAGGAATGAACGGGTCACGGGAACACCCGCAAGCGGGTACCCGGTCACGGGTCACGGGTAGAAATACGCGAGAAGCTTTTTATCGCAGATGCACGCTGATAAAGGCAAGGAGAGATGATCGCAGATCGAGTGTGCTTGTGGACAGCATTGTGATACTGCGTCAATGCTGTCCACACTCCGTCGCTTCGCGAAGGTGTGAGGAATTCAGCCCGCCGCCGCAGGGATGCGGGTTGACCGGCTGTGCCGCTTTATCGTACAGGCGGTCAAAGGTACTAGTATCAGCGTTCATCATAGCATTTATCCGCGTGTTATCTGCGATGAAGGCACGTGTCTTCTAACGCTTGGTATATAATGGGTGGAGGTAGCGACTAGCAATGGCTGATACACTCTGTCAGATGTTCCAGGAGAGCGTAAGAAGGTTCGCCGATTTTCCGGCGCTGCTCCGCAAAATTGAAGGCACGTTCAGACCTATTACCTATCAGGAAATGGGTCATGCCGTCCGGGCGCTGTCCACGGCGCTTCTTGCTCTTGGGATACGTAAAGGTGACCGGGTAGCTCTTCTGTCAGAGAACAGGCCGGAGTGGGCCGTGAGTGATTTTGCGATCCTTCACGTGGGGGCGGTCAATGTCGGCATCTTTCCGACCATACCTGCCGCCCAGGTGGAATATATAGTGGCGGACTCGGGCGCCGGATGTCTGATCGTATCCGACGAAGAGCAGCTTGGCAAGGCTCTGGAAATCAAAAAAAACATGAAGGACCTCCAGATCATCAGCCTTGATGAGCCGAAGATTGAATCTGAGGACGTGTTCTCCTATGCAGCGCTCGTCAGCCAGAGTCATGCCGCACCTCTCACAGATAGTGAATATGAAAAGCACTGGTCAGCAGTCCGGCCTGAGGACTGGGCGAGCATTATATATACGTCGGGAACCACGGCAGACCCCCGGGGTGCGATACTATCACACCGCAATTTCGTTTCCAACTACAGCACAGCAAGCAAGGTTCTGACCTTCAAGCCGGGTGACATTCTTCTTTCATTTATGCCTCTCAACCATGTGTTTGGAAGGATGGTGGATCACTATCTGCCCATCAGCCTGGGTTCTGCGATTGCATATGTGGAGAACCTGCGCAGGCTGCGTCAGAATATCGGGGAGGTGAGACCCCACTACATGGCGGTCGTGCCGAGAGTACTCGAGATGTTTCAGGAAGGCCTTATCGCTGCTGTAGCTAAAGAGCCCCCGCTGAAACGTAAACTCATCGATTGGGCTTTTTCAGTCGGCAGGGAGAAAGCAGAAAGAGATGAGACGGGAAGGGATGCGGGGCTTCTGCTGGCTTCTCGTGTGTGGCTTGCCGACCGTCTCTTTTTCAGCAAGGTTCGGAAGCGCCTCGGGCTGGATCGGCTCAAGTTCTTTTTTGCAGGCGGCGCTCCGGTCTCGAAAGAGACCCTCCAATTTTTGTCGGCCATGCGGCTGCCGATCATGGAAGGATACGGCCTGACCGAGACGTCTCCCCTCGTAACCGTGAATCCGCCCGAGAAAATCAGATTTGGCACGGTGGGCAAACCGTTCGAGGGTATCGAAGTAAAACTCGCCGATGATGGAGAGATTCTGGTGCGCGGTGCGAACGTCATGCAGGGTTATTACAGAAGACCGAAGGAGACGAGCGAGGCAATAGAGGCTGACGGATGGCTCCACACCGGAGATATAGGCCAGATCGATGAAGAGGGCTACCTCGCCATCACGGACCGGAAAAAGAACCTGATTGTTCTTGCCAATGGGAAAAAAGTCTTGCCGCAGCACCTGGAAACGCTCCTGCTCAAGAGTCCTCTTATACACCAGGCGGTCATAGTCGGCGACCGTCAGAACACGGTCGGCGCCCTCATCGTGCCTGCGTTTGACCGGCTCGCCGAATGGGCGACAACAGAGAATAGAAACGCGGAAGCACGAGATCCGGCGAGCCTTACACAGATTCCAGAAGTCAAACGGCTCATCCGCAAAGAGATTCAGAGGCTCACCGAAGGGCTCGCCGACTTTGAAAAGGTGCGCCCTTTCGCTCTGCTCGAAGCGTGAACTGACCATGGAGGCGGGGGAGCTCACGCCAACGCTCAAGCTAAAACGGCGGATCGTGCTGGAGCGGTATAAGCAGCTGATTGATTCCCTTTACACTCAGTCGTAGTTTGGTTGGTTCGATTGAAACGGTTCTGTCCTTGACATGCCGTCTGATCGATGACTATAATTGAAAATCATTTTCAATTAGAAGAGTACGTATGGCCCGTCATTTCGACACGCTTCTGCGAGAACTGAAATTAAAGGTGACACCGCAAAGGCTGGCTATTCTCAAAATTCTTGATGCAGAATCGATTTACTTAACGCCGGAAGAGATCTGGAAGCATATGAAGAGAATGTCCGCAAAGTCCGGACTTCCTACGGTCTATCGCAACCTCGAGGAGCTTTCCGCATGCGGCGTGCTGATCAAGATAGTACATCCGGATCGAAGACTCTACTACTACTTCTGCCGGAATAGCCTTCATCACCATCATTTTGTCTGCATATCGTGTCGCAAGGTGGAAGACCTCAGCTTCTGCGGCATGGACGCGATCAACAAGGAAGTGAAGAAGAATCTGAAAGGCGCCGTGGTTTCACACCTCATGCAGGTTTACGGTCGCTGCAGCGACTGCCTTGCGGGTTGATCCGATTGAATGGGTAGCGTGTGAAGAAGAAACAGCTCCTTATAGTCGCAACGCTTTTGCTTCTCTTTTGTTTCGGAGCGTGCAACAGGCCGCCTGATAAGGCTCAGGCGGAGCGAAGGCTAAAAGTCATCACAACCCTTTTTCCCTTGTACGATTTTTCGAAACAGGTCGGGGGCGAGCGTGCAGATGTCAGTCTCCTCCTGCCGCCTGGTGTTGAGCCCCATAGCTTCGACCCAAAGCCGGGAGACCTCCTGAAGCTGGAGAGCGCCGATCTCTTTATCTATACGGGAAATGAGATGGAGCCGTGGGCGGAGACAATTTTGAAAAGTATCCGCGCAGAGCAGCTGGTTGTGGTCGATGCCAGTGCCGGCATCCTCACGAGTGAAGAGAAGAGCCCCTATATCCTGGGTAAGAAGGGCGTGAGTGCGGCAGGCGATCAGCATTACCACGTTGGTATCGATCCGCATGTCTGGCTTGATCTCTCCAATGCACGGAAGATGGTGGAGACGATTTCAAAAGGGTTCGCACTGAAAGACCCGGCGCATAAAGAATATTACGCCAGTAATGCGCAAGAGTATGAGAATAGGCTCGCGCAGATGGACGCCGAGTACCAGCGCACGCTCGCCGCGTGCAAGAAACACGTCATTATTCATGGCGGCCACTTCGCTTTTAATTATCTTGCAAAGCGTTACCACCTGCTCTACATGTCCGCCTATAGCGGATCGCCGGATGCTGAGCCCACGGCCAGAAGAATGATAACATTAAAGGAGCAGTTGAAAAAGTATGACGTGCATTATATTTACTACGAAGAGCTTATCACTCCGCGTGTAGCCGAGATTATAGCCAGGGAAACAGGCGCTTCCATGTTGAAGCTGAATGGCGCGCACAACGTGACACGCGAAGAGATGGCCCGTGGCATAACCTTTCTCGAGATTATGCAGCAGAATCTTCAAAACTTGAAAGTAGGTCTGGAATGTCAGTAGCTGTTCAGGCGCGCGGGCTTTCTTTTGCCTACAACTCAGTTCAGGTCCTCTCGGACGTGACGTTCACGTTGAACAGGGGAGACTATTGCGGCCTTGTCGGACCGAACGGGTCAGGAAAGACAACACTCATCCGGGTCCTTCTCGGTTTTTCCGCGGCCGATACCGGGTCTGTTTCACTTTTCGATCAAGGTCCTGAGTCATTCAAAGAGTGGAACAGGATCGGTTATGTTCCTCAAAGGCTTGCTTCTTTTAACCCGCATTTTCCGGCGTCGGTAAGGGAGATAGTGGCTCTCGGACTTCTTTCAAAACACGGATTCCCGCGACGCCCTGCGAAATATGAATCGCAATCCATAGAGCGAGTCCTCAAACTCATGGAGATTGCCGATATCAAGAACAAACTGATCGGAGAGCTTTCGGGGGGACAGCAGCAGAGGGTATTCATCGCCCGCGCACTGGTGAGCGAACCGGATCTTCTCATACTCGATGAGCCGACTTCGACGCTTGACCCTGAGATCAGGGAGCATTTTTTCGCTGTATTGCGCGACTTAAACGAGACCGGCGGCATAACCATTCTTATAGTCACACACGATATCGGCAGCATCGGCAAGTATGCTTCCACGCTCCTGTATCTTGATAAGAAGGTGATCTTTCACGGCAGTTTCGATGAATTCTGTATCTCTGCTGACATGGGGGAGTATTTCGGACCGTTTTCGCAGCATGTCATATGCCATCGCCATGACTGATACCGAGTTGGCTTCAAGCGCCTACTTCGTTGCCCATCGGCCTGTTCCACCTCGACGTACCCCAAGGTACGCCTTCGGTGGCCCATTCCTCGGAGCGCGCGGGTACCCGGCCGAAGGTTGGGTCGCCATCTTGAATCCAACTCGGTATGAGATCAGTCGCCTAACGGTGTGAGATTAAAGATACAGAGTTCTTGAATTCAAACCGGTATGAGATCGTCCTCCTAACGGCGGAACAGTGAAAGGTATAGCGCTTTGGAAATTTTTGATTTTTTGAGTCATGGTTTTATTCAGCGGGCGTTGCTGGCGGGCACGTTCATCGCGATCTCTTGCTCGACCCTGGGTGTCTTTCTTGTCCTGAGACGTCTTTCTCTGATCGGAGACGGTCTTGCTCATGTAACGTTCGGTGGCGTCGCCATGGGCATGCTTCTTGGCGTCTTTCCGCTCTACACAGCTATACCGGTTGTCATGGCCAGCTCGATAGCCATTTTGAAGCTTGTCGAGCGCGCCCGTCTCTTTGGAGACGCTGCAATCGGTATGGTTTCATCAATAGGGATAGCAGGGGGCATCGTCCTCGCCAGTGTGGCAGGCGGCTTCAACATCGATCTCTTCAGTTACCTGTTCGGTAACATCCTTGCCATCAGGGCGAGCGAGGTCGTCATCTCGATGTGCCTCTCACTCGGTGTGATCACCACCGTCCTGCTGCTCTTCCATGAGCTTTTCTCGATGACGTTTGACGAGGAATCGGCCCGCGCTTCGGGCATCAAGACCGGAAGGATAAATATGATCCTGGTTCTGCTGAGCGGCCTGACCGTCGTTCTTGCCATGAAGGTGGTGGGAATCATGCTGATATCTTCACTGCTGATCGTACCACCCGTCACTGCATTGCAGATTGCGCGAAGTTTCAAAGGCACCATGGCGTTCGCCTCTGTCATCTCGATCATTTCCGTCACATCAGGCGTCTGGCTGTCTGTAGTGCTGGACCTCCCTACAGGCGCAACAATAGTCATCCTCAATTTCGTTTTCTTTATTGCCAGTCTGGTGTACAAGAGAGTAAGAGGGTAGGGATAAAACAGGCAAGAGATAGAGCAGGTAAGGGATAAAGCAGGTAGAGGTAAGAGCTAAAAGAAGGTAAAGGTAAAAACAAGAGCAAGGCGAAGAAGAACTCCAAGCTGCACAGTCCGTTTTTCTCTCTACCTTTGCTTTAGTCCTTACCTCTACCTTCTCTATCTTTTTCCTATTTCTTTACTTTTCCTATTTTTTTAGTGCTGCGGTGATTTCCTTGACCGTCTGCTCACTGCTCAAAGAGCTTATGCTCCTGAGCAAACCTTCCTTTTCATAAAAGCCGATCAGCGGAGCGGTTTTCTCATTGTAGGTTTCAAGACGCGTCGTGATCGCTTCTACCGTCTCATCAGCGCGCTGAACCACCGGAGAGCCGCACTTCAAACATTTCCCATCGGGTGACGCCGGCTTGCTCTTGATGTTATAAATTTCCTGGCAGTCCTGGTTTGAGCAGGTTCGCCGCGTTGTGAGACGATCTAATATCACATCTCTGGGTACATCAAGGTTCACGACCAGGTCCAGTTTCAGTTTCAATTTGGCTAACAGCTTCTTCAAATCCTCAGCCTGAGGAATTGTGCGCGGGAATCCATCAAGGATGAAGCCTTTTGCGCAATCAGGCTCCTGCAGCCTCGCTTCCATGATCTCCATGATGAGCGAGTCGGGCACCAGCTCGCCTCTTTCCATGTACCCTTTTGCTTTCTTACCGAGCTCTGAGCCTGCCTTGACGGCTGCCCGCAGAATATCCCCGGTCGATATCTGCACCGAGCCGTCGTAGGCCGTCAGAAGCTTTGCTACTGTACCTTTTCCTGCTCCGGGTGCTCCCAAAAGAACAATGCGCATTGACTGTCCCTCCTTTTAGAAATATGATCTACAGTGTGATCTTGTATACAAGCGCCTGATGTGAGAACGGTACTACTATTACACAATTCTCACCAAAGCACAAAAACAATCTGTCAGTATCGACCTCGTTGGAGTATGGTTCGGCTGAGTTTTCCGCCTCCATTCTCGCCTGGCCTATAACGAGAAGTGGGCTGCGATCAGGCGCTTCCCACGATCCCGGGAGGTTCGCTGAAATAGCCCCTATTTGATTGACCTTCCCGCAGGAAACAATGTATGATATCGCGTCGTCAGGCGATCCGGACATTGAATGCAAAGGAGATGATTCATGGCAAATGTGGTGGCATTCGGCCTCCAATGGGGTGATGAGGGCAAAGGCAAAGTAATCGATCTGCTCAGCGAGTATGCTGATACGATCGTGCGCTATCAAGGGGGCGCCAATGCCGGCCACACTATTGTCGTAGGAGAACGAAAGGTGGTTCTTCATCTCATTCCGTCCGGAATACTGCACCCGGAGAAGACCTGTGTCATCGGTAATGGTGTTGTGCTCGATCCGTCGGTATTCGCGAGCGAAATAGACGAGTTGAAGAAGTCCGGCTATTTGCAGGATGACCGGCGGTTGAAGCTGAGCGCCTTTGCGCATGTTATCATGCCCTATCACAAGAAGATCGATATGTATAGAGAGTCCGCTGCAGAAGATCGAAAAATTGGAACTACGGGCACGCGGTATCGGACCAGCCTACGAGGACAAGGCAAGCAGGCTCGGCATCAGGGTTGTGGACATGCTCGACAAGAAACTGTTTGCCGAGAAAGTGCGCGAGAATCTCAAGATCAAGAATTTTCTCATCAAGAGGTACTACAAGGGTGAGCCCTTGCGTCCACGGGACGTGATTAAAGAGTTTGGGGCCTACAGAGAGACGCTGAAGAAGATACATCGCAGACACGCCGGCTCTTATCCAGGAGGCCGTACGGAAGAAAAAGAACATCCTGTTTGAAGGCGCTCAGGGAACCTACCTGGACATCGATCACGGCACGTATCCGTATGTTACGTCTTCAAACACCGTTGCAGGTAATGCGTCATGCGGTGCAGGCGTGCCGGCGACTGCCATCGATCACGTTTTAGGGGTTTGTAAGGCCTATACGACGCGGGTGGGAGAAGGACCTTTCCCCACAGAGCTTACCGGCGTAGAGGGAGAGCTGATGCGCCAAAAAGGAGGCGAGTTTGGTGCGACAACCGGTCGACCGCGAAGATGCGGCTGGTTCGATGTTGTTATTGCGAAGAGGGCCATAGCCTTGAGCGGGGTAAGCGGACTCGCCATGATGAAGCTCGATGTTCTTGATGAATTCGACTCCCTGGACATCTGTGTTCAGTATAGAATCGGCAAGAGAGTGTCAGGCCAGACGCCGATGACTTTGAAAGGATGGGCCGGGTGTGAACCGGTCTACGAGCAGATGCCGGGATGGAAAACCTCGACCAAGGGCGTGACGCGGCTGGAAGAACTGCCTGAACATGCGAGAAGGTATCTCACGCGGCTCGAAGAGCTTGTCGGGACGCCCATAGACATCGTCTCTACCGGGCCTGAGAGAACCCACACCATAGTGCGCAGGAACCCTTTCTCCATAATTGGATAACGCAGCTCTGTTTCACAAGAGAACAAGAAATTAATAAGAGCTATATTTTCGCTTAGTTACGGCTGAGCGTTGCTTTATAAAATAGATTGTCTAAATTTATTGACATTGTCGAAAGAGTTAAGTTTAAATTAACCTTCCAATATACTCGGTGATGAAGGGAGGCGATGACGAATGTCGGTAGTTATCGTAAGGGATGGAGAGCCCTTCGAGAGCGCCCTGAGAAGATTTAAGAAGCAATGCGAAAGAACAGGTATTCTGTCCGAAGTTAAGCGAAGAGAGTATTACGAAAAACCGAGCGTTAAGAAGAAAAAAAAGATATTAGCCGCAAAGAAGAGGGCCCTCAAGAAGATAAGACGGATGGTTGCGAAGGGGCTGTAAAGGTACATGGGTTTTAAGGAAGATATCTCTGAGAGCCTCAAGAAAGCGCTGAAGGAGCACGACGCCGTCAGGGTCTCTACCTTGCGCATGCTCCTCGGCGCAATCCAGTATAAGGAAGTCGAGAAAGTGCGGCCGCTGATCGATGAGGAGTTTCACGCAGTGGTCAAGACGGCCATCAAACAGCACTCTGAATCCATCGAAAGCTTCAAGAAGGGCAACAGACAAGACCTGGTTGAAAAGGAAGAGAAGGAACTGCTTATCTTACAGGAATTTGTGCCTGAGCAAATGACCCCCGCCGAATTGTCCGGCGAGGTGGACGAAGCTATCCGCCAGTTAGAGGCCAAGACCCCGAAAGATATGGGAAGGGTGATGAAATTCCTGATGGAAAAACTTGCTGCCAGGATCGATGGGAAGGTATTGAGCGAAATGGTGCGTCAAAGGCTAGCTACACAGAAGTAGCCCTTAAGCGCGGCATGATCGACAAAACCCTATTCTACATCGATTATTTGAAGCTGCTCGATGTGATCAAAGCATACGCTTCGACCTCATTCATCGACGAGCTTGTTTCCTCCCTGAGACCAACTGCATCCATCGATGATATAACAAGGCGCCAGGACAGACTGGAAGCTATTCTGGAGCTGATAAAGTGGAATGGTCAAGTACCTCTCACCGATATTCCGGACGTAAGACGCATCCTGTCTCAGCTTACCATAGAGAATCTGGTTCTTGATGTTCCCGATTTCATAGCGCTCCACGGTTTCCTGACGCGCTGCAACGAGATAACAGGTTTTCTCAGAAGCGCATTTGACGTCAAGCCGTACGTCAGCGATCTGCTCGAACGAATTGACCCGCTCAGCTCTGTAAACGGGCGTATCCGCAAAACGGTGAACATGGAGGGCTTTCTCGAAGACAGTGCATCGTACGACCTCTCGAAAATCAGATCAGATCTTTACCAGCTGAGAGGGCGGGTCAAGAGAAATCTGGAAACAATGATGGAGTCGGAGGCTGTGCGCCCGGCGCTCCAGGATACGTACATAGCCATAAGGAACGGCAGGTATGTCATACCGTTGAAACCGAACTTCAATCAATTTTTGTCCGGAATAGTCCACGACTACTCACACTCGCTGAAGACATCTTTCGTAGAGCCTATGGCTGTTGTTGAACTCGATAATCAGATAAGCATTCTCGAAGAAGAAGAAAAGGAAGAGGAAAAAAGAATTCTGCGTGACTTGACGGGCTGGGTGCGAGGCTATGCGCATCAGTTGGAGGCCGACCTTCAAGCCATTGTTGAACTCGATTTGTACCATTGTCTCGCCCGTTTTTCTCTTACGTACGAGTCTGTGCGGCCCGAGATAGTCTCTGATGGGTCAATTGACATACGGGATGCGAGGAACCCTTTCATCATTATGTCTAAGAAAGAGAAGGCTGTGCCTATAGACATAGTGATGGAAAAAGAGAAGAAGACCATGATAATCTCGGGTCCGAACGCAGGCGGCAAGACCGTAGCTCTGAAAACGATCGGTCTGCTTGTGGCAATGGCCGCATCCGGCCTCTTCATCCCTGCCAGGGAAAAGCCGCAGGTCAGCATTTTCTCCGGCATATTTGCGGTCATCGGGGATGAGCAGGATATCTCCATGGAACTGTCCAGTTTCACGGCGCATGTCGGTGCTATAAAGAGCATGTATGAAAAATCGCACGGCGGCGAACTGGTGCTCATCGATGAAATCGGAGGCGGCACGGAACCGCAGGAAGCGTCAGCGCTGGCAATGGCAATCATCGATGCCTTTGTTGAGAGAGGCTGCAAGACCCTTGTGACGACCCATCTCAACCTGCTCAAGGCCTACGGTTATTCCCAACCTTTCGCCCTGAATGCAGCGACCGACTTTGACAGCGACACCATGAAGCCTTTGTACAGGCTTCTCTACGGGGTTGCGGGAGTCAGCAATGCTATTCACGTTGCTGAGAATTGCGCTATGCCCCGTGAGATCATTGAGAAGAGCTATCAGTACCTTGGCAAACAGGATTATATGCTCAACGACCTGGTGAAGGGCCTCGAGGAGGAAAGAGGGAAGATCAGGGAAGAGCGGCTTCATCTTACAAAGTTGAGAGAAGAGACGAGATCGCGACTCGCTCTGCTGAAGGAGAAGCGCGAGGAATATCTGAAAGCAGCCGAGGAAAGATGCCGTATGCGACTCGTGGAAGTGGAGCAGGAACTGGAAGAGATCCACAAAGAGGCTCTCAAGAAGGAACGCTCCTCTGTTAAACGCGCGCGCGATCGCCTGCAGGTCGTGAAGGAGAAGCATCCTGCCCCTCAAACGACCCGGGAGATCATAGCCGTAGGAGATCATGTTCGTGTTAAATCCGTCGGACGCGACGGTTACGTTACAGCCATTGACACGGCGAAACGCAACGCCGAAGTTGATCTCGGCGGCATGAGGATGAAGGTGCATACGGAGTATCTCTTCAAAGTCCCGGAGCATGCAGAATCGACTGCGAAACAGGTGGAGGTCAGTGTTCCTCGTATCGAGGTTCCGGAATTGAACGTGATAGGCATGCGGGTGGAGGAGGCGTTGGGTGAAGTCGACCGGTTCGTCGACAGGGCCATCGTACATGGCACACCGACATTGCGTATCGTGCATGGGATAGGCACAGGAAAGCTTATGCAAGCCATCAGACATCACCTCCGGGAGACGCCCGACATTGCAGTCAAGAATGACGAGCGTAATTCAGGCGTGACGATAGTGGAGCTGTAGTGGACTCATTACTTGATACGGTACTGGAACGGGTAAATATTCTCGATATTGTTTCTGAGTACGTGAAGCTGAGACGAGCGGGGAAGAATTTCCTGGGTCTCTGTCCGTTCCACAAAGAGAAGACTCCATCATTCACCGTCAGCATCGAAAAGCAGATTTACTACTGCTTTGGCTGCCATGAAGGCGGAAATGCGGTCAACTTTTTGGCTAAATACGATCACGTGAGTTTCAGCGAGGCCCTGGAAAGCCTTGCTAATCAGCTCGGCATAAAAATGGCGGCGAGATCCGGCGGCAAAAGGATGCCGATCCTCGATGCGCTTTCAAAACTCGCCGACTACTATCAAAGCAATCTTAAGAAATCGGATGCTGCTCGCGCCTATCTCACCAGGCGCGGGTTAAGCGACACAACGATCGATCAGTTCAGGCTCGGCTACAGCGCCAGAGTCAACCACGGGCAGGATTTCGCAAAACGCCTCGGGGTCCCTCTTGATCTGCTCATCAGCATAGGACTTTTCAAAATGCGAGGGAGCGATATCTACGATATCTTTCGAGGGCGGATTGTCATACCCATTCAGGATATAAACAATAAGGTGATCGGCTTCGGAGGAAGGGGTCTTGAAAAAGAGGCGCTCCCCAAGTACCTCAATTCGCCGGAATCGTCCGTCTTCACCAAAAGGTCGGTGCTGTACGGATTAGATAAGGCAAGAAAAGAGATTGCCGAGAAAGATGAGGCGATCATCGTGGAGGGGTATTTCGACCTTATAGCGATGCATCAGGCCGGCGTGCGCAACGTGGTGGCAACCCTGGGGACATCCGTGACTGAAGAGCAGGTATCCAGGCTGAGGAACTATACAGAGAATATCACACTCATGCTCGACGGGGATGAGGCCGGTGTGAAGAGTACGTTACGACTTATCGGTCTTTTTGGTGAGATGAGCATTAACGGAAAGATGGTTGTCCTGCCGGAAACGGATGACCCTGACAGCTTCATCAGGAAAAATGGGCTTGCCGGTTTTGAAAAGTTGATGCAGTCGAAGAGAGCGATCCTCGATTACTCGTTCGATTTTCATATGAAGCGGTGCGGCCTTTCAACGGTCGAAGGGAAACAAGGTTTCATAAAGACGGTCCTTCCTCAGCTCGAGGGCATGAAGGACGGTGTGGTTCAGAGGCTTTATGTCCAGAGGCTTGCAGAACTCACGGGCGTCGAGGAGTTCTGTTTCTGGGATTCTATCAAAGTGAAGGGGTTCGAAGGTACACAGCCCGACAGAAGGCAAGGCTCCGCAGTCGAGCGAAAGATCATAGGCATCTGCCTGAACAGACCTTCTCTCATGGGATTACTTAAGGGAAAGGAGGTGAAAAGCTACATAATAGACAAAGAATCGCAGCAGGTTCTTGATCGCATGATGGAGCATTATGAGGAGCAGGGGTGTCTTGAGGTAAGGCGGTTTGTCGCGATGCTGGAAGGTGATGAATTGAAGAACTCCGTACTGAGCTCAGCCTTAGAGGTGGCTGAGTATGAAGCGGAGGAGATGGAAAAGGTAATACTTGATTATTGCCAGCATATAGATAGGAAGAGGCTCAAGGAAGAGGCTAAGGAGATCACCGTTCGTCTGGCACAAGCTGAACAGAATGGGGATGAACGGGCCTTGGCTGAACTTCTGGAGCGGAAGCGACAGTTTGTGCAGGTTATGAGATCTAAATCCGCCAAGGGGGAGTAGCCATGCCTGACGAAAGAAGCGATGGGATGAACGTGGTGCGTCTATCTGCCGAAAAAAAGTTTTTCCCGTATGAGAAGCCGAAGGAGCGTGTCGACATTTATCTGGTAGTCCCCGGTCACGAGGAGAAAGGAAGTTTTCTTGATGACATTGATTTATTTGATATGGGTCGGGATGAGCAGGTCGCTTTAAGCGATGCGGAGAGGTACGGAGAGGCCCTTGAAGAGTCGCTGGAAGATGTTTACGACGATGAGCTATCCAACCCGATCAGGCATTACATCAAGGAGATGGGATCGGTAGCCTTGCTCACGAGAGATGGCGAGAGAGATATCGCCATGCGCATCGAACAGTCACGGACAGACATCAGGAATATTATCCTTTCCGTTCCGCTGACCATAGATGAGCTTCTGCGCACGCTACCGGGCTTGAGCGCCGGCAGGATCGATCTTAAGGAGATCACCGTCCGAAGTTGACGATGAGGACGATGCCGGATTTGATGCGGATCTCCACAGGGAGAGGGCCATTGCGCTCCTTGAGCAACTCAAAAAGAAATCGCAGCGCATGCGTGCAGCTCGTGACAAGAAGGAGAGGGCACGCTTGGGGTCTCAGATCGGGCAGATCATATCCGACATAAATCTGAGCAGGAAGATGATCGAACGCATCGCATTCAGGATGCGGCGGCACATCGGGAAGATCGAAAAGCTGGAACTGGAGATCAAAAGGCTCAGGCATAGCAGGGGTGCTGAAGGAAAAAAAGAAGTGGCGGCGCTGTGCAGAAAAGTGGAGCGGACCCAGCGCGAGGCCGGAGTTCCGGCTCACGAGCTGAAATTATCGCTTGCGCGCATACGGGAGGCTGAGAACGAATCTCTTCGCGCGAAGAATGAACTGATCAGGGCAAACCTGAGGCTGGTGGTAAGTATCGCAAAGAAATATATAAACCGCGGGCTCTCTTTGCTTGACCTGGTGCAGGAAGGTAACATCGGTCTCATGAGAGCCGTCGAAAAATTCGAACACAGGAAAGGATATAAGTTCAGCACGTATGCCACATGGTGGATAAGACAGGCGATTACCAGGGCCATTGCAGATCAGGCCAGAACAATCAGAATACCGGTGCACATGATCGAAACGATCAACAAGATTATCCGCGTCTCTCGGGAACTGGTTCAGGAGCTTGGAAGAGAACCGATTCCGGATGAGATCGCAGCCAGAATGGGCTTTTGCAGCGACAAGGTGAGAAAGATACTGAGGATCACCAAGGAGCCGATTTCGTTGGAAACGCCGGTCAGTGCAGATGAGGAGATGCATCTTGCGGACCTCATTGAAGACAAGGCAACACCGATCCCGCAAAATTCCGTGATCTTTCGCGATCTGGTCGATCAGCTGGATAAGACGCTTTCAACCCTGACGCCGAAAGAAGAAAGAGTGATCCGCATGAGGTTCGGCATCGGTGAGAAGTACGATCACACGCTCGAAGAAGTGGGCCACGTCTTTGAGTTGACGCGAGAGCGCATACGGCAGATAGAGGCCAAGGCCTTGAGGAAGTTGCGCCATCCGATACGGGCAAGCCGGCTCAAGTCTTTTTCAGACGCGTAGTGCAAACGCGTATTCGCGCGCATACCTTCGTTGGCCGCGTCGTCGGAGAGCTTCGACGTACCACAAGGTACGCCTGCGCTCCCTCCTCCTTGCCGCCTCGGTCTTCACGCGAATACGCGTTTGCACCATCCCGTTACGGACAGGGTGAAGCAGGAAAAAGACAGAACAGGTAGAGGTAAGGAGTTCTTCCTCTACCTGTTCTGTCTTTTTCCTCTGCCTGTCTCTCGCTCTTACCTCTACCTTCTTTATCTCTTACCTGTTCTCCGGCTTACTTCTGGTTTGCCTTGATATAGTCCTGGCAGAATTTCAGAGCTTCGGCGCCTGGCAGGCCTTTAGCTTTTGCTTGAGCAACGTACTCGTCGAGTATCGGACGAACAGCAGTAACCCAACGGGCATCTTCTTCCTTGGAGAGTGACGTAATTTTCTTGCCCGACTGGCTCATGAGCTGTTTCCCTTCCTGATCTATCTCGTCCCACACTTTACCTTGTTTCTCGATCCACTCTTCGTTGATCTTCTGGATGATCTGCTTGACGTCGGCCGGTAACGAATTCCACTTTGCCTTGTTCATGACCACGAAGAAGTCTGTCGAGTATGAAGCACCGTAGTCCAGGACCGTGAAGTTGCAGACCTCACCCAGTTTCCATCCTTTCATGGCCTCAAACGGAGCCAGGACGCCTTCTACGACACCTTTTGAGATGGAGTCGTAGGTCTCTGTCATAGGCATACCCACTGGAGCGCCGCCAAGGTGCTGAATGATTTTGGCACTCAAACCGGTCCCTCTGATTTTCATGCCCTTTACATCTTCCAATTTAGTTACCTGTTTCTTGGCTGTGTGGAGTAAGCCCGGACCGTGGCCGCTCAGGTACATGACCTGCGTGCCATCAAGCTCCTTCGGTTTAAATTTCTGGTAGTATGCGTTGTTCATATTTGTGGCCAGTAGACCGGTTTGTGACCCGAGGGGCAAATCCGTGACCTCCGTAAGGGGAAACTTTCCCATCGTATACCCCAGGACGCTCAGGCCCACGTCTGCAATGCCTTTCTCCACGCTGTCGTATGTTTGTGCAGCCGGTGTCAGCGTTGCGCCGGGGAAGTAATTGAACTTAACTTTCCCGTTGGTCCTCTTCTCGATCTCTTTGCACCACTCCTCAGCGAGCACGCTGTTCTTGTGCGGTGCAGGGAAGAAGTTCGAATAACGGAGCGTAATTGTCTGTGCGTTTGCTTTGAACGCTGCTGCGCTCATAGAGAGAACAAAAGCAAGTATAACGATGAGCGTTACTATGTGTTTCTTCATACTATCCCCTCCTTTTAGTTTTTTGTCCTTTGTACCAGATGGCGTTGCCTTTGTCAAAACAATTCTATTCGAAATGTGTGCTTGAGTGAGAGTTACAATAACGCGTGCAAAGGCGTATAAGGGAGACCGAATGCATCGGCAACGCCCTTGTGCACAATCTTGCAGTTTGCCAGATTCACGCCTTTTGCCAGAGCAGGATCGTCTACTGCCGCCCTCTTCCATCCCTTGTCGGCAATGGTCATGACATACGGCAGTGTGTTCGCTGTAAGCGCGCGCGTAGCTGTGCGCGGAACAGCACCCGGCATGTTGGTAACGGCATAATGTACAATGCCTGAATCAATAAAAATAGGTTCCCGGTGAGTGGTGGGACGAGAACTCTCCACGCATCCTCCCTGATCGATGGCCACATCAACGACAACAGCCCCCGCTTTCATCAGCTTGAGCATATCTCTGGTGATAACTTTCGGAGCTTTTCTACCCGGCACCAGTACGGCGCCCACGATAAGGTCGGCGTTCGTTATGACCACGCGGATGTTGTAGTTGTCGGCAACCATGGTGACCAGCCTGCCTTGAAAAGCCTCGTCGATAGCTCTCAATTTTCTCGTATTTATGTCGAGCACGGTGACTAACGCTCCCATGCCGAGTGCTATGCGGGCTGCATTCTGTCCCACATTGCCCGCGCCCAGTACTGCTACGTTCGCAGGCGGGACTCCGGGTATGCCTCCCAGGAGCACGCCTCGTCCGCCGTATGTTTCCTCGAGGTACTTGGCCCCTTCCTGAGGCGCCATCCGTCCCGCGATTTCACTCATAGGCGCCAGAAGCGGCAGGTAGCCGTCCTCTGTCTGGACGGTTTCATAGGCGATCCCGATAACCCCGGTCCTCGCGAGGCTTGTGGTGAGCGATTCGGAGGCTGCAAGGTGAAGGTAGGTGAAGAGGATCTGCCCTTCGCCCAACAACGGGTACTCGCCGGCGAGGGGTTCTTTAACTTTGAGGATCATCTCCGATTCGCGGAATACTTCGTCGTGACCGGAGACAACGCGTGCACCTGCGCGTTCGTAATCGAGATCGCTGAAGCCGCTGCCTGTGCCTGCACCCTGCTCAATGATGACTTTGTGGCCTCCCGCGGTCAAGGTTTCAACCCCTCCGGGGACCACTGCCACCCGATTCTCCTCGGTCTTGATCTCTTTAGGAACTCCGATGATCATCTGTGTTCACACATGTACGGCGCTTCTGAATTTTACCATACATTCGTATCTATTTCTTTGCAAAATAACCGACAAGGATGACAGAGCGCCTCTTTTTATCCCAGAAGACTTCCACGTCCACCTGGCGCACGTCTGCGATCGGTGTTTCGGTGACGACAGTCCTGTAGTAGAAGCCGGTAGGATCGTTCTCGTCAACTGGAGCTTCTACCTGAGACAATTCGGGATAACCTACTCTCTCTATTTCCTTCAGCTTAGCTTCGGCAATCATTGTCGCGCTGGTCATCCTGCGGGCATAGTCCTCGATGTCGAGGTCTGCAATGACGAGCGAGATCAACGAAACCAGAGCTATCGCCACGACGGCTACGGCTATCATCACCTCGAGAAGGGTTGTTCCTTTATTTGAGCGTAATTTCTTCGACATACCCATCCTCACCAGTCACTTTAGCCGTCAAAGGATTGAGGAGTATTGTGTAGTACTGATCTTTTGCTGCCGAGAAGTGCAGGATCACCCTGTCCACCACGCCACTTGAGAGGAAGCGCATCACGGTTTTTCCGATAAGGATCTTCTCTCCGTTCAGCACAACATCTTTCAAGACATACGTCTCGGGTATTTTCAGTTCCCGTGTCTGCAGGAATCCTTTCAGGCGGTCCGGCGCGCCGATATAGATGCTGTTTGTGGAAAGATCGAACTGAATAGCCCTGTCTGCGTAACTGGAGATTGCCTCCTCCCTGAGCAGGGTAACCTCAATGGAGAAAGACTCAATAAAATTTGCCGTACCCTTGGGCCCGAGGTTCTGCCATTTGACCGAGGCAAGGGTCAGAAAGGTGGCGAGCAGGAGAGTAACGACGAGAAGCTCGACAAGCGTGAATCCCGTGTCCCGATTCGACTTCAAGCGTATACCTTCGTTGCCCTTCGTCGTCAGCATCCTCGGCGTACTAGTACTAACTTGCGTAAGTTCTCGCATTTCTAAGAGTCGTCACCCCGGTGAAAACCGGGGTCCAGAAATCCTTGTAGAATCTGGATTCCGGCGTTCGCCGGAATGACAAAAGAGGCATCAAAGCATGACCACTTGTTTTGGCAAGCTGGTACTGGTATACGCCTGCGTTGCTTCCTCCTTGCCGCCCGGGGCACCCGGCCGAAGGCTGGATCGTATAACTGAATCCAAATTGGTGCATCAGTCCTTTGCGAGGTCGGCGCTCGAAATATCCGCATCTATGCCCGTTCCGCCGGGCTGCCCGTCGCGACCGTAACTTGTTAATTCATAGTCACGTCCCGCGCTGCCCAGGGTGCTTGATGTCGCTGAACTGCTTGAAGCGGTGTAGTAGTACGGGTTGCCCCACGGATCTTTCGGCACGGAAGTTCCTTCGAGGTAGCCACCGTCACGCCACTTCTTGGGCACCGGGCGCCGTGTCCGGTTTTCTGATGAGCGCCTCAAGTCCTTGCTCGGTCGAAGGATAGCTACCCGTATCAAGTTTGTAGAGTTTGAGTGCGCTCTCGATGGTCTTTATGTCTGCCTTGGCTGCGGTCCGTTTGGCCTCGTCAGGCGCGTTCATGATCTTCGGGACAAGAAGGGTAGCCAGGATGCCTATGATGACGATCACGATCATCAACTCGATCAAGGTAAAACCACGATTCGCCTTCTTCGTATGCTGTGACATATTTCCTATCCTTTCATCAGTATTTTGTTCATCTCAAACAACGGCAGCAGAATTGATACCAGAATGAACCCTATAACGAGACCCATTGCCACAATAATGAGCGGCCCGACCATAGCCGTCAACGATGCAATCTTCTGTTTGGCGCGCGTGTCGTAATAATTCGAGACAGTATCGAGCATCTGTTCGATGTTGCCTGAGCTTTCACCTACGGTGACCATATCGGCAACGTAGGACGGGAAGACTTGCGACTGGCGAAGCGCCATCGAGAGATCTGATCCCCGCTCGACCATCTCGCCCATGCCGGCAACTGCTTTGGACATAACGGTGTTGCTCATCGTGGAGCTCACGACAAGAAGCGATTGCAACATATGTACGCCGCTTTTCAGAAGTGTGCTTATTATCTTCGAAAACCTGCTTATCAGTATCATCTGATAGAGCGGCCCGTACACCGGCACTTTTAGCTGAAAGGTGTCAAACGCCTTCCTTCCATTCGGGCTCCTTCTTACCCATTGCACAAGTACCACCGCCGACAGAACCAGGGCGCCGATCATGAGGAAAAAATAGCTGTTGACGAAGTCGGTTAAAGCCAGAAGCAGCCGTGTCGGGACAGGCAGCTGCTGATTCATGCGGTCAAAGATCTTCATGACCATGGGAACGACAACCATGAGCAGAAAGATCAAAACAGAGCCGCCCACAAGCGCCATGATGACGGGATAGGTGAGGGCAGTCTTTATTTCACCTCTGACGGCTCCGCGGTTCTCAAGCAGGTCTGCCTGATAGTTCAGGATTGAATCGAGCGCGCCCGCCTTCTCACCGGCCTGCACGGAGTAAACGAAGAGACGGTCGAATATGCCCGGATAAGCCTTAAGAGCATCCGAGAGCGACGCTCCTCCCCGGACCTGATCGCGCACGTAACCCACCACCTCTCGTTCCGTTTGGCTATCCAATTGATTGCCGATAATGGTGAGTGCCTGAAAAAGCGGTACACCGCCTTTGAGAAGTGATGCCAGCTGGCGCGCAAGCTGGACAGGAAGCTTATGCTTTATCCCGAAGGAAAAGAAGGTCTTTCTCTTTGCCGCCTTGCTCTCCCGCGCCTTCAAAGAGACGAGGTAGAGACCTTTTCCCTTGATCTCGCTTCTGGCGACTGTCTCAGCATCGGCTTCAATGGTGCCGTTCTGAACTTTGCCGTCTTTGCCGAGCGCTGAGTATGTGAAGAACATTATTCTATGGTCACCCTCATGACTTCGGAAAGAGTGGTGAGGCCGGCCAGCGCTTTCTGAATGCCTTCGTCCCTGAGCGTCAGCATGCCGTCTTTGACTGCTTCAGTCTTGATCTCCTCAGAGGATCTCTTCTCCTGCACCATGTGTCTGATCTTCGTGTCGAGTATGAGCAGTTCGAAAAGGCCGACCCTTCCTACGTAGCCCGTGTTGAGACATTCGTCACAACCTTTACCTTTATAGACCGTACCGCTGCCTTGTTTTAAATATCCTTTGAGCAGTTCAGTCTCGAATTCTGTTGGCTCATAGACCTCTCTGCAAAAAGGGCAGATCCTCCTGATAAGCCTTTGCGCCAGAATAGCCGTGATCGATGAAGTGAGCAGGTAGGGCTCGATGCCCATGTCAACCATCCTCGTCAACGCACTTGCTGCGTCATTGGTGTGGAGTGTGGAGAAGACAAGGTGGCCGGTGAGTGCCGCCTGGATAGAAATGCGCGCAGTCTCCTCGTCCCTTATTTCACCGACCATAATAACGTCCGGATCCTGTCTGAGAAAGGAACGCAATGCCCTGGCGAAGTCAAGGCTGATCTTGGAATTTACCTGCATCTGTCCTATGCCCTGAATGATGTATTCGACCGGATCCTCAATGGTCAAAATGTTCTTCTCGGGCGTATTGATATGGTTTAAAGCCGAGTAAAGCGTTGTGGTTTTTCCGCTGCCTGTCGGACCGGTAACCAGAAAGACTCCTTGCGGACGCGAAATCAGCGCTGCTATGGTTTTTTCAAGGGCAGGGGACATGCCCAGTTCGGCCAGAGTGACCATCCCGGCGTTCTTGTCGAGGAGCCGCATCGTCACCTGTTCGCCGTATGCCGTGGGTATGATGGAGACCCTGACGTCGATCTCTTTATCCCGCGCCCGAATCTTTATCCTTCCATCCTGCGGTAATCTCTTCTCGGCCACATCCAGCCCGGCCATAACCTTGATTCTGGATGCGATAGCATTCTGGGCTCTCTTTGGAGGCTTATACGTATCATAGAGCAGACCGTCGATACGGAAGCGTACGCGAAGGTCATTGTCCATGGGCTGTATATGGATGTCGCTTGCTCTGTCCTTTACCGCTATTGAAAAGAGCAGATTGACCAGTTTGATGATCGGCGGCTCGTTGGCCGCGTCGTCCTGGAGATCGTGGCCGCTCGGCAGTTCCTGGGCGATCTCGGACAGGGCGCTCTCTCCGAGGTCCTCGACAACGCCGATCACTACCTCTCTGCCTTGCTCTTCCCGGAAGATGTTCAGGTAGTTCAGGAAATCTTCCCGTGAAACCTGTTTCTTCTCGACGGGCATCGCGGAAAACAGACTGAGTACGTCCGCATTCGCGTTCTTCTCCTCATCACAGACGGCGATTACGAGGCACGACGGTTTTTTCCTGCACCCGAGCGGAACAACGCCGTACTTCTGGAAAAAGGAAAAATGTACCCGGGCAACGCGGTTCGGGAGTGGTGCGAGGTCTTGAGATGCTAGTGATTCCACGATGAGACTACTCTTTCTTTATCTCTGTTGCATTTTCCGTTTCTTTCTTCTTCACTTGTTTCCCCGGTTTTTCCTGGTCAAGCAGCTTATCTTGCTCTTTTTGCATTTGCTTGCTGATCTCCGCTATCTTTTCTGCGTTGTAGATGATCCTCGGGGTGATGAAAACAAGAAGGTTGGTCTTATTATTTTCCTTCGTCTGCGTTCCGAACAAGGCACCGAGTATGGGAATAGAAGAGAGAAACGGGATGCCCCGGTGGGTTTTTGTAGAGTCGTCGCGGATGAGCCCGCTGATCACGATGGTCTGCGCGTCTTTCACGCCGACGGTCGTCTTTGTAGATCTCTTGAGTGTCGTCGGTGCCGGCTGTGTCGAATTGCCGGTTCCCACGGTCGCCTCGGTTACCTGGGTCACCTCCTGATAGAGCGTAAGGTAAACCAGCCCGTCTTTATTGATGTACGGTTTCACTTTGAGTTTGATGCCGACGTCGCGGTAGTCGAACGTGTTGATCGGGTTTCCCGCGGAGTCGAGTCTCGAGCTGGTAAGGTACGGCCTGTTCTCGCCGACGACGATCTCAGCCTCTTCGTTGTTCATGGTCAGTATCTGCGGGGTAGAGAGAATATTGACGTGTGAGTCGGTGGCAATGGCCTTTATAAAAGCGCCGAGAGCAGGAAACGTCTGGCCGTTGAACGTAATATTGCCGCCGAGGATCCCAACGTTGAAACCGGAAAGATTGGAAAGCGCCGCCACAGTGGCTGCTGTGCTGCCTGTGGTGGCATCCGAACCGGTCGCGCCCCCGGCGAGTATGGCCCCGGGGAGGCTAACGAGCGGTGTACCCTGAATGTTCTGATTCAGGCCGATCGCGCCCCTGTTGTTCGGGGAGACTGCGCCCGCGATCCAGTCGACACCAAGCGAACCGGTTTCCTGCACAGAGACCTCGACGATCGCAGCCTCGACGAGTACCTGCGGCCTGATCGTGTCTATCCCATCGATGATGCGCTTGATGTCTTTCAGGTCTTCCGGTGGTGCGCTCACGAGCAGGGTATTTGTGGGTGCATACGAGGTGATAAAAATCTTATCCTTTGGGGTTGCCGCTTTCTTACCCTCTGCGAGGAGTGCCTGGAGCGTCTTGGCAAGATCAGCCGCCGTGGTGTGCTGGACATTGTACACCTCAATGGAACTCAATGATTTAGAGACCGGGATATCAAGTTCGATCACCAGTTTCTTGAGTCTTTGCAGGTTTGCCGATGTGTCGATCATGATGAGCGAGTTGGTGGACGGCACACTGACGAGATACGCGTCCCTCGCCATGAGCGGTCTCAATATTCCGACCATAGTATTGGAATCAAGGTATTCGAGCGGATGAACCAGCGTCGCGATCTTCTCTTCAGAAGCAGTGGAGAGAAGCTTCTCCTTGTCGAGATTCTCGATAGCCATGGCCTTGGCATCGGCAGCTTTGACTACTTTGAGGGCTTCAGCGCTTGAGACTACGCTGAAGCCGTAATAGTTGAGAACGCTCTGAAAGACCCTGAAGACCTCGTCTCTCGTGAGGCTCTTCGGCGACAATATCGTCACTTTCCCTTTAACCAGATTATCGTCGAAAATGAAGTTTTTCCCCATGATGCTGCTGACGAACTTGATAAGGTCGCGCAGCTCTATATTATCGAATTGCATCTGTACCATGCTCCCGCCTGATGACGACGGCATTTGACCGCTTGGCCTGGCTGAAGGAGGAGGCGGTGGCGGTGGCTGCACGAACATCTGTTGCGAAGGCGGCTGAGAAGGCGGGAGTATCGGTTGCGGCTGTGCAGATGGTTGTGGCGGTGCCATGGGCTGCGCCGGCATCTGGGGCGCCTGGGGCATGGGTAAGACAGCCGGCTGTGGAACGGGTTCGTTGGGCATTACAGGCATGCCGGCTCCTTGCGCCAGTCTGATCTGCTTTGCGGGCAGGGCAGGGGTAGCCTCTTGATCTTTGCGTGCAGAGCCGGCCGGAACTGTGATTGTAACGGTGGTATCCGTTCGTGAATTGGCATCATTGGAGGCCTGCTGTGGCATGAAGCTCGTTGCGACAAGAGCATTCCAGTGAGGCGATCCTCCTTTGGCGACAGTATTGGAAAGAGGAGGATTGACTGACGCCCGGCCTGCAGAATCTTTGCGGTCGGCTTCTGCTGTCGCCTGTTTTGTGGTGGACGCTGTCTTATCGTCCAGGGCTTTAACCACGAAATAAAATGGGAGAGAAGAGCCGGACCGTCCTGTTTTGGTCTGGCTTGTCACGGTCCAGCGATACTGGGAGCCGAGTGTAAGCAGACCTTTCGGCAGGGAGAAAGAGCTGTCGTTGATTGATTCGTTCTTGTAGACGAACTGGCCTTTTTTAAAGGGATACTTACTTATGTACAGGCCGTATCGTATTGCATCGGGCACAGCCTTCCAGTGGAAGACAGGGGCTGCAGTCATAAGTGAGGGTACAAGTCTGCCTGCCGAACCAGGCGCGACAAGAAGAGGGGCAGAGTCGTGATTTGAAATGTGAGGAGCTGAATTGTGATTGGGCATGTTTACCACGAAGCTGAACGTTTGCGACCTGTCACTCCCTCCGGCTTTGTTGAACGCTTTCACATACCATCGATACTTCTCCCCATTCACGAGAACCCCCTCGGGGATCGAGACAGAGGGGCTGGAAACCGACTCCGCTTTGAAAGCAATGTCTTTTTCCGCGAATGGGAATTTCTTGACATACACCGTGTAAAATTGCGCGTCGAACACCTGTTCCCACGTGAGTGTCGGCGTGAGCGTGCTGATCTCTGCGTCAGTCTGCCCTGCGGAACCGGGCGAAAGAAGCTTCGGGGAAACCGGGGTCGTTACGATGGGTGCTGCCACAGCACCGGTGACGGCCAGAACCGCGGTAATGATTACGAACAGGGTGAGGATACCCATACCCGAAGTCCACCTATTTTCAGGTCCGGTTTGAAGAACCTTAGCGTATCTCATAGCGGAGGCTCTCCATCTTTCCCTGACGAAGCACTTTGACCTCAAACTTTGAAGCGCTCTTCAGCGCCTCGTGCGCACGTTTTGTATCCTCTGCTGTTCTTAACTGATGACCGTTCACTTCCTGGACAACGTCATCCGCTTGTATGCCCAGCTTCTGCGCAAGACTCCCGGTATCAACGCTGACCACCTTATATCCATTGGGCTTACCGGAGCTATCGGCCGAAATCTTTATGGCGATTGAGGACATGATCGTTGTATTGTCGTGTCGGATCTTCTCTGCCAACGATTTCGAAAGCATCGTGGTCTTTCCTTCTTTCTTTATATCTTTACTGTAATCGTTGACGGGCGCAGGCTGGCTCTGCTTTGCGACCTTGGGATCCGGCGGCTTGGGTGCTTCATTCGCAACTGGCGAAGGGTGCCTGCCGGGAACTCTTTCAAAACTGCGGGCAAAGAGTTTGAGCATAGCGGCAAAGTCACCTTTTTCGATGATGACCGCATCCTTCCTGATCTCTGCTATAGCGAGACCCCGTTCGATAGTCTCACCGATTTCGTACGTCCACACACCTTTCTGTCCGCCCCTGTCGATCACGGCGAAAAAGTCCTTATTGTGGTGCCCGGTCATAACGCCTTTGAGAGTCATGGGGGTAAGAATGCCGACCAGCAGTTCTTCCTCGATCTCTTTCTCGCTCTTGGGCTTAGGGATCTCTGCCTGAAGACGCGCCCTGAAAAGATTCCTTTCGGTTATTGCTTTATACTCTTTTGAACCCTCGGTCGCCGGCTCTCCCTGTGGTTTGCGCGACCCGGAGCGAGCCTTCCAATCTACGGGCATAGGAATGCTGAGAAGCGCTGCGTTAAGAGCGATCAGTGTGATAACACCCATGAGCGTTCCCCCGAAGGTCGATACTCCAGCACCAATCAGCAAACGTTGTCGCGTCATAATGCAGCTTCCATTGCCTGCAGGGACGTTCCCCCGCGAAATAATCGGACCACATGTATGTTACGGCCCCACGCTGCTTTCTTCTCCGCTTTTTGTTCAGGTTCCGTGGAAATGGTGATAGCCGGGTGCCATTGATTTCCGGTAACGGTGATTACCGTGCCGTTGGCGAGCACTGAGGTGGACGAGGAATTTTCCGATGTGAGTCTCATGGCGAGTCTCGTATCGAGCCCGGCTCTCTCTATGGAGCCATTCCCTTTCAAAACGACCCCTTCGCCGTCGACTACGATTTTGTCCAGGTAGATCTTTGATCCTGCTATCCGACCCTCGGTTATCACCTCTTTATAGGGCAGTACAAGGTTTTCGAGTCCCTTGACCTGCATCTGGTTGATCTCGCCTGCGGCCAGAACTACGCGGAATGTTCCCTTCTGTTTCTCTGAGCCTTGAAAGGGAATTTCCTCCCTGATCCAGCCCGACAGTTTTCCGCTCAAGGATTTAAACCATGGAAGAGTAGCCTCCGGATACTTGGCGAGGTTTACGTTCGTGAAGTTGATTCTTAAAGACGGGGTGGATCCCGCAAATACCGGGATGCTCTCTATAGAGGTTTCTATTGTGCCGTCGTATGCGACTGCTCTGCAGAAGACAGATAATTTTCCGGTCAACAAAGAGAGCGGATTCCAACGCGCATCGATCTTCTTTATCTCGAAGAGCGGCTTGCCCTGGACCGCGGCGTGCCCGATGACAATCCGAGCTACCTGCACGCTTGCAAAACCGAAGCGGGGACCGTCCAGCGCAACGCTTATGGTGCTCGAGCCCATGAGATTCTGCGAGACTATTCTGAGCGCTTTCTGGTAGGGAAAAAATATAAGGACCGTACCCAGCATGGATACGACGCCCCACAGTATAAAGGCCGCATAGAGCAAGCTCTTCGTTGGCACATTTTTCGGTAACTTCACGTTGTTATACCCGCACCAGGATCACACGCATGTCGAGAGCCGTTGGGTTGGCCTGCGGCACAGTTAGCTGAAGCTTCCTCACCTGAAAGCCCGCGGTTTCTATCGTCTTGAGAAACGAGACGATTTCACCGAGGGCAGCACCAGTGACGCCGAGCTCAAATTCCATTTGTGAGCTACCTTTTTCCTCCTTCAACGTTGCCGGCTTCAGCATGACGGGCCTGCCGCCGACAATGGTCTTGCCTACAATGCTCTCGATGGTTGCAAGAGACATGCCCACCGGTTCGGTCGTCTGACTGCTCTTCTCCGTGCTTCGTTTTCTCGTGTCGTAGATGTCCTTGAGTTGCAGCACAGATGAGACTTCACCTTGCTTTGCTACGATCTTTTGTTCGAGTGCGCGCGAGTCATTGTAAACAACATAGGATGCCACTGCCCCCAGGAAAAAAATTCCTATGAACAGAAGAAGCCACACACGTTCTGGAACAAGTAAAAGGGCGGGCGGCATCTTCATAGGTTTCCCTTGAATTTGAACTTGACCTGTCCTCCGGGGACCTTGTCTATGCTTTGAAGCTCAACGCTCCTCGCCCCCTTCGCCTGCTGCAATGCATCCTTGATCTTATCAATGGAGACAAAAGAGATGGTTGTCCCTGCGACGGCAAATTCCTTTTCATCAAAGCTGAATTCGCTTAGCTTTACATCCAGCTGCGCCTCAATTTTGCCGCTTATCTCATCGAGAAGGGAGAGTGCGCTGTTTTCATTTCGTCTTTCGTTTCCCACTGTCCCGTTTAGGCTCTCAATTTTTTCCTCGAATGTTCTCACGACGTCTCTAACCGGCGGAACCTTCGGAAAGGCGGCCCTGTAAATCCGATTCGGTTCGCTCGAAAGGAAACTGTACGTTCGCTGTTTCAGGTAAAGATCGAGAGAGCACAATCCCAGCGCGAGAAGACTCACGCCTGCAAGGCCTGCGGTCAGATACAGTCCCAGCCGGTCCGAATCGGAGAGCGGTCGGTGACGTTCCATGGATAAATCGATTTCGCCTTTGGGATTGAGCGCCATGAGTGCTGAACCCACCCCTGCCCAGGATTGTCCCTGTACATTCTCACCGCTGATGTAATCGCTCAACTCCAGGAGTTCGACCGTAATGCCGAGCGCGGTTTCTATACTCTGCTGTTCGATGGGACCGTCCTCTGCACCGATCATCAGGTAGCGCGCGTCGCTCAGGTCGGTCAGGTCGGCGATTTCCCTCAGCGCGCTGATTGTTGCGGCGGCTTGCGACGATCTGAAGAAGTGCCGCAGATGGATGAGTCGCTGCCCGTCGAATACCATTATGACCGCGCTATTGCCCGTGCAGTGGATGAAGACGACGTGTTCAGGCGGCAGAAGCTTGAAACATCTAACTGCGTACAATGCGGCGAGGCTCTGAAGCGACACGTTGCGCACGTCTTTCGTTGCACCCAGATCCGTCACCGATGATCTGGGGATCGCTGCTGCCAGTATGGCGCCGTCTGCCCCCAGTTCCTGAAAGTCAAGCACCATCTCATCGATAGGGGAGGGGAGCATCTCTTCCAGCTGGCCGCCCAGGACAAGGCCGATCTTCCTTCTGCCCTTGAAGGGAAGGTTAAGATTGAAGAGATAACCTGTTGCATCATCGAGGGCAACCCCGCATGGTTGCTTGTCGAATAGATTTTTTAACTCATCAAGACTGGAACCTGGGTAGACTCTAACGTCACTTATGTCCCGGTCAGTGGCAGTTAAGGTCAAACCGTACCAGCCTTCTTTATCCTGCACAATTGCGGAGGCTGTCTTTCTCAAAACTCCCTCCAGGATGTCGTTGTGATGTTACTGCCGTCACGCTGCAGGAGCGCTTCGGAGTTATAGACGACTTTGCCGAGCGTGCATTTGCTGGTAGCTGTGAAGAAAGATGAATTGACTTTGATGAGACCGGCGATATTTCCTGCCTGCGCGGTCGAGATTTTTATTACCGCGTTGATGTCCTGGATGTTTTTAAACTCATGCTCATCCCGGTGGCGTATGAGATCTTCAATGTCGGCATCACTGAGAGGTTGCGCCAGCGCGGTCGTCTGCGTGCCCAGAAGAGCGAATAGAACTTCCGCCGGGGCAGTGTTCACGTTAATCTTGCCATCCGTCTGTGCTACGGTCACATAGTCGGTCAGTTTCCTGTCAACCAGAAGCTCCTTATCAAAGCCCTTCACCATGGATAGCTCGTCGAGCGAGTCCAGGGGTCCGTTCTTGCTGCTATGGCCCAGTGACTTGTAGTAATCCAGTTCTGCGCCGCCCGAACCTGTTACAGTGTCGTCGATGTCGATCCAGTCAATCAGGGCATCGACAACTTCCGGCCTCCCCCCGAGGCGGGTTATCAGTTTACGCAATCTTTGCTCCACCTCCGCATTTACATCCTTGCCGTTCTCCTGCACCAGACTGTTTATCGGTATCTTCCCGTCTTCGTCCTTGATTTTCACTTCGAGTCTTCCCGAGGCTATACTGAGAGTCGGGAAATCAAGCGCCCATTGGTCCTTCAGCGAATCGTAACTTGGATCGTCTGCTTTCAAGACCCCGATTGCTCCTTCGATTCCTGATTTGGACATACGCACAGCCTGGGTGGAATTACGAAAGTTCTCCGCCTGCAGGAGATTCACCTGCACCCTTGAGGTGAAGGCCAACACCAGAGGAATGAGTATAGCCAGGACGAGGAGCACTGTTACCAGTACGAAGCCTCCCTCGTCAGACGGCGCTGGGAATCGATTCTTCAATCGTAAATGTTTGCACATGTTTTTGTTCGTCTGATAACTCCACGGTTATCCTCACCTGTTTGGGGAGCTTGCCTGTAGAACGGGAATCCCACTTCTCCACCCATTGTGCGCCGTCGAAGAAAGCTAATCGGAATGAGCTGACCAATCGCGTTACCTCGAAGACCGATCCAAGCTGGTCGAGGTCGTCGCCTGGATTCTTCACAGTTTTTTTTACGAACACCCATTGGCGTTGACGGTCTTCGATGAGCGCGTATCCCACCTTGCTCCATGTGAAAGGGTTTGTCGAGTTTGGTGTGGACGTGACGAAGATCACATTGCTGACCATTTTTCCGTCGACCTCGTCCACGCCTGCAACGAATGGAAAGCGTGTTCCCGAAATGCCTCGCAAGTCACGCTTTACCATTTCGAGCAATATTCGTCCTGTCTCGAGAAGTTCCTGCGTGCCCATAGCGCCGTCTATAGATCGCGCTATCGAGAAATAGGTTGAATAGACTATTACAAGAAGAAGCGCGGATAAGGCGATAGCTACGAGTATCTCGAAGAGCGTAAACCCTTTATCCTTTGAGGCCATTTCACTCTTGCAGACTGCGTTCGTGATCTTCCTCTCCTGTGTAGAACAATAGCCCGATTCGCTCCGTGCACTCCGGGCGAGGAGCCGGCTTACCAGCCGGGTGCAAGAAATCTGCCAGAAGGAGAGAATACGAACGTGCGGTACGCAGGTGGTGCCGAGCATGATACGATGTGGACGAGCTCTTTTAAAAATCATGTGTAGAATAGTGCGGATTGCGCGGCTTACTTGCTGTTCATCACAAGAGTGATGAGCTTCGAGCGGCTCGTGGCATTGAACTTCTTGAAAATCCGGTTGAGGTGTGCTTTCACCGTATGCTCGCTCAGGGTAAGCTTGGTCGCGATCTCCTTATTGGTACAGCCCTGGCACACATACTCGATAATCTCTTTCTCTCTGGACGTAATGCCGTTTATCTTGCCGGCCTTGGAAACAATTCCGGACTCGTGAAGAAATGTTTTTACCGTGCTGTTGTCTATCCATACCTGCCCCTGGCTCACCACTTGCAAAGCTTTCTTGAGGAGATGGAATTCGGTGTCTGCGGAAAGAATGCCATGAATCTTGTATGAGAGAAGAGTCGTGATGATCCTTTCTTTTTCGACACCCGTATCCATCAGGAGAATCTTTGCGGTCGGATAACCTGCTATAAGCTTCTCGCTGATGGTGGAAATGTCTGTGAGCACAACCTCGGGAACAAAACCGTTGTTATTCCCTTGACCGTGAACGGAAACATGGTCGTATCCATTCTTCGTGAGCAGCTGCTTGATGGCTTCACAAATCAACGTGTTGCCTATGTGAATTAAGATGTGCATTTGCTTGCTTATTCTAATTAATCGGCCTTTTTTTTCCAAACTTAAGAAGAAATATAAGGAATCGCCTTAATACCTGCCGCTCGATCATCTGTCTTCCCCTTCCGGACTACAGACATTGATCGGTCTTTACCTCCACTCGTGCCTCCTCAACGTGGATGAAAATGGATGAAATTGGCGCACAACGTACCCCGGAAATATGGCCTGTTGTTTGCAAGAATAACAGATCTAAGGCCATTTCGGAAGGTGGGCCAACAGGTGATAATGTTACCTAAGTACTTGTAATATAATAAGAAACCACTACTAGGGAGGTTCTTATGGTATGTCAAAAATGTGGATTCGGTCATATGGTTGATGACAGTTATTTTGACATCAAGGTGCTCAAGTGTTGGGTTTGTGGCAACCGTCTCTATGTCGATTACCCAAAACGGTGGGGTTCTCTGGTTTGCGCCAGATGCGGCAATGATATAGGTGAAGAGAACGAACTGGGCTATTGTGACAATTGCCTGAAGATGCTGCACATCCATGTGGGCCGCTTGAAGGGGCGTACCTACGGTGAATCAGTTTGCAAGTGCGGCACGGTCTTCATCAGAAAGAGCCCCACACAGATGTTCCATTCAAAAGATTGCAGAAGGAGGGCTTTGCTACCGATGTAACCCCAAGGAGGCAACCCTTACTGCTTGTGAATTTTTATCATGCCGCCCGGTTTTATTCCGTGCTTAAGCACGAATCCCGGATTCACCTCTATGACGTACTTGCACGCGGCAGAAGGCGTGTAAACAGGGCAGGCCGAGGGATTTAGTTCCAGGCAGGGACCCATCTCCTGTATATCGACAATTCTAAAGTTCTCATTCAAAAAAATGACACTCAGGGGTATCCGCGTGTTATACATATAAAAGGCGTGATAACCTGTCTGATCGAAATAGAATATCATCCCCTTATCTTCACCCAGATGGGTGCGGAACATAAGTCCTCTTTGACGCATTTGCTCGGTATCGGCGACTTCGGCCATGATCGTGGCATTCGCTGGCAGGAATGTTACACGCCTGAGCGTGCTCGCTGCTGCGCTCAATCCGACTTTCGGAAGAGCCACTATTGTCGCGAGCAACAGGAGCGCAATGAGACGATATGGCACGGGAAATGCTATCCGAAGAGGATGGTGGAGGAGCATCCATCCCAGTATAGCACTTCAGTGAGGCGGTGAAAAGGGGTTTTGAAGTGGCTCGGGCCACCTGGCAAGAGAACCCTGACTATTAAGGAGTGACCCATGGGTTTGATACGAGCAGTCTTCTTGTTCGGAAGCAATCTGGCCATCTGTATTTCGTGGAGTGTTCACAAAAATATTTCCACCGCAATTCTACATGGGATTCTCTCGTGGCTGTACGTGATTTATTACGCGGTCAAAGAAAGCAAACTCCTCGACTGATGAAGCCAGGACCTGTTACGCCTCATCTGTCCTCGGTGATGCGTCCTGGTATCGACTCCGCCCGACCCCCCGAATTATCGCTGCTTTCCGGCAGCTGCACTCAACCGACCCGCCGTCTGTTCGCCTGCATGCTCCTTGGCCTTCTGACGCTCGCACTTATCGGGTGCAGGGATCGCAACGGGTCCACCGCAGCGCCCCAGTGGGACCGCATTGTAGATGGTCAAAGCAACGATCTCTATTTCATAGATCGCAACAGCATTCAGCGTACTTCAGATACTGCGGTGAGGGTCTCTATCAAGTATTCACCCTCGAAAGGACGATTTCTGACGAGCCTTCAGGAACTCTCAAAGGATTTCGGGAGCACTGCTCACGACATCGGGCAGGAGTACTCAGTATCTACGTGGGAATTCAGCTGTGTAAAAAAGGAGGCACGCTGTCTCAATCTGACGCATTACAAGAAAGGCTCAAAAATAGCATCGTATGACTATCCTCAGCCGGTCTGGCGCGCACTCGATAGTGCGCCCAACACAAAACTGTTGCGTGACCTCGTTTGTGCCAGGATATCCAGTCCATCAAACAGCCCATAAAACAGGCTACGAAATAGCCCACGAGATACCCTCATCAAAGCCCGGAAATAGTTTTTGCTGTTCGTTAGTAACGTTAGCGTCCGTTTCCGCTTGACCCGCATGCGCTTTATCCTTAAGATATGAATCTGGAGATGAACAGAGGGCCCATTCGCACAAGGCTGAATGAAGGGGCCCGGTCAGGAGAGCCTGGTGAACTCCAACCGCATTCGGCCTGCCTGTGATGCCGCCTCTGCCGGCGATCAAGATCGGAAAATCCGCTCCCTTCTGCAGCTAGGAGAGATCATAGGGCTCGATCTCCAGCTGGATGAGATGCTGCTGCAGATTGCCATGAAGGCTGTCGAGGTAATGGAAGCTGACCGTTTCAGTATATTCCTGCACGATGCTGCAGCGGATCAGCTGTACACAACGGTTGCTCTTGGTATGGGCCGACAGGAAATCAGAATGGCCGCTGATTCCGGCATTGCCGGATACTGCCTGAAGACCGGCGATACGGTTATCCTGGAGGATGCACAACAGGACCCACGGCTTAATCGCGAAATTGAAGGCCGAACCGGGTACAGAACCAAAAGTCTTCTCTCCCTTCCTTTCTACAGCAGGGCGGGCCGACCCCTGGGTGTAGCGCAGGCGCTTAATAAGAGGAGTGGCCTGTTTACCGAGAGTGACGCGGTCTTCCTGAGGATGTTCAATAACCATGCTGCTGTATTCATAGAGATGGCGCAGTTGCAGAAGGCGCGTATCCAGGCGCTTGAGCAGTCGCGGCTGGAACTGGAGCGATTAAGTAGAGCCAAGTCCAAGGCCATAAACCACGTGTCGCATGAGCTGAAGACGCCTCTTGCTGTGATCAAGGGCAATATCGGTATACTTAAGAACAGGTTTCGGGACTCTCTCCTGAATGCGGATTGGCGCGAGTGTATCGATTCGATAGAGCGACACCTGGGACGGTTGACAGAAATAGAGAAGGAGACCCGCCACATTTTTCAGCTGGCACATCAGCTCGAGGCAGGCTCTCTCGTTGGCGAGATGGCTCGATTTGAGGAGAAAATGGAGAATTTCTCCGAGATGAGCGCTGAGGTTCACTTTCACTGGGATGCGGTGAAAGGGTGGCTATCGTCGCATATCCACGAGGCAAACCAGGGATTCAGGTCCATGCAGCTCTATCCGTTTGTGAAGCGAGTGGTAAAGAAGCTGGAGGAGCGCATGTCTCACAGGAAAGTCAGCCTGGAGGTACAAGGGGACCAGGCGCTGAGTATTTCGATGAATTCGCACATACTCGAGGAACTCCTTGACGCGCTCGTCAAGAATGGAGTGGAAAACACGCCTGATGGAGGCAAGATAGAGATCATCCTTGAGGAAAAAGATCTGAAAAGTTTCATACACGTCAAAGACTATGGTATAGGTATTACGGAAGAGAACAGGATATCCCTGTTCGATGGTTTGTACCCGGCAACGGAGACCGAGCTTTACGCCTCTAAGAGGCCCTACGATTTCGGCGCAGGCGGCAAGGGACTCGATCTCCTGAGAATGAAGCTTTACGCGGATCGATTCGGTTTTTCGGTATCCGCCGAGAGCTCACGATGCCGGCACCTCTCGACCGATCGGGATGAATGCCCGGGCAGCGTTCTTTTGTGCGGCCATTGCAGAACTGCTGAAGACTGCTTCGCATCAGGCGGGAGTACGTTTACCGCCGCATTTACCAATCTCGGGGGGCCTTCGGATGATCGGACCGGACTCTGTTGAGGTAGGCGCATGAATGAAAAGGATTACCTTTATGATCTGCTGGTCCATGATCTTGTGGGCCCTCTGGCGGTTGTTGCCACGACGGTAAACAGCCTTCTGGGCAAGACCGAGAAATATGGCGAGCTGAGCCAGCTCCAGCGGGAATCTCTTGAGCGCATAAAAAGGAATACACAGAAGGCTCGAGGCTTCGTGGCTGATATACTGGAAGTTGCGCGCTCAGAGGAGAACCTCTTCGATTCGACGCCGTTTGCGGTCCCGGAGTTGCTTAAAGAGGCGCTACTGGAAGGGTTGGAGAGCATGAACCCGGTAGCGCGTGATGAGTTTGCCGGGACGGAAACAGATGCGCAAGCAGAAAAGGTTCTCGCGCGCTACGAAATTTCAATGGCGGTATCGGGCAGGTATGCGACCTCACCTTTCTGCCACGATCGCAAGAAGGTCTTGCACATTCTGCGCAACCTTGTTACTAATGCTCTCAAGTATCGCAAAGAAAAGATGGATCTGTCGGTGAGCGGTGATGATGATCTGATACTTACCGTGTCGAACGACGGCGCGGCCATTTCCTCGGATGACCGCGAGGCCCTGTTCAAGAAATTTGTGCGCATAGAGAAAGATAATATCAAAGACGTGCCGGGATTCGGCCTGGGATTGTTCTGCATCAAAGCTCTTGTGGACCGTATGCTCGGTGAAATTTCAGTCGCCAGCAGGGAGGGATTCAATATCTGTTTCACTGTGCGGATCCCTTCTTTGCGAGCAACCAATCAGAAGGAGGGTAGGATATGACAGCGTCAGTTCTGGAAGGAAAAAAGATTCTTGCAGTGGACGATGAGCCTGATGTGCTGGCTGTGCTGGAGCAGGAGATCAAAGACACCTGCCCTAGCTGCCGGTTCGATAAGGCGACCACGTACGAAAAGGGAACGGAGCTGATTGAAGCAAACTCCTACGATATCGTAATCCTCGATATCATGGGCGTTCGAGGTTTCGATCTTCTTGAAACGGCCGTCAAACGGAACCTCAAGGTCGGCATGCTGACAGCGCATGCGCTGAGCCCGGAGGCTCTCAAGAAATCACACGATCTCGGTGCACGGGCCTATCTGCCGAAAGACAAATTGGGCGAGATAACACCATTTCTCGAAGACATCCTTACCCAGGAATACAAGACGGGCTGGAAACGGCTGCTGGATAAGCTTGAGAATTACTTCGAGGACCAGTTCGAACCCGATTGGAAAAGGAAAGCCGGGATCAATTACTGGTAGGAGCCGCATCAGGCGGCATTTTCGTGTGAGAAGTAGTAATAGACTAAAAGCATGTTACTCGAAATGCACTGTCACACTGCTGAGCATTCTCCGTGCAGCAACGCCGCAGCAAAAGAGTTGCTCAGACAGATTTATAGAAAAGGTTTACAAGGGGTTGTGCTCACCGACCATCATTTTGTCTGGCCGGATGAGGAATTGAAGACGCTCAAAACGGACGCCGGCCTCCCCGACTTTTTTCTCGTTTTTTCCGGACAGGAGGTCTCTACTGCCGATATGGGCGACGTGCTCGTGTACGGCGTCGACCATCCCATCTCAAAGGGCACATCTGCTGCTGCCATCAGGACGACATATCCGCACGCGGCGCTGGTACTGGCTCACCCTTACAGACATGGCAAAAAACCGGGACAGGAGAAGCTCCTGAATCCGAATATCGATGGCGTGGAAATTTTCAGCTCCAACCACTCCGTGGCCCAGAATACGAGGGGCTTGAGAGAGTGGCATCGTTACAGGTTCACCGCGATTGCAGGAACCGATACGCACGGCGTTGCGTACGCAGGCATTTATCCCACCATGTTCGATCATCCGCTGGAAACGATCATCGATTTGGCCGGAGAGATCAAGAAAGGCCGCTGCCGCCCCTTTGTCAAAGAGATTCCGAAGGTCGGCGCAAACGTCAGGGTGGATGAGATTACCATAGGCACAAAAGGTCCGGACGAAACGAGGGAGAGAATCGTTATCAGGAAATTTGACGCTGATGAGAAGTGGCAATCTGCCGGGAAAACCTTTCGTATAATGGAAGAGATCGGGAGCCATGGCTTCGACCGTGGAATGTACCGGGTGCCGAAGGCAATAGAGCGTGACGAAGAGGAGATGGTCCTGATCGAAGAGGGCATGCGCGGCAACTCCCTTTTTGAAAAATTGATCCGCTCTGGCGTGGGGGATGCGAGAATGTTTGTTCAGTTATCGGCGCAGTGGCTCGCCCGCCTGCATAATCAGAGACTCCGGATAAGCGCGCCCGATGAGTTCCTGAAAGAAGAACAGAGGCGCCTCGCCAGATATCTCGACCGTTTCGAGAAGATCGAGCACGCGCATGCGCGGCGGGCTCAAGAGATCATGGAAGCCGTGCAAGGAGCGGAAATTGTTTTATATCAGGATCATCCGGAACGGCTGGTGCAGGGCCATGGAGATTACCACCCGAAGAACATTTACATCGGTCAGGATAATCTTAACAGACGCGATACGCTCTATATTGCCGCCATCGATTTTGGTAGCTCATTCTGTTTGCCCCCGGCGTTTGATGTCGGCACGTTCCTGGCGCAGTTCCACAATCAGTTACTCGAGTACCCGGAGATCTTGCAGGAGATTCCTGAAGAGATATTCCTCGACGCATACATCACAGCTGCTGCGGAGACCGGCAGGGATTTCCTGAGCGAGGTGGAGCTGTTCCGCGCCCGCACCGACTTGAGCATAGCCTCTTTTCTGATCAAAGTTGGCCTGGGCGACAGCGAGAACCTCTGGCGCGTGCTGGTGGAAGCTGAAGGCGCCCTGGCACAGTTCGAATCAGCGCGCTGATCACTCTGCTTTCTGTCGGGGCCTGTCCCGGCGCGTCGTAGGCCGGGGCCTGTCCCGGCGCGTCGTAGGCCGGGGCCTGTCCCGGCGCGTCGTAGGCCGGGGAAATCCAGACTCCGCAAGGATTTCTGGACCCCGACTTCCGCCGGGGTGACAACGGTTGGGAATGAAGTGCTTAAGTTGGTATTAAATTAGTTGCTCGCGTTTGGCTGATCGAGGGCAGGTTCGCCCGTACCCGCCGCTGCAGTCAACTTGAGTATTGTGCCCAGGCCTGCCACGCCATCCGGCTTCAGTCTTCTGGAGCGTTGAAACTCCTTGACCTCTTTTGTCATTTCTTGGCTATAGAGCTGCTCCAAACCCGGCCGTGGCGTCCGGCCCGTAGCCAGTGCCAGCTGTCTATCGAGCCATGCCACGAGTGGTCCGCGTTGCCCCGGCCTGATCTTTCCCCTGTAGTCGGATGGGACCCTCCAGAGGAGAAGATACTCTCCGGACCAGTTCTGCGCAATAGTGTTAAGAGGAAGAGTTTTTGTTTCATTGCCGCTCACGCACGTCGCAGTCGCGCCGTGCAGGCTTTTCAACGTCACGAAGTAGGAATCGCCTCGCTTGTCACTGAGGCGCAGTACTGCGGGCCTGCCCTTCTCGCGGACCTCTTCTATTGTTCCTTTATTGGACTCCAGGCAGCGCAGGCCCTGCTCCTGAGCCTGTTGACAGGCCGTCTTATCTTTATCGTCTATATACCTGATCTGCCACAGATCAAAGAGTGTGCGGTACGCTGATTCCCTGGTAGCAGACGCGGCGTGACCGACCGGTTCCTCGTGAATGGATTCAGGTACTCCGGTCGGATCTGCGTTCAAAGGCGCACCTTCAGCAACTGTCTTCGGGGCCTCTCTCGTCAAGAAATGCGGCCGTTGCAAATAGGTTACTAAGACTGTAACGCAGAGGAGCAGAACAAAAGCAGCGGCAGCGCCCTGATAGATCCTGAGCCTGCGCGACTCAAGGTTTGTTTCGCCCATCACCTCGCTCGCTGCGGCCATGAGGATCCCGGTATCGACCACTTTTTTGCCCTCGACGTAGGCTCCGAGCAATGCCCTGTCGCATATCGAATTTATCAGCCTGGGCAGTCCTTGCGTAAGTCGGTACAGCTTCGTGATCGTTCGAGCAGGGAACAATGATGTGCCGCGCTTCAGCCCCGCGGTCGTGAGACGAAAGCTCACGTATTCGGAGACCTCTTTTCTTGACAAAGGGCCGAGATGGTACCGTGCCGTGATCCGTTGGGAAATCTGGCGCAGTTCCGGGCGGGATAATTTCTCTCTCAGCTCCGGCTGCCCTATCATGATTATCTGGAGTAACTTGCGCTCGTTCGTTTCGAGATTGGTCAGCAATCGTATCTGTTCCAGTACCTCCGTGCTAAGGTTCTGGGCCTCCTCAACAATGAGCACGGGCCTGCGACCTTTCGCGTGCAGATCGAGAAGAAAGGCGTAGATCTGCGTGACATAATCCTTAATACTGTTGCTGTTGGGCTGATAGGCGATTCCGAACTCGTCGCAAAGAGTTGCCAGTAACTCCACGACAGTTGACGGCGGATTGAGAAGAAAAGCGATCTCAAAATCTTTGGGCATAAGATCGAGCAGGACGCGGGAGACCGTCGTCTTGCCTGTTCCGACCTCGCCCGTGAGCAGGATGAAGCCGCCCTCGCCCTTGATGCCGTACAACAGATGAGCAAGGGCTTCGCGGTGCCCCGTACTCATATAGAAGTACTGCGCGTTTGGCGCTATGGAGAAGGGCTTTTCCTTGAGGCCGAAATATTCTCTATACACGGTTCCTTGAAATGATGAAGCGACCAGATTTTCATTCCGCTTCCTCATTTGAAGGCTCGTCTTCAGCTGGATAATAGCGTAGGGATATCGGGAATATCAAGCAAAATTTAATAATCGGCTACGACTGAATTTCCTACGTCGTCTTGAAAATAGAGGATGCAGGCCTTATCCTTTTCATATGGAGAGCAGGGCAGATACGTTCGCGGCTACGGAGCAAACTGGAGCCGTCGGCCTGTGCATCGGTTGTGCAATCCTTTATCATGATTTTAGAGAGATACTGGCAATCACCGCCAACGAAGAGTATCTCTCCGAAATGTCGTTGCCCGAGGCCTGGATAGACGGCAAACATTACAGGCTGCTTCCCTTTATCGTCAGCAGGGTAGGGGCCTGTAGGGAGTGCAACCTCACGGCGCCGTCTCTCTATGTGCCCGCAGCTTAAGACGTGCATTCTGTTTTCCGTAGAAGGTCGGTCGCGAAGTAGCGTCATACTGATTTGCATTCAAGCTGGAGACCGAGGCAGCAGTGAGGAGCCGACGCAGGCGTACTCTAAGTACGTCGAGGAGAGCGACGCAGCGATAACGAAGGTATACACTTGAAGGCAAATCAGTATTAGACGGTCAGAACCTGTACGTGACGTTGACCGCCACCAGATCCGCATACGCGTTCTGAAACTGGCCGGTTACCCGGGTGATTGGAAAAGGTCCCAGATTAACGTTGCCGCTTGCATTATCCCACCGCCTGCTCTGATCCCACACGTGATTATAGCCGACATCAATCGTGAGCTTTGCAATATGAATACCCACTCCCAGGCAAAGCACGCTTCGGTCACCTGAAGGTACCAGCGGATCGAGAGTGGAACGAGGGACGGGAGACTCATCGAAAAGAAAGCCGGCCCTGAGGTCAAAATATTTACTCATCGAATATTGAGCACCGATGCGATACATCCAGACGTTGTGCCAGTTCTTCTGGCTTTCGAGAGAAGTCCCGTCTGCAAAATCGGCGCGCAAGGTCCTGTAGCTCGACCACTCGGTCCACTCTGCGCCTATCTCGATGGTCCATGGGTGCTCTTTCCAGGCAAGCCCGGTACGCAGCTTTGCGGGAAGCGTAATGCTGGAGGAGAAGCCCTGGCGCGCAACGGGCACGCCTGTGGCTAAGCTGGTCAATGTCTGTGTGCCGTCAGTGATGTCGTGCGTTGCGCGGCTGATGTAACTGGCGCCGAAAATGAGCCTGCTGGTCAGATTGACGCGCAACCCCGCATTGTATCCCCAGGCCCAGTCGTTTCCCTTGAGCTCCCCATCTACTGTTTGCGCAAGGTTGCGGTCGGGCGTTAACGGCGGCGCAGGCAGGCCGACAAGAGCCCTGTTGCGCAGTTCAATGCCGAGATACTGCGCATACGGTCCGAATCCAATAGAAAAGTGTTCCGACGGTCGTACGGCGATCACCGGACTCACGGAAAGAGTGGACAATATGGATTTGGTCGCGCCGGGCGAATAACGACCTTCGAAACTATTGGGCCATTCAACGCCGAGCCCAAAGTGGCTGAAGACACCGACGCCGGCGCTTATGTTGTCATTGATCTTATGGGTAAGATACGCGTTAGGAATAGTCCAGACATGATCCTCTGTTCTCCAGGCCTGGCCGGGGGCGGTGCCCATGACGGGGTTGCCGTCCGTTTTGAATTTTATGGTCGGGCGTATCGCGCAGGCGCCCACCGAAAGCTGCGTGCCTTCGAGCTGAACGATCCCTGCAGGATTGAAGAAAATAGCTGAGGGGTCGTCGGACTGTGCAATGAATGCGCCGCCCAGTCCCACGGCCTTGGCCGATTGCTCGTAGATGTCAAAACCATTTGCAAAGAGTCGCGGCTGGAATAGGACGAGCAGAACGAGCGCAAGTGGCAGCGTGCTTACTAATGCCAATCCTTTTCTCATCTGGAGCCTAACATGGTGAGAAGCCCTCTTGTCTTCGCGAGCCAGTAGTCCACGCCGATTTCTTCAAAGAGCGCTTCCGCTTTCTTCAAGCTCTGCACTGCCTTTTCAGGCTCGGAAGCGGCGGCGTAAACATCAGCCAGACAGAGATGCGCTATACCGACCTGTGGTCGTATCTTGAGGCGCTCGAGGAGATTAATGCCGCGAAGCACGTAATCTTCAGCTTCTTTGATGTGCTTTATATCGCGTCGGGCGAGGATACGGCCCAGCATGGGAAGCGACATGGCAACGTAGTAGGCCTCATTATGTTTCTGGGCCAGCTTGAGCGCCTCCTGCATATAGGTGTGGGCCTGCTCCAGATTAGCCAATTCAAGGTGCATCACGCCGAGAAAGTAATAATGGACGGAAAGATCATAGTTGATTCCGGCATCCGAATGGATCTTCAGCCCCTTTTCAATGAACGGCAGTCCCGTCTTCGGTTCTTCCATGAAGTAGTGGGACCATCCCACACCGCTCCAGGCAAGGCCGAGAAGTATGAAGATCTGCCCCTTTTCCAGATAATGGATGGACCTGGTAAAGTGGGCAAGCGCCTCTTTCCCGTCGCCGTAATGGCAGAAGAGATAGCCGTACAGCGTCTCGCTAAGTCCGAGGCTGTAGAGGTTATCGATAGCAGCAGCAGCGTTGATGCCTTTCTGGAAAATGACCTTTGCGTCGTTGAAGCTGCCCATGTATCCTGTTGCGAACGCGTAAAAAGCAGACAGCGCCGTATAAACGTTGTAGCCTCGATCAAAGCACTCGGATTCTTTTCCCGCGTGCTCAAGGAGTGAAAGCACGCGCGGGGCTACATCAACTATCTTCAGAAACTCCCCCCGGGCCGCCCAGTTGCTGCACAGGTCAAAAGCAACAGGAGCGATCAGATTCACATCCTGCTCCTTTTCCGCTATTCTCAGGCAATCCTCGTTATATCGCGCCCCGAGCAGGGGGTCTCCTCTAACCGAATGATAGAGCCCGATCATGCTGAGAAGCGTAGTAAGACATTTGGTGTCACCCAGCTCTCTGCATAACTTCTCCCCCTGTTCGAGGATGGCAAGAGAATCCTCAGGAAAGCCGAGAGAGATCATCGGAGAAGCCATCAGAAGACGGATCTCCATCTCCTCTTTTTTGGCTGAGACGCTCTCAGGCTGGCTTTTGAGGACATCCAGGGCCTCATGGTAAAAGCGGAAAGACTCCCAGAGTGCTGAATTCCTGGCTGCCTTGGTCCCGGACAGCTTGAGATACGAATAAGCGCGGTCGGCATACTCACTTCGTGCGTAATGATAGGCGAGCATTTCGTAGAATTCTTCAAGGCGCTCGGCGTACAGCGTCTGTATTGCCTTTCCTATAGTGCCATGAATCTCTCTTCTGCGTTTAAGGAGCAGACCGTTATATGCCACTTCCTGGACGAGTGCGTGCTTGAAGAGATACTTCAGCTCGGGGAAAAGGCTTTCTTTATGAAGAAGCTCGAGCCCCTGCAGTTCTTGCAGGTGTTGTTTGAGAGAGCCAGCTAAACTTTCTTCCTCGTTTACGATACATTCAAGTACGGAGAAGGGGAATCCCCTGCCGATAACTGAGGCTATCTGGAGGGTCCGTTTCAACTCTTCAGGAAGCCGGTCAATGCGCGCGGCGATGATCCCCTGCACCGTGTCGGGTATCTGAATCTCCGAATGTTCTTTCGCCAGTCTGTATCCGTCGGGGCTTTTGCTTATATAACCCTTTTCCTGAAGTGCGAAGGCGAGTTCTTCTATGAAGAGCGGGTTGCCGCCGGCCCTGCTGATGATAAAGTCCATCAGTTCACCGGTTACGGGTGGACCGGTCAGGAGCGATTCGAGTAGCTGCCTGCGTGCAGGCATAAGAAGCTCGTCAAGACCCAGTCGCATGTAGTATGAGCGATTTGCCCAGGGGTGCGTGTACTCCGGTCGATAAAGCAGTATCAGAAGAATTCTGGTGTTAGCCAGCCACCCGATGAAGTACGTCAGAAAGTCTTCTGACGTTTTGTCGACCCAGTGCAGATCCTCCACGATAAGGACGAGCGGTGTCTCATGGCTAAGGCTGATAAAGAGATCCCTCAGCGCCTCGAACGTTCGCTCCCGTCTCTGTCTCGGCTCAAGTTTCAAATAACTTTCTTCCTCGACCGTCAGAGAGAGCAGTTCGTCAATCGGCGAGCGCATGTGCGAGAGGTCTCCGTCGAGCTTCTGAATACGCTCCCGAATCTGCTTTCTTGCGGCTCCATCCTGCGTCTGCTCGGTGATGGAGAAATAGGATTTCAACATATCGACAATAGGCAGATAGGCTGTCACACTTCCATAGTGGAGACAATGACCTTCCAGGCAGAGGCAGGGGCGCACATCCAGCATGCGCCTGAACTCGAGGATGAGCCTTGATTTGCCAATGCCGGCCTCTCCGACCAACCCTATGACCTGGCCGACGCCCGATTCCACTTTATCCAGGGCACGGCTCAGCCCACCCAGTTCGCGTTCTCTGCCCACGAACCTGGTTAAGCCGTGTGCGACAGAAGCCGCGAGACGCGTATCCGCTGCACCGGATCCGACGAGCTCGAATGCTTCGACCGGCCGGGCTTTTCCTTTTACCGTAAGTTTGCCGCGGGGCTCGAACGTGAAGAAGTCCCTGGCCGCGTTCTGGGTGTGTCCGGAGACCAGGATCGAACCGGCAGGAGCCATACTCTCCATGCGCGCGGCCAGATTGATCGTATCACCGAGCGCCGTATAATCCATGCGCAGATCATCGCCTATCGAGGCAACGATCACAAGGCCGGAGTTGAGGCCCACCCGCATGGAGAAGTCGATGTTCCATTCTTTCCTCGCCGCGTCGGACAGCGGTTTTAAGGATTCCTGAATCGAAAGCGCAGCGTGACAGGCCCGACGTGCATGGTCCTCATGCGCTATGGGTGCGCCAAAAAGCGCCATAATCCCATCGCCGCTGAATTGAGTGATCGTACCCTCACATTGGTGAATCTCGTCTATGAGCATTTTGAAACAACGATCCATGAGCCGGTGGACTTCTTCCGGATCAAGCTTCTCAGAGATGGCCGTGAAATTAACAACATCGGCGAAGAGGACTGTTACAAGCTTCCGCTCTCCTTCAACAGCACCTCGGTGGTTGATGATCTTTTCAGCCAGAAACTGAGGAGTGTAGGTGCGTGGCTGCGCATAATCGACAGCCGGGGATTCTGCCTCGCATGCGAGCTCAAAGCCACACTGGTCACAGAACCTGGCTTCAGGAAGGGCTTCGCTGTGGCAGCGCGGGCAGCTATTTTCCAGTTTTGTACCGCACTGCAGACAGAACCGAGCGACATCCCTGTTGTCGAAACGGCATGCTGGGCATCGCATGAAGGGCCCTTTCACCAGGAGTGAATCTCAATGTGCAGAGCTAATGAGTGAGTAAGACACCACCTCTTGTCATAATGAAAACGCCATCCGGGGTAAGCCGAACATCTGCCGCCGTTTTTCACGCCGATCAGCAAAGGCTCTAATGCCTACAAAGATTCTATAGCACCAGGTGTGCTGCTTGTCAATCGATAGTTGCGGCGTATGAAAGTCGCGGCACGCCAAGTAAACCTATGTGATGGCTCGCAACCGTCGCGATACTTAAGGTGACTGGCGAAACAGCCGATAAAACAGAGAAGTCATGGTACGCATCGAACCTAATAGGGAAGAATGGGAGGAAATCGGAGCTGACGATGATGGAACCGCGGCCTATGTGGACCCGAAAGGCATCGTTCGTGACCTTGAGACATCTCTCCTCACCGTGTGGGTAAAGCTGGTCCCCCTTCAGGGAAGCCAGACATTGGCAGAAATAGAGAGGGCATTACAGTCTGCGCAGAAACATGGCACCCCGGCCTATGTAAAACAGTTGATCGAGATCGATCTGCCGAGAGGCCTCTCCCGAATGATAAATCTGGTAGTTTGTGACAAGCACGGTGCTGTTCTGGACGCAATCAGCTTTCGTTTTCCCGAGTGGAGTATGATAGAGGCAGAGAGCATTACTGATAAGCTCAGGGAAAGCGTAGCAGCAAAATTTCCTGAAGTGCCGATGGCTGCCGTGCCGGAACGCTCTTTGAAATTCAGTCCGCCAAAGGTGCGCGTGAAACCTGATCGAGTCGAGATAAGCAAACGGTACCAGATAAGCGACGCGACGCCCGGTTCGGGCATCAAGCTTCGGTTGGATGAAGTTGACATCTAGGATTCTTGCAGGTGGAGCATTACCGGCTATATTTGCGCTTGTCACCGGCAGGATAATTGCATAGAATGTAACAACAGGAAGACCCATAAAAGGCATGTATTTCATCGTAGCCATCCTCCTGCTCTTCTGCTCTGCGCCCTTAACGCTCCATGCCAGTATTTTCGGGTATGTAGATGAAGCCGGGGCGTACCATTTCACCAACATCAAGCCGGCGAACCGGCAGTATCAGATTATCATTGAAACGAAAGAGCCGGCGCGGGCATCAGGTCAGGGGGTTTTGCGTTCCTGGCGTAATGATGAAGAGCGGCACGGATTGATTAACCAGGCCAAGACACTACTCGGCGTGCCTTATAAACTCGGAGGAGAAAATCTTGCCGGTATCGACTGTTCGGCATTCGTCAAGAGAATTTTTTCATCCGTGGATGTTACCCTCCCGAGAACTGCCAGAGAGCAATACGACGTCGGCAGGAGAATCACGAGAGGAGATCTGACCACGGGGGACCTCGTCTTTTTCCGGACCAAGAGTTACGACCAGCACCCGACACACGTGGGGATCTATATGGGGAACGGCCAGTTTATTCACGCATCCGCCCTGCATAAGGGAGGCGTGAGAATCGACTCGCTCTCTGCTGATTTTTACAGCGCGAGATTTATCGGCGGGTCGCGCGTAAAGACGCTTCCCGAAGAGAGCTCTCCCGCTGTCGTGACAGCATCCAAATAACAGCATCTGAACTGCACAGGCAGGCTAGAACTTAGCTGCACGCTGCGCATCCACATCGCATGCGCGGAGCTTGACGCTTGCGCGGTCACGGGCCTCGACAGCGAGGACGTTGCACAGACGCGGCCGAGCGCAGCTTGACTTGATCTCTCCCGTATGTTACCACTTCTCGAAGCGTGACGCAGCGTCACCGTCGGCATACTTGGAAAGCCGGAAAAAAGGATCAGCCCTTTGGAAAAGTACCCGCACATTTTTTCACCCGGCCGCATAGGCCCGTTAAAGACCAAGAACCGAATAAAATATGCCGCAACAGAGACAAATTTTCCCTTTGGTAACGGCTTCGTGAGCGACCGGGAAGTAGCATACATGGCGGCGCAGGCGCAGGGTGGGGCGGGTGTGGTGACCACCCAGGGTGCTTATGTGGATGAGCTGGGCGAAGGCAAGGGCTTCCGGGGTATGATGGCCATCTATGACGATCGGTTCATACCGGGACTTGCGCGGATCGCGGATGTCATTAAACAGCACGGTGCTCTCTCCTGTCTTCAGCTTCTGCATTGCGGAAGGGAGGGCGGTGTCGAACTCGACTACTGCCTCATGCCGTCGGTCGTACCGCAGAAACTCTCTTACTTCAAGCCGCCCCGCGAGATAAGCAGTGCCGGGATAAAGAAGTCGATTGACGATCATGCGAAGGCTGCCCGCCGTGCGGTTGATGCCGGCTTTGATATGATAGAGATCTCGGGCATCGTCGGCTACCTTCTTTCCACCTTCATCTCTCGTTATACGAATAAGAGACAGGACGAATACGGGGGTGACATCAGGAGCCGCTGCCGCCTGATGAAAGAGGTGTTGCAGGCAGTCAAGGCAGAGGTGGGTAAAGATCTGCCTGTGGGAGTACGTCTATGCGGCCTTGAACTCCTCGATGACCGCGGAGGAAACACGCTGGATGAAAGCCTGGAAAGTTTTCGCATAGCCCAGGAGGCAGGCGCCGATTTCCTGAGCGTCACCATTGGCTGGCATGAATCCTCGGTTCCGGTGATCACCAGGGACGTGCCCATGGGGCATTGGCTCTGGGTAGCCCGCAGGGTGAAGGAGAGTGCGAGCGTCCCTGTCATGATGGCTTTCCGCCAGTTCACACCGGACATACCGGAACAGGCAATCGCTTCCGGTATGATCGATTTCTGGGAGGCCTGCAGGCCCATGATTGCCGATCCTGATCTGCCGCGAAAAGTAGCCGAACAAAGAGAAGATGAGATCATCCCTTGTATCGCCTGCAATCTCTGTTTCTCCCGCCTTTATTTTCACCAGCCCCTCATGTGTTCGGTCAGGCCCACGCTCGGCCATGAGGGAGAGCCTGAGTGGGGCTATCGGGATCACCCGCCTGCGCGCAGGAAGAAGAAGGTGCTCATCGTGGGCGGAGGGCCGGCAGGACTCCAGGCTGCCGTTGTTGCTGCCGGCCGGGGCCATGCCGTGACAGTATGGGAAAAGAATGAACAGCCTGGCGGAGCCGTCCTTCTTGCATCGCGCGTGGATGAGGGAGCGAAGGAACTCCTGCGTCCGATACGATATCTTGAGCGCGCCTGTGTGAAGGCAGGCGTGGAGCTGAAGCTCGGGATTGAGGCAACACCGGAGAGCGTCTTAATGCAGGAAGCGGACACCGTCGTGATTGCGGGGGGTGCGGAACGAAGAGTACCGTCCTGCCCTGACAGGTCTTCCTGTTCTTTTTCTCGATGATATAATGGAAAAACAAATCAGACCGTCGGGTAAGATACTGATTGTCGGCGGTGAGGGCGCGGGGCTGGGCCTGGCGGTTTATCTGCTGCGGCAGGGGGCTTTCGATCTGACACTTATTGAAGAGGGAGCGAAGCTCGGCAGGGACGTGAACCCGTTCTATCTCTGGGGTTATATGAGGGTCCTGAAAGAAGGGAAAGCATCGTTGCTCAGACAGACGCGCCTTCTCAGCATCGACGGAAAAACGGCTCGTCTATCCGGTGCTCGCGGAGAGAAGGTCATCGAGATTGACACCATAATTTCAGCGCAAAGGCAGGAGGCCTCCGTGTGGCAATCGGCCCTGCAAGGCTCGGACAAAGAGGTCTACTTTGCCGGCGATGCGAAGAGGCCGCGACGTCTCAACAACGCCATCCATGACGGCTACAGAGTGGGGATGAGAATCTGATGCTGCCGGTTATTGATGAAACTGCATGCACGGGCTGCGGCGCCTGTATCGAGGTCTGTCCCCCAAAGGCCTTGAGTATGAATGAGGAGAAGGCCCTTCTGGCGGAAGAGTTCTGCGAGGAGTGCGGTTTCTGCGCTGCCGAATGCCCGGTCTCGGCAATCACCATACCTTTTCCGACGCTCAGCCCGTCCGACTAGGAGCGCTTTTGAGCGAGCCACACCTGGATCACATCGCACTGGTCAGGCGAAGTATTGCATAACCCCGACTCTTCCTCCAGTTGCTCGCAGCTCTCGCAAATCTGCCAATGGCCGCAGGAGGCGCCGGGGGCAAGTTCCTTGTCGCATTCCAGACACCACACATAACCGCATGCTTTACAGAGACCGACAGTCATATCCTCATCGTCGTCAGGGCCTTCCGGCATGCCTGTCTGATCGCTTTCACAGCGGGGACAATCGCCAACGAAAACGGCCCTGACAAACTCGTCTTCAGAGTCACACTCTTCTGCAAGCCGGATCAACTCCTCTCGCGCATCTTCGGGTATCGTCTCCAGGAGGTCTTCGACTCCGCTGATTTCCTGATCTGTCTTTTTCTTATCCCTCTCTTTCCCGGGGACTTTCTTTCCATTCTTTTTCATGGTGTCGTGCTCCTTAAACGATACATACTTTATCGTGACAGTCTAAGACAATTTTCCTTCGCTGTCCATGGCACCAGGCAGTCCTTTTATCGGCCGTCCAGGTTACAAAAGTTAACTTCATCGTTGCAGCCCGTGTGCGTATGCTTGTCAGCCGCACCTGTTTCTCAGCTTGGAACTCTGCTATTATATTCTGACGGCAAAATTAATGATGTCTGGATTACATATATATACCAGTAACCGGATGGAAGCGCTTGTGGAGCGGCTGGCGGGCGTTGTTGCAGAACCTCTCTACTCGCCCTTTGTGAGCGAGGTCATCGTTGTCCAGAGCAAAGGCATGGAACGGTGGCTGTCGATGGAGCTTGCGCGTAAGCTCGGCGTCTGGGCAAACTGCCGGTTTCCTTTTCCCAACAGATTTATGCTGGAGATATTCAAGGCAGTAGCAGACGATGTGCGGGATCCGGACCTTTTTAGTCCGCAGGTAAACGCATGGCGCATTGCGAAGATTCTGCCTGATTGCCTGCAAAGAGAAGGATTCGAATCGTTGCGCCGCTATCTTTCCGATACCCAGCTCAATTTGAAGAGGCTGCAGTTGGCGGAGCGCATTGCGGACGCTTTTGACGCGTATGCGGTATTTCGACCGGAACAGGTACTCGGATGGGATCGGGGGATCGAGCATCACTGGCAGGCACAGCTTTGGCGTCTTCTCTTTCAAGGTGAGACGAGTGCGCATCGAGCCAGGATCTGGAAAAATGCGATCAAGAGACTTTCCGATCAAGAGCGCGTACATGGCACCGCCGGGCCGGATGAGTCCCTTAGTGCGTGCGGGTTACCAGAGCGCGTCTCTGTTTTCGGCATTCCGGCTCTCCCGCGCTATCACCTCGAAGTATTGAAGGCGCTTGCAGGCCACATACCGGTGCACCTCTTTCTCTTCAACCCTTCAAAAGAATACTGGGCTGATATTGTGCCGGAAAGAAGAATCGTGAGTGTGGAACGCTCAGAGGGTTCGAAATCCCATTCGCCTCTGGATATGCATTTTGAGGTAGGCAATCCGCTGCTTGCATCGCTCGGCACGCTGGGACGAGATTTCTTCCGTGCTATTGTCGATCTCCAATCGGAACCTGCTCTCCGACTTTGTCGACCCGGGAGAGGATTCTCTGCTCAGCGCGATCCAGTCGGACATTTTGTCTTTACGTAACAGGGGTGAGGAGAGCATCAAGAGCGAAGTCCATTCTGATGATACGTCTCTCCAGATCCATTCGTGTCATGGGCCATGGCGTGAGATCGAAGTACTCTACGATAGACTGCTCTACCTCTTTGAGACAGATCGAAACCTCACGCCTAAAGACGTTCTCGTCATGACACCTGATATAGAGACTTACGCACCGTACATCACTGCTGTTTTCGATGCATGCCAGGATGAGAAAAAGCGTATCCCTTATTCCATCGCTGACAGGCGAGCGCCCTCGCAGTCTATAGTTATAGATCTCTTTCTCAAGATCATCGGCCTGTGCAAAGGCCGCCTCCGGGCGTCGGAGATTATCGATATACTCGGCTGTGCTGCGGTCAGAAGCAGGCTTGGCCTTTCCGCTCAAGAGATGGACAGGATCCATCGCTGGATTTTCGAGACGGGCATACGCTGGGGGATTGATGGAGAACACAGGGCATCCTTCGGTTTGCCTCCCTTTGAGGAAAACAGCTGGAAGGCAGGTATTGAGCGGCTGATCCTCGGATACTCAATGATGGGTGACGAAGAGGAGCTCTTTCTCGGAAAGCTGCCCCACGCAATCGTTGGGGATGAGGCAGATACACTCGGTGCGTTTCTTGCGTTTTTGGAGCAGCTTTTCGATATGGTACGAACGCTTGATCAGCCTCGAACGCTCGCTGAGTGGAGCGACACCCTGGTGTCGCTGAGATCATTGTTCATCATGGAAGATGAAGAGACTGTCGGCGACGTGCAGCTTCTGGATGATGAACTCAAGGGGTTGAAGCGTCTTCAAGAGTTTTCCGGATTCGATGAGCCTGTAGAGATTGAGGTGGTACGCTACTTTCTTTCGACACAGCTCGGACAGGTGCAGCTCTCCAGGGGCTTCCTCGCGGGTGGTGTCACCTTTTGCGAGATGCTGCCCATGAGGAGCATCCCGTTTCGCATGATAGGTTTGATCGGGATGAATTCTGACGCGTATCCCCGGGAAGAACGTGCCGTTGCCTTTGATCTCATCGCCCAGGACCCACAGCCGGGGGACCGCTCGCTTCGTGACGAGGACCGGTATCTCTTTCTGGAGGCGCTGCTCTCAGCAAGGGACTACCTCTACATCAGTTACGTAGGGCAAAGCATCCGTGACAACAGCGTGATTCCTCCATCGGTACTGGTAAGCGAACTCCTCGATTACTGCGAGCAGGGTTTCTCTGCAGCCGCCTCTTCAATGGGTCAGCTTCTTCTCACCAATCATCGGCTTCAGCCATTTAACACTTCTTATTTCACGAGAGAGGGGCGATTTTTCAGCTATTCGCAGGAAGACTTCGACACGGCAGTAGCGCGTTCAAAGCCGCTTCGGCAAGCCGTCCGCTTCATATCGAAGCCTTTGGATGAGCCGCCTGCCGAATGGAAGCAGCTCTCGATCGCCAATCTGAAGAGATTCTACCAGAATCCTGCACGATATCTTCTCAAGTACAGGCTCGGGATCAATCTGGAAGAGCCCGATCGTATTCTGCAGGGAGAGGAGCCATTCTCCCTGGATAGTCTCGATGGCTATCTGCTGGGGGACCTGCTGATCCGAAAAAACCTTGAGGGCAAGGAGCTGAAGCAATACATCGGACTGGCGCGCGCACGAGGTATTCTGCCTCCGGGAATACCCGGTGAACTGGCATACAGCAGTCTCAAGGCGAAGGCAGAAGCTTTTTCCGAACTGGTGAGATCGCACGTTGCACTGCCGATGCTCGCTCCAATCGAGGCAGATTTTGATTTGGCGGGATTCAGAGTATCGGGTCGCATCGATGCCATCCCTTCCTCCGGCACGGTAACGTTTCATTTCGCGAAAGATAAAGGCAGGTACCAGATAGCGGCGTGGATCGATCATCTCATCCTCAATCTCGTAAGCGAGCCGGAATACCCGCGTGCAACTCATCTGATCACAACTGACAGGAGCTGGCGGTTCGAGCGTGTGGAGGAGGCTGCTCCTCTCATCGAGACGCTACTTCACCTCTACTGGCGCGGTGTTTCCGAACCTCTCAGATTTTTTCCTGAGTCCTCTTTGTCGTACGCGGAACGTTTGAGAAAAGGAGAGCAGATCTCCGATGCGCGCAAATCAGCGCAGTCTACCTGGCAGGGTTCTGATTTTGTTCCTGGTGCTTCGGGTGAAGGTGACGATCCCTACCTCAATCTCTGTTTCAGTGATACAAGCCCGTTCTCCGATCCTTTCGCCGAGATCACGCTTGCTGTTCTTGAGCCATTACTGGAACACCGGGAGAAGGTGCGATGAGCGCGCAACCACCTTTCTCCGAACCGTCCACGTTTAATCCCAATGATGTTCCACTTTCCGGATGGAATCTGGTGGAAGCGAGCGCCGGTACCGGCAAGACGTATGCCCTCGCCGGACTCTACGTGAGGCTGCTCGTCGAAAAAGGCCTTTCCACCAAAGAGATCCTTGTCGTCACGTTTACGAAAGCCGCTACAAGTGAACTGAAGGGCAGGATACGCACGAGAATCAAGGATGCTTTACAAGCGTTTACTCATGGCCAGGCTACGGATGCGTTTCTTTCCGGGCTTCTCCTGAGGGTGGAAAACCACGAAAGGGCGAGGCGCCTGCTGACAGATGCTCTACGCAGTTTTGATGAGAGCGCCATCTATACCATTCATGGATTCTGCCTGCGGGCCTTGCAAAACCATGCATTTGAAAGCGGATCGCTCTTTGACACGGAGCTGGTGGAAGATGAGGCACAGATGGTCAAGGAGATGATCCATGACTTTTGGAGAATCAATTTTTACGCGGGTTCAGGCCATTTCTGGAGCTGTATCAAGGATTGGGTTGAGCCCGAAGAACTATTCAAGCTCGTTCGCATTTGCGGGAGAAATCCGTTTCTGCGCGTGCAGAAAGGCGATCGCGTCGACGAAGAGGGTACGCCGGGTACCGCGGAGGAATCCTGTTTCACCGCTTTCTCAGAGGCTGCCAGTGCCTGGAGCTCTTCCCGCCTCGAGGTAGAGGCTATTCTCTCGCAGGATTCCGGACTCAGCAGGTCGGTCTATACGTTAAAAGCGCTGGACCGGGTGATGCATGAGCTTGACACTTATTTCTCATCAGGCTATCTGCTGCCGGCGCCCAACGGCCTCGACTACTTTTGCTTTGATCCGCCGGTGAAAGCCACGGCGTTGAAGAAAGGAACCCGGCCGCCTGATCATCCTTTTTTCAGACAGTGCCAACTGCTGCGCCGGCAGCTTGCGGAGATGCGTTCCTGCTATGAGCAGCAACTTGCCGAGGTGCGAGAGAAGCTGATTGAGTATGTGAAACAGGAGTCGGTCGAAAGAAAGCTCAAGAGAAACGTGCGTACCTACGATGACCTTCTTCTCGACTTGCATGGCGCGCTTGAGGGGGCAGGCGGTGGAGAGCTTACGACTTCGCTCAGAAAGCAGTATAAGGCTGCGCTTATCGATGAATTCCAGGATACGGATCCTGTGCAGTACGCCATATTCAAACGTATATACGGCTATCAGGACGCAACGCTCTTTCTCATAGGCGATCCGAAGCAGGCGATCTTTGGTTTTCGCGGAGCCGATCTCTTTGCTTATATCAAGGCTGCAGGTAATGTGGGTGAACGGTTTACACTGGTGACGAACTGGCGATCAACAGAGGCGCTCATCAGGGCTGTCAATGCAATATTTGAAAAACCGGGAAGCCCATTTCTTCTTGAGGCGGTGCAGTATCTTCCGGTGAAAGAGAGCGGGGCAGAATCAATAGAACTCCAGATCGATGGCCGCATCGATCCTTCGCCATTTAAGCTCTGGTTTCTCGCGCGTGGAAGCGACGGCGCGCCTATCGCAAAGGGCGCTGCGCGTGAGGCTCTCTACCGGGCTGTCTCTTCCGAGATCGGAAGACTTCTTGAATTGGGGCTTGAGTCGCGCGCGCTGCTCGGTGTTCGTCCTGTCGCTCTCGGTGACATGGCTGTTATCGTACGAACCAACCGGGAGGCGCACGAGATGCAGTCCGCATTGAGGCAGGTGAACATTCCGGCGGTTGTTTACACCGGTGAGTCTGTGTTTGCATCTGATGAGGCCCTGGAATTGGAACAGATACTGGCGGCGGTCGGCGAGCCGGCAGACGAAGGGAAAGTCAAAGTTGCCCTGATAACAAAGATGTTGGGTGTCTCAGGAGATGAGTTGGCAATCATGACCTCGGATGAGGTTCGCTGGGACGCGTGGCTCGCCCGCTTCGACGAGTATCGGACGGAGTGGATTCGCTCAGGATTCATAAGCATGGCGAGGACGCTGGTTGCGCGCGAACAGGTGAAGCGCCGACTGGCCTCTTTTCCGGACGGCGAAAGGCGCTTGACCAACCTGCTGCATCTGCTTGAACTGCTGCACAGGGCATCGGCAGAGGAGAAACTCGGCATGGATGGCCTTCTTAAGTGGCTGGGTGAGAAACGGCAGATCATCATCAACGGTTCCTCTTACATACCGCCGGAGGAGCACCAGGTAAGGCTGGAGACCGACGAAACAGCGGTCAAGGTCGTGACCGTACACAAGAGCAAAGGGCTGGAATATCCGATTGTCTTTTGCCCATTTCTGTGGAGCGACTACAGACAGCCACAGCCGGTGCTCACCTATCATGACAGGGAGGCGGAAAATCAGTCGGTAGTGAACGTCTCCATGACTCCGGACGAGCCGACCAGGCAGTGCGCTGAGGCAGAGCAGCTGGCAGAGAATATCAGGTTGACGTACGTAGCCTTGACGCGGGCGAAGTGTCGATGTTACCTGGCATGGGGCTCCATCAAGCATGCTGAGACGTCTGCGCTGGCGTACCTGTTCCACGGCGGCAATCTTGAACGTTGTGACCGTGCAGGATTAGAGGCGCACATGAGGTCCATCTCCGATGAAAGCCTCAGGACCGATCTGGAGGCTATTGTCCGTGAATCAAAAGGGGCTATCGAAGTGCTTCCCCTGCCCGAGGAGAGCGCTGCGCATCACAGCACCGCGCAACCTGCGCATAAGATCCCTCCGCTTAAACCGTACACTGGAAGGATTGAGCTGGATTGGCACATTACGAGCTTTTCATCGCTTACGTCGGGAAAGGATGAACTGGCTGATCTGCCGGACCGGGACACAGACCTCTTGGATGAGTTTGCGCCCGATGATGCTGCCGTTGAGCAGCGAGAGAGCCCTGAGAACCTTTCGATCTTCACGCTTCCCGGTGGAACAACAGCAGGAAGCTGCTTACACGATATTCTGGAGCATGTCGATTTCGCCGATTTCGATTCTGATGAGACGCGCACGCTCGTGGCCGGCATATTGAGCCGGTATGGTATTGCATCTGAATGGCTGGACACAGTCTGCCTGCTGGTCAGGAACGTGCTCACGACGCCACTCGACAAAGGCTCTTTTTTCAGCCTGTGTGCGCTCAGGCGAGACGATCGCCTGCATGAAATGGGGTTTCATCTGCCGTTATCATTGATAACGCCCAGGGGATTGGGCTCTCTCTTCGGGCTGCCCGACGGTATTGGAAAGAGCTCTATCGGTTCGTTTATCAAGAAGCTCGGATTCAAGCCGGTCAAGGGTATGCTGAAAGGTTACATCGACCTGATCTTCCGCCGCGACAATAGATTCTACATCGTCGACTGGAAATCAAATTATCTTGGTGCGAACATGGCAGACTATTCCGCGGAAAGACTGCCCGTTATAATGGAACGTGAATTCTATACACTCCAATACCATCTGTACGCGGTCGCACTGCACCGGTATCTTGCGCTGCGTCTGCCCGATTATCACTATGATCTGCATTTCGGCGGCATCTACTACCTTTTTCTTCGCGGAATGAATCCCGCCTCCGGCCATGGCATTCTTTTCAACCGGCCTTCGTCTGAACTGATCAACAGCCTCACAGAGTATCTGGCGGGTACGTAATATGTTAAAAAAAGATGCAACCGGCGAGAGTGGACGCTTTACTGATCTCGACCTCCAATTCGCAAACTGGATGGTACGATTTTCATCAACTGTTCCTGCAGAAGCTCTCGTCGATCTCCGTCTGGCAGCAATGCTCGCGAGTAATGCAGTGAGCAAGGGGCACATCTGCGCATCGCTTGCTGATTGGTCGGGTAGACCGATTGAACATTTGAGACATGGAGATCAACGTGGAGATGAATATGGAGACCGACTCTGCGCGCAGGGCGGCAGATATCCTGATCTTGAGCAGTGGGCAAATCGGCTGAGAGCCGCCCCGGTTGTCGGTGCACCGGGTGAATTCAAACCTTTGATCCTCGACGCGCGGTATCGACTCTATTTGCAGCGCTACTGGACCTATGAAAGAGAGCTTGCCGACGCGCTCATTGCAAGAGCACAGAGGCCGAAAAGATCAATCGACGAGCAGCTCCTCAAGAACGGCCTCCAGCGCCTCTTTGCTGAGAATGATGAAAAAGGGATAAACTGGCAACGTGTCGCTGCAGTGATGGCGATCCTGAATGGCTTGACGATCATATCGGGTGGGCCCGGGACAGGTAAGACATTCACCATGGCGAAGGTACTTGCGCTGATGGCGGAGCAGGCAAAAGGGAAGAGTCCGGCTGTCGCGCTCGCGGCCCCGACGGGGAAGGCAGCGGCCAGGCTTCGAGAGGTCATACGGCAGAGTAAGGAGAGCCTCAACTGTTCCGCGGATGTGAAAGCTCTCATCCCTGACGATGCAGCAACGATTCACCGTCTTCTTGGACCTGTCCGCGGCCCGGGCTTCAGGTTTAACAAAGATAATCCTTTGCCATACGATGTTGTCGTTGTCGATGAGGCGTCGATGATCGATCTTCCGCTTATGGCTCGCCTCTCGAGCGCGCTCAAACCGGATGCGCAGCTTATCCTTCTCGGCGACAAGGAACAACTTGCGTCAGTGGAGCCGGGCGCTGTGTTCGGCGACATCTGCGAGGCTGCGGACGCTAACACATTTTCACCTGGTTTTAGAGAGCAGGCCGAACGACTCATTGGCCACGCACTGCCGGCCGCGATCGCCAACCGGTCTGTGCTTGGCGATTGCGCAGTGGTACTGGAGAAGAATTACCGCTTCGACCATCAAAGCGGCATCGGCATATTGAGCGAGCTGGTAAGAGCCGGAGACGGCAGATCGGCTCTCGACCTCCTCAAGAGCCGCAAATTTGACGCCATTTCATGGCAGGAGCTTCCTCCGGCCGGAGGCCTTGCGAGGGCACTGGAACGGCACACGCTTGACTATTACACCGATTACTTGAGAGCTGCCGAGCCTGCGGCTGCGTTTAACCTCTTCAACCGTTTCCGCACGCTCTGTGCCCTTCGGGAAGGACCTTACGGTGTTCTTTCGGTTAATCAAACAGTACGGGAATTCTGTGACAGAGCACGGTCTCATAAACAGGGAAGGCAGATGGTATCGTGGTCAGCCGCTCATGGTTACGGCAAATGATTATCGGCTGAAGCTTTTCAACGGAGACATCGGCATTCTCCTTGACGATCCTGATGTCGCCGCTCTGCGCGCTTATTTTCCCACGGACGAAGGCGGTTTCAGAAGGATTCCGCCTGTGCGGCTTATCGCAAGCGAGAGCGCGCATGCCGTAACCGTGCACAAGAGCCAGGGCTCTGAATTCGAGCACGTCCTCATCCTGCTCCCTGACAGGCACTCCGAGGTGGTGACGCGGGAGCTTATTTACACCGCTGTCACGAGGGCAAGAAAGCGCGTTGAAATCTGGGGAAAGGAAGAGGCTTTCATTGAGGCGGTTTCCAGGAGGACTAGAAGGATGTCGGGATTACAGGACCGGCTTGGAAGCGGTCTATCGCCTGCAGTGTCCGGATGAATGGCGTTGACATAGTGCCCCGTCGGTCCATGTGGCCCCGGCCATATTTGTGAAGAGAAGATTCGCACCGCCGAGCTTTGCACGCAACAGGTTCGCGCCCGCGAGATTCGTACTCGTCAGAATTGCCCCCGAGAGGTTTGTTTCCGCTAGATTCGCGCCTGCGAGGTACGCATCGGTGAGATTTGCTCGTGTTAGATTTGCCTTCGACAGGTCGGCTCCCGACAGGTTCATGTGGATCAGCACTGCGCCTGATAAATCGCATTTCACGCAGCTCCCGGTTGCCATCAGTTCCTTAAGATCCGCCTCGCTGTACGCCTGTGCAGTGCCACAAGCAGCTCCCCCAGAGGCAACACACATCAATGCGGCCAAAAAAGTCAGAGCAAACTTTTTCATCGACAGCCTCCTTCCGCCGGCGCATCAATCTCTTTTCTATTCAAAGAGTAATGACGGCAGCGAATAAAGGCAATAGGCCATGGGGGTATTTTGCATGGGTCGAAAGGGTTAAGCCCGGCTGCCTGAAAAAAGGCCCGTCATCGCTTATGCCTCACCCGGCAGCCGGTTTGGTATTCGGCGCGGGTGGATTCTTCATGCCGAGCCGGAACTCCTGCCCTGTTTCTTTGCGCTTCCAGATCACCACGATGCTCTGGTTCAGGGGATGTAACATTTCGATGGCTCCCGGGCGATTACACTCCTGCACGCAGCAGCCGCAGCTCCAGCATTCATCAGGATAGAGTACGATCGGCGGCTTTCCCTTTTCCGTGTTAGGCATCAACACGTCGTTTCGGCATATTTCTGCGCACCGGTTACAGCCGTTGCAAATATCAGGATTGAAATCAACGGCTCTGTTCGGTGTCGGTTGATTGGGCAGCATGTAAACTTTTTCTCTCATCACGGCCTACCTCCTTCTGGCGGCTTCCTGGTTTGCCGGCGATACTCGAGATTCCAGCTTACCGTTCACAGTGAATCCTGTAATTCTCCTCGTGGCTCGCTGCGTAAGGTGGTCGCAGGTGAAAATCGAGAGGCAATTCTCTGACCTGAACTTCTCCGTTCTCCATTTTCATCGGGAGATACTTTTGCCACTCGGGCGGGTCCATTGCCGGATAATCAATTCTTAAAAAACCGAGAAACTTGCTGCTCGCTTTTCTCTCCATGCATGCCCGGATAACCATCTCACCCACAGTAATCATTGTCTGGCACTCCAGGGCCCGGCCAAGGTCATGGGGTGTGGCTGCGTAGACCCTGGAGCATTCCGCTTCCCTCAGTTCGCCAAGCAGGCGCAAGCCCGCAGCAAGGCTCTCATGGTTCTTGTACTGGCCGCAGTAATCCTGCATGATCCTGCAAATCCCCGCATTCAGTTCTTTCCACCCTATGCTGTGCTTGTTACGTTGTAAGGGTCCATAGACCCGCGCCTTCTCCTTCCGCACCTGCTCGGGGTCTACGATGGGCTCCGCCGCCGTCAACGCGTAGGCCGCTGCTTTCCTTCCGGCATATCGTCCGCCCGTGGCAGCCGTGGAATGTGCCCCGGCGCCGGAAACGGTACCCCCCGCTCCGTACAATCCTTCCAGATTGGTCCGCAGGTCCCAGTCGACGAGCAGGCCGCCCGCGCCCGTTCGCAGGAGCGGCATGGCCTTGCCTGCCCAGTAATTGACTCCTGCACTCTTGGTGTAGGCATCAATCGGCAGTACAGGCACCTGAAGCATATCCTTGTCCGGATCAAAACCGGCCTTCGTGAAGATATCGTATACCGGGATGCGGGTCTTTCCCTCGTTGCCCACCATAAGGCCAAATATGGCTCTGCGCTCCTGTTCCGGAAGGCGCGTCAGGTCGGCATAGAGAGGCAATACAAATTCACCTTTCCGGATACGCTCCGATAAGTCAGGCGCAAGGATCTTAGGATCGTTCTCGTACGTGTGAGGCAACGTGCTGCCCGGGACCCAGGATGAATTTCTGGCCCGGAGACGGCTCGAATCGCTCCTCCGTGGTTCGCACCTCGTTGCCGTCCCTGTCAAGCCATGGCACCTCTTTCCCGTTTGCATCGACAATCGGAGTTCCATGCCATGTATTGCTCGTATTGCCCACACCATAGGGGATATAACTGAAAGGGGTGATCATGGCGGGCCAGGATTTTTCCAGATTCACGAATTCCGCGCCCGCGTTCCAGGCTATGGAAAAACCCTCTCCTGCGTTGTTCAGGTCATTCCACATGGAGCGATGTTCCGTAGAAAATGTCCACAAGCGTCCCGGCGCTTGCATGGCTACGATGCTGGCTTTCCCTCTAAAAACGTAGAATTCCCCGGTTCGCGTGTTGACGCCCGTGGCGCCGACCACGCGCGCCCCCTGCCTGCCTCCCTCGGTAAGAAGTCCCGTGATCATGACCCGGTCATAAACCTCTACACCCAGCCGCTTCAACTCTCGATAAAGGCAGGGCTTCACGTTGTGGCCGTGCACCCGAATGTCTATCCTGTTTTTGTAATCGTAAGCGAACATCAGCTTGGTCTCGTCGTCCCTGAAAGCCGCGCCCTTGAATTCATCGTTTACGTCGCGAGCCCGTACGCCCATCGCCTCGATATCGAGGAGTGTATCCCAGGCTTCCTGCGCGTTAATGTAGAGCGAAGGTCCGCAATCGTAACCATCGCAATCCCGGCTTACCGATTCGACGAACTCCTCCGGTGTGATCCTTGAGCATGGATTTGTGCATGCATTGAGCCAGTGATCCACGCCCGCGCCCCCGTGACCGCTCCATTTTGTTGCCCCCTTTTCGACGAGAACAACCTTCGCGCCTTTTCGTCTTGCGTTAATAGCGGCATGGCAGCCGGCGATGCCGCCGCCCAGAACGAGCACGTCCGTCTTCACTTCTATCTCGTTCCCGTAACGCACCGGGTACGGCCATTCGGGTGCGGGCAGACCGCTTTCAAGATATTCGTGCCAGGTCGTCATCTGTTGATTCTCCTCTTCTTAATAGCTCGCTCCTACTCTTCTCATCCACTCTGGGCGCTTCCCAGATAGGCCTTTCTGACCTTCTCGTCGTTGATCAGTTCTTTTGCATTACCTTCCAGTATAATCTCTCCGAGCTCCAGGATGTAGGCCCGATGCGACAAGCGCAATGCCATGCGGGCGTTCTGCTCAATCAGGATGATTGTCACACCCTGGCGGTTGATATCCAAAACGATTCGCGCGACCTCCCGGACAAGCTTCGGCGAAAGACCGAGGCTCGGCTCATCGAGGAGGAGAACGGTTGGAGAGGCCATCAGAGCGCGGGCTATGGCGAGCATCTGCTGCTCTCCGCCGCTCAGGGAACCGGCCTTCTGCCTTGCCCTGTCGTTCAGCACGGGGAAGCTCTTGTATATCCGGTCCAGGTCCCGGGCCACGCTTGTTCCGGTCATTACGCAGATACGCGCCCAGCTCCAGATTTTCCGTGACGGTCATGGAGCTGAAAACCCTTCTTCCCTCCGGTACGTGGGCGATACCCATCCCCACAATTTCGTGAGGCGCTACCCCATTGAGCCGTCTTCCCTGAAAGAGTATTTCCCCGCCGTAATAAGGGACCAGACCCGAAATACTCCTGAGGGTCGTCGTCTTGCCCGCGCCGTTGGAACCGATAAGGCTCACGATCTCGCCCTTATCCACTCTCATCGAAACGTTGCGGAGCGCTTCCGCCTTGCCGTACCGGACGCTTATGTTATTCACCTGCAGGAGCAATTATAGTTCCTCCTCGTCCGAGCCCAGATACGCCTCAATGACCTCCGGGTTTCGGGCGATCTCATCAGGCGGCCCTTCCGCGATCTTCCTGCCCTGGTTCAGGACGGCGATGCGGTCGCAAAGCCGCATGACCGCCTCCATGTTATGCTCCACAATCACGATCGTAACTCCGCTGTCCCGTATCTTGCCGACCACTTTCATCATGACGGCCGTTTCCTCGGGATGCATGCCGGTGAAAGGCTCGTCGAGAAGGAGGAGCTTCGGCTGGGTGGCCATCGCAATGCACACGCCGAGGATTTTCTGATGCCCATGGGGAAGGTTCTGTGCCTTCCGGTCCGCATAGTCAGCGAGGCCCATGAAATCGATGATCTCTCTCGCCTTGTCTCGCGCCCTCTGCTCCTCTTTTCGCACGCTTGCCGAATGGAAGAATGCCTTCCAGAGAGGCTCCCGGTAGTGTCGGTGGAATCCGTTGAAGACATTATCAAAGACGGACAACTGCATAAAGAGCGTAGCGGACTGGAAGGCCCGACCTATGCCCACGTTGGCGACCTCGTGGGCTTTCATGTCTGTGATGTCTTTTCCCTGAAAGACTATTGTGCCCCGTGTAACGGGATGGAAACCGCTTACCAGGTTGAAAAACGTGCTCTTTCCCGCGCCATTGGGTCCGATGAGGCCCAGAATCTCCGATTCCGCAACCTGGAGGTCCACCTCGTTCACGGCTGCCAGACCCCCGAAGAACCTTGTCAGCTTTCGTGTCTCGAGAAGCGGTTTCACGGTGCGCCCTTTCCCTTTTCTGCTTCCGACGGGGACCTTCTCCGGCGACGAAGCCAATGGCTCTTTCCTGAAGAAGCCCACGCGCTCGGGCAAGCTCAAAATGCCTCCGGGAAGGAATATAACCAGAAATATCAGGACCGCGCCGGTCATGATCGGTTCGATCTGGTTGCCCACCCGCAGTAGTTCAGGGACGAAGGTAATGATCGCGGCCCCGATGACGGGTCCCAGGATATAGGAATTGAGTCCGCCAAGGATGCTGTAAATCTGGACGTAAATCGATTTAAACACGTTGAACATGTTGGGCTCAAGGGTCTGAAAATAGTGGGCGTAAAACGAACCGGCAAGACCGGCCCCTGCGGCGGAGATCATGAAAGCTGCGAGCCTGTAACGGAAGATATCCACGCTGAGGGTTTCCGCAAGACGTGCGTTCAGACGAATTGCGCTCCAGGCCCGCCCCACGCGGGAAGTATAGAGCGCGTAAAACGCGAGGATATTCACGAGAAGCAAAATCAGGATCAGATAGTAGTTTGCGGTCTTGCTTGTGAAGGTGATGGGACCGATCGGGTCGGGGGCGGGGATGTCGAGGAGGCCTGCCCACCCGCCGAAAAACTCGAAGTGACCGAAGACCTGCACCAGGATCATATTGACGACCATAGTCTGTATGATAAAGGCAACGCCCGGGGCCCGTACGATGACAATACCGACGACAAAGGCGACAAAGGCAGCCATAAGCGCCGCGAGGGGCAGGGCAAGCCAGAAAGAGAGGCCTGCTTTCAAGTACCAGAAGTGCCGACGTGTAGGCGCCTATGCCCCAGAAGCCGGCCGCACCCATGGTTATAAGTCCCGTACTGAAGAGCATGGAGAAGGAGAGGCCCAGCATGACATTGACGCAGGTCATAATAACGAGGTGCATGAAATAGCGGGAATCCGTGAGAATGGGGAGAAATGCCAGGACAAGGCAGACGCAGCCCAGCGTGATTAACACTTTTTCCGGGTTTCTCCTATTCATGGGATTCCGGCTCCCCGAAAAGTCCGCCCGGTTTAAAGACTATGATCACACCTATTACGGCAAAGAGAAGAATCTCGGAGAGGTCACCGACAAAGTACATGCCGAAGCTGAGGACAAGACCAACGACAAGACCTCCCACAACGCCTCCCACCATGCTCTGCATGCCTCCCACAACAAGGGCCATGAAACAGTTGAGGAGCAGGGAATGGCCCATCGAAGGAGTGATGGAGAAGACGGGGGCCATGATGCCTCCGGCGAGAGCTGCCAGAGCGCATCCGGCCGCAAAAGCGATCTTATAGATGCGATTGGTATTGATGCCCTGGAGAGAAGCCACTTCATTGTCCAGTTTGACCGCGCGCATGGCTTTGCCCACTTTGGTGCGCATGAGAAGCCAGTAGAGTCCGAACATGACTCCCAGGCAGAGGAGGATGGCCATCACCTTTTCCGCTGGCAGGTTCACCTGGCCGATACCCACCGAACCCGCAAACGGCGGGTGCAGTCCTCTTTCCTGGGTGCCGAACGAGAGAAGCGCGCCGCGCAGGAGCATCATCGACAGGCCGATAGAGGCTGCGGTACAAAGGAGGATATCGCCTCGAATGTAGTGGAAGATGAAGCGGTAGCAGAACAAAGAAAGGATGGTGACCAGCACGATTGCGATCGCGATGGACAAGAAAAAGTTGAGATGGAGAAATTCGCAGCAGCCAAACGTAATGAAGGCGCCGAGCATGTAGAATTCGCCGTGCGCGAAGTTGAATATCCTCACGACGCCGAGAAGGAGAATGAGACCCGACGCAACGAGGACGTAGATCAGTCCTATCGACAGGCCGTTGAGAAGGAGTTGGGAGAAAAGTTCGATAGTCATCTAAAAATCTATTTCCACCCGGGCCCGAAGACCTTCTCGCAAGACGCAACCACCTCGTCGCGACTCAGAGTCGCAATGTACACGATCTTTCCATTCTTTATCTGCCCGTACATGGCCTCCGCGACGGAGTCGCAATATTTCGTATTTCCAAGATCGGGCCTTCTCACCATCCGGGCCGGGCCGTCTACACGATCCCATAAAAGGCCTTTGGCGGCAATATAATCGGCAACGGTCGTAGGGTCGACGCTGTCGGCCTTTTTGAAGGCCTCTATCAGCGCGGGCCATGCTGGAATCCAGGGAAACGCAGCCTCAGACCACTTTCCGTAAGTCCTGGTGAAGTCCTCCTTGAATTTCTTTGCGAGCGGCGGAGGGTTGGGGAATTCGGTCGGTTTGGTCTGGCACAAGAGGCCTTCGAGTGCCTCGACACTCGCCACTTGCATCACCTCATCGAGCTTTGGCGCTATGGCGCTTAAATGCGCGTTGCCTCTGAAGCCGGCCGCATAAACCGCCTTCAGTTCCAGGCCGAACTGGGTTCCGGAATCAGCGCCCGGATAGTCCATGATATCCGGGTTCAGGCTCTTTGCCTTCACAGCCAGTGATGTAAAATCGACCGCATCACGCGGATGAAAAAGGGTGTCAAGCACTTTTACGCCGTTGGCCTCCGCCACCTGCTTCTCTTCGGCGGCACGGGCCTTGCCTCCCTCGTCGTTAGGCGATATGAATACGGTTGTTTTTGCATTGGGAAAGACCTTCTTCACCATCGCCCACAGGGGCATCAGGCTTGTGCGGGTGGTGGATGTCCCGAAGGTGTAGCGTAATTTCGGGTTCATGGCCCGCAGGCTCGTCCCGCTGAAGAGGTTCAGGATTTTGTTCTCTTCAACCATGTTCAAGCCGGAAACCATTGTTGGAGAAGAGATAATACTGATGAGGTACTGCACCTTGTCCTGGTGAACGAGCCGCTCCAGGGCTGCGCGGCCGGCCTCCGCGGTCCATTTATCATCGTAAACGATGAGCTGGACCTTGTAGGTCTGCCCCTTGATCGTGATGCCGCCGGCATCATTAAACTGGCCGACCTGCATCTCCAGGGCCTTCTTCGTGTCGACCCCCAGCCCGAAGTTGAGTGGAAGGACCGTGCCGACCTTGAGTGTCTTAACTCCTTGGGCGCAGGCGGTTCCGGTTACGACAAAAACGCTTATCGCAATGAACAGAATCAACACAAGCCATGTTTTTCCTTTCATGTCACGTCCTCCCTATATTCGTTTGATTTCACCGGTCTCCTTGTCCTTGTAATGAACTCTGCCCATCAAAGGATGGCGCAGTGCAATGGCGCCCTGCACGGGACACTCCGTAACACAATCACCTTCATGATAACATTCCTCCGGATACATGATAATCGGGGGCTTTCCTTTTTCCGGGTTCGGGAGAATTAAATCCATCGTGCATATGGTGACGCATTTATTGCACCCTGCACACTTGGCCTCATCAATCACGATCGGCATGCTCGGGGTCGGTTTGTTAGGGAGGGCATAGCACGTCTGCCCGGCTTCTTTCTTTTTTCGCTTCTGTTCGTCCATGGTTATTCTCCCATCGCTTCTTCATTACTTCTTCTTGTGCATCATCCAACCGCTATAGTCAGGGTTGTGGGCCTCGTAGTTCCCGGCCAGATTATTCCAAAATCCTATGGGTAGCTCCCCGATCCTGATTGCATTGTCTACCTGCTTCAAAGTGAGGAACTTGTGCCATTCCGGCGGATCAATTTCAGGGTAATCCTGCCTGGTATGGCCAAGGATTTGGGAACTCGCTTTGCGGGCGAGGCAGGCCTGAATAATAATTTCGTCAACGGTAAGGAAGTTGTACGTCTCGAGAACTCGAAGCAATATGTGCGGATTGCTTGCGTAAGCTTCCGGAAATTCTTTTTCCTTAAGGTCCTGTATCCACCTCAGGCCTGTCATCATGAGCCCTTCGTTTCTTAAGCCGCCGCAGTAGTTCTGCATAGCCCTTGCGCCGGCGGCCCTGAGTTCCTTCCAGTCAATGTAGTCCTTGCCCGGTTTTCTCTTCGTCGGCGCATAGACTCTCGCCTTTTCCTTTTCGCACCTGCTTCCGGTCGATGACGGGGGACTTCTGTTTCAACGCGTATTCCGCCGCCTTACGGCCCGCATACCTGCCTGTGGCGCAGGCATGGTAGTAGTAGTTGCCGCACATGATCGCGTCGCCGGCGACATAAAGACCATCAAGGTTCGTCTTCAGATCCCAATCGGCCACGACGTCGCCCGACCCGCCGGGCTGTTCCCGGAAGACAGTCTGGGTCAGCGTCATATCCCGGCTGGGGTAGGGCTCGCCACCCAGGGTAAGATAGCTCTGGAGCATGTGTTTGGTGGAGTCGAAACCTGCCTCCTCGTAGGCCACCTTGACCGGGATCCTTGTTCTTCCTTCCTCGCCCACCATGAGGCCCCAGATGGCCTTTCTCTCGTACCATGGCATACCGGTGAGGTCCGCGTATAAAGGGAGGATGAATTCGCCCTTCGCAAGCCGTGTCGGAAGGTCTTTAATAAGTGAGGGCTTTGCCCATCGAGGGTCTGAAGCCCTTTCAGCAATGAATCTCTGGTGTGGTTGGGGCCGAGTCCGATCCTCCAGCGTCCTGAGTGCATTCCCCAGCGCATCCACCCACGGGACCTCCTTCCCGGCGGCATCGACGATAGTGGCCGGATACCAACTGTTACTCGCATTGCCCGTGCCGTAGCATGGATACTCGTGGCCTGGAGCAACCGATGCCCGGCTTCTTTCCATCTGGCTCAACTCAACGCCCGCTCTCCACATGATGGCGGTACCGTCACCTGTAATATTGGGCTTGAAGCTATCCAGGCCGGTCAGTTCCGTAGAAAACAGCCAGTTTTGCTGGTGCATGGACATGGCATGGATGGTGGCCTTCGCTGTGAACACGTAAAACTCCCCGGTTCGACAGTTAAATGCAGTTGCGCCGACGATCCTTCCCCCTTGCGTGCCTCCTTCATTCAACAGACTGGTGGCAATCACCCTGTCGAAGAGCCGCACGCCCAACCGCAGGCATTCGGCGAACATGACGGGCTTAAACGTGGTTCCCCAGACACGGAACTGGAACCTGTTTTCATAGTCATAGCAAAAGAGGAACTTTGTCTTCTCGTCCCTGAAGGGCGCGCCCGCAAACTCGTTGTCCAGATCCCTGATCTTGCCGCCCATCTTTTCGATTTCGAGCAGGGTGTCGTAGGACTCCCGCGCGGCAATGTAGCGGGAAAGGGAATTGGAGTAGCCCTTATTACTCACCTCTTCCCACTCAACACAGTCTTCAGCCGTGATCTTCGCGCAGGGATTCGGGGTATTGAGCCAGTGGTCACAGCCTGACCCCCCACCGGATCTTTTGGGATGCGCCTTGTCGAGAAGGGCGACCTTTAACCCCTTCTTTGCCGAGCTTATGGCCGCCATGCACCCCGCAGGTCCACCCCCGAGAATGAGCATGTCCACATCAACCTTATTCTCTTTGTTGTAGAGTACCGGGTAGGGCCATTCAACCAATTTTCCCGTTTTCATGGCACTATCTTCCCAGTTCATGCCACCTCCTTTTGCAAAATAACATTGCCATTGATCACCCTGTTTGGTTCTCTTCATTATCCAGTAATGACGATCAATTTGCAAGGGGGAATGAGGTTCCGAGAAACCTACAGCGACCGCAAAATAGTAAAAAGCAAAACGTATATCTTTGATGGGTCGAAGGCTTGACCAAAAGGCGCTAGACGAACGTGAGCTGCAAGATCTCAAACGTGGTGTCGTATATCGCGGGGTCCTTTGACTGTCGTGGCCCGGCTACGTTGAGGACTTCTATCTTATTCTCTGTGATCCAGGATCGCAGAATCTGTACTGCTTGCTCAACGCTCAACTCGTTCATGTCTAAATGAAGGCAGGCACGGCCGTGCTTCTCGGCGATCTCCCTTGTAAAGGCCGATCCTTCCGTGAGCGCGCCGTGAGAGATAATGACTGTGCCATCGGAGTCTACAACGTTCTGTTCCGTCCTCTTAGGATACTCCTCCGTTGGCATCTGCCTAAGCAGGTAGCGTTCGGGAAGTGGCCCATCTTCTGTTTTTCTTCCTTTGGGTATCCAGCCGCCATGCGGGATGGCGTGCCGTATTGCAAAATCCAGCGCCGCTCTGTCTGCTCCTGTCTGGCCGCCTGAGACGATCTTCTTAAGCACGCGCAGTTATACCATAGCTGCGGACCGGCGTGAAGAGATATACAGATCACTTCCACGCCATTGAAACCTACCAATGCGCTGCTTATATTAAGTTACACTGAAACGCCCCGACATACGGCGTGTGCGGCAATTTTGCCGAGGAGCTATGAGAACGTACATCACTTCATTAATCTGCCTCGTCTTCGTCGTTATTTTTGCAGCTAATTGCTATAGTGAGGAGAGCGCCTGCACGTTCAGAGTCTCCCCTCATGAAATTCAGTTCTTTGATATCTCCGGCGCCGGCGCTGAGGTGCGGGTTACGGCGTCAGCTCCCACGTGCAGAATCACTGCGAACACCAGATATCCATGGATCACAGTGAGCGTCAAACAGGAGGGGAGCGAGGGAAGAGTTCAGGTCTTTGTTGACGGTAACGAATCGTTCACACACAGGGTAGGGGATTTATCGGTTGCAGGACAGAATGTGACGGTTATCCAGGCCGGACCGCGGCGCGGCGGCGGTCAAGGTTCTTGATCACACACTATCCTGCAAAAATGAGCACATGGGATTGATCTATAACCTATTCGAGTTGCTGGGGCGCATCCTGATTACGCTCATGTTCCTCCAATCGGGCATGGGCAAGATTGGAAGCTATACGTCTACAGCTCAGTACATGCAATCGCACGGTGTACCGGGCGCGCTGTTACCGCTGGTGATAGCACTTGAAGTCGGGGGCTCGCTCGCAATCATCCTGGGATATAAGACGCGCTTTTTCGCGTTTCTGCTTGCGGGCTTTTGTATTCTGGCGCCGCTCCTCTTTCACCTCAACTTTGCCGACCGGACTCAGGCCATCATGTTTATGAAAGATATCTCCATCGCCGGCGGCTTCCTTATCATCTTCGCTCGAGGCGCGGGAAATATCAGCCTCGACAGGAAGTTGACGAGAGCCGCTTCAAGCAGCCGTCCTTAAACCACACGCTCGAAAAATCAATGAACCACCCCGCCGCAAGCAGCGGGGTATCTGATGGCTGCTTCTTTATGATGTCATTCCGTGCTTGACACGCCTGTCCCGGCACGTGGTAGGCCGGGGGAATCCAGTACTCTTCTCTGGATTCCGGCTTCCGCCGGAATGACGACAGACGCGGCAAGCCGCGGGGCATGAACCCGGGAAGATTCAAAAGTTTCGTGGAACAGAGAAGTCAGGCAGTCTCGTCTGGATGAGAACAGCTTCGGTAACGATTATGCGGCGAAAGGTATGCAGACAGTAAACGTACTTCCATTATTGGGTTCGCTTTCAACTTCGATTGTCCCTTTCAGGCGCTGGATGATGCCGTAGCTCACGGCCAGACCGAGTCCCACGCCTTTCACTTCTTTCTTGGTGCTGAAAAATGGTGTAAACAGCATTTTCCTGTTTTCGGGTGCTATGCCGCAGCCGGTATCCTTGAATGCCGCTCTTACATAGTGATCTTGCGGATAGGTGGACAGGGTCAGACTGCCGCCATTGGGCATTGACTGAAATGCATTGATTATCAGGTTTATAAACACCTCTTCGAGTTGATCCGGGTCACCGAGGATCTTTGGTACGGGCTGCAGTCTCTTTTCGACAGTAGTATCTGCAGACCTGGCGTGAATAGTAAGGTCGATGGCCCGGTTGAGAACCTCGTTGACATCAACCTCCTGTAATTTCGTTGCTGACTGGCTGGAGAAATCCAATATATTACGAATCAATTTCGTACAGCGCGTAACCTCGAAATCTATTTTGGAGAGATAATCCAGTGCGCGGTCATTATTGAGTTCGTTTGCGGTTATCTTTTTGACAAGCAGCCGGATGTAAACCAGCACGCCGCTTAACGGGTTGTTGAGCTCGTGAGCAATGGAGGCAGCGAGCTTTCCCAGTGATGCGAGCTTCTCAGCCTGAATGATCATCTCCTGATCTTCTTGAAGCTGCTTGTGGTACTTCTGCAGTTCCTTGTAAATAGTGGCCAGATGCTCCTTATCCCTCTCTTCCTTCTCAAACAGATTGAGCCAGAGCGCAAACAGAGCGCCGATCAGGGCTGAGGAGGCGACTGAAATAAGGGCCCTGGCAATAGCATTATTGAAGGGAGAGACATAAAGAGCACGCGGCAGTACAACACACAGAAAAACGAACGATGCGATCAGACTCCCTTTTACCCTGAATACCAGTGCAGCATAGACTATCGGAATGAGAAACAGGATGCGATGGAGGTCATGAACACCGGTGAACAGACTGTCGGAAAGTAGAGGATCGGCGATCAGGCCGGTCTTTTCGATATAATAGAAAAACGTAAGAACAACGAACAGAAGTACAATTATACTGAGATGCAGATTTCGTAAGCTTCTAGCAGACGCACGCTCTAGTATCCAATCGAAAAGCCTCTTCGTAATTCTCTCCGACCAGGCGGGCATACGAGCGTCAACCCTTTCTACTACCCCCGATCTCTTACCATTTCTCCTGGCTCAACCTGCACCACAGCCAGGCGGTCTCCTGCTGGTTGAGTGTGCCGACCCAGCTTTCTATCTTTGCTATATCTCCGCTGATAAGCGCTTCCCTTTGCTCACCGTTCAATTCCGGGTATTCTGCAAGCGCCACTCCCGGAGATTCGGCCAACAACGACAGGAAACGACTGTCCACGGCCGCTCGATCAAGAATCCTCAGTATTGCGGCCATGGCAGGCTTGCTCAACGGTTGCTTCAGGATAGTGACCCCAGGGCGCCCTATATTCTGGGCAATGAGTTCCTCCAATTCGGAAAGGGCGAGCGGCTTGGGCAGGTATTCAATAATCCCTTCCCTTATGGCTTTTTTCGCGGTATCCACAGAAGGATACGCGGTAATGATGATGCCCTGTATATCCTGTCTGAACTTCTTCGCCTCCATGAATAGTTCGATGCCATTCTTGCCGGGCAGGCGCAAATCGAGTATCAGCATCCCGTAGTCGTTCTCACGAATAAGTTTCAACGCATCTTCGGCGTCGCCGGATATATCCACCTTGTATCCCAGGGCAGAGAACCAATCCCTCAAGGATTCTCTCATGCTGGGCTCGTCATCAACGATCAACAGAGTTTTTGTCTCTGATTGAGCGGTCTCTGTCTTTTCTTTGATAAGGTTTTCTAGAAGGGAAAGGTCCAATGGTTTCGTCAGAAAATCGACCGCACCCAGTTTCATTGCACGTACCGCTGTTTCGATTGTGGCATTGGCGGTAATAATAATCCCTTTTAGGCCCGGCTTTCTGTCTTTGGCTTCTCGCAGTACCTGAAGCCCGTCTTTTCCGGGCAGTCTCAGATCCAGGAGGACCAGATCGAAGTCTTTCTCCTCAATAAGCTTTAATCCTTCATCGCCCTGGCTCGCGACCTCTACGTGATAGCCAAGGTCTGTAAGCCAGTCCCTCAACGACTCTCTCAAGAGAGCCTCATCCTCAACAATCAGAACATCTTTCATGCTGGCCTCCTAGCTCTCCCATTGACCGGTTCGGGTTGAGCCCTCAACGCTAACCGGTCGATCTTCTCCACCACGATAATCAAGTTTTAGGCGAATCGCTATGTTGCCATCAGTGAGAGTGGACAGAGAGCATTACCGCTAAGCGAACCCGTGTGTCAAACGCAGCATAGCTATCAACCTGCGGCACGTACGGATGCCGGGGCAGCCTGCGCACAGATTAGAACACGATATCTCTCTTCAACTTTACTGCCCGAGCTATAGCTTGTCAAGTCATATTTCGAGGCAGTCTCCCCTCCATTAATCCCTTTAAAAAACAGTCGAGTCGTGCGATAACAGATGAGATGGCTGATTACGTTAATGACTGGTACTACATGGAACCCAACCCGAGGGGCCATGCCTTTGTGCGAGGCCCTTTCTCGGCGGAAGAGATATACACACTTCTAAAAAAGGGCCAAATCAGCGGCAGCACGAAGGTACGCTGTGGCTCGAATGCATTCTGGCACCCTCTGGACGATGCACTGCCGCTCATTACAAAGCTGGCGACCGGACCAGTGCCGAAACCAGCGAGATTCGCATTCTGGAAGAAACATGAGCCAGCAATGCTTGTCGTCTTGTTGATTGTACTATTCATTGTAATAATCAAACATGTGCCTCATCCGATGCTTGCGGGTGTGCCATGGCTTTTTGCCCCTAGAGCCCTTTCTACGCAGTGGTACCCCGTTCGGGAACCTATCTCCGCCCAGTCGATCGTGAGCCTGACAAACAGCGTGCGTACTCTCAATGGATTGGCGGCCCTGACCGAGAATCAGCTTCTCGATACTGTTGCCGAACAAAGGGCAAGGGACATGCTGGAAAAACAATATTTCGCGCATGTCTCACCGACGGGTGAACAGGCTTCTGACCTGGCCGAGCGGACAGGGTACAGGTATCAGATCATCGCCGAGAACCTGGCGAGTGGGATATTCCTGACAAACCAGAAGCTCATTGACGGATGGATGCAGAGTCCGAGCCACCGGAAGAACATCCTTCTCCCTGATGTGAGAGAGATCGGCGTTTCGGCTGTCAAGGGACGATTGATGGGGGAAGATACCTGGGTATTCGTGCAGATATTCGGGCTACGATCGTTACCGGTGTCCGGCAACTCATGCGTACGCCCTTCTGCGCAGCTACTCAATGAGATTGAGATCAAGAAGTCTGAATTAAAGAGTCTCCAGGAAAGAATCACCAGGCTACGGGAGGAGCTGGACTCCGAGAAGAGTTCGATCGAATCGGACCGGATGACAGTCGGCAACGATGCGCGCAAGAATCACGATCTTAACGTTAAGATTGCAGCGTACAATGCAAAGAGCAACTGGCACAATCAGTGCCTGGCGGAACTGAAGGGCAAAGAACGTGTAATGAACGCTATGGTTGAGGAATACAACAGGGCGCTGGAAGCCTACAAGGTGTGTCACACGGCCAATTGAGACATTTCATTCACATCTCGCAGAATGGCTCTCCTCTTTCAGGAACCTGCCTTTCTCCGGTCCAGCACCATGCGCACGGTCTCTGCCAGCTCTTTCTTGACCGCGGGCTTCATCAGGAATGCTGCGATGCCTATTCCTTCAGCCTTTTCGGCTGACACCACTTCGCTGTGCCCCGTGCAGAGAATGACCGGAATCTCCCGGCGTACTCTGAGCATCTTCTGAGCCAGCGTTGCACCGGTTATATCGGGCATGGTCTGGTCGGTGATGACAAGGTCGAAGCGGGAGGGGTCCTCAAGGAAGAGGCTCCAGGCCTCCGAACCGTTATGAGCCACAGTCACATGGTACCCGAGATCTCCGAGCATCCTCGAGGCCATTTCTACGATTAGTTCCTCATCGTCGACAAAAAGTATCCGCTCGGTGCCGGTGGGCAGCAGAGAAGACGTTGTCTCCGCTTCCTTTTTATCAGCCGCTTCCTTTTTCGCCCGAGGCAAGTAGACGTCAAAGGTCGATCCCTTTCCAACCTCGCTTTGCACTGCGATAGCACCCCCGTGATTCTTGACCACTCCGTAAGCCACGGCAAGACCCATGCCGGTGCCCTTTCCCGGCTCCTTGGTCGTAAAAAAGGGTTCGAACAATCTTTGCTGCACCTCTTCTGTTATGCCCGTTCCCGTATCCTTCACTGTTAATTTGAGGTAGACACCCGGCTTCATATCGGGGTCAGGAAGAAGGCTGCCTTCGGGAAACGTCGTCGAAGAAAGCCCTATCGTGAGACTCCCTCCGGTATCACGCATAGCATCGGCCGCATTGGTCGCAAGGTTCATGAGAACCTGCTGTAACCGTGCCGGATCAGCAAGCACGCAATCGTCGCCCGTGGCGATGGCAAGGTTCATCTCGATCGTGCTCGGCAGGGACGCCCTGAGCAGCGCATACGTCTCTTTCAACAGGGGCGTAAGGAAGAGCCGCTCGCGCGCGCCTTCGGTCCTGCGGCTGAAGGCCATGATCTGTTTGATAAGGTCTCTCCCTCGCAAACCTGCCTTAAGCACGTTCTTCATACTGCGTTCGAGCAGACTGTTTTTGGGGGCATCTTCGACGGCCATCTCTGTGAAGCCGATAATTGCCGCCAGAATGTTATTGAAGTCATGGGCGATCCCCCCGCTCAGGGTACCGAGAGCCTCCATCTTCTGGGCCTGGCGGAGCTCGGCCTCAAGGTGGAGTTCGTCGGTAATATCCCTGCAGACCCCTACCTGGTTGACTACGTTACCGGTATCGTCTACGATCGGCCCGACCGACGTTTCAGTCTCTATAATGACGCCGTCTTTTCTCCTTCTCTTGATACGTCCTGTCCACACCTTCCCGCTGTTGATAGTTGCCCAGATGCGCGCCGATCTGTCAGTGATGATCGTCGGCACGTGTCGACCAGATATATGTGCCGATCAGCTCTTCTTCGCTATAAGCGAGCATGCGGCAGAACGCTTTGTTTGCGTAAATAATAGCGCCTTCAGGAGAGTTCACGAAAACCCCTTCCACTGCCTGCTCGATTGCCATAGTGAGAATGCGCAGCTCTTTTTCAACCCTCCTTCGCTCCTCTACCTCCACCTGGAGAACATCGTAGGCGCTGTTGAGCAGGGCTGTCCGTTCGCTCACCCGCTCTTCCAGTTCGTCACGAATTTTTTTGAACGCCTTTTCGGTCTTCTTCAGTTCGGTAATGTCGTGCCAGAGCCCGACGACACCGTTGACTTTACCTTCTTTAAAGAAGGGTACAGCATACGCGGAGATGATCCGTTCGTCGCCCCCGGATGACGTGATCGAGTACAGATCGTTCGTTACTGTTTCGCCCTTAAGGGCCCGTGACGCAGGAAGATCTTCAGTGCTCACCGGGTTGCCATCCAGATTCTTGAGCTCCGGCATTGCTATCGATCTGTCTTTCTCAAACGTCGATGATGTGATTCCGGCGAGAGTAAGCGCGGCCGTGTTAACCAGTACCGGCCGGCCGTCAGCATCATATTCAACGATCGGGTCCGGAATTGCAGCAAACATGGTCTCCAGTCGAGACTGGCTATCATGCAAAGCTCTCTCGACCTCTCTTCGCTGGCTTGTGTCCACAATGCTGATTTGCACCGCAGGCCTGCCATTGTAAGTGACCCTCACGGCCGCACACTCCGCCCAGGCTATGCTGCCGTCTTTGCGACGGGCCCGAAATTCGTTGTAGGTTGGTCGCGAGGGCTTCCCCTCCAGCTTTTCTCTGTATTGATTCCACACTCTCTCCTGGTCGCCACGATGGACGATATTGATGACTTCCTGGGGAGTGAGAGAGTGAAGTTCCTCGAGGGTGTAGCCTAACATTTCTGCGAACGCCTGGTTGGAGAAGACGATGCGCATATCCTGGATGACGAAAATCCCCTGCAGCGACTGCTCCACCAGGTTTCTATATTTCTCCTCATTTTCACGAAGAGCTTCTTCCATCCGTTTGTGTTCCGTAAGGTAGGAAACGAGATCAGTGTTCTGGAATCGCAGTTTCACGGAAGCGATACGGACGGTGTTGATCCGCTTTGCGACGAAGAACATCATTACGCCGAAGAGAAGGGTCATGCCTCCCATGGCCAGATGGATTTCGTCCCTTGCCAGTACAAAACGGATTACGATCGGACTCAGGGCCGGTACGCTGTAGGCGAGAAAAGATTTCATTCTACTGGAGAACGCCGCGGCAGCTCCTGCCACCATGCCGCCAACCGCGAAAGCAAGGAAAGTCTGGTGCGCGAGTGATTCGGCAGGGAAGAGGAAAATAGCCGAGGAACCCCATGCTATGCCTGACAGCGCTAAACCGACAGTGAACTTCGTACCCCAGCGCTCTGCTGCTGATGCTTCGGGCGGTCTTCGCCAGTACGCCCTGATATCACAGTATCGCACGAGACTAATGACCGCCACCAACAGAACCCATGTTATCAAACTGATCGGCGATGTGACATCTCTTTGGATCACGACAAGAATGAGAGAATTGATTGCTGAGCCGAGCAGACCCAGCATGGCGTTACTATAGAGCTGTCTTACTTGCTCGGCGTAAAGTTCTCTTTGCACTTCCGCCGAGGTGCTCGCGCCAAAATGATGAGGAGATTGCGTATCTATTACTGTGCTGCCGCGAGAAGTTTCAGAATATGTACTTTTGGCGGGCTGGTGAATGCGCCGGGATTTGCTCATTCCTTCCAGAGAGGGTTAATCAAGCGAGGCCGATGTACCAAGGGTGCGCAAAAGAGAACCATTATCACCAGAATGCGATCAGTCTGATCGGTGTGATCAGTTTACAATCTTATCCTTTAATAATCAAGCCTTGACTGCTGCCCGATTCCCTCGCATACAGCGGGATTAATCCCGGTCGTGTCCGTGACCGTGATCGTGTTCCTTGTGGCTTTCTTTCCATTCCCAGTGATCATCCCTCTCGTGGTACCGTGCCTGCTTCTTCCACTGCCCGTAAGGGATGTGCTTTTCCGTATGGTAGACGGCCCGATAGTTCCTCGGCACGCGATATACCGGTGCAGGAACATATCGTTTCTCTACGATCACCCACGGCCCGTTGTAAGCCTGAGCCCTGTACCATCTGTCCCCCTGCGGGGACCACCAGAAGCCGCCGTAAAAAAACATATCAATCTGCGGGTCAGGGGCGAAGTAGACCTGAGAGCGCGGGACCATAACCATTGCCGGTGGCTCGGCCATTACCACCGGAGGAGGACCGAAGTTGATGTTAACGTTCACACCCGCGACCGCCTCTGTTCCTATGGGTGCAAGCACCGCCGCGAGAAGGGCGGCCAAAGCCAATACCCCATACCCCATCTTCTTCTGTGCTACCTGTTTGCAACCTTGTCCATTTTGCATGCGTCACCTCTTTCAAGAGCCTCTATAACTAAGGTTTGGTTTTTCTTCAGTCTTCACCGCCTTTCTAAACTGCAAAGTAAATGCCAGGTATTGAGCGTCCATCTCCTGGTTCATTACAGGAGAAAGGGCCCACGTAATGATTGATGAAATCGGCATCGCCGTGAAAGTTATTACGGATTCTCTTTCTCTTCTTTTGTGAAACGAACTGTGCGATTTTGGCCTATAGGGTGCTCTCGCAGTCAAAACCCTGCAACTGCTTGAGTTAACATGAAGGCAAAACCATCCAAGAATCGTCTGATCGCTCTTGATGTTTCAGCGCTGAGGGGGAGCTGGCAGGCTTTACGACCGGCGTGTCTTGAACACTCTTGCGGGGTGAATTAACTTTCTTCCATCACTATCAAAATCTGGACGAGTGGTTGGAATGTAGAAATGCTCATATCTTCCTTGGTCATCATAGTGGGTCTAGCCCTCTTTGAATCTATCACGAGCATCGACAACGCCATTATCAATGCCGAGACCTTGGCAACCATGCAGCGTAGAGCACGGAGGTGGTTCTTGACGTGGGGCATCCTGCTTGCTGTATTCGGAGTCCGAGGGGCGCTGCCCTGGTTCCTTGTCTGGATCATGACGCCGGGCGTTGGTCCTTGGCAGGCCCTTACCGCCAGCCTTACCGGTGACCCGGCCGCCCTCACAGCTATTCAGAAAAGCGCTCCGGTGCTTCTCATGGGGGGAGGGGTCTTTTTCATCTTTCTCTTCTTCCACTGGATATTCATTGAGCCAAAGAACTACGGCCTTTCGGTCGAGCGCATCATGGCCCGCCAGGGTGCCTGGTTCTATGCCGTGGTCTCGATTCTCCTGACGATTATCGTCTGGTTCGCCCTCGAGCGGAACCCGATGCTGGGCTTCGGGGCAGTCATGGGATCCACAGCATTCTTTATTACGCACGGCTTCAGGAGGTACGCACAGGACCAGGAGAAGCGACTCCTGAGCGGCGAACGGCACCTCTCAGATATGGGGAAAATCCTTTATCTGGAGGTGATCGACATGACCTTTTCCATCGATGGGATCGTGGGTGCTTTTGCTTTTACGCTGTCGGTGCCGCTTATTCTTATTGGGAACGGGATCGGCGCCATCGTCGTGCGGCAGCTCACATATTATAGTGTCCAGCGAATCAAGAAATACGCCTATCTGAAAAACGGCGCCATGTACTCCATCTTGGTTTTGGGGATCGTAATGCTGGCGCACGGCTTTGGCTTTTACGTTCCTGAGTGGTGTTCACCTTTGGCAACGTTTCTGATCGTCGGCTATTTCTTTCTCAAGTCCCTGCTAAAAGAGAGTCAGGCCGGGACGTAACAATTTTCTTTGCCCTTCAGCCGGCAGGCCGTCACCAAGCTGAGCCTGTTGTATTCACGACAACAATAGACCACCAGTACTACCTTTATGCTCCCGCGGACCCGAGCGCAGAGGGAAGCGTGGGTACCCTCCGTGACCCTTTCAACGCGTATCGGGGTCTTCTTAAGGCCCTTCATGCCGCGTTCACATAAGCTTTTGGGCCTTAGCCTTTCGACCTAATGACGTAGCCCATCGAGGTATTGTCTTAACAGGAGATTACCACTATTATCATAGTGGGTTGACATGCACATAAACGTTTGTACGACAAAAAGAGTAACCGGCAATTACCAGAGGAGTTGCATGAGGTGTTCAGGAGAAGGGCGACGAGGAAACGTTGTAGAGAAGCCAAACACGAGGATGATGACATGGTACGGACGACGCTGAACGCTTGTATGGCAGAGCATATCACCGAGGATAGGGATGTTGTTCTTGTTGTGGATGATGAAGAAATGATCGGAGAGATGATCGGAAACATAGTGGAACGTCATGGATGCCAGTATGTATCATTTAAGGATCCTACAGAGGCGCTACAATACTATAGGGAAAATAGTCGGGAAATCACCCTGATGATCACTGACCTCACCATGCCCAAATTGGCCGGGCCAGACCTCATCAAGCGTGCGCTCCAGATCAATCCCAGACTACCGATAATCCTCATGACCGGTTATCCCAGCGAACAGATCCCCAACGATGTATACCCTCTCATTCGCCGTGTGCTTCCGAAACCCTTCGTGAAAGCAGAACTGCTTAATGCCGTGAGAACAGCACTCCATAATAGTTGACCGCCAACGCCGCGCCAGAGCCTGGAAGATCACAGTCGGCAGTCGCTCCTAATCCATGAAGAGTGCTGTCACAAAATGCGCCACGATGTATAACCCGCCGGTTACGGGGCGCATTTTGCTTGACGCTTTCTGTTCCGATGTGGTACACATAAGAATCTACGGGTGGAGCTGGGCCCTCAGAATGAGTTCGTATAGGACTAAAGTCCTATAGACTGATGTACTGGCGAACGGTTACATGTAATAACGGAAAATAGAAGACCCATACAGGAGGATACGATGAAACATGGTCTTATTGTAAGTCTGGTTTTGACGATTGTATTGTGTGCTGCAGGAGCATTCGCTGCGCAGCCCCTCGGAGGCCCCATAGAGGCGGAGAAGGGCAAGTGGGCGGCAGATGTCGGCTACTGGTATTCTCAGGACAAATGGAGCTCAAGCACGATCACAGGGAGTTTTGATCCCAAGGTCACTACATACTCCTATTTTGGACAGGTTGGGTATGGCATTGCTCAGGGATGGGATGTCTATGTTCGCGCAGGCGTCCTCGATGCCAAGCTGGTGCAGTCGAATGTTGACTTCCAGGCTGACGGGAAATTTTTCGTCGGCGCAGGCGTACACGGTACGCTTTTCAAAAAAGATAGTTGGCATCTGGCGCTCGGTCCTATCGTGAACGTCAGCTATTACTCGCCCTGGACGGATAGAGGCATTAACGTCATTGGCGCAGGTTTAGGGCCTTCCGGCCTAGGTACAGGTACAGGCACTACATCTATTACTGTGAAAGATCACTACTCGGCCAATATTGGGTTTGGATTCCGCTGGTCGCCGATACAGTTCCTCACGGTTTATGGCGGCCCGTTCTGGAACTACGAGACTGCGAAGCTGGAAAACGTTGGGTACATCAGGGGACGCGCGTTTTCCGGTTCAGGCAATAACATCAGCGGCGACAAGTCCTTCGGTTCTCGTCTCGGCATCCAGATCCCGTTCAAAGATCAGTTCAGCATAAACTTTGAAGCCCAGATGAAGGACTATTTCGGGGCCGGTGGCTGGATGAGCTTCCATTTCTAGATCGGCCACAGATTTCGGAGCTTATCTGATCCGCTGAGACTGGATAAGCGACAGAGCGCTCGAACTATTCGAACTACCTGCAGGGCCCTGGGCAACCGGGGCCCTGTCTTTTTGTCGCAGTGCCGGCTTTCTCACCTGTTTCTCCCGCCCTCCACAGGCTACTCTCACTCCCACGGATAGGGCGCCGCGACCCGTATCCTGCCAATAATATCCGTGAACGCAAAAGGTTTTTGATAAAAATTGGAATCGGAAATATCTTCGATGTTAAGTCCGGCTTCTGCAATCGCTCGGGGATCATGGCCACTCATGAACAGAAAAAGGAGATTCTTGTCTATTTTCCGCATTTCAGCCGCTGCGGTCAGGCCATCCATCCCGGGCATCATGATGTCGGTGATCACCAGCCGTATGCTATCCGCGTTCTCCCGGTATAATTCCAAGGCCTCCAGTCCGTTCGCGGCAGAAAGAACGTACAAGCCTTTTTCTCTCAAAGCGTCACTGAAAAGAAATCTTAGTACCATATCGTCTTCGGCAAGAAGCACCCGAGACCCTGACGTAATATATATATCTTGCTTCTGCCTTTCGGAAATCGGTGTGCCGTTCCTTGATCCACTTCGGTCGCTCCGCCATCCTGCCTCATCAGGGCGTGGAAGGGTAGGACGATTCACCGTTTGGGACTCTGCAGCGGGTTTTGTCGCTCTTGGCAAGGTCCAGAGACTCGAAAAAATGGAGCGGGAATTATCATGGGTCACACTCTCTTTTCGTATCTTCCGAAGCATTGTGCTCCCTCCTTTCCCGATTCACGGCCACCGTATGGCCTATACTGTGTGAGTCCGGCGTTGAGATACAACCTCTAATGCATTCCATCTGATAATCTTTACAAAAACACTATCAAACGGTATATATTGTTTAGTCATGCACTCAATATTGCAAACTAAATGCCACGCGACCATGTTTCCGACAATTCATTGCAATTACTGGGTTTTTCTTGCCAAAAGACTTTCCTACAGGCTGATTGTGTCCAAGTTTACCTGCGTGCTAAGCAGAATATCGCAGGCTATTCCCTACATAGGGCTTCATCTTTTGACTCTTTTAGCTGGAGGACCGGGTCGTCTATTTGGGCCAGTGCGATGGTGCAATTGACACAGAGATGGTGCGTGTTAGAATGAAGGAATGGGAGATCAAGGCACCACGTGGCACAAGAGAAATTGGGTTATCATCCCGATACTCCTCGGAATCATTGTCGGGTTTCTGCCTACCACATTACCCATGAATTGGGTTTGGATGCTCGTTTGCTGGACGGTATGGGGAATTTGTACTATCTGGCTCGTTCTTATAGTTTCTTCTTCCAAAATATTGCGCATCGTTGTTTTGATACTTACCAGCATTACGCTTGTTATCGGGGGATTGCATCGCATCGAGGAACGATGGCTGAAGGATCATCCTATCGCCACAATTGTTTACAGACTTCCGGTGAATCACCTTCCAGAGCGTCACAAAGAACCCGCGGCCGACGAAGCAGCACAGAAACTTCCAGCTGAGGCTTCGCGCAACGATGACCTAAGTCATCAAAAGAACGAGATACGTCCTGCGCTTAAGGTCAAAGCAATACTAACGAATTCTCCGGATCATCCTGCATTTTACAGTGTAAGTAATGAAGGACCTATAGATGTACTTCAGCTAAAAACACAGGTTCTGTCTCACAAGGTACATAAAGATGGTGAAATCGGAACCGCGGGTTATGAGGAAAATTACGCTGAAAAACTGCCGCCTCACACAAGTGCTTCCTACTACTTTCCAGAACACTGTCTGGATGTAAACAAAACGGCAAAAGAATCACCAGCAGGGAGTGTACTGGAAATTCGCCTGACGTATTCATACGGACCAGATATGAAGAACGCCGTCAAAAATGTATTTTACTTCGTCAATCCCAAAGGGGTTTGGGTTGGGGAAGCAGATAAATCACTCACTCCTAAAATATACAATCCAATCAAGAAGTCATTAGAGATTCTAATACATGCTGAACGTTCTTAGAAGCGCATGGTGCTGGTGTAGCGCTCGCATCCTCTCAATACCTTTCGCCCGTTCATGGCCACCGATTCAAAAATACGAAGTTGGTGGAAAGACGGGCACTGGTAATTTACTCAGCTCCGCCGTTAATTCACTGTCTATACCGGCAATAGCTTGAATAAAATCGATCAGCGCAGCCTTGTTTTCAATCTGTTCATTCAACCCAATCCTGATCAGCTCAGCCTTCTCCATAGGTAACGGCGTTGCGTTGCCGAGAACCTCACGGCCATATGCCCAGAGAAGGTCATCAAACACATCAACGGCCACTCCCGAAACAGCGGCAACACGTCTGAACGCCAGCAAGGTAGCCCTTCGTAATTTCTCTACGGTCTCCTTATCGAGGGAGATCCCTGACAAAATAGCCTCTTTGAGTGACTGGTCCATGCGCACGAGTCCGCTCCGCAACGCGATCGTGAAGAGAACATGATCAACAGGCACGTCTATGTTTTGCGTGTCTTTGATCTCTATAAGTTTTCTTCGTCTCAGGAGTTTGACCAACAGGAAACTCTTCTTTTCTAAAGGATCCATGTATGCTTTAAATACTCTCAATAGATCGAGAGCTCCCTGATTGTCCGGTCTTCTTAAACACCCATCTGCCTTTGCGAAGAGTTTCCTGATGTCACCCGAATAGAATCGGAGCAGGATATCGGCGGCATCATTCAAGAGTTCCGCTCTTTCCTCAATTCCGACTGGCTCCAGGTCCTGACCCACTCTCAGTATACGCCTCAAATCGTCAGCGGACAGAACGCGCACCCGCTCTGGAGTAAAAAGGTCTTTCTCTTTAGCGGCTGCCGAACGAGCCTGTTCGTAAAGAAGGTCCGAGCCGTGCACAAGTTTGCCGCCGATCGTCGCCGTGTATTTCCTTTCTCCGTGCGTATTGTGATCGATGGCCGTGAGAAAGAAGATGAATTGTGCTTCCCTGTAGGCGTCGTGGCTGAACGGCGTAAGGCCGTCGTAGTCATCGGGCCGATATCCCAGGCGGGCAATTATGTTTGCCATGTGTGCGACCCGGTCTTCATCCACGGAAAAATCGCTCTCGATGATCATTTCCAATTTGCTGTTGAACATCATGTTGATTGGTTTACCTCCCACACCTTCCAGGACGGCCGAATAGCAGCTTACCTTATCTTTAACCCAGAGTACCGTGTTTCCGAACCAGGCCAGATACTCCTCGCTCATTGGAGTCCGAAGCATATCCGGCCAGACCAGGTATATAGACTTGACGCCGTAAAGCTCTTCCCAAACTATACTACTTCTCAGGTACGATACAACCAGCTCTTCGTCGGCGACTGCGAGATAGTCGGATAGAGAATCGTACAGCAATCGGACGCTCTTGACACCGGAGCGTTGAAGATATCGTAACGCATTTCTTATTCCCGTCTTGATCTCAACGGGATCTCGTGGGTCACAGAAGCGGACCTCAATCTTATGGTCGACCGCGGGACCGATATTACGTCTTTCGTCCGCTAAATAGAGCATTCCATAACAGTCGAGAATCACCATCTGGCGTTCCAGTGCCCGGGGAGTTTGCGGCAGATGGGACAGGATCTGGTGGGCTACAATGGTCCACGGCCTCGTGAATGATACATATACGGTGCCTTCACCGTCAATCATGCCCTGGGTTAAAAAACGGTGGCTGATTTGCAATCCAACGCCGCTCCTATCCGACACAAGGACAATGGGAAAGAATATTTTCTCGCCCGCTGAGGTCACCCTGCGCCGGATTGCGTCCAGGAAGGGCACGCCGAAGTTATAGTTGGTGTCCATTAGAAAAGGATCGACTCTTCGCATCAGTGAAGTAATTGAGGCCGTTCTGCTGGAGAGTGAAATGGAGAAAATCTTGTGGACAAGAAATACCAGGCAGATCAATCCTAGCGCCCAAAGAGTTATCCCGCATTTCGTGCCGAGATTTTTCATCGTTGCCCCATACGAAGGCACAATCAAGTCGACCAGGCAGGCAACGATGGCGCTCCAGAGAAAGGCAAATGTTATCCACGCAAGTTGTCGCCAGCGAACCATGGAGCGCCGCTGAAGTATATTTGTCAAAACGAAAGTGATAACTGAATTGGTGAGACCTATGGCTGTAATTATGTTCGGAATAATCGCTTGAGGGATCGGGCTGCCGAGCAGCCATTTCAAATGCGCCAGCATTTCCTCACCGGTTTAATTAACTTTTTCGCTTCACCCGGTTCCCGGAAGACCTCCGGGGAATAACATTACCTGAAGTGATCCTTAATTTTATAGCAACGGGCAGAAATAGCAAGACCGATGAGGACCTACAGACGATCAGCGTATCACCGTGCTACCTGAATGAATGATTTCACAGCCTTCACGCCGCGTGTGACGCGGGCCATCGCGACGATCCTTTCGGCTTTTGCCCGCGAACTAACGACGGCGACCAGCACCACGTGCCCATCGATCACGGCTACGTCCACCTCATCCGCTTTCAGGTCTGAATCGAGCGCCATCTCAAAGTAAAGCCCCACCTTGATCATGAAGTCACGCATCAGTGACTGACTCGGCAGGAAGTAGGTTTCCACCTTCCTCACCCCATGAATCTGGCGGGCAATGCTCACCGCCTCCTTGCCAGCTTTTGAACCATGCTCGACAACCCCCGCGAGCACCACGATACCATTGCGGCAGAACACGCTCATTGTGATTCCTTCGACACCGGACGCCAGAAGATCCCCTTTGATTGTGCCTGAGATCCGTGCGTCATCCGCCTGTTGTCCCAATGGGCGTTCGTCGGTTACGGCGTCATAGCCCTGCCTACCTATGTATCGGTACACGGAATCACTCAGAGAAGCGGTGCAGCCGGCAAGAAGGACGGCCAGGATCAGGAAGATACACCCTCTTAATCCGATGCTCTTTTGGCACGTGTTTTTCGAACGCGAGATTCGTGCAAAGACCAGAGAAGGTCGGCCGTCTTTTCTCCCCACGCGCATACAAGTAAACTAGCGCAGACATGGTCGCTCCGCAAGGTGGGCAGTAGTGACGGTGACGGTGAGATTCTCCGCCAACGTGGCTGATTACGTTTTGCGGAAGCAGTGGCACCCGTCCGAAAAGCGCAAGATCCTGCCCGACGGCGACGTGGAGCTCACGTTCAATGTGGCCGGGGTCGAGGAGATAAAGCACTGGCTCTATTCCTGGCTGCCCAACGTTGAGGTTATCAAGCCTGTATGGTTTCGCAAGAAGGTCAAGGCCGAGTTGACGCAAGGCGCGAAAAGCCACGAGGAGCGATTCCTGAATAGTCTAACCCCCTCTACTACGGATTAAACCTGCAATTATTTTTGCGCTCCTTCTTTCTTTATTCTGGCTATGTTCCTTTCGATTGACGTTGAAGTCAAATTGTACTACACTTTCAATACAATGTCTCGCGATGTATGTAGGAGGTAATTGTGAGGAAAGCGACATCTTTATCAATCCGAGTCCCCGAGGACCTATCAGAACGTCTGGACGCTCTTGCCAAGGCGACCGACCGTTCAAAGTCCTTCCTGGCAGTACAGGCTATAGAGGAGTTCGTGACGATTCAGGAGTGGCAGGTGGCCGCGATAAACGAAGGGATTGCCGAAGCTGACGCAGGTAAGGTCGTACCCCACGAAAAGGCAGTTGAAGAACTACGTAAGTGGGGCAAATAACCGGTCATGAGGCTCGAGTGGACCCTTAGCGCTATTCACGATCTGAAGGCAGCGGGAGAATTCATCTCGTTGGACAGTCCTGCCGCTGCCCGAAGAATGGCAAAACGTGTAGAGGAGGCAACGGTTAATCTCATGGATTATCCCCACATGGGCCGGCCCGGCAGGGTTGTAAACACAAAGGAGCTGGTGGTCTCAGGCACGCCTTTTATAGTCATTTACCGCGCTCGCGGAAGGGTAGTTCAGATCTTACGAGTCCTGCATCATTCCAGAAAGTGGCCTTAATCCTTCTCAACTCAACCTCTACAGCAACATTAATTTTTAACAGAGCTATTATTACTTACAATCAAATCTGACCACTGACATACCCCTGTCACTCCCGTCCTGTACACTGTAAGTGTAAGAGAAATAGAAATGGAGGGTGGTATGGAAAAGGTCATCATGGAATTTTATCGCAGATGTACGCAGATAACAGCCAAGAGAGATGTACACAGATGAGTAAGTTTGTGTTCAGCATTGTGAGTGCGCAGGCTCCTGCAAGGATACTGCGCCAATGCTGCCCACACTCCGTCGCTCCCGCGAAAGTTTTTCCTCCCGCCGCGGCGGGATGCAGGTTGATCGGCTGTGCCGTTCTATCACACAGGCGGTCAAAGCTAAAACTATCGGCGTTCATCATAGCTCTTATCCGCATTAATCCGCGATGAGAGACTTAGGTTTTTGTCGCCGATGTACGCCATAAGTAAGAACGAAGAATCGATGGCAGACGCAGATGACGGATGACAGAACGAACGCAGAGGTCGTGAATTCGCGTTGAGGTTCAACAGAACCTCGAATGAGTCAAGGAGGCATCATGAGTACGACACTATGTCTTTCGCGCGAGAGGCAGCATCGAGAGATAACTGACGAACGAAATATCACGGGAGCGAGCGCTGACTCATCTACACAAGAAGGAGTGAGCACGTGGACGACGAAACAGGTCCTCGCCGCATGTCTTTGGAGCGCGCTTCTCGGCCTGCTGTGTGGCTACGGGTGGTTGTTCTTTCACGTGTCGCGCTGCGGTTGAGGTAGCGGTGCCCGTCAAGGGGAGGAAAGGTATCATAGGTCATGAAATAACGATTGACATGTATATACACATCGAGTAATATGTATATACATAGGAGGTGCCCGACATGGCAAAGGCAATGACATCAATCAGGCTCGACACCGAACTGGCTGATGAAGCTGCAAAGGTGTTAGGTGTGAAGAGCAGGACGGAGGCGGTGCACGTCGCCCTGCGAGAGATTGTGGCACTCAAGAAGTTCAAAAACCTGATGAAGAAACATCAGGGCAGGTTGACGTTCGAAGGACTGGATGAATAATCTCGTTATCTTTGACACGTCTATCTTTGTTGACCACCTGCGCAGCGGTCGGCACCAGAAGAGGATCGAGTCCTTGATCGGGATAGTAAGGACGTCAGCGGTGGTGCTCGCTGAACTCTGGAGGGGCGCGACAAAGCCTGTTGAAAAGGCATTCCTAAGGGAACTTGAAAAAAACCATCCTGTCCTGACCCCGACTCAAAAGAACTGGCTGGAATCGGGCGAAATACTCGGCCGGTTACGGGCGGAGAAAGGTCTTTCAGCTCAAAAGCTGCGTGACTTGCATTTTGACGTGCTCATAGCACTGACAGTCAGGTCGCACGGGGCACGGCTAATCACATCGAATCGGGGTGATTTTGAACTAATCCGCCAGTATCGCGACTTTCAGCACGAGGTATGGTGAGAAGCAACATCTCGAAGTTTTATCGCTGATGAACGCAGATAAATGCTCTGATGTTCGCAGATGACTATGCCCGTGGGCACCGCTGTGATAGAACGTCAGCGCTGCCCACACTCCGTCGCTCCCGCGAAAGTTTCACGCTCCGCCAGATAATAAACGCCTGCCTCCCGCAGGGATGCGGGTTGACTGGAGATGCCGGTCTATCACAGCTCCGGTCAAAGATGAACCATCCGTACTTATCATAGCCCTTATCCGTCTTGATCTGCGATAAACAAGGTCTCGAATTGTGCCTCATCGACTTACTTTGGCTCCCAAACCCCACGTCGCCAACTAAGGCCGGGCGCCTTTCGCGCCTTCCTTCGTTGCCCACGGGACTCGCGGAGTCCTCAACGCACCCTGGGTACGCCTCCGGCCCGCTCGCCCTTGCCGCCTCGGTATGCATCGAAACTCGCCTCGGCCTAAAAAGGGACCCACCGGCAATCAAACAGACAAGGTACCCTATGTGGTGGGATACACGCGCTGGCCCTCATGGCCCCGTTTCCTCTTTCCAAGCACAGAACAACATGCAATAATTTAAAGGCGGACTCAGAGGTGGTCGGGGACGTGCAGTCGTGGTGGCGAGAGAAAGCGTTGAGGCAAACGCTTGGTAAAATGGGTTCCGATAGTGTGTACGTTCCGGATACGCCCTGTGCGCGCCAGAGGGACAAAGGGATGAAAAAAGAATTTTATAGTTTCATGGACACCCCTCGTGCTAATGTAAGGTTATGCTATAAGTATCGCGATGCGGGGAACTACAAACAGTTTGGTTCCGTTATTTTCAGCAATCCAAATGGGCTAACAATTGATAACCTAACCAAGGCAATCAAAGAAAAGCTGATCAGCGGTGAGTTCTTCTATCCAGAGAAATGGAATATTCCTTTGATCTACACATATGCCTTTGACCCCGAACTCGACCACGGGTGGTTCGAGTTTGACAACTTCGAACTAACGACGGATACGCCTAACGATAAACGAACTATTGACCAGTTTCTAAAAGAAATTGCGTAAAGTGCGAGAGACAACTTCTCGCCGGAACAGAGGGCACGAGACTTTCCCTGAAATGGGAGTTCCTCGCGGTAAGATCGATTCGGGGGAGGGCCCCAAAGAATGTCTAACGCGCGAACTGACAGAATAGTCGGAATCCGCGTGACCATTGCCTCCCTATCCGGTCCGCTGGGGCACCAGTATCTTTTTCTCACCGTGATTAAAAACTACTTTGACTCACGAAGGGCTTCTTACAGAAAGGCACGTGTTAGCTGATGCCGTCGACACCTCACGATAACGACAATTTACCGTCCGGAATCTACGAAGCATTACTTGATGAAGGCTTGCGGGACAAGCTCACATGCCATCCCGAGCTCCGAACGATCCTGGCTAAAATTGATCCGGAAGAACAGCCCGCCCGGTACGCTGCGTTCGTGGCTAAGGTCGTTGAGAAGGCGCTATCACAGGAGACCGACCAGCAGGAGCGTCTCCGTCTCTGTAATCATCTGATCGACATTCTCTCCGGAACTGTTGAAAAGACGCACCTACAAAAACACAGACTCGTGTCAACAGAAAAGCTCCTTCTCACAGAGGTGACCCCTGCTCATCACCTTCAGCAAGGAATGGCCCGCCCTGTGACACCGATAGCCGAGAGCAGCCTCTTCACGGGTTCGCCCCGCGAACCTCAGCTTGTCCATGAGCTGCAGGCGGAGATGCGCTCAGCGGATGCGGTTGAGATCTTGATCTCTTTTATTAAGTGGTCCGGTCTGCGCCTTCTTATGCCTGCCTTCGAGGATCTTCGAGTACGTGACGTCCCTGTGCGGGTTATAACGACCTCGTACATGGGGGCATCCGATGCGCCTGCTATAGAATGGCTCGCCAGAATGCCCAACGTGGAGGTGAGGGTATCATACGACACTGATAGGACTCGTCTTCACGCAAAGGCATACCATTTCCGGCGCAACTCGGGCTTCTCGACAGCTTATATCGGCTCAGCGAATATGTCACAGGCAGCAATGACGAGCGGGCTTGAGTGGAACCTTAAGGTTACGGCTCAGGACATGCCGCACATCTTGGAGAAATTCATCGCGGAGTTCGAGACTTACTGGAACAGTCGCGAATTCCCTCTTTTCGATGCTGACAATCCTGACTTTCTCCGCGAGGCCATCCGGCACGCTCGCAATCCTCAGAGTGCCTTGTCCACTCCTTTTTTCGATCTGCGACCCCATCCCTTTCAAGAGAGGATCCTGGATCAACTTGCAGCAGAGCGCGATGTTCACGACCACTGGCGGAACCTTGTGATTGCCGCAACTGGCACCGGCAAGACCGTTGTGGCGGCGTTCGATTTCAAACGGTTTTTTGAGGAACGTCACAGGCAGGCCCGCCTTCTCTTTCTTGCCCATCGGCGGGAGATACTGGAGCAGGCTCTGGGAACCTTCAGGAATGTACTAAGGGCGGCGGACTTCGGCGAGCTCCTGGTCGGCCCGTATGAGGCATCCCGCATCGACCATCTCTTCTGTTCGGTGGAAATGCTAGCCTCACGGCAATTATGGAGGCAGGCCGGATCGGATTTCTACGACTTCATAATCATCGATGAAGTTCACCATGGTCCGTCGGACAGTTACCGCGCCATTTTCGATCATTTCAGGCCGAAGATTCTTCTAGGCCTCACGGCAACACCGGAACGGATGGATGGAAAGAGCGTTGCCGCCGACTTTGGCAACCGGTTTGCCGCAGAGATACGATTGCCCGAGGCCCTCGAAGAGAAGCTGCTCTGTCCTTTCCATTACTTTGGTGTCGCTGATCCTGTGGCCCTTGCTGCCGATAGGTTCTGGAGAAATGGCAAGTACGATGTTCAGGAACTTGAGAGAGTCTATACCGGGGCCCACGCTCTGGCCCTTAAGCGTCTCGATACGATACTCGAGGCACTCCTGCGCTATGAGCCCGATCTCTTGAGAGTGAGAGGCATCGGTTTCTGTGTATCCGTACGCCACGCTGAGTTTATGGCCCAAATGTTTAGTGAGCGGGGCATACCGTCCCGCGTGATCACCGCCGACACCAGGAGCGATGTGAGAGCTTCTTTGCTGAAGGAATTCCGAGATGGTAAGCTTACTTTCCTTTTCACCCGGGATGTCTTCAATGAAGGTCTCGATGTACCGGACATGAATACGGTCCTTTTTCTGCGGCCCACGGAAAGTCTTACCGTATTTCTTCAGCAGTTAGGTCGCGGCTTGCGGCATGCACCCGACAAAGATTGTCTGACCGTTCTTGATTTTGTTGGGCAAGCCCATCGTCGATACCGCATTGACACTAAGTTGAAAGCCGTTTTGCCGAAGCACCGTTTTGCCATCGACCGTGAAGTGGAACTTGACTTTCCCCACCTGCCCGCTGGCTGTTCTATACAGCTCGATCGCATTGCACGGGAATATGTACTTACGAATATCAGGGAGAATCTGCGTAATCTGTCGTTGCAAGTCCCGGACCGGCTCCAGACCTTCACCCATGAAACAGGGCAGCCTCTCACTTTCAGGAACTTCGTGACGTACCACGATTACGAACCTCAGGATCTTCTCGCACGGGAAACCTGGACGGGCTGGAAGGCGAGAGCGCAGCTGGCGCCGATTCCCACCGACCCTGATCTATCACGCCTTAAACAGGCTCTGTTGCGGACAGTATTCATTTCCGGACCTAAAGAGATTGCCATACTACGACGTATTGCAGATAATCTATCCGAAGGGGATGTGGATGGTGCTCTGACCGTCGCCAATGAATCCGCTGCATCCGTTCATTATCGTCTTTGGGGGGATACGGGCACAGCGTTGGGCATGGTGAGCTTTGAGGATTCCTTTCGTCGAATCGCTCGCAATCCATCGATCCTCAGCGACTTTAAAGAGATCCTTGATTGGGCCGCTTCGGAAACGACGGTTAGCGGAAAAATGGCGGAACTCCCTTTCCAATGCTCCCTTGAACTCGGTGCCCATTACAGCATCAAGGACATCCAAGCAGCGTTGAGACAGGCAACACTCGAAACCGCCGGTCAAAGAGGAGTCGGAGTGATTCATTTCCCCGCAATCAAGGCATATGCGCTGCTCGTCACCTTCCAGAAGACCGAGCGAGAATTCTCGCCAACCACCATGTACGCGGACTATCCTATCAGTCGGGAACTGTTGCACTGGGAGTCACAGTCCAACACGAATCAGCAGACTGAAACCGGGCAAAACCTGATTCATCATGTGGAGCGGAGCTACACAATCCTGATCTTTGCGCGCGATCAAAAAAGGAGAAACGGTCATACTCTCCCGTTTACCTACCTCGGCCCCGCCGATCGCATCAGCTACGAAAGCGAACGCCCCATCAAAATGGTATGGCGTCTCCGGCGTCCTATGCCTGTGGATATGTTCGAACAGAACAGGCGGGGCGGGTGACAGCGCGGACATAAAATCTGACCGTCGAAACCTAGAGGCTATAACGCCCTTCAGATTTCAAGTTTCCTGCTGATCACCAAGAATATGCCCCGTAAACGCTTACGTAGATCGGCTCTTGCTTCCAGCACCTAGGTTTTCGGTTTTATAGACGGCTCCTGCCTGAACATGCCCTGGAATGAGTTTCTGGCAATCGAAACAGTAGAGCTTTCCTGCAAAGGTCGCCCGTTTCTGCTCACAATAGTCAACGACTCTCTCCGAAAGGGGCTTGTGGCAGGCGAAGCAGTAGTGTGATAGTCGATGTCTGTGCGCGTCGCTCACGCGAGGCGTGTTATCCGTCCTGTGTGCGTTGACGCCCGGATACTCCGTTATGTCGAACTTCTTTTTGTAATTGATGTGCGCAGGTCTGTGCAGACTCGCAATCTCTGTGGCGACTGTCTTCATGGTATCTGAAGTGCACATTTTGGCGAGAACTGGTAGTACTGATATGTTGTCCAACTCTTTTAATATCTCTTTCACCAGGAAATCCGACTTGATGACATGACTGGTATCAAAACCACCTTCAGAGGGCCTTATGATCTTTGAATGTGGTGATACTAAGACGTAATTCTTGAACTTCGGTGGTATACGAATGCCGGCTTTAGTCGGCATTATCTCACAAAATGTAATGGCCTTTTCCAGAAGAGAGATGTGTCTCTCGTTCTGCTCGATGGGAGATTCGATCGGCTCTTCGTCATCTCCGCGAAGAATGTAAAACTCACCTTCGGGGGTGATTCTTACTCCCTGAGAATAGTATTTCGACTCTAGCACATACATGTCGAACCATCTATTCATGATAATATGGTCGATCTGTGCAACCTTACCTTGGAATTCCAATCGCAAGTCATGGATGACGGCCCATCGAAAACTGGTGTCGTATTGAAAGTCGATAAAGTAAGCCGAATCTTTCTCGCACTTCTCTCCTGCACGGACGCGACCCAGCTCCTGAGCTATCAAGGATTTTTTTTGCGACGGGAGCGAAAGCTTGAGCAACAGCTCCAGTTCTGCAATCTGTAGTTGTTTGGAGTCTCGTTGTTTGATAATCATTGCAGCGCTTTCTCTGGTCGGCCCTTAAAGTCTTATCAAAAAGGATTATCGCCCAATTGGGTGTAAAGTTTAAATGACTTAACAGCAAAGAGGCCCACGGGGGCAGGTCTTGCCTTATAGCATTTTGCCTGTGACGCAATAGATCGGTGGCTTCCGCCACAAATGGAGAGGGGTTCAGTAACGAGCGGTTTAGCGATGAGAGAAAAAACTATGCCCGAGATGCTTATTGAGAAGGTTGTGTTAGAAGAAACGAGTGGGTACGCCGCAATTCTGAAGGCGCTGCACTTCGCGTCTATTAAGCACAAGGATCAACGCCGCAAGGACGAAGAGGCATCGCCGTATATCAATCATCCGATTGAAGTCGCTGAACTCCTTGCTCGTGTTGGTCATGTCACGGGGCGTGCTCTTGATGACGCTCTTGAAATGTTGAAATGTCAGGGTATAGGGCCCCCGTACGCCTTGGGCCGTAAGCCAGTCCTCTCTTGTCTGTTGTCTCTCTTGACCTCGACCTGAGACCCAGGACTCTGCTTCCAAAACGGCTTGCTCCTCTGTTGAATGTGGTACAATAACCGCTAGGCAAAATGAAAGGGAAAACCGAACAACCTATTGTCTATGTTATCGCCGACTCATGGGCAATTTTCGACAATTCTTCCGACACACCGGCTCTTATAGCATTTCACGAGTCAGGGACACTGACGATTCACGATGCCGAGAAATATACTATCGTAACTGGGAAAAGGGGCACCATATGAAGAAAGAAGACAAAAAAGTGGGAACTCCTCTCGCCATTCGAGCAGAGGAAGCTCTCAAAAAGGCCGTCGCTGACGCCATTGCGGAGCATCGATTGAAAGGCCGTGCCATTGCCGTGTGGCGTGACGGCAGGGTTACCCGCGTGCCTGCCGATGAGATCGTTGTGCGGGAAGTTGAGACTCGGTACTCTGCCGCGTGACGGGGGGCGGAGACGTAGGTCAAATGTTGAAATCAGGTCAACCATCTACTTTCTTAAGACTCCGCTTGCACGTCCCATAGCGGCGGGTCGGATCGAATGGCCGGTGATGAGCTGGTAGTACTCGATGACTCTTTTCGAGAGGAGCTTGTGACAGGCGAGGCAGTATTGTGATACGGAGGCCTACCGCAAGGGCTTGAGATCATCGAGTAAGCGCGTCACGGCCACGGCCCGAATATTTTCGCCCAGTGGAAATGTGTTATCACCGGCATGAATAACGTCGAGCCGTTGTAGTTTCAGATCGGCGAGGGCGCTCCGCATCGACGATGTGACCCGCGGACTGCTGGTCCGTTTGATTTCAAATCCAAGGCGCTGCTGCCCCCTTACGATAAGGAGGTCGAGTTCCGCCCCGGCGTGCGTGGCCCAGAAGAAACATTCTTCGGCTCTCGCTCCCATTACACGAATAATCTGCTCCAGAATGAACCCTTCCCACGAAGCCCCAACCTTTGGGTGTCCCTCCAAGTCCTGCATGGTTCTGAGGTTGAGCAAGGTATGCAATAGCCCGCTGTCGACGATATAAATCTTTGGCGCCTTCACCTGCCGTTTGGAAATGTTCTCATGCCATGGAGGCAACTGGCGAATCACCAATGCAGCCGTCAAGAGATCGAGGTAGCCCCGGACGGTCGTGTCTGCCACCCCGAACGAGCGGGCGAATTCCGAGGCGTTCCAGGTCTGGCCGTGGTAATGCGCAAGCATCGTCCAGAAGCGGTGCAACGTTGCTGAGCGGATAGTGGTGCCCAGCTGAGGCAAGTCTCTCTCCAGGAAAGTACGAACGAATCCCCGCCGCCATTCATCACTCTCATTGGTTGAGCGCGCCAGATACGAGCGCGGAAATCCACCTCGCAGCCAAAGCCGCCTATGGTTCTCAACTCCCACGTCCTCAAGAGCAAATCCCCTCAACCCGTGGTAAACAATACGACCCGCGAGCGTCTCAGAGCTTTGCCGAAGGAGAACTGGTGACGCGCTGCCAAGAACAAGGAAACGGGGAGCCGATGCCGGGCGGTCCACGAGCACCCGGAGCACAGGGAACAGGTCCGGGAGACGTTGTATTTCATCGATAACCACAATGCCTTTCAGCCCTTTGAGGGCGAGCATCGGGTCGTCGAGTCTGGCGAGATCCTCCGGGTTTTCCAGATCAAAATACGATGAAGGAGTTTTCACTTTAGCGACGAGGGAACGCGCGAGAGTCGTCTTTCCCACCTGACGGGCGCCTACGATGCCGACCACGCGATGTCGCCGAAGCAATCCTTGGAGTGTCTCAAGCTCCCTCTCGCGTTTTATCATGGCAACATGCTACCTTGCAAATTCGGTCTCGTCAACTGAATTTTCAATGAGAAGTCTTGCGCAACGCATGGGAAGGAAAGCACATGGGGTCAGATCTTTCGTTGTAGCATTCGGATGGAGAACCAGATGGAGGACGGGGCGTTGGTGAAATGTTGAAATTAAGCGCTCCTGCTCTCTCGGTGCGCCCCTGACAAGCAAAGCCATTTATCACGATTCCAAGAATATACGCCAAATGAGGCCCAGGCATCTTGCGGCCAGGGCGATTTTTGATGGATGACGCGGCGCGCAAGGCCTGGGGTACACAGGCGTACCACGGTGTACGTCGAAGGACCAGAGGTTGCAGCGCAACAAAGTTAGGCGCGAAAAGCGCCCCGGCCGCGGAGCTTGACAAGTCGGGCTACGCATTGTATCCTTACAGTAAGGAGACAAGGAATAAATGTTAGCGAAGAAAACAAGTAAGAATCAACTGACATTGCCCAAGGAGATTGTCAAGGAATTTCCTGACGTCGACTACTTTGATGCGAAGGTCAAGGGCCATGCGATCGTGCTTACCCCCGTGAAGATCACACCGATGGATACGAGTACCGAGTTCATTCGGGAGAAGATGGCGAGACTCGGCATAGCCGAGACCGACATACATGACGCGGTCAAATGGGCGCGAAAAAGAAAACGCTGAGGGTCGTCCTTGACACGAACGTTCTGGTGTCGGCGCTCGTTCTGAAGGGCAGAATATCCGGGCTGGTTGATTTCTGGAGGATGGGCCGCATAACGCCGGTGCTTTCGAGAGAGACGTTTGATGAGTTCAGACGCGTGCTCGAATATCCGAAGTTTTCCCTGTCGGAAAGTGAGATTCAAGGAATCCTGCAACAGGAGATACTGCCCTTCTTCGAGGTGGTTGAGCATGTTGACCCGGTTGCAGGCGTGTGTCGTGACCCGGATGACGATAAATTTCTTGCATGTGCCGCATCAGCCAAGGTGGCTTTCCTCGTCAGCGGCGACAAGGACCTTTGCTCCCTCGGTAAATTCGGCCCGGCGCGAATCCTCACGCCTGACCAGCTTTTGACCATGCTCGACCTATAGCATAGCAGTCAAAGACGCCCTGCCTACGGTTTAGCGATGAGAGAAAAAACTATGCCCGAGATGCTTATTGAGAAAGTTGTGTTAGAAGAAACGAGTGGGTACGCCGCAATTCTGAAGGCGCTGCACTTCGCGTCTATTAAGCACAAGGATCAACGACGCAAGGATGAAGAGGCGTCTCCGTACATCAATCATCCGATTGAAGTCGCTGAACTTCTTGTTCGTATAGGCGGCGTCACGGACCTTCTGGTGCTCCAAAGCGCTATCCTCCACGACACCATCGAGGATACCCACACAACAGCCGAGGAACTCGAGGCGATCTTTGGTCCTGAGGTCCGACGCGTTGTGCAAGAAGTAACCGATGACAAGAGTCTATCGAAGGAGGAGCGCAAGCGCCTCCAGATTGAACATGCGCCGGGCCTGTCAAGACAAGCGAAATTGGTGAAGCTTGCGGACAAGATTTCAAACATAACGGCTGTGGCTTTGACCCCACCTACGGACTGGTCAATTGAAAGACGCCGCGAATATCTAGACTGGACGAAAAAGGTTGTAGATGGCCTGAGGGGATGTAACGACCAACTCGAAGAGTACTATGACAGTTCTTTAGATATGGCTCTGAAAATAATAGACAATATGAAGTCGATTGACTAAGAAACTTGTGCCACACGGCATTGGACGGGGAAACCCGGCGGGAGTCTGCCTGCAGTTGGTTATAGGTCACAGGGCCTGCAGGTACGTACGGCACATCTTTAGTTTTTCGACGACGATGCTTTCAGGCCGTCAATAGCATCCTTGGCTCTGATATTTCCCTTAATGCCCATTTCACCCAGCAGGTAGATGGCTTCCCCTGCTTCACCATCGGCTTGTCAGAGTGAGCAATGTGCATTTTTTGCACATTGCTTTTTTCTTCCAATTCGTTGGTCGTGAATATGTTGCTAAGATGCTTTGTAATGACGCTCCGCTCCGTATCAAAGAGTGCTGCCATCTGCTTCTGCGTGAGCCAGACCGTCTCTCCACCCAAATGGACATCAAGAGTGATAACCCCGTCAGGCGCCTGGTAGAGAACTACCTGAACCATGTCCTCAGTCACCGCTTCTCCTTTAGCACCGCCTTGATCTCGGCCATGATCTCCATAATGCGCTGTTCCTTCCTGAGGATATCATCGGCAAGCTGTTCCGGCGGCAGGTGCTCGAAGTCCTGTCTGCCGTTCGGATTCTTTCGTCAAGATTGCAATTGTTCGCGAGCAACTCTTTTGCACTCACCTTCCAGAACTGCTCGTTCTCCTCGCGCATTGGCCAGCAGTCGAGGCACGCCGCTAAGTTCGTCTTTTGATCCGCTGCACATCAGTATTCTGCCTTATGCCCCGCCGTTTCGCAACAAAAAAGGGTCTGAAAGAACACCGGACGGCGAGGTATGGTTGTTAAAATTGGTCTCCTCTCCTGATGTGGGAAGAATGTGGGCATTTCGAGGCTAACGGCTTTTGGGGAAACGATGAAAATCCCAGGGAGAGTAAAGCCGACGCGGGGATTTGAACCCCGGACCTGCTGATTACGAATCAGCTGCTCTACCACTGAGCTACGTCGGCGATCAGCGTTTTTATAGCACAGCAAACCGCAAAACGCAATCCGGGATCGCCTTCAAGCGTATACCTTCGTTGCCCGTCGGCCTGTTCTTACTCGACGTACCGCAAGGTACGCCTCCGCAGCCCAAGCCTCGGCTCGCCTCGGTCTCCACCTTGAATTCGAACCCGTATTTATGGATACACGGAAGCGTTGACTTCAGGATTTGCGGCTTTCTTTCTGCACCTTTCTCTTCTCTTCGTCTCTGATTTCTCTGCGCAGGAGCTTGCCCACCTTGGATTTGGGCAGCATGTCTCTGAATTCGATGTAGTGCGGTATTTTGTAAGGCGCAAGCCGGTCGCGCGCCCATCGGAGGAGTTCGGCGCTGTTAACGCCTTTCGCGTCTTCTTTGAGAACGACGATAGCCTTGATACGCTCTCCCACTTTCGGATCAGGTATGCCGACGACACAGGAACCGATCACCGTGGGATGATCCTGGAGTACCGCTTCGATTTCTGACGCAGAGATGCGATACGCCTTGTATTTGATGATGTCCGCCGTGCGCTCCACAAATTCAAGTTCGCCGTCTTCGGTCATGCGGACGAAATCACCCATCCGGTAGTACGTGTCACCGTTCAATTGGATATACGAGTACTCGGTTTCTTCCGGCTTTTTCCAGTAGCTCTTCACCGTGAACTCAGAGGTGACCATCAGCTCTCCGATCTCTCCCTGAGGCACGGGCTGCAGCGTCTCCTTGTCGGCGACCAGTACGCGGCGGGATTTCAGCGGTTTGCCCACGGTCGTCGGAGCAGGCACTTTATCGAGCGGACTGTAAGTAACATGTCCTGCCTCAGTCGAGCCGTAGACCTGATAGAGGTACACCCCGTACTTCTGGTGCCAGGTCTTGTACACTTCAGCAGGCAGCGCATCGCCGCCGCAATAGCAGTACTTGAGCGATCCGAGATCATACTGGTCCACGCGGTCGTTCTCGAGGATCATGCGATAGAGGGCAGGCACGCCAAGCATCCAGCGCACCTTGTAACGCTCAATCGCAGAGAGCGTTGCATCGACCTCGGGTGAAGGCATGAGTACGACTGCATTACCGAAGTTAAAACCGAAAGCGATCATGAAACCCTTGGCCATGATGTGAAACAAAGGGTTGATCATGATGACGACGTCTTTGCCTTCCTGCGTGCGCTCCCCGACCACATCCTCCATAATGTCCCGGATGTATGATGTCTCGCCCATGTGGTTGCCGGCGACGCCCTTGGGAAAGCCGGTGGTACCGCCGGTGTACATAATGTAGGCAAGGTCTTTCCACGGGTCGATCTTGACCTCCGGCGGGGTAGGGGGATTGTGACGCATGATTTCTTCAAACCAGAAGATATGCGGACCTTTCTCGGTCGTGCCTTTGGGAATCTTATCGAAGGCAGTGCCTATTGCTCGTTTCCACCATGGGATGAGGTCGACGAGGTTGGTGACGATGATGTTCTTGAGGCCCGTGGCAGGCATAACCTCTTTGACATATCCGAAGTTTGTATCCAGGCAGATGACGGCCTTCACACCGGCGTCCTTGATGATGTATTCGATCTCATAGGCCGTGTAAATGGGCGAGACCGGCACCATGACCGCGCCGATCTTGTTGATCGCGTAATTGGCGATGACCCACTGCGGGCAGTTCGGGATATAGATCATTACCTTGTCGCCGGGTGAGATACCGAGTGCGACCAAACCCAGCGCAAACTTCTCGATGTAGTAATTGAGCGTACTGTATGTGTAATGCTGCCCCAGGTAGATCAGCGCTGTGTGCCGGGCGTACTTCTTTGCCATCTCGTCAAAGCGCGTGAAGGTGCATTCCTCGGGATACGCCATTGTAATCCTCTTACACTCCAAAATATGCGGACTTCACATCCGGATTGTCGAGCAGTTCCTCTTTGGTTCCTGACAGCACGTTCGAGCCGTTCTCCAGGATGTATCCGTAATCGATGATCGGGATAACCGGACGGGCATACTGCTCAGTGATGATGATAGTGATGCCTTTCGCGTCGCGGATCGCTTTCGCTCCGTTGACAACTATTTTTTGGTATGCCGGGCTCAGTCCGAGGAGCGGCTCGTCGAGGAGGAGGACTCTGGGCTTGGCCATTAAAGCCCTTCCGATTGCCAGCATCTGCTGCTCGCCGCCGCTTAAGAAACCGCCCTGCTTGTTAAGGTGATCTTTCAGCCGCGGGAAAAGGTTTAGCACATACTCCAGATTCTCTTTCGTTTCCTTTTTTTTTGTGGACAGGTAAGCACCAATCTTCAGGTTTTCCATTACACTGCTTTCGGGAAAAATCCGGCGCCGCTCCGGGCAGAGGATGACACCATGCTTTGCACGCACGTGCGGCTTCAACGTGGAAATGTCCTCGCCGTCGAGCATGATGCTGCCGAAGAGCGAAATGCGCTCTCCGCCCCGCATCTCTTCCTTCTTGCGGATATCAAGGATAATGCCCGAGAGGGTGTACATCAGCGTGCTCTTACCGGCGCTATTGGAACCGAAGATGCCCACGATCTGCCCGCTCTCTGCGGTGATACTCACGTTGTTCAGGGCGAGCATGTTTTCGTAGAAGACCATGAGCTCACTGGCCTGTAACATCAACCCCTCCAGACCGATGTGGATTCAAGATGGAGACCGAGGCGCGCCGAGGCTTGGGCTACGGAGGCGTACCTGGTGGTACGTCGAGTAAGAACAGGCCGACGGGCAACGAAGGTATACGCTTGAAGATACATCGGTCACACTTCCTCACTGCCCGAGATAGGCTTCTCTTACCCGCTCATCCTCGATGACTTCCGTTGAAGTGCCCTCGGCGATCTTTTCGCCGAACTGGAGCGCCATCACCCGGTCAGCCACGCGGAAGAGCTCACGCAAACGGTGCTCTACCATGATCAGCGTCACGCCTTCCAGCTTAAGCTTCTCTATAAGCGGCATCATCCCGGCGATCTCACTCATGCTGAGGCCTGAGAAGACTTCGTCGCAAAAAATGATCTCCGGTCGCATGGAAATGCAGCGGGCAAGTTCCAGTCGTTTCTGGTAGCCTGTGGGCAGCGTTGATGCAAGTTTATAAGGGACCCGCGAGTCGCGCTCGAATCCGATCTCCTCTAAGATATCAACCGCAAACGTGTCCCGGTCTCCGTGCTTACCTCCGCCTCTCCAGCCGCCGAGCTTTCGCGCCCGCGGCGACCAGAGCGGAATGATCAGGTTCTTGAACGCGGGCAGGCTGTAATAGGGCCGCATAATCTGAAAGGTGCGCGAGATGCCGATGTGCGCGATCTTGTGCGGCGGCCATCGCGTGATATTTTTCTCTTTGAAGTAGACCGTGCCTTCGTCAGGCTTCGAAAATCCCGTGATGCAGTTGATGAGTGTTGTCTTCCCCGAGCCATTCGGACCGATGATGCCGAATGTCTCCCCCTGCTCGATGTTGAAGCTCACGTCTGCCAGGGCGAAGACTCCGCCAAAGGATTTCGTAATGCCGTTGACTGCAAGAAAAGCTTTGTCCTTCATACTTTGGCCCACCGTTCAAACTGGTGATACTTGCGCTGCGCATATACCATGAGCCCTTCACTCTTGAAGACGATAAAGGCGGTCAGGGCAGCGCAGTAGATCACGATCCGGAACGTCCCGAAGAAGCGGAGAAACTCTGAAAGAGGGACAAGGATAAGGGTGCCGATGATTGCCCCGACGAGCGTTCCGCCGCCGCCGATCACGACCGCTGCGATGGGTATGATGGAGAAATCGAGTGCAAAGAGTGACAGCCCGGCCCACATGTACAGGTGCGCGAGATACGCCCCTCCCAGGCAGCCGACGAAGGCGGCGACAAAAACCGCCAGCGCTTTCATATAGGTCACGTTGATGCCTGATGCGCGTACCGACTGGTCGTTGTCTTTCACTCCCCGCAGCACCAGGCCGATATCCTGGTTAACGAAGCGGCGCAGGGCGAAAAGAAAGAAGAGAACGAGAAAAATGATTGCATAGCTCTCCAGGTAGGCATTGGGAAAAGGATCCACACCGGTGATACCGTTCGTGCCGCCCAGGATGTCAAACGCCTCAACCACGCGTGTGGCCAGGAGCGGGTACATTAGCGTCACGATCGCGAAATAGACACCCCGAAGCGGCAGGCAGGGCAACAGAAGCACAGTGCAGAATACCGCGCCGCATATGCCGGCCAGCGGTATGGTCAAATAGAAAGGCAAGCCGACGTATACATTGAATATGGCGGTGAAATAGCCGCCAACACCGATAAAGAACGCCCCTCCCAGGCAGACAAGTCCAACGTAGTTGGCAAGGAAGTCGAAAGCCAGTGCCAACATGGCGTACACGCACATGATGTTTATCACGCGCTTCCAGTACGGGGCCAGTTCGAGGATGAGCGGCAGTGCAAACAGTCCGAGAATCAGCAGGGCCCTCGGTCCGACCAGGTAGAGTATCTCTCGCCATGACGAGATCGCATAGATGCCCTCTGTGCGCACTTTTATGCCACGGTCGATTCTTTCTTTCCTGCGCATTTCCACGGTCACACTCGCTCTTCCAATTCTTTCTGCTTGCCGAAAAGCCCTGACGGCTTCAGAAGCAACGTTACGATGATGGCCAGCACAGCCACCAGCATCGTGAAGTGGCTGGATAAAAACTTCTCCGTGAGGATCTGTGCAAACCCGATGATGAATGACGCGATGATCGCGCCGACCCAGCTTCCCAGTCCGCCGATAATGCAAACCGCAATGGCAAAGATCAGCACCGTGTAACCTGCCTCCACCACAATGTTGCCGAGCGGCAGAACGAGTACTGACGCAAACCCGGCCAGACCGGAGCCGATCGCCAGAGAGATGATTGCGGTCATGTCGGAATCGATGCCCAGCATCATGGCGGCACGCTCGTCCTGGGCGATCCCTCGCAGCGCCAGGCCGATCCTGCTGAAATGGGTGAAGAGGTAAAGTCCCACGAATGTCATGATGCCGATAGCGACGATGATGAGCCTCTGGATATCGATCGATATGCCGTACAGGATAACCGAGCCCGGGTAGAACGTGGGAAGGACGAAGGTCATGCCCCGGAGCCCTCCCCACCGTAACCCTTCGAGTATGGCCAATCCTACGGCGTAGGTTGCAATGATCTCAGATATCTCCATGCCGCGTATGCGGATCAGGATGAACCGGTAGATCACGGCCCCGATTACCGCGGTTGCAGCAATCCCGACGATGACCGCGACAGGGTAGGGCAGACCGAAGCTGTTCGTGATTACAAAGACGAGATAGCCGCAGGTCACATAGAGCGCGCCGTGGGCGAAATTGGGTAGCCTGCTGATGCTGTACACGAGCGTAAAGCCGAGCGAGTAGAGCGACAGGATGACACTATTGATAATGCCGTAAAGAACGACGTCCATTTTTGAGCTCGCCGTCTCTTCTTACTTAGCCCAGGGTGGGTAGAGTATCTTGCCGTCGGCTACCTTCGGCGGGAAGACCTGTACCCGTTTCCCGGCCTGCCACTGGATAATATCGGTGACGGCTCCTTCCTTCGGGTCGAGCGACGGTATGATCTGATGCGATTTCTTGTCGAACCTCATCCTGCCGTAGACGCCCATGAGATCGATATCTTCCAGACCCTTGACCACTGCATCGCTGTCAATGCTGTTTGCTTTCTCTATGGCAGCCTTGAGCTGATAGACTGCCATGTAGCTGGACGACGTACCGTAGCCTTCAGGCTCCAGACCCCATTTCTTCTGGTAGGCATTGACAAATTTCATGGTCCAGGGCGTGATTTTGGACGGCGAATTACCGCCGTTGACGAGGTCGACGAGCAAGTATTCGGTTGTGCCGCCGGATGCTTTCCAGAAGGTGGGCTGCTCCGCTGCGTTGACAAAACCCATGGGCAGCGCTTTTGATTTCATGTCACTCCACTGCTTCAGAAGGATGGCGCTTTCCGGCATATCCATCCAGATAAATAGGACCTGAGCGTTCTTCTTGCCTGCATCAATAAGGCCCTGGGAGTAATCGGTTGTCCCGGTGGGATAGACCTTCATGTCGCCCACAGTCCAGCCACGTTCGGTAAGAGTCTTCTTCATGGCCTCACCGCCGCCACGCGCATGTGCTACGTCCTGGACCATGATGTAGGCATTGGTAAAACCCTCTTTCTTCTTCAGGTCGTCGAATAGCGCGGTAAACTCACCGATCATGACGCCGACGTGGCTGGTGTTGCGGAAGCAGTATTTGTATTTTGCGTAGTTATCCTCCACCTTCTTCGTGTAGGCAGGTGTAAGCACGCCCGTGGTGAGGATGCTCACTTTTTTGTACTTGTTGAGGAGGTCCATGGCGGCCAGGGCCGCCTCTGACCGGACAGGACCGCCGATAAGAAAATCGGCCTTTTTTTCCAAGATCAGTTTTTCGACGCCCAGCAGAGCCTCACTGACAGGCACCTGGGGTTCGAGATCTCTCGTGTCGATTACCTCGACCGCGAACGGCCTCTTCTTGCCGCCAACGGCAACGCCGCCCGCTGCGTTGATCTCCTCGACAGCGAGCTTTATGCCGCGCTCCGCATCCCACCCGTACAGAAAAGCGGTTGACAGCGGCGCCCCAATGATGATTGGTTTTTCAGCGGCAGTGGCAGAGAGAACAAAACCGACGGTCAGGCATAGAGCTAGAAATACAGAAACGCCACGTCTTCTCATACAATCCCCCCTTGATTGCGTGAAGCGATTTGTTCTTTTGTATTGGCAATAAACGTGCCAGCGTCGAATACCCTGGCGAGCCCGCCTATAACGTGGATAAGCGCCGGAAAGAGCGTGAAAAGGAAGGAATTACGTTATCCTGAATTGAAGATTTCTTTCTCTTCATGAAAGATTTTTTTCACTCGCAACGAGAAAATTTATCGATTCTGTCGCGGTCTATCGGCTATAGAGTATTCTTTTAGCTTCTGTCGCAGGGTAGGGCGGGAGATACCGAGAACCTCGCATGTCTTTCCCAGGTGGCCTTCAGTATCGTTGAGCACCTGGATGATATGCTGCCTCTCCACCGCGGCAAGGCTCCGGGCAACACCAGCGCCGGGATGGGGCTCTTCAGATTCTTTTGTTTTGAGCAAAGGAGTGACAAATTCCTCAAAGATCACGTCGCCCTGAGTGTTGATCGCAGCCCTGGTAAGGACGTTCTCCAGCTCTCTGACGTTGCCTGGCCAGTCGTAGTCCATCAGTTTGTGCAGGAGTCTCTCCTCAACGGTCTTTACGTTCCTGTGGAGCTCCGCATTGATCTTGCGTAGAAGATAGGTGACAAGGAACGGGATGTCCCCCCTTCTTGCCCTCAAAGGCGGTACCTTTATGCTGGCGACACTGAGCCGGTAATAAAGGTCTTCCCGGAAGGCGTTCTGCCTGACCATCTGCCAGAGGTCTCTGTTTGTTGCCGCAATAACCCGGGCGTTCGAATAGAAGGCCTTCTCGCCTCCCACACGCTCGAATTCCTTCTCCTGCAGGAACCGCAGCAGTTTGGACTGGAGTTCCAGGGGTATCTCGCCCACCTCGTCGAGGAATATGGTCCCGTCCCCGGCAAGCTCGAATTTCCCTTTCTTCTGTCGGAACGCACCCGTAAAGGAGCCTTTCTCGTGACCAAAGAGCTCACTTTCCAGCAAGGTGGATACTATTGCCGAGCAGTTTATAGTCAGGAATGGGCGGTCCTTGTAGGGGCTGTTATAATGAATCGCCTTGGCGATCAGCTCTTTCCCCGTGCCTGTCTCGCCTTCTATGAGAACCGTCACGCGGTTCTCAGACAGCGCACCTATGGCCTTGAAGACCTCTTTCATGTCCTTGCTGTTCCCGACAATCTTCCCTTTATGATACGAGGCGCCTATTTCCGGGGAAGCCTTTCCCTCCTTCATAACACTCGCGACTTTCATGGCCCGCGAAACGGCTTTTTCCAGCTCGTCGACATCGATCGGCTTGGTGATGTATTCTGTGGCGCCGCGCTTGATGGCCGTCACCGTCGTATCCATGTCATGGAAGGCGGTTATCATGATGACTCCCGTCTCCGCCGTTCTCTTTTTCAGTTCCGTTAACAGGTCGAGGCCGTCTCCATCGGGGAGCCTTATATCGAGGATTATCGTATCGGGTTTCAATCTCTCTGCCTTTTCCATTCCTTCAGACGCGCTGACCGCAGTTTTCACGTCATAGCCTTTTTCGGAAAGGAACATGTAGAGCGATTCGAGAAGGGAGAGTTCGTCATCTATGATGAGAATGCTCTTCTTCTTCACGCTGTCTCCTCCTTGGTAGGAAACGTAAGAGAGAGAACGGTCCCGCTCGGCTTCCTCGGGCTCACCTCCACGCTGCCCCCGTGGGCCTCCACGATCTTCTTCACGTTTGCCAGACCGAGGCCCGTGCCTTTCTTCTTGCTGCTAAAAAAAGGATCGAAGACATAGGGCAGGTCTTCGGATGAAATACCCGGCCCATTGTCGCTGATCTCCACCATCAAGGATTTCGCGCTCTCCCCGAGGACCCGGGCGCTTATCTCGATCGTCCCGCCTTTGCCGAGGGCGTCTATGGAGTTGATAAGGATATTGATGATGGCCTGTTCCATCTTTTCACGGTCCAGCAGGAGCCTGGGGAGGCGCCGGCGGGGATGATTAGTCCTCACCTCGATCTGCCTTTCCGTGATACGCACGTCCATGGTCTCCAGGCAGGAATCGATGATCTCCGTGATGGATGCGCGCTGCGTTCGGAGAGTGACTGGTTTGGCAAAAATGAGCATCTCGTCGAGGATCCTCTCGAGCCTCGATATCTCGTTCACCACGATCTCCATACGCCTCTTATCGTTCCCTCTGAAATCGGTGTTCTTGAGCAGTATCTGGCTGTTCATCTTTACGGAGGAGAGAGGGTTCCTGATTTCATGGGCCAATGATGTGGTCAACTTGCCGATATGGGCGAAACGTTCAGCCTCCCGTATGCGCTTCTCTGTATGCACCCGCTCGGTAATGTCCCTGCAGATGCCGGCCACTGCGTACTCACCCTGGTAGAACACACCCTTCACTTTATTCTCAGTCGGCAAGGCATTACCGTTCTTGTGGCGTCGAAAATAAATATACAGATCTTTTGAGTCCTCACCCGCCACTCTTTTTGCGTAGAGCCTTCGAACGGACTCGAGGGACCCGGGAGCGATAATGTCCGTATAGGGTTTACCGAACATTTCCTCGGATGTGTAACCGTGGAGATCGCAGAAGGCTTGGTTCGCAAAGACAATACGGCCATTCTGGTTCACAAAATAGCCGTCGTTTATCTCCTCGACCAGAAGCCTGTACTTGCCTTCCGATTCGGCCAGTTCCTTTGTCCTTTCCTCCACCTCCCTTTGCAGGTTCGAGGCCTGCATGCGAATTTGCTCCTCATGGAGCGACTGAAAGTAGTTACTGAATCTCGTGATGGTGTAAAAGAGACACTGATTGAGCTTCTGCATGGTGATCAGCAACGCCTGACCACGAAGCTCCTTGAGCAAGATGGGGACAAGGACCACACGGTACAGCTCGTAAGCATTCTGGACTTCCGAAAGGGAGAAGCCGCCTTCGAGACGGATGCCGGTAATCCATTTAATGTGGTCGTCTATGAGCGTGTAGTCGTTATTGACAAGCACCGCATAACTGGCGTCATTCGCACGGGAAACGGTAACGAAAAGCTCGTCGAGAGGGCGGCTGTTGTATCGCTCGCTCACTGACTCATGAAGTCGTCGAATCCACTCTTCAACGATTGTCTCCTGATACCTTGCCAGAATCGAAGCGAGGGGCATAAACCATTCTATCTTGATAACAAAGCCTTTTCAAGAGATGCTACGCCTGACCGACGATTGACACACTATCCCTCATTCTGCTATAAAAGATTATACTTCAGGTGCCGTGAGGCATAATAGGGAATCCCGTGAGGGCTTACGATGCCCAAGTCGGGAGTGGTCCCGCCGCTGTAACCGGGGACGAAAGCCAACTCTAGCCACTGAATCGCGATTCGGGAAGGCTGGCGAGTAGGAGGAACCGGGAGCCAGAAGACCTGCCTGAAGCATGGTCACCCGTCAGATAGCGGGCAGGATGTTTCCCGCGAGGAACGAGGATGAAGTAAACCAGGGTGCAATCCTCAGGGCCGTTGCTCTGAGGATTTTTTTATTGTGCGCGCGAGAAGAAAAGGCGAATCAATAGAATGGCTGAAACATCGGGCAAAATAATTTTTGTCATCGGCGGCGCAAAAAGCGGCAAGAGCACATTCGCTCTTGAGAAAGCAGGCGCCTTACCCGGCAGGAAGGCCTATATTGCAACCGCGCAGCCGCTCGATGATGAGATGAAGGAACGGATAGCGAGACACAAGGCACAGCGAGGCGCTGAGTGGGATACATTTGAAGAGCCGATCAAGATGGCGCGTGTGCTCAAGCAGATCGGGACCGGTTATGCCGCGGCAGTAATCGACTGCCTGACGCTGTGGCTCTCGAACCTGATCCTATCGTCAGAAGAGTTTGAAGAGGAGATCGAAGCGTTCCTGTCGATCTTGAAGAACGGCGATTTCCCTACGCTCTTCATCGTATCTAATGAGGTGGGCATGGGAATTGTCCCTGATAACGCACTCGCGAGGAGGTTCAGGGATCGAGCAGGGTTTCTGAATCAGCAGGTAGCAGCGATTGCCGATGAGGTCTATCTCGTGACCGCGGGGCTACCTTTGAGAATAAAGCCGTGACGTTGATGACGAGATATAGTAACCGTCTCATAATTGTCCCTTGTTTCGTCATTCCGGCGGAGCCCGGATAGAGGCACTCCGGGGCGGGCGCCGGAATCCAGGGCTTTTCTGGATGCCGCGCGACCCGCAAGCGGGTGCCCCGGTCCGGCATGACAAGAGTATTGTGAGAAGGTCATTAATTATGGAGGAGAATATGGATCTGATCAAGAATACGACTAAGGCTATCAAGGCGGTTAATCCGGAATGGCAAGCTACCGCTCAGCAACGCCTCGACAATCTTACAAAGCCGCTCGGCAGCCTTGGAAGGCTCGAAGAGTTTGCAGCCAGGCTGGTGGCTATCACGGAAAACAAGCGGCCGACTCTCGACAAGAAAGTGGTCTTTACGTTCGCGGGCGACCATGGCATCGTCGATGAAGGCGTTTCCGCCTATCCGAGAGAGGTGACTCCGCAGATGGTCTTCAACTTCCTCAGAGGAGGGGCAGGCATAAATGTACTGGCGAAGCATGCCGGATCAGAGGTCGTCGTCATTGATATTGGCGTTGATTATGATTTTAGCGAAGCGGATCGGGCCCAGGGGCTCGTTGACATGAAGGTGATGAGGGGCACGAGGAATTTCGCCAAAGGCCCGGCAATGACGCCGGATGAGGCGAAGAAGTGCGTCGAATCAGGGATAGAGCTGGCGAGAAGCTACGCACAGAAAGGCTACAAGATCTTCGGCACGGGAGATATGGGCATCGGAAATACAACACCTTCGAGCGCCATTGCCGCCGTGATCACCGGGACCCCGGTATCAGATGTTACCGGACGCGGCACCGGCATATCCGATGAGACGCTGGCGACAAAGGTCAGGGTGATCGACGAGGCGATCCGTCTCAATAAGCCTGACGCCAAAGATGGTATTGACGTGCTTGCAAAAGTTGGCGGCACAGAGATCGGCGGTATTGCAGGGCTGGTGCTCGGTGCTGCGGCAAACAGGATTCCCATCGTGATAGACGGGTTTATCTCCACGGCCGGCGCGCTGATCGCCCACACTATCGAACCCGCGGTGACCGACTACATTTTTGCAGCTCACAATTCGGTCGAGAAGGGGCACCGGGTGATGCTTTCGGCAATGAAGCTCACGCCCATTCTTGATTTGGGCCTGAGGCTCGGGGAAGGCACGGGTGCGGCCCTGGCCATGCTGATGATCGAAGCGGGCTTGAAGATCTATAATGAGATGGCCACATTTGAAGAGGCCGGCGTATCGGAGAAGATCGAAGATTGATAAAGAGAATGCTCCTCGCATTTCAATTCTGCACGATTGTGCCGGTGCGGATTTCAGGTGACGTCACCGAAAGAGAGGTTGCCGCTTCCGCCGCATTCTTTCCCCTGGTCGGTGCTTTTCAGGGGATTGTAACCGGGGGGTGTGCATTCCTGTTGATGAAGATTCTGCCGCCGGACATCGCTGCGGCCCTTGCCCTTGCAAGCCTCATCCTCACTAATGGCGGCTTCGATCTCGATGGACTCGCCGACACCTTCGATGCCATGGCAGTGAAATCATCGGGTGATGTCGAAAAGGACAGAGCAAAGCGGCTTTCGGTGATGAAAGACAGTGCGACCGGTGCAATCGGGGTCATCGCGCTTGTCATGACGCTCCTCCTGAAATTCGTGCTTATGCGCAGGCTTCTTTCCGATGTTTCTGCGCCTGCGGCCGGCGTGCTCATTTTCCTGATGGCCACATTCTCGAAATGGATCAATGTTCCGCTCATGTACCACAGTGTCTCTGCGCGTAAAGACGGGCTCGGAAAGATATTCATAGAGCACGCGGCGTTGTCATCAGTAGCCTGGTCGACTGCCATTGTCATCCTCGTGATCATTGCGGCAGCAGCGCTAAACGTGACTCCACTCTCTTTTGTGCAGCTCGCCGGCTTCTGCGCCTGCTTTTGCATGGGCGCTTATGTTATGGCTCTTCTGGCAATACGATTCCTTACAAAGAGGTTCGGCGGCCTTACCGGTGATCATTTTGGCGCGCTGACCGAGGTCACAGAAATACTTTTTTTGATGGTGGCATACCTATGGTTACAACACTCTACCTTGTAAGACACGGCTCCATTGAGGCAGCCGGTGTAAAGCGCTACCATGGCAGCATGGACGTTCCGCTCCTGGATGAAGGCGTAGAGCAGATGAAGGAAGCTCGGGGCCTTATTACGCGATACCTCGCTGATCTTTCTTTCGCGCGACGCCAAACCTATTTGAAAGATACGCACACTGAGAAAGAGACGACTCCTGAAACTTCACTCACTGCTATCTATTGCTCGGATCTTCAGAGGGCCGTGAGGAGCGCTGAAATTATCGCAGAGGCGCACGGGATTGTCCCTGTGAAGGTTTCCGCGCTGAGAGAGATGAGTTTCGGCATATGGGAGGGAATGACGTTTAGTGAGATCAAAGAAACATATCCGGTAGAGTTTGACGCATGGGCGGGCAACCCGTTTAAGTATAGCCCTATGGGAGGAGAAACCACTGCGGAGGTGGAATTGCGAGTCACGCACGCAACGGAAACTATTGTGGAGCGTCATCCGGGGGAGAACATAGCGATCGTTGCCCATGGCGGCGTGAACCGGATCATCCTCTGCAACATTTTGGGGAGCCCGCTTGAAAATATTTTCAGGATCGAACAGGATTATGCAGCGGTGAATATCATTGAATTCTGGGACAAGCACCCGGTTGTAAAACTCTTGAACGGACGCATGCATGGCTAAGGCGCTTATGATCCAGGGAACCGGCTCCGGTGCGGGTAAGAGCCTTATCGCAGCTGCCTTCTGCAGGATATTCCGGGACATGGGATTAAAGGTTGCGCCCTTCAAGGCACAGAACATGGCTCTCAATTCTTACGTTACCATCGAGGGCGGTGAAATAGGGCGCGCTCAGGCGCTCCAGGCCGAGGCTGCCGGTGTGGAAGCATCGGTTCATATGAACCCGGTCCTGCTCAAGGCATCCGGCGAGATGGGTTCGCAGGTCATCATTCAGGGGAAAGTGCATTCCACGATGAAGGCCCGCGAATATTACGCCTTCAGGAAAGAGGCCTGGCAGGCTGTGACAGAATCGTTTGCGAAGCTGAGCCGAAGCTACGACCTTCTAGTCATTGAGGGAGCTGGGAGCCCGGCTGAAATAAATCTCATGGACGTGGACATCGTCAATATGTCGGTGGCACAACTTGCGCGCTCGCCGGTGATTCTTGTCGGCGATATCGACAAGGGGGGAGTATTCGCATCCCTCTATGGCACCGTGAAGCTCCTCGGGAGACAGAGCCGCTACATAAAGGCTTTCGTGATAAACAAGTTCCGGGGCGACGTCGAAATCTTAAGGCCCGGCCTCGATATGATCCGTGAGAAGACAGGAATACCGGTGATCGGCGTGCTTCCTTTTGTTCATGATCTCGGGCTTCCTGAAGAGGATGGTATGGCCCTCTATCAGAGCGCAAAGTACGGGGCTCAATCAGGCATCGGGCGCCGTGAGAATCGTGATCGTGAGGCTCAAATATATATCGAATTTTACCGATTTTGACCCCTTCTATCACGAGCCCGATGTGGATGTGCTCTTTTCTGCCAACCCGTCAGACATTGAGAATGCGGACCTGGTGATCATACCTGGCACCAAGAACACGGTGAAGGATCTGCTGTTCCTCAGGGAACGGGGCCTGGACCGGGCTGTGAAGAACGCCGCCGGAAAGGGAGTCAGGATAATGGGCATGTGCGGCGGATACCAGATGCTCGGCAAAAAAATATATGATCCACACGGCGTCGAAAGCCCGGAGCCAGAGGTGGAAGGCATAGGTCTTCTCGACATCGAGACCACCTTTGCAACCGGAAAGAGAACATGCCGGGTCGAAGCGGCAATGACGAAAAGCGCGTTCGGTGAAAAGGCAGATCACATAGACGATTGCGCCAACCACTATCCCGAGAACTATTCATTGAAAGGATACGAGATACACATGGGCGAAAGCTCGGGCGATGTGGGGTTATTCCGCATAAGACGGATCTCCTCTTCTTTGAACGCCGATAACCGCACGGAAGGCTACGTTCTCGACGGTTCCCGAAAATCGAACTGCTGGGGCACATATATCCACGGCATCTTCGACAATGATCTTTTCAGGAGAGACCTGATCAATAGCTTGAGAGACAGAGAAGGGATTGCAGCCGCTGGAGCCTTGCTGCAACTATGTGGCGATCAAAGGAAAGAGCAATCGATAGTCTTGCTGCCATGGTGAGGGAAAATATCGACATGGCGTTCGTGAAGGAGATCTGCGGCATATGACCCCGCCCCTGGTGCTTATATTCGCTTTCCTTCTGGATCTCGCGCTAGGGGACCCGAAGTGGCTGCCTCATCCGGTAAGGATCATCGGACGCGCGATCCAGCGTTCGGAGTCCTTCCTTCGGAAGCATTACAGGACGCCTCCTGAAGAAAAGAGGGCAGGCGTGCTCCTGGTTGTCATGATAGTCCTACCCACGCTCGTCATAACGTTCGCCATTCAGGAGGCTATTTTCCGGGCTTCAGCCGGAACATCGCCAATTGTCGGTACAGTTCTGTTGGTCTATCTCGTGGCCACCACAATTGCAGTTCGCGGGCTGACTGATGCCGCGCGAGTCGTGATCCGATCGGTTAAAAAAGGTCAACTCGCTGTGGCGCGCCGTGATCTCGGCATGATCGTCGGACGAGACACTGAAAATCTGACCGGAAAAGAGGTTCTTAAGGCGGTGATGGAGACTCTTGCGGAAAACCTCTCCGACGGTATTATCGCTCCTGTCTTCTTCTATGTTGTGGGCGGTCTTCCCTTCGCCATGGCGTACAAGGCGATTAACACACTCGATTCCATGGTGGGTTACAAAAATGCAACCTATATCAATTTTGGATGGGCCGCGGCAAGGCTCGATGATATCGCAAATTATATTCCTGCCAGGATTACGGGCATCGTCATTGTCCTTTCAGTCTTCGTCACCATGATCTTCAAGAGGGGCACGAGTGCTGTAGATGCTGCGTACCGCTCGTTTGAAACCATGCTGAGAGACGGGAGAAATCACACGAGCCCGAACAGCGGCGTGCCGGAGGCAGCGATGGCGGGCGCAATCGGAATACGGATGGGCGGCCCGTCGACCTACGGAGGCATACTCGTCGAAAAGCCCTACATAGGGGAAGATGCGAGAGACGATTATCTTGCGGCATCGTGCGATGCAATGAGAATAGCCTATGCCACGTCTGTGATCGGCGTGGGAATCGCAGCGATCGCGCTGGCTTCAGGGAGTGTGCTGTAATGGCGGAGTGCCACGGCGGCAACATCTATCTCCTCGCCGAATCACTCGGCATAGATGAAAGCGCGGTTCTCGATTTCAGCGCGTCGATCAACCCGCTCGGCGTCCCTGAAAGTGTGCGTTCTGCGATAACGGAAAATCTGGACTGCCTTTTCAACTATCCTGATCCCGATACGAAGCGGTTGCGGCTCAAGATAGCCGAACATACCGGGGTAGACGCTGACTCGATCATCTGCGGGAATGGGAGTACAGAGCTGATTTACCTCATGGTGAGGGCGTTGAGACCCGCGAACGTTCTCATACCATCGCCGACCTTTTCAGAATATGAAAGGGCCTGTACAAGAACCGGTGGAGTAAGCGTTGCCCGGCACGAATTGAAAATGGAGAACTCATTCGATGTAGATCCCGAAGGACTTGCTGATGCGATGGCCGGCAAGAACAGCCTCTCTTCGCGCTGCGACATGCTGTTCCTCTGCAACCCCAACAATCCGACAGGAAGACTGATCAAAAAAGAAGATATGCTCAAAATCGCCAATACTGCGGCCAGGCTCAAGTGCACGCTGGTCGTTGACGAGGCGTTCATCGATTTCTGCCCGGAGGCCTCTGTAATTGCTGAAGTTAAGAATAACCCGTACCTTGTCGTGCTCAGGTCTTTGACCAAATTCTACGCGCTTTCGGGTCTGAGGCTCGGCTACGCCGTGTTGCCTTCTTCATTGATCGACAAGGTGAAAGAATCGAAGGAGCCGTGGACAGTCAATACGCTTGCCCAGATAGCAGGAGTCGCGGCCCTGGATGATACCGCATATAAACTCGAAACCTTCCGGATCATTGAAGAGGAGAAACAGAGCCTGGAAGCCGGGTTTGCGCGTCTGGGGATCAACTATCTTCAGTCTTCGGCGAACTATTATCTCCTTCGCATGAAGAATGCGCCGGAGGTGATAGCGTATCTGCGAACAAAATCCATACTGGTACGGGACTGCTCAAACTTTATCGGGCTCGACGGAACCTACATCAGGGTTGCGGTGAAATCGAAGACTGCTAACAGCAGGCTTCTCGAGGAGATTGCTGCATGCGGGATAGTGCGGGCCATAGTCATAGCCGGAACGCACAGCGGCTGCGGCAAGACTACGGTGACTCTCGGCATACTTGCTGCTCTCAAGAAGAAAGGCCTGAGGAGTCAGTCATTCAAAGCCGGTCCCGATTTTATCGACTCCGGACTTCACAGGCTTGTAACCGGCAGACCGTCGAGAAACCTCGATCTGTGGATGTGCGGTGAAACATATGTTGCAGACTGTTTCTCAAAGAACTCGGCCGATGTCGACGTTGCGGTCGTTGAGGGCGTCATGGGACTGTATGACGGAATGTTAAGCACTGCATCGCTCGCTTCAATCCTCGATCTTCCGGTCGTGCTCGTTGTCGATGCCTACGGCATGGCTGAGACCGCAGGGGCTGTGGTGAGAGGTTTCGTGGAATCCGCTGCTGAAAAAAAGCTCAAACTTGCGGGCCTGATCTTCAACAGGGTTGCGTCGGAGAACCATTACTCGAGGCTTTGCGCCGATATTCGCGGCATCAACGTGCTGGGGTACCTCCCACGCGATCTCAATTTTGAAATCCCGCACCGTCACCTCGGGCTCTTCGTTGCCGAGGAAAACCCGATCCTGAAAGAGAATATCGATAAGCTCGCAGACGCTGTTCTGGAATGCATCGACGTTGATATGCTGCTGAAGATGAGCGCGCAAAAAGAGGTCGAGGAGGAGGGCAGGGGAGAAGGCCTATCCGACTTCGGTTAGTCCGGCGGTGCCCGACAGCCATTCAGCGGGTACTGATTCACCTGTTGTGGCCGTCGCCCGTGATAAGGCTTTCAGCTTCTATTACGAAGACAACCTGGAACTCCTCAGGGATGGCGGAGCCGAGATACGCTTCTTCAGTCCTCTTGACGATCCCGCTATACCGCAAGAGGCCGGTGCTGTGTATATCGGCGGAGGCTATCCTGAGCTCTACGCTAAAGAGTTAACGGCCAATATCTCACTGCGTACATCGGTTAAGGATTGGGCAGCCTCCGGAAAGCCGCTCTATGCAGAATGCGGAGGCTTGATGTATCTGTCCAGAGGCATCTACGATTTCGAAGGCGCCTTTTTCGAAATGGCAGGCGCCCTGCCTTTCGAGACCCGTATGACAAACGGAAGGTCAAAACTCGGCTACCGCCAGGTTTCTTTGAAGGAAGATTGCGTCATCGGTAATAAGGGAGATGTTTTGAGAGGCCACGAATTCCATTACTCGGAGATAATAGCGCGTGGTGAACGCGATTCTACAGTGTCCGAGATCTATTCTGTGAAGAACGGTTCCGGACAGGCGCTACCCGGCGAAGGTTACCGGCATAAGAGAACCGTTGCCAGTTACATACACATCCATTTCGGCAGCAACCCGGCTATTGCGCGCGAATTTGTCAATCATGCGAGAAAGGATACACGGAGATAAGAAAGATGGAGCATATCATACTCATAGGGCACGGCAGTCCAAGGAAAGAGGCCAACAACGTCGACCTCATCGCAAAGCTCCTCCACAATACTATTCATCCGGAATGCGACGACAGATGCGTGAAGATTGCTTACCTGCAGTTTGCCGAGCCGGACATCTCCGCTGCCATCAAGGAGTGTGTCACAGACGGTGCATCAAGGATAATCATCCATCCTTTCTTCCTCAGCCCCGGCATGCACGTGACCAAAGACATCCCGGAAATACTGGCGCAGGCGAGGGGAACGTATCCCGGCGTGGAATTCATTTATACCGAGCCCCTCGGCACTCACGAAAAACTGGTGCAGATAGTTGTTGACAGGATCAACAGCGTAAAATTCGACGTTCCGGAGGATATCGAAAAGAGAAGCTTCGAAATAATCGGAGAAGAGCTCGACCTGGGTGGTCTCCCACCTGAGCAGATTCCCATCGTAAAACGGGTGATACACGCGACAGCCGACTTCGAGTTCGGCAAAACGCTCCTGTTCGCTCCGGACGCAATTCAGACAGGCATAGAGGCGATCAGAAGCGGCAAGGAGATTCTCACCGACGTGGAGATGGTGAGAACAGGCATCAATAAGAGGCTGCTCAGTAAGTGGGGCGGAAAGGTTGTCTGCAACATCAATGACGACGAGGTTGTTACCATTTCTTCAAAGACCGGAAGAACACGCGCCGAGATAGCGATGGAAAAGGGCATGACCGAAAACGTGGGGATCGTGGCGATCGGTAACGCGCCGACAGCGCTTCTGAAGGTAGTCGAACTGCTCACGAAGAGATCCGACATGAGTCCCGATCCTCTTATCATCGGTGTTCCCGTTGGATTCGTGAAGGCGCTCGAATCCAAGACCCTGCTTTCCACACAACCTTTTCCCTTTATCACCAATCTGAGCAGAAAAGGCGGAACGCCCGTCGCAGTCGCGATCGTCAACGCATTACTAAAAATGGCGGGAGAAATATAGCGTGATGGGTCACGGAAACACCCGCAAGCGGGTACCCGGTCATGGGTAAACAAAATACAACACGACAAATGAAAGCCTCGAAATGTTTGCAAGCTCTTACTGGCCACTGGCTACTGGTCACTGGCCACTGTTTCCGACGCTCATGCCATGCACATCTCGGAGGGTATACTTCCCTTTGGCTGGGCTCTCTTCTGGTTTCTGGCCTCTGCGCCGTTTGTGCTTCTCGGATTACACAGGCTCAAAAAGGTCTCCGAAAAGGACCTTTCCTTCAAACCCCTTGTCGGGCTCTTAACGGCAGCAGTCTTCATTATTTCATGCATGCCGATACCTGTTCCTGTTGCCGGCACGACATCCCATCCTTGCGGGACAGGCATGTCCGCCATCCTTCTCGGTCCTGCCATCAGTGTCCTCGTTGCCGCGGCTGCGCTCCTCATTCAAGCGCTCTTTCTTTCCCACGGCGGATTGAGCACGCTCGGAGCAAATATTTTCTCGATGGGTGTTTTAGGATCATTCACTGGATTCATCGTCTTCAGGCTGCTACGGACGTTCAAGGTAAACCTTGCCGCAGCGGCCTTTGTCGCCGGCATGCTCGCTGACTGGGCGGCGTATGCCGGAACCTCTTTCGAGCTTGCAGCAGGAATACGGGGTCATACTCCGCTTGTGCCGCTCTTTTTGAAAATCATGGTAGCTTTTATTCCGACGCAGCTACCCCTCGGGGTCCTTGAGGGGATGATGACCGCGGGTATGATCTCTCTTCTGCACAGGAAGCGGCCTGACCTGCTCGTGAAGATGCATCTCCTTGACCCTGGAGAGAGCCGAGCATGAACAGGACGGTAAACAACCTCGCCGCGAGCAGCGGCCTATTGTACGTCATGCCGGACTTGATCCGGCATCCAGCCCGCTTTCTGGATTCCGGCGTCCGCCGGAATGACGGCGTACACGACAAGCCGCGGGGAATGTGCCCAAGGGGATTCAAATTGAAGAGACATCCATGTCTTATCTTCGTGGTGATCTTCCTGATCGTCCTTGGCTTCAGTTTAATGATGCAGGCATCGGTGCTCTTCGCTGAGGAGAAGTGGCCCGGGGTAGATAAAGCAGTGGTAGAAAAAATGGCGAAAGAACACGGACGGGAAGCGAGAGCGCCTCTGATCAATACGGACCAGGGTGACCTTCTCCTCTTTCTGTTTCTCATCGCAGGCGTGGTGGGCGGGTTTGCAGCAGGGTACTACTGGAGAATTCTGATTGAACGGAGATGTGCAAACAGAGAATGAAGATGGAATTATTCTCTGACGGATTCACGAAAGATCACATCCTTGCAGGAACCGATGCACGGTTAAAGCTTCTCGTTGCAACCGGGATACTCGTAATGGTGCTCACTAACCACGGATTCATCTTCCCGCTTTTCGTTGCTGCGATAAGCCTGCTCCTATGCATCCGGATGAGAGTGCCGGTCAGGCTCTTCCTCCTCAGGTTCACTGAACCGGCTCTTGTCGCCTTCGTTCTGATCCTCATAAAGTTCTTTTTGTCCGGAGGAGATGAACTCTTTTCTATCTCTCTCTTCGGGGTTAAAATAGCGGGTTGTAAAGACGGCCTCATCGACGGCCTCATGATCGCATCGAGGATAATCGGCGCAGTATCTGTGATCACCGTGCTCGGCTTTGCCACGCCCTTCACCGAAGTGATTGCCGCTCTTTCCTGGTTCAGGGTACCGAAAGGGTTGATAGAGATATTGATGTTCGCCTACCGGTATATTTTCATGCTCTTCGAAGATGCCATGGTCATCTATAACGCCCAGAAGAACAGGCTCGGTTATTCGAACGTCAGGCGGGGCTTGAGTTCCTTCAGCACTCTTGCAGGTTCTCTGACGCTCAAGGCCTTTGAACATAGCCAGAGTACTGCAGCAGCTATGGCGCAGAGGGGCTACGACGGCAACATGCCGATACTGAAGCACAGGCCTTTCAAGCTCTCCGAGGTGATCGTTTCGGTTCTCCTGATTGTAATCATGGGGTTCGCATGGAAGCTCTGATCAGGTTGGCGGTCAGAATAGATTCGTTTCAATACCCGGACGGCACGAGGGCAGTTTCCGGCATAAGCCTCGACATCAGGAAACAGGAGTTTGCCGGGATATTGGGGTCGAACGGCTCAGGCAAGACAACGCTTCTCAAGCTCATGGACGGGCTGATGAAGGATTTCAAGGGAAGCGTTCATCTCGACGGTGCGGAGATACGAAGGCTTTCACCAAAAGAGATCTACCGGAAAGTCGGACTGGTCTTCCAGAACCCGGACGAGCAATTGTTTGCTCCTACCGTATTTGAAGATGTCTCCTTCGGCCCACTCAACATGGGCTTCGATGGCGAAGAGGTCGCGAGAAGGGTGAAGAGTGCGCTCAAGGATGTCGAGATGGAGGAGTATGGGGGAAAGTCGATCCATAACCTGAGTTTCGGCCAGAAGAAAAGGATATGCATCGCGGGCCTGCTCGCCATGGGGCACGAGATACTCCTCCTTGACGAGCCCACCGCAGGACTCGACCCCATGGGCGAATACAGGATGATGCTTCTTCTCCAGAAGTTGAACAGTGAAAAAGGCGTGACAATCGTCATGGCGACTCACAATGTCGATCTTGTGCCTCTCTTTCTCGACACACTCTACATCCTGAGCAAAGGCAGCATCGTGAGATTCGGATCCCCGGAAGAGGTTTTCACTGCTCCTGAAGAGATGTCGAAGGTAAAGCTTCGTTTGCCGCAGATAGCCGAGCTGATCTACAGGTTGAAGCACGAAGACAAGATCCCGTTTGCAAGAATTCCTCTCACCATCGGCGAGGCGCGCAGGGAGATTTTGCGGACGGTGGGCCTTATGGACAATAAACGCTCGTCCGGGAAAGAGAGCAAACAATGAAAAGAGGATACATACAGGTCTATACGGGTGATGGTAAAGGCAAGACAACTGCGGCCCTCGGGCTTGCATTACGTGCTGCAGGGGCCGGGCTCAGAGTCTTCATCGCACAGTTTATAAAGAAAGCCAGATGCAGCGAACACGCCATAGTCGATGAGCGTCTCAAAGACCTGATAACCGTGAAACAGTTTGGCGAAGGTCTGATCCTGGGCCGGAAGAGTAGAAAGTCTGATGTTAAGGCTGCACAGTGCGGCCTGACCGAGGTGAAAGAGATCATAGGGTCAGGCCAATACGACGTCGTAGTTCTCGACGAGATTAACGTGGCGGTGCAGCATCATCTCATCGATCTGGCCGACCTTCTCGACATCATGGAGAAAAAACCGCGTGAGATAGAGCTTGTCATTACGGGAAGAGGCGCGGTGGAACAGGTCATTGAGAAGGCCGATCTCGTGACGGAAATGAAAGAGATCAAACATTATTGGGATAAAAAGATAAGAGCGAGACGGGGCATTGAGTGGTAGAAGACTGAGATCCGGATACACGACAGGTGCTTGTGCGGCAGCAGCTGCAAAGGCCGCGGTAATGCTTCTGCTTCATCCTGAGGAGCATCGCGCCGGGAACGCGACGGTGGAGATCCCCTTTCCGGATGGGAGCAGGGTTCTATTTGCAGCTCAGCTTCGCGGAATCACGCGGCAAACTTCGGGTCCTGTAGCCCTGGCGTCGGTTGTTAAGGATGGTGGAGACGATCCTGACGTGACGAACGGCGCTGAGATTGTAGCATCCGCGAGAATCATGGGGGCAGGCGAGGCGGCTCGCGACCCCATTGCGATACAGGGCGGCCAGGGCGTGGGACGCGTGACGAAGCCGGGGCTTTCGGTCGCCCCGGGCGAACCCGCGATAACCCCGGTGCCGATGCAGATGATCAGGCAGGCAGTACAGGAAGCGCTCGCCGGGGAATGGCGGACTGCGCTGCGGACCTGCGTGTTGAAATCACGATTTCGGTCCCCGAAGGAGAGGAGCTGGCAAAGAAGACGCTCAATGCGAGGCTCGGTATTTTGGGCGGGATATCCATACTCGGCACTACAGGGATCGTGCGTCCTTTGTCGAGCGAGGCATGGACATCGACCATCAAGGCTTCTATGGATGTGGCAACAGCGCTCGGAATTACGGAAGTAGTCCTTTCCGTTGGCCGCGTCTCAGAAAAGGCCCACATGAAAACATATGCCTTTGCAGAGGAAGCGTACGTGATGATGGGAGACTACGTGGAATTTTCTCTCACGGAAGCGCGACGTCACGCTTTCACAAGAATCCATGTCAGCGCGCAATGGGCAAAGATGCTCAAGATCTCGATGGCGACGCCGCAGACACATGCCCGTCACGGAACAATCGACGTAAGAAAAGCGGTCGAGCACCTGAACGAGCTGGGGACTGCCGTCTCCAGTGAGCGCGACTTCAATACGACGCGTGAGATATACACCTATCTGGTCGCAACTCACGGGCTTTCTCGTGCGATATTCAGCAAGGTCTGCATCGCAGCGAAACACTACGCTGAATCCATAACCGGCGGAATCCCGGTGGTTGCTCACCTCGTTACGTACGAGGGTGCTATACTGGTGGATAGTGAGTAACATTTGCGTCATATGGCATCGGCTACAAACCTCTGGACAAGAGGTCGCGGGATATCCTCACGCAGGCGGGGGCGATTGTCGTGTCGGAACGACTCTTCGAGGTCTTCAAGACATACGAGACGTATCCGGCTGTGAAAGAGAAAGTCCGTGTGATAAACAAGGTTCGTGAGACCATGGAGTTCCTCCGCTCTCATCCCCAGATGCAAACCATCGTGCTTTTAGGCTCCGGAGACCCGATGTTCCACGGCATCGGCAGACAGGTACTGGCCGAGTTCGGACCGGACCACGTCGAGATCATACCCGATCTTTCAAGCATCCAGGTGGCCTTCTCTAAGATCAAGGAGACCTGGGATGATGCGTTCCTGATGAGCCTTCACGGCGGGATTGATCCGGAGAGAAGACGAAAGCTCGCTCACGAAATTGACGAGGTCCCTTCGCTTCTTTTCAAGTACAAGAAACTTGCGATCCTCACGGACAGCATGAATAATCCTGTCGAGATCGCCAAGAAGCTCGTGAACGTTCCGTACCTCTCGGGTGCGAAGATATTTGTCTGCGAGAAGCTCGGCTATCCTGATGAGGAAAGGATCACTTCCGGTACGCCGGAGCAGATTGCGGGACTGACATTCTCCGGTACGAATGTCGTGATTCTCCAGTATACGGACGAATCGCACAAAGCACGGGATGCCGGCCTTCTGAACGAGCGTCCGCTATTCGGGCTCGCCGAAAGCGAAATAAAACATTCGAGAGGCCTCATCACCAAGGACGAAATAAGGGCAATCGCGATTCATACGTTGAGACTTCCCCGGGAAGGCATACTCTGGGATATTGGGGCAGGCTCAGGTTCGGTATCGATCGAGGCCGCGCGAATCTGTCCCGGCCTGGCAATTTTTGCAATAGAAAAAGAGAAGGAGCAGATAGTAAACATCGAGGAGAATAAAAGTCGATTCGGCTGCGCCAATGTGACGATCACGCTCGGAGAGGCGCCGGACGTATTGAAGAACCTGCCTTCTCCGGACAGGGTCTTTGTTGGCGGAAGCAGCGGACAGCTCTCAGCAATAATTGACGTGGCCAACGAGAGGATGCCGAAGGGAATCATTGTCATCAACGCGGTAAAGAAGGAAACACTGGAAGAAGCCATCCAGCTTCTTGGAAAGAACGGTTTCGCCGTGGATATTTCCGAGGTCGCCGTTTCACGATCGAAAAGCGTGGACGGTCGGACGCACAGGGCGGCCCTGAATACTATCGCTGTCATCAGGGGGACGCGAACGTGAGACCAGGGGTGCTCTACGTGATAGGGGTCGGACCCGGAGACCCTGAGTTGCTGACCATAAAAGGGATGCGGATTCTCAACGAGATCTCCTGCATCTGCGTGCCGAAGGGACGTGAGGAGGGAAGCAGTCTTGCTCTGGCGATCGTGAAGCGAATCGTCAACGTCGAAAATAAAGAGATTGTCGAAGCATATTTCCCGATGAGGAAAACGAGAAAGGCCGATCACCAGGACGAACTCGACCCCAGGTGGGATGAAACGGTGAGAAACGTCTCCGCCAGGTTAAACCGGGGCACTGACATGGCCTTCATTACAATTGGAGACCCGTCCATTTACAGCACCTTTTTTTATCTCCACGAAAAGCTGCTCGAAACAAACCCGGGTTTGCGCGTCGAGATTGTCCCCGGTGTATCGTCGATCACCGCGTCGGCAGCGCGTGCAGGGATCTCGCTCGGTCTTGCGGATGAGAAAATCGCGCTGCTTCCGGCAAATTATCCGGGAGAGCTCAGAAAGATACTCGAGACATTCGATACGGTCGTGCTTATGAAGGTTCACAAGGTATTTGACAAGGTCCTTGGAGTGCTTGACGAATTGCACCTCACAGGAAACGCTGTCTACATTTGTCGGGCAGGGATGGAAGACGAGAAGATTACAAGGGACATCACAATGGTCAAAGAGAAGGATTTGAATTACTTCTCCATGGTGATCGTAAGGAAATGAAGAGAAAGGCGATCGTCTACTTTGTGGGTGCAGGCCCCGGAGACCCCGAACTGATCACGGTCAAGGGTAGTAAGCTTCTCGCCAGCGCCGACACAATCATCTACGCCGGAAGTCTCGTGAATCCGCGCGTTGCTCAAAGGGTTAAAGGCGCAAGTTTTCGATTCATCCGGGATGACGCTTGAAGAAATAATCTCGGTTATCGAGAGCGCAATAACAAAAGGGAAAATGGTTGTGAGACTCCATACGGGCGATCCATCCTTCTACAGCGCCATATCGGAACAGATCGAAAGACTTAAAGAGCTGGACATAGCCTATGAAGTGGTCCCGGGCGTCTCTTCGGCCATGGCCGGCGCCGCAGTGCTGGGACAGGAACTCACAATCCCCGAGATAAGCCAGACCGTTATATTTACCCGGCTCGAAGGAAGAACGCCGGTACCCGATTCCGAGCGTCTAGACGAGCTTGCCAGGCATAGATCGACCATGGTCATTTTCTTGAGCGCAGGGATGATCGAGAAGGTGAGAGACGAGCTCCTGAAGGGATACGACAAAGATACCCCCTTCGTCGTTATCGAGAAGGCCTCATGGCCGGAACAGAAAATGGTGAGGGGAAGACTCGAAGATCTCGTTGAGATCGTAACAAAAGCCGGCATCAAGAAGACGGCTCTGATCTACGTAGGGGAATCTTTGAAAGCTTCCGAGCATCCTGTTGGAAAGAAATCAAGACTCTACGATAAGGACTTCCCGCATGGATACCGCGAGTAGCACGGCTCTCTTTTACGTAACCGACAAGGGACACCAGCTCGCTCGCAGGATCAAAGGTCTTTATCCTGACGCCGTCATAAGAAAGTTTACCGAACAAGCGGTGAAGGCTGCCTGGAACGGGCAGAAAGTCCTTATTTTTGTCATGGCTGCAGGTATCGTGGTCAGGGCCATATCGCCGCTGGTCAAAGATAAGAAGTCAGACCCTGCGGTCATCGTGCTTGACGAAAAAGGAACATTCGCGATCAGCCTTTTGAGCGGACATCTCGGAGGCGCAAACGAGAAGGCACGGGAGATCGCCCATTTTCTCGAAGGCGAAGCTGTCATCACCACCGCATCTGACGTGAGCGGGCTTCCTTCCATCGACCTTTTCGCGCGGGATAACGATCTCGCGATCGATGACTGGAAGCTCCTGCCTCACATCGCGACGCGTCTCATAAATAAAGGAAGATTGAACGTCTATGCGGACGTAACTCTTTCTCTGCCATCTGAGTTCAAGAAAACAACGGATCCGGCATCTGCTGACCTCCTCATCACCAATAAGAGGTCACTCAATAGCCGTGGCGCTCTTTATCTGAGACCAAGGAATATCGTGGTCGGGATCGGTTGCAACAGCGGGACCTCCGCAGAAGAGATAGAGAACGCAGTGAAGAAAACGTTTGACGAGCACAACCTTTCCTTCTCTTCCATCCGTGCGATAGCGACGCTAGACAGGAAAGCGGATGAGCCCGGGATAAAGCTGTTCTGCAAGAAAAATGCATTCGAGATTCTCTCTTTCTGTCCCGATGAATTGAACAGCGTAGCGGGCGTATCGACTTCGAAGGCTGCTTTGCGCGCCACAGGCGCGAAGGCCGTAGCTGAACCCGCCGCCCGACTCGGAGCAGGAGCAAAAACGCTCGTTATCCCAAAACAGAAGATAGGGAATGTCACCGTTGCAGCTGCGGAAATAAATGGGGCGTCCGCGAAGGGAGGAACGAAGAAGGGGACATCCGGATCAACAGGTAAAATCTACATCGTCGGCACCGGACCGGGAGGCGCCGAACATATCACGCCTCATGCGCAGAAAGCGATCAGGGAATCGGATGTCATTGTCGGTTACGACACGTACATCGAGCTTATCCGTGAGATGATCACGAATAAGGAAGTTTTCAAGACCGGGATGACCCGGGAAATAGACAGGTGCAGAAAAGCGATTGATCTGGCGCTCGGCGGTAAAACCGTTTCAGTGATAAGCGGCGGCGATCCAGGAATTTACGCGATGGCAGGCCTCGTTTTCGAACTTCTGAAAGAGCGGAATAGCCGGGTGCCGTCGCCGCCCGTTGAAGTGGTACCGGGCATTTCCGCACTGAATGCATGCGCTGCAAGGCTCGGCGCACCCCTGATGCATGACTTCGCCGCCATAAGCTTATCCGACAGGCTCACTCCCTGGAGGCTCATAGAGAAACGGATAGAGTCTGCTGCCATGGCCGATTTCGTCATCATACTTTACAATCCCAAAAGCAAGGGCAGGGCAGGCCACATCAGTAAGGTACGAGAGATCATTCTGAAGCACCGCTCGTCAGCCACGCCGGTCGGCATTGTCAAAGGAGCGATGAGAGAAGATGAGAGAATCGTCGTTACCGATCTCGCACATATGCTGGACTACGATATCGACATGAAGACAACGGTGATAATAGGCAATTCGGCCACCTTTATCTGGGACGGCAGGATGATCACGCCGAGAGGATATGAAAATAAATTCAAATCCCGATAATCGCGGTAGCCGAGTTTCAAGCAAGGTCGCCTTCTTATGGGACGAATCTTTTCTCTGGGGATTGATGTCCTATAAGGCTTTTCTGGCAAACGGACTTTCCTTTGATCTCATCGGTTGTGAGGATGTGAGGAAGGGGAAGCTGAAAGAGTATGCAATGCTTTTTGTGCCGGGAGGATGGGCATCAAACAAGCTCAAATCGCTCGGCAAAGACGGCGTCTCGGCAATAGAGCAGTTTGTGCGGGAAGGAGGCAGTTACCTTGGTTTCTGCGGAGGCGCCGGTCTCGCAACCATGGACGGGATGGGACTGCTGAACGTTCGCAGGAAGCCGACGAAAGAGCGTGTCCCGAGCTTGAGCGGAAGGATACGTTTCAATCTGAAAGCACACCCGATCTGGACAGGCCTGGTTGATAGCGGGGAGTCCGGTCCGGGCCGCGCTCCATCGGATATTTTTCAGGTATGGTGGCCTTCGCAGTTTGTGGTGACGTCGGATACCGTCAAGGTCCTTGCGACGTACGCAGAGGCGATGGACGACTCCTTCAGCTCGGATCTCAATGTCGGAGATACGAGGGCAAACGAAGGATGGTCCGAACTTGAAAAAGCCTATGCGATCAACCTTGACCCCGCTCGATTGCGCAACGAACCAGCGGTAGTGGAGGGCATGTCAGGAAAGGGCAGGGTCATCCTTTCTCTTGTGCATTTTGATACGCCCGATGATCACAACGGGTCGGTCGTCCTCAAAAACCTGTGGCAGCATCTCGCGGAAGAGAAAGCGGCGCAATATGCGCACACGAGCATTGAAGGGAAAACGTCCGGTAATTCCGATGATGTAATCGTACGCATCGCCTCCGGACTTGAAGCGAAGGTCCAGGAGTTGATCTCATTCGGGATCAGGAATTTCCTCTGGTTCTGGAGGAACCGCATGCTCCTTCAATGGCGCAGAGGAGTCAGGGGTCTTGAATACTGCACCCTCTACACAATGGTGAAAGAGATAGCCGGGATACTAAAGCTCACTCTCCCTTCTTCCGCAGACGATGCTGCTTTTCCAGGTGAGCTTAGAAAGGGAATCGATACCATACAGGCTCTGCTCGTGCCTTTTGTCGATGATGCGAAGCGGCTTCTCTTCATGGAGAGGCTTGCGATGCAGAACGGACATATAACGTACGAGAGGTGCGACGACCGGGAAGTTACAAAAATCAGGGAAGAGCTTTTCTCAACCTCGAAGAGCTACGGAGGATCGTTTAAGAACCTGATCGATGAAATAGACAGGGTGTTATTTGGATTGTTACGGCTACAACACGCAAAGAAATAGTTTCGGAAAAGTGCCAAAAAAAGGTAAAATGTGAGAATCATGGTGACTGCGTGGTAATCTGCGTTGTCGATGGTCAGGGAGGGAAAATCGGTAGTGTAATCATTGCTAGGCTCAGGGAGCGGCTTAGAGAGGAGGTTGAGATCATTGCCCTGGGCACCAACTCTGCTGCAACGCAGAATATGATGAAGGCGCGGGCGAATAAAGGAGCGTCGGGCGAAAACGCAATAAAGACGACATTGCCGAAGGCCGACATCGTGATCGGAACGATCAATATTCTGATGGCAAACTCCATGCTCGGCGAGTTTACGCCGGTTATGGCACAGGCAGTGGCGGATGCCGAGGCAGTTAAATATATCCTTCCTGTGACGCAAAGCAATCTGGTTGTGATCGGCACGCAGACTATCTCTATTCCGCAAATGATAGATATACTGGTTCAAGAAGTGGCAAAGGGGATCAAACAATGTGTGAAGTGAAGGTGTTCAAGCAAGAGAAGGGTGAAGAAACACTTCTTCTGAAAGACGTTTACTTGATCGAGCAGGACGATGAAGGGCTCCGTTTTGAAACGATCTTCGGAGAACAGAAGGTTTACAAGGCGGAAATCGAATCAGTCTCCCTTACGGACAACAAAGTAGTGATAAGAGAGAAGTCTGTTTAGTCTATCTGGTCGTCTGGTCTATCTGGTCATAAAGAAATTGCATGGACGAGATAGACTAAAACAGACTAGATAGACCACGGGGACCGAGAGACTTATCTTTATAGTTGGAATCTGATCACGCAAGAGCCGAAAGTCAAATACCGTGTGGGATAATTTTCTGAAGTGTTTCATTCCGCTTTTTGTGGCCTTTGACATAGTGGGCGTACTGCCCTTCTTCGGGAAGTTTTCCCTGAAGATGGATGAACGGATGCGGGGCCGGGTGTTGCGGGAGTCTATCGTGACCGCCTGTCTCGCGGCAGTCGGCTTTATGCTCGCAGGCAGGAAGATCCTGGCCTATCTGAATATTACTATTGAAGACTTTTTCGTTGCAGGGGGAGCGATCCTTTTTTTGATCGCTGCCAAAGACCTTGTCACCGGAAAGGGCGGCCTTGAGGGTCAGGAGGACCTCTTCGGCGTTGTGCCCCTCGGCGTTCCGCTCCTGGCCGGGCCCGCAGTCTTCGCTACGTCATTAATTCTCTTCAATGCAATGGGGTTTTATTATACGTTTATTTCTCTGATCCTCAACCTGTTTATCTGCGGACTTGTCTTCAGGTTTGCTCATCCTATTCTGAGGCTCGTAGGCAGACGATGGCTGGAAGCGATCTCCAAAGTATTCGCCCTGATCCTTGCAAGCATAGCGATCATGTTCATACGGAGAGGACTGAGCGGGTTTACGTTACCGTAAACCCAGGGTCCGGGGTCCAGTAGCCAGGGTCCGGAAAAATTAAAAGTGAATACATAAACAGATAGGCGGGTTCTGGGTTGGTTGTTTTGTTTACGCGGGACCCGGAACCCCGGACCCTGGACCCAGCAGTTTGTCCTGCGCTGCCTTTATGGGTTTGAGGCTTTTGGCCACGAGAGCGTCGGCTTCGTCGGTGCTTCCTTCGAACCGCTGTTTGACGAGGAGCTCGCCTTCTTCCGTGCCGAAGGCGGAGTGAATAATCAATTTCCCATCTGCGAGCGAGACATTGATGCCGAGAGGCACGCTGCAACCACCGCCAATGAGCGCCTGCAGCTTTCTCTCTACCGCGACTTCGAACATGGTCTGTTCATGATTGAGCGGCATGAGCAGATCGAGTGACTCGGCTTCATCGCGCGTTTCGATGCCTATGGCACCCTGACCGGAAGGTGGCACCATCATATCCAGTGAGAGTATCTCTTTGATGTGCTCGGCAAAACCCATGCGCCTCACACCTGCGCACGCCAGGATAATCGCATCAAGACCCTGCTCCCTGAGCTTGCGGAGCCGGGTGTCAACATTGCCCCTGATAGGTACGACTTCAATCTCTTTGTTGAGGTTGAGAAGCTGAGCCTTGCGCCGCAGACTGCCGGTTCCAATCCTTGCGCCGGGCCTTATTTCTGCAAACCTTTCATGTTTGTCGGAGATAAAGGCGTCGCGGGGATTCTCCCGCTCAAGCACAGCGCCAAGCAGCAGCCCCTCCGGAAGCTCCACAGGCATATCCTTCACGCTGTGGACCGCCATATCAATAGCTCCAGAAAGCAACGCGTCTTCTATTTCCTTGACGAACAGGCCTTTGCCGCCGATCAGATGGAGCGGCTTATCCCAGATGGTGTCGCCCGTTGTCTTTATAATCTCTCTTTCAAACTGATAGTCGGGATAGAGTTGCGTAAGCCTGCCGATTACGATCTCAGTCTGCCTGAGAGCGAGCTTACTCCCCCTTGTCCCCAGTATCCATCTCTTTTTCATCTTCCTCCTCAGCCTGGAACAGCCCCTTCATCACGTCGAGCACGAGAGGGCTCCCGTTCTTCTTGATCATCATGATATGAGGATGCGCTATCTTGCTTACGATAGCTTTTGAAAGCATTTCCATCTGTTTGAGCGTCTCCTCGTCGACCGATTTCAGGCGCTGCGCGACCTTCTTCACTTCTGCTGCGCGTACCTTCTCAAGCTTCTCCAGTACCTGCGTAATGACGGGTCCCAACTCCAGTTGCTGCAACCACGTCTCGAACTTGCGCGTCTCTTCTTCGACAATGGCGTGTGCGCGCTCCGATTCCTGCAGCCGGTCGGAGAGGTGAGACTGAGAGAGCCCTTTCAAATCGTCTATATCGTAAAGATAGACATTATCGATCTTGTTTACCTCCGGTTCAACGTCACGCGGAACTGCAATGTCGATGAAGAAAAGCGGCCTCTGCTTGCGTCTCTTCATGACCGTGAGCACGAGATCCTTGTCGATGATCGGCTTATCGGCACCCGTGGATGAAAGCACCATATCCACTTTAAGAAGTAACTCGGGGATCTCCTCAAAAGGCGATGGCGTGCCGACGATCTCTTCGGCAAGGAGCTGTGCTTTTTGAAAAGTCCTGTTGGTGATAAATATTTCCTGCACACCTACTTTCTTGAAGTTTTTGAGAGCGATCTCGCACATCTCTCCGGCGCCGATCACCAGTATCTTTTTCTGCGTGATTTCACCGAATATCTTGCGGGCCAGCTCTACGGCCATGCTGCTTATGGAAACCGGGTTGTAGCCTATCCTGGTCTCGGTGCGAACCCGTTTGGCCGTCTGAAACGCGCGATTAAACACCTTCTCAAAAAGCTGACCCGTCGTGCCGCTCTGCGCCGCCTGTTTATAAGCATCTTTCACCTGTCCCAGTATCTGGGGTTCGCCGACTACCATTGAATCGAGGCCCGATGCAACGAGAAAGAGGTGACGGTATGCCTCTTCAAAGCTGAGCGTGTAGGCATAATGATGTAACCACTCTGCGGTGATGCCGAGGTTCTTCTCCAGCGTATCATTGACCGCGCGTATCGCCGCCTCGGGAGATTCAGCCGAGACGTAGATCTCCGTTCTGTTGCAGGTCGAGAGTACCACGGCCTCCTCAGCGCCGGCTCTTTTCAACTCCCCAAGCAGCACGGGGGTTGTCTCTTCCGTGATGTGAAGCTTTTCCCTCACGTCAAGAGGTGCCGTGCTGTGGTTTACACCTACCACGGCAAAGCAGATGGCGTTGCTTTCAGATGTAGGAATGGAGTCCTCCCATAAGGAGATTGACGCCGAGGAAAGTCACGATCACCGATATGAAGCCAAGTATCATAAGGTATGCTGTTTTCCTGCCGCGCCACCCCATGGTGAATCGATTGTGGATCAGGATGGCGTAAACGATCCACGTAATGAGCGACCAGGTCTCCTTGGGATCCCAGCTCCAGGAGGAGCCCCAGGCTGACTGCGCCCAGATCGAGCCGGTAACGATGCCGATGGTCAGGAAAGGAAAGCCATAAGACATGCATTTGTAGTTTATGCGATCAAGAGTCTCAAGGGAGGGAAAGTTTCCAAAAATAGAGTGGAGCCTCTTTCGCTTGATGTCCCGCTCGGCCAGAAGATAGACAATCGAGACAAGACATCCCACCAGGAAAATAGCGTCGCCTAAAAATGCAAAGCCCGTATGGATGGGTAGCCAGTAACTCTGGAGCACGGGAGGCAGAGGTTTTGCGGGAGAGGGGAGCGTGAGCGCCCAGATAACCATGACCGATATGACGGGAAGCACGATGCTTCCGAGAGCCGCCATCTTGTATGACTTTCTCAGGTAAAGAAAGAAGACCGCGGCGCACAGCGAGAAGAAGGAGAGCGACTCATGCAGGTTTGTGATGGGGGTGTAGCCCGCCTCAATATATCTCAGGAGCGTAACTGCGAAATGGACGAGGCAGGCGCATACGAGCGCATACGATCCAATCTTCTCGACCGCCTCTTTTCTGCCCGCTAGATAGACAAGATAACAGAGGGTTGCAATGAGGTAGAGAATGACCGGTAATGTAGAAAACGGTTTGTGCATTCATACGGAGGGCGCGCGCTAAAGGTATATCCCTGCGGTCGATATGGTCAGTAGAGGATCCGGAATTCTTTGAACTCACCGGTATATTCCTTAAAGGTGACGTCGACGTGTTCGACACGTGCGCCTTGAGGGCCGCGCTTTGCCCATCCGATAAGATTCTCGATCTCTTCTTCAGCCCCTTCACAGACAATTTCCACCCGACCGTCTCTGAGATTTCTTACGCTGCCCGCGAGGCGGAGTTCATCAGCTCTCTTTTTCGTGTTGTGCCGGAAAAAGACGCCCTGGACAAGACCTCTGACCAGTATCTCCGCCCTTCTATTCATTGACTTTTGTGAGCTGAATGAATATCCTATTACATATTTATCACAAGAACGGCCTGAAATCAATGTGCTTGCGGGGGGAATTGGATGTTCCGGATTGGCCTTGACATAGGTTCAGTAAGCGTGGACGTGGCAGTAATCGATGAGAAGGAAAGCCTTGTAGAAGAGAGGTATATCCGTCACAAAGGCAAACCCATAAAAGCTGCGAGAGAAGTCCTTGAGCAACTCATGACTCAATACGCCGGCAATATCGAACTCGTAGCCGCGACCGGAGTCGGAGCCAAGAAGTTCGCCGAGCTTGTCGGCGCCGCATTTACCAACGAGATCATAGCTCTCACGAAAGCATTTCAACGGCATTATCCGCACGTCCGCAGCGTCATCGACCTGGGCGGAGAGGACTCAAAGCTTATTCTCTTTGAAAGCGATAAAGATCGTGGAACGTTTAAGATTAAAGACTTTTCCATGAACACGTTATGCGCCGCGGGCACCGGGTCATTCCTTGACCAGCAGGCATCGCGCCTCGGCTTCACCATTGAAGAGTTCGGTGAAGTAGCTCTGAAATCGAAGAATACGCCGCGTCTGGCGGGACGGTGCACCGTCTTTGCCAAATCCGACATGATTCACCTGCAGCAGATCGCGACGCCCGATTATGAGCTGGTGGCCGGACTCTGTTACGCTCTGGCACGAAACTTCAAGAGCAATATAGCCAAGGGCAAGGAGACAGCAAAGCCGGTCGCCTTCGTGGGAGGCGTGGCCGCGAATCCGGGCATGCGCAAGGCCATCAAAGAAGTTTTCGGGGTAGATGAGAGTGAGCTTATTATTCCGGAACATTTCACCTCCATGGGAGCACTCGGCGCGATCTATGCTGCGCTTGACGAGCCGCGGACCAGGAGGGAGTATCTGGGCGTACAGAACGTGGATACGTATCTGGCGCAGGAGGAACGGGCGGACGCCCATGAGCCGCTCATCCTTTCGGAGAGAAACAGAAACATCAATTACGATATGAAGCGGCCGACTGAAAAGGTGAAAGTCTATTTCGGCGTGGACGTCGGATCGATCAGCACGAACCTTGTCGCCATCGATGAGGAAAAAAATGTCCTCGCAAAGAGATACCTCATGACGGCAGGCCGGCCCTTAGAGGCTGTGAAGCGCGGTCTCGCCGAGATGGGGGAGGAGATCGGCGATTTCGTGGAGGTCGTGGGCGTCGGGACCACAGGTTCAGGACGCTACCTCACTGCGGATTTCATAGGAGCAGATATTGTCAGGAATGAGATCACGGCTCAGGCAGAGGCGGCAATCTCTATCGATCCCGAAGTCGATACGATATTTGAGATCGGCGGCCAGGACTCTAAATATATCAGCATCGATAACGGCGTGATCGTTGATTTTGAAATGAACAAAGCATGCGCAGCAGGTACAGGCTCTTTTCTGGAGGAACAGGCAGAGCGGCTCGGCGTCTCGATCAAGGAGGAGTTTGCAGGACTTGCTCTCAAGTCGTCCACGCCTATCAAGATGGGAGAACGCTGCACTGTTTTTATTGAATCGGATGTGATCCACCACCAGCAGGGTGGCGCCGATATACAGGACATCGCAGGAGGACTCTGCTACTCCATAGTGTTGAACTACTTGAACAAGGTAGTGGGCGACCGCAGGGTCGGGAAAAAGATTTTCTTCCAGGGAGGGACAGCCTTCAACAAAGGCGTTGTCGCTGCATTCGAAAGGGTGGTCGAGAAGCCGATCACCGTGCCCTCGCACCACGATGTCACAGGCGCTATCGGGGTCGCCATTCTCGCGATGAAGGAGAGGACCTGGGACAAAAGCGGCTTCAAAGGGTTTGATCTGAGCAAGCGCGAATACGCGGTGGACACCTTCGAATGCAAAGGCTGCGAAAACCTTTGCGAGATCAGGAAGGTAACCTGCGAGGGAGAGACGCCTCTCTACTACGGGAGCAGGTGCGAGAAGTACGATGTCGTGAGGAAGATACAGAAGAAGTCGATGGTAGACCTGTTCAAGCTGAGGGAAGAGAGCCTCTACAAGGATTACGCGGTGAAGGCGCACACCGAGGCAGAGCCCATCGGTATCCCCAGAATTCTCAACATGCACGAACTCCTACCTTTCTGGAAGGCCTTTTTGGGCGAACTCGGTTTCCCGGTTGTACTTTCCGATGCTACCAATAAGAAGGTGGTAAAAGAGGGTGTTGAGAATATCATCGTCGAATCGTGCTTTCCGATCAAGCTTGCGCACGGCCATATTCTCAATCTCGTCTCGAAAGGTGTAAAAAGGATCTTCATCCCGAGCATCATCGACCTCAAGAAGCCGTCCGAGGGGGTGGAGACCAACTTTGCCTGCCCGTACGCACAGTCGCTCCCGTATACGGTCAAGGGCTCGATCGACTTTGATGCGATGGGTGTAAAGCTTGAGTCCCCTGTTATACACTTCGGCAAGGGCGAAGAGGTTACGCTCAAGAATCTCGTCTCCTTCGGGAAGTCTCTCGGTAAATCCAGAAAAGAGGTTGAACGGGCTTTCCGTGTTGCCAGTTCGGCCCAGGAATTATTTTACGGTGAATGTCTAGGTGCGGGCGCCGATTTCCTTTCCGCCATCAAGAGCGATGAAAAGGTGATGGTCGTTATCGGAAGACCGTATAACGCCATGGATCCGGGAGCAAACCTGAACGTTCACAAGAAGCTCTTCGACCTCGGCGTACCTGCAATACCTCTGGACATGCTGCCTCTGTCGAGCGTGCCGGATGACGACGATCTTACGGATATGTACTGGGCGTACGGACAGAAAATCCTGAGGGCAGCTAAAATAGTCCGTTCGCACCCCAATCTTTTTGCTATCTATATAACCAACTTCGGATGCGGTCCCGATTCATTCATTACGCATTTCTTCAAAAAGATCATGGAAGGTAAGCCTTTCCTGCAGCTGGAAATCGATGAGCACAGCGCCGACGCCGGCGCTATCACGCGCCTGGAGGCTTTCTTCGACAGTATCAAAAATGCCAGACCGGACCTCGCGGCAAAAGAAAAGGCGGCACCGGTCTTTTATGTCGGCAAGAAAGCACGCAAGATTTATATCCCTTATATGTCCGACCATTCGATCCCTTTTGTCGGGGCTTTTCGTGCTTCAGGGGCGGAAGCGGAAGTTATGGACGAGTCTGACGAACAGACCGTGCAGTTGGGGCGCAAATTCACGATCGGCAAAGAGTGCTATCCCTGCATTTTGACCACGGGCGATATGCTCAAGACCGCAAGGAAAGAAGGATTTGAGCCGGACGGCGAGCGCCTTCTTTATGCCATCAGGCCGGGGCCCTTGCCGTTTCGGTCAATACCATCGTCTTCACAGGATGGTGCTCGACGAGCAAGGTTTTACAAATGTACCTATCTATGCGCCCAACCAGGATGAAAAACTCTACCAGGAGCTTAACATTGTCGGCGGTAAGTTCTCCCGACTTGGGTGGAGAGCGATCGTCTCAACTGACATGCTCCTCAAGATGCTGCACAGCGTGAGGCCCTATGAAGAGGTTCCCGGGCAGACGCAGCAGGTGTACGGAGAGATGCTCGACGCCGTTTCCAAAGCGATAGAGAGACGCAATAACGGGCTCTTCGAGGTACTTGAACATGCGGTGAAGCGCTTTCTTGCTGTTCCCACGAAATCGACGGAGAAACCGATCGTTGGCATCGTGGGCGAGATTTACATCAGATCGAACCGGTTCAGCAACGATGATCTGGTCAGGAAGGTGGAGGAGTTTGGCGGAGAAGCATGGCTCGCGCCGATAACCGAATGGATAAACTACGTCAACTACATGGGGAAGAAGAGGAGTGCACAGAAGAGAAGCCTCTCAAACCTGCTGACAATGGTGCTGACCGATCATATCCAGCGAAAGGATGAACACCGCATGGAGGAGATATTCGCCGAGTATCTTCGCTACGGCCGTGAGCCCGCAGTCAGGCAGGTGATTCACGATGCCAGTCCCTACATCGACGAAAGTTTCGAAGGGGAAGCGATACTGAGCGTCGGCAAGAGCATAGATTTCATACGCAAGGGCGCTTCCGGAATCATCAATGCCATGCCGTTCACCTGTATGCCCGGCACGATATCGAACGCGGTCATGAAACTTATTCAGAATAAATATGGCGTTCCCGTGCTCAACCTCGCTTACGACGGTCAGGGATTGACCAATATCACGACTCGATTGGAAGCCTTTATGCATCAGGTCAAGGAGCATTCAAGGGGGCCTTCCAAGTCCAGGTGATCGCGTGTTACCTCTATCAGTTTGCCTTCATCCAGATAGTTTTCGGCTGCGGACCTTCAAGCCGCACGTTCGAATGCAAGCTGATACCGCAGAGCAGTGGAGCTCTCGCTCCACGGTCTTTCGTCCCCATCCCGCATGGATAGTCTGACGCTCTTAATCATTCTTATTATTATCCTGGTGCTCCTGAGCGGCATCTTCAATGCCGGCGAATTCGGGATAGTCTCTTCTCGCAAAAGCAGGATCAAGGATATAATCAAAGAGAAGAAGGATAAGAGGGCAGAAGTGCTCTTGCGGATGCGAGAGAAACCCGAGACGTTTCTACCCACGGTGCAGATCGGCATTACGATTTTTGGAACGCTTGCATCAGCCCTCTCAGGCGCGCTCGCCGTCCACTTCCTGAACCCGGTGATCAGAGATCTCCCCTATGTCGGTCGGTTTTCGGAATCCATCTCGCTCATCATCGTCGTTCTTTGTCTCACGTATCTGCTTCTGGTGATGGGCGAGCTTGTTCCAAAACATATAGGCATCAACTATCGCGAACGGGTGGCAATCGGCATTGTCCCGACGTTTGAGCTCCTGTCGAAGGTGCTCGCTTATCCGGTCCGTCTGCTCAACGCATCAACGTCGCTTGTGATGAGAGTCCTTCACCTGAAGCGTCTGGAGGAGGCGGTTTCGGAGGATGAGATCAAGCTCCTGCTTGAGGAGGGCAGGACGAAAGGAGTTTTCGGCAAGACGGAAGAGGAGTTGATCCATAGCGTCTTCAACTTCGTGGACAGATCCGTAAAAGAGATCATGGTGTCAAGACCCAACATCTATCCAATCGATATAGAGAAGAGCAAGGAAGAGGTGCTCAAGTATGTCGTTGAAAATGAATTCTCGCGATATCCGGCTTACAGGGACCATCTCGATAATATTCTGGGAATCGTCTACCATAAGGATATTGCCAAATTTATCTGGTCGAATGAGCCCTTCGATCTGAATAAGGTGCTCAGAAGGCCTTACTTCGTGCCCGACACCATGAAGGTGAGCGCGCTCATGAAGGACATGCAGAGGAGGCGAGTGCATCTCGCCGTAGTGGTCGACGAGTACGGTACCACTGTCGGTATTGTCACGCTCGAGGATATCATGGAGGAGATTTTCGGCGAGATCATGGATGAAACGGATACGGACGTCCGCATCGAGAATCTCGCCGACGGTTCCACGCTCGTTGACGCCTCGTACAGCATACAGAGACCTGAACAGTGTCCTCGACCTTGATTTACCCGAGTCTGGCGATTATGAAACGCTGGGCGGTTTTGTGCTTTCACATCTCCAGGGGATTCCACGGGGCGGAGAAATAGTCTACCACGATGGTTACCGTTTTACGGTTGTCGGCATTCACAAGCGAAGGATTTTGAAAATAAAACTGGAAAAGGTGAACACAGATAAGAGCATGTCTCCAGCTCCAAAATGCAAATAGGACAGGATGCATCCGTTGAGATGGTGATAGTCAGTGGCAATTTTGATGCTGCGGATGATTGGATTGCAGAGCGTGCTACTGACTTCGATCTGACAGCCCTGGAGAGACTAATTCTTTACGAGTCGAGTGTTTCCCTTATTTTCGAGAGGAGTAAGACGGGCGGAACCGGCTTCGAAAGAAGAGCAACGCCCGTTTTCAGTATCCCCCTGCTGTGGACCGTATCCTCGCTATAACCAGACATGAAGATAACCTTGACGTTGCGCCGTATCTTTCTCATCTCATCATAGGCCTGCTTTCCATCTTTCCTGGGCATTACGACGTCGATCAGGGCCAGATGTATATCCTTTTTGCTCGCCGCGTACTTCTCTACAGCATCTTCGCCGTTTTCCGCCTCGATGATACTATAGCCTGCCTCCTCAAGTATCCCTGTCAGAAATGTTCGCACCTCTCTTTCGTCCTCCGCCAAAAGAATGGTCTCAGTACCACCGACTACCGGTCCGCCTTCCGGCGCAGCGGGCGTATCATTTTGAGTAATGGCGGTCAAAGGGAAATAGACCTTGATTGTTGTTCCCATGCCGGGTTGACTTTCCACATCGATATATCCTTTATGCTGCTTCACGATACCATAAACAACGGACATGCCGAGGCCCGTACCTTTGCCCATCTCTTTGGTCGTATAGAATGGCTCAAATATGCGCCTCTTTGTCTCCTCATCCATGCCGCTCCCTGTGTCAGACACCGATATGCAGGCGTATGCGCCGGGAATTCCATAACCGCGACTTCTCACAAACGGTTCACCAATCTCCTCTATCGTTGCTCCGATACGCATGACGCCACCTTTTGGCATCGCATCCCGCGCGTTGGTGGCAATATTGATGAGAACTTGTTCGATTTGGACCTTGTCGGCCATAACGAGTAAACGGTCGGCAGAATATTCCATGTGAAATTCGATCTCTTCACCGACAATTCTTTTCAGAAGCCTCTCAATGCTGCTTATAACACTGTTGACATCGATGGGTTGGGGATCGATGGGCTGTTTCCTGCTGAACGTGAGTATGCTCTTGGTAAGCTGTGACGCCTTCTCGCATGACGAGAGTGCCTGCTCGGTTAAACTGGCGAGCGGGTCATCCTTTCTTTCTTTGAGCTTCTCATTAAGCTGATATGCGCAACCCGCTATCACTTGTAGCATGTTGTTAAAGTCGTGTGCTATGCCGCCCGCGAGTGTGCCTATCGCCTCCATCTTCTGCGCCTGTCTCAGCGCCGCTTCCATCTGCTTCTTTTCGGTAATATCCCTGAATGACATCATGATGAAGGTGGAGTTTCCGTAATTGATGGACGACGCGGCTATATCGACGTCAACCACCAGACCATTCTTTCCCCGGAAATTTCGCTCGCCCATGAAATACTGGCCGTTCTGCATTGTCTTACTTACCGAGGTGTCTATAAAACTCTTGCTCTCCATGATGAGATCATACAGGAAGAGACTTTGTATATCGTCATCCTCATACCCAAGCATGTTGCTGAAAGGCTTATTAACCTCCATGATCTTTTTCGTCTTTGGATCCACGATGAAAATTGCCTCTGATGACTGCTGGACCAGCGCCCGATAGCGCTCTTCGCTCTGTTTCAAAACCTGTTCAGCGTATACCAGCTGACTTACGTCGATAAGCGAGGCTATGCTTCTGCCTGAACCGGGCAGGGCGGCTATGCACACGAGCACGGGCTTCCTGGAGCCGGTCCTGCTGACAACTACCGCGCGAAAGTTTTGCGCACCGGCGGACGTGGGCTTAACGGCTGGAGAGAGATTATCCTTGCTGGAGGCAACGCAGCGCAGACGGCTGGTTTCGCTCTTCTGACCGTGGTCTTGAATAAAATCTGACCACTTTCTTCTGCCTTCTATTTCAGTCCTGCGGCAGCCGGACATCCTCTCGAATTCGGTATTGACAAAGGATATTGTCATCTCTTTTTCGAAGATAACCATAGCCGTCCCGGTATTTTCGAAAATTGCCCTGTATCGGCTTTCCGATTCCCGCAAGCCGTCCTCAGCCTTCTTGCGCCTGCTGACATCGTGCATGATAACCTGAATAACGGATGCCCCTCTAACCTTGATCTCGCTCCAGCTCATATCGATTGGAATGAGAGAACCATCCCTCCGGACTGCAAGAGCGTCCTCAAGAGTGCCCTGCGCTGAGCCTCGTTTGCCTTTGCCGAAAATCTCCCGGCTTTCATGGCCGGGATGAAGCCGGGAATAGTTCACGCCGGCGAGTTCTCTCACCGCGTAACCGAGGAGTTCCTCTGTTTTCCTGTTTGATTCGAGTATTTCCCCGTCCACACTGGCATGAATTATGGCATCGCCGGCATGCTCCATGAGCGTGCGGTATTTTTCCTCTGATTGGCGCAAAGCTCGTTCCGCTTCTTTCCTTCCTGTGATGTCCCGGAATATTCCCTGGACAAATTTTCTCTCTGCGAGTTCCACGACGCTCGCTGTCAATTCGACGGGGGCTAGCCTCCCGTCTTTTCGCTTCAGGTACATAACAGCGGGAGCTGTTAATTCGCTTCTCTTAATCCGTTCGAAAGCAGCCTTCGCCTTCTGCAGAGCGACGGGCCGCAAAAGCTCAAAAAAGTTTCTCCCCAGATACTCGCTCTCTTCGTAACCGAACATCTCCCGTGCCCTCTTATTCGTCTCCAGGATATTTCCTTCCATGTCCCCGAGCAGTATACCGTCCGGTGCACCGTCTACCAGAGCCCAGTATTTTTCAACTGAATTTCGCATCGCTCTTTGGGCCCAGATACGCGCAAGCCCAGTCGTAACCTGAGCGGCTATCGCCTCGAGAAGAAAGACTACCGAACCGGGGAGCGTCATGGAGGTACGGGAAGCCATACAGAAGCATGCGACAAGGCTTCCTTCGTTGAGGACCGGAATAACGATTATCTGGCTCGCCTTTCCGTCAGGAAGGAATGATGTTAGCATACGGCGGGCATCGTTGGAGCTTCCGTGGATGAGCCTTCCCTGCGTGATCAACCGCATCGATTCCATGTCGACTCCTATGCTCGAGAGCATCCACTTAAACTGTTTTGATGAGCCCCTGGAATAGACTAACTCAAGATCGCGTGTCTCAGTATTAACAGCGTACGCCGAACCTCCTTCCATATCGGACACGCGGAGCGCTGACCGGAGACACACCTTGAGGGCTTCGCGAAGATATGTGACCCGCGCTAACTCGAAGGAAAGGTGACTGAGAGTGAGCATCTGCTCTTGCGCCTTCTGGCGTGACCCCTTCTCTTTCGTATTCCCCGAGATACTCGATCGACTCCTCGATTTCAGGCCAATAATTTTTCTGCGCGAGGTCCGGTTCCGGGCCGTTTCTATCAATCATCCGCGACGAATCAAGGTGCTGTTCCCTCGCATAGACTTCGTCGTCGAAGTAATAGTTGCCATGTTTGTCCCTTCGCCAACAGTGACGCAATGTTCCATCAGGCATCGTCTGCTGCAGATACTCACCAGGCCGTTCATCAACGCGCCAGAACGCTTCCTCAGAGGCATTGTATTGCTCGGATATAACAACGTCTTCTTTGTCCGTCGTTTCCGACATAATATGTCCTTTCATCCCGCCCAGGAGTTTGGGCGAGGGTCCGAACGGCGCAAATTTGTCTATCCATGAGCATTATCGTCCATCCGACGGGTTCTTAACAGGGGCACGGCCGTAACTGCCTGACTTTCGCACGGATACTTCCGCATTGCATTCAGGCACGGTCGATCACGTACCGCCCGCTTTCCCGCGGAAATCTATCGCTTCGGTCAAAAAGTGGTTGCGCCGGTAAGCATACAACAATTGGGAAACCCAAAGATGACAGAAGGGGGACTGCGGCAATCGGCTTCTCCCGCTTCCCATGAGGAGAATATACGATGATTGTGTTGATCAACAGCGGCAATTCTTTGATAGACCTGGCAATAACAGAGATGCTGCTTGAGAACGGCCACAATGCATTCGTTTGGAACGACACAAAGCATGAGGATTTCGTGCCTGACGTGGTGCTCGTGAGTATAAAAACCGTGGGCGAGTGCGATCGAAACAGTTATGCGGGACTCGTTGTTCTGGCACTGGATTTGGACCCAAACAGAAGTAGCGATCTGACTGAGGCGTTGCTCACACACAGGATACATGGGGTATTACCAGGAGAGATGCATTTCTCAAATTTTCAGGGAGCCGTTATCGATGCCATAAGAGAAGGCCGGAAAAGAATGCGCGAAAAAGCAAGGAGCATCATTGCTACTCTGAGTGAAAGGGATGCGCAAATAGCAACGTTCGTTTGTCAGGGATGCAGCAATAAAGAAATCGCAGATCGACTCTCAATAAGCCCTCGGGCGGTGACGGTGCGTCTCAATTCAATCTTCAAGAAGTTTCGCACGAAAAACTGCTCGAGCCTTGTACCACTCATCATAGGAGCCTCTCGTCCGGCTTCGGAGGATACAACCCGTCGCCGCATACCGTAGAGGCTGAGGATGCACTCTGAGAGAGCTCTGGACATGAGACAGCTCTGGCCTTACTTCCTGCTATCGGTCAAGATACGAACTGTTTTGCACTGACCGGGGCAAGCGTAATCAACCTTGACCTGCGTGGGATTTTGAACTTTCTAAGGATGCTTTTGACATGTGACTTTACCGTGCATTCTTTGAGAGAAAGAATCTGTGCAATTTCTTTGTTACTGAGACCCCGGCTGATATGAGCTACGATCTCCCTTTCTCTGCCCGTGAGGCCAATGATTCTTCCTGTCCTCGAGTTGATTCCTACGTCGTCCAGAAAAGCCTTCACCGCCTGATCGTCAATCCAGAGTTGCCCCTCACTCACGACTTTGAGCGCCTTCTTGAAAAGATCCAGTCCCGTGCGCATTGAAACGACCCCGTGTATCTTGTACGTGAGCAGCGCGGCGATGATCCTCTCCGGACCGATGCCTGTGTCGACCAGAAGAAATTTTGTTCGTGGGTTCTGGTCGGGGAAGCATTGGTAAAGGGTACCACTATCCACGAGAAGCACGCTCGCCGTCTCCTGGCTTGCCTGTGTATCGCCGCCTAAGGTCACGTTTTGATAGCCGTTGTCGACCAGAAGTTCGTAAATGGCTTTCGACATCAGATAGTTGCTTAGATGAACAGCTATATGCATCTTTCCCTCCGTTTTCCTTGTCTTCACACGACTATATGCAACCGCCTGCAACCAACAAGGGGCTTCAGGTTCTTTTCAATGCCTCCTTCACGCACAATCGGCAAGAACGCCAAATCGGTTGCAGGACGATGCATATATAGGAACAGGAATTTAGAAATTCCACCGGTGCACTGAATACGACGTTGATGAACCAATGGGAGACGACAATTGAAAAACAAAGAACCCTTTGAAGCCGAGGACTCCGGCGACTCCGCCAACCGGACCCAACAAACATCGATGGTGAGGGATCAAAGTTCGTACGCCGATCCAGAGCACATATCTCAGAGATTAACGAGAAATACGAGACGCTTCCAGAATGGTCACCGCGTCTGCCCGGGCCAGAAGGAGAGGGTGGGAATGAAACATAGCGAGTGCTCTCGTAAAAGGTTAGTGCTGCTCATTGATGACGAGGAGCATTTCCGTTACTTCGTAAAAGCCAACCTCGAAGAGACTGGACGATTCGTGGTGCTGCTCGCGGCCAGCGGACTCGATGGCATCAGGCTAGCAAAGGTAAACAGGCCGGACATCATTCTTCTTGACATCAATATGCCCGGTCTGGACGGGGGGGCGACAGCTGAGCTCATTCTTGAGACTGAGAATATACAGGACATTCCACTGGTGTTCTTATCAGCGCTCGTCACAAGAAACGAGATCAAATCCCGAGGCTGCAGGATAGGCGGACGAGAGTTCATTGCCAAGCCGGTGAGGTGTGAAGAACTGATTGCTGCCATCGAGTGTCTGCTCGCTGGTAAGAAAGATGATGAACGCGGCGGAGAACCACATCTGAAGAGTGCATGACCAACTGCGTACGCATTTCAGGCTTACCCGAAGACTTAAAACGGGCTTCTTCCAGGCAATCCCCAGAAATGCATGGTTGATAACAGCGGAGTTACGCCAAGGTGAGAAAGCCTTCAGCTTCCTGCAGGAGCTCCTCGCTTTCGGAGAGAACAGCCGGTAAGTGCCATTGCTCTGAGGCCCAACCGGTCGCTGCGGCATGGCTGGCGTTAAAGATCTCCGTCTCCGCATCAACGATCAAGGCCCCGTTCGCGGCCAGGGTGAGTGCCCGCCGATACTCTTCCGGGAACTTAACTGCCAGGAACACCTTTCCGACATCGTGAAGAAGTCCCGCGGCGAAGACCCCCGGGCAGTCTCTCAGCGCCTGTCTCTGGGCAAGGATCCTTGCCACTATGGCAGTCCCGACCGAGTGTGCCCAGAGCCCTTCTATCCCTTTCACGTGATAAAAGTAAGAGACACCGAGGGGAAGTCCTTTCGCGGCGTTGAGTCCAAGAACCAAAAGGGCCTGTTTTATCGAGCCGACTCTTTGGGTGAAACCGAAGAAGGGTGAGTTAGCCGTCTTCAGCAACTGGGCAGTGAGCACTTGATCGTTTGAGACAACATATGCAATGCTGTCGAGGGACAGCCGCGGATTCTGCAGAACGTCGAGAACCCTCTGCAGCATGACCGGTATGGTGTGGAACTCCTGGACGTGCCGCATTCTGCGGCGGATTGTCTCCCTGCTAGCCATGAGGCCCCTTTAATCGCTCCACACTCTTCTCGCGTGAGAGTTCCGGCGCTGCTCGAAGTCGGATCCGTTCTGCTTTTGGTACGCAAAATCCGGCCGCGTCCCGCCGGGTTTTTTCCCATGCTGGTTATCGGCCGTGGATGGTTCTATCTTGATAGTCGAAGCCGGCCTATTCGCACTCAAGCGTATACCTCCGTTGTCGCTGCGTCGCTTTTCCTCCTGCGACCCGTGGTTGATTTTATTTCAGCACGCAGGAAAGGGGGCTGCCCACGGGTGCCCTGCTAATACAGTCCTCGCTGCGCCTCAGTCTCCATCTTGATTGCAAATCGGCGTCATCCCGATCTGTCGCATGCCCCGAACCATGTACCTCTCAACGAGGCTAACCGGGAAGGCCGTTACACTGCTGACTCAAAATCGTTCACTCGGCACGCTGTTGCGTTCTCGCCAGTTTCTCCAGTCGTTCGATATTCTCCTGGGCTTTTGCATAAAAGGTAGGACTTGCCTCGGCAGCCTCCTGGAAAGCAGCTGCAGCTTTCGCGTACTCCCGCTTAGTCATGTAAATATAACCGATGTTATTGTGCGCGCCGGCTTCGCCCCTGCTTTTCTTGAATGCCTCGAGCGATTCATCGAATCTTCCCAGGCCCGCAAGGGCCAGGCCCAGGTTGTTATGAATCTTCCTATTAGCCGGGTCAAGCTGCAGAGCAGCGGTGAAAGACTGGATTGATTTTTCATATTCACCGTTCATATAGCAGGACATTCCCCTATCGTTGAGAACGGCTGCCGACCTGGGGTTGATAGCGAGCGCCTTTTCGTATTCGCTGAGAGCGTCCGAATATCGTTTTTGGCGATCATATATAATTCCGAGACAGGCGTAAGGCTGCCACAACGCCGAATTGAATCGGAGCGCTTGGCGGAATTCATCCTGGGCCTTGTCCAATTCTCTTGTGGCGATAAATGCAACGCCCTTCCCCTGATGTGCAAGGGCGTTGGACGGCTCCTGTTTCAGTATCTGATCGAACTCAGCCAGAGCTTCCGTCACCAATCCTCTTTGCAGAAGCAGGCATCCTATCTTATACCGCACGCCCGCGTTGTTGGGGTTAAGGTGAAGCGCCTTTCCATACTGGACGAGAGCCATGACGACATTGCCTTGCCTGGCATGCTGGTCTCCCAAGCGCTCGCATCCATCGGCGTTCATCTCCGGCAATTTCTTCGATGACTCGTCTTCAATGGTTCTGGCCGCGGCGCTCTTCTGTTTTTCCATCGCCAGGAGCATTTTGTACTCACTTCCCATCGAACCGGCCTGCCGGTCTTTCACGGTGGCGCACCCGCTGGTCAGCGAAGCTATAGCAAGCACGCATAGCAGAGTATACACTTTCATTAGCGTTCTCCTTCCAACTCGTTCTTGAAGGGCTTCAGATCCCTGCCCATCACTATTTTGATGGTGCTGTCGTTGCGTTCAAGCCTTTTCACTTCTTTAACATTCTTAATATCCGGTATCCGTGTGAGGAGTTGTTGTGCAGCTTCCAGACCTTCTTTGCGGTAATAAAGGCTCGTTTGAAGGTAATCGAAGTTGTCAGCGTTGGCACACCTGACGACCTTGAAGCCTCGTTCCTCCAGGTAAGCGCGCATCCTTCTTGCCATACCGTTTACGCCATTTCCGTTCAGGAGTTCGATCCGGCCACTGGCAGACAGCGGGTCGGCCGTGCCCTGCAAGGTACTGGCGATCTCCCGTTTCTCGTCATTAGCGGAAGCCTGAAAATTGGTCGGTTGGTCTTGGGTCCGGGCCGCGGCGCTTTCAGCTACAGGCTTAGCGCCGCCCAGTTCAAACTCCCGAGCGGCGAGGTCGTGGTTTCCAGCCAGAGCATAGGCTGTCCCCAGGTTGGTGTGATAACGGGGATTCTGATCGTTCAGGACCATTGCTTTCTTGAAAGCGTCCACGGCTTCATCATATTTCTTCTGGAGGGTCAGACAGCAGCCGATGTTATTGTAGACGAAATCCAGGCTCGGGTCGATGCTCAAGGCCGTCCTATAAGCTTCCATGGCCCTCCGAAAATCTCCGAGATTGTCGTAGCAGACGCCCAGCCCATTGTAGGCACGTGCGGATCCCGGACGTATCGCCGCGACCTTATTGAATTCTGCTAATGCCTCCTTGTACTTTCCCCTTTCCACGAGATAGCGCGCAAGATTGTAATGGGCATCAGCATTCCCCTGGGGAGGCCGGACCGTTGAAATAAAACTGGCGATCTCCTTCTCGTCAGGTCCGCTGTTTCGCTCGTCTGAGCGCCAGAACGTGAACAGACTGCTTGCCTTGCCTGTGCCGGAACAGTTCCATAGAAAGCAGCAGGTAAAACCGCATATGAGTATGAAGACCAAAACGCGCGTGAATCCTCGATGTCTGCCTATCATCTTTCTCCCCCTCGCGGAGATTTCTCCAGTTTCCAGTCTCTCCTTTGAAATCATCTGCCTATCAAAATTCGGTAGGCCTGTATAAGCGCCGGCCCCATCATCACAAGAAATAAGGACGGGAATATGAAGAAGATAGTCGGGAACAGAAGTTTCACCGGTAGTTTGGCAGCAAGCTCCTCCCCGTGCTGTGACCTTTTCGTTCTCATCGAGTCGGATTGCACACGAAGCGCCTGCCCGACATTGGTGCCGAATTTTTCCGTTTGGACCAGAAGAGTCACAAGACTGTTAACATCGTCGAGGCCTGTCCTGAAAGCCAGATTCTTCAGGGCGTCCCGGCGTGACTTTCCGGCGCGCAATTCCAGATTGAGGAGCTTGAACTCTTCGCTCATGGCTCTATTACTCAGTTTCATCTCCTCCCCCACCCGGTTAATGGCCGCGTCAAGGGCCATGCCGGCTTCGACACAGACGACCAGCAGGTCGAGCGTGTCGGGAAGGCCGCGAGTTAGCTGCTCTCTTCGCCTCGAAACCTTAAGGTTCAGCCAGAGGTTGGGAAGATAAAAGCCGCTCGCGACGAGCCCAAGCGTTACAAACGTGAGGCCCACGACGGTCATATGTCTGGTTATGAAAAGCTGAGTGAACAGAAAGCCGATTAATAGAAGAGACGCGCAGAGCACCTTCGCCCCGAAAAAGAGAACGGTCATATTCTTCCTTCGGTAACCCGCCCGAATAAATTTCCTGTTGATGCGCGCCAGCTCCTCTTCACTTTTTGGCTTTGTTAAATCTCCCAGTTTTGCTGCGACGCCTCGCACGTAATTCCTGAAGGGCAAGCCCAGTGCGCCAGATGGGGCAGCGGGCTCAGAAACAGTACCGGCTCGTCCGCTCTCGACCCGCACCAGTAGCTTGTGACGCTCGCCTGCATAGCGGAGGCACGCGGCTATTCCAAGCATCAAGAGCGTCAAGGTGCCGAAAATCATAATGGATATCAAAACAGGAGCAGTCATGAACATCCCTCCTATACTTTTATTGCAATCATCTTCTTCATCACGGCCATACCAACGGCCATCATTATTAAGGCAACAACGATCAGCGCCTTGCCTATCGGATCGGTCAATAGAACCCTCGGATACTCGGGATTGATGAGGGCAAGGATCAGTGCTATAGCGAAAGGGATACCGGTCAATATGATCGCCGACATCTTTCCTTCTGCTGAGAAAGTACGGATTTTCCCGCGCAGCTTAGCTCTCGCCCGAATGAGAGTACCCACATTTTCCAGGATCTCTGCCAGGTTCCCTCCACTTTCCCTCTGAATTATGATGGAGACCGCAAGGAACTTCAGGTCCTGACAATCCACGCGCTCGGTAAGATTTTTCAAGGCCTGCTCCACACTAATGCCGAGGTTGATCTGGGCAACGGTTTTCTGAATCTCGGGCCCTATCGGCTCATCAAACTCTTGTGCTGCCATCTGGAGACCGCCGACAAAAGCGTGGCCAGCCCTGAGTGATCGCGCCATCAATTCCAGCGCTTCGGGTAATTGTGCTTCAAATTTCTTCATCCGGCTTTTCTTCTGCATAAAGAGACGGAAGAACGGGAGACCGCCCATTACGATGGCCACGGGAAAGGCGGGGAGCATGTCCCTCGCCAGCGTGGAAACCAGATAAAATCCGGCCAGACCGAGAACGAACGTGAGGAGAAGGAAGACACCCAGAGGCTGGCGCGAGTTAGCCTGGAGAAGAAGGGTATCGAGCTTGAGCATGAGCGGCATACTGCTCAGCATGCGGTTAAGCCGGGGTATGGAGCTGAGAGGCCTGTTTCGTACGATGCTACCGTTTGCACGATTCGCTTTTCGCTCCGCGGACAGGCTCTGGAGCTGTTGCTTCACCCTTTTTACTCCTGGGTCCCACTTGCTTCTCAGTATCAGACAGAGACCCTCAACAATGCAGAGCACGCAGATGAAGATGAAGGCTGCTATGATCAGGTTCATCTTTCCCTCCCGTATGAGACGGGCTTTACCGGGCCGAACATCTCGTGGGGCACAGGCACACCCAGGGATTTGAACCGCTCGATAAACTTCGGCATAACGCCCGTGCTGATGAAAGCGCCTTTCACTCTGCCGTTGGAATCGATTCCCGTCTGCTCAAAACGGAAGATCTCCTGCATGGTAACCACGTTTCCTTCCATCCCGACGATCTCCTCCAGGGAGACGAGTTTTCTGCTCCCGTCAACGAGGCGGCTGACCTGAATGATGACGTCCAGGGCCGAACTTATGTACCGCCGTACGGCGTCATTCGGTATGTTAAGCCCTGACATTGCGACAAGGGTTTCCAGCCTCAGGAGCGCATCGCGGGGTGAATTGGCATGTATGGTGGTGAGCGATCCGTCATGGCCCGTATTCATCGCCTGAAGCATATCGAGAACCTCCTCGCTTCTTACTTCGCCCACGATGATGCGGTCAGGGCGCATGCGCAGGCTGTTTCGCACCAGGTCCCGCTGGGTGATTTCTCCCTTGCCTTCGATGTTGGCGGACTTCGTCTCCAGTCGTACAACGTGTTCCTGCTTCATTTGCAGTTCCGCCGAATCTTCGATGGTTATTATCCTTTCGTCAGAAGGGATAAAGCGGGAGAGCACGTTGAGGAGGGTGGTTTTCCCGGTTCCGGTGCCGCCTGAAATAAGTACGTTCAGCCGTGCTCTGACGATGCCCTTGAGCAACTCTCCGAACTCAGTCGTAAGGGTTGTCAACGTGATCAGGTCGTCAATTTCAAGCGGGTCTGCCGCAAACCGCCTGATAGAGAGCATCGCACCGTCTATGGCAAGCGGAGGCACGATGGCGTTGACGCGTGACCCGTCGGCCAGCCGGGCGTCAACCATAGGGACCGATTCATCGATACGCCGCCCGACGGCTGACACGATCTTGTCGATGATCTTCCTCAGGTGGACCTCGTCCTTGAATCGGGCGGTCGTGAGGTGGAGCTTCCCGTAACGCTCAACGTAAACCTGCCTGTGGGTGTTCACCAGGATATCGGTTACGGTCGGGTCACACATGAGGGGCTCTATCGGTCCGAGCCCCAGAACCTCGTCGACGATTTCTCTTACAAACTGCTCCTTTTCCTGCGAATTGAGAGGGATGATACATGCATCTGAGGCGAGAATTCCTTCGATTACGCTTCTGATCTCTTTCTTCAGCAGGTCACGGTCGAGAGCGTCGATGATCGATAGATCGAGAATATCGATGAGCCGGTCGTGAACCTTTGTCTTAAACTCATTGTATTCCGGGCTCGCCTGGAGTCCGGTCAACTTTGTCTTAAACTCCGGGCTCGCCTGGAGTCCGGTCGACTTTCCGTGGATCAGCTTCATAAACTCACCTCCTGATCGCTATTTGTTAGACGAGCCCGAAAAAGGCCCTTTTCGCTTTAGGCCTCTGTCCGCTCTTTCCGGTAAAGGTTGCGGCCATAAAACCGATACCCTTGGTAAGCTTGCTCCCGCGCGCCACGACACTCAATGGTTCCCCGTTTTTTATTGCATTACTGGCATTTCGATAATCGTTGGGAAGATGCCACGAGATCTTCTTTCCCAGGGTTTGCTCAGCTTCATCCAGTGAAATAGCAGCACTCTGGTCGAACCGGTTGACGACTATTTCGATATGTTGTTCTGGCGGATAGCCCAGCGTCTTGAATACGTTCAGAAGCCTGTCCAGGTTAACAATGCAGGGAAGACCGGGTGTTGCCACGAGCAGAAGTCTGTCCGCCGTTTTCAGTACTGCTTTTGCCATATCATCAACGGACCGGCCGCTGTCGACGACGATGAAGTCGAATAACTGCTGCATGAGCGTAATAAGGGTCTCGATCACCTCCGGGAGAGACGTCTGTCCCTCAGTCAGTCTGGCAGGCGAAGGCAACACATGAACCCCTGAAGCATGTTTCAGGAGAATGCTCATCAAGTAGGTATTGTCGAGCCTGGAAATATTTCTCGCCACCTCCATCCAGTCAAAGACGGGTTTCACATTTAGAAACAATGGTACTTCTCCCAGGAGCAGGTTCAGGTCCAGAAGCGCCACCGAGGGTCCACCCCCTGAACTGGCCAGGCTCCCCGCAAGATTTACCGCAACCGTGGTTGTGCCCACGCCACCCTTGACGCCGAGTACGTCTATGATCTGGCCTTTTTTAACCGGTGCTGCTTTCGCAATCGCTTTGTGTCCTTTGAAGTTCAAAAGGGCGTCTTCCACATCGCGTTGATTGATGGGCTGCGGGAAGAATTCTTTGACACCTGCTCGAAGCGCCCTGATCAGCATTGCCGGGTCCGTTGTTGATGCCGTCAAAAAGATCTCCTTTGCGCCTGCTGAGGCCTGGACAGCAGACAGGCGATGAAAATCCTTTTCAGGCTCATCCCCGAGTTCGATGATCAGCAAATCACAGGGGCCGGAGGCACCGGGCGCCTGAAATTGAAAACCACCGACCGTAGCCGCCACTCTTTCGAACATCGCCAGTGTTGCCGGCTCCCTGGTCTGTATCCTTATGGTGTGATTGATCTGTTCCATGACGAGCTCCTTTAGTTCACGAGGACCGGTACCGTAGCCAGGACACCGAAGTTCTCTTCGTCTGTCCTTCCTTCAGGTTATATGGTCTACCGTGCAACCTAACCAGGCATCGAAGCATATCGACGCCGACTTCTCTATTAAACCAGGCCGGGAATGGAACCTTTGGTCCCGTAGTTGCCGCCGCCTCCGCGCCCCGACTCCACGTTGTCGCATTTGACCTGAGCGTATACCATACTCGCAGGAGGCCCACTGACACTGGTAATGGTGATGGTGGCAAATCCTGCTATGGTTATAAGGCCGTTTGGGCTACAATCCGGCGAATCGTAAACCGCGATCGCTGTTGTCCACGTGGTTGGATCTTTGTCCATGTCATGTATGCCATCATTTTTCACTTTCATCACATTGAAGAGATCTTGTATAGTGTTATGTGTAAATACGCTTGCGAGAGTTCCGTTTGTAAAATCGTACTGCGTTTTTCGCGCGGTCGTTGCCGGGGAGGCGTAAGTTCCTGCCGCGATGGCGTCTATCATTTTGCGCTCGTCTGACGCGTTGGGTTTGTACGTACTACCGTCATACGCGTACCAGCATGGGAAGCAGCAGGGCAAACTCAATGACTGCCGTGCCTTTGCGAGATCTCAACGCCTTCATCTTGGTCACCTCACGCACCATTATTTGAACGCCGTACCACCTATGTTAATGCTATACACGGGCGCAACATTTTCTTTCGTGAAGCTCTTCTCATACTTCCCCAGGGTCGCCTGAGCCGCATTACCCTCAAATCCATAAACCGGGCCCAGGTTCTTTTCAGCGTCAGGATTCAGGATCTGGTTATGTTTAGCCAGCTGATATGACGTACCATAGTCCATTTGTACCCTGCCGGTCATGCTATTGGTGCAGCCCGCAAGCAGTACGGCGCCGGTCATTACGCTCAGTAGTGTGTAAAATCCTCGTTTCATCTTTTCCTCCTTTTGTTTTGTTACGGAACTATGTGGCCGAAACCGCCTTCGAGACCACCGCGGCCGGTTGTTGACAGAGCCGCACGCGGAGCATCATTAGTCTCCGCTTTCCCTTCAAGCCTTCCAAGCACATAGAATTCAAAGTCGTCAGGCTCAATCAACTGATCCGTCGGCAATGTCTGCTTGGCCATGTCAAGGGGCTTTACAAGATGCGGCGTAACAATGATGACCAGTTCGGTCTCGTTCTTCAGGTACGAAGTACTTCTGAACAGGGCGCCCAATATCGGGATATCTCCGAGGAGAGGATATTTCCGTATATCCTCACGCACTTCGTCCTTCAAGAGGCCGGCAATTGCGAAGCTCTGGCCGTCGGCCAGCTCGACCGTGGTGGAAACGCGACGCGTGGTGATACTTGGAATCACAAATCCCTGCATTGCGATCGCCTGGGAAAAGTCAAGCTCCGATACTTCAGGAGCCACCTGTATGCTGATTTTATTATTGCTCAACACCGTCGGAGTGAAGTTGAGGCCAACCCCGAACGGTTTATACTGGATCGTGATGATGGAACCCGCGGCTGACGGCTGAGGAATAGGGATCGGGAACTCACCTCCTGCCAGAAAATGCGCCTGCTTTCCGCTCAGCGTGATGAGCGTCGGCTCAGCCAGTACCTTAATGAGACCCTGGTCCTTGAGTGCGTCGATAAAGACGGTCCAGGAGGCCCCGGCTCCGAGGAAGCGTGTGATCATATTGATATTATCCGAGACGTTCAGGGGGTTGGCCGGGAACGCACCGCTGCCGGGCAGCCGTGTCAGATTATCGAGAAGGGACAGGCCGAACTGGTTCCCACTCGCACTCAGGAAGCTGAAGTTAAAACCAAGCCTTCTCCCCAGGGATCGCGACATTTCCGAAACCCTCACTTCAAGCATCACCTGGTTCACACCGCCTACTTCGAGCAGATTGGAGACTTTCCGTTTGCCATCCTTGTCGGCGGGTACGTACGATTCAGCCAGGGCAGCTACCTGGGACAGGTTTACAGTGCTCGAAACAACGCCGGTGAGCGTGATGCCATCGTTCGTGGCAGTTACCCGGATCTCCTTCTCCTGAGGAAACATCTCGTGGAGCTTGGCCTTCAGGCGGGCGACGTCAACTGTTACTTCAACATCGAAGATCGTCGCTATCCTATCACTGTCACTCCACACGGTAAGATTCGTCGTTCCGGGGTCCCTGCCTGTGAGGTAGACCTGATGAGGAGTCAGGATAAGCGCGTCCGCGACGTTCGGAGCAGCGACCGAGACCCTTCTAATGATGTCCGGACTCTCGATGATGACCGATTTCCCGGCCGCGATCGTTACCCTCTGCGGCTGCGTTGTATTGACTGTTACTCTTTCGGGACCTGCAGCCAGGGTCCAGCTCGCGAAAACTAGAGACAGAAGCAGAACGGTTGAGACGGCAGCAATGAAACTGTTGTTGGTGAAATTTCGTGATATCATGGGTCTATTCCCCCTTGTCGAATTTTACGGAGCTCATCGTATTTCCCCTTATCAGCTCAACGCTGAGCATCTGGGGCTTTGCGGGCGCGGGGGCCGGCTGAACTCTCCTGGTTTCCGCTGCCCTGGCTTTTTGTTTGGCGGGCTGCTCTGACGAGACTGAGCCGAACGCCGCGAGCAGGGCGGGGATCGTGGTCCCCTTGCTGTTGACCTCGGCGTTATCCGTCGAATTCCGGAGCGCCAGTTGCAGCTTTCCTTCGGTGAAAGCGAGAGCCAACTTCTCGCCTTCTTCCGGCGTCACCTCAAGCGTTACCACATCGACCTGCGTCGGCTTTTCCTGCTTTCCGCTTTTTTCCATTTCGGCACCGGCGGCGAGGACCAGGACGTTCTCCAGCACTATCTTTGTGATGGGCGCCGCCACCTTGCCCGACTGGTCCAGCGTTACCAGGACATCTACCCGGTTGCCCGGATGAATGAATCCGGAGACACCCACAACCCTATCCACTTTCACGGCCATAGCGCGTTTCTTTGGCGTAATGATCGCGCCGACGCCGCCACCTTGTGCGCTGGTGGGGGCAAGCCTTGACTCCAGTATCAACTCACCTGTTTTTACCGGGTGGAGCAACGTCCTGTTTTCGATGGCCGCTGGATCGATGAAGTGGCCGCCCGGCAGGCTCTTTTTCAAAAAGGGTTCAACCTTAACTACGTCCTTGGTGAGAACCGTGCCCCACGGCAGGTCGATAGCTGAGACGACGACAGGCTGTGTTTCAACCGCCTGCACCTTCACCCTTGACTTCTGCTGCAGCCAGCCGTATGCGAAGACGCTGACGATCAGGGCGCTGAATATACCTATGCCGAGTATAATGAATCCCTTATTTTTTCCCATGGTAGACTCCTTTTTCTTTCGTTACAAATGTCATGTGGATACCTCTATGCTTAAGCCGTCTCTTCTACGGTCCATCAGTAGCTCACGTAAGTTCCTCTCAGCAGAGAAAGGAATGTGCCAATGGCGATTGCTACCCCGTAGCAGAGAACGGGCATCTTTTTCGTTCTGTCAAGTTTCAGGTCTGCGATGTTGCGCGTCCAGATGAAAGTCCGTACCCTCTCTTTGTATTGCAGGCATGGCGTGCTGCGATACCACGTTGAAACAAGGAGGAGGGTAGCATACATACCACCTACAACCGCGGTGCAGACGCAGGCCCAGAACACTCCGGCGGGTCCGAGCAAAGCCCCTACAGCTGCCAAGAGCTTTACATCACCCGCACCCATGCCGCCTGCCAGGTAGAAAGGCAGGAAAAGGCAAAATCCGAGGAGCAGGCCCTCCAGGCTGAATAGTAATCCCTCAGGCCCGGATGCCTGGAAGTGATACAGGAGCCCCGTCACCATCGCTGGAAAGGTGATCCAGTTGGGAACGCGGCGATCTCTGATGTCCATGACGGACGCGACTGTCAGAACAATAGCAAGGCAGATCAAGGCATACATGATTATGTCTCCCGTTCCGGGTGCGCTTTAAGGAACCCGGAAGTTTGATGGGGGATGCAGGGCCACTGTAGAAGCGACCATGCATCCCCCACGGGTGTGCTAGAGCGCGGCGCCCAGGGCGGTTTCCACTCTGGTAAATACAGCAGCCAGGTTCGTACCGACCAATGTTGCGCTCCCGATGATGGCAACTGATATCAGAGCGGCAATCAGCCCATACTCGATAGCGGTCGCACCTTCCTCATCCTTCAAGAACCTTCTGATCTTTTCCATTTCCTTTACCTCCTTTTCCTTAGATTTTGTGGAGCCGGTTCATATCCCTTGGAATGATCCGTCGCTCCAATCTCAGCCTTACTAGGCTGTTTTAGCTTGAGGTACTCTTTGTACGCTTGCCCTTTCAGCAATCCGATCTCGCCCAGGGAACGGAGCAAACTGGCGAGTCCTGTTTGATCAAGAATGGTCACGCTTCTCTCTTTCCCGTCATGGGAAAGCATGTCTCTTCTGCCATCCAGATAGTCATACTTCCTCGCTACAACGTGCGCGGATGTATCCGGGTTAGCCGGATCATGCCGCATTATCTCTTCGATCAGTTCAGCCGTGTGAAGCTTGATCTTGGCGATGTGTGCTTCAATCTTCCGGTTTGCACTTTCCTTAGCCACCTGAGCCTCCTGTTGTTCCGTTCCTATTTCGTATATGCTCTGGCATGCAACTAAGCCAGGGAGTCGCCGTCCATCTGCTTTTTCACATAGACGAGCTCATTTGCTGACCTCAGCGCATTGAGGAAGTTACCGGTAGAAACATCAACCGCACTGCTCCCCAGGTCTGCGTACTTTTGCACAGCCACCGCGCTAAGTATGGAGAGAACGATCATAAAGACGATCAGTTCGATGAGGGTGAACCCTTTGCTGTACGAGTGATCAGCCATATCAGTTTTCCCTTCCGATGTTTCTTTTTCTTCTCTTGTGTCAGATCTCTCTTTCTTCATGGTCAACCGCATACTCTTTATATGCTTCGGCATGCAACACGCAACACGAACATTGAGGCCTTGAAACTTGAAGCTTTTCTTTGCCCGGCCGCAGATCAGTGTGATGGCGCTGTCGCCTCAAAGTCCATCGGGTTTGAGAATGCTACGCGTCAGATGATCCCGGGAAAGAACATGTAGCGGATTCGGTTTGCATAGTCGCGGTAGGCTGGATCAGTGCGTAGAAATCTCTCTTCATACAAGCCTCTTAAGTAGAGAGCTGTACAGAAGATGGAGAAGATCAACAGATTGAACCAGGAGAATCGTATGGTTATGAAAGTGATGTCAAAGAGTATATAACAGGCATAGATAGGGTGGCGCACAATGGAATAAAGCCCGTTGGTTCGAACACCACGGTTGGCCGGGACCACTCCAAACGAGCGTCCTAATGACAGAATGGCCGCTACGGTTAATACTGCCGACATGACCATGACAGCGTAAATGGGGCTGAGATGATCCGAAGGAATGAGGGATAATGCCCGTGGCTGGTACAAGAACCCTATGAATGATCCGACAAAAGCCACCAGCCATTCGTGAACCTGCCTTGAACCTGTCTTCGCAGGCCTCCGGATAAGAAAAAGAAGAGTCACGGAACTGTTGCGCAGGAACCAGGCGAGGTAGGGTAGCGCGTCAACGCCGAATGATGGTGACTTCGCAATCCCCTGGATGCTCTTGTAAGCGAAAAATGCGAAGATTATAGATGCCGAGATATTGACCACGTGATGTAGCCTCACAGTAGGAACCCTGTTTTCCATAACGACCTCCACCCTCTTCCTCACTCGATCAAGAGGCATACGATATATGGGCGCCACGACCATCTGCAACGAACCGCCGATTGGCGAGTTCGCTCGATGTGTCAGACGCTGGTAACTTCTCCACGGCGCCTTTTCTCATCCTCTGAACGGAACCATCGTGTAGTGTCATACACGCTTCACAGTGGCCGAAGTCGTTCTCTACATTTCTGGTGTCCCCGCATCTGGAGCACACAAGAGAGCTGGATCGTTTCAGGCAACCAATGCAAACCCTGTTGCCGCAGACCCAGCATCTACATGCTTCGACCTGCCCAAAAGTGTCGTCGATCATATAGCCTGCGCCACATTTTTCGCATATCAAAGGGTCTTCCTCCTGTGCTCTGTTCGATCCTCACTCACTGTCCTCACGTTCCGCGATTCGAATCATATTTCTCTTCTAAACGTCATATGGAGCGAAGCGCAACCAAAGAGATGCAACCTCGTCTCATAGAAGCACCGCGGAAGGGATGGGATTTATGGCGGTCGCTAAATCGGTTGCAGGATACAACCGTCTTCGGATGCGGGACGTTGCATATAATGAGATTCCTGAGAAGTAACTCTCAAATAACCGTTGTATTCAGTTGTATATAATAATAGCTTACTGCATGTATAAACGAACGTCACCCCAACAAAAACTATTCGGTGTAGAGACGCAGGTATCACCCTCGTTGCGCAGCCGCCTTGCGTCGTCATGGGCTCACCTGTTCCGATGCGAAGTGCTTCCCATCCTGTTCAGGAACGAGGATCGGTATGCGATGCTGTATGGGACCACGGGTCGGCCGAATTTCAGCGTTGCCCGTCTTCTGGGTCTGTGTCTTTTGCAGGAGTGGAACGACCTAAGCGATCAGGAGGCCCTGGATACCTTCAGCTTCGATATCAGGTGGCGCTATGCGTTGGATGTCGACGATGAAGAGGACTACCTCTCTCGCCGCTCTCTTGTTGAGTTCCGCAGGCGGCTCGCTACCAGCGATCCGGAGATGAAGCTGGTTCGTGGGGTATTCGATGGCATCAGAGATTCAGCCCTGAACAGGCTTGGCGTATCGGTCAGTAATCAGCGACTTGATTCGACGCACATCATCTCGAATATTCGCGTACGAGGAAGATTCGCCCTGTTCACCAACACCCTGACCGTGTTTCTCAAGAGTCTTAACGAAGAGCAGTATTCAAGGGTCCCCGCTGCAATTCAGAAGTGGGATGCACAAGAACCCGAAGGATGGTTCGGTCTGGGTCCGGCCGAACAGAAGAGTAAACTGGAAGAACTGGCTCAGTATCTCTATGCGCTTATGCTTCTCTTCGAGAACGATGATGAGCTCACCGGGTGTGAGCCCTACCAACTGCTGAAACGCCTTTTTTCCGAACAATGTGAATACACCAATGCTCATCGCCTGCAACATAAAGAGATGGGCCAAGGCCCTCTTGGCCTTGAAAAGGAGGCTGCAGGGCTGCGTATCGTCTTTTCTTGTTTGCATGAAGCTATGGTCCGAACTGCTCGGGGTGTCCTTATTCAAGAAAGATCTCTTCTCGATGGCGAGAACACCGTCGTGGTGACAATTTGACCGGCTGAGAAAGGGCACTTACTTCTCAGGGATCACTTAGTTAACAACGTTATATATTCTCATGACCTCAGGCTACACCCTCAATGGTAGCGGAGAAAAAAGTTTTTTATCAGACTACCAAAAAAGAAACCTCCTGCTAAGCTATTTGTTGATGTGCCCACATCACCATAATCTTAGCAAGGAGGTTTCTATGGTACAGAACGATGATAGCAGACTCGGCGAATTCCGTCAACTGAGAAGCGAGATCAGAGAATCCCGCGACTACCTGGTCGTGGGCATCGATGTGGCCAAGGAGCGCCACTATGCCTTCTTCGGCACCGCAGCAGGAAAGACGCTTCTGAGGAAGCTCGTCTTCGACAACACACACGAGGGATTTGAAAAGCTTCTTCTTCACGCAGCCACGCTGAAAGCGCGCCATGCGCTCACAAAGGTAGTGTTCGGTCTCGAGCCGACGGGAGACTATCACAAGCCCCTGGGTGAATACCTGATTACCCAAGGCCATAGGGTGGTTCTCGTTGCCGGTACTGCGGTGAAGAAGAACCGTGAACTGCTCACCGGGCGGTGGGACAGGAACGACACGAAGGACGCCGCCAACGTGGCCGATCTCGTGATCCAGGGGAAGTGTCTCTTCTATGAGTACCCCTCACCGGAAATACGGGAGCTACGCGCACTCCTCTCATGGAAGCGGAAACTGAAGAAGCTGGAACATGGATCCATGGTGCGGCTACGTAACCACCTCATTGCCCAGTACTTCCCTGAACTCGATCCTTACTACCGGTGCGCTGAAGGACCGGCGATCGTAAGGTGGTGTTTCGATCCACACGGGATAGCCCGCTTATCGTTTCCTGCATTTGTCCGTATGGTTTCCTCACGGAACGGAGGAGCACCACAGGAGGCACGGCTTCTGGAGATCCACACGAAGGCAGGACGATCAATCGGCTGCGCCCCAACGCCTGCGCTACCGTTCGAGGCACAGCTTACGCTTACTCTGCGCGAGCAGATAACGACGATGCTTAAGGAGGTAGATCAGGCTATAGAGAAGGTGTGCAAGGGCTTTGCCGAATACCCCTGTCTTATGAGCATCCCCGGTTTCGGCCCCGATGTTTCTGCTAAGGTCTTAGGGGCACTTGGCGATCCACACCGATTCGGGAGCGGCAGGCAGGTGCTGAAACTGGCAGGACTGGATTTGAGCGGCGACAAGAGTGGTAAACGGGAAGATACGCCCATGGTGATCTCGAAGAAGGGCAAGGCCGACCTCCGATACGCCCTCTACCAGGCGGCACTGGTCGCCTCAACAAAGCATCCCACCTTTATGGCATACCTAACCCGTAAGCTCAAAGGGCGGGAGCGGGAGAAGGGGATCGGCATCAAGATGCGGGTGAAGCTTGCGGCAAAGCTGCTCATTATTGCCTGGACACTGATGAAGAAGGGGGAGACGTTTAATCCGCATTGCATGGAAGCGTAACTGAGATTACAAGCGGCGAGAGAGCCCGAGCAACAACGTAGAGGCGATACGACCTCGTGGGGGACAATCCTGGGCCTCTCACTTGAATCATGCAACCTGGGTAAAGGATGATGGGCGGCCTTATGCATGCCGGATACTGATAACGCTGAGGTGCGGATTCGCCTATAGGTGAGAGACTCGCCGACCATTTGAAGGCCTCGTATATAGAGGGCCGACAGGAGAGGTATGCCGTAAGAATGGGCCGACTAAGTAACTTCTTGAAATCGTTATCTATGGATTTTGTGCTTGACAGGAGGAATATAGGATGTCCCTCATATCCCCCGGAACTCTTGGCTTAGGAGAACCCTCAGGGTCATCGCAGAAGACTGCGCACCCCAGTGGCCCAGATTTGGTTGCACGGCATTGCATATCCTGCTTGTAAGGACCTGTTTTGGAAATTCAGGTCTGCTAGGAGAAAAAGAGATGAGCAGGATGGAGAAGATGAAAAAGTGGCTCATCGCCCTGGGGAAAAACCTGGAGCCTGTCTAAGGTTGGTGCGGCTAACAAGGCCACGGGCAAAATCTGTATCCAGTACAACAGAGAGGGGCGAGATGAAGATATCCCTGAATAGATCAAACAGCAGAGGCGCGACAGCCGTCGAGTTTGCCCTGGTATTTCCTATTTTCGCTTTGCTGATATTTGCGATCATTGACTTCGGCTGGTACTTTTTCGTCCAGCACACGATCCAGTACGCCACCCGGGAGGGTACCAGGCTCGCCCTCGTGGGCGGACAACTCCAAGACGCAAAAGGCAACAACATGACCCGGGAAGCCTCGATCATTAAGACCATTCAAGACAACGCCGCCCTTGCGGTCAACCCGGGTGCGCTGCAGATTAATATCTATCCCGTGGGTCCTGGATATACGGACCCGGTTAACTGGCAAAAAACGGTTAATGCCGGCCAGGGCGGCGACTACATGCGGGTGCAGACCCAATACACCTACAATTTCTTTACCCCGCTTATCGGAAACTTCTTCCCGTCGGGTGCGACGGTCCGTGCGGAGGCGCTGTACCGGAACGAACTGTTTTGAAAAAGGGGAGGAGATATATGATAATGAAACTACATAACCGTCGCGGACATCTTGGTGAAAGCGGTGTTGCAGCCTTGGAACTGGCCCTTATCCTCCCCCTCGTGCTCATGATGACCTTCGCAACGGTTGATCTTGGGATGCTCATACAGGCGAGGCTCGTGCTCACCAACGTGGCCCGAGAAGGTGGCAGTCTGGCCTCCCGCGACATTCCCAATCCGCCACGGATCTCGTCAAGATGCTTCAGCAAGCGGCAAGTCCGCTGGACCTTGCCAAATCAGGGAAAATCAACATCTGGAAAATCAGCGCCGGCACCAGCCAGAACAACAACCCCACTATTGTCCTCGAAGCGCAAGCGCAGGATCTCTCTCGGTCCAGAGCTCTATGGGGAGCGGGGTGACCCTTCTTGGCTTGTCCACCGACCTCTACGGGCACTTGGTGTTCAAAAGTGGCGCGGGTCACAACACGGCCGACATTAGCGATGTAACCGTGGTCGAGGTCTTCTACGAGTACACTCCCATCACTCCAATCTCCTTCGTTCCCTGGTTCACAAGTAGCGGAACCATCATAAGCAGCAAGGCGGTGTTCTGATGGAAAGCCAATTCCAGTCCAGAAAGGAGCGGCGTCATGCGAAGAACTCTCAACAACCAAAGGGGAGCCGTAGTGATACTCTTTGCCCTTCTGTTGCTCGTGCTCCTCGGGTTCTGTGCACTTGGCTTTGAAGCGGGGTTCTGGTACATGGTGCGGGCGGAACTCTCAAAGAGCGTCGACGCAGCAGCCATAGCGGGGGCGAAGAACATATCGAACCCGTATGTCGACCCCTTGGTGCTGGCCCGGCAGCTCGCGAACGAGAACTTCCCCGCGGGGTACCTGGGAACTCCGTCCAAGGGAGCCTCAGGGAGCGTGACCTTCGAGGCTTACCAGGATCCAGACCATCGCATACGGGTGACCGGTTCCGTGAACGCCCCCATCTTTCTGGCCCAACTTTTTGGGGTCACGCAGGTCGTCTCGAACGGTATGGGCGTCGCCAAGAAGAATGAAGTGGAGATCATGCTGGTGCTCGACCGGTCGGGGTCGATGGGGCCGGGCTATGGGAATGCCATCGTGGACCTGAAGACGGCTGCGAAGAGCTTCGTTGGGTTCTTCCAGGACACCCAGGACCAGGACAAGGTGGGGCTAATCAGCTTTGCCACGGGCGTGACGGTCGATGTTCCCCTGGGAACTAACTACGTCACCTCTATGACCAATGCGATAGACAAGATGACCGCCACCGGAGCCACCAACGCTGAGGATGCGCTGGCACAGACCGGTGGTCCCAAGGGACTGACCGACCAGAGCGGAGTTTCGCCTGATAAACGGGTCCAGCAGTTCGTCATTTTCTTTTCCGATGGAAACCCCACCGCCTTCAGGGGAAAATTCAAGAACCAGGGCACTGACAATATCGACGCCGTGGTCTGCGGGACCGGCCAGACGTGCGACACGGTTTACAACCAGCTGGGAAAAACCGATTCCGAAACCTGGCTCAACATCGACCCGGGATACACCGGTGACGGCAACAGTCCAGTAATGTCGAAGTGCAACCCCACAGCCACCACCAAGTGGTATGTGTTTAGCCAGTACCCCGTGCCGAACTACGCCGACCCTGAATACTGCTACATTCCGCATGGCACGGGCCAAACACTACCCCGCTACATCTGCAGTACCGCGAGGCAGATGGCAGTGGACCACGCCCAGGCACTTAAGGACAAGTACGTGAAAATCTACACCATCGGCCTCGGCCAGATAGACAAGACGTTTTTGTCCGAGATAGCAAGCGGTTCCTCGTTTGAGTACTACGCACCCAGTTCCAGCGAGTTGCAGGCCATTTTCAACACGATCGCCAAGGACATTAAGCTGCGCCTTGTTCAGTAAGCGATGAAACCTACAGAAAGGGAAAAACCGATGAGAGCACTCTTGAAAAGGAGAGAATATGAATAAGAACCAAAAAATAGTTCTAATCATCGGAAATATTGTCTTATTCGTTGTTATCTTTATTACACTCCCGGCATATCTGAATCCCACACGCTATGATGGTGGATTCTATCAGATCTTAGCAGGTATGCCTAGCCTATTAATGACTTGCATTGCTGGCGCAACCTTGCTTGTTTGGTGTGCACTTAAGGATAAGAAGGACAAAAATGTGAAGAAAAGCCTGGACAGAAACCAGCGCTGAACTTCTGGATCACCAATGGCTAATGCGTTGCACAATCAATGCAAAACCACCGAAATAAGACACCCTCCACAAAGCGCGATTTTAGGGGCTAAGCCCTTGACCTATAAGGGTTTTGCCCTCTATGGCGTGTCGGTATACGTTAGCATTCGTACCAGTTTTTCGTATGGCGATGGAGTTCATCAACAGCTGGCCACATTCAATAAAAAGGGGGGTATATGATCTGGAACACGCTTTGCCAAATAGCCATCACCATCTCATTGCTTGTCATTCCCTTCCACTTGGCGGTAGCAGGCCAGTTCACAATTTACTCAGGTGGCGGGGCCGAACAGATTACTGCCTCGGAACCTCGCAATACTGGAGAGATGAAGGAAAAGTGGACTCGCAAATATGATCATCCGGGACAGCAAGGCGAGGAAGGCGTGCGCGACATGCAGGAGAAGTTGACAGGGGAGGTGGTTAAGAGACAACAGGGCAAGGTCACAGAGGCGGCACCAAAAAAACCCTTCCCCGGCGATCTCAGGTGAAGTCGCACAGCATGTAGTCCTGATCGTCACTATGGCGTAGTCTCAGGCTCGGCAAGGGTGCGTCCTCTATATATACCCTGCACCTGCGTTGGCCGACACCAGCCAAATCACCACGTTCTTTAAAACGAACGTCACCACCTGGCCACAGGGATAGCACTTACCTTTTCGCAAAGAAAGGCGATAGGGGGAGATTTCATCGGGGACACCGAGGGGACGTTGTTGAAATGTGATTCCTGAGAAGTAACTCTCAAATAACCGTTGTATTCAGTTGTATATAATGATAGATTACTGCATGTATAAACGAACGTCACCCCAACAAAAACTATTCGGTGTAGAGACGCAGGTATCACCCTCGTTGCGCAGCCGTCTTGAGTCGTCATGGGCTCACCTGTTCAAATGCGAAGTCCTTCCCATCCTGTTCAGGAAAGAAGATGACTACGCGATGCTGTACGGCACCACAGGCCGCCCCAATTTCAGCGTTGCCCGTCTTCTGGGTCTGTGTCTTTTGCAGGAGTGGAACGACCTAAGCGATCAGGAGGCCCTGGACACCTTCAGCTTCGACATCAGGTGGCGCTATGCATTGGACGTCGACGATGAAGAGGACTACCTCTCTCGCCGCTCTCTTGTTGAGTTCCGCAGGCGGCTCGCTGCCAGCGATCCGGAGATGAAGCTGGTTCGTGGGGTATTCGATGGCATCAGAGATTCAGCCCTGAACAGGCTTGGCGTATCGGTCAGTAATCAGCGACTTGATTCGACGCACATCATCTCGAATATTCGCGTACGAGGAAGATTCGCCTTGTTCACCAACACCCTGACCGTGTTTCTCAAGAGTCTTAACGAAGAGCAGTATTCAAGGGTCCCCGCTGCAATTCAGAAGTGGCATGCACAAGAACCCGAAGGCTGGTTCGGCCTGGGTCCGGCCGAACAGAAGAGTAAACTGGAAGAACTGGCTCAGTATCTCTATGCGCTTATTCTTCTCTTCGAGAACGATGATGAGCTCACCGGCAGTGAGCCCTACCAACTGCTGAAACGCCTTTTTTCCGAACAATGCGAATACACCAGATGCTCATGAACCATCATCCACAATTCAGGTGAAGAAAAAGAGTGAAGGAGCAACGCTGCAATCCCCCTACGATCCGGATGCATCGTGCGGCCATAAAGGGCCGGGATACAGCCTTCATGTCACCGAGACCTGCAACAATGCCGGAACAACCGAAATCATCACCGACTATGACGTGCACGGGGCTGCCCGGTCCGATATCGGCAAAGCTCTGTCCGTGATCGAACGTCTGGACGCCGCAGGGTGCAAGCCTGACACGCTCTTCGCCGACGGCGGATATCCATCCGTTCCTTCAGCCTTGAAAGTTAAAGAACAAGACATCGAATTCATGACACCGGTGAATCGCAGCAGACTTGCTGACGACGTCGTGGGCAGAGATCGGTTTCGCTTTGACCCAGAAGGTCTTGTGACCCGATGTCCCGATGGGCCACAAGCCTATCGACCATCGTGTGCTGAGCGGCAACAACTCGACCCGCCGTTCCCTCCATGCGATCTTCGATGGAAACCTATGCCGATCATGCACGATGCTCGATCGCTGTCCGGTGCGGGCTCCCAACCATCGCACTAAAGGCTGCCAGGTCCGTGACACCGTCGGGGACTTCCGTCTGGAGATCACTCCAGAAATTCGCCTGCGGGATCATATGTATGCCCTCCAACAGACAACCGCATGGAAGGACCGGTATAAGATCCGTGCAGGGATCGAAGCAACGAACTCCGAACTGAAGCGAGCCCACGGCATCGGCAGACTTCGGGTGCGTCGGATAGCAAGAGTATGCTTTGCCGTGGCATGTAAGGTAATCGCCTGCAACATAAAGAGATGGGCCAAGGCCCTCTTGGCCTTGAAAAGGAGGCTGCAGGGCTGCGTATCGTCTTTTCTTGTTTGCATGAAGCTATGGTCCGAACTGCTCGGGGTGTCCTTATTCAAGAAAGATCTCTTCTCGATGGCGAGAACACCGTCGTGGTGACAATTTGACCGGCTGAGAAAGGGCACTTACTTCTCAGGGATCACAATGAGAAGATTAAATCTTAAGACCAAGAGGTAAACGCGTGGATTATCTTAACAGCAAGGAAATGAAATCTTCGGCAATGCACCGCTACGTGCCGGTAAACGGCGGGACTCATGTGTATTCAGAATCATTTATTGATCTATCACTCTTTGATCCGACTCTACGTCAATCCCCTAAAATAAAGGACAATGAGCCCGAACTGGGACCTCTGGAGCCCCTCATGCAGGATCCGACAATAACGGATATCCTCGTCGATAACCACGACAAGGTCTACGTGGAAAGGCATGGAAGGCTGGAATCCACCGGCGTATGCTTCAGGGACGAGGCTCATCTGCGCAGAATAATCGATAGAGTTCTTTTAGCGGCCGGGCGTCGCGTCGACAATTCTTGCCCGATGGCAGATGCGAGGACGCTGGACGGGTCACGGGTCAATGTAATCGTACCCCCTCTCGCAATAGACGGACCGAGTATGTCGATCAGGCGTTTCGGGATCGACAAGCTGCAGTTGGACGATTTGATTGCCTTGCAGGCGCTCACCCCCGAGATAGGAGAGTTGCTGAAGGGCATTGTGATGGCGAGACTGAATGTACTCATCTCCGGCGGCACGGGTAGCGGAAAGACGACGCTCCTGAACATACTCTCGGGGTTCATTTCGCCAAACGAAAGAATCATAACCATCGAAGATTCTGCCGAGCTCCAGCTACGCGGGAATTACGTCGTGCGGCTGGAAACCAGGACTCCTGATACGCAGGGGAGGGGCGAGATCACGCAGAGAGACCTGGTCAGGAATAGTCTGAGAATGCGCCCCGATCGCATTGTTGTTGGTGAGGTCAGGGGAGCGGAAGTCCTGGACATGCTCCAGGCAATGAATACAGGCCATGACGGATCGCTCTGTACGATACACGCGAACACACCCCGCGACGCCTTGGTGCGGCTGGAAACGCTTACGGCGATGGCCGGCCTCAGCATTCCTCATGACGCATTGCGCAAATATATAAGCTCAGCTATAAACGTTATTGTACAGGTTGCCAGATTGAATGACGGCAGCAGGAAGATAACGAGCTTGCAGGAGATAGTCGGAATGGAAGGGCAGGTCATAACCATGCAGGAGCTCTTTTCATTCCAACAGACAGGCATCAGGGAGGACGGTAAAGCCAGCGGCAGGTTCAAAGTAACCGGTATCAGGCCCAAGTTTCTCGACAAGTTCAAAGCACTGGGCATTCCCGTGCCGGATGCTGTCTTTCGTCAGGATGGATGCTAAAGGTCAGCATCGCGCTAGAACAATGGGCTAGTTTGATATCGGGGTCAGTGGAAGCCGCCGATAGGCGCGGGCGGTTTATCCCTGAGACATCACTTCGTTTGTTTGAGCCAGCACGCGCTTGATTCTCAGTAGAAGCACGTTTTTCTCAAATGGTTTCCTGATGAAATCGGCTGCTCCCAGTTCCAGAGCCTTGTTTTCTGCCTCAGTATCTACCTCCCCGGTCAAGAAGATAACCGGCGCCTTTATCCCTTTTTGATTCTTGATCTCCATGAACTTGAAGCCATCCAGATTCGGCATTTTTACGTCGGACAGGATAAGCTGAAAATGACTTCGTGAAAGTTGGACCATCGCGTCAATTCCGTCATCTGCGACGGTCACGAGATATCCTGAGTTTTCGAGTATATGAGCAATCATTGCCTGTGTATCTTTGTCATCTTCGATCACGAGGATCGAGGGCTTGTCTGTAGAAGCGGTGTCTGAGGCTTGATCTGTTTTTTGTAGCGGTTTCTTTCCGGGTGTCGGGCGGACCGTTTCTTTTGATTGTAGGGGTGGCTCTTCCACAAGTACACGCTCATACACTGTCTCTGGTTCAAGCTGGAGCTGCTTCACCTTTTCCATGGCGTGATGACTGATAAGGTAATCCCCCCTAAGCGATATAGACGCCCTTATCTCGGCAATGGATCGATTTTCCCGGATCATCTCCCGGATCTCAGGATCAATGGCAATAACTTCATATATCCCCTCGCGTCCCAAGTAGCCGCTGCCGTCGCACTGCGGACAACCGACTGCATGAGCCACGTGCGTCGGGATCTCCGAGGTATATGGCCGAAACATCTCTATCTCTTGCTCGGTAATCGGGAGGACTTGCTTACAATTGGGGCAAAGTTTACTGATCAGCCTCTGTGCAATGACACCGATAATTGAATCGGCCATTTGCCCTCTGGTTACGCCCAACCGCTCAAGCCGAAAAATTGCCGTGGTGGCATTTGACGTATGCAGGGTACTGATAGTGATATGGCCGACACTAGCAAAGTCAACGGCAATCCTTGAGGAAAATGAATCCCGTATCTCGCCAATGAACATGATGTCCGGATCTTGTCTCACTGATGACTTCAAGATTGCCTCGAAGGTAAGACCCATCTTTTCGTTTACCTGCTGCTGGTTCGCGTTCGGAATGCGATATTCTATCGGGTCTTCCACGGAGATAAGGCTCCTCTTCGTGAGGTCCATTCTTGAGAGAAGGCTGTAAATCGATGTGGTTTTCCCCGATCCTGTCGGACCGACGAAGAGAAGCAGCCCCTGGCGGCGATTGGCGAGGCCGACCAGAGTCTTGACCTGCAGGTCTGTCATTCCCAAGTCTTTCAAGGGCCAGCTGCAGACTTCCGGCTCGAGCAGGCGAATGATCAGGCTTTCCCCTGCCGGCGTAGAGGTCGTGGCAAGTCTCAGCTTGAATTTCTTGTCCGCGATTGTTGTCTCCAGAGCTCCGTCCTGAGGGAGGTTCCTCTGGGCTATATCAAGGCCGGCGAGGGCCTTCAAGCGGGAGATAACCATAGCCGCAGTCGTCTTATCAAAAGAAAACATCTCCCTCATCTCACCGTCTATCCGAAAACGGACGACCGTTCGTTCCTGCTTGGGCTCTATATGGATGTCGCTTGCGCGTGATTTGATTGCTGCCTGCAGCATCTCGTCAGTTGGTGTAACCGCATCATGTGCTGTTGAATCTTCCGCGGGACGCAGAGTGACGGAGCCAATTGGTGTTATCCATCTAATGATCTCCGCAGGGCCCCCTTTTTCCCCTGGCGCCGCGGGTAACCTCGCCGTGGGTGAGCCCGTTGAGCCCGTTGCGGGTGAGCTCGCCGTGGGTGAGCCCGCTGAGGGTAACCTCTCGTTCAGTAAAGCTTCGATGCTTTCCGGCGCTGTTACCACTACGGAAAAATCCTCGGATTCCGAGTTTTTCTTCAGGGCACTCAATAGCTCCCAGTTGAAGGGGTTGGTGAGCGCATAAGATCTGCCGCCAGCCCCATCCGTGATAGCCACGACAAAGTTACGTCTGATGAAAGCTTCCGACAACACGTTGGGTTCCACCTCCGCTGTGCTCGGCGCCGCCAGATAATCCAAATTGAGATACTCCGCAATCAACTGTGCCACACTGCTGGCCGGGACCCCAACCGCTTGAAGAACCGCGTAAATCTGTTGCGGTCCGCAGTCGGCCAGGACATCACCAGGACTGGCCGGTAATTGCAGTCGATCATGCACGAATTCCTTGAATTGCCTGAAATCGGCCGCTGCGATGCGGTCACGAACGGTCGCGCCTGTCATGCGTCTACCCCTCCTGGCTTTCGTTCTTGTTCTTGAGGCACGCCCCTATTTTTTCGAGAAGCTCAGGGGGCAGTGCAGGTTTCACCACATAATCAACCGCCCCTGCCGCAAACGCTTCTTCTCTTCGCTTTGCGTCGTCCGAGCCGCTGAGAAAAAGAATCGGGATAGCGGCGGTTGTGTGGCCTGTCTTCAATACGGAGCAAATCTCGCACCCGTCCATGTCGGGCATTGACCCGTCAAGCAGTATAAGATCCGGCCTGATTTCGGTCAGCATCTGCAGCGCTTCTCTGCCGCTTGTAGCCATAACCACTTCATAGCCGGCATCACTCAGAATAAACTCGGTTATAGCCAGAATGTCGGGATCGTCATCCACATTCAGAATAAGCGGCTTCCTGTGCTGAACCATATACCACCTCCAGATGTTCCAGGTAATTTCGCAAAGCAGCGATACTTTGCTGTATCTTGGGCAGGTTACCCTCTTTCGCTGCGCGCTCCAGGACCAATCCTATATCGGTTATGTCCTGAAGTCCGTAGGTTCCTCCGGAACCTTTCATGTTGTGTCCAAGCGACTCAATGGTGCTGTAGTCCCCTTCTTCGAGGGCAGCCTCTATACGGTGGAGGTCGCACTGCCTGTTCTCCAGATAGCTGGGCACCAGGGTCTCGAAGTCAGGATCCACTGTGACAACGATCTTTTCGGCTAAGCTACGACTCCTTTCACTCACCGGCTCCTCTCCTCTTTTGGGTCTGTTCGACCCATGCTATGTTAAAACCTTGTTTCACACCCGTTTTCATGGATCCACGGGTGATTTGGATGTCGTATGGTTCTGTTATCGGCAGCTTAAGGAAAATCCATAAAGCGGGTAAAAAAGTGATGGCGACGCAACGCATGCCGGCGGTATCGTCACAACGTGTTGTAGAAACAACAACCTTACAGAGCTTGATGAGTTGGCAATTGCCGGGGACGGAGGCCACCCTCTTTCAAGAATTTGCGGAATCTGCCGATAATTCGAATTAAACAGGACAATGGCGTTGCCCGGGCTTGGGCTCCTGCTGCTAAGACCGGAAGGGAGAGAAGAGCGTATGTCGGAAATCGCGAAAAAAAGAGACGTTGTCAGACCCGAGGAATTGGCTACCTCGGAAGAGAAGCTCTGGCAAGATGCTGTGGCCTTTTCGTCGGATAAGAAGAGAAATCATATCGTTCAAAAGATCGCCAGAAAATACATGATCTTTTCACCATACAGCCTGGAAGAGTATGTGGCGGAGGCAAAGGTGGTTGCCTTTGAAGCAATGAAGCTGAGCCTTGCCAAAGGGGAGTCAGACAAGATGGAGGGATATTTCTGGACATTATTAAAAGGTGCATTCAGCAGAATGTCTACCAATCCCTCACAGGCTGATGTAGTACCTGGTGAGGATGCGGGACCACTGGCGTGCGCCTTCGCTGAGTATACGGAGGAGTGGGATGAAGAAAACGGTACTCGTCCCACCTGCGTTTCGCAGAATGTGACCGCGCTGGACAAGGCGATTAAGAGAGAAAGTCTCGCGGGCATACTGCTGAGGAAACGGCTGGATGAGGTATTGAAGAGTATGACAGACCGGGAACGGCAGGTCTGGGCACTCGTGCTGGATGGCAGGAGTAGCCAGGAGATTGCCAAGATGCTCAAGACCAGCAGACAGAACGTAGAGAAATTGAGGGAACGGGGTATCGGCAAAATTAAGAAAAATTCCTCCTGAGACAATACAAGAAGATGGCCCGCAGCGCTTCCGATTCATTCATCTTAACAATAGCGTCAAGACGGCGATAACTATTTTGGGAACTGTCCTTAATGGTGGGCCTTGATGCTCAACCCACCGAACACACATCATGCTTCGCTAAATGATTGAGGGCAGTACAGGAGGTACCTATGCTGAATGACGTCCAGCCTGTTGCGAGGGATATTGCCGACGAGAAAGCCGCAGCAGAACTGACCACATGTGAGGAGCATCCCGGGGAAACGACGGCGCGACTCGAAGAGGAAATCAAACGCCGTACCGAAATGGAGGAATCTTTAAGGGAGTCAGAACAGAGGTACATGTCGATCTTCGACAATGTGAGCATGGGCATCGGACTCCTGAACCCACAAATGGAAGTGCTGAGCGTAAACAGAGCGCTGAGAAAACGTTTCCCGAATCTTGACTTGTCGCGGAAGCTGCTTTGCTATCAGCTCTTTTGTAGTCCTCCCCGAAATCAAATATGTTCTCCTTGCCCGGCCATCAAGACGATTCAAGATGGAGAAGTGCACGAAGAAGTGGAAGAAGCGAATCCAGGCAGGTTCATCCGAAAGGTGTCGTCCCCCATCAAAGATGTGCATGGCAGGGTGGTTGCGGTAGTGCATATGACCGAGGATGTGACCGAGCGCGAACTTGCAGAGCGGTCAAGGCGGGAAAGCGAGGCGAAGTATAGGGACCTGGCGGAACTGCTACCCGGAGTTGTATTTGAAGCGAACCTTGCGGGTCGAGTTACTTTCATGAACCAGCGTGGATTTGAATCTTTCGGCTACACGCGCGAAGAATTCGAGGATGGCATAGATATCATGGACCTTCTCGTTCCGGAGGACCGGGATAGGGCGGCACAGGCGATTTATGAGCTTTTGGACGGAGAGGAATCGGCCACGCATGAATATACACTGTGCAGAAGAAACGGAGATATCTTCCCGGCACTGGTGTCGGCTAGCCCCGTAATACGCGTAGGCAGGCCGGTGGGATTAAGGGGCATTGTCACCGACATAACACAAGTCAAACAATCGGAGATGGCCCTCGCGGAATCGGAAAACAAGTTTAGAGACCTCGCCGAAAGGGCTGCAATAGGCGTCTATCTGGTCCAGGGCGGCCTCTTCCGATATGTCAATCCATCCCTGGCAAAAATGCATGGCTTTTCTCCCGAGGAACTGGTCGATAAGAAAGGGCCTGAAGACCTCGTGCTCGAAGAGGATTGGCCAAGAGTCAAGGACTGGTTTGGGCGGACTGTCAACACCTCGGAAGATGATGTTATCGAGTTCAGAGACAAGAACCGAAATGGTAAGATCATCGAGTGCGAAACACATGGATGCCTGACGTATTATCGCGGAGCACCTGCGGCCATCGGCACGACTGCTTGACATCACCGAGCGCAGGCGCATGGAAGAAAGGATTCTTGCGCTCAACGCGCTTGCCCTGGGACTCGCTGAAACAAGGAATCTGATGGAAGCGCTCGAAACGTGTCTTGACATAACGCTTCGTACTTCCGGCATGACGGACGGGGCCGCATATGCAATGAGCAGAAAAACGGGCCATCTTCAAGTCGTCTGCTCGAAGGGTTCATCTCAGGGGTTTTCAAGGGAAGTCGTGATCGGAAATGCCGACACCGAAGCAGTGCGAAAGATTATGCAGGGGAAACTCATTTGCGGCAGGGCAGAGGATATGGGTGAGCTGGCAGCCCTGCTTCACGCGCAACACGGAAGGATCCTGGCTCGCCGTCATTCCGATAGTATCCGAAGGTAATCTTATCGCATGTCTCGCAATGAGATCTTGTAACTCGGAGCCGCTGTCCCCATCCACGCTGTCAATCCTGGAGGCGATGGCCGGCCAGACCAAGGAAGGCGTCAGCCGTGCATGGGCTGAAGAAGCAATGCGAAATTTAGGGGCCAAATACTGGACACTCATTGACGGTGCGCCAGACGCGATACTGTTGGGAGACACGGAAGGAACCATCCTGGAGGCCAATAGGAAGACTGAAGAGATATTTGGCTACGGTAAGGAAAACCTCATAGGCAACAACTTTTTTGAGCTTTTACGACCGGCCGCACCACGAAAGACAAAAGCTGTTTTCAAGAACATTACGGAGGGTAAATTCGGAGGGTCGGGCGACACATGGCTGACGAAAAGAGACGGAACAAAGATAGCGGTCGCCGTGACTGTCAGCGTGGTAGAATTGGGTGGAAAGAGGCTTGTCCAGAGCATATTCAGGGACATTACGGAGCAGAAGCAGGCGGAAAAGGCGCTGCGTCAATCCGAAGAAAGATACCACGCACTTATGGATGATGCAGGAGACGCCATCATTCTTGTCGGCACCGCGGGGAAGACTATTGAGGCCAACAGAAAGGCTGTGGAACTGCTGGGCTATTCGGCTGAGGAGATTCGGGGCATCGACTATTCCAGGCTTCATGCGGGCGTCGAGGATGAAAGGATTGTCAGTCAAACCGACATCTCAGCAGGCGGATCCCTGGAGAACTCTCTGGCAGCCAGAAAAGATGGTACCCTCGTTCCTATCGATTTGGTGTGGAGCAGGATCGTGATCCGGGGAACGTCGGTCGTTCAACTAACTATGCGTGACATCAGCAGACGCAAAATGGCCGAGCACGCGTTGAAGGAATCCGAGGCCAGGTACAGAACCGTTTTTGAGAATACCGGGACAGCTATGGTCATTTGCGAGCCCGACATGACCGTATGCTTTGTCAACAGCGAATTTGAGAGGATGTCCGGCTTTCCCAGGAGCGAAATTGAGGGAATAAGAAGGTGGTCCGATTTTGTACACGAAAGTGCGCAACCGAAGGAACGCGCCCAGCTACACTGCATCAGCTCGGATACGAGGACCATCTCTTTGAGTTCGGTGCCTGCTGCTCGTCCCCAGACCTTCCGTGCGATCATTTCCAATATGAGGGGCGTCAAGACCCCGGTCCTTGTGAGTATGGCCGCCCTGCCGCACTCTGGCAGAATCGTAGTCGTCTTTGAATGACATCAGTTCGCTGGTGTATGCCGAACAGGTACTGAAGCAGAGCGAAGAGCGCTACCGGGCGCTGATTCAGCAGTCAACAGAAGCGATTTTCATCGTGGATCCGAAAACGAAAAAGATACTGGAGGCCAACGAACCGTTCATTAACATGCTGAGCTATGAGGAGGACGAGATCAAAGACCTCTCCCTGTATGATTTGGTCATGGAGAACAAGAGTTTCATAGATAGCTCCTTAGACAAGACCATGCAGAGTGGTCAGTATTTCATGGGCGAAAGAAATCTTAGGGGGAAGAACGGCGTTATTGTTGATGCCGATGTGGCCGCGTCCTCTGTCAGCTATGGAAACTCCGCTTTTATCATGATGTCATTCAGAGATATTACCGAAAAGAAACGGATGCAGGGCGCGCTCCAGCAAGCGCAGAAAATGGATGCGGTAGGCACACTCGCGGGGGGCATTGCTCACGATTTTAACAACATGCTGCAGGTGATAGCGGGCGGAGCGTATCAACTCCGCAAGAAGCTAAAGGAGGGGAATGACCCGCTTGCCCGCTTGGCCGAGCAGATACTCTCATCATCCGAAAAAGCGTCGCAGCTTACCAAGAGCATCCTGACGTTCAGCAGGAAACAGCCGATCGACCTCAAGCCTATCGATATTAACGGCACTATAAGGAGCTTCGAGAAATTTATAAAGAGAGTCATCGGTGAAGATATTGAATTGGTGCCGGAATACTCACGTGACAGTTTGCTTGTCATGGCTGACAAGGGTCAGGTCGAGCAAGTGCTGATGAATATTGCCGCCAATGCCCGGGACGCGATGTCGCTTGGAGGTATTCTGCGTATCAGCGCATCATTAGAGGAGATGGGCGATCAGTTTGTGAAAAGCTGTGGCTATGGGTCTCCTGGTGTATACGCGTGCATATCAGTCGCCGACACAGGGAGCGGCATGGACGCGGAAACCAAAAAGCGCATATTCGAGCCATTTTATACGACCAAGCAGATGGGCAAGGGGACCGGACTGGGCATGGCCATGGTTTACGGCATTGTAAAACAGCATAAAGGATATATTGATGTGGAGAGCCAGTCCGGGGTGGGTACCACGATCAGAGTCTATTTTCCGCTGGCCGCTGTTGCGCACAACGAAACAGAGGCTGCTGAGGAGACCTCGCTCATCGCTGGCGGTACCGAAACGATTCTTCTGGCAGAGGATGAGAAGGACGTCAGGTCATTTCTTAAAGGTGTACTTGAGGAAGCCGGGTATACTGTCATTGAGGCAGAAGACGGCGACGATGCTGTGAAGAAGTACAGGGCGCATAAAGACGAGGTCCATCTGGTCCTGCTCGACGTGGTCATGCCAAAGAAGGATGGAAAGCAGGCCTATGATGAGATGCGAAAGATGCGGCGCAACATCAAGGTCATATTTTTGAGTGGTTACACTGAGGAAACGGTCCACAGGAAGGGGATACTGAAAACAGGAAATGTTCTGCTCTCAAAGCCGGTACAGCCGGGCTGTGCTCCTCGCGAAACTAAGGGAGACGCTTCAGGATAGTGGAGAAGCGGGATAACGGTACCTGCAGCTGCGGAAATAAGGCTACCCTTTTCCGCCGATGCCTGTGTCCTTTTCAGATTGCGGGAGTGCTTCAAGCCGTCTCGTTCTGCCGAGTCTCGCGTCTCTTCTTCTTTTTTCCAGCCATCCATCGAGTACGTTGCTGACGAACGTTGCGACCGTGTTGCTCTCCTGCTCTGCTACTGCTTTCAGTTTTGATGCAGCTTCGTTGGGCAGAATAAACGTCAATCTCTCATCACAGGACATTGTGGACCCCTTGCGCCTCTTATTTGATTAGCTGGCATACCCAGCACCACGTTCCGAGCTCGCGCTTTACACTAGTTTTCGCCCGTCGCAGCAAAAACATAAGCTGGGGCGGTACAGATTACTTGAACTAATATATTCTCGGTATCACGCGATAACTATTAATGACAGAGGAGAATCTCCGCGCACGATGATGGAAAAAGCGCATTAACGTGGCGACGGTTTGAGAGCCTCTTGAGGGCTCACTTGGCGCAGCGGAGGGATTGACAATGAGTTTCTTGTTGAATACCTGGATTGTAGAGCTGGGCGAGCTGGCTTCGTCCGTCTCACGGCTTCTGACAGCGTGTCTTGGGTCGAAGCGAGCGTGCAGGGTACTGGCGCTTGACGAGCACGACCAATTCCTGCTTGACAATGCAACCAGCCTTGTGACGGATGTACTGTCCGGGCTCAATTGTCTCGCTGCAGGCGAACTGATGTCTGCGGGAGCGGAGAAGAACACACTTTTTAACTGTGTGGTGCAGGCTGTTTCGAACAAACGGCTGGGTAATGGCAATGAGCTCCGAACGGTCATGGACCATCAGAAATACTTCCAGTCGCTAGAATGGATCCTGAAAAAGATGAGAGTAGCCGGCCTCAAAGACGTTACCGAACGACAGATAGACCTCGCACAGCGGTTCTTCTTTGAGCTCGCGAATACCCTCCCGTTCGAAGACCAGGAAGATGGGACAAGACTCACCATTGCAATGGACGAGGTTCTGCTGCGTGAATTAAAACGAGCAGCACAGGAAGAAGGCCTGCCGGTCCACAAACTGGTCTCAGAGATAATCCTCGATCACCTCGCCGGTGATAAGGCGGTCTCCAGGGCTCGTGAATAACTATATTCATTTGTTTTATCTTCACCTTGTTCCTACCGAGCGCTTTTTGCCGGTATTGCCTGTTCATCACTATGTGCACGGCTGCTTAGCCAATAAAGCCATTTTCATGATCTACCGTAGTCTCGTGCCTGGCAAATTCCTGCCCACGGCCGGGTGATGGAACCGAATAGCAGAACCGCTTGCGTAATCTTGTTCTCTGCCGATCATAATTGTAGAGGAGGACGCTAATGTCGCATGAACGTATACTCGTGGTCGAGGATGAGGCGATTATAGCCCTGGAGCTCTCCGATAATCTCCGGGATATCGGCTATGAACCTCTCGGACCTTGTCGCTCCGGGCAAGAGGCAGTCAGCGAAGCTCTTGCTCTTTGCCCTGATGCGATCCTTATGGACATCATATTGAAAGGACCGATGGACGGCATCCAGGCTGCTGAAGCAATTCTCTCCAAACATCTCTGCCCGGTGATTTACGTCACTGCCCACTCAGATCAGTCAACTCTCGAGCGGGCCAAAGTTACCGAGCCGTTCGGGTATATCCTTAAGCCCATCGCTGTACGCGAACTGCATGTCGCAATCGAAATTGCACTCTGCCGGCACAGACTGGAGGCACAAGTGCGAGAGAACAGGGAGTGGTTCAGGACGACCCTGAGGAGTGTGGACCAGGCGATCATCACGCTCGAAAATGAGGGGGTCGTCTCTTTTCTGAACCCCTGCGCCGAAAAGCTGCTCGGCTGGCCAGAGGCGGACGCCTTAGGGAAAGCCGTGTTTGAGGTCTTCAACGTGATCAGCGAGGAGCCGGCACATGCGGCGATCTTACCGGAGAGAGTTGACAGGCATGTTTCCGTCCGCACACGGGACGGAAAAAGGAAGTCCATCGTGTACCGTGCGGCCCCCATCGTTAACGGGACACCTGAGGTAAGAGGAATGGTAATCATCTTTAGGAAGACTACGTCAAGAAAGGGGTAGACTATGCCTATCATCGCTCTCGAAAAGGCGCGGCCCGGTATGCGGCTATTGGGACCAGTGACGAACGCTAGAGGCCTGGTGCTTCTCGAGGCTGGTACCACGCTGACCGACCCGCTGATTGGGAAGCTCCTCAACGCAGGCACCGGCAGTTTGCTTGTAACCGGCGCCCCTGATGCTACAGCCAAAGAGGAATTGCTGACCCAGCTGAGGAAACGGTTCGAAACGAGCAGGAGCAGACCCCACATGACTCTCCTGGAGGATGCGGTGGCAGAGCACCTGGAGGAGTTCTATGGTCAATAAAGAGACGTTGCAACGCAAGATGCTGGGGTTGCAGGAGCCTTCCACCCTGCCGGTAATCGTCCAGAGGCTCCTCGAGGTTTTCGAGAACCCACAGCTTTCCCTCAACGACATAGCGGTTCATGTGTCGAAGGATCCGGCACTTACCACCCGGCTGCTACAGGTGGTGAACTCACCCTTTTTCGGCTTTACGGGCAGGATTAGCTCGGTAACCCAAGCTCTCCTGCTTCTTGGACTTAGTCAGGCGAGAGGGCTTCTGCTCGGCATCCATGTGTCCGAGCTCATGAAAGGGGCTGAAGAACTATGGGCGCACTCGGTCGCAACGGGCGTCCTCGCGCAGATCACCGGTCGGAAGAAGGGTGTGCAAAGAGCTGAAGAACTTTTCGTCACTGGTCTCCTTCACGATATCGGAATGGTGTTTCTGAGTCTGAAGTTCCCGAACGAGTATCGCAACGCGTTCACGTTGGCACAGGACAGGAATGTTCCTATCTCCGATGTGGAAAAGGACCTGTTCGAGTCGACCCATGCCGAGGTTGCCGGGTGGGTCCTGGACCGCTGGAGCCTTCCCCGGCAGTTCATCCCACCGATCAGATACCATCACGAACCTGCCCTGGCCAACGAGTGGCTTGCAGAAACCGCTGTCTTGCACTTCTCTGACGTACTCGCCTGGGCTCTCGGGTTCGGAGCCGGAGGCGACACCATTGTGCCCGAGATCGATGAGACGGCATGGGACCATCTGAGCCTCTCTAAGGCAGAAATCAAGGCTATCCTCTGGGAAAGCGAACCGCGTATACGTGAGGCTCAAAGTCTTCTTGTCTGCTGATGAGCCTCGCAGTTGCAAGTCGGCTTTCTCTCCTGTTGATTAATACTTGCGGTCGGAACGAAGGGTACTGGATTTATCCCCGGGTAATCTGTCCTTGCCTCTAACAGGCGAGAGCTTTAGCAGCAGGATAAACAGGCTGCCCGTTATTCCGGCGGCGCAAACTCCTACCAGGATAACGAGAGCTATATTGCCCACATACTGGTAAACGGATTTGACCACGTAGAGCAGAATCAGACAGTTGGCAGACAAGAGCATGAAGACCATAAGGTTCCAGATGCCCAAACGGTTAAGGAGCAATTTGAATTCCATTGGCCCCTCTTTTTTCAGCTTGCCTTGTCCGTGACTGAATTCTGCGAGCACGGTACGTCAGATCGCACGGCTCGGCGCGATCCAAACCTCTCCGCCAGGAGGTGTCTTTTCAGCATACTCCGTGCCACCTGTTCCGCGTCCATCTTCCACAAACCTGCTCGCAATCTCTGTTTTAGGCTATCGACTCTATCCTGCCTGACGGTTGTATTGTATCCGGAGGGCGCAGGCAACACTTTTTCCGTTGTTTCCGTGAATGAGAAGTCGAGACTCCCGGCGTTGGCTGAACAGTCGTTATCATGGATTGCATTTTTCATTGACATTTCACTTCTGGTAACGAAGGGAATGACGTTGCCGGCGATTGTTGGAGTTTCCTCTCTTGCTGTCATAAACATGGCTCCTGCTTTCCGTCGAGTTATTCGACTTGTATTAGTGTGAGATTCCATACTTCCTATATGGCAGGTGATGCAACCATTGTCTGAGCGGGTCGGGAATTTATGGTGGCCGGCGCAACCAGGTGCCACCAGAGCACGGTGTCCCGTGTCAATCGTTGGCAGTAAATCGGCCCGGGGTCACCCATCAGGCTTGCGCGAAAAGAGTGGGAAGGGTTCTTGTCCCATGCTGACATTTTGTCGTCATATGCGAACCATCGTCCTTCCTTAATGTCGTCTCGTTGACAACCCGATAGCGACCCCAAGCGTCGAAGACCTCGTTGAGGAAATCTTCTATGCCTATCGTTGTCGAAACCGTTGGCTGGATTTCTCCACCAAAAGCTTTTTCGAGCTCGGCAATTGTTACCATGTCCAGCGGATCCTCCATAAGGACGGTAACAATCTCTCTCCCTCTGCCACAAGAAGTGACGACGCGGGACAGAGGGACGACGCGATGCTTACGGAAGTATTCAGGAGTCGCCTTTGACAGCAGCGATGGATCCACCGTGTACACGTTGGGCGCAATGTTTGAAATTCCGAGCTGGATACTAAGTGCTTTGGTAATGTCTGCCCTGGTTATGTAACGCTTATGCAGGAGGATTTGGCCCACTCTTTTTCCGATCTTCTCTTGTTCCGACAGGGCCTCATCCAATTGGGCTGCAGAAACAACACCCATCCTGATTAACAGCTGGCCGAACAAGATTTGCTTCCGATATTTTTCGATTACTCGCTTCAATGCGCTTGTTGAAAGGAATCCAGCGTCAACGCATATTTCACCTAAAGGCTTGTGCGGGGTCGTCGTCTCTTGGTCGTGTAACGCCTCCTCGAGCTGCTGGTCACTGACCAAACCCTCTTGCACCAGGAGTTGGCCGAGCTTCATCTTCCTTGCTGCCACAGGTTCCATTACGTTAGCTACAGACATCGGTGTCAATCCTTTCTTGTAAATGGTATCGCCATTCCCATCTCTCGAAATCTTTCATCGGCTGCACAGAAATGCGGCTGCCTTATGATCGCAAGACCTACTGGCTAAGTCTCGCGTAGCCCTTTTCTTCGACGGCACTACCTACCGGGGTTATTAACGTCTCTGCGAAACACTCTTTCTTCTTCGCTTCAAGAATCCTATACGCATCGCATTCATCTCGCGCCGGAAAACAAAAACCGTAACCTATAACCCAAAACCACCGTTCACCGTTCGGCCGTATTTCGTCCGACACTCTAAAATTCCCTGAGTAATTATTGGCCATTAGGATCCTCTCTCTTTGTATTTTGCATAAAAATGAAGTGTTCCGCTGTTGATCCTTTCTGAGCACTGGATGTTCGCCTACTCATACTATATGCTCGTGAAGGCAACCGCATAGGGTATAGCTCACCATTGACCTCATTTTTTCCTTACGCTTTTCTTCGACTATCGGTTGGTAGTGGCGCAGGGCGTCAATCACCAACACTTTATTTTGTGTGAACCGGCGCTTTAATGCGTTTCGCCCGCTGAAGGAGCTGCCGAGTCGGTGTCCTCCTCCACCTACCTCGCGAGGCCAGGGTGTCTTCCCAACCTCAACGGTTGTTTCTGAAATCTCTGGCGGTCCGACGTGTACTTCAGGTGGGTTGCGGCGCCATTTCCGCATGGCTCAACATCGCTACTATCTGCTCGAACAGAAAGTCTGGCAGAACCGGTTTTACGAGATAGCGGCAGTGTTTATGCCCGGTCGCTTTCTTCATCGTCGCCTCGTCCGTATCTCCCGACAAGAAGATGACCGGAAGATCCATTAGCTTTTCGGACTCGCGTAACAGGCGGAGCAGTTCGAGGCCATCCATCACAGGCATTCCGAGGTCTGTGACCACAATGTCTATGGACTTTTCGGAGTGGAGGATCTCAAGGGCTTCATGACCATTTTTGGCAGACAGAACTTTACAGCCCAGCTCCTCGAGACTTGAGGACATGAGCGCAAGGGTTACTCTATTGTCATCGACGAGCAGCACGCGTGGTTTTACCCTCTGAGCGCTGATCGGTTCCATAATGTCCTCCTTTCACTATGCTGGACTGTAGCCGCGTCGACCCGATGTCGTAGCACAGCACTCCGTGATCTCTTTAAAAGCGATTTCCTGATACTGAACAATTCAAAGCAGGTGACGAAACAATAGGTAAGCGATAACTGCCAGTAGCACCAGAGCTATCAAAACGCCGACCCAACGAACGATTCTGCGCCTGGCCGCTTTGCGGTCCATTCTCTCAATAAGATAATCAAGTAATGTACGGTTCTCCTGCTCCATCCGCCTCAGACCATGATTCACGCATCGGCAGAGCCCTTAGGCCTCCCACGCTTTTCCGTGATGCCGCAGTTTGCTCAACGCCTTCGATTCGATCTGTCGCACCCTCTCTCTCGTCACGCCGAACGTCTTCGCCAGCTCTTCGAGCTTATGCTGGGACGTTTCTCCGATACCGAACCTCATCCTGATCAGCTTCTCCTCTCTCGCGGTGAGGGTTGAGAGGGCCTCGTCCAACCCTTCGGCGAGGTCACACAATAAGCAAGACCCCTGGGTCACGGACGCATTCTTGTCCTGGAGGATGTCAACCAGATGCGCGCCCTCGACACCGGCGGGGGTCTCCAGAGAAATAGGCTCGTGGATAATATGGAGGACTTCTCTGACCTTCTTGATCGAAAGGCCCATCTCCCCTGCGATTTCGTGAGGGAAGGGCTCTCTTCCGAGATCCTTCGCAAGGTCGCGAGAAACCCGGGCGACCTGCTGGACCCTCCTCATCATGTGGCCTGGTATGTGAATGGTTCTCGTCTGCTCTTTGATTGCCCTCCCGATGGTCTGCCTTATCCACCATACGGCATAGGTGCTGAACCGGTAACCCATCTCACTGTCGAACTTCTCCGCCGCTTTCATGAGCCCCATGTTCCCTTCCTGTATGAGATCAGCAAAGGCAAGGCCCCGGTTCATGTACTTTTTTGCGATTGCTACAACCAGTCTGAGGTTCGCTTTTGTGAGCACGTCCCTTGCTTCGACATACTGCTTTTTTGCCGCCGTGATCCGCTGAAGAAGCCGCTTCAGCTCCGCTACGGGGATACCCGCCGTCTGCTCGATGCTCTCGCCTTTCGCCTCTACCAGCCCGTTGCCCCCATTCATCTCTGTGATAAGTGGTCTCATTTCAGTCCCGCAAAGGTCGCTTTGTTTGCTGCTCTCTGTTTTCCTGTTAGTTTGACCATGGGCCTGTTCCATCCCGATCACCAACTCATCACGCTTACCTCCGTCCCACGGGTCGGAGAACGTCTTTGACGGGGAAAGGACATGCAAAAGCTCGCGCACCGCGAAAGGAAGGGAAAGGCCGACATCCTCCAGTTCTCTTTTTGCCTCCTTAATACGCACGGCGACCTCCCTCTCTTCTTCTCCGGTGAGGAGAGGCGTCTTAGCCAGCTGCCGCATATACGGTCGGACGACGTCTGTCAATCCATCGTCATCAATGTCCTCGTCATTAATGTCCTCCGGTCGGTCTCCCAGGAACCCTTCATGGCCGAACGATTCTTCGTCCTCGAACAGGCTCGCGGTCTCCTGGCTATCTTCAACCGTGTGCCAGCTTTCCGTTGCGGTCTTTGCGGGGTCTGCCTGGTCTGCCCACAATGATATTTCTGGGGAGATTTCCAGGAACCGCTCCTGCGTCTGCCGGAGAAAGAGATCCCGCGGCATCAGGGCCGACTCTTCCGCCGAGAAGGTTTCCCCGAGAGCGATTGTTGTCGTTTTATCGAACATCGGCTTTTCCGCATTAAGTAACCTCGCATAAGTGATCTCATACTGTATATGGTCACGGGCGCAACCATGGAAGTGTGCCACTTATGCCGAGCTCGGCATAATCTCCACACGTTCGCGGTACCGGGTGAGGAGATCACGCTCGAGGGTAGTACTATCCACAAGGAGCACGTCAAAGGTAAACCCATTGGAGCTCTCACTCGTGACCACGTGATCGTACCCATTCTCCACCAGAAGCTGGCAGAAGGCCTCTGCCATCAGATGGTTACCGAAGTGGGTCCAGATATTCATCCTCTTGTCCCTTTCCACCCTTGATAGTGACCCGACCTACAGGGTCGATGATGATGTGAATCCACTCGCCTAACTTTCTGAGATTGCTCAACTGTGCGATCTCCTCCTCCGTACCAGAGAAGCAGGCTCTATACACGTGAACAAACCCCTTTCCGAACACTACTTCTTCCGATTTACCGCTCCTCATGACTTCCATAAACACCCCCCGAGTGTATCTGGTTCTTCAGGCGATCCATAGCTTCCTGCTACACAGTATATGACCCAGACTGCAACCAAAAAGGTACGGTGGATAATACTCATACGTTGGGCACCTTGGCAGTCTCAGAAGAGAATTATATAATACCACTCGTAACGTGGATCCTTCTCTTGCGGAAGTTTGACGCTCTGTTTCAGGAAGATATCCGTGCGCTTCTTGTGCAGCCTGTCGAGACCATATTTCCTACTGCACCGACCTCAGCCGCGTGTTCGCTCCACGAATCTCTGGAAGCCTTCTCCTGCAATCACCTTGACGCCAATCCATATGCCAGCTATTATATCGACGGCTGCTGAAACATCCACGCGTGGCCGAATCGCAGAGCGGAAAAGTTTAAAGGGAGGTTAGGCTACATGAGGTCAAAACTATTCTCTTCCGTCATTTTTCTAATGATAATATTCCTGTTGGCCGATGCGGCCGAGTCTGCAAAAACAGTGTACATCGGCGGCACCATGTCACTCACCGGCCCCTACGCCGAAAATACGGCCGCGGTGCTTGCCGCATTCGAAGACTACACCAGGTACGTGAATGAGGCAAAGCGTATTTCTCCGTGGGAAAAGAATGCATTCCCTTCAGACATAAGCCTGGAGGTACTGTGGCGGGATGACGAACTGAAGCCGGCCAAGGCGTTGTCGATCTACGAGGAACTGAAAGCAAAAGGTATGCTCGTTTACAGGGTGTCCGGGTCGCCCATTGCACTGGCCTTGAAGGACCGGCTCAATGCGGACGGCATGGGGGCGACCAGTATAGCCAGCGGTCCTTTCTTACTGAGTCCGCCTCAAACGATCTTCACCCACTACCCGATCTATACCGATTCCCTCGCAGCCGCAGCGGACTGGTTCAAGGAGCACTGGAAAGAGAGCAGGAAAGTGAGGGCGGCCTATCTCACTGCCGATAACGCAATGGGTAAGTCGCTTGAAATACCTGAGATGGAAGTCTATCTCAAGAAGCTCGGATATGAATTTGTGGGGACCCAGTATGTGCCGCTTGTTCCCACGACCCCACCGACCACTCAGCTTGCGTGGCTGAAGCAAAACAAGATCGACCTTGCCTTAGGCATCATGATCAATCCCGGCGCGCAGGCCACCATCAAGGAGGCGGTGAGGTTGGGTATGGGGCCTGATCGCGAATACAAGATAACATTTGCCATTCCGAACACAACGCAGATGGCTGATTTTGCCCTGGGCATGGGGGAGCTGGGTAATGGTTATGTTTCTGCCGGCAGTTTTCCGCCCTATTCTGAGACATCCACCCCTGGCGTTGCGTGGTGTAACGAGCTGCAGAAAAAGTATCGTCCGGGCAAACCGGTTGCCAGCAACGTGTACATGGGGGGAATCATTGAAGCGATGACCCAGGTGGAGGCCCTGAGACTCGCTCTAGCGGCGGCGCCGCTTGAAAGACTGAAACCAGCCGATGTGCTAAAGAACGGCTTTTATAGGATCAAGGATCTGGACACTGGCGGTTTAAGCAGCACGCCCCTCACATACGGGCCGGGCAAGATAGAGGGTGTCGATGCCGTACGTGTCGACCAGCTTCAGAAAGGGAAGATAGTGAAACTGGGTGTCTGGCCCTGTCGTCATATCTATAGCAAGTAGCCGCATGCAAGATAATAAGGACAGGTAAGAACAAAAAAACAGGTAGAGGAAAAAACAAGAACGAAGGTAGAGAGAAAAGCTTAGGTAAGGGATATTCGGCCTTTTATCTTTACCTCAACCTTCGCTTTAGTCTTTACCTTTACCTTCCTTATCTCTTACCTGTTTTATCTTACTTTTCTTCGAACACTCCCATTTTTCTGAATTTGTCGTACCGTTGCTCTCTCAATTTTTCTGGCGGTATCTCGGAGAGCTCTTTCAGCTGTTTGGCCAGAAGCGCTCTGGTGTTCTCAAAGGTCTCGTCCCAGGCGCGATGGGCTCCGCCAAAAGGCTCCTTGACAATAGCATCGATCACTTTCAGCTTGATCAACTCCTGGGCTGTGGGCTTGAGGGCATCGGCCGCCAGCACTCTGGGGTCGGCCGAAAGCATCCCTCTTGAACTGTCCTTCCAGAGTATAGCTGCGCAGCCTTCCGGCGAGATAACCGAATAGGTGGCATTCTCAAGCATGAGAATCCGGTCTCCCACTCCCAGGGCGAGTGCCCCTCCGCTGCCGCCTTCGCCTATAACGATCACGATAACAGGTACCAGGAGCGTGAACATAAAATAGATGGATGACGCAATCGTCTCCGCCTGGCCCCTCTCCTCGGCGCCAACACCGGGGAAGGCACCAGGAGTGTCGATGAATGTTATGAGCGGCTTCTTCCACCTGCCCGCAAGCTCCATCAACCGCATAGCCTTTCGGTATCCTTCCGGATTCGACATGCCGAAATTACGGTCAGCCATACCTCTGACGTCTTTGCCTTTCTGATGGCCGACGACGATGACATTGGTTCCATTGAAACGGGCAGGACCACCCACTATGGCAGGATCATCCTTAAATGTTCTGTCGCCGTGCAGCTCAACGAAGTCGGTGCAGAGATGACGAATAAAATCGAGCGTATGCGGTCGGTTCAGGTGACGGGATAGTTGAGACCGCTGCCAGTTGGACATATTTCCATAAATATCGCGTTCTATCTTGGGAAGTCTTTTTTCGAGGGAGATAAGCTCCTTGGCGTAGTGGGGATCGGATACATCGTGGAACTTCTTTATCTCTTCTATCCTTCGTTCGATGGGTTCGAGCTGTTTTTCGAAGTCGAGATAGTATCTCACCCCAGCACCTCTACGGCGATCCCCTGTTTAAACTGTTTATTCAAAATGTCGAGCTTTGATGCATCGATCCTCATCTCTGCAAGTGAAAGCGGTTTCCTCTCTCCGCACAGGTTAAACTCCAGCAACACTTTGGAATCGCCTCTGATGCTATGAAGCACATCTTTCAATTTCTTCAGTTCCTGCCTTTTGAATACCTGACAATCGATCGTTACCTTCACCGTCTTACGCATCTCAGCCAAATTTTCTTTAAGAGGCGCGATCTGCTTGACGCGTATCTTGGTGGTACCGTCCTCCAGCTTTTCAACAGAACCGGAGACCACCAGAGGATCTTCGCCCTTGAGAAGGAGGATGTGCTTTGAAAGAAGATCGGGAAAAATAATTGCCTCCACAATGCCTTTCGTATCTTCCAGCATGATGGACGCCATCCGGTCACCCCTCTTGGTGGTGATCTCCCGATACCCGTTAACAATTCCAACAAGAGTCACGTCGTCAGTGAGATCACTCTCTTTGATGGTGTCAGTATCATGCTGTGTAATTCGCCGGATTTCAGCCGACAAAGAGGTGAGCGGATGCTCGCTGAAATAAAAGCCGAGCGCCTCCTTCTCACCGCGGAGTATCTCTTCGCGGGCGAGTTCTTCTCCAACGGGAATGGGCTCCTCGCGTTCGACCCCGGTTGAGGAGCCGAACATATCCATCTGATGGAGATTGGCTCCGTTCTTCTTCTGCAGCTTATCCCACCTGTCTCTCACCATGCCGAACAGATGCGCGCGGTTAAGACCCATGCTATCGAAAGCGCCTGCCTTGATAAGGCTCTCTACGACTTTCTTGTTCACTTTTCGTGAGTCGACAAGACTGCAGAAATGCATAAACGAGGTGAAAGGGCCTGACTCCAGCCGCACGTTCAGAATGGAGTCCAACGCCGCGTCGCCGACGTTCTTGACGCCGGAAAGGCCGAATCTGATCTTTCCATCAACGATCGTAAAGGCTTTGGCACTTTCATTCACATCAGGAGGAAGGATAGCAGCGCCGCTCTCCCTGCATTCCGCAACGTAGCGTATCAGACTGTCGGTGTCGTTCACTTCGTTTGTGAGTATCGCAGCCATGAAGGGCAGGTAGTGATGAGTCTTGAGATACGCCGTTTGATACGCGACGAGCGCGTATGCTGCGCTGTGCGATTTGTTGAAACCGTACTGGCCGAAGCGAAGAATGACGTCGTATATTCGCGCGGCGACATCCGGCTTCACGCTGTTGGCGGCCGATCCCTGGACAAACTGCTCACGGTAGCTCTCGAGCTGCTCAGGCACCTTCTTGCTGATGGCTTTCCTGAGCGCGTCCGCCTCGCTCTGGGAGAAACCCGCCAGGCGGGATGCTATCTTCATGATCTGTTCCTGGTAGACGATTACGCCGTACGTGTCCCTGAGCACTTCTTCCAGCAACGCTGTTTCGTACTTGATGAGCGCAGGATTATTCTTCCTTCGTATGAACTCTTCCATCATGCCGCTCGTGAGAGGTCCCGGACGGTAAAGCGCGATGAGAGCTATGATGTCTTCAAACTTCGACGGTTTCAGTTTCGTGAGAAGGTCGCGCATCCCCCTGCTTTCAAGCTGAAACACACCGGACGCATTGCCGGAGGAGAGAAGCTCATAGGTCTCAGTATCGTTCAGTGGAAGATTGGTGATGTCGAGGTTGACGCCGTTTGCCCTCAATGTTTTGATGACATTGTCTATGATGGTGAGAGTCTTCAGGCCCAGGAGATCGAACTTGATCAAGCCTATTTTTTCTATGGACTTCATCGGGTACTGAGTTACGGTCTCACCCTTGGCCCCCCGATGGAGAGGCAGATGCTCGACCAGAGGCTTATTCGATATCACGATTCCGGCGGCATGTGTGGACGCGTGACGGGCGAGCCCTTCCAGCACCATGGCATTGTCAATCAATTCGGTGACCGACGGATCGTTATCGTAGATCTCTTGCAGACGGGGCTCATCACGCAAAGCCTGTTCTATGCTCATATCGAGAGCCGCCGGGATAAGCTTCGCAATCCTGTCAACGTCCGCGTAAGGGACCCCGAGAGCGCGCCCCACATCCCTGACGGCCGCACGAGACTTCATGGTGCCGAACGTAATGATCTGGGCGACATTCTCTTTGCCGTATCGTTCCGTCACGTATTGGATAACGCGCTCTCTTCCTTCTATGCAGAAGTCGACGTCAATATCCGGCATGCTGACACGTTCGGGATTGAGAAATCTTTCGAATATGAGGTCATACTTAATGGGATCGATGTTCGTGATCTCAAGGCAGTACGCGACAAGGCTTCCCGCTGCCGAGCCCCTGCCGGGGCCGACGGGAATGTCCTGAGATTTTGCAAAGCTTATGAAGTCGGAGACAATAAGGAAGTAGCCTGCAAAGCCGGTCTCCTTGATTACCTTCATTTCATAGTCGAGCCTGTCTTTATACTTGGTGGAGAGATCATCGGAAAAAACAGGGTAGGTTGTGGCAATGTATTGGATCTTCTTCTCAAAACCCTTACGGCAGAGATTTTCGAAGTGTTCCACAAGAGTCTCTTCCGACGGCACCTTAAAATCGGGGAAGTGATACGTACCCGAATCGAGTTTCATATTGCACATCTCAGCTATCCTGAGGGTATTGGTAAGTGCCTCGGGATAATGAGAGAAAGAGCGGTCCATTTCATCGCCCGATTTGAAATAGAACTGGTCACTCGAAAAACTGAGTCTATCTTTGTCGGTCAGCACTTTACCGGTCTGAATACAGAGAAGCAGTTCGTGAGCCTTTGATTCTTCTTTTCTGAGATAATGGCAATCGTTGGTGGCGACCAACGGCACGTTGTATTGCTTGGAGAGCTGGAGGAGCCCTTCATTCACCTTCTTCTGTTCTTCTATGCCGTTATCCTGCACCTCGAAATAGAGGCGGTCGCCAAAAATGGAGAGATACTCCTCAACGGACGATTTCAGGCCCTTCTGATCGTCTCGAAGGATCATCTGAGGTATCCGCCCCTTAATGCATGCCGTGAGGCAGAGGAGGCCCTCATGATGTTGCGCGAGAATCTCCTGGTCTATTCTCGGAACATAGTAGAAGCCTTCCAGGTGGGCCTGACTCACCAATTTGACGAGGTTGCGGTATCCGGTGCTATCAAGCGCCAGAAGCACGAGGTGAAACGCGTTGTCCTCTCCGCGGACTGTTTTTTCGAGCCTCGACTTCGGGGCAATATAGACTTCGCAGCCGATGATCGGTTTGACGCCTGCGTCACGCGCCGAGGTATAAAAATCGACTGCCCCGTACATGTTACCGTGATCCGTGATAGCGCACGCCGGCATGCCGTAGGACTTTGCAGTCTTGAAAAGCTGGTCGAAGCGAATGGCTCCGTCCAGGAGACTATACTGGGTATGCACGTGAAGATGGATGAATTCTTTCATTATTTTCTGTGTATTTCTATTCCCACTCTATCGTGCTTGGGGGTTTTGATGATATGTCAAGGACAACTCTATTGACGCCGGGCACCTCATTTATCACGCGTCTCGAAATAACGTCAAGCACATCATAGGGTATGCGCGCCCAATCTGCTGTCATGCCGTCTTCGCTTTCGACTGCACGCAAAGCAATGACGTGCGCATAGGTGCGTTCGTCACCCATTACGCCAACCGTCTTGATCGGAATCAAAATGGCGAAGGATTGCCATACATGTCGGAAGCTCTTCTTTCGTTCGATCTCTTCTCTGATAATGTGATCGGCTTCCTGCAGCATCCGGACTCTCTCAGGCGTCACTTCTCCAATGATCCTGATGGCCAGGCCGGGACCCGGAAAGGGCTGTCTATGTACGATGTTGTCAGGCAACCCAAGGGCTTTGCCGACAACACGCACCTCGTCCTTAAAGAGCTCCCTGAGAGGCTCGATAAGCTTCAGCTTCATTCTTTTCGGCAGTCCGCCGACATTGTGATGGCTCTTGATTGTGGCAGAAGGCCCCTTGAAAGAGACGCTCTCGATCACATCGGGGTAAAGGGTGCCCTGAGCCAGATAGGCTACATCCGTGATGCGGGCCGCCTCTTCTTCGAAAATTTTGATAAAGAGCCTGCCTATTATCTTTCGCTTCTTCTCGGGATCCTTCACGCCGGCAAGCGCTTTAAGAAACACGTCTCCGGCATCAACATGCCTGATATTCAGGTGGAGTCTGTCTTTAAAGATTTCGAGTACCTCGGCTGCCTCATTCTTACGCAGCACACCGTTATCGACAAAAACGCACGTTAGCTGCTTGCCGATGGCCTTGTGCACCAGAGTGGCAACAACAGAGGAGTCTACCCCGCCGCTGAGCGCGCAGATTATCTTCTTATTCCCTACTTCGGCCTCAACCTGCTTTGTGACCATATTGATGAACGATTTGGCGGAAAAGAGCCCTTCCACTTTGCATATCCTGTACAGAAAATTCTTCAGGATCAGCTTGCCCTTCGGCGTGTGGTGGACCTCGGGATGGAACTGCAGACCGTACATCCTTCGTTCGTCATCTTTGATAGCAGCGTATGGAGAATTCTCCGAGTGCGCGAGAGCCGTGAAACCGTGGGGCATTCTGACTATATTGTCCCCGTGGCTCATCCAGATAACTTCACCGTCGGCCAGCCCATCGAAGAGGAGGTCATTGTGATCGAAGAAGAGATGGGCGCGACCGTATTCCCGTTTGTCCGACTTCTGGACTTCTCCCTCGTGCAGCTTCGCGATCAACTGCACGCCATAGCAGATACCGAGTATGGGTACCTCCAGAGAGAAGATATCCACGTCGCATACCGGCGCATCGGGGTCGGTAACGCTCGCCGGTCCTCCGGAGAGGATTATGCCTTTCGGCTTCAGGGCCTTTATCTTTTCAAACTCGTAGTTATACGGGTAGATTTCGCAGTAAACCCCCAACTCTCTCACCTTGCGCGCTATGAGCTGGGTATATTGCGACCCGAAATCGAGGATGCAGACTAATTCCTTGTGATAGTCCATATTATTCGATGCGGTAGTTTGGAGCTTCTCTTGTGATGATGACGTCGTGGACGTGGCTTTCCTTCAAGCCCGCCGCCGTTATTCGCAGGAACCTGCTCTTATCTCTGAGATCCTTCAGCGTCTGGCAGCCCAGGTATCCCATGCCTGCCTTGACTCCGCCGACCAATTGCTGGACTGCAAAGAAAAGCGATCCTCTGTAGGGAACACGTCCCTCTATGCCTTCCGGAACCAGCTTTGACTCCGGCACATCATCGGATATGCCGTACCGGTCTCTTGTTTTACCTTCTTTCATCGCGTCAAGGGAGCCCATGCCCCGGTAAACTTTGTAGGTGCGCCCCTGATAGATCACCATTTCGCCCGGCGATTCGTCAGTACCCGCGAAGAGATTCCCTATCATCACCGTGTCAGCGCCTCCTGCGAGCGCTTTTGTGATGTCGCCTGAGAATTTTATTCCTCCGTCTGCAACTACCGGTATGTTGTGCTTCTTCGCCACCTTGCGGGCGGCAAATATGGCTGTCATCTGCGGCACGCCCACGCCTGCGACTATACGTGTCGTGCAGATAGAACCCGGTCCCACACCGACCTTTATCGCATCGCAGCCTGCCTTTATCAGCGCCTCAGCGCCTTCTTCAGTCGCTATGTTGCCGGCTATGAGCTGGATCTCTTTGAAGTTGCGTTTGCTATCCTCGACTGCATCAATAACGTTCCCGGAATGGCCATGGGCTGTATCGATCGCGATGACATCGCAGCCCGCTTTCAGGAGCATGTCTATTCTCGCTTCTCTGTCCGGGCCCACGCCGACCGCTGCCCCGACGCGCAGGCGACCACGCGCATCTTTTGCCGCCAAAGGGTACTTCCTGACCTTTTCTATGTCCTTGATCGTAATCAACCCTTTGAGGTTGAACTCTTTGTCGACTACCAGCAGCTTTTCAATCTTGTGCGCATGCAGGATCTTCTTTGATTCTTCAAGACTGATGCCTTCCTCGACGGTGACCAGATGATCCTTTGTCATTACCTCATCGACCCTTCGTTCGAGATTTGTTTCGAACCTGAGATCCCGGTTGGTCAGGATACCGACGAGTTTTTTGCCCTGAGTAACAGGTATTCCCGATATCCTGTAGCTGGCCATCAGTCTTAACGCATCTTTTATCTTCTGCTCCGGCGATATAATGATGGGGTCAATGATCATCCCGCTCTCTGACTTCTTGACCTTCTCGACCTCCTGAACCTGTTCATGCACACCCATGTTGCGGTGGATGATGCCTATTCCGCCCTCCTGGGCGAGACAGATCGCGGCTTTAGCCTCTGTGACGGTGTCCATGGCTGCACTGATTACCGGAACATTCAGCCTTATGCTATTGGTGAGAAGGGTAGATACGTCGACATCCGAGGGCAAGACCTCGCTGCGTGTGGGGACCAGCAAGAGGTCATCAAAGGTCAGCCCCTCCGGAATATCATATTCAGTCATTGTTTCTCCTTAGTCAGCGTTTCGACGCCCGGTGCGTATCCGTCAGCCTCATTCCCGGGTACAGTGCTTCGGGCAACTTATCTCAACGTTTTTGTTGCCTTCTGCCGCTCTTATTGCCGTTGGGAAGAATAATGCGACCCGCACATGGACTTTGAGGGCCCATCATTGGCATCAAGTATAATCCAAGGGAGCAAAATAATCAAAGCCATTTTCATGGCATGAGCTCCCGCCTTGCACGCGGGCTTGTCGATGCGAGCGCTTTCGGTCATGAAAGTACCAAAAGCGCCCACACCCGTGGTATGGAGTCCAGGGCGAGGTACCTCTAAATCCTGTACTGTCGCTGCTTTGCGCCGACTGAACCGACCTAGACATGTGGCACCCCTCTTGCATGTTGCTCGGTCACACAAGAGGAGAGTAAGAGCCCCTCTAAGTTTTTTGAATATGTGCCGATAAGTGACTAGTATGGAGGCGTTCGATTGAGCCTAAGGCATAGCGGATTCAGTCTGATAGAACTCCTCGTGGTCGTGGTCATTATGGGTCTCTTGACCGCTCTCGTCCTCCCATACTACGGCAGGAACGTGGCAAAGAGCCGGCAGGCCACCGCCCAGGCCCAGTTGGCCGCCGTTCAACAGGCCCAGGAAGTCTATAAGTTCCAGTACGGCAGCTACACGACCAACACGGCCTTGCTCTCCAACTGGCTGAGTTCGGCAGGTAACTACACCTTCACCATGGTCGCAGCCAATGCAACCACGTTCACCGCCCAGGCCCAGGGGAACATCGATGGCGATGGCACGCTTGACCAGTGGACGATCAATCAGGACGGTGCCCTTATCAACGTGGTCAATGATGTCACCAATTAAAGTCCACCTCCTATCTGATCCCGACAGACGATGCCTCTGGTCCCGGTCCCGAGGTTTTTCTCTCATCGAACTCCTCGTCTGCGTTTCTATCCTCGGCATTGTTTCATCGCTGGCAGCGCCTTCTCTTGGCGCGATGTACCAGAACTATCAGATGAAGGCTGTGGCCAGGCAGCTCGTCACCGACCTGCAACTCGCCAGGATGAGGGCTATATCGCAGAAACTCGACTACAAGGTTACCTTCGATGGAGCGAACAACCGCTACAGGGTGATGCAGGGGGCCACGGTAATCTTCACGCGGAATATCTCGGACTATTCGAGAGGAGTAAGCCTTGCAGACAACTTTACAAATGACTTGGTCATCTTCTCACCCACGGGACTGGCTTCCGGCACAGGCACAACAACCTTCTCTGCGTCGGGCCTTACAAGTACTCGCGTGATGGTAACCCCGGTTGGGGGCGTTTATGTCCAATAACAAAGGCTTTACGCTCATTGAAATACTTGTAGGCCTTGTACTTTTCGCTGTGGGTGCTGTGGTTTTCGCACAGATGCAGGTGCTGAGCGTTAAGGGGAGTTCCTTCGGCAAGGACGCGCTGACGGCGGTCACCCTGGGCGAACAGAACCTTGAGCAGATCAAGAACACTAATTTCGACGCAATAGCCGGCAACACGGTCACATCGGGGAACATGACGGTTACGTGGACGGTGACCACCTCCGGCCCGGCTAAGAGCCGGTACAAAACCATTCTATTGACGGTCTCATGGGCAGGAAAGAACATAAGCTTCAGCACGATCGTATCCGAAGTATAGCCGGCCTTTCCATGGTCGAGCTGCTGATCGCCCTCTTTCTGGGCAGCCTCATAGTTATGACCTTCTACCAGCTTCTCATCACTCAGAACAGGACGCACACGCTCTATGATGACACCGCGGAAATGCAGCAGAATTTGCGAGCTGCGATGGACCGCCTTTCGAGAGACGCGATGGCGGCCGGCTGCGGTAAGCCTTCCTGGTCAACGATCAACGGAGTCGATGCTTCAGGTTGGTACAACGCCGGTAACGGCTGGGCGCCGTACCGCGTGAGCACGAGCGGCTCCAACAACAACCTGGACCTGATCGGCTGTTTCAACCCTACCGTCAGTCATCTTAACGCGGACGCGGCGGTGGGGGCGACTGCCATAACCCTGAACAACGGAGAGGGAGCCAATTTCAACACATCCACCTTGCAGGATATCAGCATAGGCGCAGCAGAGAATGCGAAAGTGATGAACGTGGGCGGGGACACACTCACTATCGACACCAATCCAGCCGTGGGCGGCAACCAGGGGCTCCTGCTCCTTGAACCGGCCAGCAGCTACGCCTGCGCGGTAACCTGGATTACCTACAGCCTCGGGGCGGATAACACGCTCTACGTGGATGCTCATCAGGGGCAGGGGAACCAGGCCGTAGCACAGAATATCGCTGCCATGACTCTCACGCTTACGGGTAAACTGCTCACCATCAACTTGACGGGGAGGACGGCCAAGCCTGACAGAACAACCGGCCAGTATATCACCTCCCCGGCGACTAACCAGGTGCTTCTGAGAAACTAAAGGTGAAGGAAATGAAACAGTTGATAGAGAAGTGCTGTGGAAAGGGTACGATGAACGGTACGTTTCAAAACATCAGTCACATAATGAAGCTGAACGTCGGGCTTCGCACGAAGAGGCGAAAGCTCGGAATTGTCGGCGCGGACAATGGCATGGTCGTTATGCTGGTCCTGATTCTCATCATCACCCTTTCTCTGCTCGCGGCTGCCGCCAATCGCAACGTCGTCACAGATATCGCTATTGCATCAAATCATCTTGGTTCTGTGCAGGCATTCTATGCGGCTGATGCAGGCGCCCAGTACGGATTCAATCAGCTTTGGCAACAGCTCCAGCTGCTCACCCCCAATATTGCAGGTATCAACCCTCCGAGCATTACAGGTTATACGTTTGCAACAGCCGGGTACATACAGACTATCGGCGGCAGAGTCCAGCGGCCTGCGACAGGCACGTATGCCGGACTGTCGGCTTTTGCGCAGCGGTGGCGTATTGCCTCTGCCGCTACGGAAGCCAATACAGGTGCAAAGGGCATGGTGACCATCGATGTGGAGGATCAGCTGATCCCTATTTTTCAGTTCGGCGTCTTCTACGATCACGACCTCGAAATTTTGCCCGGCGCCAACATGACATTTACCACTACCGACACGAGCAACCCGCCTAAAATAGGTCGAATCCATACAAACAACAGCGTCTATCTGGCTGAATCGGGGGCCGGCGTGAATCTCACTGTCCACGCGCCGATCACGGCTGCGCAGGACCTCTACGCTTACAGAAAGGACGGCGCTACCACCAACCACAATGTCTACATCAGCAATGGGACTAGTGATTCGCTCCTCAACATCGACAGCACCTCAGCCAACTGGACTACCCAGTCGCAGACTACGTGGCTGGGCCAAGTAAAGACGGGCGTTCACGGCATCTCGACACTAAACGTTCCTATGCCCGATTCAGGAGGCACGCCGATCAGTCCGATAAACCTCGTGGGGACAGGAACGGGAAGCCTTTACCAGAGCGCAGGGCTTCGTATTGTCGACGGTGCTGCGAAAGATAAGAACGGCAGCAACGTGGATCTCCGCTACTTTGATGCAAATCATAAGGATCCTGTTACCCATAACCTGATCATCGATCCAGGTGGTGATGCCACACACAACGTGAATCCTCTCACGACCGGCACTCTTTACGACTACCGGCAGGGAGGTGTCCAGAACACCTACGATCTGGATATGACAAAGCTTCAGGGTAGCGCTGCTGCAATGGCTGCCCTGAACAATCCGCCGGCTTCGTGCGATCCCGGCATCCTCTACGTCTCTTCATCAGGCAGCACCAGATCGGTCCGACTGGAGAACGGCGGGAGCATTCCGGCCGCGGGCCTCACGGTCGCATCGAACAATCCCGTCTATATCCAGGGCAATTACAATACAGCCAACAATCCTGCCGCGATTGCAGCCGATGCAGTCACCGTTCTCTCCAGCAACTGGAGAGATACCTATAACTCCGGCACGTCTATCGGCAGTAGGACGGCCACAGCGACAACAGTCAACGCCGCATTGATGGTGGGCAACAAGGATACGGCCGGCACCCAGTACAGCGGCGGACTCGAAAACCTCGTACGCTTTTTGGAGAACTGGTCGGGTGTGAATTTCAACTATAAGGGCTCACTTGTCTGTCTCTGGCAAAGCGCGCATGCTACCTCCAACTGGCCGGGAACGGGAACAGTCTACAATCCGCCGACTCGCGTCTGGCAGTATGGAATGGACGTGAATCACCTGCCACCGGGCACACCCAGGGTCAGATATGTCATGAAGCTAGGCTGGAGAGTAGTAACAAACTAGCGGCAATTGAGCATCAAGCGTATACCTTCGCTGCGGCGATTCAGCTTCAAGCGGATACCTTCGTTACCCGTCGGCCTGTTCTTACTCGACGTACCTCCTGGTACGCCTCCGTAGCCCAGGCCTCGGCGCGCCTCGGTCTCCATCTTGAATCCGAATCGCCGTAGGTCGCTCTGCTCTACTTATGTCATGCGTCACATAAAATGCTGTGTAGGCCGGGAGGACCTTTTCGTAGCGAACATCGCGGAAGGGCTGGGGACCCGCAAGTGCAGGCGAGTGGTGCCGCACATTTGATGGTGCGGCACGATGCGTCCGACTCCGAGGCCTGGCACATCAGATTGATTCTGATTTGCGAGCTGCCTGAGTGACCGATGGTACCCGAGAGGTTCGCAGTAAAAAAGCATCGAACTCGCCGGGGCGTTCAGCGGGTCAGACCTGGAGCGCCTAGAGAGCGGAGAAAAGGTCCTCCCGTCCCTCCGTGGTCACCAATTGGAAAATTGAACATGACAAAACCCTAAGCTCAGATGAACGGCACGCGCTACCGTGGTTTTATGAGGGTCAACATTGATGGTATGGCCAGACGGAAGACTTTCGTGGAACGAGCATCGCGGGAGGTCTGGGGACCCGGCAGCGAAGACGACTGTTGCCGCGTATCTGCATGGGCGCGGCACGGCGCGCCTGACTCCGAGGCTTGGCTAAGCGTACAGAGACAAGTTTGCGAGCTGCCAGCGCGGGGATACTGAGAAAAGAAGTTCGCAATGAGCGCCGAAGGAGGCGGAGCGTAGCACGGGTCAGACCGGGAGCGCCTAGCTCGTGGAACGAAAGTGTTCCGTCTGGCCATTCCTTTTGGTTGGTAAACGGTCCGAGCGGCCCGGCCTCACTTCGTGACAGGAGAGCTTCTCTTCCTTGCTCATGACCCTTGCCCCGTGACCCATGACCCCTCGTTGCTTGCGCGCCTTGAAAGGGTGGCTGCTATGATACTGTATTCCTGATTTTCTAACCATGAGCTTACTCTCCGTATCTGACTTGCACACCTATTTTTTTTCCAACGGGACCATAGCCAAAGCCGTTGACGGCGTTGATTTCGAGATAGAGAAAGGGGAGATCCTCGGTCTCGTAGGGGAGAGCGGCTGTGGAAAGACGATGACCGCCCTGTCTGTTATGAGGCTCGTACCTTCTCCAGGCAGGATAGTCAAGGGTTCGATCTTCTTCGAGGGCACAGACCTTGTCCCGCTCACCGGCAGCGATATGCAGCTGGTGCGCGGAAACAAGATCGGCATGATCTTCCAGGAACCGTTGACATCACTCAACCCGGTGCTCCGAATCGGGGACCAACTCTCGGAAGGCCTCATTGTGCACAAGGGACTTTCCAAAGAGGAAGCTCGCGGGATCTGTATCGGACTCCTGCAAAAGGTGGGATTTGATCACGCGGAACAACGTTACCTGCAGTACCCCCACCAGCTCTCCGGAGGTCAGCGTCAGCGGGTTCTGATAGCCATCGCGATATCGTGCGATCCTTCGCTTGTAATTGCGGATGAACCCACGACAGCGCTTGACGTCACGGTTGAGGCACAGATCCTGCGCCTTCTTCAACAGCTCATTTCGGAGTATCAGCTCTCCATGCTTTTCATCACGCACAATTTACTTATTATTAAACGCATAGGAAACGCAATCGGCATTATGTATGCCGGAAGGATGGTGGAAAAGGGCAGGGTGGACGGCTTCTTCGCGGAGCCTTTGCACCCTTACAGCAAAGGGCTGCTCGATTCCATACCGCAGTTCTCACGGGAACGACGAAGACTCAAAGCTATTCCGGGTGCTGTGCCTAAACTTTCTGATCTGCCTCCGGGATGCAAATTCAACCCGCGGTGTCCGTACGTCATGGATAAATGCAGGATTGATGAGCCTCCTATGTACACGGTACGCGAAAGAAGGGTGCGATGCTATCTGTATCAGAGCTGAAGAAAACCTATGAGATAAGAAGGACGCCGTTCTCCGTCCATAAGGAGAAGATACGCGCTGTGGATGCTGTTTCTTTCGAACTGGAGCAGGGAAGTACACTGGGGCTCGTGGGAGAAAGCGGCTGCGGCAAGAGTACGGTCGCCAAATGCATAACCATGCTGGAGAAGCCTGACGAAGGTCGCATTCTCTTCATGGAGCGTGACTGGGTGAACATTCCGGAGAGTCAGCGGAGGAAGCTGCGCCGGCACATGCAGATTATCTTTCAGGATCCGTTTTCTTCTCTCAACCCGCGAAAGAGAGTGCTCGATACTATTGCCGAGCCGCTTGTAACCCACCGCATGGTCGAAAAAGAGCTGTTGAAAGAGAGAGTGGTCGCAGTGTTGAAAAGTGTGGGTCTGGATGAGGACTTCCTGAAAAAATATCCTCACGAGATGAGCGGCGGGCAGAGACAGCGTGTGGCTATTGGAAGGGCTTTGGCGACTTCCCCTTCGTTCATTGTGGCCGATGAGCCGGTCTCGTCACTCGACGTGTCCGTGCAGGCACAGATCATAAATCTGTTTCTCGATATACGGGAGCGTTCGGGAATTTCAATGCTCTTTATCTCTCATGACCTGAATATTGTGAGGTTCATCTCAGATCGTATCATGGTGATGTACCGGGGAAAAGTGGTGGAGGCAGGAGATACAGAAGAGCTTTTCTTGCATCCATCCCATCCTTACACGCGGGTTCTGATGCAGGCGACGAGCTTGACAGAGAAAGAAGACGAAGGGCAGAACATGAGCGGTGAAGATTGCTGCGTCTTTTTCGAGCGCTGCAGCGAAAGGAAAGAGATGTGCAAAAACGGCGCACCCGTGCTCAGCGGACCCCCTGGCCATCAAGTCGCCTGCTATCTGTGCCCGTAGGAGCGCTTGAGCTTTTAGCCGGTCCCCGCGTTATCCAGTCGCCCTGTCGCCTGCACGTCAGAATCGCGTAGGGGATAATCCACTGGCAAGCGACTACCCAGAAGAATTCGTACAAGATCACCCACAGAAAGTCCGAATCCTTTTCATTGCGAAAATAGATGAGCGCCATAGTAATGCCCAGCAAAGTTATCATCACTGCATGACGGAAGAGCCAGAGCGGCGAAGTTAGCATGAGCGCGTAACTCTGGCCTATAAGCACGTAGGGCACAACGAGCGTTGAGGCGACGAGCACGGAATTGATGCGGAACCCCCACACGTAATCTTGGCGGAACGGTCTGAAAAGGTAGGAGAAGAGGAATAGAGTCTCACGGATATTGCTCCGTGCCCAGCGGAGGAACATCCTCGTCATCCCTCCATACGAGACAGGCATGTTGCTCCATACAACTGCGTTGGACTGAAAGACCGAGTGAAAACCCTGCTCAGTGATGAGATTCGTCAAGGCCCGATCCTCGCCGGTCAGGCAGTTCACGCCAAGGAATTTCTGATGAATCCATCTGGAGAGGACCGGTTTAACCGCGGAGGCGCGATAGATCGAGAGCGCGCCGGGAGTGGTCAGCAGGCCGCGAAGTTGACTCTGATAGGCTCTCGAAAAGCCGAACGAAAGCGAAAAAGAGACCTTCAGGAATCGCGTTATGAGGCTGTCATTCCGATTGAGTACCCTGACATGGCCTGCCACACAGCCAATTTTAGGGTTGCGCACCAGAGCGCTGACACCGTTTCTAATAGCATCTCGTTCCACAATACTGTCGGAATCGACCGTGATCCAGACCTCGCCCCGGGCCTTCGAGAAACCCTCATGCATCGCGTTTCTCTTGCCTCTGTTAAACGGCTCACGAAGGGTCAGGACTGCAATCGGCGCATCATGCACTGCACTCTGGATATGTTCCCATGTATCGTCCGTGCTGCCATCGTCGACGACAATCACCTCTAATTTGGCTCTCGGATAGGCGCTCTGCGCAACCGAGAGGATCGAATCCCGTACGAGGCGCCCCTCATTATACGCAGGGATGACGATCGATACAGAAGGCAATGCACTGGCCTCTACAGGCGGTAAAGGTCGATAGCCGAGCCATAGAAAGACACGCCAGACCATGGCCGCATAATGGATCAGCCCGTAGCTCGTCAGCATGCCCAGCCACAGATTACCGAGCCTTGTGTCAGGAACAAACCTGAACAAGGTGCTGAACGTGCCTGACCACCATGCAGCGGCAAGAAGCGAGACAGCCGCAAAAGCAATAGCCGTCTTGGCCAGGTACTCCCATGTCGGCACATTTGATAGATCCGAAACAGGGTAGCGAAGAAGAGATGAGTGGACCAGTTCAAGACGGGCCGAAGCTGACTTTGCGTGGGAAGAGAGCTCGTGCCTGCCGCTCTCTCCATGAGATGACACCATTCTATTCCTCCTCAAGGTGTGCGGCTTCAGTCCTGCCGCATCCTCCGGGAGGTGCTTAAGGTCGCTCGCGGCCGCTCACCCGCGGCTTGCGCGTGAGAGACCCTCGCATCACCCGGCAACCCTGCTGCCGTGTCCCTTTTTCAGAGATTTAGGCCAGTGGCTTTGCGTCCCACACTTTCGTAGTGGTTTGCCTTTATCAGGTCAACTGGTTTTCGGCGCGGCTTCTAAATACTTGAGACGCCCGAGGGCACGTTTTCCTTAACGCATGGAAAATATTTAAAACTTATTGTCATCTGCCGATAACATTATAAACCAGGTACACCAGACCGGTTTAAGCGAGGGTGTCGTTTGCTTAGAGTTTTCCTTTCAGTCAGAAATCCGCATATTGATCTGCTTTCAGCTCTGGACGGTCATCAAGTAGAGCTGCACAACGGCGAATCCCTTCAACAGAAGATAGTCGCCGGCAATTACAACCTCGTGCTGTCTGATAGTGATGCCTCGGTGGTACCGTCGATAAAGCTTGCAGATCCAAGGGTCGAGGTAATCCTGATCGGAAACCATGGCCAGGACGGTGTCGAGGCGATCCAGGAAGGCGCATGGGCACACTTTCCGGCGCCTCTTGATTTCGAGCGCTTAAAGACGGCCGTCGACGATATAGCCGATATGTTCGAAGTCCGCAAGGAGACTGCGCGGCTTGAGGAGCAGCTCGATTCGAAATATACGTTTGCCGGTATCGTGGCCAGAAACCCGAAGATGCTGGAGATCTGTTCCTTCATACGGCGGATAGCGCCGTACTACAGGATCGTAACCATCACGGGCGAAACAGGCACGGGTAAAGAGGTAGTCGCCAGGGCCATCCACAGCTTGAGCGCGAAGCAGAAAGATCCTTTGCTGGTTTGCAACTGCGGTGGGTTCGTAGAAACGCTTATAGAATCTGAGCTGTTCGGCCACAAACAGGGATCCTTTACGGGCGCAATCAGGGACAAGGTAGGACTGTTCGAGGCTGCCGGCGAAGGAACGCTTTTTCTGGATGAGATCGGAGAGCTGCCTCTTTCGTTTCAGCCTCATCTGCTCAGGGTACTGCAGAATGGAGAATTCAGACCCGTGGGGAGCAGCCAGGCGATACACTCGAAATGTCGCGTGATTTCGGCCACGAGCAAGAACCTCTCTCAGGAATCGAAGGCCGGTAGATTCAGGGAGGATCTGTTCTACAGGGTTACGCCGTTAGTGATTACCGTACCTCCGCTTCGGGAGCGAAAGGATGACCTTCCGTTGCTGTCACGTTTTTTCCTGAATAAATCGAATGCTGCTACCGGTAAGAAGATCGTTGGTATTTCCAGATCAGCCCAGGCTGTGTTGATGTCTCACGACTGGCCGGGCAATGTGCGCGAGCTTGAGAATGTTATCGAGCAGGCTGTGATCCTCGCGACCGAGTCCTTTATAAAGGCGGAGCATCTGCCGGCCTATCTGCGTGAATCCACCACCAGGCATGTTGCTTCAGGTACGTCGCTCGCGGGCGTGATTAAAAACCATCTTGAGGCAACGCTTTCGGCGTGCGACGGAAATAAGAGCGAAACAGCGCGCAGGCTCGGCTTGAGCCGGCGGGCGCTCCTGCGCTGGATTGAAAAATATAATATCACCCCATGAGCAAAAACGCCCACTATACCGAAATCGACCACCCCATCAAATCGCTCTATCCAGTCTGCGTGGCCTATCCAGTCTCCAAAGCCTTGTGTCAGACGGACGAGACGGACTACATGGACCGATGACGTGATACGGAGAGTGGCCAAAAACGCACGGCGCAAACCCGATGAAAAAAGAGGCTTCAGCCCTAAATCCAATAGCCATGGGGCTTTTCAAAGCAAAAAGGTGATGGCATACCCCTTGCAAATAAGGACTCCATGATCGTTAAATTGGAACAATTTGGAGAAACCAATTTAGAGGAGAAGGAGGTGAACGAAAACTACCACTCGGCAGTAAAAGTTACGACGTATGCTATAATAAAACTTCCCAGGAGGAAAAAAAGATGAAGATAAGAAGAGGAACGAAAGGTTTCACCCTTATAGAATTATTGATTGTCATCGCTATCATCGGTATTCTGGCAGCCATCGCAATTCCTGCATATACGGGATATACAGGTAGAGCTAAACTTGCAGGCGTGGTCCATACCATGGGCGCAATAAAAACAGCCGTATCAGCCTATTTCGTTGAGAACGGCTCATCGCCAGCCGCTAGCGTGGCGCTCGGCGCTACCGATGGCGGGACTATCAAAACCAACTTTGGTGTCGACGTTCCTGCCGTGTACGCAGGCATCGCGCTGACGGCCGGCGCGGGCGATGGTAATGCTAAGGCTTGTGGTGACATAACCGCTACGATCAGTGGGATTAATGCTGACACTCAGGGCCAAACGCTCGTTCTCACATCGGACACGCACTGCAAGACGTGGACCTGGAGCGGGTCAGTACCTGTTTCCTATATGCCAAAGGGCTAGCTAATACCCATCACATCAGGGGGGGCTTGGTACAGGCCCCCTTATTTTTATCATGCGAAGAGAGAGCGCATTCGAATCAGCCGGGCTGCTCATCACGAAAGGTGTGATGAGCGTGCCCGTTTTTGCGCTCTTCAATCAGCACTGCTTTTTCCTCTTCTGTCGATGTGCTAGGATGGGTACCTTATGACTATTTTTCCGAATCTTCTTTTTTTCATTTTAGGCGCCATCATCGGCAGTTTCCTCAACGTCTGCATCTACAGACTGCCGAGAGAAAAATCGGTCGTAACTCCGGGCTCCGCATGCACGCATTGCGGAGCGCCCATCCCGTTTTACGACAACATACCGATCGTGAGTTTCTTGATCCTGAGAGGCAAGTGCAGACGCTGCGGTGCCGCCATTTCAGCGCAGTACGTTGTGGTAGAACTGCTGACCGCGTCGCTCTATGTGACGCTCTTCAATCTTTACGGGCTTTCCATCGAACTGGCAGTGATGCTGCTCTTCGTATCCGATCTCATTGTACTATCTTTCATCGACCTTGACTTTAAGATCATCCCTGACATATTGAGCCTGGGCGGCCTCGTGGCCGGAGCGGTGCTCTGCTTTTTCAGGCCGGCGTTCGGTTATCTGGATGCTTTGCTGGGGATAGTTCTCGGGGGAGGGGTACTCTGGGCTATCGCCTCCGGGTACGAGCTGCTGCGCAAGCGCGAAGGCATGGGAGGCGGCGATATCAAACTTCTCGCCATGATCGGAGCATTCTGCGGCATCAAAGGCGTGCTTTTTTCGCTCGTCTTCGGCTCTCTTCTGGGGACACTCGTTGGCATTCCCCTGATGCTTATAAAGCACGAGGACACCAAGTACGCCATTCCCTTCGGTCCCTTTCTCTCGCTCGGAGCGCTCTTTTATGTATTGGCGGGCAATAGGGTGATCTATGCGTTCCTTAACTTCATTGCGCCGCAATGATCCTTTCTCTTCGGGCTTAAGCCTCCTCGAACTGCTTGTCGTACTGATACTACTTGCGATTGGCGTGACACTTGCATTGCCGAATATATCTCCATGGGTAGAAAAGTACAGGGTGCAGAAGGCAGCGAGGCAGCTCGTGACCGACTTGCAACACGCGAAATCAATGGCGGTGTCCCATAAGGTACAACACAGAGTATTTTTTGATGTTGCAGGCACGTCATATAGAATAGAGCAGGGCAATGCCTCGAGGGACTCCACGGCTTGGTTGCAGATCGGCATTGCCCGTTCTCTTTCCGACCCTGAGAACCCTCACTATGCCAGGGGCGTGGCGCTGGCAACGAGTTTCCCCGGGAATATGGTGGTCTTTTCCGCGAGAGGCACGGCCTCGCCAGCGGGTACCGTGAGCCTCACAGGCACAAACTACGCACGGCATGTTACGGTGATACTAACAGGGAGGATCCGCGCCGATAGAGGCTAACCTATGCAGACGCTCTTGAGAGGATTGTCGCCGCTGAGGCGAATAGCTACATTCTGCGCTTTTGTGCTCATTCCATTTCTGGGCGGTAATGACCTGCCCCTCTTCTTCGTCACCATCGACAGGTTCTGGATCGAGACCACGTTCATCCTCTCCCTCATAGTTGCGCTCTTCGCCCTTTTCCTTGCCGGAGGAGGTCCTGACAAACGGTTCGGACGATTCCTGGTTTTTGCTTCTCCTCTCGCTGCGGTATGCGCGATAAGCCTGGTCTACACATGGAACAGGCTGAGCACACTTAATGAGATCAATCTCTTTGTCTGGTCCTTCGGCGCCGTATTTCTCTACCTGTCTGCTGATGATCGGGATGAAGTCCATGAAGCGCTCATAGTAGGCTCACTCTTCATGGTTCTCGCCGCCGTGATCCAGCTCAAGTTTGTCTTTCCGTCTTTGACTCAAGCGTTCACTGGCGGGAAGTACGGGCAGATAGTGCGAGAGCAAATTGCTCCCTTCGGCTCTTTTCTGAATCAAAATATGCTGGGCGGCTATTTTCTCTACACACTGCCGCTTGCCATCTACTTCGCCTTGCTGAAACGCAGAAGCATGTATCTTATCGCAGTCGCAGCTCTTTCTCTGGGGATATTCCTCTCTCTTTCGAGGCTGGCCATGCTGCTGGGCTGCGCAGGGGCCGTTGCCGCATGCCTGATGATTGGCAGAGCGAACGTAAAGCAGATACTGAAGCTGGCGTGCTGTTGCGGCTGTGCCGTGATTATTTTTGCGGTTCTTCTCCATGGGGAAAAGCGAGCAAGGGTCGTCTACCATGGCAAGCCTTCTCGGGGAAAAAATTGAGAGGGTCTCCACAGAGATACAGACGCTCGACAAACGAACCAACATATGGGGCCATAGTTACCGGGCCTTCCTCGCAAAGCCATTTGCCGGTTATGGCGCAGGCGCCTTCGAATATGCCTACCGGAAGTTTTATGACGGCGGCCTCTACACAAAATATGCGCACGGCAGTCTGGCGAAGACGGCCGTAGAGTTGGGATCTGTGGGGCTGCTCGCCTTTCTTTTTTATCTGGCAGCGTTTGCCAGAGGAATCGTCAGAGAGCGCCGGGAATGGAGGTCTAAGTTTGTTGCCCTGTCGGCCGTGTCCGGCATACTGCTGGGGTTTGTCGATTTCACGTTCGACGTTCCCGCGCACGTTGTCACCTTCTTCGTTCTCACCTCTGTTTTTGTCGCGCAGAGGAAGAGTTCAGGACCGATGACAGCAAGGAAACCTTTACTCCTTTTTCTGATAGTACTGCTCTCTGTATCTTTTCTGTTCACGACAAGGGTTGATCTGTCTCGCAAATTGATTGATGACGGAACATTCGCGGAGGAGTCAGGCCTGTTTGACAGGGCTTTTCGCTCTTACACAGAGGCGATTGATACAATGCCGTTCAACAATGACGGTTACATAAGGAGCATCACTATCCTCTTGAAGTCTTACGATAACGAGAAAGATCCGCAGAAGAAAGAGAAGATCGAGCTGGCGCTGAGTTCCCACATGCAGGAAATCGAGCAGAGCAGCGACAGAGATTCAGAACTCTATTTCCTGCGCGCCATGTACCGCTCCGCAATTGCTCCGGGTAAAGGAGCATGCGCACTCGGTCTGGAGGCTATTTCTCTCTACCCGTCTTCAGGTCATTACATTTTTGAGACGGCGCGTTGTTATGCGCGGCTGGGCGATTTTGACGAAGCGCTGAGCGTTATCGGCAGGATAGAGCCGTATCTTCGGACTTTCAGCGCTTCGGGTAATCCGCAGGGTTTGTTCGTTTACAAGATACGAGACCTCGAAGCGGACATAGAGTACGGCAAGGGAAATGTAAAGAAAGCGCTTGCCATTGAAAAGACAAATCTGCTGGACGGGTTGAACGCTAAGTATGCGATCTATCATACCAAAGCCCGGGAGTTGGTATCACAGGAGATGCTCGTCCAATACCTCACGCAGAAGGTGAAAGTCTACGAAGACGCCGTCAAGAGCCGGTGATTGAAGTTCGCAAATACTGCACATACAAATGCTCTCTTAAGGTCCCATGCAAGTTTGGCCATGATATTGCAAAGTGGCTGTGAGGACCGAAATGCCAGACGAAAGATTCTCAGCAGTGCCTCTGAATTACAGAATTAACAAATCTGCAAAAAGTGCGATAAGTATAATTAGTGACGATATGAGCTTCAATCGAAAGAGCCGTTCGAGTAACATCGCTATTTCAGCCCCACAGAGTATGAGCTGTACCCCGAGGATACTATGCTGAAGAAAGCTTTGGAGAGACTCAGAATAAGCCCGTCCACGGAACTGCTGGGTGTCGACATCGGCACCACGTCAATAAAAGTCTGCGTACTGAAGAAGAGCAAAGACGGTTTTTCTCTGCAGAAATTTGCAAGAAAATCGTACGACAAGGATCTGCTGCACGACGGCACTATTGCTGACGGAGCCTTCGTAGCGGCAGAGTTGAAGCACCTGCTCCAGCGAGAGGGCATCAAAGTCACTAAGGCTGCCACGGCGCTGTCCAGTTACACGGTCATCACCAAGAGGGTAACCATGCCGCTACTCGACGAGGAGACACTGAGCAAGAGTGTCGGGCTTGAGGTGGAGAGCGTTATACCGTATCCGTTGCGCGACATCTACTATAACTACAATGTAATGGGCGCTGAAGAGGATAAGGAAGCGATGATGAGCCTTCTCATAGTCGCTGCAAAGAAAGAGATAGTCGACGCGTACATGAACGTCTTTCGCCTCGCAGGTTTGAACCTGCTTATTCTCGACGTCGACATATTTGCCATGACGAACCTGATAGAGCGTATCTACGGTCCACAGCAGTTCTCTGTTGTGGCGGCGGACATCGGTGCGTCAGTCACAAACATAGCAATCATGAAGAACGAGACGATTGAATTCACACGCGAGATTCTCACGGGCGGCAGATATCTCACCAATGAGATTGTCAAGACTCATAACGTGAGTCAGGAAGAGGCAGAAGAGAAGAAACTGAGTGCAGACGGCGTTGGCGAATTATTCGACGACTTCATAGGCAACGTCTCGTCCGAAATGAACAAGACGGTGAACTTCTACATGGCTACAAAGCCGAGGGAGACGGTCGGAAGAATCTATCTCACAGGCGGTTCCTCCCGTATTCCAGGGCTGAAGGAGCGCATCGAACACGAAACAGGCGTCGAGGTTGCCTTCCTCGATCCTTCTCTCTGCCTTAAGCCCAATGGAAAAACCGTCAACCTGAGCGGAGATGATCAAGCCTTCGCTCCTGTAGCCCTTTATCTTTCTTCAAGAGTGAGTGATCTACAATCATGATACACATTAATCTTCTCCCGCAAAAAGTTCGTAAAGAGGCGTTCAAGTCCGACCTCATTCTCTTTGCGCTGCTCCTGGTGATCGCTTTTGTGCTGAGCGCAGGCATATATGTGAGCAACGCAACGGCGATTGCCCATCTTAAGAATGACGTCGCACGCACAAAGGCATCCATCTCCTCTATGGAAAAATTCTATAAGGAGTATCTGGCTCTCGAGAAACAAAAGAAAGAGCTGACGGCGAGGATTTCCCTTATTGAAAAAATAAAAGAGGGTAGGGCGCTTGCGGCTCGCATCCTGTTCGACCTGCCGACGCTCGTCAAAGAGAGCGTCTGGCTCAAGCGCTTCAAAAAGGATGAGGAGCGGTTCGACCTCGAGGGACGAGCCCTGGAGAACGAATCGATTGCCGACTTTGTCGAGAGGCTGTCGAAGATACCTTACGCAAAAGACGTTGAACTGAAGAGCGTAGAGGACGTGACGGAAGAAGGCATGGTGATAAAGAAATTTCTTGTGCAGGGGAGCCTAGGCTTATGAAACTCCGGCTCGACGCAAGCATGATAACAAAAACACCGCGAATGTACCGTATTCTCCTTATGCTGGTGCTGACACTCGCGGCCTTTGCGGGAGTCTATTTTGTTCTGCTCGTCCCGCAGTTCGATGAGAAGAGATTTCTCGCGGATGAGCATCGCAACGCCAGGCAGGAACTCGATAGGCTGACAACCATGAAAGCCAATTTCGAAAAGAGTCAGAAAGAATATTTCCATCTTAAAGACAGTCTGGAGAAAGTACTTGTCCAGATGCCTGAACAGAAGGACATCCCGAATCTGCTCAGACAGGTCTCGTTCGTGGGTCAGGAAGCCAAATTGAGGGTAAAATTCTTTGAGCCAAAGCCGCTTCAGCAAAAAGAGTTCTATATGGAGCTACCGGTTGAACTGCGTTATTCGGGCGGCTACCACAATACAGGCTACTTCTTCGACGGAGTACGAAAACTGGACAGGATCATTCACGTGGCCAATTTCTCACTCGAATCTAAGAACGTAGCGTCGAAATTGACGATTGAGGGAACGTGTATCGCCAAGACCTACGTTTACAATAAGAATCTGCAACAGGAACAGACGAAAGAGAAACCAAAAGATGCAAAGGACGAGAAGAATGCGCCTGCCGTCAAGAAGTAGATTGTTTGCTGTTACTTTCCTGGTCGCCTTGCTGATCCCCGCTTCTGTCTTTGCACAGGCCAAGACAGAACCGAAGAAGAGTATTCTCATGGACGCTGATTTTTCATACACATCCAAAGATTGCAGGGATCCTTTTGAACCGGTGTTCGTGAACAAAGCAAAGCAGCGTCAGGCCAACGGGGCAACGAAAGAAGGGTACGAAATGGAGGAACTGAAGCTCGTCGGCGTGCTTAAGAGCAACGGCGCCATGTTCGCAATGATGGAAGACATGCAGGGGAAGGGCCAGCTTTTCAAGCAGGGGGATTACATCAACAAGACTACTTGGATTATGGACGTAGACGAGGAAAAGGTTACTATGGCCTACAAGATAAAGGGAGATACTCGAAAGTTCGCCATAGATATTCCTCGGAAATAGAGAGGGAGAGCCATGTACAAAAGGTGTTCGCTGTATGTCTTTATTATGATTATAGTGCCTCTACTCGCGCTAGGGCAGGTATTGAAACCTCCCACGTCGAAGATCTCCTTCGATTTCATGGATGCGGACGTGAGAAACGTTCTGAGGGTGCTATCGGAGGTATCGAAGAAGAATATCGTGATCGCCGAAGATGTGAAGGGCAAAGTGACCGTCAAGCTGGAGAATGTCACGTATGACGAAGCTCTCGACGTGATCCTGCAGGGTAATGACCTTGCAAAAATAGACGAGGGGACTGTCACCAGGGTGGTGACGGCGAAGAGATTTTACGAAGAGCGGGACCGGTTCCGCAAAGACAGGGCCGAAATCTGAAAGAAAAAGACGCAAAACTGAAATTGGAAGAGGAGTTCATCACTGAAACACTCTTCCTTAACTACCTTGATGCTACCGATGTCGGACTCATGCTGAGAGGAGCGCCAGGGCGGGTGGAGCGGCGGGCGGCGCGGCTGCGAAGGGACTCCTTACGCCCAATGGCGCAGTGAGCGTTGTGAAGTGGACAAATGCCATCATCATGAAAGACCGTAAGGATAATGTCCAGGACCTGATGAAAAGGATCAAGGAGATGGACATACCGCCCGCGCAGGTACAGATAGAAGCCAGAATCGTCCAGGCCACGACCAACTTTTCGCGGGACCTCGGTATTGCGTGGGGCGCACAGTACCGCACCCGGGTCGGCGGAACCGACACAGCGCTGACCGGCTTGAAACAGGTTACGGGCGACTCCTCTACCACGGTGTACAGCTCTCCCACGCAGAACCTCGGAATCCGGGATTCGCAGGTGCAATTTCCGTACAACCTTAATCTCCCTGCTGCTCCAGCAGTCGGTAATCCGGGGGGTCTCGGGATTTTCATTGGCGGTCTCGCTGATTCGCTCATGCTCGACGTACAGCTGTCGGCTTTGGAGGCGCATGGAAAAGGAAAGATCATTTCAAACCCGAAGGTGATAACCTCCCACAATCAGACGGCGAAGATAGCGCAGGGCACGCAGATTCCCTACCAGACAGTTTCCCAGAACTACACCACGATAGAATTCAAGGATGCGGTGTTGAGCCTTGAGGTAACACCGGTTGTCGCGAAAGACGGCAACATACGTTTGAAGATCAGAGCGACAAAAGACAGGCCCACGGTTATTCCGGGCAGCCCTGTGCCAGGCATTGACAAGAAGGAGGCAACATCAGAGGTCCTTGTGAGAGATGGCGAAACAGTTGTCCTGGGCGGCATCTATGAATCCGAAAACGATACAAATGAGAGCGGCCTGCCCGGATTGAAGAATATTCCTCTTCTTGGCTGGTTATTCAAAACGAACTCGGTGACAAATACCAAAGCGGAGCTCCTGATCTTCATCACCCCGACCATTATTAAGAATCTATTTAAAGCAGAGGGATAAATGAAGCGGACATATCTATTCACAGCATGTTGTCTTCTGCTCTTTCAGAGCACGGCTTTCGCAGTAGGAGAAGGGCACCTTCGAGGCGAGATTGTTTCTTCATTCGCGGACCGCATCGACCTTTCACGCGGCGACCGGGTGGTAATAAACCTGGGTCAGGCTCAGGGAGTTACCAAGGGAGATATCGCAAAGATCTCCCGACCGGACGCTGTAGACCCACTGACCAATACCGTGGGGCAGTGCGCCGTGATTGAGACGGAAGAGGCGGCGGCTGTCTGTGAGATCTTCCAGAGTAAAGTGGAGATGCACAGAGGCGATTCGGTCTTTGTGAAAGCGGTAAATCCGTATGCTGACACTGCCTTGTATCCGCTGGCCCTCAAGACCCTCTTCAGTGCAGTCAATGCATATGAGCCTAGCAAGAAACTCTCTGTTTACGTGGACAACATCTTCGACGAGACGTACCAGGTCACGGCGCTGTCGGACAGGATCAGGCGCGAAATAAGCGAAGTGATGCGGCAGAAGAGCAGGATCACCCTTGCGGAGCGCAGCACGACAATGGAAGCCTTTTATCCTACCGAAGATATGCAGTGGGTCGGCGATGTCAGGCGGTACATGAAAAAGGCCAATGTAGATGTGCTGATAACAGGCGTCTACAGCATCGCTAACGGGCAGGTGGCGATCTTGATCTATAAGATCGACCTGCGCGAGGACGACCGGAAAATCACTTTCTCCGTGCCTCTTCAGGGGACGTATAGTCAGCTGGCCTCGGAGGTGCGCCTGCCTTACCAGAAAATCGCAAAGAAAGAGCAGGTCTTCTGCTATTTCCTCTTGAAGCCTCTTGCCTATACACCCGCGAAGGAAGAGAAGCCTGCTCTCATCAGGTTTGAAGCAGAGGGAAGCCCCTTTACTGAATACAGCATGAAGAGAGACGACTTCAATATTATCGGTCCTGTTGACGTGGTGGTGAAAGTGGATGATGAGGTTTTTAGTCTCTCAGCGGCTAAGCCTCAGCAGTTGGTCACTCTCACCAAAGGCACGCACCGCGTCGTCACCTCGTTCAGGCGGGGATATTATTTCAACGAGAACCTGCTGTACAAGTCGAAGAACCTGCTGTCCAGAGAGGCGGTGCTCGATGTGACAAAGAGCACCAATCTTCTTGTGGATATTCAGGCAAACCCCCTGCCTGACAAGCAGCCTATCACGATCCAGGTCTTTGATAGGGTGGGTAAAGAGCGCCCGCTTCTGCGCCCGATCAGAAAGATGGAAGCCGACACGATGGTGGAAACGTTCAAGGATTAGTGGTACGATAGTGCGAATAGCAGCGCCTGAAAGAGATTCCCTGCAGCCGGCTGTGCACCGGCATGTTCCAGGGAAACCCGCACATGCATCAAACGCCTGTCAGACTTTCAAAGTTCCTTGCCGATGCAGGAGTGGCGTCACGCCGTAAGGCTGACGCCATTATCGCTTCCGGTCGAGTTAAAGTTAACAATATTAAAGTAGTAGATGCCTTTTTTAGAGTTGTACCTGACAAAGATGTTGTAACTATTGATAATAATAATATTACACTGCACCAGCAGATGAAGTATGTAGCCCTGAATAAGCCTGTGGGCTATCTGTCCGACCTCATGGATAAGCGTGATCGTATGCTGGCCAGGGAGCTCGTCACCGATAGAGAGCGTCTCTTCCCGGTAGGAAGGCTTGATTACCAGTCAGAAGGTCTGATGCTCTTCACGAACGACGGTGCGTTCGCGCAGCGTGTTATGCATCCTCGCTACGAAGTCGAGAAGGAGTACCTTGCAAAGCTCAAAGGAAGGCTCACACCGGAAGAGATTCGCACCGCCGTCAACGGTGTCGTTCTGGAAGGCGTCCGCTATGCTTTTGACGAGCTGCGACTGGCGCGCTCCGAAAAAGAGAACTGCTGGTACCGGATCACAATTCATGAGGGCAAGAACCGGATGATACGGAAGCTGGCAGATGCGCTTGCACATCCCGTCATAAAGCTGCGCCGCGTACGGATCGGCCCTGTGCATCTCGGGAGCCTTTCGCCCGGTGAGAGCCGCTACCTGACGGGGAAAGAGATTGCCGCCCTCATGAGGGAATAGTTGTATCAGGCTTCTGGCGCAAAAATATCTCTACACCATGTGATAAAGAACCTCAAACCGCGATATTTTGATTGACACAATGGCTGAGCCTCCGTTACCATATAGGATCCCATGGACAAACAGAGTTATTCCAAGTGGGCCGATATCCTGAAGACGCTCGGCCATCCGGTACGTTTACGCATTGTCGAGAGCCTTCTTGATGCGGAGAAGTGCGTGAGCACAATATGGGCCAACCTCGATCTTCCGCAATCCACGGTTTCTCAGCACCTGTCGCTTCTGAGAAGTAAAGGTATCGTGCAGCACGAGCGTTGCGGCGCAAAAGTGAAGTACTTCCTGAAGGATCGTCGGATAGCTGAAATTATGAAATTGATCAAGTCGCGTTAGTTAACATAATATCTCTTATCAGAACCACCAACAATAAAAGAACTGACCGCGTTTTCCCAACTCACTCTCTCCGGACCGCTCCAGCGCTGAAGACCATGGACCCTGCCCCCCCAAGAAAGTCCTTACAGGTCCTGTTATTCCCGGCGTTGAAGAATATCCTTGCCTTCATGTAACCCACGAAGCCTGCTTACTAATAACAACCAGAGATACGTTGTCTGCACCCGGGGCCCGTGTACAACAGGGCTCGGTAGTTCTCCCCTCGCAAGGCGGATTCGAACACTCTCACTCGCGGGCGCATTGCTATTGTGAAGGTGAAGACCAAACAACGAAGGCGCAGACGGACCTCAATGCATCCCGGGCGCAGGTGAACACTTTCTTAAGACGGATGCCTTCAATTTAATGTCAGCCATCAAAGCGATCGGACTCTTAACGCGATACTTTATCTCGGCCTGGTTGAAGACGTCACGATCATTCAGATATTGACACAGTGGTTACCATACATTACCATTTAGACTCTTTCAGTGTCATTCATTATCACCAGATGACGGTGGATAACTTACACGATCATGCGTGCATTCTGTGCGCGAAATTTTTAATTGTATTGATCCTACTGTCTAACGAATTTCGTTTACAAATTCGACGCATGGTCGTACAATAGTCGAGGGGATCAGAGCACTCATATGGATAAGATTAAATCGAGTAATATTAATAGGTTATATAAATCATTTGAGTCTCAACTTGAAGATTTCGCTGAAAGGATTATAACTACAAAGATAACTGACGACGAAAGCATTCTTTCTAGCGTCCAGCTGATGATCGAGCGCATCTTTATCAAGGCCGCTATGAGAGCGGCAAATAGCAACGTTTCTAAGGCTGCAAAACTGCTTGGAATGAGTAGAAACACACTGATCAGGAAGCTAAAAGAAACGGGCTAAGCAAACCGACAGGTTGAGGTAAGTACTAAGACGAAGGTTAAGGTTGAGATTGAGAAAGAACATAAAAACATCTCAGGTCGTACGGGGGCGTTCTTCTTAGCCTCAACCTTAACCTTCGTCATCTTTTTCCTGGTCTTTACACGTAGCTTGCTATAAGGTCTCCCAATTCTCTGGTTCCCATGCCCATCTTCCCTGCTTCAAGCGACTTGATATCACCCTTGAGTGCGCGCACCACAGCATTCTCGATGGCCAGCGAGGCCTTTTCCTCTCCCAGGGTTTGTAGCATCATGGCTCCTGCCAGGATTGCTGCGAGCGGATTAATCTGATTCTTCCCTGTGTATTTGGGTGCAGAACCGCCGATAGGCTCGAACATGGATACGCCGTGAGGGTTGATGTTGCCCCCGCAGGCAATGCCCATGCCGCCTTGAATCATGGCCCCGAGATCGGTGATGATGTCACCAAAAAGGTTGTCTGTGACGGCCACGTCAAACCATTCCGGATTCTTGACCATCCACATACATGCAGCGTCCACATGGCTGTAATCGGTCGTTATATCGGCATACTCTTTCCCCACCTCATAGAAGGCCCGTTCCCACAGATCGGAGGCATATGTCAGAACGTTCGTCTTGGCCACCAGAGTGAGCTTTTTTCTCTTATTCCGCTTGCGGGTGTAGTCGAAGGCGAATCTGAGGCAGCGCTCCACGCCCTTTCGCGTGTTGATCGATTCCTGGACTGCAACCTCATCGGCAGTCCCTTTCTTGAAGAAGCCGCCCGCGCCTGTGTAAAGGCCTTCGGTATTCTCACGCACGATGACAAAGTCGATCTCATCGGGTCCCTTGTTCTTGAGCGGGGTATCAACACCCGGATACAGTTTTACAGGCCGCAGATTGATGTAGAGCTCGAGTTCAAAGCGGGCCCGAAGAAGTATCTGTTTCTCCAGGATGCCGGGCTTGACATCCGGATGGCCAATGGCGCCCAGATACAGCGCATCCTGGGTCTTGAACTCTGCGATAACGCTATCCGGCAGCAACTCGCCCGTCTTCAGATAGCGTTCCCCTCCCACATCGTAATCCGTATACTGCAGAGTGAAGCCGAATTTCTTGGCGGCCGCGTCAAGGACTTTTCTGCCTTCGACAATGACTTCCGGTCCGGTTCCGTCTCCCGGAATAACTCCAATCTTGTATGATTTAGCCATGCTCAACTCCTCCACATATATATATTCGAAGATGCGACCTATCCGTTCGTCGCTTTCTCACTTCCTCGCTTCCACGTTTGGGCTGTGTGCCAGCGCTTTTGCGCCTATATCCTTGCGATACTGCATGCCCTCGAACGAAACAACCGACACCGCTTCGTAGACCTTCCGTATGGCGTCCTTGTAATTCTCGCCCACTGCCGTAACGCCAAGAACCCTGCCCCCGGACGTGTAGTATTCCTTGCCTACCTTCTTCGTTCCTGCGTGAAAGACAAAAACATCCTTGCTCTGCTTCAGATCATCGAGCCCTCGTATGAGCTTTCCCTTTTGGGGCTTATCCGGGTATCCGCCGGAGGCAATCACAACGCATATGGAGACGCCGCGTTTCCAGGAAATCTCCCCTACCCTGTCGAGTCTTTCTTCCACGCAGGCCTCAAGGATGGGCAGAATATCGCTCTCCATTTTGAAGAGAATGGGCTGCGTTTCCGGGTCCCCAAAGCGCGCATTGAACTCGAGGACGAAGGGCTTTTCAGCCTCCAGCATGATCCCTCCGTACAGCACACCTTTGTACGTGATGCCTTCTTTATGCAGCGCGGCTACGGTCTTCTTCATTATTGTGTCGTTTATCTCAGCCTCCCTCTCTTTGCCAAGGAAGGGGACCGGTAGGTATGCACCCATACCACCCGTATTTGGTCCAAGATCATTATCGAGAAGTGCCTTATGGTCTTGCGAGGGCAGCATCGGAAGGATCGATGTACCGTCGGTGAATGCAAGGCAAGAGGCTTCAATGCCATTAAGGAATTGTTCCACAATGATACGTCTGCCGGCTTCACCGAAGAGCGAATCGACCAAGAGTTCCCTGACTGCCTTTTCACCCTCACTTGTTTCTCTGATTACGTATGCTCCTTTGCCGGCGGCAAGTCCGTCTGCTTTCACCACAAAGGGAGGCTTCAATGTCCGAATGTAGCGCTCCGCTTCATCAAAGGCCTCAAAAATCTTGAAGGGTGCCGTAGGTATTCCGTACCGTTCCATAAGCTGTTTTGAGAAGATCTTGCTCGTCTCCAATCGCGCGCCTGCTGCCCGCGGGCCGAAGATAGGAACGGACTCGCTCTCAAATGCATCGACGATACCGGCTGCGAGAGGACCTTCAGGTCCGACGACGACGAAGTCGATACGCTCCTTCTTTGAAAAGTCCAGGAGAGCTCTTGTGTTCGTCGCCTCTATTTCGACACACGTGGCAAGATCGGCGATACCGCCATTACCTGGCGCACAAAAGAGGGTCTTCACCCTGGGAGACTGGGAGAGTTTCCATACCAGGGCATGTTCTCTTCCACCGCCCCCCACAACGAGTATTCTCATCGCATTGTTCCTTATAGCGTTGCCTGTGACAGATACGTATAGATTGCTTTATCGTATTCTGACGTGGTCTGGAAGACTTTCTTTGCGAGGTAGAAACGGAACTGCTCTGTGGTTTCGCCGTTGTGACTCTTCATCTCTTCCATGACTCTCGCGTAGTCCGCCGGATCGATGACGACCGTAACGTACTTAAAATTTTTGGCAGCAGCCCGTATCATGGACGGCCCGCCGATATCGATGTTCTCAATTGCTTCTTCGAACGTGCACCCTTTGCTGATGACTTCTCTGAACGGATAAAGGTTCACGACGATAAGATCGATCCGCTTGATGTTATGTGTTTTCATGGCCTCGACGTGGTCGGCTTTATCGCGTATGCCGAGGATGCCGCCCGCCACCTTGGGGTGAAGCGTCTTAACCCTTCCATCCATAATCTCAGGGAAACCGGTGTACGCGCTGATATCGATGGGGTCCACGCCCTGCTCATCGAGATATTTCTTTGTTCCCCCGGTGGACATGATTTCTACATTGTAACGTTTCAAAAAAGAGCCGAATTCTCCCAACCCTGCCTTGTTCGACACACTCATCACGGCGCGTTCTATTTTCATCTGTATCTCCTTTTAGGACTGTAACCAACAAGAGCTGAAGAACACTTTTTTGCGAGCCAAATCATAATGTTCAGGGGTTGATTTGTCAACAGATTTCTAAGGTTACGCGTAGAAATCAAATGCGGCGGGCATCCGCCTGCTACCCTTTATTCGGAACGTAAAAGAGCATCTCCCCTTGCTGTATTGTCCGCACTATCTTCTGCTTTTCCAACCTTTGGAGACGCGCCTGGGCCTCGTCTCGTGAAATAGCTGTCACGCTTGCCACATCGTCAACCGTCAAAGCGCGCCTGCCGAGGGTCGCGAGGACTCCAGTAACCCAGTCATCGATGCCAAGAGCCTCTGACCTCTTGTCGAAGCCGGTGACGATTTCACAGCGCGCCCCCAGTATCTCGCTGATCGATGCCAGTTCCATCATCTCGAGCGCTTTTGCACTTTGCTCGGGAGCGGGCCGCGTGATCGTGTTGAGCTGTATCTTGTCAATGGAAATCGTGTCGAGAACGTTCTTGAACCGTTCGATCTGCTGAGGGGCATCGTTTATGCCTTTGGCGAACATTATTTCGAGCCATATTTTTCCGTTGTAAATGTCTCGGAAGCTACGCAGTCCGTTGAGGACGCTTTCAAGGCTGATGGAAGGATGCGGCCTGTTAATTCTAAGGAACGTTTCCTCGTCCACGGCGTCGAGTGAAGGCAGTACGATATCTGCCGGCAGCAAATCTTCGCGGACGTCTTCCTGAACGAGCAGTGATCCGTTGGTAATCACGGCCAGAGGCGTGTCAGTTCTCTTCTTCAATTCTCTGAGCATCCAGCCAAGATCCTGATTAAGAGTCGGCTCTCCCGAGCCCGAGAACGTAATGACGTCAACAGCCTTCGCTTTCAGCCGATGCTCCAGAACCTCTTTGACAAGTGCGCCTTTATCAAAAAAGCTTTTGCGATCTTTCTCGGTACGGGTGGTTTTGCCAACCTGGCAATAGATGCAGTCAAAATTGCAATACTTTCTTGGGATCGGATCGACTCCCAAAGAGAAACCCAACCGCCTTGAAGGTACCGGTCCGAATACGTGTTCTTTCATAGGCGTATTTTACCTTATTCGGAAATAAGAATCATCTTGTGGCGTGCGCCTTTGATTGTATTGACTTTTAAGCCATGATATATTAAAGATTAAGCATGGGCGGTTAGCTCAGATGGTTAGAGCGCTGGTCTCACATACCAGAGGTCGCAGGTTCGATTCCTGTACTGCCCACCATCTTCTGCACTCATGGACCGGCTCGCAATGGTTCAGGGTATCGGTTGTCAACCGCGGGTGAGCCCGTGGAAATCTATATTCGGGGGATCTCATGTCCGGCCATAGCAAGTGGAGCACCATCAAGCACAAGAAAGGTGCCGCGGACGCGCGGCGGGGCAAGATATTTACAAAGCTGATCAAAGAGATCACGACGGCTGCGAGAATCGGCGGCGGCGACATTGAGGCCAATCCCAGGCTCAGGACCGCGGTACTCAAGGCAAAAGCAGAGAACATGACGAAGGATAACATTGAAAAGGCAATAAAGAGAGGCACTTCCCCGGCTGAAGGCGGCGCGGCTTATGAAGAATATATTTATGAGGGGTACGGTCCGGGAGGCGCGGCGGTGCTCGTAGAAGCGCTGAGTGACAATAAAATGAGGACCTCAGCTGACGTGCGCCATTCTTTCTCCAAGTATGGCGGCAACCTCGCGGAAGCAGGGAGTGTCTCCTGGCTCTTCTCAAAGAAGGGCTATATCTCATTCGACAAAGCGACCGTTGACGAAGACCGGATCATGGAGTTGGCCCTTGACGCAGGCGCAGAGGACGTGAAAGAGGATGATGGTACGATCGAAGTGACCACGGATCCGGCCGGCTTCGAGAAAGTAAAAAAAGCGTTTGACGAAAAGAACATGAAATATACTGTTGCCGAGGTCAGCATGGTCCCGCAAACATCGGTAAAACTGGAAGGGAAACAAGCAGAGACTATGCTCAAGCTGATGGAGGCTTTAGAAGACTCGGACGATGTTCAGTCCGTCCATGCAAACTTCGATATCTCCTCCGAAGAGATAGAGCGGCTCAGCCAGTAAAACGATTTGTGATCACTCTTTTTTCTTTGCCTCCGCGAACAACTCCATGTTCTTCGCCTTCCCGCCTGCAGTAAATCCCAAGTGATGATAGGCTTTATCAGAGGCCTTCCTTCCCTGCGACGTTCTTGTCACGAAACCCGTCTTGAGCAGATACGGCTCAACCACTTCGATGAGCACATCAGACTCTAATTGCAGCGTGGCAGCAAGCGCTTCTATCCCGACCGGGCCGCCCTTGTAATTGAGGATAATCGTCGTGAGGAGCTTTCGATCCACCTCTCCAAGCCCGTGGCTGTCGATGCCCTCCAGGGAAAGGGCTTCCATGGCAACCGACCGTGTAACCGAGCCTTGGGCCCTCACCTGGGCGTAGTCACGAACCCGTTTGAGCAGCCTGTTGGCGACTCTCGGTGTGCCCCTGGCTCTGCAGCCTATCTCATAGGCGCCCTCTTCATCAATGGGGATTTGCAGGATTGATGCGGAGCGCTTTATGATGCGGACAAGCTCTTTCTCTGCATAAAAATCGAGATCTCTCACGATGCCGAAACGTTCCCGCAAGGGAGACGAGAGAAGCCCCGAGCGCGTGGTCGCTCCGATCAGGGTAAACCGTTCCAGCCTGAACCGGTGCGTGCGTGCGTGTACCCCTTTGTCAAAGATGAAATCGACGGCGAAGTCTTCCATCGCAGGATAGAGAAACTCTTCCACGACCTTGGGAAGCCGGTGTATCTCATCGATGAAAAAGACATCCCCCTGCTCGAGATTGGTGAGCACCCCCATCAGGTCCCCGCCTTTCTCAAGCGCAGGACCGCTCGATGTGACAATCCTGGTGTGCATCTCCTTTGCTATGATGTGGGCCAGCGTTGTCTTTCCCAGTCCCGGCGGTCCATTGAAAAGTATATGCTCCAGGGGTTCGTTTCTCTGCAGCGCGGCCTCTATAGCGATCTGCAATGTTTCAACGACTTTTTCCTGACCGACATATTCGGCGAGGACCGGAGGCCTTAACGCGACATTGGTCTCTTCATCCCCGGCGCCTTCCGATTTCAAGAGGTCAGGGAGGTTCTCGGTCTCCTCGTAGATCACGTCTTTTGCCCTCGATATACTTCCTCAAAAAGTTCTTCCGATGAAGCAATGGCGGGATTCTTCTTGAGCGCTTCCTCTATCATCTTCCGTGCCTCATAAGCCTTGTGGCCGAGTTGCGTGACCATGACATCTTCGACTTCCTTGCGGAAATCTTCCGGCATGGCTGCGGGCAGCTCCAAATCAGGCATCAGCGCGTATTTGGCCACTTTCCCCTTGAGCGTGGCAACGATCTTCTCCGCCTTACGTTCGCCGATGCCCTTCAACTGTCTCAGCGATTTTACGTCTTTCTCCTCTATAAACCTGGCTATCTCTCTCACCGGCCGCCCAAGAGCCCTGACAGCGGCTAAGGGACCGATGTCCTCCACAGAGATGAAGAGCTCGAAAAACTCTTTGTCGAGGCCTGACCTGAAGCCGATGAGAACAGGTTTGGGCTGCCTCTCAGTCTGGTGAAATGAGACATGAAGGCCCAATCCGCCGTCGATGACCGCAGTGCGTTTGATCTCGTTCATCACGAATGCAGGAATAAGAAGCTCGTACCCTATTCCGCCGACGAGCAGCGTGATTCTGTCAGCATAGATGCTTTTTAAACGGCCTTCCAGATACGAGATCATGCGAAGTCAGCGTAACCCTTTCTATAATAAGCTGTCAATGCCACAGCAAGGGCGTCGGCGGCATGCAAGGAGGAAGGCTCCTTGATCTTAAGAATTCGCCCGGTAGCCGATTTGATCTGCTTCTTCGTGGCGCTTCCGCTCCCGACCAGTGCGTTCTTCACTTCTTTAGGGGTTATCTCGAGAATCGGCAGCCCATGCTGACATGCGCACAGATAGATGACACCAAGCACTTCACCCAGTATGATCCCTGCGCGCGGATAGCGCACAAGTGAGAAAGCATTTTCGATCGCCACCAATCGAGGATCCAGCGTGGCTATCAGGCTGTTGATGTCCTCAAAAATCTGATGGAGCCTTCTGGTAATGGGTTCGCCTGGAAGGGTTTCTATGCGGCCGGCCGCACGAAGAGCCGCACTCTTCTCCGTGCAAAAAATTGCCCCGAAACCTGTACTTGCCAGCCCGGGGTCCAATCCAAGAATGATCATAGTAAGAAGTGTTTCATTAGTTTCATTGGTTCGATTGGTGTCATTAGTTCCAAATATCGAATCCGAAATCTTCAGATAAACCAATTAAACCAATAAAACTAATTGAACCAATCGAACAAGGCTTCTACGGAAGGGTTACTCTTTTTACCTCTCCGCTCGCTCCTTCGAATTTGGTGTCTTTGCCGTCGAAGAAGAGCTTGACACCCCCCGCATTCCCAACAAGCAAGTCGAATTTCTCCCTGGCTGTGAACATTACAACTTCTTCAGGGTTGAGCATTACTTCCTTCTTTTCAGCGCCGTCAATTATGATCCTGACCCACGCTCTCTCGTGACAGGCAATCACCAATTTTTTTGTCTCGTTGGCCGGGGCCCAATTTGCCTGGGTCTCTGTTGAATTGCGGACAACATTCTCGGTCTCGTACTGCGTCGGCAGTGGAACCTCTCGCTGTCCGTGAAGGAAGAGCAGCAGTGTGACAATGGCTACTACCGCCACCGAGCCCCCGAGCACGGCCTTTCTCGCGCGTGGTCTCTCTCTCACATCCCTGACCTTTGGCGTGGGCTGAGCCTCTGTCCTCGGTATCGGGATGGCCTCCGCCGGCTCCTCCGCTGTATCGAGGCTCTCAGCCACTTGATCGTACACTTTGAGGTACTTTGCGTACTGCGCGATATATCCCCGCACATAGACCGAATGAGGCAGTGCGGCCGAGTCACCCGATTCGAGCGCCCGGATGACCGATTTTCTCAAATAAAGCGTGTCAGAGACCTGCTCGGGTGATAATCCCTGTTCTTCTCTGGCCCGCCTCAGTAAACTTCCAATTTCCTTAAGATCAATTGACATGTACACCTTCCACTATTATAGCGGATTTCCCATCAAATACATAGGATAAAACATCCTCTGCATTTTTGGCCAGCACTATTTTGACCCCTGTCAACTGCTCTTTTTGAATTTCGGAAAGATCCTCCCTGTTCCGCCATGGAATAATGATCTCTTCAGTGCCATGGCGCAGTGCTGCTAGTACTTTTTCTTTTATACCGCCTACAGGGAGAAGCTCTCCGGAAAGAGTCAGTTCACCGGTCATCGCAACCGTCTTTCTGGCCGGAATATCTCTCGCCATCGATACCAGTGCGACCAGAATCGTAATACCAGCCGAAGGTCCGTCTTTGGGAATGCTTCCTTGCGGCACATGGATGTGTATATCCTGATTATCATAAAAGCCGGCGTCCAAACCCAACCTTTCCGCGTTTGACCGCACATAGGTGAGAGCGGCCTGTGCCGACTCCTTCATCACATCTCCCAGAGAGCCTGTGAGCAGCAACCCTGAGTGTCCTCTCATGGACTTGGCCTCTATAAAGATAATGTCGCCGCCTGCCTCGGTCCAGGCGAGGCCGCACGCGACTCCAGGTTTATCCGTCGGGTCTATATCAGTCGCACGATATTTCTGAGGACCAAGCAGAAGACGGGCCGTAGCATCATCCACACGATGCGGACACTCCCCCTTTTGTGCGAGCGCCCTGGCACATTTTCTGAATATAGAACCGATTTCACGCTCGAGATTGCGCACACCCGCCTCTCTCGTATACTCACGTATCAGGGCTCGTATGGCTTCTTCCTCAAATATGATCTCTTCGTTCTCAAGCCCGTTTTCTTTCTTCTGTTTGGGTACCAGGTGGCCGAGGGCAATCTTTGCCTTTTCCTCCTCTGTATATCCGGAGACCTGCACTACCTCCATTCTGTCACGTAACGGGGCCGGGATAGAGTGCATCACGTTGGCGGTCGTTATAAACATCACGCTGGAGAGATCAAAGGAAACATCCAGGTAATGATCTTTGAACGAATGATTCTGCTCTGGATCGAGTACTTCGAGAAGCGCGGACGCCGGATCACCCCGGAAGTCGTTTCCCAGCTTATCCACTTCATCGAGCATCAGCACCGGATTGTTCGTCTCCGCCCTGCGTAATTCCTGGATAATTCTTCCGGGCATTGCTCCCACGTAAGTGCGTCTATGGCCCCTGATCTCAGCTTCATCTTTGATTCCGCCGAGAGACATCCGTACGAACTTCCTGCCCGTTGCTTTAGCTATCGCGATACCGAGTGATGTCTTGCCGACCCCGGGGGGACCGACGAAGCAGAGAATGGGCCCCTTCATACTCTGATTTAATTTTCTCACCGCAAGAAACTCGAGAACCCGCTCCTTGACTTTCTCCAGACCGTGATGATCCTCATCGAGGACCATCTGGGCTTTGTCGAGATCGAGGCTGTCCTCTGTCTTCTTGGTCCATGGCATACTCGCCAGATAATCGAGATAGGTTCTTGAGACCGTGTATTCCGCGGACGCCGGATTCATACGTTCAAGTCGAGCCAATTCTCTCTGAGCTATCTCACCGACTTTCTCCGGTATGCCGCTCGTCTTGATTTTCTTTTTCAGCTCCCGCACATCATCGAGGTGGGTATCATCCTCTCCCAACTCTCTCTGTATCACTTTCATCTGTTGCCGAAGCATAAAATCCTTCTGTGACTTGCCGATCTCCTTGGCCACTTCCAGCTGAATCTTGGCCTTCACCTGGAGCGACTGAACCTCTTTGCTCAAGAGTCAGAAAAACTTTCTTCAACCGTTCTGCCGGCTGGGTGGTTTCCAGAATCTCTTGCTGTTCCGCGAGATCGTTAGCGAGATAACAGGCCATCAGATCTGCAAGTTTGCCCGGTCGCTGTATATTACTGATAAGTCTCACCACCTCTTCAGAGAGTGGTGCTCCGAAATTCAAGCAGATTTTGAGAAGAGCGTGTATGCTTTGTGTGAGCGCCTCGGTGACTACGTTCGGTTTATCATGTTCATTGATGGTCTCAACCTCTCCCACGAGGTAGGGCACATCTTCTATGAACTTCTTGAGGCTGAATCTCTCTCTTCCTTCAACCACTACCCGCAGGAGACGTTTCTCATCCCTCGAGTACTGAAGCACCTTACCCATCGTGCCAACGGCAAAAAACTCCGTGAAGTCCGGCTGCCGGGTATCGGGCTCTTTCAGCGCGAGAAAACCCAGCGGAATACCCGATTCCAGAGACTCGGCGAATGGCTTACTGTAGATCTCTTCCTGAAAAACCAGAGGCGTGATAACAGAAGGGAAAAGAGCCATCTCTCGCAAGGGCACTAAAATGGTTCTTATGAGCGTCATGATACGATGACATTTTATACAATCAAACGTGACGTTGTCAAAAGGGGGACCTCAAGCCTACTGCTTATTGTTGTGGGTCTCCGCTGGCACAACCGGCGGTTTCGGCTGATTCTCGGCGGTTTTTACAACTATAATTTCGATCCGTCGGTTCTTGGCTCGCTCTTCCGCTGTATCATTGGACGCAATAGGTCGGTATTCAGCATAGCCAGAAGCGGAAATGCGATCGGGTGGAAAGCTGTGCCGCTCTACAAGGTACCGTACTACCTCTGTCGCCCTCCTCACAGAGAGTTCCCAATTGGATCTGAACTCGCTCGTACTTATCGGCACATTATCTGTATGCCCTTCGACGCGCACTTGATTGGGCATGGTCGTGAGCATCGGAACTATCCCGTCGAGGGCGCTTCGTGCTCTGGGGGTGAGATCTGCCTTGCCCGTATCGAAAAATGCCTTTTCCATTGCGCGCAGAACCAGTCCACGTTCATCTGAAATCACTGAGATGGCCTGCATTGCATCGGCAGCGCTTTTGTCTCCAGTCTCCCGCAGTTCTTTCTCCAGCTGCTCTTTAAGGGCGGCAATGTCCTCTGCCCCACCTTTGAAGGAAAGCTCAATGGGCACTTTCCCCGCGACCGTGCCGGTTGCCAGTACGGCATTACTACCCGTGAATATCGCTTTCAGATGCGCTGCCACTTCCTGGTACTTTTTTGAATCCTGCTTGGACATGGTGTACATCAGAATGAAGAAAGCCAACAGGAGCGTGATGAGGTCGGCATAGGTGATGAGCCAACGCTCCATATTTTCATGTTCTTCCGGTTGTTTCTTTCTCACTAATCTTCCTCCCGCCTCAAATCGGGTATCAGGAACGATAGCAGTTTCATTCTGATAACCCGTGGATTATCACCCATGGCCAGAGACATCACCCCTTCCGTGATAATCTCCAAACAGAGTCCTTCATCCTGATGCTTGGCCTTCAATTTATCGGAGATAGGAAGGTATATGAGATTGGCCAGGGCAACGCCCCACAGGGTGGCAATGAAGGCGCCCGCGATTGAAGAAGCAATGTTTGAGCTGTTCTCGAGATTTGAGAGCGCGTGGATCAGGCCGAGCACCGTCCCCATGATACCCAGCGTTGGAGAAAAACCTCCCAGCTTCTGAAAGAAGGCGGCTCCTGACTTGTGTCTTTCTTCGACATAAGACATCTCTATCTCGAGTATCTCCTTGATCTTATTGGTTTCGAATCCGTCTATGGCAAGCTGTAAGGCTTTCTTCAAGAAGGGCTCCTTGATGGACGCAAGATCCTTCTCGAGGCTGAGGAGCCCGTTCTTTCTGGCTTTCTGAGCAAGGTCGTAAATAAGCTCGATCAGTTGTTGAGGATTGAGTCTCTTTTCAAAAGCTGCAATCTTGATGATTTCCGGCAAGGCTTTGACCTGGGTCAACGAGGTAGTTATGATTGTTGCGCCAAAAGTTCCCAGGATGACGAGGAGCATCGCGGGAGCCTGGATGAGAGCGCCAAGATGACCGCCCTCCATCAGAAACGAGCCGAGCAATGCGCCAATGCCGAGAACTAATCCTAGAATGGTCGCTATATCCATACCTTATCGGTCCTCGATACCCTTTCCCGACCGTATCCGCTCGCGCTCTCTTCCGAAGATATATTGAATGAGCAGATCCCTGTCAGAGTCGTTAATAGTAAGGAACTTGCAAGCCGTATCCCATTCCGGGTGGGAATTCTCTTCCCGCTTGGCGCTTCTCACCACCCGGCAGAGCACGGGAATCTTAGGGTAGGGGAAAACAGGCAACACCAGCCGGAACTCGGTGTATCCGTTCTCCGGCAGCGAGACATCAGATACAAAAGAGAGTCCTGACCCGCTAATCTCTATGTCCAAGTAGCGCTTCGTGTAGAGCTCATCCACGCGCGGCTTCGCTAAGAGATCGGTGATTATCGAAAGCTTCCGATCGAGCATAGCGAGATACGAAAGGAGCGGCTCTCCATCGGAGCCGAACTGCTCACTCTTCGCAATTCTATCTTTCGGAGCCTGAACGAACACCTGCGTCGGGTTGTACTTGACCACCCGTTCCAGCTTCAAAAACTCCTCGTTGTCTACTACGCGAAATTCTATTTCGAGACGATCTCTCACCCTGAAAAATTCCCGTCTCTCACCCGCAACGGTCATTACCCGGCCTCCTGCATCGATGAGAAATTGCGAGCGTCACCAAGGTTAATTTGTGAACCGGCCGCCTTCGCAATCTCGGCTCTTGTATCTATTCTGCTCAATGCTCTCCTGTACGGTCGGTCACCAGTCATGTCATACCTGGCATCATTCTATTTTTTCGAAGATCCTCTTTTTGAAGTTCTCGAACTCGTCATCTTTCAATAACCCTTCCCTTCTCAACCTGTTCAGATTCTCGATCTCCTTGATTATTTTTTCGGTCCACGACGTCACCTTCGTGTACTTGTAACGGTCAATCTCTTCATAGAAGCCTCTTAGCTTCTCCACGAGCGCCGTATTCCTTTTTTGGAGAAGAACCTTGTCCCTTACGTTCCTGACAGCCACCATCAACTCTTCTACTTTAAAAGGCTTGATGATATAGTCGAAAGCCCCCGCCTTTATTGCTTCTATGGCGCTTTCAAGTGAGGCGTATCCCGTGATGATTATGAACTCGACAAGCTCGTCCTTTTCTCTTATCCTTTTTATCAGTTCGATGCCGCTTATTTCAGGCATGTTGAGGTCCGTGATCACGAGATCGTAGGGTGCACTATAATATCTGTCGAGCGCATCTTTACCGTCTTTTGCGGAATCTACGTGCGCGCCGTCTTCCTTGAGCACGTGCACGAGCATATCCCGCAAGGGCTTACTGTCCTCGACTACAAGGATTTCCAATATGTCAGAATTGGGCTTCACCTTTTCTTATCTTCCCCGATATGATCTAATCGATATAGTAATTTCCCTCATAGGTTTATCGGACAGGCACTATCAAACTTAAGATTTTGCGCGGCTTAACACAGGTTATGCAATGATGCGGCAGTGAGCGTCAGTGCCAATACGGATGAGCGAACATGCTAACTCGTTATCCTCAGAAGTTCGCTCTCACGATTCCAGTCAGGATCCGAATAGTCAGACGTCGACTCGGTACGGCGCCCAAGTTCCGACTCTCTGATGCGATCTTCCTCCAAGACCTGACGCGTTAATTTTATGAACGTCTTTACACGATCGTCGTTCACATGCTGCTCCAGGCGCGCGTGCTGTGCAGGACGACTCCCTGTGATTATGCCACCTATGATGTTTGCAACATTCGTGCCTTCAGTCATCCTATAGAAGACGCGCTGAGTCTTCCGAACCTGTTATTCCTGAGTAGCAGTAGGCCCGGTACGCGCGCCTGCCGGTGCGAATCTCCAGTATTACCCGCTCGCATTCATCACGCATTATCTTGACTCTTTTCCTGACGAGTTCGTGTCTTTCTGACACCTGCTGGAGGAGAGCGGCTGATTCGTCTGTTCCAATGCTCTGCCCCAAATTATTTTCAAGTGACCGGAGTTTCTTAAATACCTCCTCCTTCTTATGAATGCAGGCTTTGAGCTCCCCCAGATTATCTGCGGTCAACGCCTGCTCCTCTTTGTCAGCAAGCCTGAGCAGTTGTTCGTACAACGCTTCAGCAGAGCAATCGGGGCTGTAGCTCATCAGTAGTCTCCCTTAGACGCTTACCGCAATGTTCTTTGTCGCGGCCGAATTCTTTTCCGGTTCCAAAGTATTGGTTTCCTGGTTTTTCCTGGATGCCTCACAGACACTCACCCAACCTTCTCTAAGCGTGCCAAGCAGCGATCCGATCTCTTCCAGTTTCCGGACGTCATTGTGGAAGTTTGCCTCGGTGAGCCGCAGAAGCATATAGTCATAGAGTCTATGCAGGTTCTCTGCAATTTCCCCCCCGTTTTCCTTATCAAGACAGGACTGGAGGTACTCGATAATTTTTTCCACTTTGTCCAGTAGCTGAACCTTAGCAACTATATTCTCTTCGGCGATCCGTCTGACCGCTTCTTTCAAAAAGCGGATAGCGCCGTCGTAGAGCATGAGCACTGTTTCTCCGGGACTCGAAGAAGCGAGATGTACCTCACTGTAATGCCGTCTAAGATCGCCTCTTACCATCTCTTATCACTCATCACGTTGACGACTTATTTGCGGTATTATTTGCGGTATTGGCTGCGGTATTGCCAGTACTGCTTGAAATAGTGCCGAGCTGCATTGCTAAATACTGACTCGTCGTATTGTACTGCTGAAGGAGCGTTTCAAGCCGAGCGAACCTGTCTCTCAGGTCCTGTTCTTCCTGTGTGAATCTTGTCTCCATCGTCTGAAGTTGGGAGTCTATAGTGTCTATGCTTTTCTGCATGGAGTCTGATTTTGATTTCAGCACACCCTTGGCAGAGTCGGTATACGTACCCAGGCTCGCAGGCAGTTTATCCGCTATCCCGGAGGAGATGGTAATGGTACCGAGACCGCCTGCCTGGGTTGAGTCGACCGCTATCGTAAGGCCATCCTCCCCAAGGCCGGACTTCGACGTGAGCTGGTTACCAATACCTTTGGCTGCATGGCCATTAATGCTGCCGGCAACATCGGCCCCTGCATTTTCAGACGTACCGTCATCATTGAACCCAACCTGGCCCGCTATATTTCCTTTATCGGACGTGACCTTGAAGTATTGGTCTGCCCCATAGCTCGTAGATATAATCCTTAGCTTCCCACTCTCATTAGAGGCTGTGAGCCCGACGTTGTGCGTGGCAAATGCGCTGTTAAGGTTATTGACGATACTGTTCATCCCGGCGCCGGCGCTCAGACCGACCGAGAAGCTGGTATAGAAGGGGTCGGCCGCGGTCTTGCCGTCAGAATACTTAAAGTTCAATGTTTCATCCGCGGCTATGCCGCTGGGGGCTATGGTCTGACCACCGAGGAGCGTTGCCTTTTGAGGAGCCGTGCTTATGTACACGCTATATGACCCGGTTTGCGTCTTAGTCGTTTTGCTCACGAACGAGACCGCCTGATTGGTGGCGGTGGCTGTACCGATAAAGAGCTTTGCCACGCCGTCGGGATTAGCGGCAAGTGCGGATGCGAGCTTGCTGTCGTCCAAACTTAGTTTTCCCGTCTTCGCGTCTGACGTAATACCTATCCGAGAGAGATTTGTGTAGCTTGACGTGCCAAGGCCGGGGATGCTGCCTGTCACGACTCTTGCGATCTTGCTCCTGATCTCCAGCAGGGTCGGGTCCCCGAGCAACGGGTTGGCCGTCGTCTTTGCGCTCGGGTCGTAGCTGAGCTGCGTGTTGATGAAATCCGCCATCGTGTTGTATGCGTCCACAAAGTCGTTGATGCTCGACTTGGCATCGTCAGTCTTCCCTGAGACGTTAAGCGTGACCGCTGATGAGGGAGCTGCGCCGGTCAGATTGAGGGTAACGCCTTCGATGGCGTCGGTGATGGTATTTGAGTTCTTGACAATCGTGGAGTTGCCGACTTTTATGACCGCGTCCTGAGCGGTCTGCATCTCGGGGTTAAAGGCATCAATGCCGAACTTGTCACCAAGCGCAAGGGTTCCGGTTGTGCTGAAATTGATCTTCACCCGGCCGTTGTCACCGCTTGCCAGCTTACCTCCGTCAATGAACATGCCTGTATCAAAATTAGCGGTCTCGCCGTTTCCGTCGGTAACCGTTGCATCGACCGTATCAAAGCCGAGCACCCCGGCAGCGGTCGATCCCGCATTGGACCAGTTGAACGTTACGGTGCTCCCCGTATTGTTAGTGATGGTGAACTTCCTCGTTCCACCATCATACGAAACTGCGTATCCGCCGCCAAGCTTTGTTTGCAGCTCTGTGGCAAGGTCCGATCCCGTGTAGGTACCCTCGGTCAGCGTGACGGGCGCCCCGTCTTTGTAAAGGGTCTTGTTGGTAGAATCAATCACGATATCTGCGGTCGTGTCGGCCCCGCCGGTACCTGCCGTGATCTCATTTGACCAATTAATACCGCCGTCCGTCGAATATTCATATTTTGCCCGGCCGGCGAGGGCGCCGGTCGTGTTACCCGCGGTTGTGACCTTAACAATAAAACTCTTGTTATCCGCTCCCGTGTAATAGGTTCCGCTATTCGCGTAGACGTTGCCCGAGTAACTATTCGATGTGTATGCGTAAGCTGTTCCAATCTGCTTATGTGTAAAGTCGAGGTTGGTGTCATTTTGTGTGATCTGAATCGCATTTTCCGAGCCAGCCGATGCGCTGGTAAGTACAAGCCTGTACGCATTGGAGCCGCTTCCATTGTTTACGATGGAGGCATAGACGGGTGAACCCGGCATGTTTATCGCATCCCGCAGGCCTTGCAGGGTCGTATTCTGATTGACGCTGAGCCTTGTGACAGCGCCTGAGTTGCCCACCTTGTAGGCGAAGCTCCCCGTCGCTGCCGCGATGGGTGTCGTATTCCGGTCGACCCAGCCCTGGGAAGCTCTAGCGCTTGCCTGGGCGAGTTGGTCTACCTCCACGCTGTAGCTCCCCAGTGCGGCGCCGGCGGATGTGGAAGCTGTAAGCACCTCATTTCCTGCAGAGGTTTTCGTTACAGAGACGCTCTTCGTATTGAACTTGGCAGGGTCATTCAGTGTCTGCAGGGAAGACGCGAAGGATCCAAGGGTTGTTTGGAACTGAAGCAGCGCGGCAATTTTCGTCTGGTAGTCCGTCTGTTGCTGCTTGAGTAGCTGTTCCGGTTGCCTCTCAATGGTCATGAGCTGGCTTATCAGTTGATCTGTGTTGAGCCCTGATACCAGTCCACTTGACGAGATTCCAGCCATAGCGCCTCCTTGCTCCTCTTTCCTTCTATAGGTTATCGCCAAGGATAGGCAAAACTTTAGTCCCAGGGCGGGGTAGACGGCGTGCGAATGAAACTTTGGAGAAAAGAGCAGACTACTCCCGCGGGTTTGGAGAGTAGTCTGAAGCGATTAAACAGCCTGCCTTATACCTACACAGCCGTATTGACGAGCAACCCCTGGTGGTCCTGGTAGTAGGCCCGCAGCCTCAAGATCTCCTCAGCGGGAATCTGCCTGAGCACTTCACCCGTATTACCATCGATCAGCTTGACGACCGTACTATTGGTCGTATTATCCACCGAAAACTGCAAATGGTCGTTCAGGGATTTGATGGCCTGGTTAATCTCCTGTGCGGCCTGTTTGACTTCTCTAGGGTCCACCTTAGCGGGAGTTGTATCCACTGTTGTCGTTACGGGCTGTTTCCCATCCTGCTGGGGTGCGGCAGCTTTTATATTCAGGCGATCAATCACGTGAAACTGCGCCGTTATCACTTCTGCTGTCGGTGTCGTTTTCATATCACTGGCCTCTTTGTGTTCGTTTAAGGGATGGGAGCGGAAGCGCTCCCATCCCTCTTACCAGTCTTACCGCAGAAGTTGCAGTGCGTACTGCGACGTCGTGTTCGCCTGGGCAACCATTGCCACACCCGCCTGTACCATTATCTGGTTCCTCGTAAAAGTAGCCACTTCCGCTGCAAAGTCCGCATCCTTGATCCGACTTTCCGAAGCGCTCATGTTCTCGGAAGCGATTTGCAGGTTGTTCACGGTGAATTCCATCCTGTTCTGTACAGCGCCCACACCGGCCCTTATGCCGTTCACCTCGTTGAGGGCCGAATCGATGGTCAGGATCGCCGCCTGGGCGTTCGCCTGCGTATCGAGCTTTAAAAGGGAAACATTGTATGTGGAGACGTCCGAGGCAACCGTGCGGCTCGTCTCGTGTGCACCAGTCAAGTCGAACAAATCGCTCGAGCTCGTGAGGCTGAAATTGCTAATATCGTTCAGCTTGAGGCTGGAACGGTAGAGCCAGGATGTGTTGGTCGCTGTGCCGGACAGATTCAAACCACCGGCGCCGCCAATTGCTGCAGTGCGCGTTGTCAATGCGATGTTGCGGCCGTCGGATGCTGTCAGCACCAGCCTGCCGTTGGCGTTCACGCTCGCGGATACGCCCGTAGTCCCCTGCAGGTTGTTAATTGCCGTGGCCAGCGCGCCTGTGCCGTCATTGGCCGTGACCGTCACGGCGCCTATGTCCTGACCATTGATGTAGACGTCGCCGGACGCGAGGGTTGTCGCCGCGATAGAACCGCTGGCTGTCACCACATTCGGCTGAGCGGTAGCCAGTACATTGCTCGCCCCCTGGATAGCGTTGATTGCAACCGCTTTGGCGATCGCGCTCGTCTCTCCGTTGTAGTTCCCGATTGTACCTGCATTCGAGTTACCCCACATGTTCGAAAGGGACCCGGTCATGCCTATGGCCTGGCCGCCGATGCTGAATTTTCCAGACACATTTCCTGCGACAAAGGAGTACTGGAGGTTAACGTTGGTTCCGGCACTCGCTTCGAGTATCCAGCCTGAGCCGCCGAGGGTCTTTGCATAAACGCCCGTGATGCTTGCGTTGTTGATTTTCGTGACGATACTTGTCGCCAACTGGTCGGCCGTGATGGCCGTGCTTGCCGCCAAACTGACGGTCACCGCGTTGCCGTTAATTATGAAGCTGAGATACGTTGCTACTGATACGTCAGTCGAAGCCAAATCAGCGCCCGGCGCGGCACTCGTAATGTCCAACACCGAATACTGGTCGTCAGCAGAGTTGGTGGGACCGACGTCGTTGCCGTTTATTTTGATCTCGCCTGCTCCGAAGTTCCCGTTTACTGCGTTTGTTACCCCGGATGGAGTGTTTGCGGTATATTCCGCCCTGCCGCCCAGCGACCTTGCGCGGGCATCATTGATCGTGAAGGTTACCGTCTGACCGTAGTTTGCGCCGATCTGGAAGTACTTGCCCGTGAATGAGCCGTCGAGAAGATTCATGGTGTTGAACTGTGTCGTGGTGGAAATGCGCGTAAACTCCGTGATCAGGCTCTGCGCTTCCTGCTCGGTGTCCGCGCGCTCTGTGGGCGTGTTGTCATCTGAAGATGACTGGACTGCAAGCTCTCTGAGCCTCTGGAGGATGTTGGTCAGGGTGTTGACCCCGCCTTCCGCTGTCTGTACTAGCGATACCGCGTTGTTCGCGTTCCTTACCGCCTGGTTGAGACCCTGGACCTGGGCATCAAACTTGGTCGCAATGGCGAGACCAGCCGCGTCATCGGCAGCCTTGTTGATTCGCAAGCCCGATGAGAGCCTTTCCAGAGACTTGGACAATGCAGAATTGTTTATTCCGACGTTTCTCTGGGCGTTTAAACTCGAGATGTTTGTGTTGACTGTTAATGGCATGATTTCCTCCTTGATCTTTTTTTCGGGATAGCTTCCGGCTACCCCAGAACGTTAGGTACCCCTTGTCCGTGAGTCCTTTCTATCACTTCCTTTCTGGACTAAGGTTTTTCGTTTCCTATGATCAAGTTGTCGGAGTAGTTTGGTGAAACTTAATAGGAAAAAGGTACTAATACCCAGAACAGCAGGTTCAGGTTGAGGTTAAGATTAAGATGAGACAGGCTGAGTCAGAAGCTAAGGCAAGGGTTGAGGTTGAGAATAGAACAGGCATAGACAACGGTAATAAAGGTCAAGCCAGGGCAGCAATTTTTCTTAACCTTAACCTGCCCTATCCTTTTCCTGCTTCTTCTCAACTATGACGTCCTGGTACAGGAACGCTAGCTCCTGTTGGAGGTTTGCATTTTGGGGATTGATCTGAAGCCCGTATTCATAGAGAGCGATTGCCTTGTTGCTGTCACCTAGATCGAGATAGAGACGGGCGAGGAGCACATAGAGTTCGTCTGACGAGGGGGCAAGTTCCAGCGCTTTGGACAGGAACATCTCTCCCGATTCCGTGTTGCCGTTTTCGATAGATAGTATCGCAAGGTCCTTGTAAATCAGGGGGTTCTCCGGATCTGCCTGGAGCGCGCTTGCAAAAGCATCCACCGCTTTCTGGTTCTCTTTGAGCTTAAGGTACGTGTGAGCCAAGCCGTAGAGAGCTAACACAAGACGGGGCGATTGATTATTGGAATATTCCCTGACTGCGGCAAGATAGGCCTTCTCAGCGCGTTCGTAGTTTGCCGTCCGGAAGTAGAAGAGGCCTGATTCCAGTTCAGTCCCGTACGCTGACTCCGCCCGTTCAACGAGCGCCGCCATCTTCAGTTCCTTTTCCTCCCAGGCGCGTATCTTCTCTTCGCATACCTTCAGGAGCGCTCCGATCTTCCTTTCGGCCGCCAGATCCGCTGCTGTCTTAACGTCCGGGCGCGAAAGGCTCCCGGCCTTCTCCAGGGCCTCTTTCGCTTCATAATATCTGTACTGCTCGATGTACCCTTCGCCCAGTGCAAGGCGCAGCGAGCGGTATTCCCGGCTCAATCGGGTTTCGTCCGCCTTATTCAGGTTTGCCAAATCCGGACGATTTGCTTCGCTCAGGGCCGTTTCCAGGTGTTCCACGGCTTCCGTGGCCATTCCCGCCTTCTCATAGATAGCCGCGACGCCTCTTAGTCGTCTCAAGATTGGCAAAGAACCATTCGTCAGCAGTCGATTTGCGCGGTCCACGTCCTCGAGCACATGCTGAAGCTTGCCCAGTTGTTCGAGGAATAGAGGCAGAGCTTCCAGCAGTTCGCCGTAATAATGGAGGCCTCGCTGAAGCTGCTCGTCGAGCCGTTTGTATTGGTCCTTAATCTCATCAATCTCCTGCATCTCCTGTCTCTTCAGATAGAGTTCAAGCTGGTAATGGTAGGATGCTATGATGTTGAGAGCCGGATGACGCACCTTCTCCGTGAGTGTCTCGACCTCTTTCACGGTCTCGTAGAACAGCGCCTCCTCTTCTCTATGGTCCTTCTTCATTTTCTTGAGGCGCTTGACGAGGCCGAGTATGCGGGTGGCATTTTTGCGGATGCCTATGAAGACTGCCTTGGTAGACCTGATCTCTCGTAACAGCCCCTGGAGATCATAGGTTGCGTCAGACTCCAATCGGCCGCAAAGAAGGGAGAAGGCATCGATCTCGCCAACATCGCAGAATTGCGTGATGAAATCCGAGAGCCTGATGTTTTCGGCTCCGGCTATCGGCAGCCCGCCCTCAGTAGCATTGAAAACCCCTCCGGTGAATGTCTTTATACGGTTCTCAAAAGAAGTTCTGAAGGTGAGATAACTCGCCAGCGTGTAACGTTTCTCCCCGAATATGTCGAGCACTTGTTGGGCGCCCCTTCGGTAATCGGGCACCTCTTCGTTCTCCTTAAACAGGAGCCGGGTTGTTTCCCCGGCATGAAGCTTTTCCTCAAAGGAGAGGTCAAGGCCCATCAGACATATAGTGGAAGCTCCCATGAACTCTGCCACGGCAAACCCGAGGTGTGATACCGAACCTCCGAAGCAGGCTATACAGCCCTTTTCCTCCCAGTAGCTGCGAAGCCACTGATACGCGATGTTCCCTTCAGTCATATTCATGAACAAGGGGCCGGGATAGACCTTGACTATTTCAGACGTGTACTGGGAAAGGCAGACGAAAGGTATTTCCTTTAACCGAGGGTTGTCCCGGAACATGCCCACGTTCATAGCCATCGGATCGATCGCCACGAGAACATCGGGGATGATGCCGGCCGGGACGAGCGTCGGCAGGGCGGCATCAACCGCGACGATCAGTGCCCTGGACTTAGCCTTCCTCAGAAGGTGCAGGTTCCTCTCAAGGGATGGTCCCGCGGCGACGACGATTGCCGGGCGACCTTCGAAGAAATTTCGCAGGGAGGCGACTCCGGGCTTATGCAGGACGCTCGGCACGTTCTGTAAGAACATATTGAGGAAATCTTTCCCGAGGCTGATCACCGTGCTCACGTTGGAAAGTGATATCCGCTTTTCGTCCTCCAGTCTCTCCCGAAAGGTAGCGTATGCTGTCTCGTTCAATCGTACGGAGGGCCGGTGTGCGACCAGCCAGATCTTCCCGTTCACTATATGGTGATGGTACGTGTGCAGAATGGAGAAGTCGTCTACGCCCTCTCCGACCACTATCTTTACCTTATCCGAAGCAAAGACCTGAGTCAGATCTCTGGCGCGCAGCGCGCTCTTGAAAAGGAGCGGAGTCGCTTCGTATATGAGCATCGCGTGGCCCGTCTCAAAGTGGTTGAGCAGCTGCTCGGTTAAATAGCCCAGGCCAAACCCGAGCAACACGAATACCCCCTCCTTCTCGCTCTTATCCATGACATCAATGGCTTCCTTGGCGCACTGCACCGGATCGTGAGCGCTGTGTATATAGAATTCTTCACCGTCCTCCCCTGTCCAGATAATCCGGGGCTCACCGCTCTCGGACACGATCACCCGCGCGGTCTTGGCATCATCCTCGGTGGCCTCGATGAGGTCAACAAGGTGGGAGTGATGCTGCCGCAAAGCCTCAATGTTACTCCGGTAATAATCCACCGATGCCTCCTTTGAGAATGCAGGCGCCCGACGCCGGGTCGCCTTCGCAGAAACGGAATGCTGTGCAAAATGCAATAAACATGCCCATTGCCGCTAATGGCGCGTTGCTGAACAGGCGACAGAGCTGCTCGCTGGCATGTCGATTGCACAGAACCATTCTGCATGGCTGTCCCGGAAAGGCGTCTATGGAGCTTGTGAAGAGAGTTATCATTCCGCACAGGCCCGCCGCATATTCCTCGTTTCCCACTTTTGTGGAACACGAGGGGAGGCTCTTCGTTTTCTACCGCCAGGGGGAAAAAAGCGTCGGGGAGTGCCACGGGCTGAACGGAAGAGTGCGCTGCCTGGAGATCGAGACGGAAGTCTTCCTCGGAGCCTTCCGAAATGAGCCGGGAGCCGATATTGCCCGTTCCGGTAACGAGCAGGTCGTCTTCGCCGAAGGGAACGAATTCGATGCGATCGTCTCGAGGCTCGGGGATAACCTATTTTCCCTTGCCACGCGAAGTTATGACCGGCACAACGTCATGCACACGTTCCTTTCGGTGTCTGCGTCACCACGTTTCGGCGAACGGCGCGAGATCGCAATACCCGAAGTGCAGCGGCTTGTCTTCTACGGGAAAGCTCATTCCTGTGATACAGGCTTTGTCTTTACAGCGTATGGTTGTGTACGTGGCGAGAGGACCGAGAGTCCTCTTCTCATTCACACCGACGATTTCCAGCGATTCGAGCTTCTTGCAGCGCTGCCCACGAACATCAATGGCGCTCTGCTCAATGAAAGCTCCCTGGTCCGTACCGAAGACGGGTTTGCGATATTCATGCGGGACGATGCCTTCCCTTTCGGTATCTGGTACGCCGTCTCCCCGGACCTGCGCGGCTGGGATACCCCGAAGAGGCTCTGTTTCACGGCTCACGCACCCATGGCCCTAGCAACGAACACGGAACTGTTCGTGACGTACCGGGACCTCAAGGGCGAGCACACGGCCATCAGCCTTCTCTCCGTTTCCACGGGTGTCGTCGATACGATCGACGTCTACCCGGGAAGCCCTTACGACGGAGGTTACACCGACCTCGGCATTATCGGAGAAGACCTGTATGTCTTCTACTATCTCGGCAACGAGGAGGGAGAGCCCTGCATCTGTTGCTGCCGCTGCGACTTCCCCGACCGGCATCAGACCGTTTGACCCGATATCATTTCCATCTCGTTCCAGCTTTGCCACGCGCGGGTGCCCGCCTTGACGATCTCGGCCGTGGGACCAGGCCCGACATTAAACAAGGCATCTGCGATTGAGAGGAACGGTACAAACTGATGAGGCGATCCGATTTGCGTATAAGGGTGTGGCTCGAAATCTTGAAACAGCACGTTAATGTGGCTCACCGGGAAGATACCTTCCTGGTACATGTATCCGAATGATCCCCTGGCGCAGTAATAGCTGTCAGCTTCGCATCGCTCAAGAAGATCCAGGACTCGTTGCGAACTCGCGGTCGAAATAGCAAACTCTGAACTGAGGCGAAACTCCCTCTCAATCTTCAGGAGGCGGCACACGAGCCTGATGAAAGATATATTCTGAGCGGCAAGGGAAGGTTCTTGAACCCTGATCCATTGCTCGAATAGCGGGCCCACGCACGCAAAATAAGGTGCTTTTCCGTAGTTCTGTTGGATCCGTTTCCACGTCTTCTCACGCCAGGGAACCTTTTCGTTAATCTGTGTTTCGTTGAGCGGCGCTTTGAACGAAAGAGACTTATGAACAGGTACCGAATACCAATCAACCTGTCCCTTATTTACAAATAGTCTGTTTCTTTGATGGTAGCTCTGCACGGAGAATTGAAAGTCATCAAGGAATATGAAAGTATCGGACATAACGATCAGGTCGAAGAAACCCTGCCATGGCATAAACGAAGGTTGCATCATACCAACTTTCTTCATGACCTCCGAAGCTCCATGTAGCGCACGCTGCTGCCGCGCCCTTGCCACTCGGGCGTGGCTGGTCGGCCGAGCGACGGAGAGGCAAACCCGAGTTTCTGGTACATCTTCTGTGCCACTTCATTAAAATCGGCCACATGAACGCAGACGCTCGTCAATCCGTGCACGACAAAAGCCGCTCGACAAAGCAAGCGCGCGGCTAAAATCCCTATATGCTTTCCTCTATACTCCGTGGCTCCTATGTAGATCCAGATCTCACCAGACTGGCTATCCAGGCAGATATTCTTGATCCCACAGTTGCCCACGTGGACGCCGTTATCAAGAATGGCATAGACGCTCTGAGAAGGGTCCGATAAGATCCGATCAAAATAGGCCTTATGTGTTTCCCATGTTGGCTGGCAACGAATAAGAAAGTTCTTTTGAAGCCATGGGTCGCTGACCCATTCAAAGGTTCGAGCGATATGCTCATCTCCGAAGGGTTGGAGTGTGGTCCCATTACAAGTCATAGTCCGTGCACTCGGAGCATAGGGGTACAGACCAGAGGCTGCCGTTCCGATTCATTTCGAGAACTTCCTTGTGGCGATCGCCATTCCAGAGCTCGTAAACGTTGTTGTTCCAGATGCTGCCTATGTCCAGCTCGTTATTGTACGCATTATCACAGATTGTTACACTCCCGTCTGAGTTTATGAAGCAGTCGGAGCGTCCGAGCCGTTTGCAAAGTTTTCTTTCGCTGCGCAGCCTCAAGCCTTTACCTTCCCTGTTGAACTCAAGGTCGGTGTGTTCGAGCATATTAACGCTTATCAAATCGCATTTGTCGTAATATGTGCGCAAGAAGTCATCAATTTCGTTTCTTGTGCTCTGCTGCTCGATTATCTGAAGCCTGAAATAGGGCTTCTTCCGTGCTCCAACCTGTTTCTTTCTGATTAACGTGGCAAGATTGGCAAGTATCGTTTCTGCGGGCGATGTAGGGGCAATGCTTCTGTAACCCTCAACCGAGATGCTCTGCAGAGAGAAGTTGAGAAAACTGACACCTGACCCCAACAGGAAATCAATCATCGATTCGTCCATCCGGATACCGTTCGTGCTCAGCCAGATGTAGCCGAGCCGTTTCTTTGCGCTGATATGAGTCACCAGTTCTTTGAAGTCGGGATGGACGGTTGACTCCCCGAAGTGATAGATCCACAGACCGTCAATTCCATGCAGGTCGAGCTCGTCTACTACGCTCTTGTATTTCTCCTTATCCATGTGCACCGGCTTCCGCTTCAAGTTCATCTGTGGGCACATGCGGCATTTAGCGTTGCAGATGCTCGTCATCTCGAACAAAACCCGGGCAGGAAAATCCTCTCTGTGCCCGTTGCCGACTGATGCCGGCAGGCGTTGCACAGGGAAGAGTGCGCAGCCCCGTGCGCCCAATTCTTCGAGATACCTGACGTTGTCAGGGTCCCTCGCCAACTCAAGTTCCATTGATACTCTCACCGGCTTCATCGTTCGGAGCTCGGAAAACGCAGGAAAGTAATCCGTAACGGTCGCAATAAACCGGTTCATACGCAGGAATTCCACAGAGGTTACCTCCTCTTATTGCGCGGTCCGTGGCAGCATACACAACCACCTGACGTCCAAGATCGAGATCTGCCAGCAACCGATAGAAGCGGGCCAATTTCTCTCCTTTGCCGTGTTTACGCAAAATGTGCTCAAACAGGACTCGTTTCTCATGACAGGTACGTCCCAAATCGAGGTTGCCGACATACAACTCTCCCATGGTCAGAAATATCTCAAGCGGGAAGGAGGATTCTCGCCGATAGATCTTGTAGCCGCACTTCTCCAAAAGACTGCAGAGGCTCGTCGCCGAGAAGTAGTTGATATGCCCGGGAGGGCAAACCCACCATCGGCCAAGGTCGAATTCAGCGTCCGCTGCGGTCTGAAAATCATTGAAGTCATTTGGCACGTCCACGACCAGCATTCCTCCAGGCTTCAACAGACTGCTCTTGATGTTCCTCAATGTTTCGGCAGGTTCGCGGAGGTGTTCCAAGACGTTAATGAGCGTTACCATATCAAACCGTTCGCTCCCCACGCAGGAGAAGTCTTCTATGCCGGCGTGACATACCTCTAGTCCGTTGTTTCGTGCATACTCAACTCCTTCCGGGGCGGGCTCAAGCCCGCTGGGTCTCATGCCTCTCTTTTTGAAATAGAGCAGCGCCTGCGCATACCCGAATCCGATATCGAATACCGAAAGACCTTCTATCCGACCAAAGTAATCCCGGCATGCGGAACAAATGGCCTCCCACCGACTCTCAAAAAATTCCTGCTCATGTAGCTGGACGTCAAGTTGGGAGTCATTGAACCGGGGATATTCTGTTGAATAGAATTCTCTCCGATAATAAACCTCGATCTCGTCACGCGTAGGCAAGGGGTCCAGCCGAAGGTAGCCGTAAGTAGGGTCGGCGATAATGGTATGCCTGTCATCCTTCTGCATGCGCTTCCCTCACGTTCTGTCCCAGGGCATGACCATCACATGCTTCATACATTTCACGGTAGCACCTTTCAACGCCTTGACCATCTACAGTGGCTAGAGAATTTCTGGAAAACTCGCAAAGCATTTCGGGAATCGACATCACCCTCCTCACACTCGCCGCAATCTGTTCCGCAGTTATCTTCTCGCTCTCACCTATGTACAACGACATTTTCTTGCCATGCAAGTATTGTGCTGTTTCTACCTGGGTGGGATGCGTGGCCATGATAATGGAAGGCAGACCGACACAGCACCGCTCCCAGGTAGCGATGCCCGGGCTGCCTATATAGAGGTCAGCCGCGGCCATCAGCTCCGGGACATTCGACACGTTAAAGTGGCATACAGAGCCCGGTAGGCTTGAAGCTGCGTTTTCAATTTCCGATCTATGTACGTTATTGACTCCGATGAGAATGTCCAGACTAATCGCCTCGTAATTCAGGAGTCTGGCAGCGTCCAGGACTTTAAGGGTCTGGTTCGTGGGATCCGACCCTCCCAAGAACACCAAAATATTCTCCACCTTGCCACTGCGCGCCCTGCCATTGCCTCGAGCAGCAATAAATTCAGGTCTAACTAAAGCAAAATCGGGACCAAGAAGCATCACACACCCGGGAGGGACGAGGCTCTTATACCGTTCATGCATGCCATCGTAGCAGTTCTGATCGATCAGAAGATCACACAGATGCCTTCGTGCCGGAACGTCATCGACGACCATTATTTTGCTGACAGTCGAGCGCAGTCCTTGTTCCCAGACGGCGTCTAGCTGATAGTGGTCAACGATCAACCACGCTGGCATCATTGGAAAACGCTGTAGAAATGCCCGAGTTTCCCTCATGTCTTCAGTGATGTCCGGCCGAATAGAGCGACCCTGACGGCCCGATCCCTTAAGCCGATATACGGGGAAACCCATTTCCTGAATCAGGTGACAAAGGTCTCCGGGCAATTCCCGGCAGACAAAGCTCACTTCGAAACCTCCATTCTTTAGCCGAGAGGAAAGCGCCAAGCATCGCATGACATGGCCGGTCCCGATTTCAAATGAAGCGTCGACGCGAAAGACTGCCATTCTCGAGCTCATCGACAATTCCATAACAACGGCTGAAATGGTTTCCTCGTGGTATCACATGTCATGGCCTTCAAAGAACTTCCCAACACTCAGACCTTACGGAAAACCGGCTGGAGAAGTTGACCTTCGATCATCTCGTCGATCATGTCGTAGGCGACACCGTATTTGATGATGTCGAAACTATCGCTGTAGACCTCTAAGGTTCTCTCAATGATTTTGGCTGTGTGCGGCAGAGACATGTTGAGGTTGCCGGAAAAAAGAACGCCCCTCTTAGCGCATTCCTGCTGGAAGAGGGTCTTCAAGGCAAGACTCCTCGCCTCGTCGCCTTTGAATGCCAGGACCATACGTACGGGATATCCATCGATGGCCACGAGCTCCTCGACTTCCTTCTCACGAATTAACGCTTCTACTCCTTGCTTCAGCACGTCCCCTTGCTTCCAGATAAGATCAAGGGCCTGGTTTGCCTGCAAATATTCCATTGTTGCGAGCGCGGCTGCGAGGGAAAGTGTTTCACCTCCAAACGTAAAGGAGAAGAATACCTCACTGAAAAGCTTCATTATATCTCTTTTGCCGACGATAGCAGAGACCGGCATCCCGTTAGCCATAGCTTTCCCAAAGCAGGCGACGTCAGGAACCACACCATAAAACTTCTGGGCTCCGCCCATATGGAGCCGAAAGCCCGTTATTACTTCATCAAAGACCAGTAGTGCTCCATTCTTGTGTGCCAGTTCTTCTACATCTTCCAAGAAGCCTGCCTGTGGCGGCTCGGAGCTGACCGGTTCCATGATGACACAGGCTATCTTGCCGGGATGCTCGTCGAACAGCCGTCTCAGGCTGGTTAGATCGTTGTACGGGAAGGGAAGCGTAAGGGCCCGCACGCTTTCCGGAATGCCACCGCGCATGGTGGTCGTGGATATATACCAGTCCTGCCATCCATGGTACCCGCAGCACGCAATGTAGTCCCTCCCCGTGTAAGCTCTGGCGAGTCGGACAGCCGCCGACGTCACGTCAGAGCCATTCTTACCAAACCTTACCATTTCAGCGCATGGAATAAGGTCTGTCAGAAGTTCGGCGACTTCAGCTTCGAGAACGTGCGGCAGCGTGTAGGTTGTGCCGTTTGCCAACTGTCTGGCGATGGCCTCATTCACAGGCGCAAAGGAGTAGCCAAGAATACACGCGCCCAGGCCCATCGCGTAGTCGATGAATCGATTATTGTCCACATCCGTGAGATAACATCCGTCGCCGGCTTTGACGAAGAGGGGAGCCGCGCCGGCACTGAACTGGAGGTACGACTTGCTAAAAGTTTGTGAGCGATTTGGTATAAGTCCGCCAAGTTTCTCAAAGAGATCGAGGTTATTTGTGAGAGTTAGCGGCTTACCTTTTAAAGTCTTGACATACTCCTTGTCAGAAACTAACGAGAGTCGATATCCTTCGTTGGGTATGACGCGCCTCGTCCTGGACAGCAGCTCTTCGTGATTCAGAAGAAATTCTGTCACGTCTTCATATGAGAAATCTGCTCCATCAAAGTTTTGCAGGATCGATCCGATCAGCTCGGCATCCTCTCGGTAGTCAAGACTCAGATGAATGTCGGAGAAATCACCATCAGCATAGGTCCAGTAGACGTTCTTAAAACGGGAGGACTTTCGGATATAGGGGCCGACATGTTCCCTCTCTGACGGCAGTTTTGCTTTCTGCGCTGCTTCAAGCAGGGCTCCGGCACGTATGATTTCAAAGTCGAACCCGTCAATAATGTTCTTTGGCGCAAGAGTATCTGCTCCCCCTGTCAAAAAGACATCGAGAGCGAGATTCACAATTCGGGGATCGATAAGAATGCAGTCACCGGTAATGCGAACTACCACATCCAATGCGTGCGTTCTCACTGCCCGCTCGAACCTGGCCAGCACGTCGCCGGCGCTGCCTCTTACTACCGCCCAACCGTTTCTTAACGCGATATCTGCTAGCTCATCGTCGGTCCCATCCTCCGACGTTGCCAGGATATAGCGATCCGCGTGCACCCTGCTGCATCGGCCTAGAACAATATCCAAAGCCGTTCTGGCTCCGAAGCGGTGCAACATTTTGCCGGGATACCTACTGGAGCCGGTTCTTGCCTGAATGACTACTCCTGTCGTCACATGTCCTCCTCTTGGCCCGGAAAAGTAACCTAACATTCCAGGGCATTAAGCAAAATGTTCCGAACGTTATGCCCGATAGCGCTTTCGCCCTGGTCACGGTGTATACAGATACTTCTTGAGCAGCGGCTGGTCCTTGGACAGGCGCGCTTTCAACTTCTTTCCCTCGAAATATGGCCAGTCAAATGCATCAACGCCATCCGCAGGCCGTACAAACTTGACCTTTTCCAAAGTCAAGGGCTGGCCCTCTTCAATGTCAGCGCGGGCGTAAATCCCTCTACGCGCCCAGACGCGGTTTTGACACTCATCCTCGGCAGGGAGCTTTACGCCGTCGCCCAATGCTTTCTCCAGAATACGAATCTCCTTGATCATTGTTCCGAACTCGGAAACGGTCATGGCAAATGGCGCGTCGGGCGTTCCAAGCTTCTTGTCCATAGTGATATGCTTTTCAATGATCGAAGCGCCGAGAGCTATAGCACCCAGCACCGTCGTATTTCCCGGTGTGTGGTCTGACAGACCAACAGGCAGACCGAATGCTTCCGCCATCGATTTCATTGCGCGCAGATTCACCTCTTCATAGCGAGGTGGGTAATTGGAAACGCAATGGAGAAGCGCGATGTCCGCGATCCCGCTCCGTCTCAAGGTATCAACGGCCGTGCGTATCTCCTCCAGCTCAGCCATACCGGTCGAAAGGATCACGGGCTTGCCGAAGGATGCCACCTTCTCCAGGAGCAGGGTGAAGGTGAGGTCTCCGGATGCGATCTTGTACGCCCTCATACCCAGTCGCGCCAGCTCATCGGGAATCGACAGGTCAAAAGGGGTGGTAAGGAACTCAACACCGGCAGTCTCCGCATAGTCGAAAAGCTTCTGATGCCATTTCCTTGGCAGCTCATGCTTTTCGACTACGTCGTAAGCCGGCGAGCGCTCACCATCGGGCTTAAAGGGGTTGAGAAGGCTGGCTGCTGTGTAGCTTTGAAACTTGACGGCGTCCACGCCAATTTCTTTGCCGGCGTCGATATAGGCTTTTGCCAGATCGAGACTGCCATTGAAGTTGGAACCGACGTCTGCGATGATGTACGCCCTGCCCTCGCCGATTTCAGTTCTGCCGATTTTCACTTATCGCCTCACAATCACTTTTATCTTTCTCCTTACCGGGAGAGAGGAATTACGCTTCGAGATTTCTCTCCCTGGAACCATGATGTCTGCCCCTTCGCCCTGTTCTCCATGTAATTCTGTATGCACCTGGCGATCCGCTGGGCCCCCTGTCCGTCAACCGTTCGCGCTGCACTCATCTGCATCCGCTCTATCTCCCGGGGCCGCTCCATAAGGTGTTCAAGCTCTCGCCGAAAAGCCTCCCAGTCGATCTGCGGAGCATAACCGAATGTTTTGCCAACGCCCGCAAAAATAGAATTAAGCGCCTCGTCCGCCCTTTCTCCATCCGCCCGTGTGCCGTTTATCAAAAACACAGGCAGCTCGGCAGCCATGGCTTCAGCCAGGGAAGGGCCGAAAGAGAGAATACCGAGGAGGGAAAACCTCATGAGCTGCGCCTTGAGAGCAGCGTCAGCCTCCCTGTATATCTGAATATTCCTGAAGCCGGCGAATTCTCGCTGAACGGATACAGCTTCATTACCGGCGAGACTGGCCACAGCACGGATCTGGATTGACCTGCATGCGGGAATATCGGTGAGGACCGCCAGCGTTGAGCGAAGGAGCTGCTCGCCATGTTCTCCGCCGAAACAGACAAAGAGATCCGGTCGATTGTGGAAAAATGATGATGCTCTCCGCCACTCCTTTGCATCTGAAAAACTCTTATCAACCACAACGTGGTCGGGTCCCGTAAGCCGATATCTCCGCCCCGTGGCGCTATGCAGCACCGGCTCGAAGCCATTCACCACTTCATCCGCAAAGCTCATTCCTTCAGAGACATCAAACTCTATGATGAATATGTCACGCCGATGCAGGTGGGTTATTTCCTTATGCGTAAGAGGTCTTGCCGCATCCCATACCAGGATCGGCGGCCTGCGCGACGCGCTCTCTTTCAACATACAGTCGTAAGCACAGAGCTGTATGCGTGAAAAGCCTCTTCTCCGGAGTTGATCGTACACCTCCTGATCTGCGCAAATAAAGGAGACATCTATGCCTCTTGCCAAACAGGCGCGTGCAATGATCGAGGCCCGACTCGGGTCTTTATAGTTTCTCTCTGTCCCTTCGCCAATAGCAAACAGAATCATCTTCTCACCCCTTGTTGATCTCCCGCTTACGTTGCTGCTTCACCCACTCTGATGCGCTAAATATGGCTTCACCGAAGACGCCATATTCTCTGCAACTCACGGCAATCATTTTTACTGGTCGATCCTCCTTCAATGTCATTGCTTCCACTTGTAAGGGAGGATGATATCTTCATCCGCAATCTGCAGCGTCTCGAACTGGCCATTAAGTCCGAATAAGAGGTTTGCCCTATCCAACTGCATCAGCGCAGCGTTTTTCTCTAATTGAGCCGCGCTATCAACACCGAGCACTACATAGTCGACACCCGAGGATAAAGCAAAGAGCAGCGCCAGCACCTCAATCGAGGTCTTATGTATCTCAGCGAGTTCTGCCAGCTCTCCGATTTTAGAGGCTGCCTGCTCGAGGTGTCCCTTTAGCGAAACGTTTTTCATAAAGAATAGCCCTTGCAGGAAGACGGATCGCGCATAAAGCTTGGCGCCCGATGCTCTGAGTTCCTGGAGCAATCCGCCCTTCAGGAATCGCTGGTCAAAGACGTTCAGAGGAAACTGCACCGCGCCTATGCTGAAACCGGATTGGAGGCATGTCGCATGTGCACGCTCAACCTCCCAGGGATGGTAGACCGATAAACCGTATCCTCCTATCAGGCCTTTCATAGCAGCGGCTTCAAGAGAGGGCAGTAAGACCTCGCTACAGCGTTCGAATGATGTGAAACTGTGCAGAAGAAGCGTGTCGATCCGCTCTATGGACAGGACATCTAAACTTTTCTTTATCTGTTTTTCTACGTCCCCTGCGGAACCATACTCTGCATCAGGAAGCTTGGTCACGACATCGAAGAGCTTGCCGTGCGATCTGAAGAACTTGCCGAGGACCTTCTCCGCTTCCCCGTAATTCTGTGCAGTGTCAACAGAGCCTACTCCGGCGTCGACTGCCTTCTCCAATATTGCGAACGCTTCTCTTTCCGAGAGCATCCGGTTATTTGCTATCCCGTAAGAAAGCCCGAAATTGGCCGTTCCAAGCACGAGCTTCGTCGTCATACGCTTGTGAGGCTCCCGCGTAAGATGTTGATGACTGTATCTACGTCAGAATCATTCATTCCTGGATATATGGGGATGCTGATCTCCCTCTGATAAAACTCTTCAGCTGCAGCACAAAGTCCTTGTTCGTAGCCCATCTGCCGGTAGTAAGGGTGAAGATAGACAGGAATGTAATGGACCTGGACGCCAAGCCCCTCGCCTTTCAGCCTGGAAAAAAGCTCGTGCTTTTCCATCTTGAGTCCATTTGAGAGTCTTATGGGATAGAGATGGTACGAGGATCGTGCATAATCTCTCTCGGGAGGAACTGCGAACCACGGGTTGTCCGCGTATGCGCTGTTATAACGCTCCGCTATCTCCCTTCGCCGTGACACAAAACGATCGAGCTTACGAAGCTGCGACATTCCAAGAGCAGCATGTATATCGCTCATGCGGTAGTTAAAACCGAGAGCCTGCATTTCGTAATAACCTGGGGTCCTGGGCCCTGGGTCCTGGGTCCCGTCCCGAACTTTGAATTGAGAAGGATCTTTTGTTATACCGTGTGTGCGGAAGAGGCAGAGCTTTTCATAATAATCACTGCTGTTCGTAAGTACTGCCCCACCCTCGCCTGTGGTGATCTGCTTCACGGGATGGAAACTGAAAACCGTCATATCGGAATATTCGCAACTACCGATCTTGCTCCATTTAGGGTTCTGGGTCTCATTTGGGTCCTGGGTCTCATTAGGGTCCCGGGTCCTGGGTCCTGGGTCCTGTCTAATACCAAAAGCCTTCGGGATTGGTTCTTGTGCTTCGCTGGCTACTGGACCCTGGCCCCTGGACCCTGTAGTCCTGTATTCCGCTCCCAACGCATGACATGCATCTTCGATGACGATGAGTCCGCATTTTTTCGCGATTGAAGAGACGGCTTCAAGGTCCACGGGATGTCCCGCATAATGCACCGGCACAATGGCCTTCGATCTGGGTGTTACCGCCTGCTGAAGTTTTTCAGCGTCTATATTGCCTGTGTCAGGTTCGACATCCACAAAGACGGGTCGCGCACCAAGATAGAGTGCTGCATTTGCTGTGGCTGCAAAAGTGATGGGCGAGGTGAGCACTTCATCTTCAGTGCTCAATCCCGCGGCAAAATAGGCAGCGTGCAGCGCTGCTGTTCCGGAGCAAAAGAGCACACCGTATCGCGCGCCAGTGTAAGAGCATAAGGCCGACTCGAACTCTTTGACTGTCGGCCCCTGGGTGAGGAAGTCTGACTCCAGCACCCTGGCGACGGCTTCAATATCATCTTGCTCTATGAGCTGTCTGCTGTAAGGTATCACTTCATCTGCGACTCAAATTCCTCCACAAGAAGGGACAGGTCTTGCGCACTGAGCCAGCGGTCATTCCTGTCGCTGCGATAACAAAAACCTTCCTCCATGCGGTTGTATTTGCTGTACTTATGAAACTTCTTGGTTCCGTTGGCAAAAAGCGGAAGGATGACGTAGTACTTCTCCATGTCTACGGTGTTCCTGCCTTCGTCTTTTGAGATCAGACTCTCGTGCAGCTTCTCGCCGGGGCGTATGCCGATTATTTCGTGCTCAGCGTGAGGAGCAACCACCCGCGCCAGATCGAGTATTTTCATGCTCGGAATCTTCGGCACAAAAACCTCTCCCCCCACAGCTTCATATGCTGCCTGGGAGACCAGCTCCACGCCTTGCCGCAGTGTGATCCAGAAACGCGTCATGCGCTCATCTGTTATGGGGATTCTCCCGCCTCCGTTATGCAGGTGGTTTTTAAAGAAAGGGATCACACTGCCTCTACTGCCTATGACATTCCCGTAGCGAACAACCGAAAAGCAGGTTTCTTTCGTTCCCACGTAAGCATTTGCAGCTATCAGCAGTTTTTCCATTGCGAGCTTTGTTGCGCCATACAGGTTGATGGGGCTCACCGCCTTGTCGGTCGACAGGGCTATTACTTTCTTCACACCCCTGTCTATGGCTGCATCTATAATGTTCTGTGCTCCGAGGATGTTTGTCTTCACAGCCTCAAACGGATTATATTCGGCTGAGGGCACCTGTTTGAGGGCGGCCGCATGGATCACGTAATCAACGCCTTCGAGTGAGCGGTACAGCCGCTCCTTATCTCTGATGTCTCCTATGAAGTAGCGTATCTCGTGCTCAGGCTCGTGGAAGGCGGCTGACATTTCAAACTGCTTGAACTCGTCCCTACTGAAGATCACCACTTTCCGGGGTTTATAATTCCTGAAGAGATAGCTCGTGAACTTCTGCCCGAATGAGCCGGTCCCACCCGTTATAAGCACTACCTTATCATCAAACATGACAGCCTACTCCCGGTTTTCTGACATTAGACACGTCGTCATGAGAAACATGTATGCACCGTTTCCAGCAAAACTCCCTTTAATACTGGGCCCTTCGACCCTTTCACTAAACACAACCACGGTTTTCAAAAGGTATTCGCCGCAGCTCCAGGGCTTCTATTGCCATTGGCATGCCATAACTGAAATATGCAACTACACGAAATTATTGAGACGGATTTACGGCTGCGGGGTTTTCAGCCGGCAGTTTTTGCTTGGTAGGAAAATTTAGACTCGTCAGCGAGTACAAAGCGAGCGACGCAGCGACAAGCGCCCTATTTAAAGTGGATGCACCAATTCGAATTCAGGTTGTAGACCGAGGCGGTAGCGATGAGCCGACGGACTAACGAAGGCGGTCTATCCGAAGCCAAAGTTCTTTTCAAGGTGCTTTGCATAATTGACCCTGATTCGGATTCGAGTGCATACCGAGGCGATCCGAACCCTGGGCTACGGAGGCGTACCTGGGGGTACGTCGAGTAAGAACAGGGTGAAGGACAACGAAGGTTGCGCTTGAAGTCGAATCGGGGTCTATTCCAGAACGGCTTGAATGCCGATCTTCAGACGCGAGTTGAACAGCAGTGGTCCCTTGAGGTTCGCGATCAGTTTGCCTTTATCGACGCGGACGATTGTCAGCACAGCGAGATCATCCTCTGTTTCCAACTCCAGACTCTGCCGCATCGCTGTGTCAACGTCAATAGCATAATCCTGAACTATCAACCCCGGCTCCATCACGATAAATGCCACGTCAGGGTCATCAATCGCCTGCAGCCATTTCACCGGGGTATCCTCGTAGTCAAGAAGCACGTACCGCTTGACGTGAGGAAAACCGAGCAGTCCGCTCGGAAACTTGATCACCTTATCCTCGGCCACTTCTAACTTGCCGAACCTCGATGTCTCGAAGAGCACCATCTACTTCATCTTCTCCCTGATATTCTTGAAGTCATCTACGGATGATCCGGCGGAGATAAGATTCTCTCCTCTTATCTTCTCGTAAAGTTCTTTGCGGTGTATGATAACATCGAGGGGGGCTTGAATCCCGAGCCTGACCTGGTTACCTCTGACTTCCAATACGGTGACTGTGATGTCGTCGCCAACATTGATCGCTTCGCCCGACTTCCTTGTCAATACGAGCATTCTGCCTCTGGGTCTCAATCTGCGGCCGATGACTGACTTCAGTCCGGCCGTCGCGCCATTCTTATCTCAGATAGTCCATTATGGAAAGGTTCTGCATTTTCGACATCGAGTAGAGCAAAGCCTGGTAGCTGTTCATCATTGAAGTGAGGTCTGTCGTAAGCTGCGTAATATCTGCGTCCGTCATTGGTGACATCATCGTCGTGTACAGATAGTCTCTGTTCGTGTTCTGCTGCGTCAAAGTATCTCACCTTACTATTGAACATACCCACCTTGGTTATGTCCTTGTTCAGCACATCAAGGCTGAGATCCATATCCTGAATTGCGCTCTTGATGCCCGTCGTGTTGTTATTTTCGAGCGACTCTTTCAGATTCTTCAGAAAACCGAATATATCAAGGTCCTTGATTTCGAAGTTGTCGCCGGCAATTAGAGAGCCGTTCGGTCCGAACGCAATTTTGAGCCGGCTGTTGGTTGAGTCAGCTCCGTTCGTACCGTTTATCATCATACCGGCATCGAAGTCGCTCTGAACACTTTCTCCGTTGCAACCGTGCTGTCGCGATTGTCGAATCCGAGCATAGCGCCCAGCGTGGTGCCAGGGTTTGACCAGTTGAAGATAACGGGAACCCCTGTATTGTTAGCGATCGCAAACTGTCTGGACGTGTCATCATAGGAGACCTGAAAGCCCGCGCCGAGCTTTGTCTGCATTTCCGCGGCAAGACCTGGTGGCGGTGTATGTGCCTGCGTCAAGCGTCACCGGAAGCCCGTTCTCATAAATAGTATCCCGAGGATCGGTCGCAACGTCGCTTGTGACAGTCGAGCCCGGTCCAAGCACCGCATCGGAAGTGATTGAAACCGAGAAGTGCTCTCGGCTGTCGTGCTGCCGCTCGACCATTTCAGCGGTGTACGCAGCGCCTCGCTCATGTTCTGGATGGTAGAACTGATTGGTGCGCCGATTGTAGGAGACCGCGAAATTGACCCGCTCCGAGGGTGTTGTTCAGCTGCGTTTGAAGCTCAGTGGCAAGTCCGGCCCCGTCATATGTACCTGATTCAACGTCACGTGTGATCACTCACGCCGTCATTCACGATCAGTGATTGGTTGAGGGATCCACCTGATAGCCCACTTCCATGATTGCGCCCATGGAAAGACCGGCCTGGACGTCGCTCGTGGTGCTCGTGCCCGCATCGAGGCCTTTATCCGTCACATTGAAACCTAACAGAGCGCCGGCCGTGGCCGCCGGATTGGACCAGTTGAGATTGATCGCGTTAATCGATTCCATTGGTAATGGTGAACCTCATTGTTGCAGCATCGTAGGTAACCGTATGTCCTGCCTGAATGGAGTTGAGCTGGGTCTGTAATTCGGTTGCAAGCGTTGCGCCGGTGTAAGTCCCTGCAGTCAGATGCGCGGCAGTGCCGTTCTCGTAGATCGTATCATTCGATCCATCGACAACGAATTCGTCCGTCGTGTCGGCTCGTCCGTAGTTAGCTATCATCTCCTCGGCCGACCAAGTCTGCCCGCCATCCAGCGAATACTTGTATCGTGCCCTCTCCTGCAATGGTCCCGTAGTGCTTCCATTCTGCGTGATCTTGACGAGGACCGAACTGCCGCCCGCCTCGAAGTCGCTCACATCGCTCTCGCCATTGTTAATGTTCGAGTCAAGACGATCGAAACCGAGAGTCTTTGCGGCAGTCGCGCCCCCAGCGGACCAGTTGAAAGTGACCGGCTGTCCGGTTCGATTCTGTATCGCAAAAGCGCCCCGAAGTACTATCAAATGTCACATAGTATCCCGGGCCAAGCTTGGACTGGATGTCGCCGGCAAGTTCCGAGCCCCGGTAAATACCGTTATCAAGGACTATTGGAGAGCCATTCAGGTACAGGGTACTATTCTGAGAATCGATGACAAATGCATTGTAACTCGAGTCGCTGAAGGTATCTCCCTTGTACGAATTGGCAGGGTTTTCGTAGAGCACTTTACTGTTGTCGTAAAAGAGTTCCTGACCGGAAAATCCTGTTGTGTCTACCTCTCCCTCGTCGACGTAGGCGTTAATAGGCTGGCGTGCCGACAGGCGGACATTATAATCGACCGAATAATCCGGATTGAGCCCGAACGGCGGGTTGTTTGCCTTTGTGCCGCCGAAAATGTACGTGTTGTTCAGTTTTGTATTACCCAACGTCACAAGCTGTTCAATGATGTTTTCAACTGCCTGCGCCCCGGTCTGTCTGTCAGCCGGGGATATGGTGTCATCCGCGTACTGGAGCGCGAGCTGCTTTGCCTGGGTAAGGAGGTCGTTGACATTATTGAACGTAGACTCATACATGTTGCCGAAGGTCTGGATGCTGGCGAGATTGCGATTGAGCTGGGTATTCGTACTTTTCTGAGCATCAACGAGAGTGGCCCTGGTATAAATCACCGGATCGTCTGATGGGAGATTAATCTTCTTACCGGAAGAGATCTCGCCCTGGATCTTATTGATCCCGCTGATGGCTGCCTGCAGGCTGGTCTTCATCTGGTCAAAGATTAACTTATTCGTTACTCGCATCTATACTCCCGAGATTCCGAGTTAGGCCACGGAGCCCGTGGTGCTCATCATGCCAAGCAGGGTAACCACGCAATCGTCCGCAGTTGAAATCAGTTTTGCCGACGCCTGGTAGGCCCGCTGGTACTGCATCAGGTTTGTGATCTCTTCATCCAGAGAGACGCCCGAGACAGCCGCCTGCTGTTTTGTCAGGGTGTCCATCGTATTGCTCTGGTAAGTTGCCAGGTCCTGAGCATTCTTTGACAGCTCGCCGACACTGCTATACATAGAAGAGACAAAATCGACAGGCGTCACATTAGAAGTGGCGCTCTTCACAGTGAACGACAGCTTGGTCTGCCCCAGTCCGGCGATACCAAGAGCTACGTCATTATCGGTCGGATGGTCGAGGGAGGACGTGGCCGCTATATTACTTACGTCGTTCTTGACATCATCACTGACGGCGATATCGGCCGCATAATCCTGAGTAAGAGGGTTAAAGAACGATATGCCCGTGGTGCCGTTCAGGTTGTATCCTGTCTGATGAATCTGATTGACCTGGGTGGTGATAGTCTTGGCCAGAGCATTGAGCTGGTCAATAAATCCTTGCGCATCCACATCGCGCTCATAGAGCAACGACCCAAGGGTGCCGGTTTTTGTGTCAGGGGTGATGTCCGAAAGCTTACCGTTGGAGTCCTCCCAATTAACCTGGAAGGAGCCGGTAGAATTGGGATCGGATACTTTCAGATTCCAGTGACGATTCCCGTCCACAAGAGGCTTGCCGTCGGCCGTCAGAACAGTGATATTTCCATCTTGGGCCTGGAAGGAGACGATGCCCAGCTCTCCTGAAAGCTGTTTGAGAAGCTCTGTGCGCTGGTCGAGGTAGTCATTTGCCTGTCCATCTTTCCCGCCTTCCGATATGCGCTCGTTGAGACTGGCGATCGTGGTCGTCATCCTGTTGATGTTGTCGACCTCCTGTGACACGCTGCTGTTGATTTGGTTCTGCACCCCGCGTAAGTCGTTGTATACGCTGTGTATGCTTCCTGCCAGATTCTCACCCTGTGCCTTCGAGCGTCACTCGCGGCGGCACGCTGGTCGGATCGGTAGAAAGGTCCTGCCAGGCGTTGAAGAAGCCGCTCAGATTCTGGGTCAGCTGTGAGTTGTCTTCATTCAGAATACTTTCCATCTGACCGAGATACTGTTCGGAGGTCTTCTGGTACTGCAGGTCGGTGTTCTTCTTTCTTATGGTGTCGTTCAGATAATTGTCGACGAACCTTCGTACCTTCAGTAACTCTCACCCCGTTGCCGAGCATACCGACAGCAGAGGGCTCAGGTGTGGCCGTCTGGAGCACCGTCTCCTCGCGCGAGTACCCCGGGGTGTCGACATTAGCTATGTTGTGAGAGAGGGTCTGGAGCGCGAGCTCATTGGCTGAGAGTGCACTCTTGCCAATGTCGAAGATGGAACGGACGCCGGACATCTACACTTCCTTGGAAAGCACGAACGATAGTGCCTCCCGGCGCCTTCCGTACGATGACCGGTTTATGAAGCCGATCATTTTCTCGATAGAGGATTTTACGTGGTCCATGGAAAAGGTGAGCAGTCGCATGTTCTTCTCCAGTGCCACTCTAACGTCTTTCAACGTCTGCTCAAAGTCTCTCCGTAAATGTGCCCATTCTTTCGAAGGCGCACCAACAGAGGGTCCATCGGCCGCCATTCGCTCCTGCTCTTTTTCGAGGAACTCGAGCTTTTTCAAAAGCTCTTCTTTGACGTTATTTGCCCGGACAATCCCCTCCAGAGAAAAGGAGATGATTGCATCACGCTCCTCGGTGAGGACCCCGAGGAACTGTTTAAGGACGCCGAGCTGCGTCCCCATCAATTCATATAAAAGCTGATTGCTCATGGCTTCAGGGCTTCATCCAGGACTTGGTTTTTCAAAATCGACCGGGCGATGTCCTCGCCCTTCACATTATAGGTGTTGTTCTCCAAAGCCTGCTTTATTGCATCTATTTTGTCCTGTCTGGTGGCAGGAGCCGCTTTGACCTTCTCTTTCAGCTGATCAATTTCAGCCTTCCGACCCGAAAGTTCTACCTGGTCGGTGATCTGCCCGGAGTTCTCTTTCTGGCTCACACCGCCCTGTTTCGGGGGTTTTGCATTGGCCGATTTGACAAGGTGATCAAGCACTTGCACCTTGTTTCCATTCTCAATTTTCATAGACGCCTCCCTTCTTGGCTTTTACTTGTTATCGGCAGTTCCTGCATAAACTTTAGCATTAGGGCCACGTTCCAGATAACGCATGAGCACATCCTTGACACCGATCCCCTTTTTGGCGACAAACTCGGCCACTTTTTCATGGAACATCGAAAAATAGCTCTGCTCCGCGTAAGTCTTTTCGGATGAACCCGTCGTTTTCTGAAGCTGGTTGAGCATGGTCGAAACGAGGTAGGCTTCGAATCCCTCGCAGGCAGCCTTCGCGTCCTTTGTGCTTCTTCCTCTAACCCCTTTTACCCCATTCTCCTGCAGCCAGGTGGCTTCCATCGGTATCTTCATCATTATAGGACCTCCAGTTCTGCGTGTAAAGCGCCAGAAGCCTTGATCGCCTGCAGAATAGTTATCACGTCACGGGCAGAGACCCCCAGCGCATTGAGCGCTGTAACCAGGTCACGTATGGTGACACCGCTGTCCATCACAAAGAACTTCCCCTTCTGTTCTTCTACTCTCATTTTCGTACTCGGTGTGGTCACCGTCTGGCCCTGCGAAAAAGGCAAAGGCTGGCTCACCGTCGGCTGCTCCTTAATCTGGATGCTGATGTTTCCGTGAGAAACGGCAACGGTCTGAATCCTCACATTCTCACCGATAACAACCGTGCCTGTTCGCTCGTTCACGACGATCTTGCTGAAAGTGCCTGGATCCACGTCCAGATTCTCCACGGCCGATATAAAAGCCACTGGGTTGGCCTTGAACTCCGCTGGAATACCGATCGTGACCGTTGCTCCATCACTGGCGGAAGCACTGCCGCGAAATACCTCATTGATGCGATCAGAGACCCTTTTTACGGTGGTAAAATCAGGAGATCTCAGCGATACAACCACCGAATCCGTGCTAACAGCCTGATAGTTCAGTTCCCGCTCGATTGTTGCTCCGTTCACAACTCTGCCCGTAGTAACGGCGTTCTTCTGGACCGCGGCTGCCTGGCCCGTTGCCATATACCCGCCTAGAAGAACAGGGCCCTGTGCCACGGCATAGACTTCGCCATCGGCCCCTCGCAAAGGCGCAAAGAGCAAGGTCCCGCTCTGAAGACTCCTGGCATCACCTATAGAAGAAACCGTGACGTCTATTTTGTTCCCGATTCGGGCGAACGGGGGAAGATCCGCGGTAACTGCCACTGCCGCAATATTATTCACCCTGATGGTCGTAGGATCGACCCGGATGCCCATTTTCTCGAGCATGTTAGTCAATGACTGGATCGTGAAAACCGTGTTGACCCTGTCACCGGTATTTTCTAATCCCACCACGAGTCCATATCCTATCAGCTGATTTGGCCGGAGGCCGTTTATGTACCCTATGTCCTTTATCCGCGCCGCCTGAACAGAAGAGACGAGTAAAAGAGATGTCAGAAGCAGGCTAATGGTTCTCACGCAAGCTCTCATAGTGTCAGAACGGCCACGCACCGTCGAATATCCGTGTAAACCAACCTGGCCGCTGTTTCTCGCTTACGACACCAATGCCGGTAAGAATGATCTTGGCATCTGCCACCTGTGTGGAAAGAACCGAGTTGTCGCTGGCGATATCCTTCGGCCGAACGATACCCTGCAGCAGGATCTCCTTTTTCTCATTATTCACGTAGATCTCTCTCTTTCCCTCAACGGCAAGATTGCCATTAGGGAAAACTTCCACCACCTTGGCCGACACGGTGGCGGTTATCGTTCCGCTTCTTGTTGTTTCGCCCGTACCCGTGAACGTATTGCTGGTGTTAGCCTGAACCAGGTGAGCGGGGTTGACGTTTTGAGACGGATTCGCTCCAGGATAGGCAAAAAAGTTCGGGATGCCCGCATCTATGTTTGATTTTCTTCCGGTGTCCGTTGTCGCCTTTTCCGAGGCCTGGGATATCTCTACCACTTTTACCGTGATGAGATCGCCCATAGCCCCTGCCCTATGATCGCCGAAGTACAGGTTGCCGTTGTAACTTGCCGGCCACAGGCTTCCGGTAGGCTGTTTATTCAGAGTCGAATACCGGTAGATATTGTCGGGTATGAAAGGCTGATCCTTGATATGCGACTGCTCAAAAGGAAAGCAGCCGGCAAGGGCAACGCTCATTGCCACTACGATCAGGTATGTTTTCATGCGTCCCTCAAAACTCAACAATGACTGTGCCATCGTTGGCCACTTTGCCGACCAGTTCGCGATCCGTTGTGAGGTTCTTCACCCGTATCTTCTCGCCAATTTTGCCTGGTTCCTGCGCTTTTCCCTTGGTGCTCACAAGGAGCTGTTTATTCTCTACGACCATTGTGACTGTCTCCCCTCTGTGTATCAACTGTCGGCTATCGAGCATAAGGGTCGTAAGAATCACGCCCGGAGCAACGTCTCGCTTGAGCACCTTGCCGGTCACATCGTGCAAATCGTTTGGGTAAATAAAATCATTCTCGCTGATGTATGTTTCTTTGCTCCCAAGATCATCTTCGGATACCGGAGTTCCCTTGGGTAAACTCTTTGTCGCATAGAAAACTGTTTTCTTCTCATAAATCCTGAACGGAATATAAGAGGTCCTCGGTTTGCCATCCTCTCCACCAAACTCCATGACAGCAAGCCCTTTACCGCCCACATCCGGCATGGTGTAGACGTTAACCGATTTTATTTTTATGTTCTGCTTCAGAAGGGATGGACTGCCGTCAAGCCTTACCTGCATATCCCTTGAGCCGTATGCCTCCTTGAGAAGGCCGGCCAATCTTTTTTCGACGTCTGCTGTGTGCTGCCCAAAAGAAGTCCCTGTGCATAGAAAGAAAAGAATCAATGAAGCGGCTATCAAAAAACCCTTCATCTCTTACCGCCTCACGTTATTCGCGATCTGGAGCATATCGTTGGCTGCCTGTATTGCCTTGGAATTCGTCTCGTAAGCCCTCTCGGCAATAATCATGTTGACCATTTCCTGGACGATGTCGACATTGGAGCCCTCGAGGTAACCCTGCTGCAAAGTCCCTACGCCATTCTGACCCGGACTGCCCACGATAGGCGTTCCGCTCGCATCCGTCTCAACAAAGAGACTCTTGCCCATGGCAGACAAGCCGGCCTGATTCGTAAAAGTGGCGAGCTGAATCGTTCCCACCTGCTGCGGCTTTGATTGGCCCTGAACAGTTACGGAAACTGTTCCGTCCGGTAATATAGAGGTCGCGGTTGCGCCCTGGGGAATGGTAATGGCCGGTTCTAGCAGGTATCCATCTGAGGTGACAACGCGCCCTTGGGCGTCAGTCTGAAAAGAACCTGCCCTCGTATATGCCTTGTCGCCAGTGGGAAGAGTAATTTGGAAAAATCCTGAACCCTGTACAGCAATGTCAAGAGGGTTTTGGGTCTGCTGGAAATCACCTTGATTGAAGAGCTTCTCGACAGAAGAAAGGAGCGCACCCATTCCGATCTGAATACCGGTCGGTATCTGATTCCCCTGTTCTGTGCGGGTCCCGGCCATCCGCATCGTCTGATACATCAGCTCCTGGAAGTCTGCCCGGCTCGTTTTATATCCGGCAGTGTTGACATTGGCAATGTTATTCGATATCACGTCCAGATGCTTTTGCTGAACTACCATGCCTGTTGCTGCCGTCCATAAGGATCTGATCATGTCGCCTCCTTAGACTCTTGCCACTTCTTGCAGTTTGCTTTCCATATCGCCAAAGGCCTGTTGCACCTTGCCGTATGCCTCGTAGGCCCTCGTGCAGGCGATCATGTCGATCATCTCCTTGAGTGCCTCGACATTCGATCCTTCATGAAAACCCTGGCTCACCGTGCAGTTTACCGTTGGCAGTTCCTGATCCAACGGATTCACATTTTCGAAAAGGGAGTTCCCCACGGGTCGCAGATTCGCATTGTTTGCGAAGCGGACGATTTTGATCTTCCCCACGGAAACCTTATCCGAATAGACTGATCCATCCTTTTCTATAGATATCTGTTTTCCGGTAATAGTTATGTCTCCGCCCTCCCCGGCAACGGTTTGTCCGTCATGCGTGATAAGTTTGCCCGTACTGTCGAGGCTGAACTGCCCGTTGCGGGTATACCTGTCGCCCTGTGCGGTCTGGATGACAAAAAAGCCATCCCCCTGCAGCGCCAGATCAAGCTTATTCCCTGATTCAATAAGCGGGCCTTCTGAGAAGTTTATGTGCGAGTCATAGGTCCCCACGAACGTGGAGTCTGCCTGGTCCGTATCGATTATGCTGCTCGAAAGGACTGCCTCAAAGACCGGCCGCGACGACTTATATCCCGCGGTGAGCGCGTTGGCCAGGTTGTTACTGATAAAGCCCAGCCTCTTTTCTTCTGCTGCTGCCCCGCTAACAACTGTGTATATGCCTGACATGAAAACCTCTGCGCTGATGTGAAGCAAATGATGTGCCATATCAGGATCGGAAATCGGAATGTCTCGCCTGTTTAGTCCATTCGGGCTATCCGGTCCTCTGGTCTCTCTGGTCTGTCTAGTCTGTCTGGTCCAGAACTACTGTTGGACGCTAGCGTTCTGGCCCAGTGGAAAGGGCGTCGATGGTGTACAACAACGGGCACGGATAGATACCATCGATTACGAGGGGACAAATTCGGTCAAATGGACTAGATGGACTGAATAGACGAGATAAACAAGATAGACTTGATCTTCGGTCGAGCGGTAGGAAATATTTGCCTACCCTGGAAGGCTTCACACCGTGATATCGATCGTTCCCTGTTTTTCCGAATCCTTTTCATTTGAGTCGTCAGTGGCACTTCGCCTGGAACGGTCCTCTCTTCTGCCTTCGCTACTCTTCTCGCGCCGCCCGTCGATCCCTGACAGGCGAACTTTCTTATCGACCGAAAGAATCCTGGGAATGAGGTCAAATTCAAACAGCCCTGCCATAAGAACCTCCTTCAAAAGAGAGGGTCACGGGTCAGGTGTCACGGGTCACGTAAGGAGCAACAAAACAACATATCAGCGACGCGTGACGCACTACCCTCCATATCCTGCACTATCACCCCAGTAGTCCGGCTAACGATGCGGCATCTTCTCCTGACCCTGCCTGTGCCGGAAACATCTTCTTGAGATCGAGTAGAATAAGAAGCCTCTCCTCTATTTTGCCGACCCCGGCAACATAGTCAGGCTGCACGGGTCCGGCAAAAGGCGGTGGCGCTTCAATGGAGCTTTCAGCGAGGTGAACCACTTCGGACACGGAATCCACGAGAAAGCCCGCAACCACACCACCAATCTCGATCACGATGATCCTGCTTTGCTTGTCCGCAACTTTGGCCTTGAAACCGAGCATGCCGCGTAAATCAACAACCGGGATGATCTTGCCACGTAAGTTCATCACGCCCCGCACATGAGGGGGCGAGTTAGGAATCCGTGTGACCTCCACACACCTGTTGATTTCCTGGACGCTCGCAATGTCCACGGCGAACTCTTCAGTGTCGATCCTGAATGCCACAAGCGAGCGAATATCTTTATCAGCCATCTACTATTCTTTTCCCTTCAAACCGATAATCGCTTACTCCTTGAAAAACTTAACTTTTTGATGCAAAAAGCATGCTTAAACGGCGAAAGACGGGTCCAGGGTCCAGGGTCCCGGGTCCGAAGAAACAAAAAAGTAACCACGACTGTCTTAAACTCTATGTGATCAGCTCTGCTTGATTATCATGTTTGCCATGGACCCGGGCTACTGGACCCTGGAAGACTTGCTGGGATCTTATCAGCTCACATGACGGCTGTTAGATTCTGCCGACGCCGGTCGCCTGTCTTTTTGTTTGTATTTTTGTTGCCGGACCCCGGACCCGCCCCTGGACCCGTTTTAAGCTGCTACCGGCTGTTTACAGAAGTGGGCAAAGATCCCGGGAAGATCCAGCATAAGCACGACCTTGCCATCACCGCGGATAGTGGCGCCTGCGATCCACCGGACACCTTTCAAGAATTCGCCGAGCGACTTGATGACGAGCTCTTCCTGACCGGCTACCGAACCGACCCACAGGCCTATGGGCCGGTCGGAAGTTTTGCAGAGTATGATTGAGCACGCATCAGATCCATCCGCCCTTCTTCCCACCACTGTTGAGAGTCTGATCAATGGGACAATATCATCGCGAAGCATCAGCACTTCGTTTCCTTGAACTGTCTTGATCTGTTCTTGCCGGGGTTTGATTACCTCAAGCACCGCATCAAGCGGGACTGCGTAGAATTCGGCATCGACGCTGACAAGTAGCGCTTTCATGATGGCCAGGGTCAGCGGGAGTGTGATCGTAAGTCTCGTCCATTTTCCATCACGCGAATTCACGTAGACCTGGCCGTTCATCTTCTCGACGTTCGTTTTGACAACGTCCATACCGACGCCTCTGCCGGAGATGGAAGTCACCTTACTAGCTGTGCTGAGTCCGGGGGCAAATATGTAGTTGATCGTTTCTTCAGCAGTAAGTCTGTCTGCCTCTCCCGGCCGCAGAAATCCTTTTGCCACGGCCTTCTCTTTGATTGCTCTCAGGTCCATGCCGTTCCCGTCGTCGAATATTTCGATAGCCACGTGGCTCCCTTCGTTACGAGCTTTCAGCGATATGATTCCCTTTGCCGGCTTGCCTTTCCTGACCCTCTCCTCAGGAGTCTCTATGCCATGATCAACGGAGTTTCTCATGACGTGCGTGAGTGGGTCGTGGAGAGCCTCGATCAGTGATTTGTCAAGTTCCGTTGCGCCACCCTCTATAACTAACTCCACCTCCTTGCCGGATTTCGCGGCTAAGTCGCGGATGAGTCTGGGTACCTTGTTGAACAATCTGCTTACGGGCACGAGACGGGCCTTCATGACCGCGGTTTGGAGATCATTAGCGATCACTTCTATGTGGTGTGCATCCTCCGCGAGGCTGGCCAGCAAATGGCTGCCCGCGGACACCCCTTGATGTATATGGAGGTCTCGTATCGGACGGATCGATTCGTCTTCCTGAAGAAGATCACTCAACAGCAGGAGCCTGTTCTTGCCCAGGACCAATTCACCCACCAGGTTCATCAGCTCGTCCAGTTTTCTGATGTCTACACGCACCGTCTGTTCTTTCAGCGAAAGCGCGGCAGACAAAGCCGCATTCCTTCCCGCGCCGGGCTTCTCCGGCGGGCTCCTTTTTATTCGCGCCGGCTCATTCTTCTGGCCGGAATCCCGTTCGGTATCTTTAACAGGAAAACTATCGACTGACCCCTGATCTTTCTTTCTTGTGACACTTTCCAGATCTGCCAGCAGATGGGTTGTGTCTCTCTGTTCTCCGATTCCCTTGCTTATGTCTTCAACGACAAGTCTCATCGCGTCGAGAGATCTGAGGATCGCATTCACGATATCGACTCCAGGCTTTACATCTCCCCTTCGCAGCTTGCCCAGCACATCCTCAGTCTTGTGTGCGAGGTTCGACAAGGTGTTAAAGCCGAGGAAACCTGACGTGCCTTTTATAGTGTGGACTGACCTGAAGATGCTGTTGATGGTCTGATTGGAAGGAGCCGCCTCCAGGGTGACAAGATCACGTGTGGCTGCGTCTATCAGGTCGAAAGTCTCGATAATGAATTCGGCGGTAATCTCCTCGAGCTCAGCCTTATCGATCGGTTCGTCCATAGTGTTCCCTGACCAGGCTTTCTGTGTATTGGCCCTTGCTCACTCCTGGGCTTTCTGATAGACGATCGTTCCCGGCATGATAATCGGCTTCAACGTCTTTGACACCGGATGGAGGTACTCCGAGTAGCCGAGGAAAAGGTAGCCACCGGGTTTGAGCATATCGTAAAACAGAGTTGCGACCCGTTTCTTCATATCTTCACCAAAATATATCAACACATTGCGGCAATAGACTATATCCATTCTGCCTAGTTTATGGCACGATTCAACATCGAGAAGGTTGAGGAACTTGAACTTCACGCACCTCTTGACAGAGTCGCTCAAGAAATATCTGCTCGCTTGTCCGGCGAAGTACTTCTCTTTCAGGGGAGCAGCCACATTGCGCATCGCGTAGCCCGTAAAGACGGCTGTCTGCGCCGAGCGGAGCGCCTCTTTGCTGATATCGGTACCAATGACGACAAACGGAAGCGATTCACCCGATAGGGCCCTTTCTTCGAGCATGGCGATCGCGATGGTGTAAGGCTCCTCGCCTGTGGAACAACCAGCACTCCAGATCCGCACCGTTTCCGTTTGGCTCCTGCGATTCAGCCGGTTTGATTTAAGCAACGATCTGAGGATTTCGACCTGCGTCTCATTCCTGAAAAAACTGGTTTCCTTAGTGGTAACAGCGTCGAAAAGATTGAAGAGTTCCTCCTCTGCCCGTGGCGCATAGCGTAGATAGTGATAGTACTCGTCGAAGGTTGAAAGGTTCAACTCCTGCAGCCTGCGCCGCAGCCTTGTTTCGAGCAGGTACGCCTTGTTATCCAGGAAATATATTCCGGACTTCTCGTAGACGAAATTGCGCAGCGCATTGAACTCTTCGTGAACCATCCCAGCGTTGCGAAGAGAGCTTTGACTTCTCATAGCGCACGCATAATCTCCTCTGCGATCTTCTGAACAGGGACGATGGAGCTCGTGAGCCCGGCCTCGGCTACAGCCCTTGGCATGCCGTAAACGGCCGATGATTCTTCGTCCTGTGCGATAAGATAGCCGTCCTTTTTTCGTATCTCTCGTGCTCCGCTCAAACCATCCGTCCCCATGCCCGTCAGGATCACGGCAATAGACTTCGAGCCGTAAATACCGGCTACTGCCGAAAAAAGCAGGTCAACCGACGGCCTGTACACATGGCTTTGATCGTCCGTCAGTTCAACGATCACCTGTCGGCCTTTGCGACGTATGACCATATGTGCATCACCCGGGGCGATAAGCGCCAGCCCCGGTTCCAGACTCTCGTTATTCTCAGCCTCTTTTACTTTGATCTGTGTGGTTGCGTTGAGTCGAGCCGCAAAAGATTGCGTGAACGCCTTCGGCATGTGTTGCGCTATAGCGATAGGCACAGGAAAATCCCCGGGCAGTCTGGCCAGAATATGCTGCAGGACCGGAGGACCGCCGGTGGACGCGCCCATAGCCAAAACTGATCGCAAAGAACTGTTTCCGGAAACGAAAGACAAGGGTTGTTTTGAACCACGCTGGCTCAGAACGAAGGAGCCTGCACGCCTCCTCGCAACTGCTTTCACCTTACGGGTCAGTTCTTCTGCAATTCTGCCGATATGCGACGCACCTTCCGAGAAGTCCTTGGGCAGAAAATCGCACGCACCAATGTTCAGTGCCTCAAGCGTTATGTCAGCACCCTCTCTTGTTGAGGCGCTCAGCATAATGACAGGCAAAGGCGCTCGCGCCATAATAGCCTTGAGCGCCTCCAACCCGTTCATGCGGGGCATTTCAACATCCATGGTGACGACATCCGGTTTTAGCGCCTCTATCTTCTCCAGCGCCTCCTCACCATCCTGCGCCGTTCCTATTACCTTGACGAGTTCGTCCTTACCGAGCATTCGCGATATGATCCGCCTCATCAGAGGCGAATCGTCAACCACGAGAACTCGTATCATCGTCGCCTGCTGTAACGTCTATGAGTCCTTTTGCGCTACTGAGTGAGTCGAAGACTACCGACAGAAAGCGCACTTCGTCGTGCACTGCGATGACATCTGTACATTCGTTGATCGTTTCGCAAAAATTACGATGGCGTGCAGTAAACTCGTCGAAACTTTGCAAGTCTGTCTCAACATTAATACGCTTGGCAAATTGGTTGGCCAGGTAGGTGGCAAAGGCGCTTTCCCTGTTCTGCGGGGCTGCACCCGGCATGTGGTGAAACCTGACTCCGTCGGAGATGGCCTGTGGCAAATTCCATTGTTCAAGGAGGGAAGCGCCCAGCTCTCCATGGTCGATTGAAAAGACAGCCCGTTCTGCTTCAACCGCAGGGATGTGCTTCTCTGTAATCAATGTCAGCATCTCCTGCCATTCTTTCTTGAAGTACCGGTACATGATGATCCGGCCTATGTCGTGCAGGATGCCGCTCACATAAATCTCGTTGTGGTCTACGGGGGAAATGGCATGGCAGCCGAGTAATTTTGAAAGGCTGCCGCAGGTAATTGCATGAGTAATGAATAACTTCCGGTCGAAAGTCTTGTCAGCACCCTGTATCATTGCCAGAAAGGGCATCTGAAGAACGATATAGCCCAGGTGTTCGTATCCTATGACCGCTATTGCTCTCTCCATGGTCGTGATGGTTCTGAAACTGCGCGTGCCGAAATAGGCTGTATTCGCGATCCTCAGGACTTCGCCTGCCATCGACGGGTCCATGTGGCGCGCCAGGTCCGAGGCTGAGCTCATGGGATCGTCGATCAACATGAGGATCTCGCCCACAATCTTCGGGAACGTCGGCAGGATGTCGATCTTTCGAAGTTTCTTCAGTAGATAGTCGTCGTTACCCACACAGCACCATACTTACTTATCGCTCAATACTGGTTGAGCTTAACTGGTGTAAGCATTGGGAGGCTGGTTCGCATCTTTTCACGGTTCTCTAGGCGCTACAGGTCAATGTGTCGGGTTTCCGTGTTGGTTCCATGAGCCTTGAGCTTAAGGCGTACAACCCGAGACAAAACTACAGGACGCACTGATGGAAAGGCCGGGCCGCTCGGACCGTTTTCTCCGCGAATTAGGCGCTCCAGGTCCGACCCGTTGGACATTTCGTTTCGCTCGATGCTTTTTGACTGCGAACCATGCTGGCATCGTTGCGCCATTTGGCACTTCGCAAAGTCACGCTGTACTGCTACGCCAGGCCTCGGAGCCGGGCGCATCGTGCCATTGCCCGGTGCTACGACCGGGCAATAAGCGGCAACGCTCCACTCCATTTACGGGTCCCCGGCCCTTCCGCGATATTCGCTCCGAAAAGCTCCTCCCGTCCCTCCATTCATCATCTGTACTATGGTGCAAAAAGAAAACACCTACATCCTCTAAGATCGAAGTTTATGAGGTTCTGGCATTTAAAGAAAAGCAATGAGCATGGTATGGCCAGACGGAAGACTTTCGTGGAACGGGTATCGCGGGAGGTCTGGGGACCCGGCAGCGGAGGTGACTGGTGCCGCGTATCCGTATGGGCGCGGCACGACGCGTTCTGACTCCGAGGCCCGAGTACACGTAAAGAGGATAGTTTGCGAATTACCAGAGCACAAATGATTCACAGGCAACGTTCGCAATGAGCGTCGAAGGAGGCGGAGCGTAGCGTGGGTCAGACCGGGAGCGCCTAACCCGTGGAACGAAAGTGTTCTGGCTGGCCATTCCTTTTACGCGCATTTGCAGGTGGCTTGGGAACGAACAGTGTTCCGCCTCGGCCAAACCGGGGTGGTTTCGTTTCTTGTATTTAAATTGCGCGGGCTTTTCCCAGGTCCTATTTCGTTTTTTTCTTGAGATACGTGCGCAGGCTCAGGACCGCCTGGGAATGGATCTGAGAAATTCTTGCCTCGGTGATACCGAGAACTTCCGCGATTTCTTTCATGTTCATATCTTCATAATAATAGAGGCTCAGAACCAGCCTCTGCTTTTCGGGCAGCCGGTTTATCTCCCGCCCGAGCATCGCCTCCAACTCCCGCATCTCAGCGATTTTTTCCGGACTCGCCCCTTCCTCCATGACATACCTGATGATACCATCCCGGTCCATGCCCGATACTTCGGAGATGTCTTCGATGCTCAGGATGGAGAGGCTCCCGAAATCCTTGAGCATGACCAGGTAATCATCAAGGTCTACCTTCAGCTCCTCGGCTACCTCTTCCTCGCGCGGATAGCGACCCAGCTCTGATTCAAGCTTCCGTATCACTTCCTCGAGTTTCTTTGCCTTGGTTCTGGCACTGCTCGGGAACCAGTCGCGTTTGCGCAGCTCGTCGATCATCGCGCCTCTGATCCTCAAGTATGCAAACGTGTTCAGCTTGATGCCCCTGGTAGGATCGAATTTTTCCATTGCCTCGAGCAGGCCCAGAACGCCGGAGGAGATAAGATCTTCCGTAATGCCGTCGTCGTCGAAGCCTCTCGAGACCTTATACGCGAGATGCTTTATGATCGGCAGGAACTCTTCAATCGTTTGTTCCCGGTCATCCATTACCTCTTTCTTGTAGGCTTTCTCTTGAGCATGTTTATGCCACCAGTCTGTTGCAGATCCGGGCCAGTGCTTTTGTCGCGAGTGTCTCGGGAAAGGTTTCCGCCCAGAGTTTCTGTTTCTTCACCGCTATGTTGACATTCTTATCCACGGGGATATACCCTGCGAAGTCGAGAGATATGTTCAGAAATCTGTCGGTTACGAGAAGAATCTTCTTGTACATGTCGAGAGCTTCCTTCTCATCCTTTACCATGTTCACGATAATCTGGAAGTCACGCCGTCCCGTTTCTTTGCTCAATACCTTGACCGTAGCATAGGAATCGGTCAGACTCGCAGGATCAGGCGTTATGACCACAAAAACGTCTTGACTGATGGCATTGAAATAGACCACATTTGAAGAAATACCGGCGGATGTATCCATGATGAGAAAGTCGTAATCAGGTATATCCTGAAAGGAGGAGAGCAGTATATTCTTCTCTTCCATTGCCAGGTTCGAGAACTCGGAGATACCGGAGGTGGCAGGTATGATCTTGATGCCGAAGGGTCCCTCCACGATAATATCTTTCATTGACTTGGTGCCGTTTATCAGGTCTCTGATATTGAATTTCGGCACCATGCCCAGCATGATATCGATGTTTCCAAGCGCAAGATCCGCGTCGAGGATATACGTCAATTTTCGCATTGAGCTCAGGAGGTATGCCATGTTCGAGACTATCGAAGATTTCCCGACACCCCCTTTTCCGCTCGTGATAGCTATGGTCCTTTTTCTTCGTGCCTCCATACGTTCTCCTCTAAGACTAATGAATAGAATATCTCCTGATCAGGTACAACGATATCCTGAATGCCCATGCCCGTGGTGAGAAAGTAGACAGGCTTTTGCAGGGCGACGAGATGGGCAATCACGTGACCGAGCGAGCTCTCCTCATCGAGCTTGGTAAAGATGACACCGGGACCGTCGCCTCCGTTGAAGCGCCCGCAGTAGTCCTTCACTTTCTCGCTCCTGACCCATGAGGGAAAGAGTAGGAATTTTTTGCATCCCTTCAGTCTCTCCATGGCCTTTTTTTGCAGCAGCTCATTGCCCGTCACGTCTATGATCTTCTTACGCGTCTCTCTTTCGACGATGAAAGGAAGATCCTCGTCGTTAACCGTAAAATAGAACGGTATACCCGTACGCTCCGAAAACATCATCAGCTCGTTATACCGCTCTCTCCGTTGCGGCTCGTAGGCTATGATGGATACAGGTACTCCGGCGTCGAGATACCGTTTTGCGAGCTTCTTGGTCGTCTCTGTCTTTCCTGCGCCGCTCGGACCGAGCATAAGAATCGGTACGTTGGAAGTATCGAGGGCGCTCACCTTGATTTTCTTTGCCAGCAGTCTTTTCAAGAAATAGGTTACCTTGCTTGAATCGTCGGCAAATTTTCCTGTCTCGGCAAATACTTCCGAAATCAGAGTGAAGGCCAGTTGTGTATCCAGGCCGTTTTTTACCATCTTCTCGTAAAGGGCGCGCAATGTCGGCGGAAAGGCCTCAACACGGTATCTCAGCCCGTCCGATTCCATGGAGCCCATCCGTTCGCTCAGCGACCTGACGGTTGAGCTTATCTCCTCGATTCTCTTTATCATGTCGTTCGCAGGAGCTTCCTGTCTTGGTGTCACGTCTTCGTCTATGGCAAGGAGAATCTCATAGCCTTTGCGGGCCGCGTCCACGTTTTCCTTTATGTCTATAATGATCGCGTCCGGACCGTATTCCGCCTTGATCCGCTTTATGCCCTCCTTGACACTCTCAAAGAAGAGCCGCTTAACCTTCATGAGCCCTTATCACCCCTGCCGATTTTATTTTGATCTGTTGCGGGATCTCGTTGTGGGATATGACCGTAATACCCTGAATATATCTCTCGAGAAGCCGTCGCAGCTTCGACCGTATAATGGGATGCACCAACACGACGGGCTGGATGTTTTGTACCATCATATTTTTAACTTCATTGCTGATCTTATCAATCATATGCTGTGTGAACGTTAAGTCTAGTGCAAGATACGTTCCTTGTTCGGATGTCTGGAGGCTTGAAATTAATTTTTCTTCCAAAATCTTTTCAAAGATCAGTACATTGAGCACCCCGTCGACGAGGTATGGCTTTAAGATGCTGCGGGCCAGGCGCTGGCGCACGAATTCGGTGAGCACGTCGGGATCCTTCACCGCAAGGGCGTGATCGGCGATCGTTTCGAGGATGGTCACGATATCCCTGATGGAGACCTGTTCGCGCAGAAGGTTTTGAAAGACCTTTTGAATGACCCCGATATTGGCGCCGTTTTGCGCAAGCTCCTCGACGACCTTCTGATGAGTTCCGGAAACATTGTCAACGAGCTTCTGTGCCTCCTGACGGCTCATCAGCTCATGCGCATTGTTCCGCAGCACTTCTGTCAAATGTGTAGCTATGACCGTCGCATGGTCGACGATGGTGAGGCCCTCGGAAGTGCACCGGTCTCTGTCCTTCTCTTTGATCCATGCAGCATCCAGATTGAATACCGGTTCTCTGGTGGGAATGGCATCGATTATCTTGTGACGTTCATCAGCGCCCATGGCCAGGAGGTGTCCGAGGAGCAGCTCACCCTTGCCCATTTCAACGCCCCTCAGGAATATGCCGTACTCCCCTGCCTTCAGCTGAAGATTATCTCTCACTTTTATGGGCGGTACGACAATACCCAGCTCTCCTGCCAGTTGCTTTCTGATCGCCTTGAGCTTTTCCAGCAGCTCGCCGCTCTGTTCCGTATCAACAATCGGGATGAGACCGTAGCCGATCTCGACTTCAAGAATATCAACAGGCTGAACCAGATCGTTCTTTTCAGTTGCCTCTGCAGGTATCTCGGGGACTTCCAACGCCTCTTCTTTCTGGGCTTTCGAGATGACGTACCCGCCTCCGGCTGCTATTGACGCCAGAATCAAGAAAGGAAAGGCCGGCATGCCCGGCACCATACCTATCGTCACCAGTATGACAGAAGCCAGTACGAGGGCCCTGGGTTGCATGGTCAACTGGCTCATGACGTCGCTGCCGAGATTTGACTCTCCCGCGGCTCTCGTGACGATGATACCGGCAGCCGTTGACGTCAGCAGCGCGGGAATCTGGCTGACGAGTCCATCACCGATCGTCAGTATCGTGTAGACCGAAAGTGCATCCACAACCGACATATCCTTCTGTATGACCCCAATGACAAGGCCGCCCAGAAGGTTGACGAAAATGATGATCAGGCCCGCGACAGCGTCCCCTCGAACAAATTTACTCGCACCATCCATGGCGCCGTAAAAGTCGGCTTCCATCTCTATACGCGCACGCCTTTCCTTTGCCTGCCTGTCGTCGATTAAGCCGGCATTCAGGTCGGCGTCTATGCTCATCTGCTTGCCCGGCATGGCATCGAGGGTGAAGCGCGCTGCAACCTCGGCCACGCGCCCGGCGCCCTTCGTGATGACCACGAAGTTGATAATGATAAGGATCAAGAATACAATCGCACCGACCACGTAATTGCCGCCGATGATAAAAGTGCCGAAGGCCTTGATGATCCGGCCCGCTGCCTGTGTGCCTTCATCACCGTGCAGGAGGATCAGCCTGGTGGAGGCGATGTTAAGCGAGAGTCTGAAGAGCGTTACTATCAGGAGGACCGAAGGGAATACCGAGAAATCGAGCGGCCGGTGCGTGTACATGCCAAGAAGAAGAATCATGAGCGACGTGGAGATGCTGATCGAAATGAAGAGATCGACGAAAAAAGGGTTGAGAGGCATGATCATGATGAGGATCACGACCACCACGCTGGTGGCGATCATGAGATCGCTCTTTCCCCTCAGCCATGTGAGTACATTTTCCATTTAGAGGACCGACCTCTTTTTGCGCTTGTACACCTGCGCGAGAAGCTCTGCCACGACAAGGTAGAACTTTTCCGGTATATAGTCTCCAACCTTTACACTGTAAAAAATGCCGCGCGCGAGAGGTTTGTTCTCAACAACGGGAACACCGTGAAGCCTCGCCACGGTCTTGATCTTATCAGCCACAAAGCCCGCCCCTTTTGCGACCACCTGCGGCGCGGGCATCTCCTTAACCATGTATTTGAGCGCCACAGCGAAGCTTGTCGGATTGGTGACAACCACATCGGCCTTCTTTGCGTCCTCGAGCATCCGTCGACGGGCAAACTCCCTCTGCAGAGCTCGAATACGTGATCTGATTAAGGGGTTACCCTCGCGTTCCTTCATCTCCTCGGTCACTTCCTGCTTGGTCATCTTCATGTTTCGCATGAACTGCCATCTCTGGAAGAGGTAATCGACCCCGGCGAGAAAGAGAAATATGACGCCAAGCTTCCAGGCCAGCCTGAATCCTGTCTGACCCAGATAGGAGACTGTGAATTTCACGTCCTTCTGCACGAGAGAGAGAATTGTCGGAAACTCGTTCCTGATTATCGAGTAGCACATGTATGTCAGAATCAGGATCTTGACGACTGACTTCAGCAATTCCTGCACAGACTTGAGGCTGACCAGCCTCCCGATGCCTGCAATCGGGTTGAGTGCATTGGCGTTGAAATTAAAGACTTGCGGGCTCCACATGAAGCCGACTTGAGCAACAGTCCCGGCAATGCTGAGAAACGTAACCAGTCCGAAGATGGGCAACACAAGAGCCAGCCACTTGAAAATACCGGCCGAAACGATCCCGTGAATGCTTGATACGGTTACATCCGTGTTCATGGCCTGTACGGATGTCACATACGATCCGAAAGCCTCCTTAAAGGTGTAAGACATCGTGAAGTAGAGGAAGATTGCAGAAAAAAGTATGATGAAACAGGAACCGAGCTCGGGCGAGCGGATGACCTGCCCTTTCTTCTTGGCCTCGTCAAGCCTTCTCTCGGTTGGTTTTTCGCTCTTTTCCTGGAAGCTCTCAGCCATGGTTATCCTAAAAGCCTCAGGACTTTCAAGAATTCCGCATCAATGCCTTTGAACAATGTGCCCAGTGCAGGGGCCATGAAGCCAAGAGCGAGCGAGAGTATCGTGAGCGACACGAATATTTTCACCGGGAGACCTTCCACAAAGATGTTCATGTTCGGGATCATCCTTGAGAGAAGACCAAGGGAGAGCTCGATCAGAAAGAGAGCTACAATCAGCGGAGCCCCAAATTTCATCCCCAGGCCGAAGATCTTACCGCTTGCAGTGGTAAAATAGTTGAACAGACCACCGGTCACAACCGCGGTCCCCAGGGGCAGTTCCTTGAAGCTCGCGTAGATACCTCTCACTATGATGTGGTGGGCGTCCACTGCAAAGAAAATCATGAGGCTCAGCATATAGAGAAATTCTTCGAGTATCGACGATTGCCCCGCGGAGATGGGATCCACCATGCGCGCAAAACCGAAGCCGGTCTGAAATCCGATTATCTCGCCTGTTGCCTGGATAACAGCAAAGAGCAGCCGAATCGCAAAACTGATAGAAAGACCGATCAGTACTTCCTTGAGGATGCCAAGGAGCAAGGCATAACCGTCACTCGCCATTTCGGCAGGGTATGATACAACTTCCGACACAAGAAACGCCATCAGCAGCGTGAAGCTCACCTTGAAGATAATCGAAAGGCTTCTTACGGAGAAGACGGGCAGGAGCCAGAGAATCGCCAGTATTCTAAAAAAAATAAGAATGAATTTGGGGACGTCCGGAATCATCGAACCTACCGCACATAGGTGGAGAAGTTCGAAAACAGAGTGATGGTGTACGTCATTATATGATTGAGCATCCAGGGGAAAAGAAATATGAGAACCAGGACAACCGCCAGTATCTTCGGTACAAAGGTAAGCGTAATCTCGTGTATCTGTGTGGCTGATTGAAAGATGGAGACCAGGAGCCCCACAATCATGGCCGCGAGCAGCAAGGGGGACATGATCAACATTCCCATTTTGAGCGAGTTGCGGAAGATCTCCAATACGAGTTCCTCACTCATGGATATCCTCTATAACAATTCGCCTTCAAGCGCATACCTTCGTTGTCGCTGCGTCGCTCTCCTCGACGTAGCCAAGGTACGCCTTCGTCGGCTCCTCGCTGCCGCCTCGGTCTGCATCTTGAATCTCCGAATTGTTATAAGATACAGAAGAGACGCAGCATAAGAGAGTCTTGAATACATGCTTAGGAGTCGTCATTCTATAGAAACCCCTTGACTAGTGAGCCCACAAGTAGATTCCAGCCGTCGACGAGAACGAAGAGCATCAGCTTGAACGGTAGCGATATGAAGATGGGGGGCAGCATCATCATGCCGGTCGACAGGAGGACGCTCGCCACAACCATGTCGATTATCAGGAACGGGATGTACAGCAGGAACCCTATCTGGAAGGCTCTCTTTAGCTCACTGATCGCAAAGGCCGGGACGAGCACCCGGAAAGGTATTTCGCTTTCATTCTTGGGCCGCTGCAGTCCCGCTATATTAACGAACAGGGCCACGTCCTTGTCGCGCGCAAACTTGAACATGAAGGTTCCTATCTCTTTAGACGACTTATCAGCGAATTCTTCATAGGTGATCTTGTTGTTCATGTAAGGCGAAAGGGCATTGACATGAATCTTCTCAATGGTGGGGCCCATGATAAAGAACGTCAGAAAGAGCGACAAGCCGACTATCACCTGCGTGGGCGGTAGCGTGGGCGTTCCGATCGCCTGCCTCAAGAAAGAAAGGACGATGACGATGCGGGTGAAGGAGGTCATAAGGAGAAGAATAGCCGGAGCGAAACTGAGAACGGTAAAGATGAGAGCAAGGTTGATTAGATTTCGATTGCCCTCCCCTCCCGAGAACATGCTGATCAGATCAATCTTTGCCGGCGCCTTATCGCTGTTTGCGTTCTTTGCGCCGGCCGGCGCCGCAGCGAAGATGAGCGTTATGAGCAGAAGGAAGACCAGGAACAGCTTCATTGCGGCGTTTCCTCTTTCTTTATCCGGGCAAGAAGGGAAATCGTATCCTGCCCCACGCCCACAACGAGGAGTTGATCCTTAATCTCTATGACGGAGACGAACTTTTTGTAGCCGAGAGGTATGGTCTCAACGCTCCTGAGCCCCAGACCACCGGCCTTTGCGTTCCAGTTGATCTTATATTTTTGCATCACTTTATAAAGGACGCCGAGACATCCCAGCAAGCCGGCGAGGACCAGTATCACTTTTATGAACTCGCTGTACATTCCTTCCATCATGCGAGCTTCTGAACCCTCTCAATAGGAGCGACAATCTTGTTCACCCGCACACCCAGCCTCTCGTTGACGACGACTACCTCGCCCTTTCCCAGCAGCTTGCCGTTAACGAAGATATCGACAGATTCTCCCGCTGTCTTCTTCAGCTCGACGATGGAACCCTTGCTCAACGAAAGAAGGTCCCCTATGTTCATCTTAGTGCGGCCGATTTCGACAGATATGTCTATGGGCACATCGAGCAGACTGTCGAGGTTCATCTCCCCGCCAATTGCGCCGGTCGTGTTTTCCGGCTCTTCCACCAGCTTTTCCATCGATTCCTCCCTACCGTATAATCTGCTCAATTTTTATGGCCTTGCTTCCCTTGAAGAGGCCGAGTTTGCCTTTGAGGCGCGGCCTGTTGTCTATCTCAACGGGCAGGGAATCGTTCACATGACTGTCCACAAGGATCAGGCTTCCCTCCCTCAGACTTACGAACTCCTGTAGCGACATTCTCCTGCGTCCGAGCGTAGCCGTCAGCTCCAGGGGCACCTTCATGAGTCTGCCCTTCAGGTGCCTCTGCCAGCGCTGTTTCAATTCCTTGTCTTCACTCGACGGCGCCATAATGAGTAAGTTCTTGATGGGCTCGAGGATGGAATAAGGCACGCAGATTTTCATCCAGCTCGTCATGTCGTCCACGGCAACCGAGAACTCGCAGAGGCTGACGGTCTCTTCCTGAGCTATTGCCGTGACATAGTTGGGATTCATTTCCGATCGCGAGTATTTGCATCGCAGTTCATAAACAGACGACCAGGCCTTTTCCAATTCCAAAAGCACCACTTCCATAAGCTTCTTTACAACCTTAAGCTCTATCTTTGTGAATTCCCGCCCTTCGATCTTGGGCGCAGAAAGACGCGAGCCGCCAAAGATTGTCTCGAGAACCGAAAAAATAAGCTTCGCATCGAAAATAAGAATCAGAAATCCTTTCAGGCTCTCACTTGTGACCAGGTTCATGTTCGTGGGTACAGGCAGATTCTTCGTCAGTTCTCGATACTCGGTATTCTGGACCTTAGCGGCGTTGACTTCCACTTCCCGCTCGATAAAAAGACTCAGGGCGGAGGTAAGCGATTTTCCAAATTTGTCGTATACGAACTGGAGTGTAGGCAGCTCTTCTTTCTTGGTTCTAGCCATGCTCGCAAAATCAAAAACGATCACCTCCGAGCTTGCGACCGGGCCGTCCGGTTCCGACTCTGTGGCAACATCTCCCTCCGCTATGCCTTTCAGGAGGGCGTCTATCTCTTCCTGGCTGAGTACCTGGCTCACATAAACACCTTACGGGATAATGATGTCGGTAATGTAGACCGACTCGAGATCCTCTTTCTCTTTAAATATTTCCTTGAGGCTGTTCTGCAATTCTATTTTGATGGAGTCCCGCTTGTTCACGTCGATCAGTTCTTCTGCGCTCTTGGCGCTGAGGACCATCAAGGCCTTGTCCCTCAGCACCGGCACAATCTTCTTCGCCTCTTCAAAGGCTTTAGGGTTCTGGAGGCTTACCGCAAGAGAAACCTTTGCAAATCTGGAATTTTGTCCCGCCAGATTAAAAATGAAAGGATCGAGAGTAAGGATGGGGCCGCCGGAGTTGCCCTTCTTAGTCTCCATCGCAGCCGCCTTCTTGGTGATGTCCCGGCCGGCCTTGCTGTTGTTGAGGACACTTTCAAGAATCCGCTCGCCGAAAAAGAGATACGCTCCCGCTCCTCCTCCGCCGAGCAGTATAATCAAGATAAGCAGAATGAGAATTTTCGATTTCTTCTTTTTGGGAGGTGCATCCTCCTTCGAGGCTCTGGGCTTCTCGTCCCGTTCTTTTTCGCCATCGTCTCTTTCGTCTCGTTCCTTCTCTTCTTTTTCCTTCGCCATAGCTATCTCCTCCAGGTATTCACAAAGAGCAATATGTATGCCAGATGGGATGCTACACGCAAAAAAGGGCGAAGGGACAAGCAACTACGATGGGTTGAGAGAAGGGCGGGCGGCCCTTGACTAACCAGATGGCCGCCCGCGTAGATTGCAGCTCGAACCTATTCCGTCATTTCATTGACAGAAAAGGAGACTCAGAAGAGCCGGTGTTATGGCGAAGCCTTGATATTCATAAGTTCCTGAAGCATGGCATCGGTTGTGGTAATAACTTTTGAATTCGCCTGGTAGCCGCGTTCGGTTGTTATCATCTTTACGAATTCAGTGGCCAGATCGACGTTCGATTGCTCAAGGGAGTCAGGGTTGATATTCCCCAGAGAACCGACTCCCGGTGCATTGGTGTAAGGCACGCCCGATTTGTACGTTTCAGAATAAAGATTTCCCCCGAGCCTTTCCAGGCCCCAGGGGTTATTGAAATTGGCCAGGCTGATCTGATAGAGGCTGAGAACCTGCCCGTTGGAGTAATGGCCCGAAATAACACCATCGGTATTGACCGTCACGTTTGTGAGCTCGCCAGGCGCGTAGCCGTCCTGGGTCTGAAAGTTTGTGGTCGACGCCAATGGATACTGCGTCGATGCGCCTCCGCCGGATTTCGCGCCCAACACGAGATCGATCGGCTGGTTCCCCATGCCCGGGAATTGGAAGTTTATGTGTTGGGGATCACCACCGGTCATCAGGACACCGTTATTGTTGAATCTCAGGTAACCCGACCCACCCGCAGGAATAACGCCTTGCCCGTCAGCTTCGGCATACCACTGCCAGACATTGGTCTGGACCCCATTGTAAGCTTCCTGCCAGCCTTTTCTGAAGTAAACGTTGACCGTGTGCGGCTGACCTAGGGAATCGTAGACTGTTATGGCGCTGCTGTAATTGGAGGTGGTGGACTGGTTCACCGCGGAACTCTTATATGTCGGCTCGAAGCCGCTTACCGTGAACTGAGAGGTGCCCGGAGTAAGGATGAAATTGGCATTGTGCGTAAAACTGAAATCGAGTCCTGGTTTCATGTTCGGCGTATCACCCCAGTCGCTGAGGAGCACTATCTGTTCCGAGACACGGCCCGCACAGCTCCTCGTAAATGTTGTACCGTCCGGATTCGTTGTTACAGACGTAAGAACCATCGTGCTACCGTAAAGGTCATTGCTTGTCTTGTCGTTGGAAGTCCAGCCGGTGGTGCCTGTTGCGATACCCCCGTCATCAAACGAGATGTCCACCCCGGCAGCTATCGCACTCAAGCTGAGGTGCTCTCCTCCGGCTCCGTCCACAGTCCAGGATGCCCAAACCTCAGAACCGAGGACCCCCGCTGAAGCTGTGGCAAGCATGCTGTTCATGAAACTCGCGAGCGATGCGGCCGTGGTTGGCCCGTTGTTCGCGGGCAAAAGGATCTGATAGTCATTGACAATGAGAGCTCCGGTAAAGGCCGTGCCGAATGAAGCGGTATTCGTCCCTACGTGGCCGATTTGGTTGGCCGCAAGATTCGTCACGGTGGCTGTATAACTACCAGGCACCGGGTATCCGCCGGCGGTAGTTGCTACCGTTTTGAGGCCGCTGGTCCCGGTAGGGTCACTTATGCTGCCCTTCCACGGCGAGTCCGACTGGACATTTACCGCCATGCCTATCATTTCCGTCTTCTTTGGCTGGCTCGGCCCCGAAGGGATATTGACATCCACGGCCACGCCCTGGGGAGCGTTCAGAACGCGGTCGACAACCCTTCCCTGAAGAATATTTCCCGTGGGGTCCACCATGTTGCCGCTCTTATCAAAACTGAACTGACCCGCTCTCGTGTAATACATGTCGTGAGCATCAGCAGGCTTCCGCACAATAAAGAAACCCTGCCCGCCTATGGCTAAATCGGTCGGGCTGTTCGTACTTTCGAAAGAGCCCTGCTGAAAATTGGTGTCGACAGACTCGAGTGCAACTCCCCTTCCTACCTGGCTGGAACCCGATACGCCGAAGATCGACTGGTAGAGCATATCTGAGAATGTTGCTCTGCTCGCCTTGTAGCCCACGGTGTTCTGGTTCGCAATGTTGTTGCCGATCACGCCCATTGCCTGACCTTCGGTGATAAGTCCGCTGATGCCTGAATAGAGTGAGCTTAACATGCTCGCCTACCTCCTACTGTGAAATCTGGGTAATTGCAGTGACCGGCAAGGTCTTACCGTCACCGAAGACGATCTGTATGCCTGAGCTTGTTGTCTGAATGCCCTGCACGGTGCGTGAGACCTCAACACCGCACGATAAGGGCGCCCCGTTCTTCGTTGCCGACACACCAAATGTGGCGTTGTCCGTGCCGTTATACTTATACGTGAGCGGGTCTCCGTTGTTGAACTTGATCTGCTCCATATTGCCGTCAGAATGGTTTACCGTGAGAATAACCTGGTCGTAGCTGCCCTGGGGCTGGAGCGTCACCTGATCTCCTGCGGACAACGCGTTATCCTGAACGTCCACCTTCTTGCCAACGACGGAAAGCCATTGAGCTATACTGCCCTGCTGAGTTGCTCTGCGTCAGCGAGCTTATGCCGGTCGCAATGTTGGTCAATTGTTGGACCTGTGTCAGCTGGGCAAGCTGGCTCATGAAATCTTCCGGACTTGAAGGGTTCAAGGGGTCCTGATTCTGCATGTCGGCGATAAGGATCTTCAGAAACGCATTAGGGTCGAGGGAGAGCGCGGAGGCGCTCTTCTGCGTAGTAGAAATGTTCTGCTGACTCGTGGTGTCGGTTACCGCGTTAACTGCCATAACTCCCCCTTAGATCGAAGTTTCTATAAACTGATTCTCAGGCTCACGCCGTCTTTCCCATCGCTCTCTTGACTGCTGTTCTCTTCCCCGCCTCTCGGCAAGGTTCTCTTCAATAGGACTCACTGTGATAGTCGATGAAACCTGCTTTGATTCCAGGTTACGGACGATCGTCTCTTTCTGCGATTCCAAAAAGCCGACCATATTCTGGTCTGCAGATTTCACCTGTACCACGATCTTCCCTGCCTGTTCCTTGAGACCGACCATGAGCGATTCTCCGCTTTCCATTCTCAGGCGAAGCGTCACGTCGAGGGGTTTGTCGCGTAATCCGACCTGATCAGCCACGGCAGCCAGGCGGTCTGCCACGATGTTGCCGAAAGGGGTGGTGTTTGAAGCTTCCGCCGGCGGACCCTGCTGAAGACTTACCTGAACCCAGGCGCCCTCTGGCGTAAGACTCTTACCACCATTGCCGCCCCCCGTTGGAACATCCGCGGTGTTTTCGGGGGCGCCGTTCACTTCTTTCGCGACGCCGGCGACTGAAAGTGTAGCCTTGAGTTTTGCGAGAATCGATTCAACGGGATCGATGGTTTTCACAGCCTTACTGTCCGGAATGTCCCGGGTGATGTTGAAGAGCAGAGTCGGGTCGGTCTGGTCATCCGGTTGATCATTGTGAGAAGACGAAGTGCCGCCGTTCGTGTCCGGGAGAAGATTCTTAAAGACCGGTGTCGCTCCGGTATTTACCGAACCCTTCGTCATGACGGGCTTCTTTCAGCAACATATCGGCAAGTACGTCTGAGGAACTCTTCTCGGAGGATGTCAGGTCGCGAGTCTCAGCTGCTGCGGCCTTCAAGTCGGCAGTGTTGGAAGTCTTACCCTGAAGAGCCGCGGCAATTGCCTGTACCAGGGAGAGCAGTTGCTTCATCTCTTTCGTGGCGTCGCCCGCATCGAGCTGTATCTTTAACGCGATCTTCTCGTTGTTAGACTGCTTGTCCCGGTCTTCCTGGTTTCCCTGAAGAGTTATAGTCGTGCACTCTGCATCGGTAGAATTGTCCTGAGCAGAGTCGTTGTGCCGGTCTGCAGTCCCATTGGAGGCAAGTCTGGCGGCATCAATCTTATCCTGAATTGCGGCAAGCAGCGCACTGAGGAGCTCTTCCGGAAGCTCCTTAAGCGGGACCTTCACGTCGTCGCCCGAACCCGCAACCGAGATCGTCACCACTGCATCCTCTTTCTGAGCTTCCTCTGTCTGCGAACTTTGCACGGGATCAGACTTCTGAGCCGGATCGTTCGATACAGCATCGGCCGTGGCGGTCGTCTTCTGCATTGAACCCCGGGTGCCGGCCTGCGCCGTTTGTTTCACCTGCACTCTCCCGCTTACATGATCCGATGTCTGATCAGCTTGACTATTGAGCCGGGCCGGTGCGGCAGGCGCGGTCTGTTCGTCTCTTTGTGTGCTGTCCGCCTCGGTCACCTGTGGGCGCCGGACATCCTGTCGATGCTGGACCTGCTGTCTTGGTTGGCTACGTTGGGTTTGTTCAGCGGAAGCTTTCTCTAACAGGTCGGAGAAGGCACCCGTCCGCGTTGTTCTGCTTTGGGAATATGTTGAGGAAGAAGCATTTGTTGGAAGAGAAATCGGGAGGTCGCTTCCCTGAAATCCCTGTGTTGTTGGACTGAGCATGGCGACTCTTATAGAACAAGAAGCGTGCCATCCGAGGATATCAAGTCAGGACAAGGGATTTTACGAATTCAGGCACATCGATGAAGTAGGAAAGCGAGGAAATTTATACCGGGCAGGGAAAAAATTTCCCACCGGCACAATGGCTGAAGGAATGGGCTGAGATGGAACTCCGTTTCTCCGCCCGCTGATGAAATGCACGATCACATTTTCCTGCTGTCCAATCGCAGCGCGATCTCGTCGATGAGTTTCTGAAGCTTCTTGTTTTCTGCCCGTCTGTCTGCCGAGACTTGTTTGTCTTTCAATGTGTCGAGCACCTTGATCTCCTTGAGCATCTCGAAGAGCTCATTCCGTATGACCGCAATCTGTTTTTCAATCATTTGTTTGGCGGCCACAGCACCGATTCTGAGCCGTCCAAGATGCTCGATATAACCCCTTATGGAGGTGAACTCGCTTCCATCAAGGCATTTTGTGCAGAGATCATGATAGTTCTTCTCAACTTCACTATCCAACGTCTCTATATTGCTGACTATGCTATCCCTTTCTCTACTATGGCGATCGAGCAGCCGCTCCTTTTCCTCCATGAGGCGCTCTTTAAGTTTAATCAGGCGCTGCAGCCGATCGCTACGCATAGAAGAGAAGCTTCATGCTATCGAATGTTTTGTCTATAGTGACCCTTTCGGCCACGCCCTGGGTAAGGAAAGCCTTTACCTTGTCCATCATGGACATGGCGTAATCAATCTTCTTGTTGCTGCCGGGGTTGTATGCCCCGATATTGATCAGATCTTCCGCCCGTTCGTATTCTGAAAGTATTTCGATTATCCTGCTCGCAAATTGAAGCTGCTCGCGCGCGACAATATCCTTCATGGTCCGGCTTATACTGCGCAGTACGTCGATCGCAGGGTATTGATTGGCGTCGGCCAGTTTTCTCGACAGGACGACGTGACCGTCAAGAACCGCCCGCGAAGCATCTGCGATAGGGTCGTCAAGATCGTCACCCTCCACGAGAACCGTGAAGATGGCGGTCATCGAGCCGCTCCCTTCCCCGTTGCCTGTGCGCTCGAGCATTTTAGTCAGCTGCGAGAAGACGCTCGGCGTATAGCCCTTCGTGGTCGGTGGCTCTCCTATGGCCAGCCCCACCTCTCTCTGGGCCATTCCGAAACGGGTCAGCGAATCCATGAGAAGAAGTACATCGGCACCTTTATCCCTGAAGTACTCGGCGATGGCGACCGTCAGAAAGGCAGCTCTCACCCGGATCAATGGCGGCTGATCCGAAGTGGCAACAATTACCACTGAACGCTTGAGTCCTTCGCCCAGGTCGCGCTCGATAAACTCCCGCACCTCTCTCCCGCGCTCGCCGATCAAGCCGATCACGTTGACATTGGCCTCGGTATGGCGCGCAATCATGCCGAGCAATACGCTTTTGCCGACCCCGGATCCGGCAAAGATACCCATGCGCTGCCCGCGTCCGCAGGTCAGAAGACCGTTAAGAGCGCGCACTCCCAGATCGAGCGGTTCTGCTATCATTTTCTTTCTTAGCGGATTGACCGTCTCCCTGTAGATCGGCACGTGGTCTGTGGTATCAAGCTCACCTTTATCGTCCATAGGCCTTCCGAGGCCGTCGATCACCCTTCCCAAAAGCCCTGAACCGATTCCCATGTTGACAACGCTTTTCTTCGAAAGGATCTTTGATCCGACGCCAACGCCTCTCAACTCTCCAAGAGGCATGAGCAAAGTCTTACCCTCGCGAAAGCCCACTATTTCAGCGTTGATAGGCGCCTTTCCGTCAGTCGGGTAAATCAGTGCAGCGTCTCCAACCGACGAAACAGGCCCTTTGCCTTCGATCACCAGGCCGACAACCTGCGACACCTTTCCGTACATCTGATACGGATAGAAGGTCGCAAGTCTCTGTCGGACCGACTCGAGTCTCTCTTCATCCTCAGGAGCTAAAGTCAGCTGGTCTTCATTCATTATAGTTCCTAACTAAGCCTATGTGGGTATTCAGATTGAAGAGGGAAGATCGCTTCGCTGGGAAGACCGTCACGCCTTTGGCGTGTCTAGGAAGCCACTGCGAAATAAGCAATGCCTGATTGCTCATATTCATGTCTCTTTCATCTTCCTAGCCCGCAGGGCGATCTTCCCTCTTCCTAGTCGCATCCACCCGCGGAGCGGGTACCCGGTGCGACGGTCTTCCATCTTCCAGTTTTTCCCTTAGTCCTGTCCTACTGTGCTGTTCCCAAAAATTCCTTCCTCAACTCTTCGAACTGTTTTGAGATTCTTCCGTCTATGTCGCCGAAATTGGTTTCTATCACGAAGCCCGGTTCCTTCAACTCTTCGTCGGGCAGAAGCTTCCATGCAGTCGCTCCCTGGGCCGAGATCATCCATGCGTCATCTTTCGGCAGCCTGACCAGACATTCACCCCTTTCCTCGCATGCCTCCATGGCCTTTCTGACCATGGTAAGGGTTACCTCTTTATGTTCTGTGCATTCCTTGAGAACAATCGATTCGGCAAAGGTGAGCGCAAGCACGGTCGCGAAACGCTCTACCCTCGCCCGCAGTTCCTGCCTGATATTGTCGAACGAGGCGAGGTACTGGTTCAGCTTCTCGATGAGCGGTTCAACCTTTTTCATACCCATTTCATGACCTGCCTTTTCTCCCTGAGCAAAGGCCTCCTCAAAGATCCTTCGTGTCTCTGCCTCCACATCTACCGGCTCCGGGACCGCTTCTTCGGGAGGAGCGTCTGATTCTGTCGCCTCTCCCGAGATTTCGCACTCCAGTTGTTCTTCGGGGCAGTGCAGGAGCAGTGTAAACTCGGGTGGTCGTCTTTGTTCAGCAGGCAGGTCGTCGGTCAGTTCGAGAAAACCAAGAGGCTCCGCATCATCAGACAAAGGTGTCGCCTCCTCCTGTCAATACAATCTTTCCCTCCTCGCTCAGCTTCTTGGCTATCATGGCAATCTTTACCTGTGCCTTTTCCACATCAGAAACACGCACAGGACCCATGGCCTCGAGGTCTTCCCTGAGCATCTTTGCAGCGCGTTCAGACATGTTGTTCAATACCTTATTCTTGAGCGATTCAGAGGCGCCCTTGAGAGCGAGGGTAAGATCTTCTGAGGATACCTCTTTCAGAAGGAATTGAATTCCTTTGTCGTCGGTCTTCAAAAGATCTTCAAAGGTGAACATCAACTGCTTAATTTTGTCGGCAAGCTCAGGGTTTGATTCCTCGATGGCTTCGAGGATCTCCGATTCGACGGTCCGGTTCATCTGGTTGAGCATGGTGGCAACAACTTCAACGCCGCCGAGACGCCGTCCATCTACAACGCCGATCGACTCCAGCTGCTCCTTGAGCACGCCTTCAATCTCTTCGATGATCTTCTTGTCGACCCTTTCAAGGTGGGCCATGCGCACCATCACATCACTCTGCACCTGCGAGGGAAGGAATCCCACCACATCGGTTGCTTGCCTCACTTCCATATTGGAAAGAACGAGCGAGATCGTTTGAGGGTGTTCGCCTTTCAGCGTGTTTGCCAGTATCCTCGGGTCACAACTCTTCAAGAACTTGCTGGCCTTCACATTGTCCGTTTTTAAGTGCTGCCAGAGAGAATGAGCCTTATCCTCGCCGAGGCTCTTGCTGAGCAATCCCTTGAATTTAGGCTGCACCCCTACGATGTCATTGCTTCTCTCCTGCAATTTCTTCGAGAACTCCTGGTTTATTTTTGCGACTGTTTCTTTCGGCACCGATTCGAGTCTCGATATTTCGTGACCGATTGCCTCTATCTCACTCTCGTCAAGATCTCTGATTACCTCTTTGGAGAGTTCCTCGTCCATGGTGAGCAGGAGTATTGCGGCTTTTTTGACCCCGCTGATATCTTCCCGTTCCATTACTAGCCTTCCCTAACCCATTCCTTTATGATTGTGGATACGAGAGCTCTATCCTGCATAGGCCCGAGGGATGGCGCTTTCTTCTTTGCTTCAAGCGCCTCTTTCTCCAAATCGGCTTCTTTGACGTAGACGTCACGGACCGTCTGTGCCGGCAATGCCGTCCCCACTGTCTTCTTTTTCCGTAGCAGCGGTCGTACGACAAAGAGCAGAAGAAGCAGAGCCACGAGTACCAGGGATCCGTAAGTCACAATCATCCTTATCAGCTCCTGGCGCTCGGCCTTCTGCATCATCTCTTTCTCTTCATTCACGCCTTCCAGTTCAAAGGGCATGTTGATGACTTCTATCTTATCGCCTCTGCTTTCGTCGTATCCCACTGCACGGGCTATCAGATCCTTGATGTCGCCCAGCTCTTTCTGAGACCTCGGATTATACTTGAGCTCCTCCTCCTTCTTGCCCTTTATCTTCTCGTATCGTCCGTCAACAACGATAGCAAGCGAGAGTTTCCTGATATCTCCGAAAGGTTCGACGATTTTCTTAACCGTCTTGCTCACCTCGTAGGAAATCTGGGACTCATCTTTTTCAGCTTCGCTGGAGCGCTCCGGTGCCTCCGGTTTCACGTTCCTCTGCGGCCCCGGCACGTTCGATGCGACTCCGGGTACTCCGCTCGCCTTCAGGCTTTTATTGACCGATTTCTCGTGGGCTCTCTTCTCGTTTGAAATCGCCTTCTTCTCGGGAGAGTACTCCTCCTGGAGCTGTTCTACTTTTCGCAGGTTGAGATCGACCGTTGCTCGGACGATCGCCTTGTTTGTTCCCAGGAAGCGATCGAGCATGCTCTGGATGGACTCCTCCAGCTTGCGCTCCACGTTCCTCTGAAACTCGAATTGCTGATTGGAGATCATGATTGGAGAGTCCGGCTCGCCCCCCTTGTAGAGAATCCTTCCTGTATCGTCGATAATCGTGACCTGTTCAGGCTTGAGACCCTCTATGCTGCCCGCAACAAGAACCACGATGCCCTGTATCTGCTCCTTGCCCAACTTCTTGCCGGACCTGAGTTTGAGAAAGACGGATGCGGTGGCCTGCTTCTCTTTGTCCGTATAAAGCGTCTTTTCCGGAATCGCGATATGGACTCGCGAGGCCTTAACCTCGGGCATCTGGTTGATCGTCCGGGAGAGTTCTCCCTGGATTGCCCTCTTGTAGTTTATATTCTGCATGAACTCGGTCATGCCGTAGTTCGTCTTATCAAAGAGTTCGAATCCGATGCCCCCTGATCCAGGCAACGCATTCTGACTGGCAAGCATGAGCCTGATCTCGTAGGCCTTTTCCTTGGGTACGTAAATTGCCGTACCTTCCATCCCCAGTTTGTACGGGACTTTCATCTCTTTCAGTTTTGCGACTATGTTGGACGCATCTTCCATAGACAGTCCGGAAAAGAGCGTATGGTAGTCTTCTTTCTGAGAAATCGAGTAGGAGATAATAGCCGCGCCTAACGCGCCCACAAAGACAAACAGATATAGATAGAGTTTTTTCTTCGGCGTCGTTTTGAGGAAATTCTTGACGTTGTTAACGTAGACTTCGGCGTCGGCCATTTATCAGACCTGCATCCTCATTATCTCTTGGTAGGCGTCGAGTATTTTGTTTCTGACCTGCATCATGAGTTGGAAGGTAAGGTCCGCCTTCTCTATCGCCATCATGGTGCTCGTTACGTCATCACTCTCCATTTTTGCCAGTTTTTCGGTTTCTTTGTCAGCCTCTTTCTCCAGCTCGCCTGCCTTCTTTATGGAATCTTTCAGAGCGTCCACAAAGGAAGATTCTCCCTTTGCCGGGGCCTTAAGCTGGTCGGCCATCCCTTTCGCGTTTACACCATCTATCTTCATCATGACCTCCTACTTTGCTATCTCGAGCGTCTTCTGGAACAGATGCTTGGTGATGTTGATCGCATTAACGTTAGCTTCGTAAGAACGGGAGGCAGACAGCATATCTGTCATCTCCTCAAGTACGTTCACATTTGGATAGGTCACGTACCCTTCCTGATCCGCATCAGGATGAGCGGGGTCGTAGGTTTTTTCAAACGGCTTTTCGCTCTCCGTTATCTCTTCGACATCCACGCCTTCCAGCTTCCGCGTGAAAACTCCCTGAAACTTCTCCGAAGGCATGTCCGCGGAGCCAAGCACCACATTCAGCTTCTTGTAAGGACCGCCCTCTTCCGTCCTGGTTGTGTGAATGTTGGCCATGTTGGTTGCTATGGTCTCCATCCTGACCCTCTGCGCCCGCAGGCCGGAAGAGCTGATTTTCAGCACATCAAACATTCCCATGATTACCTTCCTCCATTGATTATGTAGCGCATCAAAGAAAACTTCTTGGAGAGAGCCTGCACCAGGGCGTCGTAGTACATGGTGTTTTCCGTCATCTTCATCACCTGGGTCTCCATATTGACCGTGTTTTCATCGAGAGCGGCAAAACCCAGAACATCCTGTGTAGACTCCTCAATTTCCGGGCGGCCGGAGTAGCTCATCTGCCTCGCAAGCTGGTTCTTGAAGTCGATATCTTTTTCTTTAAATCCCGGGGTATCGGCGTTTGCTATGTTTCCCGCGATCACTTTATGATAGGCGGTCCTTATGTTCAGCGCTTTCCCGACGAGATCAAGTAGCGGCATTGAAACACCCCTGAGGCACGGAAACGCCCTGCTCTTTATATTCCTTGATCTTATTGCGCAGAGTTCTCACGGTGATGCCGAGAATGGTAGCAGCCTGCGTCCTGTTGCCATTGACCGAACGCAGCGTGTCCAGGATCAGGTTCATCTCCATGTCACGCACCGAGCCGACCCTGACCTCTCTCCTCGATTCAATGTCCTGCAGGTGGTTCAGCTTCACAACCGAATAATCGGATAGAATGCAGGCGCGCGCCAGAGTGTTTTCCAGCTCGCGTACATTGCCCTTCCAGGGCCTTTCTTTGAGGAATTCCATAGCATCGTCCGAAATGGTGATGTCCTTTCCCTGAGAGTACTTGGTCAGGAAATATTCAACCAGAATGGGGACGTCCTCTTTCCTGTCCCGCAAAGGGGGAACCATTATGGGAAATACGTTCAACCTGTAATAGAGGTCCTCCCTGAACTTACCCTCTTCCACGCATTTGTTCATATCCCTGTTTGTCGTCGCAATGACGCGCACATCCACCTTTTTCGGATAGCGCGAGCCGATGATCTCAATCTCTCTCTCCTGAAGCACGCGAAGGAGCTTCGCCTGCAGCCGCAGATCCATTTCACTGATCTCGTCAAGAAGGATGGTGCCTTTGTCCGCCAGTTCGAACTTGCCGGGCTTCTTCGCAATGGCCCCGGTGAATGCGCCTCGCTCGTAACCGAAAAGCTCGCTTTCCAGAAGGTTATCGGGAAGGGCCGCGCAGTTAACGGGAATAAACGGGCCGGAACGCCGCTCGCTGTTTTCGTGCACATATTTAGCGACCAGCTCTTTTCCAACGCCGCTCTCGCCGAGAATGAGGACCGTGGCGTCCGAACGCGCCACGCGGGAAGAATTCCACAGAACATCCTTCATTGCGCGGGACGTATAGATGATCTTACCCCGGTTGAGCCCGAGGGCTCGCTTTACGACGCCATACAGGGTCTCCGTGTTAAAGGGCTTTTGGATATAATCAAAGGCCCCCTCTTTTATCGCCTTTACCGCATCCTGTATGGTCCCGTAAGCGGTAATAAGGATCACGGGCACCAGCGATGATGTCTCCCTCACGCTCGTAAGCAGGTCGATGCCGCTCTTGTGGGGCATTCTCACGTCCGTAATGACCAGGTCAAAAGGGCCGCGTTTGATAATCTCGGTGGCCCTCAACCCATCCTCTGCGACAGAGACGGAGTATCCCGCCTTGTTGAGAGACTCTTTGAGAGCAAGTCTCATGTGAAGATCATCGTCTACGACAAGTATGTTTGTTTTCATATCCTCTTCTCGGGAAGGTAGATTAGGAAGGTCGAGCCCGTGCCGGGCTGCGACTCAACCTCTATGTAACCGCTATGCGCCTTTACAATGTTGTAGACTATGAAGAGCCCCAGCCCAACCCCCTTATCCTTCGTCGTGAAGAAGGGGTTGAAGAGGTTCTTACGCACGTCCTCCGTCATGCCTGCGCCGTCGTCGCCCACGCTGACAACAACATACCCGCGGTCCTCTTTGATGCCTATCGTAATGGAGCCCTTCTCCTCGATGGCATCCATCGCGTTTGCAAAGAGGTTCATCATGACGAGCTTCATCAAGTCGGGGTCGAACCCGAAACGCCTTTCCTGCGGCAGTTCCAGGCGAACCGAGATGTCCCTGCTCTTTATGGAGACCTTCATGAATTCGACCGTATCCCTGACAAGGTCGGCAAGACTCTCTTCCTTGAGCACGAGCGTCTTGGGACGGGTGTAGGAAAGAATATTGTTGATCACGCGGTCAATGGCTTTTACGCCGAACAGCACATGTTCAACGTACGTTCTATCGACTTTTCTCAGTTTCGATTGCTGAAGCATTGACAGAAAGAGTTCCATGCTTCCCAGCGGATTCTTGATCTCATGGGCTATGCGGGCTGCCATCTCGCCCATGGCCCTTAACCTCTCATCCCGTTCCAGTCTTTCTTTCATTCTCTCTACTTGTGTCACATCCTCAAATACAACTACTTCCCTTCCTTCGAAACCGTTATTTAAGGCCTCTCTCCTCCACCTGAAAAAGCCGTCTCGGTTCTTCAGCTCGCCAAACGTTTCGCCACCATTCTTGAGGCTGTCGATGAACCCGGCACCATTCAGCTTCTTGGCGTTTTTGTTGGAGAATATCGGGTCGGGCCCTTTCTCTAGAACCACGACCCCCACGGGGAGGGAATCGAGAATGGTATGAAGGTACTGCCGTGCTTTTTCGAGCTGATTGTTCTTCTCGTGCACCTGCTCTTTGAGATGGCGTATCTGGGTCTCAAGCGAGTGGTAGTACGCCATCAGCGAATCAGATGCTTTCGTGAATTCGGAAAAAGCGGAATTGAGGAGATTCAGTTCGGGTTTGGACATGATGGATGGATCAAAAGCAAGAAACGTACCAACGGGCCGACGCGAGGCATGAGCCTCTTGGGTCATGGGTCACGGGAACACCCCGCCGCAGCGGGGTACCCGGTCACGGGCTGAAAGACAGCAAGCACGTAAGCTTTCCTTTCATCACCGAAGCCTGGAGTTGACCTGCGCCATTATGGAATCACGTTATGAACAGATGGTCACTCACTACCTTCAATTGTCATTCCGTCGTGGGCAGGAAATCCAGGATTTGCACCCTTTTCCGGCCCGTTTGAGATTGCAATTATAATGGAAAGCACGGGTAGACAAGGATTCTGAAGCTGATAGTAGCGGCTGCCAATCTCTAAGGGGGAAGAACGTCAGATTCTTGACGGAATGCTACTCAAGCCCTAGCCGCTTCATCTTTTCGATGAGCGTCGTCCTGTTCATCTGCAAAGCGCGAGCAGCCTGGCTCTTCACGCCTTTTGTCTGGTTCAGAGCCTTAAGAATGAGAGCTTTTTCAAAATCGGAGACCAGGGTGTCGTACCCTCTGATTATGTCAAGCTCAATTTCATCAGGCTTGCCGGTATAAATCTTTTCAGGAAGATCCTCTATGCTCACGAACCCTTTTTTCTTTATAACCACCAATCGCTCCACGATGTTCTGAAGCTCCCTGACATTTCCGGGATAATCGTAACTCGTCAGAGTATCGAGCGCCTGCTCGGTCATACCTTCCAGATGCGCGTTATTGATCTTGTTCCATCTCTCAAGAAAGAAATTCAACAAGAGCGGTATATCCTGGCGCCTCTCACGAAGCGGCGGTATATGTATAGGCACGACATTGAGCCTGTAATACAGGTCTTCTCTGAATTTGCCTGATTTAACCAGCGAGTCAAGGTCGCGGTGCGTTGCAGCCAGAATTCTCACGTCCACGTGTATCGTTTTTGAACCGCCCACGCGATCGAACGATTTTTCCTGGAGTACCCGAAGCAGCTTGACCTGCAGTTTCAGGCTCATGTCTCCTATTTCATCGAGAAAAATCGTGCCCCCATCACCCAGCTCAAACCTGCCGAATCTTGTCTTTATAGCACCGGTAAAAGCTCCCCTTTCATGGCCGAACAGCTCGCTCTCCAGGAGCTCTTCCGGGATGGCGCCGCAGTTGACTACAACAAGCGGCCTCGTGCGCCGGGAAGAATTGTAGTGGATGGCCCTCGCCACGAGCTCCTTTCCCACGCCGCTTTCCCCGGTGATGAGCACGGTCGCACTCGTATCGGCCACTTTCTCTATCATCTCAAAGACTTTTTGCATCTGGAAACTGATGCCCACGATATTCTCAAATTTATACTTGTCCCGCATCTGGCTTCGCAGGATCGTATTCTCACGGAGAACGTTTGCCTCGGAGAATCTCCGCAAGACATTGCCGCGCGCAACCAGCTTCTTAGGGATATTCTCGCTGTTGAGGAGTTGGAAGTAGTACATCGCCGATTCGACCGTTGAAAGTAACTCCTCGAACTTGAAAGGTTTCTGGATGTAGGCGAAAGCTCCGTAATTCATTGCGCTGATGGCGGTTTCCAGACTGCCATACCCTGTGAGCACTATCCCGAGTGTATTGAGATACTCCTGCTGAATAAACTTTATGAGTTGAATCCCATCGATCTTTGGCATCTTCAAGTCGGTGATCAGAAGCTGGTTCTCATTCTTCTTGAGAGTGAGCAGAGCTGCTTCACTCGAACGAAGCGCGTCAACTTTGTACCCCTTGGTTGTCAGGTATTCTTTGATGACGTTCAGGACGTGCTCTTCGTCATCAACGACGAGTATATTACCTTTTTCCATCGCTTTCCCTCGCGCTATTTTTGAACCGGCAGTACCGCCCGTCTCTGCGCCATTTCCTTGGCCGGACTAATACTTACGTGTATATTACACCTTTCCCGGACTTTATGGAATAAAAATTTGATCGGAACGGGTTTAATTGGTTATGTTGGTTTTATTGGTTTGATTGGTGAAAAGAAAGGGACGGCGGGCAGTCCGGACATAGATTGTGCGCACACCGACTCGATAGATTGGAAAGTCCGGATCGAGCTGATGCATCGCTACGAGGGGGTCTTTGTCACGACTTTGCTGATCGCCTCCTGCAACCGTTCCGGCGTGAACGGCTTTGTTATATAGTGGTCGACGCCTGCCTTGATGGCTTCCATAACAGCCCTCTTCTGCGCCTCGGCTGTTACCATGATAAATGGGATCTGACTCATCTCGGGATCATCTTTGCAAGCCTGGAGCAGTTCCATACCGTCCATCTCGGGCATCAGCAGGTCGCATATAATCAGGTCTACTTCTTCTTCTTTAAGAATTCTCAAAGCCTCCTTGCCATTCTGGGCTTCCAGAACATTATCCAGACGTATCTGCCGGAGCACGTTCTTCAATATCTTTCGCATGGTAGGAAAATCATCAACAACAAGAACTCTCATCTCGACCCCCGGTGTACGTGTGGACCCATCAGCTAGGTTATCGGACCCGGTCCGACAAACTTAAAGACAACCTTGAGAGACCAACGGCCGGCATTACGTCACTCGCTGAATTCTTAAGTCGATTCAGAACATGGCGACAACAGAAGAAAGATAGCTCTGTTCCGGGAACGAGCGCGGAGACAATAACCGGCACAGGTGGAGGGCTGGAGGATCGGCGCTTGAAGAGCAGTACAAAGGGTTCCTTACATAATAAGGAGGATTGCAGAATGCTACGCCGACTGTCCCTTTCAAAGAAGATTATAGCAATGGGGGTTCTTATTACCCTCTGTTTTTCAGCCTCTCTTATATGGGTCTATACAAAATATAGGGGGTCGGTCTACGATGCCAAGTATCACGAGGTTCAGCAGCTGGTCGATGTTGCCTCCAGTCTGTTGGCTGAATACGAGCAACGGGCGGAGAAAGGAGAGTTTACCCCGGACGAGGCAAAGAAAAGGGCATTGCTGCGAATCAAGACGCTACGTTACGGCAATGATGACTATTTCTGGATAAGCAATCTTCAGGCCGGCATGGTCATGCACCCCTTCAAGCCCGAGATGGATGGAAGAGACCAGTCAGACTACAAAGACCCTAATGGAAAAAGGATCTTCGTGGAGATGGCAAGGGTTTGCCAGGAGAAAGGCGGCGGATTGGTCGACTACATATGGCCTAAACCGGGCGAGACAAAGCCAACCCCCAAAGTATCGTACGTTAAACTCTACAAGCCCTGGGGATGGGTTATTGGCACCGGTGTCTATTTGGACGAAATGGCAGGCTTCGCAGGAGTTTCATATCTTATCCTGGGCATTATCATACTAGTTTCCGCAGCCGCTTTGTTTCTTTCCTTTTTCATAGCCCGTTCCATCACCCGACCCATCAATCGCATCATCGAGGGCCTGACAGACGGGGCCGACCAGGTCGCAGCAGCCTCTTCACAGGTTGCATCCGCCAGTCAGTCGCTGGCCGAAGGCGCATCCGAGCAAGCCGCTGGGTTGGAAGAGACCTCCGCTTCCATTGAAGAGATGGCTTCCATGACCCGGCAGAATGCCGACAACGCCCGAAGCACCAACGAGGAGGCTGCAGCGGGGACTGGCCTGATGAAAAAGGCCCGAGGATCGATGAAGGCCCTGGTAGAGTCGATCGATGAGATCGCAAAGACAAGTGAAGATACAGCCAAGATTATCAAAACAATCGATGAAATCGCCTTTCAAACTAATCTTCTTGCCCTGAACGCAGCAGTAGAGGCAGCCCGTGCCGGAGAAGCAGGAGCAGGGTTCGCCGTGGTTGCCGATGAGGTGAGAAACCTGGCCATGCGGGCAGGAGAAGCGGCGAAGAATACGTCACATCTCATCGAAGGCACCATCAAGAGGGTCAAAGAAGGCTCTGAACTGGTGCACCAGACAGACGAGGCTTATCGAGAGGTGGCCCTGTCACTCAAGCGGGTCGCTGATCTGGTCAGTGAGATCAGCGCAGCATCGAGTGAGCAGGCTCAGGGAATAGATCAGATCAATAAGGCAGTCTGCCGAGATGGATAAGGTGGTGCAGCAGAATGCTGCCGAGCGCGGAAGAATCAGCCTCCGCTTCCGAAGAGATGAATGGTCAGGCAGAGCAGATGAGAAAGTTCGTTCTGGAACTGGTGAACATGGTAAACGGAGACGGAAGCCGCATAAGCCACGCCCAGAGCCCTGCCATGCCGTAGAGAGTACTTTGGTCCGGCCCGAACGAAAAAACAGAACGCTGTTTATTCAGGCACATGGTCTGAGGAGAAAGGACGGAACGTGTCCCAGGATAGATAGAGGAGCCCGGATGGCTCAAAAACGTACGTTTCCTCGAGGAATCTAGAATGCGGCAAAAGAAAACTGCACGTAACAATGGCAAGATCGCTTCCACGGGTGCTAAAGGATCCCAGGAGGCTTTACGCGTAAGTGAGGCACGGTATCACTCTTTGTTCAGCAACATGCTTGACGGTTTCGCACACTGCGAGATGCTTTTCGACAACGGGCGTCCCGTCGACTTTCTCTATTGCGAGGTCAACGAGGCATTTGAACGGCTGACCGGCCTGACAAATGTGGCCGGTAAGAAAGTCAGCGAGGTCATCCCCGGGATTCAGCTATCGCATCCTGAATTGTTCGAGATCTACGGGCGGGTCGCACTGACCGGCACCTCTGAGAAATTCGAGACCAATTTCAAACCCCTTGGAAAATGGTTGTCAATCTCCGTCTATGGCGCGGAGAAAAACCACTTCATAGCTCTCTTCGATGATATCACCGGCCGCAAGCAGTCTGAGAGAGGCGTTGAAAGAGTCGGAGGAACGTTACAGGATCGCGATTGAACACTCGAACGACGGGGTCATAATCATCAAGGATGGCCGCCACGCGTACGTCAACAAGAAATTCCTCGAGATGTACGGGTACGACCGACCGGAGGAGATCGTCGGCAAACATGTATCGGAAGCTGCCCACCTGCACCCGGAAGACCGCGAAAGATTTGTCAAGCTGGAGCAGCGCAAGCAAGAAAGGGAAGCCCTGCCCGCAATGGACGAACACAGGACGCTTCGCAAGGACGGAAGTGTGCTGCATATAGAGGCTTCTGCGGCCGGTATCCTCTATCAGGGCGGACCGGCCACGCTGCTCTATCTCCGAGATGTCACCGACCGCAAGCAGGCTGAGTTGGCCCTCCGTGAAAGTGAGGAGGCTCTCAAGTCGCTCCTGAATGCCACGGATGCGGTGACGTTCCTTATGAGCACGGACGGCACGATTCTCGCCACCAACAAAATAACCGCTCAGTGCCTCGACAAAGAGGGCGGAGGATTTGCGCGGCCGGAATATATTCGCGCTCCTTCCGGATCACATGGTTGGTCTCAGACAGCTTCAAGCGAAGAAGGTTGTGGAGACGGGAAAGCCTGTCAGATTTGAGGACGTGTCACCCGACAACGGGTACGTCGATTCTACGATCTATCCCGTCTTTGACGCTGCCGGGAGAGTGGACCGGTTGGCGGTCTATACGAAGGATATAACCGAGAACAAGCAGGCGAGCCTCGCTCTGGCTGAGAGCGAGACCAGGTTCAAGCAGGTTTTTGACAGCATCAGTGACGGCGTCTCCCTGCGCGATGCGCGCACGTTCGAACTGATCGATGCTAATCAGCGGTTCTGCGAAATGTACGGGTACACGCTGGAAGAGCTGAAAGCGCTGCCGCTCGGAAGCCTGGGCGTCAGTGTTTCTGCTGACCAACGTCGAAAGCAGCCTATCGACCACTTCGAGCAGGCATCAAGAGAGGCGAGCATTCTTTTTCAGAATCAAGGCAGGAGAAAAGATGGGAGCACCTTCTGGCTTGAAGCACACGTGAGATGGCTAAGCATTGGAACAAGAGATTGTCTCTTATCCGCTCTGCGCGATATCACTGAACGCAGAGGTCTGAAGACGCGCTCAAAGAAAGTGAGGCCAAATTCAAGCAGCTTTTCAACAGCATGAACGATGGCGTTTCCATACGTGATGCCCTGACCTATGAGCTTATCGATGCAAATCCACGGTTCTGCGAGATGTACGGCTACACCCTTGAAGAACTCAAAGCGTTGCCACTCGGGAGTCTAAACGCGCGGGAGTCCGTCCAGGAACGTCGAGAGCGTCTCGTTGGATATTACACCCAGACGGCCGAGGGTATATCCAATCTTATCCGGGCAGAGGCTAGGAGAAAAGACGGGGGCACGTTTTGGATAGAAGCGAATGTTAGACGGATCACCGTCAAAGACAGGGAGTGTCTGCTGGGCGCTGTGCGAGATATCACTAAGCGCATACAGGCGGAAGAAGCGCTCAAACGAAGTGAAGAGGCAGCCCTGCGGTTCGCCGGAGAGACGAGTGTTATTGCTGAAATCGGCAGCATCATCAGCTCCAACGTGGAGATCGACGAGGTGTACGAACGCTTCGCCGAAGCGGTGCGTAAGCTCATTGATTTCGACCGCATCGTGATAAACCTCCTCAACCGGAAGAAAGACACGCTCACTACAGCTTACACCGTCCGGTATGACAGTTTCGGGCAGAGAGCAGGGAGGCGCCTTCCCTGTTGAGGGCACCATCACCGGGGAGATGATGCGTACGGGGACACCATTACTCTTTCACCCGGCGTCTCTCGAGGAGGTGCAGACGCGATTCCCCAGCCTGGTTCACGCCTTCCAGGCGGGTATGCGCTCAAGGCTTTCGGTACTGTTGATCGCCCGGGGAGAGGTAATCGGAAGCCTGACCATCTGGTCGACAAAGGAAAAGGCCTACGGTGATGGGGATATCAGGCTGGCGCAGAGTGTCGCGAACCAGATCGCCGGTTCCATCGCTAATGCTCAGCTATTCCGCGAGTGGAAACGGGTAGAGGAGGCGCTGCGTGGAAGCGAAGCACGCTACCGCGAATTGGCAGAGCTGCTTCCCCAGGTCGTCTTCGAAACAGACGAGACGGGCAGACTCACCTACTGTAACCGTCAAGCGCAGACTACGTTTGGATACACGGAGAAGGATATTGAAGCCGGGCTTTCTTTATTCGACTGCATCGAACCGGATGATCGCGAGAAAGCGCGAATAAGCTTTGCAAGGGCATTGACCGCTGATGCCCCTGTCAATGCCGAACATACGGCGCTCAGGAAAAATGGTGAGACATTTCCTGTAATGGTCTATGCCTCACGCGTGGTACGGGAAGGGTTTCTATGTGGAATAAGAGGCATAACGTTCGACCTCTCTTCTATTCGAAAGACGGAGTCAGAGCTCGGTCTCCTCAGGACCGCTGTCGAAGCTGCGGCTAACGGGGTCGTCATTACGGACCGCGAAGGCACGATCCGCTGGGTCAACCCCGCTTTTACGGCTCTGACCGGTTATACCGCTGACGAAGCCATAGGACAGAACCCTAAGGTGCTGAAGTCGGGTCAGCATTCTGATGTCATTTTACAAGAACCATGTGGGAGACAATAACGAGCGGAACCGTCTGGCACGGAGAGCTAGTCAACAAGCGCAAGGATGGCACGTTCTACACGGAAGAGATGACCATCACGCCGGTTCGAAGCCAGTCAGGAAGCTATAACCAACTTCATCGCCATAAAACAGGATGTGACCGCGCGCAGAACGGCTGAGAATAGTCTTCGTGAAAGCGAAGAGCGCTACAGAAGCCTCTTCGGCAACAACCATACGGTAATGCTTCTGATCGATCCGAAGACAGGCCGCATCGTTGATGCTAACCCTGCGGCCTGTCTTTTCTACGGCTACAGCCATGAGACGCTCACTTCGATGAAAATCACCGAAATAAATTCGGTGCCGGAAAAGGAGGTGCTTGAAGGACTGGTACAGGCTTCGACGGGCGAAGGACAGGTCTATCACCGACGTCACCGGCTCATCGACGGTGATATGCGCGACGTGGAGGTGTACACCGGTCCCATCACGGTAAAGGGAGAGCAGATTGTTTACTCATTAGTCCACGATATCACCGATCGCAAGCGGGCGGAATCAGAACTTCTTGAAACATATCTGCAGCTGGAACAGGCCATCGAGCACGCCAACCAGATGGCGGTGCACGCCGAAGCTGCGAACATCGCGAAGAGCCAGTTTCTGGCTAATATGAGCCACGAGATCCGCACCCCCATGAACGGCGTCATCGGCATGGCAAGCCTGTTGCTCGATACGGAAATGACCGCGGAACAGAAAGACTACGCTGAAACAGTGCGCACTTCGGCCGAATCCCTGCTCACGATCATCAATGAGATACTCGATTTCTCAAAGATCGAGGCGCAGAAGCTCGAACTTGAGACTCTCGATTTTGATTTGAGAGTGTGCGTAGAGAACGCGGCCGAGATGCAGGCGGTTAAGGCACACAAGAAAAATTTGGAACTGGCATGCTGCATCGATCACGACGTGCCGTCGCTTGTGCGGGGAGACCCGACTCGATTGCGACAGATCCTCCTTAACCACATAGACAATGCCATCAAGTTTACCGATAGCGGCGAAGTTGTGGTGCGCGTCACCCTCGACAGCGAATCGGAAGAGTATGCGACGGTCCGTTTCTCAATCAGCGATACGGGCATCGGTATACCCGAAGACCGCCTGAAAGAGCTGGCACAACCTTTTCACCAAGTTGATGCATCCACGACACGCAAGTATGGAGGAACGGGCCTCGGCCTGGCCATTTCAAAAAAACTGGTACAGTTGATGCAAGGAAACACCGGTATCAGTAGCACGGTGGGCGAAGGATCAACGTTCTGGTTCGCCATCCGCTTTGAAAAGCAGCCTGGCGCAGGCAAGGCGCCCATGGTGCCCGAAGAGATCAGTGGTAAGCGTATCATCGTGGTTGATGACAACCGGACAAATCGGCTCATCACGATGCAGTACCTCAAGTCCTGGGGTTGCCAGGCAGAGGAAGCCGCGGACGCGACCGCCGCGCTCGCCCTTCTGCATGAAGCCCGCATCACGGGTAAGCCCTTCCATATGGCGCTTCTGGATATGGAGATGCCGGGCACAGACGGAGCGATGCTGGGGCGCCAGATCAAGAACGACCCTGCGCTGCGCGAAACTATCCTCGTCATGCTCACTTCGCGCGCTCAGATCGGCGACGGCAACACCATGAAGGAGATCGGTTTTAGCGCTTATCTCACAAAGCCGCTGAAGAGCGCGCAGCTCCTTGACTGCTTGAAGCTGGCCATGGGCTGCACGCAGGCAGCAAGCTTTGCCCCTCATCACCAGTCACGTGATTGAAGAGCAGAAGAAGCGCAACGTCCGCATACTCGTGGCCGAAGATAACGTCACCAACCAGAAGGTTGTGGAGCGCATGCTGGAAAAGCTGGGGTACAGAGCAGACGTCGTCGAGAATGGCCGTGATGCGATCAAGGCGCTCGATGCGGCTCCCTACGATATGGTCTTTATGGATGTGCAGATGCCACAGATGGACGGCTTTGAAGCAACGGCAGCTATCAGGCAGCGCGAAAAAGAGCGTGACACGGGCCATCTTCCGATCATTGCCATGACCGCGCATGCCATGAAGGGCGACCGCGAACGCTGTATCGACTCCGGGATGGATGATTATGTCTCCAAGCCGATCCAGCCGAAGGAGCTTGCTGCAGCCATCGCACGCATGCTCGATCTGCCTTCTGTGGCTCCCGGGACGGAGACCCGATTCAGGTTGTGAAACCGGCGGCGGTCTTTGATCGCGCTGCGCTACTTGAGCGCCTCGACGGGGACGAGGCCCTTGTGAACCAGATCATCGAACTGTTCATTGAACATGCATCGGGCCAGGTCGAACGGCTGAGCCAGGCGGTCAACGAGTCTAATCCGACCATGGTGAAATTACACGCCCATTCATTGAAGGGAGCAGCGGCAAACGTGGAAGCGGTGGCAATGAGAGAGGTGGCGTTCGAAATTGAGCGGAATGCTGCCGATCTTCAGATTGTCGCTCCATTAATTACGAGACTCGAGACGGAGTGGGATAATTTTCAGAGGCTCTTTTCGACGTCAAACGTAGAGGGAGGTTAGGATGCGAGTGCTTGTAGTGGACGATGATTTCACGAGCCGCAGGTTGATGCAGCATATCCTGCTGCCCCACGCCGACTGCGACTCGGCAGTCAACGGCAGAGAGGCCGTTGGTGCTTTTCGACTCGCGTGGGAACAGAGCCGACCTTATGATTTGATCTGCCTCGACGTTATGATGCCGGAAATGGATGGCCGACAGGTGTTGGGCGAAATTCGCTCTCTTGAAGGCTCGATGAATATCAACGCACTTAACGCAGTAAAGATCATCATGACCACCGCGCTCGATAACTGCGGAAACATATGGGGCACGTTCAACGGTCAATGCGACGGCTACCTCGTCAAGCCCTACGACAAAGGAAAACTTATCGACGCGGTACGGTCGCTCGGATTACTTCCGCAAAAGGTCCTATGAACCAGGAGCCAACCGTCCTTATTGTCGATGACGTACCGGTCAACGTTAAGCTGCTGGAAGCCATCTTCAGGAAAGAAGGTTTCCGCACGCTCACCGCAGAGAACGGTCCCGCAGGAAGAGCGCAGGCCTTGACGGAACACCCCGACTTGATTCTGCTGGACATCATGATGCCCGAGGAGAGCGGCTTCGAAACGTGCTCCAAACTAAAGGCTGACCCGCAGACTACGGATATACCCGTCATTTTCATATCAGCTATGGACGATGCTAAGAGCAAAGTGAAAGGACTCACTATCGGGGCATTCGATTACATCACCAAGCCATTCGATAAAGAGGAAGTGCTTGCCCGGAGCCGGCTTCATATCAAACTGAAACAGGCTTACGACGCCGTTGCCCGTGAACAGGCCTCGAAACTGAAGCAACTGCAGGAAGCGCAAAACGCTATCCTGGTCAGCCCTTCGGATTTTCCCGATGCAAATTTCGGCGTCTTTTACAAACCCTTGCAGGAAGCGGGGGGAGACTTTTACGACGTTGTCCGCATCAGCGATGGGATATTCGGCTACTTCGTCGCTGACATAAGCGGGCATGACCTCGGCGCCTCGTATATCACCCCTGCCCTCAAGGCTCTCATCAGCCAGAACGCAGGACCTCTCCATGCGCCCGACGAGACAATCAAGATGGTGAATCGGGTTATACGGTCGCTTTTAGTTCCCGGACAGCACCTGACCGCAACCTATCTGCATCTCAACCGCATGCGCAACGGAATTATCTTAATCAGCGCCGGCCATCTGCCGATAATCTTTCTTAGTCACGAAGGGCATGCCCTTCCGATAGCTGCATCCGGTGACATCCTGGGGGCATTCGAAACGATTACCGTGGAGCCCGTGCAGATCAATGTCTCAAAAGGTGACCGATTGTTTCTCTACACCGATGGCATGGTCGAGGATTTCGGCGAGAAGAAAATGAGCCGCGAACAAGGCATAGATGCACTCCTGACAGCCTGTAGAGAATCGCGCCTTCTGCCGTTGGCTCACGCTGTCGACGCCATCACAGATAAACTCTTTCCTGAAGGCAGCCGGGCGCAAGATGACCGGCTTCTTTTGGCGGTAGAGGTATAGCATGTACGGAACCGCTGCATCTCCCGATGGCCTTACGATGCGTTTTTCCGCAACACTGGAAAACGTAGACGCAGCCTGTAGTGATATCAGCAAGATGTTCGCAGACCGGCGCATCGGCGCATCGGCATTCGCCGCTGAGCTCCTTATGAGAGAGGCGCTGAACAACGCGGTGCTGCATGGCAGTCGTTCAGATGCAACGAAAACTGTCGAATGCAGTATGAAGTTTGATCAGGAGTATCTAGTGATAGAGGTACACGATGAGGGAGATGGTTTTCGCTGGCAAACAGCGATCCAGGAGACAATGAAAACCGCAGCGCTTTCCGGTCGTGGACTTCCTATCATGAAGGCGTATGCTGCCGAAGTGTCATTCAATGAAAAAGGCAACTTGTTGCTGTTGAAGATATTGTTGCCAAGAGAGGAGGCTGTATGACAGAGGTTGTGCAGATCGAGCAAAGAACAGAAATCAGACCGGGTTGCGATGTGATCGCCTCGACGGCGAACGAACTGAGGGCTCAGATCAAGACGGCGCTGGCGCAGGGAACACAAGACCTGCAGATTGATCTGGCGGGAGTGGAGATGATCGACTCTGTCGGACTGGGGCTCTTCATAGCGGCTCACAACTCACTGCAGAAAGCGGGCGGCAAGCTGACGGTGGTAAACGCGTCCGGACATCTCTCTGATCTTTTCAGAAATATGCGCCTGGATCAGCACTTCTCCGTCGTCCGCGCGTCAAGCGGAAGGTAGCATGGCTGACTGCGATAACGAGATGCTCCAGTCATATATTGAAGAATCGCGCGAGCACCTGGCCGATATTGAGAATGATCTGCTCACCATCGAGCAGAGAGGCGCCGATCTCGACGAGGAACTGGTAAATAAGGTGTTTCGCGCAGCACACTCGCTCAAGGGAGGCGCCGGCTTCTTCGACCTTCTCAAAATAAAAGAGCTTGCCCACAAAATAGAAAATGTCCTCGATATGATTCGCTCGCGCGAGTTGGTGCCGAACGCGGAGGTTGTCAATATCCTGCTCATCTCTTTCGATAAGCTGCGTGAGTTGATCAATCATTCAGAGGAGAGCAATCAGGCCGACATTGACGAATTCGTGGTCTCGCTCACCGGTCTCGCCAGCGCCTATCTGCCTCAGAACCAGAAACAGACACTCATCAAGAAAGTGGACATATCCGTACCGGGAGTGAAGTTAGTCATACAGGTCTCTGAATTCGACCTCATACATGCTCGCCAGAAGAGCGACTTTGTCTGTCTTCTCGAATACGATCTTATTCACGACATCCAGAGGGTGGGCAAAACACCCATCACCCTTCTGAAAGAATTGGCGGACGCAGGTACGATCATCGACTGCACCGTCGATATAGCAACCGTCGGAACGTTAGATGACGAGCCGTCCAACAAAATACCCTTTTACGTGGTCTATGGTGCAGGGCCTGATGCGGTGGGCGGCGTGCTCTTCGGGCTCGATCCGGAGAGAATTCACTCGATCCCGAATGAGGTGGGAGTTGCGGCGCCCGCTCAACAACCTCCGCAGGAGAATCGAGCCCCGCAGCCTGTTACGCCCACGCCTGAAACTCACCCAAACGTCGATGCCGGCGTGAAGACAGAAGTCAAACAGGCACAGCCACAGAAAGAGCAGCCGAAAGAAGCTGATAAGACCTCCAGACCCCGAACTGAAACGGAACATGCACCAAAGAACCAGGCTGAGGTGAAGGCTGGACAGAGCGCATCCGCGAATCAGCCCGAGACTACACTGAGAGTCAACGTGAGCCTTCTCGAATCGCTCATGAATCTCGCAGGAGAATTGGTGCTCTCCCGGAATCAGATGCTGGAAGCAATCGCGCAGAACGACCAGCGCGTGATAAAAGCAGCGGGACAGAGAATAAATATCGTCACATCCGAGCTGCAGGAAGCCATCATGATTACAAGGATGCAGCCCATCGGCAACATCCTCGGTAAATTCCCGAGAGTCGTACGCGACCTCGCACGGGACCTCGGCAAAGAGATCCGCCTCGACCTTTCCGGCCAGGAAGTGGAGATGGATAAGACAATAATCGAAGGTCTGAGTGATCCGCTCACGCATCTGATAAGGAATTCGGTTGATCACGGCATCGAGGTCCCGAGCGTTCGCATTGCCTCAGGGAAGAATGCACTCGGGGTCGTCACGCTTAAGGCGTATCACGAAGCCGGTCAGGTGAACATTGAGATCAGCGATGACGGCAAGGGCATGGATCCTCATAAGATAGCCTCGCTCGCTGTTACCAAAGGTTTGATCACCGCGGAGCAGGTCAAGACCATGTCGGAGAAGGAGATGATGGCTCTGATTCTTCTTCCCGGCTTTTCGACCGCGGAGAAGATCACCGATGTGTCCGGCCGCGGCGTTGGCATGGACGTGGTCAAAACAAACCTCGACAGACTCGGAGGTCAGGTAGATATAAAGTCAGCACCGGGTGAGGGCTCGACCTTCAGAATAAAGCTGCCCTTGACGCTGGCCATTATCCCATGTCTTCTCGTATCGGTAGGGAAAGACCGTTTTGCCATTCCCCAGGTGAACGTCGAGGAACTGATACATATCGAAGCCTCCCAGATCAAGCAGAGGATCGAAATCGTTGGGGACGCTGAGGTACTCTTGCTTCGCGGCAAACTGGTCCCCATTGTCCACCTCACCGATGTGCTGGGCATCAGCCGGCCGGGCGCGTCGGTCAATGAACGAGAAGCACGATCCGACCTCAACATCGTGGTCGTAACTACCGGCAGCCAGGAGTACGGGCTCGTAGTGGAAAACCTTCACGACTCTGTTGAGATTGTCGTAAAACCCATAGGCAGGCACATCAAACACCTCAGACAATACGCGGGCGCCACCATTATGGGCGACGGCAAAGTGGCTCTGATCCTGGACGTCGCCGGGCTTTCCCAGGTTGCAGGGCTCGGCTCATTCGCAGGCACGTCGCGAGCAATGGAACTCGCTACAGAAGCTGCGCGGGACACCAAGAACAGAGATATACAGTCTCTCCTCCTCTTCAGGAACTCGCCCGACGAACAGTGCGCGGTCCCGCTCGATCTGGTGGAACGCGTGGAACAGATCAAGGCCGGGGATATAGAGTTCCTGGGTGGAAAGAAAGTCATGAAATACAGGGATCAAAGCATGCCTCTGCACACGCTCAAGGAAGTGGCGGACGTGAGAGACCTGCCTGAGGAAGGGGAGCCGGTCGTGCTCGTCTTCGAGATAGGCGGCAAGCAGATTGGGTTGCTCGGCAGAACCCCGGTGGACGTGCTTGAGACAGGACTCGTCATTGATCAGTCTGCTTTGAAACAGAAAGGCATCATGGGCTCTTCAATCATCAACGGCCGCACCACGCTGATTATCGACATGTTCGAGCTTGTTGAAACCCTGCATCCCGACTGGTCCGTGGAAGGACAAAAGGCGCGGGCAGCCCAGGGAGCTGCCAACTGCACAATCCTTCTCGCTGAGGACTCAGATTTTTTCCGCAACCACGTCAAGAAATCGATTGAGGATGACGGCTACAAGGTACTAGCCGCAGAGGACGGGCTTGCCGCATGGGAGCTCCTGCAGGAGCATCTGAACGAAGTCAGCCTTGTGGTGACCGATATCGAGATGCCACGAATGGACGGCTACGGGTTAACCCGGAAGATCAAGGGAGACCCGCGCTCCATGCACCTTCCGGTCATTGCCCTCACTTCTCTGGCAGGCGATGAGGACATAGCCAAGGGCAAGGCGGCAGGCGTTGATGATTACCAGATCAAACTGGATAAGGATAGGCTGTTACAGGGCATCTATAGCTTTCTGCCCAAAGATAGCACAGCAGCACAGAACGAAACTCAAATGAGAAGGGGTGCATGATGTCTTTTTTCACAAATATGAAAATGGGTAAACGGCTGGCTTACGCATTCGGGATCATTCTGCTGTTTCTTGCGGCGCTTGCAGTCACCGGATTTGTCAGCACATCGAGCATGGCAGACAAGCTCGACCGGATCGTCAAGGTTAACAACGCGAAGCTTCAGGCTGCGGATGATGCGAGAGCCGCAATCAATGCAGTTGTGGTCTCCGCTGCAACCATAGCCCTCGCGAAGGATTCCGGGATCGTTGAGCGAGAAAAAAAGATCATCGACGCATCCAGGGCGACCTACAAGAGGAACTTCGAGGAGCTTGAAAAACTGGAGATCAACGACGAAGGCAAGAAGCTGATTGCCTCCGTTAAAGAGTCCACCGCAATCGCGAGAGATGCAGATAACAAGGCTATAGAATTGGCTCTTGCCGGTAAGACCGCCGAGGCTGCCTCTCTCTTCACGAAAACAGCCAGGCCGGCGATTCTGAAGATGAACGAGGATATGGAGGCGGTCATCAAGTATCAGCAGGCGCGCAGCCATGTTCGCTACGAAGAAGCCCAGAAAACCAAATTGACAGCCTGGATAGTCATCATCTGTCTCGGTGTGATTGCCCTTGCTCTCGGTGTGTTCCTGAGCCTGGGCATAACCCGCTCCATCACCCTACCCGTCACCAAGTCTGCCGAGCACCTAGATCTCATGGCCAAAGGCGATTTCTCGATCGCGGTCTCAGAGCATGCCATGAACAGAGGCGATGAGATGGGCATCATTGCCAAATCGATGAACGCGCTTACTGTCAGTCTCAGGCAGATGCTCAAAGACATCACAAACGGTGTGCAGACCCTCTCCTCTTCCGCAACAGAACTCTCCGCGATTTCCAAGCAGATGTCATCCGGTGCGGATCAGACCTCGCGCAAATCGAACGGTGTGGCCTCAGCAGCGGAAGAGATGAGCAGCAACATGCGCTCGGTCGCTGCTGCCATGGAGCAGGCCTCCACAAACATTCACACGGTTGCCGGTTCCACCGAGCAGATGACCTCGACCATCGGCGAGATAGCCATGAACTCCGAGAAAGCCCGCAACATAACGACGGAAGCCGTGAGCCACTCAAAGTATATCACGGAGAAGGTGAATGAGCTGGGAAGGGCAGCGCGCGAGATCGGCAAGGTAACGGAAGCGATCAGCGCCATATCAGCCCAGACAAATCTCCTGGCCCTTAATGCCACCATTGAAGCAGCACGGGCGGGTGTGGCCGGCAAGGGCTTTGCGGTTGTTGCGAACGAGATCAAAGAATTGGCCCAGCAGACAGCATCGGCTACCGAGGACATAAAGAACAAGATCGAAGGCATACAGTCCTCCACAGCTTCGACCGTAACCGAGATAGAAACCATCTCCAAAGTCATCCAGGAAGTAACCGACATCGTATCCACCATTGCCGTGGCGATCGAAGAGCAGACAGCCGTCACCAAGGATATTGCCGGCAATGTGAATCAGGCATCCCAGGGGATCCAGGAAGTGAACGAGAATGTCTCTCAAACCTCAACCGTGGCCGGCACCATCGCTCACGAGATTGCGGAGGTTAACCAGTCATCGGGTGAGATTTCATCGAGCAGCGCACAGGTGCTCATGAGCGCGGAGGAACTCTCCAAGCTGTCGGAGAATCTGAAGAGCCTGACGTCCCAGTTCAGGGTGTGAGGGGATTACCTATGGCCCAGGCAGCAGAGCAGCATAATCGGTCGTTTCTTATTTCAACGTTCTACCTGGGTGACACTCTTCTGGGGATCGATACCTTGCGAGTCCAGGAGATTATCAGGGTCATCGACGTCACCAAGGTGTACCAGGCCCCTGACTATATCATCGGTGTGCTCAATCTGCGGGGCAGGATCGTTACTATCGTCGATCTCGCCACGAAATTGAGTCTTCCCCAGCAGGAGATGACGCCGGAGAGCCGAATCATCATCGTCGACTGGAATAGCGAGTATATGGGGCTTCTGGTGAGCGCGGTTTCCGACGTGGTCTCAGCCGACCGCGAGGGTATCGTGCCGCCGCCGTCGAATGTCAAAGGGGCGCAGGGCAGATACTTCCAGGGCATGTACCGCACGACAAGCACCTGATAGCCATATTAGACGTGGAAGAGATACTCTCGGTGGAAGAGAAATGAATCTGAAGGCGGTTGTCGTCGACGATACCATAGTCTACCGCAGGATTGTCTCCGATGCTCTTGCAGCTATACCAGGTGTCGATGTGGTGGGCACAGCCGTAAACGGCAAGATTGCCCTGGCGCAAATCAAGGCGCTGCAGCCCGATCTTCTGACCTTAGATATGGAAATGCCGGAAATGAACGGCCTGGAGGTCCTGGAAGCAATAAAGAGAGACGGGATCGATGTAGGCGTGATCCTGGTGAGCAGTCTCACAACGAAGGGCGGTGCACTCACCATGAAGGCGCTGGACCTCGGCGCCTTCGATTTCATAACCAAACCGGAGAGTGGAGGCCCTGACGAGAACAGGGAGAATATTCGTAAAGCCCTGCTTCCCCTTATAAAGATCTTTGCGCGCCAGCGTGAGATCAGGGCAATCCTGAGGTCGAAGGGCGCGGCTCCGAGAGCGACTACGGTAAAACCCGGGGATCCGAAAGAGGCGACACCAGGCAGCGCAGCCTCCGTGGTCCAGCGCATCAGCGCAATGGCCGTCCGGGCCGCATCCGAAGTGCTCGCCATCGGCATCTCCACAGGAGGTCCGAATGCCCTGGGTCAGATGCTTCCTAACCTGCCGGCAAATATCGGCGTGCCTATTCTCATAGTGCAGCATATGCCGCCGGTCTTTACGCAGTCCCTTGCCGCGAGCCTCGATGCGCGATGCGGCTTCACGGTCAAGGAAGCGGAAAACGGCGAGCCTGTCCGCCCGAACTGCGCATACATAGCGCCCGGCGGCAAGCAGATGAAAGTGACGCTTGGCGGCGATGCCTCGACAAAGATCATTCGCGTCACCGACGATCCGCCGGAGAATAATTGCAAACCCTCCGTAGATTACCTGTTCAGATCGGTTGCGCACCACTACCTGGGGAGAGCCACGGGGGTGATCATGACCGGCATGGGAAATGACGGGACCCTGGGGTCAAGGCTGATGAAGCGCAACGGTTGCGTTATCATAGCGCAGGACGAGGCAACCTGCGTTGTCTTCGGTATGCCTAAAGAAGTAATCGCCGCCGGTATCGTCGACGTGGTTGCGCCCCTCGACAGAATTGCCGGGGAGATCGTAAGGACGATCAAGCGTACTTCTTGATGGCAACCATTCTTCCCGACGAATTCAAAGCGCTTGCCGCATACCTACGCAACATCTCCGGGATTGCCCTTGATCAATCGAAGGTCTATCTCGTTGAGACAAGGCTCGCCGGTCTGCTGAAAGAGACCGGCTGCTCTTCATACAGCGAGCTTTACTTCAAAGCCAAGTCAGACGCTACGAAGAAGCTTCCCGAAAGAATAATCGACGCGATGACCACGGGTGAGACGCTCTTCTTCCGCGATGCCTCTCCCTTCGAGCTGCTCCAGTATAAGATTCTCCCCGACCTCATCGACAGGCGGAGCAAAAAAGGAAACGGCACCGGTCCGACGAACGTCCGGATATGGAGCGCTGCCTGCTCCTCCGGGCAGGAACTTTACAGCATCGCTATTGTCCTCAAAGAGCTTGGCCTTGATCGGGGAAAATTCAACATCAAGCTGTTCGGCACAGACATTTCCGACGCTGCTGTCGCCAGAGCAAGCCACGGCATCTACAACAATTTCGAGATCCAGAGAGGCCTGCCCAAGGAGAAGCTCTCACAATACTTCACATTGAATGGTGATTCGTGGAAGATTAAAGACGAATTGCGGGCACACGCAACCTTCAGGAAAACAAATCTCATGGAGGATTTTTCCAATCTCGGCAAGTTCGACATTATTTTCTGCAGGAATGTAGCCATCTATTTCAGCGAAGAAGACCGCGTCAACCTTTTCCAGAGAATAGGAAAAGCGCTGGAGCCTGACGGCTACCTCATCATCGGATCCACCGAATCCCTTACCGGAGTCTGTCCCCAATTCGAACCCAAACGCCACATCCGCTCGGTCTTTTATCAGTTAAAAGGAAATAGCTGAACTCTTCGCCGATTATGTTCTTAAGTCGATCCAAAACCGGGCGACAAAAGAAATAGAAGAACTTTCTACAGGAGGTAGTCCAATGAAAAACGGTATGGTGGCAGTTGGTCTGGTTTTCTTTCTTCTTTGTGCGTGGTCCATTGGTCTGGCAAGCGGATTCGGCACCGCGGCCGAGGCCGAGGCCTTGGTGAAGAAAGCAATCAGCCTGATCAAGACCGACGGAAAAGATAAAGCATTTGCCGAAATCAGCAATCCGAAGGGAAAGTTTGTGGATCGGGATCTCTACATCTTCGTTTACGACATGAACGGTAAATGTCTGGCTCACGGCTTTAACCAGAAAATGATAGGCAAAGACTTGCTGGAGATGAAAGATCCGGACGGCAAATTCTATGTGAAGGAAAGAATAGAGATCGCGAAGACGAAAGGCAAAGGTTGGCAGGACTATAAGTTCACCAACCCGGTCACCAAGAAGCTGGAGCCGAAGAGCGCCTACATCGAAAAAGTGGACGACCTCATCGTAGGTTGCGGAATCTATACGAGGTAAATGACTCCGAAGACCAGGGCGGTCAATCCTGAATCGCCCCGGCCGTTAAAGAACCATGACAGGACGGAGGAGAAGATGGGTCGTTTCATCCAGAATTTGAGATTATCCAGGAAGTTATTGGTAGCTCCCGGTGCAGTCATCTTCTTTCTCGCGCTACTGGGTGCCACCGCCTGCTACTATCTCTTCAGCCAGAGATCGGCATTTGAAGACGTCTTTAATAACCGCTTCAAGGCATACCAGACCAGCGCCACCATAATCAAAGACGTTTCAAGCGTTCACGCCAATCTTTACAAGGTGATCAACTGGGCGAGTGCCAACTATGATCAGAAGAAGATCGATCTCTTAGGCAAAGAGCAGATCGCCACATTGGACCGCACGATTGACACTATCGCGAAGACTCTCCAGAATAAGGAGCTTACCAAGGACGAAAAGCGGCTCTATCAGACAGTAGCGGACCATCTCGCAGAATACAAAAAGACAGGTGCTTCGGCAATCGATCTGACCGGATCCGATCTGAACATGGCCACTATGTACATGGGCACAGCGGACGAGAAGTTCCAGGTCTTGAACGCCAGCCTGCATAACCTGCTTGATTTCGAAAGTAAGCTGAGCCAGCTCAGTTATGAGACTTCGCTTGAAAGTTTCAATACAGCTTTAAAGATCTTCGGTCTCGTACTGGTGATTGCCGTTGGCCTGTCTCTATGCATCAGCATCGTTACATCGAGGCTTATCAGCACTCCTGTGAGCGATATGATTCGGGTGATCCAGAGAATAGAGGACGGAGATCTGACTCAGGAGGTCAAGGTCAGCTCCACAGATGAAATCGGACAGTTAGCACAGTCCGTTAATGCAATGCGCTTGAAGATGAATGATGCAGTTGGCCAATCGGTCTCTATGTCTCAAAACCTGTCGGAGGTCACCTCAGAACAGGCGGCTTCCCTCCAGGAGACGTCCTCCTCATTAGAGGAGATGACGTCGATGACAAGACAAAGTGCAGAGAATGCAGCCGCTGCGAGGAGCCTGATGACAACAACTCAGCACGCGATCGAGAAGGCCGACCTCTCGATGAATGAGCTCACCGCGTCTATGAAAAAGATCGCAGTCAGTACCGAGCAGACCCAGAAAATTGTAAAGACAATTGATGAGATAGCCTTCCAGACCAACCTGCTCGCTTTGAATGCGGCAGTCGAGGCTGCCCGCGCGGGAGATGCAGGCTTGGGATTCGCGGTTGTGGCTGATGAGGTGAGGAATTTATCCATGCGCGCTGCGGATGCGGCCAGGAACACTTCAGGGCTGATGGCGGAAGTTGTTACCAGGATCAAAAATGGCGAGAAGCTTGTCCAGGCAACAGACGACGCTTTCGAAGCCATCAAATCAAGCTCGGCAGAGGTTGTGAAGTTGATCGGGCAGATCGCGGACGCTTCCCGTGAACAGTCCAACGGCATCGATCACATCAGCCAGGCCGTGGCGCAGATGAACGGTGTCACCCAACAGAATGCTGCCGGAGCGGAAGAGCTGGCATCGATCATGGCAATGTTCAAGACCGGGAACGAGGGCGTGGGGTAGCCTGCGATAAGGAATTACACGTGTTTCGCATGCATGACATGGGATTTAAGCGTTTAGTCCCGCACGCCGAAGAATCTAAAGATGCGTACAGAAGCCAGATCATGAAGGAGGTCAACCGCACATGACCGACGCAAAGTCTGTAAAGCCCACACACGATGCACCAGCGACGCAGCCCGGGCAGTCACCAAGAGATCCGTCAACAACCCACACGCATATCGAAGGCAAGTATCTCACGTTTTCATTGGCAACTGAGGAGTACGGTATCGGCATCCTGAAAGTAAAGGAGATCATCGGCATGATGCCGATCACAACCATACCCCGCACGCCATCATTCATTAAAGGGGTAATCAATCTCAGGGGCAAGGTGATCCCCGTCATAGACCTACGACTCAAGTTCGACATGGAAGAGATAGCCTATACCGAGCGGACCTGTATCATCGTGGTAGAGATTAAAGGGCATCAGAGTTCCATCCTGATCGGTATCGTCGTCGATGCCGTAGCAGAGGTCATGAACATAAAGGCGACCGATATCGAGGATGCTCCCCAGTTCGGCAGCCAGCTGGATACCAGCTATATCCTGGGCATGGCGAAGATGAACGGCGGGGTAAAGATCCTGCTTGATATTGACAAAGTGTTAGGTGATGAAGCCCTGGCAGGGTTTGAAAGAGCAGCGTAATACACAAGAGACGCTATAAAAGGAGGGGAAATGGCTTCGTCGAATTATAGGCTCGGAACAAGACTCATCGGTGGGTTCTGCATAGTTCTGGCTCTTATGGCCTTTATAGCAGTGCTGGGTATAAGCCGCCTGAGTGTGATGGATGGGTATCTGAATACTCTCGGAACGAGCACCTATGAAAAAGTAAAGGCAGCAGGCGATATGAAAGATCACGCGGACCAGATCTTCATGGCTTGCCGCAACCTGGCTCTCGACCAGAATAAGGATACCGTGGAGAACGAAAAAGCCGCGATCGAGGCCAATCGCGTCGAATACACGAAAGCTGCTGACAAGACTGAGAAGCTCCTTTCAAGCGAGAAAGGAAGACAGCTCTTTAATGAGATAAAGGAGACACGCTCCGGCGTGGCGCCTCTCGTAACCAAGGCAATCGAGCTGGCCACGGATAATAAGAAAACAGAGATCAACAAGCTCATTACCGAGCAGGTAGAGCCGATTCAGAAGAAGATGACCGCTCAGATTAATAAGTTCATCGAACTGCAGGATGAAAATACCCGCCAAGCCCTCACCGAAGCGAACCAAACGTACGGCTCTGCACGTCTATTCATGATTGTCCTGAGCCTGATAGCATTGCTGGCGGGAGCTTTCATCGCTTTCTTTCTCACACGCTCGGTCACCCTCCCCGTCAACCGTATCATCGAAGGCTTATCTTCCGGCGCCGAGCAGGTTGCGTCAGCCGCTTCCCAGGTTGCATCCGCCAGCCAGTCGCTGGCAGAAGGCGCCTCCGAGCAGGCAGCAGGCATTCAAGAGACTTCCGCCTCCATAGAGGAGATGTCCTCCATGACCAGGCAGAATGCCGACAATGCGCAGCAGTCGAAAGCAATGATGGGTGACGCTCATCAGATCGTGGGTAGGGTTAATGAGCATATGGGTCAGATGGCAGCGGCCATTCAGGAAATCACTGTAACGAGCGAAGAGACCGGAAAGATCATCAAGACCATTGATGAGATAGCCTTCCAGACCAACCTGCTCGCTCTGAATGCGGCCGTGGAAGCAGCCCGGGCCGGAGAAGCAGGAGCAGGCTTCGCTGTTGTGGCCGATGAAGTAAGGAACCTAGCGATGCGGGCAGCGGAGGCAGCCAAGAACACAAGTAATCTGATCGAGAGCACGATCAAAGCGGTAAGAAACGGCAGTGAATTAACGCAAGCCACGAGGGATGCCTTCAAAGAGAACATGGAGATCGCCGGCAAGATCGGAAAGTTGATCGATGAAATCGCAGCAGCCTCGAGCGAACAGGCACAGGGCATAGAGCAGGTCAACAAAGCGGTATCCGAGATGGACAAGGTGGTGCAGCAGAATGCTGCCAGCGCAGAAGAATCGGCATCTGCTTCCGAACAGATGCATGGCCAGGCGAAACAGATGAAGGATTACGTGGCAGAGCTGGTATGCCTGGTGGAAGGAAATAAGAACGACGCGGTCAGGCGCGCTCCACTTTCCGATAAGAAAACAACAAGGACGCCCGCAGGCACAAAGCCTGCGGCTGCTGCGCGTGAGACCTTCGGCGCCATGATACAGAAGACGAAAGCAACCGACAAGACGGTCTGGCAGCGCCCAACGAAACAGCTGAGACCGGAACAGGTGATCCCTCTGGAAGAAGGAGACTTCAGGGAATTCTGAGCCGGGCCATATAGAGAACATGCATGACGTGAGGTTTCACCTTTCTCCTGTTGATCTCGAACGTCTGTCACCAAAGGGCACTGTTTAAAGGGGAACTCTATGAATATGAAAGCGGAGTTTATCAATCCATTCTTGGAATCGACGATCTCGGTGGTGTCGACCATGGCTTCGGTTCAGCCTGTCGCCGGAACACCGTTCATCAAGAAAGAATCCGCCGTGGTGGGTGACGTTTCAGCGATCGTCGGGATTACGGGCGAGGCAGAGGGTTCCATATGCCTCAGCTTCACGCGGGATTGCATCCTCTACATCGTCAGCAAGATGTTCGGGGAGAAGAAGATAGAGATTGATGAAGAAGTCAAAGATGCTGTCGGCGAACTCACCAATATGATATCGGGTGCTTCCAGAAGAGCCCTTGAAGGGCTTGGCCACCAGTTTCAGGGAGCTATCCCTTCCGTTATCTCAGGTCACAATCACGAGGTGAGGCATGTAACGAAAGGTCCGATTCTTTCGATTCCGTTTACAACCGAAGCGGGAGGATTCACCGTAGAGGTCTGTTTCAAGTAGGCACTGTAATGAGGCCGAGAGTGAAGTACGATCCCGAGATATTCAAGCAGTTCGAGCTTTCCGACGCAGATTTCCAGAGGATCAGCAGCCTGATCTATGAGCAGTGTGGAATCTGCCTGAGCGAGGGTAAAGAGGCTCTCGTCCGGTCCAGGCTCGGGCGTAGAATTCGCGATGGCCGTTTCGGATCGTTTGGCAATTACTACGACCACGTGGTTAAGGACTCGACAGGAAAGGAACTGGTTCAGCTGTTGGATTCGATATCAACGAACTTCACCTCTTTTTTCAGAGAGAAGCAACATTTCGCTTTTCTCAGCACGCAGTTACTACCGGAACTGATGCAGAGGCGTGAGGTCCGTGGAAGGAAAACATTTCGTTTCTGGAGCGCGGGCTGTTCATCAGGCGAGGAGCCTTACTCGCTGGCCATAACTCTTCTTGAAGCGACAAGAGGAGCGACAGGCTGCGACGTAAGCATTCTGGCAACCGATATATCAACCAAAGTGCTCGACATGGCAGAATCGGGAGTGTTCCGCAAGGACAGAATCGAGGCCATTCCAAACGACCTCCTCAAGAAATATTTCCTGAAAGGCGAGCGTGAATGGAAGGATTTTGTAAAAGTGAAAAAGTCGCTCGCCCAACATATTCACTTCAAACGGCTCAATCTTATGGAACCATTCAGCTTCACCGAACCTTTCGACTGCATCTTCTGTAGGAACGTTATGATTTATTTTGACGCCAGGACCCGAACAAACCTCGTAAACCGTTTTTACAACTGCTTGCACGATGGAGGAGCTTTTCTCATCGGCCACTCCGAAAGCCTTACCGGAATACCGACCTCATTCAAGTACGTGGCACCGGCGGTTTACAGGAAATGATGCTCGCAGGCAACGCATGAAGGTTATCGTCAGCATAGCAGACATGAAGGTCACAAAGAACGCGCAAGATGCGCTCATCACCTATTCTCTGGGGTCCTGTATCGGGGTAGTTATCTATGATCCTCTTGCTAAAGTGGGAGGACTTCTCCATTTCATGCTGCCCGATTCACATATAGACCCTCAGAAGGCAGAGAAGAATCCGTGGATGTTTGCCGATACCGGGATCCCCTCCCTCTTCAAAGAGGCTTACAAATTAGGGGCAGAGAAAGAAAGGCTACAGGTCAAAGTGGTGGGAGGATCGCAGATAATGGATGGAGCCGGCTATTTCAACATCGGGAAGCGAAACTACATGGCTCTTCGCAAGATCCTGTGGACTAACGGCGTTCTGATCAACGCCGAGGACGTCGGCGGCAATGGTAACCGGACTGTTACACTCGAGGTGGCGTCAGGAAAGGTCCTCGTGAAGAATTCCGGGAGCGAGGTAAAGCAACTATGAACCTAACACAGACTATACTCCGGAAGGTATCGCAGTTGCCGCCCTTTCCAGTGGTGGTCCAACGAGCCCTTCAGCTGGTAGCGGACCCGAACTCTTCGGCTCAGGACGTTGTCGATGTGATCCAATTTGATCAATCGATCACCGCGGATGTGCTGAAACTCTGCAACTCCGCCTATTTCAGTCTTCAGCGCAAAGTGCACTCTCTCAGAGAAGCGCTCGTGCTTATCGGGTTCAACCAGCTGTTCGAGATCGTACTCAGCCGGCAGTCGTCGCATCTATTTTCCAAGTCCTCCGCGGGTTATAACCTTGAGCGCGGAGAACTGTGGCGCCACTCGGTCGCTGCTGCGCTCCTGTCCGGCATCATCTCAAGACGTTTGGGTAGACAGCCGTCTCCTATACTTTTCACGGCTGCACTATTGCACGATATAGGGAAAGTGATCTTGAGCGAATTCGTCAAAGATTATTTCGACGACATAAGACAGTTGGTTGAGGAGAAATCCATCTCCTTCAGTGACGCCGAGAAAGAAATTCTCGGTATTGATCACGCGGAACTGGGAGGAAAGATAACCGCGGAGTGGAAATTTCCCAAGGTGATCATCTCCTCAGTGCGGTACCATCATACGCCATTCACGAAATCGGACCACGACGAAACCGTGCCTCTGACCCATCTGTGCGATGTGGTAGCAATGCTCACAGGCATCGGCGGAGGCTCCGATGGCCTTTATTACCAGTCTTATGGAGAAGTAATGAGCTATTATAATTTGACCGAAGAGGATATTGAGCGGTTCATGATGCAACTGGCTGAACAATTCGACCAGGTGAAAGAGCTGCTGAAGGTGACATAACCATGGTTTTTATTCCGTCCAAAGTGACGGGAGGGCCGAAGAGAGAGACATGGCGTATAACGTCCTGATTGTCGATGATTCTCAGACCATGCGACAGGTGATTCGAAAAACGGTCGTGCTTTCGGGATTCGACGTAGGGGAATTCTGGGAGGCAGCAGACGGGCAGGAAGCCCTGGAGACATTGCAGGAACACTTCATAGACCTGATTCTGACCGATCTTAATATGCCGCGGATGAACGGGCTCCAGTTGCTGAGAGAACTGGCAAAAGATGAGCTCTACCGGAGAATCCCTGTGGTCCTCATTACCATCGAAGGAACCGAGCAAACCATCGCAGAAGCCCGTGCCCTGGGAATAAGAGAGTACGTTCATAAACCTTTTTATCCGGAGATCATGCGTGATGTTTTGAACCGAATCATGGAGAAGACCGATGTATGATGCAGTAAGAGAAGCGGCTCTGAACACGGCGCCCCGTATATTTGAAACCATGTTCTTCACTTCGCTGGTTCCCCCGGAACTTTGCCGGCATGATATACCCCTGCTGTTTGCGCCGCCCGTATTGCAGTCAGAAATCGGTTTTCAAGGAAAGTATACCGGGAAATTGAGACTTTCTCTTTCATTGGAGCTGGCAAGAAGGATGGCAGTCAACTTCATGGGACTTGCCGGCGACAGCGAAGTGCCGGAATCCCAAACGTTCGACGCAGTAGGCGAGCTGTGTAACATAATCTGCGGAAATCTTTTTCGCAGCATTGATAAGAAGACGTCCCATGTTATGACTATTCCCCAAACCCGATTTGTCTCTGCTGAAGAAGCCGACGCGGCCGCGCCTGAACCAGGGTTTGCCCTCGATTTCGTCGCACAAGGACACCGGGTCAGGCTCGATATCCGGCTTGACACCAATTCGAAGAAGATGCGGAGGCCGCGATGACAGAATCGAAGATCAGGGTGCTCGTTGTGGATGATTCGGCTGTCGTGCGAAAGATTATCAGCGAGGAACTCTCCAGGGAGACTGATATTGAAGTCGTAGGCACTGCACCTGATCCGTTTGTTGCACGTGACAAAATCGTCCAGCTGAAACCTGATGTGGTGACGCTGGATGTGGAGATGCCTCGCATGGACGGTTTGACCTTCTTGAAAAAGCTGATGCATTACTACCCGATGCCCGTCATTATCGTCAGTTCACTCACACCGAAGGGAAGCAATCTCGCTATGGAGGCGTTGGAAAACGGCGCCGTGGAAGTGCTCTGCAAACCGGATAACGCCTACTCTATCGGCGACATGTCCATTCAGCTCAAGGAGAAGATTCGAGCCGCTGCCCGAACCAACATGAAGCGCATCGCACAGCGGGTACCTCCTGTCGCCCCTGTAGTTCCCGCAATTGCAACGGCCCTTACGACGACCACGCAGAAACTGATCGCCATGGGTGCGTCCACCGGCGGAACAGAGGCGCTTAAAGAGGTTCTGATGAGCATGCCTCTCAACAGCCCGGGAATCGTGATCGTTCAGCATATGCCACCGCAGTTCACCACGGCTTTCGCCAACCGGCTCAACCAACTCTGTCAAATCGAAGTGCGGGAAGCGAAAGATGGGGATTCAGTCCTGCAAGGACATGCGCTGGTAGCGCCCGGTAACTTCCATATGCTGCTGCGGCGCAGCGGTGCGAGGTACTATGTGAATATCAAGGACGGGCCCCGCGTCCACCATCAGAGACCTGCGGTAGATGTGCTTTTCAATTCAGTAGCACAGTACGCAGGCGCGAACGCGATAGGCGTGTTGCTCACCGGCATGGGCGCGGACGGAGCTAAGGGTTTGCTGCTGATGAAAGAGGCCGGGGCGAGAACTATCGCGCAGGACGAACAGAGCTGTGTTGTTTTCGGTATGCCGAAAGAGGCGATCAAGCTGGGGGCTGCGGACAAGGTTGTTCCGCTCGAACTGATAGCCCGTGAAATAATCAATACCACCAACGCGCTGGCAGCATAGGCGCGAGAGCGAAGGAGGAAGCCATGCCAGATCCGAACATGAGAATTCTTGTAGTCGATGATTTCCAGACAATGAGGAGGATCGTCAGAGGCGTATTGAAAGAGCTTGGGTTCACCAATGTCGTGGAGGCGGATAACGGCGTGAGAGCTCTGGAAGTTTTAAAATCGGAGAAAATAGATTTCATCGTCTCCGACTGGAACATGCCCGAAATGAGTGGTATCGACCTCCTCAAAACGGTTCGCGCCACCGACGGATGGAAAGACCTGCCTTTTCTCATGGTCACGGCTGAAGGCAAGAGCGAGCAGGTGCTCGAGGCGGTCAAGAACAGGGTGAATAACTACGTGATTAAACCATTCACGCCTGCAACGCTTGAGGAAAAGATCCGCAAAATATTCGAAGGCAAGTAGCCGCGATGCGGGTTAAACCCTTGCAAAACGCTACGTAAGCCTCGAGGGAGATACCATGGCTGATACTGTGGAAAAACTCATCGAAGCGGTCGATCATCTGGCGCTTCAGATGGTGATGCTCGAGCCTGACAATCTCATGGCTCTCGGCTCCTTGCTCGCAGAACTGGAAGCTTTTGAAAATAAGACTCTGGAATCGGATCTCAAAATGGTGGGAGCCCTCGTGGGCGCTCTCAAGAAGCTGATCGAGAAGGCGATACTCAACTGCCTCAAGGATACGCCGAAAGCATTCGAACTGATGAGCAAGGGCATTGAGTTGATCCAGAAGTACCTCTCCAACCCGGCACCATCACAGCCCGACAGGGAGACTGAATCTTTCTGGATGGAAATGGAATCACTCGAATCGATTGGAAAGCCTGAAGGGTTGGAGCCGCCTCCCTGTAATGAGGCGCCGACGATGCAGTCGGTCGATCTGAGCGAGGACGGGCAGGTGTATAGTGATTTCATCTCAGAGGCCCTGGAACACCTCGAGGCAATTGAGCTGAATATCATCAACCTGGAACAGGCCCCGCACGACAAAGAACATATCAATAGTGTGTTCAGAGCCTTTCATACGATCAAAGGGGTCTCGGGATTTCTCAATCTTCAAAAGATAAATAGATTTTCTCATGCTGTCGAGACCTTGCTGGATGAGGCACGGAACGAAAAACTGGCAATCACGAACGAGATTATAGATTTCATACTGGAAGCCGTCGACCTGCTCAAGAACATGATCTCCGATCTGAAAGGCCCCGGCCGTTCAGATCCCACCCGATTCGACATTGAGCCGCACATGACAAGGATCAAATGCCTGCAGGAAGGGCGCCCGGCCGATGAGGTGGTGGTGGCCCCAACACAGGTGCCCGTGGAGACAGACAACCATCAAAGAAATGTATAAAGGTGCACCGCAACAGGTGGCTGACGCCACCCGCGAACAGAAGAAAGCGGACGCAGCAGGGTCCGGGGGCATGGTGAAGGTCGATATCCAGAAGCTGGACAATCTCATAGATATGGTCGGAGAGCTGGTGATTGCTCAATCCCTCGTTCAGCAGAATCCGGCTTTTTCAGCTATCAACGATCAGAAGCTGAGCAGGGATATGTCACAGCTCAAACGCATCACCACGGAGCTTCAGAAGACATCCATGTCCCTGCGCATGATTCCGGTGAGGCAGACATTTCAGAAGATGGTCAGGGTCGTTCGCGACCTGTGCAACAAGTCAGGCAAGAAGGCTGAACTGGTGCTGTGCGGTGAGGACACCGAAATCGACCGGGGCATGGTAGATGCGCTCTACGATCCCCTGGTGCATATGATACGAAACGCAGTCGACCACGGTATCGAGACACCCGAAAAAAGAAAGGAACAGGGCAAGCCTGAAAGCGGAAGAATCGATTTAAGGGCTTATCAAAAAGGCGGCCACATAGTCATCGAGATTGAAGACGACGGCCAGGGTTTGAACAGGGCGAAAATCCTGCAGAAAGCAAGAGAGAAAGGGCTCATTACAGGAGAGGTGAGCCTGAGCGAACACCAGATAGATAACCTGATCTTCGAGCCGGGCTTCTCCACGGCGGATAAAGTAACTGATGTATCGGGCCGCGGCGTTGGCATGGACGTCGTGAAACAGGCTTTCGAGAAGCTGAAGGGAAAGGTGGAGATCTTCTCAACCGAAGGAGCAGGATCGCGATTTGTGATGCTCGTTCCTTTAACCCTCGCCATCGTCGACGGGATACAGGTTAAAGTCGGAGAAGAACAATACATAATCCCTGCAGTATTCATAAGGGAGACGTTGAGGCCCGCACAGGAGGATATTGTCAAGATACGAGGCAAGGAAGAGGTGGTCAGAGTCAGGAACAGCCTTCTGCCTATTGTGAGGCTTCACAATCTCTTCAGGGTCGTACCTCAGAGGAAGAATGCCTGGGAAGCGCTGATCGTCGTTACAGAATGCAACGGGCAACAGAAAGGACTCATGATTGACGATCTGGTCGGCAAGCAGGAGGTCGTCATCAAGAATCTCGGGGAAACATTGGAAGGAGTGAAAGGGTTGTCCGGGGCAACCATTCTCGGCGACGGCCGCGTAGGACTTATACTGGACATTCACGGCATTTTTGAAATAGCGCAAGCAGCGTGAAGACAGGTAACAGCAAGGGCAGGTAAAGACAACAACAGGTAGAGGTAAAAACAAGAACAAAGGTTGAGGAAAAACTAACAACAAAGCAGAAGGAAACTCTCCGTCATTCCGGCGCACGCCGGAATCCAAATTCTACCGGATTTCCTGGACCCCGGCTTCCGCCGGGGTGACTACCGCTGAGAACGCGACTGCTTATGCAAGTAGCTACTGGTCTTTACTCTACCTTTGCTTTAGTACTTACCTCTACCTGCTTCATCTTTTTCCTGGTATTATCTACAGTCTTCGCACACCATCAACTCTTCCACCGGTATCTGCCGGCTCTTTGAGATCCACTGAAGCTGAAACATGGGAAGATGGTATCGTTTGCATTTCGGGCACGTGGCCAGTTCGAACTTCTTATCCCAGACGGTCCTTACGCCGTTCTCCTCTTTCATGACTATATGCCCTGTCGGGCAGATCACGACGCAGGCGCCGCAACCGATGCACGTTTCCGACGGTTCATCGAAAGGAGGGCCTACTTTCTTCATCGGACCCTTGCCGCTCATGCCGAGGGCGGAGACTCCGACTATGTCTTTACAGCATCTCACGCAAAGATTGCAGAGGATGCACTTGCCTTTGTCCTGATCCGGCGTATACCTGACCTCGGTAACGCCGTGCTGCTTTGCCAGGTGTTGAATCAACTCAGCTGAAGGGTTGCGGGCGAGAAGCAATTCCAGCACGGTTCTCCTCACCAGTTTTACCTCATGCGAATCGGTGAGAACTTCTATTCCTTCCTTCGCTGGATACAGACAGGAAGCCACAACACGCTTTCTGTCGCCTTCGTGCACTTCGACCACGCAGAGCCTGCAACGCCCGCTCGACCCGAGCAGTTCGTGGTGGCAGAGCGTTGGTATGACAAAACCTTCCCTTCGGGCAATGTCGAGAAGAGGCTCTCCTTTTTCTGCCGTAACACTCTTACCGTTTATTGTAAGCTGAATCATTACCAACTCCTCCTCGCCAGTATTAGACCCTCACCGCGCCGGGCTTACCCGGTCCACCCCTCTCCTCCAGCCAGGCTGTCGGAGTCTCTCCCCTCGCAAGCACTATCCTATCTTAATCGCATCAAAGGGACAAACGTCATAGCAGATCCCGCACGTTATGCAGCGTAGATCGTCGATCCTCTGGGGCTCCTTCTTCTCTCCCATTATCGCGCCCATAGGACACTCTGCCGAGCAGAGCATGCAGCCTTTACATTTATCCTCGATAATCGTGAATGTCGTGATCTCTTTGCACACTCCCGCGGGACATCTTCCCTCTATGATATGCGCCTTGTACTCGTCGCTGAAATAGCGTATGGTTGAAAGCACCGGATTCGGCGCGGTTTGCCCGAGTCCGCATATGGCGCCCCACTGCAGCCCCTCTCCCAGTTCTTCGAGATGCAGGAGATCCTCTATTCTGCCCTCACCTTTGCAGATACGGTCCACTATCTCAAACATACGGCGCGTCCCCTCCCGGCAGGGCGTGCACTTTCCGCATGACTCCTCCGTCAAGAACTGCAGGAAGTAACGTGCCACGTCGACCATACAGTCCCTTTCGTCCATGACAATCATGCCGCCGGAACCCATCATTGAGCCGATGCTGGTCAGCGAATCGAAATCCACAGGCATGTCAAGGTGCTGCTCCGGTATGCACCCGCCGGAAGGACCGCCCGTCTGCACGGCTTTAAACCGCCGTTTTCCTCTGATCCCTCCGCCCAATTCAAATATGATCTGCCGGAGCGTGATACCCATGGGAACTTCGATCAGCCCCGTGTTATTTACCTTGCCCACAAGAGAGAATATCTTTGTGCCTTTGCTCTGCTTCGTTCCGATCGACGTGTACCAATCCAAACCTTTGTTTATAATATGCGGCACATTTGCCCACGTCTCGACGTTGTTCAGATTGGTAGGCTTGCTCCAGAGGCCCTGTTCCACTGTGTGCACATACTTGTCTCTCGGTTCGCCCGACTTCCCTTCAACAGATGACATAAGGGCTGTCGACTCTCCGCAGACGAAAGCTCCGCCGCCGCGATAAATCTCCACATCAAATGAAAAGCTCGAGCCGAAAATATTCTCACCCAGCATGCCGTAGCTGCGTGCCTGTTCGATTGCTTTGGTGAGCCTGGATACAGCAAGTGGATACTCATCCCTCACATATATGTACCCTTTGCCCGAGCCGATAGCATATCCGCCGATGATCATGCCTTCGATGATTGCGTGCGGATTCCCTTCCATCAACGATCTGTCCATGAAGGCGCCGGGGTCGCCTTCATCGCCGTTGGCAAGCAGATATTTCACATCGCCGTGGACGTCGTGAGCCGAGCGCCACTTTCTTCCCGTGAGAAAACCGCCGCCGCCTCTACCCCGTAGCCCGCTCTTTGTGACAGAATCGATGATTTCGTCCTGGCTCATCTGTAAAGCTTTGAATGGCGAGCGGTAGCCGCCCTGCGCGATGTAGTCGTCTATCTCTTCCGGATTGATCATACCGTTCATCGACAGCACAACCCGCAGCTGTCCCTTGTAGAAGGGTATGTCAAGCGGAGAGACGAACTTTTCCTTCTTTCCCGGGCCCTTCAGAAGGAGCGTATCGGCCACCTTCCCTTCCGTGACCGTCTTGATCAGCAACTCCACGTCGGTTTCCAGATCGCGTTTTCCCACCGACTGATAGAGTATCTCGTCCTTACCGAGAGTGACAATCGGGCCGCGCTCGCAGAGCCCGTGGCAACCGGTCTTTTTGACCAGTATCCTCGAAGAAAGCCCCTCGCGATCTACCGTAGCCAGAAGGCTTTCGTAAACTCTCTTAGCACCCGATGTGATGCATCCGGTTCCGCAGCAGACGCGTATGATCTTCTCGAAGGAACGTTCACGTTCATTGAATCCGGAAGCGATGGTGTCGAGGTATTCCAGTGAGAGGGCCATGGCTAACTATGATCCTTGGTATCTCTGATAATATTTCGCACCTGGGTCAGCGTGGTTTTTCCAAAATCTTTGTCGTCGACGCGAACGAGCGGTGCAAGCGCGCAGGCGCCGAGACAGTTCACCGATTCAAGAGTGAACTCTCCGTCGGGTGTCGTGCCGCCGGTTTTTACGTTCAGTTCCCGTATGAACGAAAGGAGCACATCGGCTCCGCCCTTCAGGTGGCATGCTGTGCCGAGACAGACATGAACGGTATGTTTCCCGCGGGGCTTGAGAGACAACGATTTATAGAAGGTCGCCACTTCAAAGCCGTCAACCTGCGGTACGCCGAGGCGCTTGCAGATATGTTTGACGGCTTCTTTTGGAATGTATCGGTATTGTTTTTGAACATCCTGAAAAATAGCAAGCAGGTAAGCTTTGTCTCTCCCGTACTTCAGAATGATCTCGTCCAGCTTACTGGTATCTACGTCCATACCCCTCCCCTTACGCGGGTTTGGCCGAACCATTGCTTAGCGCTTTAAGAGCCTCCCATTCCGCGGTAATGCGCTGCTGAATGCTGGCAATCGAATCCGGCGTGAGATGCCGGAATCGCCCCTGCCCTTTGAGATAATCGGTGATCGGGCGCAGCGGTTCGGCTGTATACGTTACCCGGTACTTACCGTTCTCTACTTCATAAAGAGGGAAAACACCCGTCTGAACCGCCAGACGGCCGTACCGGATAGAAAGCTCGGTTGCGGTTCTCCAACCCGTGGGGCAGACAGAGAGCACATGCAGATAGGACGGCCCATCCGCCATCTTGCACTTCTTTATTTTTTCGAGAAAGTCAAACGGGTACGAGGGACACGCGGTCGCTACGTATGGTATGTTGTGCGCCACGGCAATCTTCGGCATATCCTTTTTCCACGTTGACTGGCCGATGCTGTTCTTTCCGGGAGGGCTCGTGGTGGTCATTGCTCCGAATGGCGTGCCCGAAGAACGCTGAACGCCTGTATTCATATAGGCTTCATTGTCCAGGCATATATAGGTAAACTTGTGATACCGTTCCAGCGCGCCGGACAACGACTGCAAGCCGATGTCCATTGTCCCGCCATCTCCCGCTATCGCAACCACATGCACGTCCTTATCGGCAATCTTGCCTTTCTTCCTCAGGATCTTGAGCGCCGATTCGATACCAGATGCTACGGCGGCGGCATTCTCGAAGGCCACATGAATCCAGGGTAGCGTCCAATCGGTCGTGGGCAGCGGACTGGAGACGATCTCCATGCACCCTGTTGCCATAGAGATGATCGTGTCCCTTCCGAAACCTTTGAGTGCCAGCCGCACAGCGAGTATCTCGGCGCAACCGGTGCAGGCCCTGTGTCCGGATACCGCAAACTCTTCTTTGGGTATCACGTTTGCCGCAAATGTTTTCACATTGGGAAGTGTGGGTGTCATTCTCTTACTCCTATCATTGCAAAATTCAGGCCCTTCTGTATCATCTTGTCCTTTGCGCCGGCTGAGAGCATATCATCGAATATGCGGTAAAAGTCGGTTTGAAGAGCATCTCTTCCGCCGAGGGCAATCACGTAATTCTTAATCAATGCGTCGAGGCCGGCCCGGTATGCCAGTGAGGTTATTTCGTTGTACATGGGACTGTTCAGCGCACCGCCCGGCATCACGCGTTCCACTATCGCTATGCGTTTCTTTCCTTTGAGCACAGCCAGCAACTCCTCCGCCGGGAACGGCCGGTAAAGCCGTAAGTTGACAAGCCCCGCCTTCTTTCCCCGGGTACGCATCTCATCAATGGCGGTCATGATATTTTCATTAATTGATCCCAGGGCAATGAACACCACGTCGGCATCTTCCAATTCATAGGTCTCCACAGCCTTATACGACCTGCCGAACTGTTTGCCGAATTCATCCAGAACTTCGATGATGACATCCTTCGATTTATTCATGGCCATCTCTTGCGCAAACTTACTCTCCGTGTAAATCTCCGGAATGCCGTAAGCGCCCATGGTCACCGGCTTGTCAGGATGCAGTGTATAAACCGGACTGTAAGGTGGAAGGAATGCGTCGACCGCCTCCTGCGAAGGGAACTCGATGGGCTCAACAACGTGTGTCAGTGTGAACCCGTCTATATTCACCATCACAGGCATAAGCACACGCCTGTCCTCTGCAATCCTGTACGCTATAATAATGGCATCGAGCGCCTCCTGACCGTTCGTGCAGAAGAGCATGATCCAACCCGAATCTCTCGCTGCCATGACGTCGGAATGATCGTTCCATATATTGAGAGGCGCAGAAAGCGCACGATTGGCCTCGGCCATCACGATCGGGAGGCGTAGCCCTGAGGCGATGAAAAGGATCTCGTGCATAAGTTCGAGGCCCTGAGAACTGGTCGACGTGAAGGTGCGCGCACCGGCTGCTGCGGCTCCTACACAGGCCGACATTGCCGAGTGTTCTGATTCGACCGTTATAAAAGTGGCGTCCAGTTCCCCTTCGGCGACCAGCTCGGAGAGATGTTCAACGATGTGCGTCTGGGGCGTGATCGGGTATGCCGATACTACTTCTACCCTGCACAGCTTTGCTGCTTCGGCTACTGCCAGGGAAACCTCTATGCCTCTTCTCCCTATCATCGTCCCTCCTCAACCATCTTTATCGCACCCGTTGGGCACTCCTTTGCGCAAATACCGCACCCTTTCGAGTAATCGTAATTGGCGACAAAGTACCCGTCCTCTTTCTGATAGATGGCGATATCGGGGCAGACCATCCAGCAGACGCCGCACTTAATGCACCGCGACTCATCCCAGATGGGTCTCTGGCTTCTCCAGTCACCCGTCAGGTACTCCTTGGCGTTCCCCGGTTCATCTATGACGCCGCCAATATTCAGTTCGTGCCACTTGATCTCGTCTACTTTTTTTGCCATGTGCGAGCCTCTCTCCCGAAAAAGATGAAAACCTTATATTTTAAAGTGTTCTTGCCGCCGTGTCAAGGAAGGACTGGCCTCTATACAGGCTTGGCGGCCGCCTGGGACGGGCTTCTGCAGCCGCCATAAGCGGGTCTGCCTGAAGGAGCCCTGAGGAAATGTGCTGATGAGCGGATTCAATTTTCTTGGAAGCCCGTTCCGTCGTATCGATCTAGGATGTCTCTTCGCTATCCTGCTCGGCTAAATGGCTCATGTTCTCAATGAATTCATGGATGGGCATAACAGGCAGGGTCATGATCTGAACCGTTCCCCGGGAGCCAAGCTCCATGGAGACCCTCATGATCGCCTCGTTATCAGGCGCCTCTATAAGATTGATGAAGTCCGGATTACCGAGGCAGATGTACTGAGCAATCACATAAGCGCCCATGTTCTCAATCTCCCGGTTCACCTCTTCAATGCGCAAGGGATTGCTGCTGATTGTCTTTCTGCCCTCGTCGGTCAGGTTGCTGAACATAATGTACAGAGGCATCTTCCATTACCCCCCTTTCTTTGCATCACTGCACGTAACTATTATATGTGGGTCGGCAGCCGTGTCAATGAAATAATAGAATACCTCATTGCAACCGGCTTGGCAACGCTCGATCGAAAAAGTCCGGAACGCCAGAAGAAATATTGACAAACGTCATGGTTCATTTTAGATTTAACAGCACGCCGGGAGACATGTGGACGATGAAAGGAACAAGCTACAAAGATGCGGGCGTTGATGTAGGCAAGGCAGATTCGCTGATCGCGCGGATGAAGGAACGGATACAGGGGACCTTTAACCCTTTTGTGCTCTCGCCGATCGGCGCTTTTGCTGCTCTGGCCGAGATCCCTTCCGGCTACAAGCATCCTGTGTTGGTCAGTGCAACGGACGGGGTCGGCACCAAGCTGCGGATCGCTTTCGCGCTCAAGAAGCATGATACGGTCGGCATAGACCTGGTAGCGATGAGTGTGAACGATGTATTGACCGTCGGTGCGCGTCCTTACTTTTTTCTCGATTACTTTGCTTGCGGCAGACTGGACGAGCAGATCTATGCGGAGGCGATCACGGGCATCTGCTCCGGCTGTGAGATTGCCGGCTGCGCCCTTGTCGGAGGCGAGACCGCGGAGATGCCCTCATTCTATCCTGAAGGCGAATACGACCTTGCCGGCTTTGTCACCGCCTTTGTGGAAAAAGAGAAAGTCATCAACGGTTCCACAATTGTATCAGGTGACCGCCTCATCGGTCTCGCATCAAACGGTCTGCACAGTAACGGCTTCTCACTTGCGAGAAAGATCGTCATCGAGCAGCACGGACTGACGCCGCGCGATAAAGTCGACGGCCTCGAGGGAAACCTGTACGAGGAGATGCTCAAGCCCACGAGAATTTATGTGAAGCCTGTCCTCGCCCTCATGGAAAAGGTCGAGATCAAAGGCATGGCGCACATCACCGGCGGAGGCCTGCCCGGCAACGTTAACAGGATTATTCCGGATGGCCTTTGCGCACGTCTGACCGTCCCGGCCGAGCCTCCCGATATCTTCAAGGTTTTGATGCGGCTTGGCAATGTGGCGCGCGATGAGATGTTCGCCACGTTCAACATGGGCATTGGTTTTGTACTGGCGGTCGGCAAGGATGATGAGACGCGTGCAATAAAGGAACTGCGTTCTTTCGGAGAAGATGCTTTTCCTTTAGGAGTTATAGAAAGAACTGAGAACGCACAAAAAGTGCTGATCAACGACAACAGATAAACGTGCGCCCATAGCTCAATGGATAGAGTGCCGGACTACGAATCCGTAGGTTGCAAGTTCGAATCTTGCTGGGCGCATTTACTCTCCCAATGTTTTTAAGAGATCAATTAAAATTAAACAATTGTGACGAACGGCAAGTTATCCATCAATAGTCCATCATTCGTCCAATAATAAAAAAAGCCCGGCGACGGGCCTTCATGCAGGTCTTGCCGCTATTAGTCATCTGTTCTAGTGCTTCTGCCAATCATTAATCCACTTGTCCTTCAGGGCAATATGCATTCAACATTTCAAGAGTGTCCCCTTCGTCTTTATTTTGTAGAAGTATTATTCTGATCGTCTTCTTCACTCTTAGGTAAAAGCGTTTTCTCTCGCTTTTCTTGGGTGTCCCTTTTAAGATTGGGTGTTTTCGCTGACTTTGTTAATTTGACATCTTTATCTTTAGAGTTACTTCTTTTAACTGGAGATGCAGGGTTATCCTTTTTCTCGTTAGGGGACCGAGGGATAGCTCCCAGTATCTGCTCTCTCCGCTTTACGCATTCTGGTGTGTTTTTGGGTACTGTTATAGTCTCCCATGCGTGCCCATGGTATCTTTTCACTTCTGTCGTGCAATCATCTAAAGCGCGCCCCTGAGAAAAACCAACTAACAATGATAGGGAAAGTATGGTTGTAATTTCGATGAACAGTTTCATTTGCCCTCCTCATTAATTCAGAAAACTAGCCTAGCACAGAGGCTTCGCGGCTCCCGGCCTCTGCCATGTAGATGGTCGCTCACTTACATTGTAGTCGCGGCACTAAGTTTGTCAAGCACGATTACAGGTCGATATCGGAAAGCATTGGGCGAGTTCAGGGCATGCGTTAAACGCGCTCCACAGAGGCTCCTGTGCGAAGAGAAAAAAAGGGCCCCAGTTGCCCAGGTGCTCGTCCGTCCCTTCAGCGTCAAACTCGCTTTTGCCCATGTTCCCTGATGAGGAGTACCGTGTAAGAATTGGTCGAGGTAAAAGCAATACCGGGTAGATGAAGATGAACCCGGCGTCAACTTCTCCCTGAAGAACAAGGCATGGGTTAGAGATTGCTCCCAGGGCCACACGAAGAAGCCGTGTACGTCCCCGAGCGCATCAAGTGTCCGGACAACCCGGGAGCGTAACGGATTGAGGTGGATGTAGCGCACCAGTTCGAGAACGTATGGATCTTCCTCGCAGACGATAGACTTGTACCGGTTCTGGAAGAGATGGCCTGAGCGCTCGTATCTTTCGTTAAAGGTAATGGCGTAGCCGGTCAGGAGGCGCCGCATGAACGTGGGGAGGCCGGAAGGGCCGCCGTGAAGTAGGAGATGGAAGTGATTGGGAATGAGAGAACGCGCAAAGAGAGACTGAGACAAGGTCAAATGCGCGGATAAGCTCCACCGGCGCATAAGCGCAATAGATCCCCACAGTATTCGCTCCCTGTTCACGAAGGCTTTGAAAATGTGCCAGAAGCCGTTTTGCAGGCGGCTCGCCCGTAAACTCGTCATCAATGAGCGGCTCGACTGCTGCCTTGTTATGCATAGCACGCCTCCAATGAATTACATGATCTTTCCCTCACATCAAACCCCGCTCGCATCCCGTATTCGACCCGCGTGTCCGGCCGCGTACAGCGCGGCGCCAAGGGCTCCCACGATCTGTGGTTCGGGAGGAACAAACACTGGTGTACCAAGCTCACGGCCAATGAGCGCGCGCACACACTCGTTCAGGGCTACGCCACCCGCAAAGAAGACCTCTCGATGATCCGAAACGCGCTTGAGCAGCGCAACGGACCTGCTCACCACAGCCCTGTGAATGCCTAACGCCACTTCGTGGCGTGCTGCGCCCCGTGCGGTGAGAGAAATCACCTCCGATTCGGCAAAAACCGTGCACATGTTATTGATCTTCTCTTCCCTTTGGGCTGATAGCGCAGCCTTCGAAAACTCGTCGAGAGTGTAACCAAGGGCGGCGGCCATCACTTCCAGAAAGCGTCCCGTCCCTGCCGCACACCTGTCGTTCATTTCGAACGTGCTCATTTCACCCGTCTCACTGAGAGCAATGGCCTTGGTGTCCTGGCCGCCGATGTCGAGGATGACCCTGCACCGGGGCAGAATAGAGCGCGCTCCCATTGCGAAAGCCTTGATCTCGCTGATCACGGTGCACTCAAGAAAATCCCTGACCAGATGACGGCCGTATCCGGTGGCCGTCATCATATCGTACTCGACGCCGCCAACAAGCTCGCGTGCTGTTTCGAGGGGGTCATACGAGGTGAGGCCTTTGCGCGCGAGAATGATCGCGCCGTCTTCAATGACGACAAGCTTCACCGTGCGCGACCCTATATCGATGCCTGCTGCTCTCACGTTGCTTCTATCTCCTCCACTTTGTTATCATTCCATCGTCCTGGTCGCACGACCGGTCTCCGTCTTCTTTGAAACCCGATTGCCCCTCGTGGCGGTTATCAGGATGCCACTGCCCAGCGGCTTGGTGAGAATGAGAAGATCGCCCGGCTGCGCGCCTTCATTCCTCACAATTCGCGCCGGATGAACAACGCCTGTTACCGAAAGTCCGTACTTGATCTCTTCGTCGTCAACGCTGTGACCGCCAAGAAGACTTGTTTCCGATTCAAGGACATGCAGAAGACGTCTATTTCTTAGGACTGGATGAGTTCGGCTGGGATGAAAGTGTGACTATTTTGTGGAGTGTTTAGCCGTGCTCTTTCAGCTCTGCCATGCTCTTTTTCAGTTTCTCAAAGACTGTGTCGGGCATGTCCAGCTCCACTTCACTCCTGTCGGTCTTGACGCTGATGCAGACGCCGGGACCGGGGATGGTGAAGCAGTTCACCTCGATTCCTTGATACGTCTCGCCCATGAGGTCCAGGGATATCTTCGCCATGATCTCTCTTCTCCAGCGGGGTCTTTTCTAAGCTGATCTATCGACAGATGCTGTCGCCACATTGACTATAATGCAGCATTCACATTTTGTGAAGGCCGAACATACCGCAAGGAGATCACAAAAAAATAACGAACCGAAATACCAGCGCTCACCATGTTATGCCCTCACATCTACTTCGCCATCACGAACCTTCCGCCCCTCACCTGGATCATCACCGCGGCATCCTTATGGATGCCCCGATGGTCCTCCTTGCTGAACGTGTAGGTTCCGCCAAAGATCGCGGGATAATTCTTGATCTGCTCTATGGCGTCCCTCAGCTTGACACTCTCCTTGGGGCCGTCCGGTTTCGCTTGTCTCATCCCTTCAGCAACCACCCGCGCAGCATCAAAGGCGACAACCGAGTAAATGTCCGGCTCTTTCTTGAATTTCTTCTGAAAGGCCTCGGTGAACTCTCTCATCATCTTTTTCTGCGGATAAGCATCCGGCAGCTCCCTCCAGACGATATAGTAGGCTCCGGGAATGAGAAGGGTATCGGGCTGGTAGCCCTGGATCAGCTTGATGAAGGTATCAGAGAGATTGCCGTGACCCGTAACGTAAGGGATCTTGAATCCCATCTGCGTGAAGTTCTTGGCAACCACCGCGTTCGGCGCCCCGCTCACCCCTACGATGAGCGCCTGGGGATTGGTCGCCTTGAGCTTGGCGAGTTGTGCCGTTACATCCAGGTCCTTGACGTTGAAGCGCTCGCCGGCGATATCGATCCCGTATTTCTTCGCGCCCTTATTCACCTCATCGAACCATGTCTGACCGGTTGAGTCTGTGGCGCAGAGTGTGGCCACCCGTTTGGTGCCCTTTTTCACCAGATAGTCAAAAATGGTCTCAACCATCTCCGAGGTATGAACCCAACTGGCAAAGCAGAAGGAATCGGCGTAATTGGGGTCAAAAGAGCCGGACGTTGAATAGTTCACGACCTTCTCTTCCTGGGCCACCGACTTCGCGGCGTTCGACGTGGCGGTTATGGGCGTTCCGATGACGGCAGCGACTTTGTCCCGCTGAATCAGCTTCTTTACGTTGTTGGTCGATTTTTCGGGACTGCTCTCGTTGTCATAGACAAATATCTGTAGGGGGCGGCCGTCGATACCCCCACCGGCGTTGGTTTGCTCAGCGAAGAACTCTACGGCACGCACTTCAGGTTCCCCCAACCACGCACCGTAGCCCGTCGCATCCATGTTGACACCCAGCCGCAGTGAGGGCTTGGATTGTGCAAGGCCGGGAGAAAGGATCGAGAAAAGTGAAAAGAAATATATGATCGCAGCGATTGCCATCCATCGATATACCCTTGTGCGTTCCATCGTGACCCCCTTGTCTGGTTCGTCGCTGAATTACGTCGGCCGTGTCGGGATTGCTATTTAATACCCAGGTGCGCAATCGTCTCCTTGAATTTCTGCGTGGAATCAAGCGTAGCTTTCACTGCCGAGACCATCCTCTCGCCGATGAGCCCCGATGGCGGGTAGCCGGCCTTGTTCATCTGGGCCGCCCACTCAGGATCTTTAAAAACCGCGCTCAGAGTCTCTTCCCATGCTTTCCTGACATCCTGCGGCAGATTCGGAGGCCCCACGAGAATATGGGAGTAGCCGAGCACCGACTCTTCGAGCGTGAGTCCGTAATCTTTCGCGCAGGGTACATTTTTTATGTCGGGAACTCGCTCTGATGCAGCCACGAACAAAGGTACCAGTTTTCCCTCGTTTGCGCGCACCATGCGCATGGAGCTGACCCAGTTGACTACAAAGGAATCAATGTCGCCCTGCATGGTGGCGATAGATGCGGGGCTTGTGCCGTCGTAGCTTATAAATCGGGGATCGCAGCCGATGGCTTTTGCGATGACAGCCGTCCTGAAGGTGACCCCGGCGCCGATGCCGGCGAAGCGGATCGGCTTACCTTTCATGTCGGCCGGGGTTTTGTAACCGCTCTTGACGCCCACCACCATGAGGTCCGGCAATCTGTCGAGACGGCCGAGCCATGAAAGTTTCGCAATCTCTATCTCCTTCATCTGGCCCGCGACTTCCAGTACGGCGATATCCGCAGGGTCGACCACTGCAATCGTGTGGCCGTCCGGTCTTGACCTCACCATTTCGATCAGGCCGATCTTGCCTCCTGCCCCCGGAACGTTTTTGACAACGACAGTGAATTTCTTGCCGAGATGCTTGGCGATGAAAGGCGCTGAGGCGCGGGCTACGAGATCATAACCCCCGCCCGCCGCATAGGGCACGACGAGCGTGATATCTTTTGTCGGCCATTCCGCTGCCGCTGCGGGATACACTATTCCCGTCACAGCGACGGCGAAAACTACATACGCCACCATTAGCGCCGCTCTACCAAGTATGCCTGCCATCCTTTTCATTGCTTCCCTCCCGTGTATATTGGAATAGGTAATCCTAAATGTTATCTTTCTCTGCCCATCACCGGATAAACTCCAGCAATCCAATCGGCAGCTGAAGGTGAACGATCTTTGAAAGCAGGTACATGGCAACCGCAGTACCTAGCCCGATGATTATCGATCTTACCCGCTTGCTATCGCCGCTCAGGTTAATCACCGCAATGACGAAGATGATGCTTCCTACTATGAATCCCAACGCATACATCGAGAGAATGCAGGCTGCCATCAAAGCAGCCGACCACTGCCAGCTCATCCTTCCACTGAGAATCGTTGCCTTGCGGATCCATTCCAGATTGCCCAGAGAAAGGTGGCGAACCATAATGAAAAAGCGCCAGATGATGAAGATCAATCCTGCGGCGGAAACCAGATTGGGGAACATGGCAGCGCCGGGGCTGTAATTGCGTGCGGTGATGAGGAAGAGCACGAGGACGAACGTCATGACCGCGAGAAGGATCAATTCGCCGAGGGTCCCCCGATTGTCTTCGGCATCGGCAATCACAGCTTCCGCGACCGCGCTTGTTCTGCCGGCCAATTTCTTGATGAGGTAGAGCGTGTAGGGACCGACCAGAAATAGAAGGGTGATGGCGAGCATGATCACGGCAATGGGACGCTGGAAAAAGATCGCGTAAGAGCCGAAGCTGATGCCGAGCGAACGGTGAAAATTGGCCTCCACGAGCGGCCCCATGATGAGTCCCAGCACAAAGCAGACCGCGGGATATTTCAGTCTGTCCAGAGCGTAGCCGAGAAGTCCGAATACCAGGGCAAGCGAAATATCGAACTGGTTGTTCCTTTCTGCGAATGCGCCGAGAAAGGTCAGAACGCCGATAATCGGCGCGATGATGGCGTTCGGCAGGTAGACCACACGGATGAAGAACTTGCCCAGAAGCACTCCGCTGATCAGGAAGCTAGCTTGAGCGAGCACCATTCCGGCGAAGACGGTATACGGCATCGAGCCCATCATCAGGAATCTCGGGCCTGGCTCTATGCCCTGGAGTATAAGCGCGCCCATAAGAATGGCCCCCGTGACAGAGCCCGGGATACCCAGCGTAAAGGTCGGGATAAGGTCACCCACCACACACGCCCCTTTACCTACTTCTGCAGCCATGAGTCCTGCCGGAGCTCCCTTGCCGAATTGAGGCCCTTCTTTCGAATATTTTTTCTCCGTGAAGTAGGCCAAAATTCCTGCGACCGAAACCCCAAGCGCTGGTAACACACCGATGAACCAGCCTACTATGCCTGAGCGAAGGAGAGTAAGCGGCCTCTTGATCACTTCCGGAAAACCGGAGAGAATGCTGTCCTTTATCTCCACAGCCTTCGCCACCGTGCCTCCCTCTTCGAGCAGAACGATCACCTGCGAAAGGGCAAAGATGCCGAGGGTGGAAACGACAATCGGTATGCCCGCCTCCAGAGAGGGGATTCCGTACGCGAAACGGAAACTGAGCCCTGTTGCCTCATCCTGTCCCACGCACGATAGCGCCAATCCAAACAAGGCCATGATAAGGCCTTTGATCGTCTCTCCTTTTGATGCGACCGAGATGAGACCAAGGGCCATCACGCCGAGAGCAAAATATTCAGGCGCGCCTATGGCAAGGGCGAACGTTGTGATGGGGCCGACAAGAACTGCGAGAAAGAGCCATGTGCCGGCGCCTCCGATGAATGAGGCGAGTGTGGCTATTCCGAGAGCCTTCCCGGCCTTTCCCTGCTGGGCCATTGGGTAGCCGTCCCAGCACGTGGCGACTGTTCCGGGGCCTCCGGGTACGTTAACCACGATCGACGCTACCGAATCACCGTAATTGCATGAGGCGTGGATCGCGACAAGGAAGATGATTGCCGTGACCGGGTTCATCCCGAACGTGAAGGGCAGCATCAGGGCCACGGCAAAATTGGCACCCAAGGCAGGCAGCACACCGACGATCAATCCGATACCAGTACCGACAGTCAACCAGAGCAGGTTCGTGCCGCTCAGTGCATTCATGAAACCTTCGAGCCACATCAGGTTCTCTCCGACTTGAGGTTATGCGAATTCTCTTTCTTCGGCCGGTGCGATCTCATCCGGACTTTTTCATTTTCATTGCGAGATGTATCTTATCAGGGGTGATGGGGATTTCGGTAAAGCGAATCCCGGTCGCGTCATAAATCGCGTTGGCAACAGCCGCTGCCACAGGAATCAGCGTTGCCTCTCCAATCCCTTTCGCCCCATAGGGACCGACAGGATCGATCGACTCCACGAGAATCGGTTCGATGGGCGGAACGTCGAGAGAGGTCATAAGAACGTAATCAAGCAGATTGGCATTTTGAACTTTGCCTGACTTATAGAGAATCGATTCTGTGAGGGCATATCCAAGCCCCTGGGTAACCCCTCCGCGAATCTGTCCTTCTACCGCCATCGGATTGATCGCCTTGCCCACATCGTGGGCAGCCACATAGCTCAAGAGAGTCACCTGACCCGTATCCGGGTCTACCTCGACCTCGGCGAAGTGGGCAGCAAAAGGATAGGTGGCAGAGATATCGCCGTAGTACTCGTTCTGGGGCCCGATCCTGACCTTACCCGGATCGAAGATGCCGCGCGCAAAGAAGGTCTGCCGGTCCTCATGCGTATGAGAAAATCGAACGACCTCGCCTGTTGTGAGGCTCGGCTCCGATTCGTTATCAATGTAGATTCCACCTTCTTCCACCCGCATTCTGTGCGCAGGCACCTGGAGCATGCGTGACGCCACCTCCAGGATTTGAGCCCGAAGCTCGCGACCTGCATTCCGCACCGCATTTCCTGCCAGGACCGTGGTCTTGCTGGAGTAAGGTCCCAGCACAAAGGGGCAACTTTCCGTGTCTACGGGCGCCGCATGAACCTGATCAATGGAAAGTCCGATCGACTCGGCTGCAATCTGCACCAGTGCAGTATTTTTCCCCTGGCCCAGTTCCGACTCGCCTGATAAGAGAATCGCTGTCCCATCCTCATTGAGGCGAATCCAGGCCTCTGAACCGTCCCATTCCAACGCGCCACGATTCCCGGACACGTGGATCATGGCCGCTACGCCCACTCCTCTCAGTTTTTTTGAATCGCTCTTTTTTCTCTTATCCCGCCAGCCGATCCGCTTCGCGCCTTCTTCCAGGCATTCCGCAAGGCCGCAACTCGCGATGTTCCACCCATGGATCGTCGTGTCTCCAGCGTGAACCCCATTCTTCAGCCGGATCTCGACGGGGTCGATCCCCATCTCAGCGGCGAGCTTGTCTATAAGAGACTCCTGCGCAAAGGTGATTTGCGGATTGCCATACCCCCGGAAAGCGGATGTGGGAACCTTGTTCGTGTAAACCAGTTTTGATTCGGTGAGAGTATGTTGATAGCGGTAAAGACAATCGCTCCTTGTTGCCATGTTTGTGCAGACGATCTTGGGCGCGAGACTGCAGTAGGCGCCGTTGTCCGCCATGATACCTACCTGCTTGGCTATGAATCTTCCATCTCTGTCGGCGCCGATCTTCATTCGGATATCTGCGGGCACTCTCAAAAAAGTGGAGGACAGCTCTTCTTCGAGGCTGTTTTCCACGCGGACAGGTTTGCCTGTTTTTAAGGCGAGCAACGCCGACACAAAATGAAGCGTGGTATCGAGCTTCCCGCCGAAGGCCCCTCCCATGTGCGTTTGGATTACTTTGATTTTGTGGAGAGGAATTTTCAGAATGCGGGCAATCAAGTCCCGCGTGGTGAAGGGAGTCTGAACAGGCAGGTAAAGGAGCAGTCGGCCTGAAGCATCGACCTGGGCAACCGTGATCTGGGGCTCCATATAGAGAGCGTGAACGAACTGTGTTCGGAACTCCTCTTCGACCACGATCGCCGACTGCACAAAACCTGTTTCCACATTGCCCCTCGCGATGCGTGAAGATGTCGCGAGGTTGCTCCCTTTCTCTTCGTGAACCAGGGGAGCACCCGGTTGCAGGGCCTCTGCGACATCAACGACGGGGGATAAGAGTTCATACTCCACTCGAATCAAATCGATCGCTTGTTCGGCAGTCTCTTCATCGATCGCAGCTACCGCGGCAACTTCTTCTCCCACGAAACGGACCTTCTCCCGCGCCAGGAGCGGGCGGTCGGCCACCTGTACCCCGTATTTTTCCGGCGGCACATCTTTTGAAAAGATCACGGCCCGTACACCGCGCAAAGCAAGCGCCCGGCTGACATCGATATTGACGATTCGCGCATGGGGATGAGGGCTTCGCAGAATTTTCCCGTGGAGCATTCCCGGGAGCGTGAGGTCGCTAAAGTAGACGGCCTTTCCTGTAGCCTTTTCCAGGCTGTCCACCATCGGAAGCCTTTTGCCGATGTGCCTCAGACCAGTTTCAGACTGAGTCATAGTCGTTTTGGAGAGCCATTTCGGTTCAGGGTGTGCATCTCTCAGCGTGGTGCTGCGCTCTTTAGTCTTGCTGTCCATTGTCTTAATAGGTCCGTAACAGATTTCGCATTCGCATTAAAGGATCTGTAATCCGGAACCTGGCTCTTGTACGCGCCGGATCGATTCCAGCACCGACATGAGCGTCAACATTCCGGAGACGCCTTTGATCGGATTGGAGCGCAGGATATGGATACGGTTCCCCGCACCCTCGGCTTCGATTTCGATAACAGATAGGTCAAGCTTCGGATCGGCAATAAGAACCGAGCGCGTGCGGTCCAGGCCGATGCCGGCTAACGCCAGCGTCGCGTGGGAGTTCACGTTCTTCGGGAAAAGCGGACAGATACCGCGCGTGGGTCCGTCATAGATGACCGTCTCCCGGTCAATCTTGTCCGGATCCCACTGTTTCGCGCAGTCAAAGCTGATGTTCTTGGGGTTCTTCTTCATGGTGATCGTTATTTTCTCCCAGGAATCTCTGCCGTCCTGAATTCCGTCAAGACCTACGGTCGCGCCGTGCGCAATGTAAAGCTTGCGATTTTTTGTCGTGCTCAACTTGCGTAGTTTCTCTTCAAGGGATGCGTCTGCCATGGCGGTAACAGAGAGCATGAAGAAGTCGGTCTGCTCCAGGATAAGGGGTCCATACTGCCGAACGCAATCCGGATGAGCCACTTCCGCGACAAGATCGACACCGAATTTTCCGAAATCATCCACGCGCTCAAGAACTATCTCCTTGGGGAGAGCGCCCGTTGATGCGCTTACGACATCATGCACGAAAGCGATCTCGAGTCCGTATTCAGGATGTTTATTGATCTCCCGATAGAGAAAGGAACCGATCTGCCCGAAACCGATCAAGCCGATTCTTTTTTTTCTTTTTTCGTTCATCTTTTCATCACCTCGTCTCACAGCTTTTCTTTCTCGACCACGGCCCTCACTTGAGGAGGCGGCGTCTGATAGCTTCTATCGCGAATGCGTATTTTACCATCGATGATTACGACGGTCACCCCTGGTAAATCGCCGATCTTGAAGACATCAAGTTCATCTGTCGCTTGAGAGCCCTGTATCTTTCCCATGATCACGAGATCAGCCGGCAGGCCGGGCTGTATGACGCCGCTGTCGAGATGGTGGGCCTTGGCCACATTTCCCGTGGCAAGGCAGAAGGCGATTTCCGGTGGTACTCCGCCCAGGGATGAGATGAGAGCCAGTGTGCGAAGTATTCCTCGCGGAGCCACACCCGTTCCCGCAGGCGTGTCCGTTCCGAGAACAACGCGATCGAGCTTTCCTTCTTCCGCTACCTTCCTGATGACATGGAGCGCGGCAGCATAATTTCCCGCGTAGGAGATTTCGAGCCAGAGATTGGACTCATCAATGATCCGATCCATATCACCGAACGACATGGGAATGGGGCCGCCGTTGATATGACCAACCACATCGGGCTGCACTTTGAGAATCAGATCAGCGCCCGCCGGCACACTTGCCCCGGACCTCGATACGCCGCCAGAATGAATCTTTACGACGAGTCCTCTTTCTCGCGCCCAGCGGACGTACTGCTCTTCCTCTCCTGGATTCTTTCCGTAAGGGTAGAAAATAAATTTCACGCATTTTGAACCCAGCTCGACCATCTCATCAAAATCGGACTCTTTAAGCCCTGTCGTCAGGATCAAGGTGCCCGCGTCCACTTTGACGCCCGAAGGCCGCTCGCGGTCGTAGCTGAGTTTAGTGAGCCGGGCCAACCCCTTCCACAGCCTCGGATCCTGAAGTTCAAAGGGGAGCCCCGGATAATGGATTTCGCCAGCGGATACCATGCGGGTTATTCCGCAATGGCAGTAGTTGGTCACCCAGCTGGTAGCATTCTGGGCTGCGGTAAAATCGCCGATTGTCGGATGCACGTGCCCGTCGATAAGCCCGGGCGAAACAAGCAACCCCTTTGCGTCGACGATAGTATCGGCCTCTTTCCTGTCTGTCCCGATTTCGACAAACCGGCCGTCTTCAATGTAGATGGAGTTCTTCTTGGAGAGCGGTTCTTTCAGGTCTCCGGTCAACAGCGTACCGATATTGCGGACTAGTAGCGAACTCAATCGGTTGCTCCTTTCCGTTTCTTCCACTTCCTCTCGTCTTCAGCCTTAATCTCCGAGAGGAGCCTCAAGCTCTGCGCAGGACCCCCCAACTCGATAAACGTGTTTTTCTCCATCGTATACTCGATGGGCGCGACAACGGCGGGGATAGGAATCCAGGTAAAGCTCCTCCATTTCATTTTTCCAACATCGACCATGAAATTGATACCGCCTCCGGGCAACACATACGCGGGAACGCCACCCAACGTGAGCCGTATACTGCCGTCATGGACCGCCTGTGTCAGTTTCACCGGATCCTGCGCTTTACCTGCCCTGGCACTGCCTCCACAACCACCCATATAAAGAGCGGATGTCAAAGATGGCTCACTGTTCCGGGCGATCATCTCTCTCACTTCATTGGCTCCTGCCGGGGTCTCAATCTTGTGGAACATGCACTTTTCATCGGCTTCCAACATGGCCGCGTGCTGGCCTGAAGTCTCAAGGATCAGGACTTTCATGCCGGGGAAAATGGACGCGGGGTTATATTCCCGGATTGCCTCCAGTGGGTTTATCACAGGCGTTCCGCCCCATCCGTCCCCGACGGTCCCGAAGAAACGCCCGGGAGTAGCATACTTTCCCGGAGGCCGGATGCCGGTATCTTTGAACCCGAGCATTGAACCCACACGACCCTGGGAGAAGAGACCGGTGATATCCGAATCGAGGATAATCACTTCGTCGGCAAGCTCCTTCAATGTGTTCCCGAAAATGCCTTGCAGACCTGCGCCGCAAGCCACCTTCATCCTTTCCCCGGGCTTGCCGTTGATGATGGGCGTATCTCCTACCCGTAAGTCGAGTTTCGCTCCTCCTTTTACCTCCAGGGAGAAGGGCTCCCTATTGGAAACAGCCACCATCAGCCTGACGAGCAGGACGTTGTAGTCCTTCTTCATGAAATTGATGCCGCCGATACTGATCATCTTGGAACCGTACTGCTGCGTGGTGACGTGCCCTACCTGCCGCTTCTTGAAAAATACAGGGGCGCCCTCTTCTCCGATCGGTTTGTTCGTGTCGATCTTAACAAGGACGGAACTGTAGGTCAGCGGAGCTCCGGTCACCACCGTCACCACGTCAAAGCCGTCCACCTTTTCCTCGGCCTGGATAGGTGCGGCCAAAAAATCAGGATACGTGCTTCCGGCGCTGACCGCGGAGACGAGCGGGGTGGAGAGAACGAAATTCCTTCTGAACTCATCGAATGTCTCCCGCTCGGGAAACTTCAAAGGCTCGGCTGTTTCGATAAGGCCGCCGACGTTGCTATAGCGCTGGCACCCGCCCTTGTAGCCCTCTCTGATTTGGCACCTGACAGGGCAATGGTCGCACCTGGCTGTTCCTTCGACGATCTCTGCCGAAACAGCAATAGCTTTGGAAGGACAGGCTGCGATGCAGAGTTTGCACTGAACGCATTTCTCACTGAAAATTGGATTGGACTTGCGATTAGATATCGGGGCAGGCGTGTCATTAGACGAGGATACGCCGCCATCCGGAGATTTGCGCCGTATCTTGCGGTAAGATAAGCTGATGGCGCCAACCGGGCAAGTCTCTTCACAAACACCGCAGCTAATACATCTTTGCGAGTCTACGTGCATCGGACATGTCCCCCGGTTTGGCCTTGTGCTGTTACCGACTCGACAACAATCGGGCCTTCCGCCCACTTTCTCCACATTCTTCTATTATAAAACCGCTGATGATGTCAATTTACTGTAGTAAAATAGACGCGCGAACCTGTTGCAACCTATCGAAGGGTGTGATGCTCTGCGGGAGAAGCATGGCAACATCCCTTTAAGAGGGAAGGAGAGACGGATGGAATCCACGTATTCGGGACGGGACGATAAAAGGTTAGAAGTAATCGACTCTCAGATCGTTCTGGCCGAATACGGCCCGCTGCGAATGCAGATTAAGGCCATGGAACGCGGAAAACCCTTGATCGATCTGGCGATGGAGGGTGGACGGCTGGCCTTCGTCGTTCTTGACGATCTGGCAAGGTTCCTCCCGGTTCTCAAAAGGAAGGCGCAGCAAATAGAAGAGAAGGCGATCTTTCCAGAGGTCGTCCGGAAGATGGTGAGAGCCTGCAAGAAAATGGAGGCGCAGGATCTGACACCGCTGGCGGCCGTTGCAGGGGCATCTTCCGACGTGGTGGCAGATTTCCTGATAGCAAAAGGGGGGACGAAGATCATCGTCGACAACGGAGGAGACATCGCGATTCGACTAAAGGAGAACGAGCAGGCCAGGGTCGGGATCAAAATTGAGATTGAGGCAAGAGAACCAGGCTACCTGCTTGTCATTGATTCCCGGATGGGTGTAGGTGGAGTTGCCACGAGCGGCCTGGGAGGAAGAAGCTTCACTAAAGGCATTGCGTCAGCCGTCACAGTTCTTTCTGACGATGCCTCCTCAGCGGATGCTGCAGCGACTGTTATCGCTAACGCTACCAATGTAGAGGATCCGGCCATTACACGGAGCCTTCCCGAAATCGTCTATCCGGATACGGACATCGCAGGCGAATGGGTCACTGAAAGCGTGGGAGACCTTCCTCCCGAAAAAATATCAGAAGCACTAAAGAAAGGTCTGGCTGAGGCCTACCGACTCCATCGCCAGGGCCATATCAAAGGTGCTTTCATTGCCGTCAAAGGGTGCGTTGCCTGGACCGACTCTCTGGATCCGGGGGTGAGAAAATTGTGAGCCGCTCATTTAGAATTCTGATCGTCCAGCCACGCGGTATAGATATCAGTGCTCATCATCCTCCTCAGGTGAAGAGGCCAGAATGACCGCCCTCTAACTTCGAAACAGATGTTGCCGGTAGAACGCCAATTCAGCAATGGAGCTTTGAAGGTCATAGTACGCGTCATGGCGATTACTGGATGGTATCAAGCCCGCCTCGGGAAAGTAGGCGCGTACGTTCTCCGGATTCTCTTTCTGAAACCGCTCGTCAGGGTGGAGCCTTTGCCACTCAAGCTTGAAGGCCGAAACATCCAGCTGGCGGTAATGCAGGCGACTCAGAAAATGAGGCAGAAAGCGGCGGATCAACCACCAATCAAAATGAATGCTGTTGCCCGCCAGCACCGGTAGGAGCTCTGTGCGTTCTGCAGCCAGGCCGGTTGCAGCCTCAATATATTCGGCAAGGCGCTCGTCCGCTTCAGCAATTTCCACTGCTTCATCTGAACGGCAAGCACTGAGCAGGTCTCCCAGGTTCTGTTGAACCCACGGGCTGAACTTTGTGCCTGCCGGCGTGCGAATTGCCAGGCGCACGTCGCGCGCTTCGGGCAATACCCGCCGCAACGAAGCGTCGGTGATCAGGGCTGCAACCTGAAGAAGCGCCGCTGTTTCCAGTTCAACTGTTGAGTACTCTGCATCGAACCACACGTAAAGATTACCTTGACTGTGTGCCTTCTGTACCATTCGGAGCTCCTTGTGATGGCCGTCACTCAATGTGCCGATCAATCCATCATTCTAGCACACGTCAGGCAGGGGACTTGAGGGGCTCGATACCTGGGTAGGTGTTGACATTCATCGGCAGTTTTGCAATAGATGTATGCTTACCGATAATTCTCGTCAAAAGGAGATCAACAAAATGCCTGCAAAAGTTAATGAGGAAACCTGTACCGCATGTGGCGCTTGCGCTGAAGTCTGCCCTGTCGATGCGATAACCATCGAAGACCAGGCTAAAGTTGCTACCGAGGCTTGCACCGAATGTGGGGCGTGCGTGGAAGAATGTCCCGTTGAGGCCATTGCCCTGGAAGAGTAATGCCCCTCCTTGTGAGAACATAAGAGGATGGAAATCTTCCGTCCTCTTATATCGCACTTTACCTGATGTTTTTATAGCGTCTTCCGGTGCTTTGACCGGCGGCTCCATGCCATGCTCTGGTCGCTGCTCATGCTTCGAGTTCAACCTTGGTGGCGAGGAACCTGAGCATGTCCTTGAGAGTGATCACGCCTTTCAGACGGCTGTCCTCTACGACTAAGAGACGGCTTAAGCCGGCCTGATTCATGACCATCAACGCTTTGGTAGCATCCGCATCCGGCGCAATTGTGTTGGCGGGCGAACACTCCGACGCGATGTCGGCAACGCGTCGCTTCGCCCATTCGGATTGCGGTACCTCCTTCACCTCCTTTGTTGTTATGCATCCTGCGAGCCGTCCCTTATCGACGATCGGAAACATTTTGTAATCATACTTGTAGAGGTAATCGTTGATCATCTCCTCCACAGTGAGTGTTGGTGCCACGCTTACCGCATCCTTACTCATGAAGCGGGAAACCTTTTCTCCTTCGAGCGCTCTGCGCACAACAAGCTGTTGATAGGACATGATTGCAGCGTTCCGCAGGAACATACCGATCATGAACCACCAGATCGCACTTATCACATTGCCCGTCATGAACCGCAGAACGCCCAGACCCATCAGGATAAACCCGAAGCCCGCGCCTACGGCTGATGAGACTCGCGTTGCCCATCGCAGATTATGCTTAGCGGCCCAGAGAATCGATCGGAGAACCCGGCCTCCATCGAGCGGAAAAGCGGGCAGAAGATTAAAACCGGCCAGCATCCAGTTGATAAAGGCAAGATAACCGAGCACACCGAGTAACGGTTCCGGCCAACTGTAATTGGTGCCGAACGTGTATAAGCCGTAGCAGATGAGGCCAACCAGAATGCTCGACAGCGGGCCGACAAAGGCCATCATGAATTCCACCTTTGCGCTGACGGGCTCATCGCCCATCTCGGCCACACCGCCAAACAGAAAGAGTGTGATTCCTTTCATGGGCAAACCGTACCCCCGCGCTACGATCGAATGGCAGAATTCATGGATGACGATGGAGAGAAAGAGACCGAGAGCGCCGGCTATACCCATCAGCCAGTAGGTCTGGACGGTAAGGTTACCGTAATAGGCCGGAAAGTAGCTCGTGGAAAGAGACCAGACCACAAGGATCGCGATAATGATCCAGCTCCAGTCAATACGCACCTCAAAGCCGAGAAGCTTGAAGAGCTTTATCTGTCTACCGAACATGCTGCCGACCTCCCGGGGCTCTCTTAATATGTGCCTCTATTGCGGACCTGTAAGCCCGGAATATGTACCTTATCAGCTCACGAATATCCCGCTGCTTCGTATGGGGATGGCTTTGAGTGGTCGAATTCGACCCGTTTCGCAAGTCCCATAAATTCCTCCTTCCTTCCCCTCTACGCATGAATATGGGTTCGTCTGTCACCGCTGTCAACGCTTGGGATTGACTATTTTTCTTGCAATCGATTCTTTGCTTTCGTCGCTTCCGTATGCGTTCTTACCCAGCACCGTAGCACCTCGGCAACGCTCCACGCCTGTGAGACACAACCGTGCGGGTTGAATGGTGGATCAGCATCGAAAATTTCACTGATTGAGCCTACGCATTTATCGGCGAGATGAGGCCCGAAGCCTTCAATGCACTTGAGCACTGAGTCAACATCGTCAGGGTACACCCTGAGCCACGCGTCGATATAGGGGCCTATGAGCCAGACCCACACTGTGCCCTGGTGATAAGCAGCGTCGCGTGAGCGGATATCGCCATAATACTTCGTCTTGTACTTAGGATCGTCAGGAGCGAGAGAACGAAGCCCGACAGGCGTCAGGAGCTTCCTGCGCACGATATCAACCACCCTCTCCCAGTATCTCTCCTCCAGCACCGGATGGCGAAGCGAAATACCCAGTATCTGGTTCGGCCGGCAGGAGCGATCGTCTCCGTCAGGCCCGTCGACAACATCATAGAGATAGCCGCCTTCAGAGAACCAGAAGCGTTCGTTGAAAGAACGTCGGCATTGTTCCGCGAGCTCCGTCAGAAAGCGGGCATGCTCATCGCCCTTCTCTTCCGTTACCCATCTCTCCAACAACTTAACAGCGTTGTACCACAGGGCATTGATCTCCACTGCTTTACCGCGTCGCGGCGTGACGACCCAGTCATCCACCTTTGCATCCATCCAGGTGAGCTGGTATCCAACTTGTCCCTGCGTGAGAAGCCCGTCAAGAGGATCCACCTTGATATTGAAGAGTGTTCCCTTCACGTGATGGTTTATGATGTCAATGAGGATGGGAAGGGCAAGCTTCAACGTGCGGCGGTCATTGGTGTACTCCAGGTACCGATCGAATGCATGGAAGAACCAGAGTGTAGCATCCGCCGTATGATAGAGCGCTTCCTTTTCGCCCTCAGGAAACAGGTTCGGTATGAGCCCGTTCTGGACGTAACGGAGAAATTCCCGCAGAATCCAGCCTGCCTCCGTGTTGCGGCCCGTAACGAGTGTCAGCCCTTCAAGGCTGATCATCGTGTCCCTTCCCCAATCCGTGAACCAATGATATCCCGCGATAACCGTTCTCACTTCATCGCCTACGGCTCGTGCTCTTACCTCGTCCTGCAGGCGACCGGCCGGAGTGACGATGAACTGGTCCGCTGCAAGTACAAGTTCGCCGGCCATTCCATAACGTGCCTCGGGCACGGCCGCCTGTATGAGCAGTTTTCTGCGTTCTGTCTCTGCTTCCAGCGCCTCTTCGGGTCTCAGAGCAAAAATGGTCTGCCACGGTTCTGTTGAGGCAATGAGCGTGGCCGCGCCTCCTTCGGACAGGGGAATGTGAAAATAGCCGGGGCTCCAGAGGTCCCCTCTCGCATCGTAGCCCCTGCTTTCTTCGATCTGGTAGAGTATCGCTTCGACCTTCCTTCCGTCGACCGTGAAGCCGGCATCCGGACCATGAAGGAGCAGGCGCAGCGTCGGTTCGTTGGCTCTATGCGACAGCTCATACAGGTTGTCGAGTATCGTCAGCGCATACGGCAGCCCCAGCTCAGCGTTGACGGGAGACTCGTGCGGACGAAAATGGACAGCCGGTCTCAGTTCCAGACGCAGCGGTCCGGTTCCTTTCAGCAGCCGGTAGGTTATATATACCGTGTTCTGACCGTGCGGCATGATGAGCCGCTTTTCAAGCTCGATCTCGTTTACCCGGTAATTCCAGACGGGTAATCCCATTTCGAGACGAAATTCAGCGAGATAACATTCTTCCGGTTTGATACAGGATTGAGGTGAGTTTTCGTCGTTCGTCAGTTCAATCGCGCTGCCGTCGGGAAAGAGGAATCGCTCCGTCAGATGGTTCAACATGACCATGCGGCCGAGCGGAGAGCTGAGTGCGGCAACGAGCAGGCCGTGATAGCGCCTGGTGATAACCCCGGAAACTCTTCCGGAAGCGTATCCTCCGAGTCCGTTCGTAACCAGCCATTCCCTCGTGAGGAGCGGCTCACCCTCTTCAGATTGCAACTCGGGCCAGGGCACGCCTCTGACAAACTCGTTCATCCGGCACGCTCCTTGCCCCGTTGCTTGGCTGATGAGCGTGCGCTCCTTTGCGAGCCTTTACGCGCATGAGGCTTTTGTTCTTCCCGGCCCGCCTCAGCAGGCTTTGGAAGCAGAACTATGGCCGTCTTGCCGGGAATTCTCCAGTTGCGCTCCATCTCAAAAATAGGTGTGCCCAGCCCGCCGTACGCCACATTCTCGCTGTTCCAGAGTAATTCCCATTGCATCCCCGGAGGTGGCGCAAGAAGCGGCTCAGGAGCAGGATTGACGTCGAGGTCCCGTCCGAAATTGATGGTCATGAGACGGTCGTCACCCTTCTGGCCAAAGAAACGCAGGAGAAAAGCTTCGTCAGAGAGTACCGCGCCTTCCAGACTCCGCGGCTTCTGCGCGCTGAAGACGGGATCCTCGCGGCGCAGCTTCAGCAGATCCTTGTGCAGCGCGTAGACCTCCTGGTGACGCTCCCTCTCGCTGAAGTCAAGCTTCGATTCTTCGAATGTATCGCGACTGGATACGCTGGCAATATGCTCTCGTCATCGCCTCGTCCGCAAGGCTGGGAAACTGCGAAAGATGCTTAAGCCTTCCTTCGTGCACTTTCTCTGCCAATTCGGGAGAAAGGTCGGCGAAGTAATGAAATGGAGTGGATGCGGCAAATTCCTGCCCCTGAAACAGCATGGGCGTGCAGGGCGCAAGCAGCAGGAGAGCCGTCGTAGCACGGTAGAGTCCTGGTGTCGTATTCCTGTGAGCGCGATCGGCGCGCGCAGAGTTGGCTATCTGGTCGTGGTTCTGTATGTAGAGGACAAAGGATGCAGGCGGAAGACCGATTGTCGACGTTCCACGCGCCTTCTTCTGCCAGCTGTAGTATTGGCCTTGATAGAGATATCCCCATTTCAGGGCGGAGATGAATTCCTGAGGTAAGCCGCGGTAGTCGGTGTAGTAGGCTTCGTTGCGCCCGGTCAGTCTCACGATGGCCGCGTGATGGAAATCATCGTTCCAGGCAGCATCAAGCCCGTAACCATCCTGTTCCTGGCTTCTGATGAATCGCGCATTCTGCGATTCGTTTTCCACGATGATAATCGTTCCCCGGTTCTTTGCCGCGCTGCGCACACGCTTCTCAATAGAAACCAGAATGTGTGGCGATGAGGAGTCATGTATATTTTCTGCGGAATCGATCCGGAGTCCGTCCAGATGGAATTCCTCTATCCAGTATCCAGCATTGGCACTATAGAACTCCCGCACGGCTCCACAGTTCGGACCATCGAAATTGAGCGCGTTTCCTCCCCATTCACTCTCCTTACCGTGGCTGAAGTAGGATGCTGAGAATTCAGGAAGATAGTTGCCTTCGATTCCCACGTGGTTGTAAACCACATCAAGAATAACACCAAGTCCCGCAGCGTGAGCAACATCCACAAAATAACGAAAATCATCAGGCTCGCCATAAAGACGCGTGGGCGCGAAAAGGTCAACACCGTCATAACCCCATCCGTATTGACCCACAAAATCTGCGACCGGCATCAGTTCTATGAGCGTGAGCCCGGCGGAAGCAAGTTCGTGCAACTCGGACGCTGCGGAGCGAAAGGTGCCTTCCCTGGTAAATGTCCCAATATGCATCTCATAGATCACCTGCCCTTTCAGCGAGACACCCTTCCATTCTTTATCGCTCCACGTGAAGCGCTCAGGATCTACCACTCGTGATGGACCGTAAGGCCCCTCAGGCTGAAACCTGGACGCTGGATCGGGATATACCTTTTCGTTGCCGTCGAGTCTGAATCTGTAGAGCGTACCATCCGCAGCATCAGGCACAAGCGCAGAGAAATATCCCCCGCCTTCTGATGCCAATTCAATTGTCAGAGAGGTCTTCTGCTGCGCGCCCGGTCCACCCTCCAGCACGAGCTCTACCTTCCTATGCTGATCGGCCCAAAGCCGGAAGACAACCCCTTTTCCTCTCATGACTTCGGCGCCCACCGGAAGACGCCGTCCGTTTGGATCCATACTCAGTCCTGTGAAAAATTAGACGTTTCGCATTGCAATGCTTGCGATTATCCTTACTGTAGGCAGCACGGCTTGTGTTGTCAATCGCCAACCTTATCCCTTACCTGGCCGTTATCCGCACGCAGGTGCCTGTCTTCGATTTCTTTTGTAAAATTGACGAGCGAGATAAAGATCGCAAGCACCAGTGGACCAAGTACGAGTCCCATCAGGCCAAAGAACTCGAGTCCTCCGATTACCCCGAAAAAGATAAGGAGAAAGGGCATCTTTGTTCTGCCGCGGATTAAAAACGGCCTTAGCACATTATCAATGACCATGATGCCTGTGCCGCCGACCACGAATAGAACTACTGCTTTGCCTATATGTTCCGTGAAAGCGAGATAGAGGATTGCCGGCACCCAGACCATGAGCGAACCGACAAGGGGAACAAACGCGGTAAGGCCGACGACGAGCCCGAGCAGCAGAGACGAAGGCAGCCCGACGGCAGCGAAAGATCCGGCGCCAAGGAGGCCGTGCGTCAGCGCGGTAAAAAGACCGCCATGAATGCCGGAAATGATCGTCTCCTGAACCTCATCTTTCAGTTTCTGTCACCTCTTCATCGAGAAGGGCAGATAATCCAGAAACCTGTCCAACATTTCTTTGCCGTGAACAAAGAGGATGAAAAGTACTGATGATCGTAAAGATGAAGCTGAAAACGGCGCCGAACAGCCCGGCCGCAGTTTTCGAGATATGACCGGCAGCCCCTTTCCCGAGCGCGGTGATGCTGTCCCTGACGGTCCGTGAATTCCGACCTCCTTGACGCCCAGAAGGGGAAATCGTCTCCCCATCAATGCGCAAGGCGGTTGTCAACGAGGCTCCGGGCTCGAACTTCGAATCCTGCAAGTACGTCAAGAGGAGACTGATCTCTTTGAGAACAAGATACACCAGAACCGTAAAAGGACCGAGGATCACAAAAACGACAAGCACGGTTGTAATCGCCGATCCTATGCGCTTCGACCGAGTATATCTCGCGGCCCATCTGTAGACAGGGTAAAAAACAACCGCTAGAAAGACCGCCCACACAAAAGAAGAAAGAAATGGCCACGCCACCTGGAATGAGAGGTACCCCGCCATCAGCGCCATAAAGAGCAACGGTAGTAAAGAGAACCGGCTTGCGGCAATACCGTAGCTTCCGTCGTCAGAGAAGGTAAACATACGAATGCAAGCTTTCAAGGCAGCGCGGCGTCGCAGAAGTGGATATACGGCTGTCGATATGCCGCGCATTCCACTTACGTACCAGTCCATGTCGGTCCATGTGAACGCTTAGTTGCATCATCAAATAAACGATATAACGGTCCTCGGCTTTATCAAAAATACGCCTGAAATTTGAGATAGCACCGGATTCGATCTTGAGCGCGTACCAGGATGGAATAACGACAAATAAGGAAGGCCAAAGTGTCTTCAAGAGCTTGCCTTGCGACCTTATCACTAGATATACGACAGCACAATTACTCATCTCAACCCAGGTGGTACTGTGGATAAAGCAGTCGTAAGGTCACCGGCAAGCTGATGGTGCAACAGAAATAAAGGAGGGAGCAATGGAAGAGAATCGATCAAGAGGAACGTGTTCGGTAATCTCATCATTCTTTCTGGGAGGGCTCATCGGTGCAGGCGTGGCCCTGCTGATGGCCCCGAAAGCCGGCAGCGAGACGAGGAACAAGTAGAAAAGGCCTGGCAAGCACGGCCACGAGCAAGGCTGACGATTGTTGTGGACAGGTCAAGGCGAACTCTACGCCTGCACCCTGGAGAACGCAAAGGGGTTAATCGACGAGAAGAAGCGGCTCATCACTGAGGCCGTGCAGGCAGGCTTCGCCACCTACCAGCGGCAGAAGAGCGGGCGGAGCCCAGCCTCTTGAACAAGGACCCGCGTAGCCGGCACGCATGCGGGCGCGGGAACCTCGGTCGGCGACGCAGGGCCATCGCCATAGGCGGCTTGTACTCGACTCTTGATCTGATGGGGGCTGGGGATTCGGAGTTCGGCTCGACGCTGGCCGCCGCAGCCATCAGCTTCATTATCGTCCCCGGCCCCGCGGAGATCCGTCAGTTTTCAACTTGCTTGCTCCGTGGAGTTGCTTTTCTACCCGCTTCCCCGTCTCCCGGTCGTAGAAGTGTTCATCTCCCGAACGTGGAGTCCGTTCCTGTATCAGCGCCAGTTCTTTCTCCAGCCAGCCCGGGAGCGGCCCGCGCGCAGCCTTGAAATGGGGGTGACCGAGCAACAGGAGATTGTTTGTACAGGGCACATCAGTATGTGGCGACGACGCTTTTTTCTTTTTTCTGTGCTGTCCTAAATAATCTAAAACGTCAGCCGGCCTCCTTATAGCACAACGCTCTTGGACGGGTAAGCTGTCACTCCAGGATGAGGTTGGTTCCATTGGTGTTTAGTATATGCTCTCTTGCTGTCCAATTAATTAAACTCCAACACAAGCTGTTCCCCCGTCGGAACCAGTGGCGGTATCTCATAGGGGCTGTCGATCCACGCCCAGAGATCACGATAGGTGAAGAGGTTATAGCGTAGCATAGCAACGAGATTTGAGATCGACCAGGCAAAGCGCGAGCGGAACTTGAGGTATTTCAGAAGAAGGATGACGACCAATGCTGTCCAGATCTGGATCATGAGGGCATTGCGGGAAGTCCCGACGAAGGTCTTTATCTTCAGGTTCTGCTTGATCGTTTTAAAAAAGATCTCTATCTGCCAGCGGTCCTTGTAGATGGAAGCGATCGTTGTCGAGCCGAACGTCAGGTGATTCGTGAGGAAGACAATACGTTCCTTCTTCTCCTCATCCCATAGCTCGATTCGCCGTAGAGGCCGAGGATACTTCTTCTGAGCGTAGTAGCCATTGAATCTGATGAGTTCGTCTTTCAGGATGTTCCGGTTCTGAGGAACAAGCCTCTCTTCCACAACCGTATAATCCGCATTCCCTTTCTGTCTCGTCACGAAAAAGACCCCTTCTTGGGTCCATCGGGCGAAGAGGAGATAATCGGTATAGCCCCGGTCGATAGCCACGATGGATCCCTTCGGAAAGGAGAGATCTTTTGCAACGTTCAGTTCATGGACGCTCCCTTCCGTGATGTGGGCAAAGACAGGAAGATAGCCGTCATGGTCGAGGAGGAGATGGAGCTTGACCGCTCCCTTCGTCTGGCGGAAGGTGGCCCAGTCAAAAAGGGAGAGACAGAGTTCGATGACCGAAGCATCGAGGCTGAAGAGCTTGTTCTTGAAGCGGAACTTTTTGTTCCCCGGGGCAACAGCCTGACACTTGCCGAGTAACTGGTAGAAGACCTTCTGATAGAGTTGCCATGGTCGTTTCTCATTGGCATAGGACAGTGTCGAGCGAGAGGGAGCAGTCTCTATACCGAGATGCTTGAGCTTCCCGAGACAGCTCGCGAGGCCACCACAGATCTCCCGTAATGAATGGGCCTGACCCAGCTGACAGAAAAGCATGGCAACGAATTGGCCCCAGCAGGTAAATCCCTTAGCCCCTTTCTCAGCCTTTGTTTCCTTCACGGCTCTATAGAACTCTCCTTTCGAGAATATCTGTAGAATCTGTCCGAACATACTGCTAAACTGGTTCATGGGGCGCCCCCTCAGGTTTTATTTATTTCTGGTCGATTTAAATTCTACCTGTTCGGGGCTCCCCTTCAAAAGTTATTTTGGACGGATGTGACTTTTTTTGTCAAAAAAATCTGAGGTCATGGTAAAATACGCTTTTGAAGCTCAATGACCTTCCGGCTGAGTTCTTACATGTAGAGTACAAGCAATACATT
>CAWGRP010000028.1:0-17273 GCA_963825005.1 uncultured delta proteobacterium | reverse complement strand
CTTTTTCAGGCCTCCAACGTAGTTCTCGGGCGTGGCCTTTACCGCGAACTGGGCCGAGCTAAAATTCGCCCTTATGGCAGCGTATAGGCACGGTATCTGAAGCAACGAGACAGGCATCGCAGTTGTCGCATCTCGCTCGTTCACTTTCGAGGGTACCTATTCTACCGGGACTGAAGAGACCATCCATAACGTCGCATCTATATCTCGAAGCGTATCCTCATTCTCCGCTTTTGCCAGTCCTCGTCCATGATGAGAAAGTAACCGAAGTTGCCGTAGTTGTAATCAGCGGGGTCGGCGGACGGGCTGTACTCCTTCTTCAGGTTGGTGGCAATAAAGTAACTGACCGAGATAAAGCCCATCGGCAATTTGCACGATCTCATCCACACAATAATTGTCCGGAGAGAATGTCTTCAGCGAGGGCCAACGATAGTTGAACTGGTACACAGCGCGGCCGTGGTTTGTCGGATTCACCGATAGACCTTCCCTGCCGATGAAGAAGAATCCTTTCACGTCGTAATCGCGCATCTTCCGTTCCTCCGACGTCGCATCCTCCAGCCAGATATTGAGTCGCCTCATCACATCAACGGCCATCTTCTCCTGGGGACGTCTTGAGTGGTACGTATTCGATCCCCACGCCGTGGGCGCTGCGCCCGTTCGAACCCGTCCGTCATCCCCGACAGTTTCTCGGGAGCAATAGGGTCGAAGGTCTTGCCCATCCAGGGTGAGAAGTAACGCGCAATCGTCCAGCGCACCCAAGCGCATTCAGGCTGAAGAGGTCAGAGCAGGCCCTCGTTGCGGAATGCCAACGCTGCCCCGTGGAGGTATCCGGCCATCGTCTGCGGCGTAATAGAGCAATCGAAGATCTTCTGCAACTTCGCGAAGTAAGGCGATTCCGTGGAAAGGTCGTCCCTGATTTTCCGAGCATAATAGCTCATCAGATCGAGCACCGTGGCCCGCCCTGCGAGGTCAGCCGTGACCGAACTAAAGAGCGGGTCCGCCGTCTCCCTCTCGGAAAGCTGCCTGAAAGTAAAGCGGGTGAATTTGTCGGGCAATGGTGTCGTGCGTTTTTTCGGACTCATGCTTCTTCCCCTTTCTTGTGCCAGGATTCGTCCATCAAAAGGAAATAGCCGTAATGGGCGTAATGATAATCGGAACTCGTGCGGGCCGGGTCATACGCTGTCAGTATATCGGAGGCAAAGAGAAGCTGCCCGAGGTAGAGGCCTTGCGCTATTTCCACCATCTCATCGATAAGGTAGCTGAGCGGGGGCGGATTTCCGAGCTTCGGCCAGCGGTAGTTGAGTTGCAGCACCTTTTTTCCGGCGTTGCCCGGATCGACCGATTGCGCCTCACGAGAGATGAAGAGACCTCCCTTCCTTGCGTAGCCGTACCGTTCCTGCTCGGCAGGAGGCGCTTCCTTCAAGTGGACCAATAAGGTCATGGACTCGATACCGGCCGTGTTCCAGAAGGACTCCGCCACTCTGCTGAAACAGTTGATCCCGAGAAAGACGGGCACGCTACCCGGTTCGGCGCCGTCCGTGTAATCGCTGATCGTCTGCTTTGCCGCATGGGTGAAACTCTTCCCCGCCCAGGGCGAGACCGGCCCCGCCGTGTGACCCCACAGAAGGTTCAGGATGCCGCCGAACGGGGAGTCGCCCTGTTTGAGAACGAGGGTGATGCCGTAGTAGTGGCCCCTCAGATTGACCGGCTGCCCGTGCGCAAAAAGCCACGACAGCTTACGCAGGTAAGTGTTGCCGGGCGAGGCGTCTTTAACAAGCTCTGCCTGGTAGGACCGGAGCATGTCGAGTATTGAGGACCTGCCCTCGAGGTCTTTCAGAATCGCGGCAAACTCGGGGCTTGCCCCGGGGTCAGACTTCATCGAGCTTGAACGCCGTGAACTTTTTCGCTGTCATTTCTCTCTCCCTCTTTCTTGGTGTCTGGTCGCTAACGGGAAGTCCATGCGCAGGATGCGGTCGACACGCTATCAGCCTGGGGCCGCACCTGCCATGCTGCACTCTCCTCGGGCGACGCCATACGCACAGGAAGCCTTTCGTCAACAGGTTTGCCCAAGGCTGCGGCCTTATGGAACCACGTGGGATTGTACGGAAGGAGCACGTATCTGGCGAGCCCCGAGCGTACGGAAGAGCGATCCGATCGCCGCGAGGTTCTCCGTCGTTGCGGTGAATCCCGGAATGAGGGGGACGCGCGGCAGGAGAAGCGAAGGATACTCCACGGCAATGAGGCGGAGGTTCTCCATGATCACGCTGTTTGACTCTCCCGTGTATTCACGGTGTCTGCCAGCATCGGCCAACTTCACGTCAAACATGATAAGGTCGACGTTGGGCAGAATCGCATCACTGAACCGGTCCCACGGGAAGAAGCCGTTTGTTTCGATCGCCGTGTGAATCCCTTGTTCTTTGAGACGGCGCAGAACGTCGCCGGCGTATTCCATGTGCAGCGTGGGCTCGCCTCCCGACAGCGTAACACCGCCACCGGAAGCCCGAAAGAACGGTGCGTCCCTGACGAGAAGCTCGATCAGTTCATCGGGGGGATAAGAGCGGCCGACCCTTCTGAGTGCTTTGGCGGGACAGACATCCGCGCAAACGCCGCAGCCCAGGCAGATTGCCCGATCGATGCGCGACGGGTTATCGAGGCGACAGGCCGACCCGGGGCAGGCTCTTTCACAGTCCCCGCACGCGACACAAGCCTGCGAATAAAAACCGATCTCCTCGCGGGCATCAACCGATTCCGGATTGTGACACCAGCGGCAGCGAAGATTGCAGCCTTTGAAGAACACCACGGTGCGTATTCCCGGGCCGTCCTCCGTCGAACCTCGCTGCACGTCAAAGATCAATGGCCCGCCGAGGATCGGCGCGTTCATCTCAATAGTTCCAGCGGCCGGAAGGCATCCAGAAGCAGATGGTTGGCCAGAAAGCCGAACCGGTACAGGTAATTCAGGTTGCCGTCCACGGTGATCTCGTTCCTGAGCATGCCCGTCAGGATGTCGAAGCTGTGGGTCTGGTCCAGCTTTCCATCCTCAATGACGTCATTGAGATAGCCCCTCACGGGCGAGAAAAGAAAATTCACCAGGGCATGGCCGTCGCTGAACGTGATCGTAACGTTCGGATTCGCGGCCATCTTCTCATCCGTCTTCATGCCGCCATCGTGGAATCTCACGTATTTCCGCACGCTGTTATCCCGCGTCCGAAAGAGTAACGTGCCGTCAAAATCTCCCAGCAGGCCTTTGAACGTCTGATTGATGGGATTGAGAAGCTGCAGCCGCATCCAGCCGAGCAGACCGTCCAGGACCAGATCGGCTGCATCGCCGAGAAGCCAGCTCATGATGAGATCGAGGCCTGTCCCGGCTTTCAGACTGAGGTGTGGCCGGGGGGTGGCCGAAGCAACCGTGTGCGACACCGGCTGGTAGGGCTTTTCCGTCCACCCATCCCAGACTTCCTGTCCGCTGGCTACGTCGTACTCGGCCCTCAGTATGATTTCTCTCTGCATATGGGGGTTCAGGTCCTTGAAATAGGCGGTGTATCCCGACACGCGGACAAAGAGGTCAGGCGGACATTCGCTCGGGTTGTTGTGCGCCTTCCAGAGCTCATCCCTTCCGATGATGTTGCACTGAACCTGGAGTCCCCCATAATCTTTGAAATAGGTGTCCAGGTACGCGCTGAAGGTATTGAGGAATTCTGCCTCTTTCCCGTCATCGCCTGCGGGAGGCGGCGTGAATTTGAGATTGAGGGCCTGGCCGTTGACCATGTGATGGGTCTGGTCCAGGGCGCCGACGAAGCGCAGGCACGATGGCAGTTCCGGGGCAAGTCCTTCCACCGGGGTGATCCCGCTCGCGAAAGGCTTTCCTTTGACCCGTCCGCTGGGAAGCGCGCCGGTGAGCACGCCGAAGCCGGCATGGTTCGTCATGGTCCAGTAGCCCACTGTGTACGGGCCACCACGGTAGTTACGCCGTGATTGAAATTTATCGTGGAGGAGGCCGACGATCCAGGCGGCGTTGTTCTTTGCCAAGGGGCTCGTGTCGTATCCGAATCTGTTTCGCGAAGCCCTCACCATTGCGTGATACTTCCGATAGATGGTGGATGTGGCCTCATCCTTTTCGTCACCGCCCCAGTTCGTCGTAATTGCACCGATCATTCCGGACATGGGGATCCGGCTCCCGCCGCCGTTTCCGAATGCGAATTCCTCGATTGCCGTGACCGAGTCCACCACCTCCGCCAGACCCGTGACTGCAACACCGGACGAGTTATAGGTCGCGCCGCTGTCGATCACGTCCCTGCCTTTCTCCATACAGCCTTCCATCATAGCGGAAAGCATGGGGGTCGGGTGCACTTTCCGGTGGGTCAGGCCGAGCATGTTGTTGAACTCCACCGCGTGCCCTATGAGCCAGTCAAGCTGCTTTTCGAAAGCGGCCTTGAATTCGTCGAAGGATTGCATGGCCTCCGGAGGCGGACTCGCCTGCCAGAGCGGATCCTCTTTTCCAATGCCGGTGAGTCGATGTTTGCCCTGGAAGAGCGCAAGCTCGAGGACAGAGGTGAGGTTCATCAGGCATGTCCCCGTGGCGCCATAGGTGCGGCCGCAGCTCGTCGGCTCGACGCAGCCGACGGCACCGTAATCACGGGCATCGGCTTCCGAGACCCCCTGGGTCTTGAGGAGGTCGATAGCAGCCAGGTCATTGTGAAAGCACGGTGTGGCATGCGTCTTGAGATTGAGCCGTACAAGCCGGTCCCGGTAATCCTTGGTGTTTGCGACAGGGTGATACCGTCCATTCAAGTTCGGATCACGCAGGCGAAGAAGCTCTGTGACCTCCAGCATCACATAGGTAAGGTCATTTATTGCGTCATTCCCGTCCCGGTCGACACCGCCCAGCGTAATAGCCTGATTGGAGGCGGTGCCCCCGAAAAGCTCTTCTGACGCCTCGGGCACGAGCGGGATGTGGTCCGCGATCTTGAGCCAGAGGCAGCCTACCAGCTCCACGGCGTCCCTGGGGGTGATGCGGCCACTCTCGACGTCTTGCTTATAGAACGGGTAAAGGATCTGATCGAGTCGGCCCAGGCTGAACGCCACATTCGCGTTTTCCTGATGCAGGGCTACCTTGCAGATCCAGAGTGCGTTCAGAGCCTCCTGAAACGTCTGCGGGGGCTGGGCCGGGACGCGCTTCAGGTACTCGCTCATACGGCGCAGCTCTGCCGCGCGCGCCGAGTTGCCGCTGTTGTCCATCTCCAGAGCCTGCCGCCCCGCCTCGATGCCGAGCCTCTCTGCGTAATGGATGATACCGCTGAGACTGAGCCGGACCGCCTGGTAAAAGTCCTTTTTTGCCCGGTCATCATCTGACGATCCCAATCCCTGCTCCTTCCGGGATGCCTCATCGATGATGCCCTGGAGTCCCTTCTGCAGCATCAGCTCGTAATTGGGTATCGTATGGGAAATACAGTAGACCTTGCTGGACAGGAAGAAAGCTATGCGCTCCATCACGCTCTGGCAGGCAGGCGTATTGCCGTTTGTGCCGAAGTCCTTGCGCGTTACCTCCTGTATGGTCCTATCCATCCAGAACGGGAAGATGCTGCCGTTCAGTTCAAGCCAGTCTTTCTCCGTTATGAGAAACGGATTCTTCGGCCGCTGGCTGATCGTCTCCAGTTCCGGCCAGATGGTGAGGGAGAGGAAGTGCGGATAAAGCACCACGCCCTTTTGCTTGGTGGTAGTGGCACCGGCCAGCAGGCTCTCGTCAGCGATGAGCGCGTCCTTGCGGCTCATGACGAATTCGTAGAGCCTCCCGGCCGTCAGCTCCGGAGAATCCAGTAATCCTGACTGTCCCGCTGCATCGGCTCCCTCTTTCTCCTTTTTGAAGAAGTCGGTTGTGTTCCGGGCCAGTTCCAGGCAGATCTCCGAGTTGGTGGCAAAGTGGGCTTTACGCAAACGCTCCAATCGCGGCCAATCCTGCAGGGACATTTTCTCCAGCTCCAGTACGTCGGCACTTATAGCGCTCATGTCACTCCTCCTCTATCAGAGCACCCAGGTGTATACCTGCTGCATGCATCACCCTCTTTTCCTAATACTTAAGTATAGCATTCCCGCTGTGGCTGTGGCTGACTATATTTCGTTACCCAGCACAACGATTGAAAAAGCGGCAACAGATGCCTACCATACATATATAGGCGATACCTTACAATGCGCGATCTCACGACAATAAAGAAGTTTCTGTGCGCAGCACTGGCGCTGGCCGTTCTTCCTTCATGCGTGAGTATACTGCGTAAGGACCTGCTGCAAACAGGCACGAGCAACATTTCTCTCGACAATTTACTGAGCGACCCCGATGTCTACAGAGGAAAGCTCTTCATCCTCGGCGGAACGATTCTGCACACCATGCCTGGCACTGGCGGTACGCTCATTGACGCCGTTTACGTCCCGGTAAATGGATCGGGATATTTGAAGCGTACACAGCCCGATGGCCGGTTCATAGCGTTCTACCCATGGAAGGAAGGTGCGATCGACCCTGACCGCGGATACAACAATGTTCAAATAACGTTGGCGGGTGTATTTACGGGCACCCAGGCAGCCACGGACGGGGAGACGGCCTACACGGTTCCCGTATTCAGGATCGAACAGATCTATATGTGGCCTACCGATTCATATTATACTTCCAATTACCTGAGCATAGGCTGCCCGGGACCTTACTGGGGTCCTTACTGGGGACCCTACTTTGCCCAGCCGTATTGGCCGCATCTGTACCCTTTGTGCAAGGTCAACCGGTGGCCTCCTCCCCTGCGATTGGATAATCCCACATTTTGAATGTCGCTCAGGCTTGTAGAGAAGCGCGCAAGCCCACTCCTCTCTTTTGATTTACTTCATGGCATAACACTGAGTATAATCCAAAAGAGACTTTGACGCATCCGGAGTCGGGGAGGAGTCCCATTTGGGGCTGAACAGAATACCCGGACTATTGAACAATTTTCAAGATAGTGTCAAAAGTTCTATGAAAAAAAAATGTGAAGCTAGAATTTTATCGCAGATGAACGCTGATAAGAGCCGGGAGAGATTTACGCAGATGCGTATGCTGGTGGATAGCATTGTGATACAACGTCAATGCTATCCACAGTTCAGCGCTGCGCGCAGCCCTCTCACCCCACCGGAGGTGCTGGGGTTGACCGTCTGTGCCGTCTTATCACACAGACGGTCAAAGATAATTCATCAGCGTTCATCAAGGCTTCTATCCGCTCTTATCTGCGATGAAAAGCAGTGTCTTGCGAAAAGGACCTGGAGTTTGACAGAACAATGTTCAAAATAGGGAGGGCACAAAATGAGTTCCAAGATGGGAAGACGTGAGTTTATTGGCGCAGCCGCCGCCGCCGCATCCGCGTTCGTGTTGCCGGCCATGCTGAAAGGTATGGAGAAAAGCAGTGAGGCTGCGGACGCAAAGAAGTCAGGTATGAGAGTCATCGCCGTTGAAGAGCATGTTGGCACGCCACAACTCTCGGCGGCCCTCAAGGCGGCTGGCATAAACGCGCGTGAATCCGCACCCGTCCTTGCAGGAAAACTGAATGATCTAGGAGACAAGCGACTGGCGGATATGGATGCGGCCGGCATCGACATACAGGTGTTGTCCGTCGCAGGGGACGGCCTGGAAAAGCTGGACCGGACTATCGGGATTGCGGTGGCGCGCGATATCAACGATATGCTGGCCAATGCAGTAAAGTCTCATCCGGACCGGTTCGCCGCCTTTGCCGTGTTGCCGTTGCAAGCCCCTGATGCCGCCGCCGCTGAGCTGGAACGCTGCGTCACCAAACTTGGGTTCAAAGGAGCATTAATCAGTGGTACGATCAACGGTCGTTTTCTCGACAACCCCGTATTTCAGCCAGTCCTCGCCGCGGCCGAGCAAATGGACGTGCCCATTTACCTGCACCCTGCCCCACCGCCGCCTGCAGTGTACCAGGCTTACTTCGCGGACCTTCCGGTCCCTCTCGCCGAATCTTTATCGACTTCGGCGTGGGGCTGGCACGTCGAGTGCGGAATGCACACGCTCCGCCTCGTGGTAGCAGGAGTATTCGACCGTTTCCCGAAACTGCAGATCATCATCGGCCATATGGGCGAAAACCTTCCGTTCTCGCTGGTCCGCGCCGACGGCCGCCTGACAGGGTTGAACCCTAAATTGAAACAGCGAGTGGCCGAATATTTTCGCACAAACTTCTATATCACGACCAGCGCCTATTTCACGGCCCCGCCATTACTTTGCGCCCTTGAAGTCTTCGGCGCCGACCGTATGCTGTTCGCGGTCGACTATCCCTTCTCCTCCAACGCCGAAGGCCGCAAGTTGCTGGATATCGCGCCAATCAGCGCAAACGATCTGGCGAAGATAACACACAAAAATTCTGAAAGGCTTCTGAAATTGTAGCTCACACAAGAAGCGTGGCGTCCAAAGGAGAAATTTTATATAAAGCTACTTCATTCAAAAATACTTCTTGCCTTCTCTCGCCCACCTCCATACAATGTGAGAGAGCAGCACGCCCGACGCGGGTTCCAGCGCTCGGAGAAATCATCTCGAGCAGCACGAGGCGCCTATGGGCCGCACATCCGTCAAAAGACCTCATGACTCCCTGCCCCGAAAACCCAGAGGAACATCAGCGCCAGCTGTAGCGGACACCGAACACCTCGCGGTCCTTGAAGCGCTCCGTCTCCCTGTCAGCCTGGTTAATCGCCGGTACACCTATACATGGGTAAACACCCGTTACGCCGGCGCGCACGGAAAGAAGCCGGAGGAGATCATCGGCAGAACAGCACGGACTCTTTGGGGTGACACGTTCGACAAGACCATTAAGGACAAGCTCGACCAATGCTTTGCGGGTAAGGAGGCGCGCGATGAAGGATGGATGCATTTCCCCACTTTCGGCCGCCGTTACTGTGAGGTCGTCTATTCACCGTATCGCGCTCCCGGGAAGTCGGTCAGTTCGGCCATAGTCATCACGTATGATGTCACCGATCGCAAGGAACTGGAGGAGCGCCTTAAGCAACGCGAGCAGCTGGCGATTGAGCAGATCTTCATGCAGCGGGATTTGGCCCTCCGTTTGGCACAGTTAGAAAGCTTCGATGAGGGGCTCACCATCATTCTCCAGACAGCGCTCAAGGTAGCGGCCATGGAGAGCGGAGGCATCTGGCTGAAAAAGAAGCCGACTGGCGATCTCGAGCTGATCTCGTCCATCAGCCCGCCAGAGGAGTTGGCGCTGAAAAGCGACCGGTTACCGGCCGGATCGGCCGTCTGGTCCCTGGTCATGCAGGGTAAGAGCGTCTACAAGCCCCTCGCCCGCCAAGGCAGCTCCACTTACGGAGCGATCATCCCGATACTGCGCGACGGGCAGGTGATCGGCTCACTCACCATGGCGTCCCCTAACCGCAAGGAGGTACCCGAACAGGGTCGCCTTACCCTCGACTTTCTTTCGGCGGAGCTGGGAACAATCATCGCGCGGATGCAGACCCGCCAACAGCTTGAAGAAGAAATCGTGACGCGCAGACAAGCCGAGTGTGCCCTGGAGGCCGAGCATCTCGACCTTCAGGAGGCGAACGCCGCGCTAAGAGTGTTGTTGAAACACCGCGAAGAGGATAGAAAGGAGCTCGAGTCAAGGCTTGTGGCAAACGTGAAGCAGCTCGTGCTCCCTCACGTGGAAAAGCTGAAGAAAGGCCGGCTCGAGGCTTCTCACGTGACCGCAGTCGGTTTCATCGAAGCAAATCTCAAGGAAATCCTTTCGCCCTTCCTCGATAACCTGCGTGCCTTCAATCTAACACCCCGTCAGCTTGAGATTATCGGCCTCATCAAGGTGGGAAGAACGACCAAAGACATAGCGGAAATGCTGCATGTGACCAAGGAAGCCATCGACAAGCAACGGTTTCTGATAAGAAAGAAACTGAATCTCAACAACGAAAAAACAAACCTGCGTTCGTATCTCCTTTCGCTCGTCTAAGTATTACCATTACCGTCATATATTATGCCTATTTATGTCCTATTCCCAAAACGGCTCTTCTGCTCTAAGCTGCTGGTAACGACATACGAAAGGAGGTGATCGCGATGGAACAACGCCTTGCCATGACCGGATGTTTCACGGTGTCTCTTCTGCGTCTCCTGCTCTTTGTGTTGCAGAATTCCCCCCGTCGTGGAGCGGGTCATGCGGGGCTGGAGAAGCTGTCAGATATGCCGGGAATTTTTTCTTGTGGCAACAGGATGCGTTACTTCCTGCATGCACGCGATGCATCGTAACTCGAGGCCTTGCAAGGCCGAGGAGGAACCATGAAAAGAGCAATAAAGATGTTATTGGTCGCTCTGTTTTTCACATTCATTGCCTCAGGTCTGGCCGCACACGTATTTTTGATTTGCTCGCCCGACCAACCTTATCTCACACAAGTCGAACAGGCTTTCCTGGCAGAAGGCGGACAAAATGACGTGACCGCACCAATGCTCATAGCTTGGGATCGAGCGAAGACACGCCCCTAGGGCACAAAAGGGAGGGTATCATGGGAAAACTCTTAATCGTCAACAGCGGCCTCGTCGTACCGGTGACTCTGATCGTGTTATGGCTTGTCGTGTCTGCTGTGGTTCGAATCTCCGGTTATCTGCTTCGCAAAGTACGGCATTTCCTTAGCACTAAAGCTCAAGAACGAAGGACGCCTCTCGACAGAGCCCGCGCCTTCAGTCACGCGCAAGGAAAAATCGGGCAAGCGTTCTTTCTTATTGCTTCACTCCTCGCCTTTTCATGTTCGTGCAGCCACGATACCGTCGTTACCTTATCGAGCGCTTATGGTGACAGGGTTCTTGTTGCTGAAGACAGGACAACTATGGAGTCTATGATTGATTGCACGGTCGCCAGGGACTGCGACCATCTATCGGGGAGGCACCTGTTGGCCCAAGGGAAGATTTTCCTCGTTGATACCGGAACAAGAGTCGCCATGGAAGATGGCTTCACCCTTTCTGCCGCCAGAAGCATTCGCGTTTTGGAAGGTAGGCATGCCGGTAAAACGGGCTGGATTTACGAGCGCACCGTAAGGCTGGGGCCTGCCATTCACGCTCCTCAGCTGGCCTCAGCCGCAGGTGCGTGCAACCAGTAACGTCGCAGTGCAGTCAAAGGTTATCTTGGCTCTGGCTGCGGCGGATGGGCGCGGCGGACTGATAGTTACTTACCAGAACACCGCCTATAGAAAATGCAGATATGGTTCTAATGCCTTGTTTTTGTCTCTCTGCGTTCCGTCATAGGTTATCGGCACAATGGGGATGCCCAGCTCTTTTTCCACCTTCTTGTAAATCGCTTCGCTGATCAGCCCGGGGCAGCAGAAAAGAGGATATACATGGATGATAAATTTCAAGTCCGGGTAATTTTCGTGTAGATAATAGACTTTAAGAAGATTTTCTGATGTTTCGCCCCCGTGCCTGATGGACAGGCAATGGTGTTGTAGGTATGTCACCGGGTCATGCTTGAGGGTGCACTCTTGATTCTTTATTAGTGGACGCGCAATCTTGATCAGGTTTCGTCCGAATAGACTGAACGTATTGTAAAGGGCCTTGTCCCGAAGCAACCCTATGTAGCTACCGTCAACCCATAGGCTCCTGAAGTGGGTCGATGCCAGAAGGCCTACCGTATCAATAAAGGGTATAGTGACGGCTTCTGCGCCGCCGTGTTCCAGCCCCCGGACAAGATCTTGGTTGAAGATGTCATTGTCGCGCACGTACACGTCGCCCACGATCCCCACCTGGGGCAACCGGGCGTTGGTAACCTCAATGGCCATAAAATCTTCTACGATCTCCTGAAAAACTTCTTCCTTAGACGTTCCTTTCCGAAAGGCCGCGCACAGGCTCTCCGTTGCTTTTTCAACCAGCCGGTCCGTGGCTCCGGCAGTTTTCTCCCGCGGCCTGACCTGGTGCGTCATCTTCTGCACCAGACCTGAAAGCAGCCAGGCCCGGTAAAGGTCAGCCAGCAGTTCCAAAGGCAAATCTGTGGGGAGATAGCGGCTGGCCCGCACGCCCACCCGTTCCAGGCCATGGCCCATCTTTGTGAGAGTCTGTTTTAACAAAACGGAGAATTGCGGGAGGTTGCATGAAGTATGTGCCTCCGTGTTGCAGAAGATGGAGACCTGCTCCGGACGCAGAGACCGGGCTTCTATCGTGTGTAGGATTCCCTGAGTGATGACGCTGATTGGTAGACACTGACCGTCATTCAGCTGGATGCTGCGCAATATGGTATCCGGGGTTTGCTCAATCAATTCGGCCTTGATACCGGCGTGATTAAATATTGCCTGCATGAGGTGCGAGCTCAGGTGATCATAGTCCGGCAGGAGATAGGTTTTGTCGGTAAAAGACTTCTCGAGATCTATCCCGGGACGGTTTTTTTGTTTTGCCGCTCCGCGAAAATTGCGGAAGGTCTCAATGGCCGCTTCCAGGCGAGTATCATAGCCTTCGCCCGCCTGATGCTCGTCCAGTTGCAGGATCAGGTAGGGTTTGCCATAGTAATCCATGATGTCTTTGAAATAGGAGAGAATGAAAGAATCGGGCGAGCATTTGAACGCGGTCAGGTAGATGGGGAACAGGCCTTTCGTTCGCGCTACGATCTCCGCGGCTTTTATGATCCGATTGCCATAATGCCAGTGGTTTAACCGAACGAAATCCTGCGCCGCATCGATCTGCTGCTCGTCAACCGGTATCATATCCATATCAAACGACTGAATGGACATTTGAGCCAGGCGGTCCGGAATTCCCTTGTTGAGAGCATCATTTAAAATCAGGTACGGTCGGCCCATCAGTACAACCGAGATATCATTGGTCGCGCAGACCTGACGTTGAAACAGTTTCTGCAAATCTTTCTTGCGTTCCTGAAACCAGCTCCAGGCTAACCGGAACGCTCCGTCAACCCGTTCGAATGGGGCCTCTGCTCTTATCTCTTCCGGAAACCCCAGGTAGATTTCCCGGATCAACTCGTCGAGACTGCCGTTCATGTTCAAGACCGGGGCAATTACTTTTTCCGCCAGATCCAGGTGTGGTATGTTGTGAACGACCGGCACCGCATAATGAGAGTAGTAGCAGTAGCTCTTGGTCTTCTCATCCGTTGCGTCTTCAAAGAGCTGGGGAAAAAAGATAAAATCAACACGGGGCATCAAATCTCTGATGTGCCCGTGAAATTCCACCAACGGTGTGCAGTATTCTGCGCCGCTTATCTCCCGGCCGCTCATGACGTGCGCCGGGTCGGCCGAAGTCACCACGGGCGTAAGTCCCAGATGCGTGAAGAACAGCTCCCACAGCGGCAGGTATTCAATCATGGTGAGTGTTGCCGGCAATCCGATTTTCAGAAGATCCGCTCGCCGGCGACGCGGGAGCACGGCTCCGAATGAGAATATCTCTTTTCGCAGCTCGAGCAGGTTGAACTGGATCTGATTCCGCAGGCGGGCTAGAGAAAAGCCCGCGCGGAATGCGCTAACTTCGGTCCGCCTTTTCGAGACACCGGCCGCGGCGGAAACATCAAACACCTTACGATGGGCGCGCAACAGATCAAACCCCGAAGAGTGCTTCTTGCGGTAACCCGAATCGTGCTCCTCCCGGCCGCACAAATACCCCCATCCCAGGATTTCACCGTCGAGGTCAATGCTTTTGATCTTGCAGTGATTCTTGCAGTATTCGCAGACATATTCGTTCGCCACAATCTGCTCGGCATGCAGCCCTTTTCTGAAACCGGAGTCTCGCAGAAGGCCGTCATCAGCCATTTTAAGGCAAACACCGAACGCACCCGTGAGGTGACAGAATTTGGAGACAGTGATCGGTTTCTGCAGCTTCTGCTCAAATGCCTTGACCAACGCATCATTCTTCGCGGTGGCTCCCTGGAAGGTAATGTGGTTGCCGATCTTGTTTACGTGGGCCACTTTGGAGAGATAATTGTCCCTGACCGAATGGAGGGCCGCGGCAAGCAACTCCTCGCGGGTGTATCCCAGACTGAGGAGGTGATTCAGATCCCTCTCCATAAACACGGTACACCGATCGCTGATCAGAGGGGCGGACGCGTGCAGAGCCAGTCCCGCGTAGTCCTGTAGCGAGACCCCGAGCCTCTTGGCCTGTTCCTCGATAAAGCTGCCCGTGCCGGCGGCACACACATAATTCATGACCGAAAAAGTTACATTGCCGTTCTTGAGCACGGTAAATTTTGCATCCTGTCCACCGATTTCGATGATCGTGTCGATCTCCGGGGTCAGATGATATGCCGCCCGTGCATGAGCCGTGATTTCATCCACCGCATAGTCGGCCCGGGTAATCGCGTGGATAAACTTACGGCCCGACCCGGTCGTTCCGGCTGCAAGAATTCTGAAGTGCATGGAAAAACGTTGCTCCAGCCCAGCGATGGCCCTGGTTAATTTTTGAACCGCTGCAATCGGCTGGCCGGCGGTTCGGGTATAAAAGCCCGCCACCACCGCCTTCTCGCGATTCATGAGAGTTGCCTTGGTGCTGGTAGAGCCAATATCAACTCCCAGATAGCACTCGGTGTCGTCACCCGGGCTCAGAGGCTCGTATATGTCAATCTCCACCTCATCACTTACCTCCGACTTCCAACTGCCAAAATTGGAAACGTGCGTCTTCACGGTCGACAGAGGTGCGTATCCGTAGGATCTGCGAACCGCTGTGGTTCGCCCAAACAACGTATGGACAGGAATCGGCGGCGATGCTTCAGCCGTTTTCTGCTGCTCCAGAGCGATCAAGGCAGCGCCAATCGCCGCGATGTACTCGCCATCGGGAAGTGGCTGCAGCGGGCGTCCTACCGCCTCCTGCAGGTATTGCAAAACCTTCCTGTTCTTGCTGACGCCACCGGCAACAACCACGGGATCCAATAATTCAACGCCGTGAAACAGGGTGTCATAGATATTTTGGGCAACCCCGCGGGCCAGACCGGCAGCGATTGCCGGCAGGCCATATCCCTGCTGCTGGATGTGGACCAGGTCCGTTCTGGCAAAGACGGCGCAACGGGTGGCTATGCGAGGTGGGTCCGCTTGATATGCTTCACCGATGCGGCTCAGTTCCTCACTGCCGGAAAGCCCCAACCGTGATGCCTGCTGATCCAGAAAAGATCCCGTGCCGGCGGCACAGGCAGAATTAGATATGTATTTCTGGTAATGACCCTGCCGGTCGAAAAGGATCAGGCCGAAGGTTTCTCCGCCGATGGTGACGATGGCTCCCGGGTTGGGGACGAAGGACTTGATCCCGGCAATAACTGCTACCTGTTCGTTGACTTCAACTCCGACCTTAAAAAATTCTCGTCCCTTCTCACCGACAACTCCAAAACCACTCGGCTGTTGCACAGGCAGTTTGCCAAGCATGGCTTTGAGTGTTGCGGAGACATTACCGCTGTGGAAGCAATAATCCCGATAGGTAACCTGCCCTGCACTATCGAGCACGACCAGCGCAATGGAAACCGAGCCAATATCAATACCTGCTACGCTGCGCATGTATGCCCCTCACGTTCCGTTTACTTGCAAGCAGCCCGTCTCCTGAGCACAGAAAAAGATCAGAAGAAGCAAACAGGCTAATGTGTCTAATGTAAGACCTGAAGAAGGCTTATACAAATCAGATGTGCACTACTTCCAGCAGGGAGATGAACGCATCAAACTTCCAGCGGTATTTCAACATCGTCCTGTTGACTCAGGCCGATAGCCCAAGCCGCAAGAGATGCGTCACGGGTGAAACCTACCTTTACGTAGGATATAGCTCGCAAATCCTACCTTTTGGTAGCTCCGCATGCGAGTCATAGCACTAAAGTAATTGCTTGATCAAGTTCCGCTTTCTCCGATAACTACCGCTATTTGCTTATTGTTTCGTCATGGTAACTCTCTTGGATCCGGAACAGTCACGCCTTGGCACGGTTATTGCCCTTGAGAGAGAAAGCGGCATCGACACGCCCGTCACGATCACGGCCCTTTGCGAAAGGGAAAACAGATGACGGTTGCTGGCCGCGAGCGCGAGACAAAGGCGTCTTCCATCCATCGAGTAGTCCGTATGCCCGATGGGGTGAAAGACGCCTTTTTTATGTGCCGTATTCTGGGTCGATCAAATCCTAAGGAGGTGCGTAGTGAAAGGTTCAAAACTTCTCGTTACAAAGGAGGGACATGCAGTGAAGTCATCATTAGGCGTGGTCAGGATTTTTACCTTGAGCATCTTAGCATTGGCATTGTTGGCGGGCATTGCCCGGGCAACTCCCTCGACGACCTACTGGACGCCGGCAACCCCCGACATACAGGCATTCGGTGTTCTGCATATCGGCGTGGACAACTATTTCACGGTCGGCAAGAATACACGAGCCGGAGGAGGTAACTTCCCGACCGACGTGGGCCTCACCATGGGGGTCCTTCCGTTCGAGAAGATCCAGATGGAAGTAGGTGTCGATATGTTGGAGCCCGAAAACTGGGAACCGAGCGGCAACCAGTACCACGTGTCCCCCTATTCGTACAATGCAAAAATAGGCTCGCCGGAGAATGTGTGGTTTAAGGAGTCGCCCGCGCTCTACGTCGGTTATTTCGCCGGTGGCTTCGCGCACCACAATGTCCCCAGCAATCTCACGGCCCTGGACACCTTCTACGGAACGATTGGTAAGACTATACCTTACATCGGCCGTATTTCGGTGGGTCCCTATATCGGCAACACGAGGACCCTGGTCAACACTTTCGGGAGTAAGTCCAACACAGGGTGGATGGTGGCCTTCGATCACGGTTTCTTCCCTGTAATGGCAAAGGATAAAGACGGGAAGGAGGAGCTCGATTACAACCGGATCGTCTTTGCGGCAGACTATATGTCGGGCAACAACGTGCTCGGCGGCGGCGGCGTGGGCGTCTACTATTACTTCACCAAAGACATAAGCCTGCTCACCGGTCCGGTCTGGTTCAATGAACCGGATATCAACGGCAAGTGGAAATGGACGGTGCAGCTCGATATCAACGTGGACGTTTTGAGCAAACTGTTTACAAAGAAGTAAAGGCTACTCTTCCTCCCATTCCCAGGAGCTGGGACGATGTCGTCCCAGCTCCACCCTACTGCAACGTTGCAGTGCGGCTCCCTGATAATTGGGTGCCGAAGCGAAAAACAAAAACACCAAGGTCTCCGAAGCAACAAAGATTTACCCTCCATGGGCGTGTAGCTTAAGGCGAGGTAAACGAAAAACATAGCAAGGGGGTTCTCAGATGAAAAAGTGTTTGCTTCTGCTACTCATTGGTCTTATGTTTCTCGGTCTGACCGTTTCGGTATTCGCCGCCGAACCCGA
>CAWGRP010000027.1:0-143108 GCA_963825005.1 uncultured delta proteobacterium | reverse complement strand
TCCCCACATACGGATAACGGCTCCTCCCAGGGGCACGCCTGTCACGTAGGAAGTCGGCAGCTCTCTCCGGCCAGCCGCCGCCGCAATCACCGGACGGGCTGCATCATGTAGCAGCAGGATATGAGGACCTGCTCGGCGAGGTTTAGCTCGGTGTTGGGGGTATTCTGGCAATGAAGGTGGCAGCTCAAGGGCAGCAACCGCGAGAAAAAAGCCCAGCAACTACCGCAGCTCCCCTGGTCTTTCACCGCAGTCACATAATCTCCACCGTTGTTGCACAGTCAAGACTGGCGGGAAGCCCATAAGCTGAGGTCACCGTGGCCGGTGGCGGTTCCGGCTTGGGTGCGTTCTTGACGCCGAGCAGACGCTTCTGTTCCGCAGGGCTGAGCCTTGTTATATGGTTTTCTCCGGCAACCCGGTTCCGCTCCCGACACGCTGATGGCTGCCTGGATATCACTGGCACCCTGTGTAGTTTGCGGAAGAGATCATGCCGAGGAGGAACATTGACACCAACAGCTGCATCTCAAAGACAACGGTGAGATGCTTCTTCATAGCAACTCCTTTATTCGATGTGTTGTGCTGCCCCTTTTTAATCACTTTCCTGCCGCCCCCTCTCATTACCGTCACCATTGTCCAGTTGACAGAAACGCTCCGGTTCGTGCAGAACCATATTGATCGTTATGATCGTCCCGTTGACGCTGAGGGTGCCGGTCCGTGCAGGACCGCCGCTATTGCCATCCACGCTGAGCATGAACATGCCGTTTCCCGTCCGCTCCCGAATGCCGTGATCCAGGATGCGTTACTCGTTACCATCCACGAACAGGTACTGTCTGCTGCCACCCCCACATAGCGCATCAAACCACCTATATCCACGGTATACTGAGCAGCAGCGACATACGCCTTACAGAGGGGAGCTCTGGCTGCCTGACTGACCGTATGCGTCTGCCCTCCTATGGTAAGGGTAGCGTTGCGTGCAGCACTGGTCGTATTGGTCGTGACTGCATAATTGACTGTGCCGTTCCCGGAACCGCTCGCTCCTCCTGTAACAGTGAGCCATGAGGCGCTGCTCGTCGTTGTCCACGTACAGCCAACAGGCGCCGTGATACTGACCGAGCTAGTTCCTGCTGCCGACGTGAACGACTTGCCGGTAGGCGTGATAGAATAACTGCAGCTCTGTCCTGTCTGACTGACGCTATGCGTCTGGCCGCCGATGGTAAGGGTACCGTTGCGTGCAGCACTGGTCGTATTGGTCGTGACTGCATAAGTCACCGTGCCGCTGCCCGATCCGCTCGCCCCTGAACTGACCGTGAGCCAGCTTGTGTTGTTACTCATTGCCGTCCAGGTGCAGCCTGTAGGTGCCGTGATGCTGACTGAGCTTGTTCCTGCTGCTGAGGTGAACGATGCTGGCCGGTAGGTGAGATCGTGTACGTACAGCTCTGTCCTGCCTGATTCACGGTAAAGGTCTGACCCCCGACAGTGATCGTGCCAGCGCGTGGACTGGTAGTTGTGTTGGCCGTCACTGCATAGGCCACCCCTCCGCGACCTCCTGATGTGCCAGACGTTGCGGTTACGAAAAGCCAACTCGTGTTATTGCTTGTTGCAGACCATGTACAGCCTACCGTTGAAATGACGGTGAATGATCCCGTGCCTGCCGCTGATGTCATCGAAGTACTGGTCGGTGTGATTGTGTACGTACAGCTCTGTCCTGCCTGATTCACGCTAAGGTCTGGCCCCCGACCGTGATCGTGCCGGTGCGCGCAGAGGTACCGGTATTGGCCGTGACGGCATAGCTCACTGTCCCATTGCCTGAGCCGCTTGCGCCTGACGAGACCGTGAGCCAGCTTGTCTTACTGCTTGTTGCAGTCCACGCGCAACCTGAACCGGCAGTGACGCGCCGACGAACCTGTGCCTGCCGCTGACGTGAAGGAGTTGCCGGTAGGTGAGATGGAGTAGGTACAGGCATTGCCTCCGTTCTGAATCACCGTGTGGGTCAAACTCCCAATGGTAATCGTGCCGCTCCTGGTGGCAGAAGTCGTATTCGCGCCAACGGCATAGCTTACCGTCCCATTGCCAGACCCGCTCGCACCCGAAGTGGATCGCGAGCCATGAGGCATTGTTGCTCGTCGCAGCCCAGCTACAGCCCGAGCTTGCCGCAACGCTTACCGATCCTGTCCCTGCCGCTGCACTGAAGGACTGGGCGATGGGCGTGATGCCACTCACGCAGGGGCCGGCCGCATCCTGACTGACGCTGAAAGTCTGCCCCGCCATGGCGATTGTTGCGTCCGAGCAGAGCTCGCATTCGCAGTGACCGAATAATTGACTGTGCCGTTTCCTGAGCCGCTCGCCCCCGAAGTAACAGTGAGCCAACCCGTGTTACTGCTTGTTGCAGTCCACGCGCAACCTGAGCCGGCACTCACACTCACCGAGCCGGTGCCTGCTGCTGACGTGAAGGACTTGTGGCGGGAGAGATCGAATAGGTGCACGTGCTTGCCGCTGCCTGATTTACAGTGAAGGCCTGGCCCGCGATAGTGAGCGTGCCACTTCGTAAAGATGAGCTCGTATTGGCGGTGGCTGCATAGCCAACCGGGCCACTGCCTGAGCCGGTCGATCCGGAGGTGACCGTAAGCCATGACGTGTTGTTGCTCGTTGCCGTCCAGGCACAGCCTGCACCGGCACTCACGCTCGTCGAGCCTGTGGCCGCTGCTGATGTGAGAGACTGACTCGTGGGCGAGATTGAATAGGTGCAGGTGCCTGACGCGGCCTGGTTAACCGTGTACGTCTGGCCCGCGACGGTTATGGTTCCTGCCCTGGATGTCCCGGCGTTGTTTGCCGCGACGTAAAAGTTCATTGTCCCGCTGCCTGAACCATTTGGGTTGTAGGGCACGGTCAGCCAGCTATTGTTGCTTGCCAGCGACCAAGCGCAGCCCGAGCCTGTCGTTACATTCACCGTGCCCCCGCCTCCTGCAGCGGCGAAAGAGTTGCCTGTGAGACTGACCGCATAGGTACAGGTGCTGCCGCCCTGGGTTACGGTAAAGGTCTGGCCTGCAACGTTCATCGTGAAGCTTCTGCTGGATGACCCGGTATTGGGCGCGACCGAGTAGGTCACCGTCCCGTTCCCTGACCCGTCTATACCTGAGGTGATAGCGAGCCATGTTGCATTGTAGGTCGCTGCCCCCCAGGAGCAGCCGGAGCCGGTGCTCACGCTAACCGTACCCGTGCCGCCGGATGATGTGAAGGAACTGTTGCCGGGAGAGAGGGTGTACGTGCAGGGGGTTACCGCCGACTGGGTGATCTCATGCGCCGCAGTGCCGATCATAAGCTGGGATTGCCGGGGAATGGTGTCTGAAGTGTTTGCAGCCACTGAATAGGTGATTGTTCCATTTCCTGACCCGCTCGATCCTCCAGTCACGGTGAGCCAATCTACCCCACTGATAGCGGTCCAGGCACAGCCTGCACCAGCGGTCACACTGATTGTCCCGGTGCCGCCGGATGACGTGAAGGATTTGCTGTAGGGTGAGAGCGTATAGGTGCAGGTGCTTCCTCCCGCCTGGGTGATGGTAAAGGCCTTGCCCGCGATGACTATTGTGCCGCTCCGCGAGGCGCTGTCCGTATTCGGGGTGACGGAGTAGCTCAGCGTACCATTGCCTGCGCCGCTCGAGGCGAGATAATCGTAATCCAGGGCGCACTGGCAACCGCTGCCCACCATTCGCAGCCCGCGGCCGCGGTGACGTTCACGGTGCCCGTGCCTCCGGAAGCGCTGATGTTCTGAGATGTCGAAGAGAGAGAAAAGCTGCACGTGCTGCCTGCGGCCTGATTCACGGTGAACGTTGCCAGGCCGACGTTAATGATTGCCTGCCGGCTCTTAGTGCCGTTGTTGGCGCCGACTGCGTAAGTCACGGTGCCATTTCCTCTCATGCCGTTCCCGCCTGAGGTTACGGTGAGCCAGTCACCCAGGGCAGTGGTCGCGTACCAATAGCAATCGGGCGGAACAGCAACAGCGATCGTGCCCGAGCCGCCGGATGGGGAGAAGGTCTGGCTTTTAGAGCTAAGGGAAGCGAAACAGGTCTGCGCGTCCTGGGTTACGGTGACTGTTTTGTCAGTAACCGTGATCGTGCCTGTCCGCTTGGATGGATCCATGGTGCCCCAAACCGAGTACGCCGCAACGCCGTTCCCGGACCCGGAAACAACGGAACCGCCGATACCCACGATGATCCATGACGCGTGGCTGACGGCCTGCCAGTAACAGTCGGGGACGGAGGCGGTTATGTTGATCTCCACGGGACTATAGCCGTTGCCGATGGCAAGCGACGTGGGGAAGACGGAAAAGGTGCAAGCGCTTCCTCCAGCCTGGGTAATGGTAAACTGGTATGAGCCAACGGTCACGGTCCCTGTGCGTGAAGAGGGGCCGGTATTCGCCGGCACTGAATACGTGAATTTTCCATTTCCATAATGTATAGGGTCAGAGGTAATCGTGATCCAGTCCGCATCGCTCTTCGGGGACCAATTGAACTGCGCTCCGGTGGTGACCATGACCGTACCGGAGGCGCCATTGGCGGGGACGTCCTGCGAGGCGGGATTGAAGTAAACGGGGTAGCCCCGCTGATTGAACGTCACATCCTGATCTGCCACCTTGATCACTATTGTCCGGGGGTTGACGTCCGGGTTCCTGGTAAAATCATAGGGCACCTGTCCGCTGCCCGACTGAAGGTACTGGACCCAAGTTCCCAAGAGCAAGTACTGGTACGCCCAGGGGCAACCGGACCCTGTGGTCACGTTGATGGAGCCCTTACCGCCCGAATAGTCAAGGGCTATCGTCTTCGGCGAAACGGTATAGGTGCATTGAGAGGAAGCTGGTCCCTGCACCACCGGGAAAGTCTTCTGACGGTACGAGTCGTCAAAGGCCACTACAGCTCCGGTACGGGTCGAGGTTGTTGTATTCGGGCTCAGGGTAAAGGTGGCCGGTCCCGGACCCGTATGCCAGTCGTTGAAGCCGGGTACCTGGATCCAGTAGTCGTCGCTCGAAGCTGCCCAGTTGAACCCGTCACGTATGGACATCTGGATAGTACCCGTGCCTCCGGAGGCCGGAAAATAATCGGCGAGCTCATGCTTGCAGGTAGGATCGGGATCGTCCCCTACATAGTACGCAATGGTCTCAAACCCGAACTGCGAGTCGCCGGTGACCTCAGAATAGGCGATCCTGAAGTAGCCCTGTTCGCCCCATCCGGTGCCCCAACTGTTCTTGACGATAAAATACTGGCCGGGATCATCATAGCCCACGACAAGGACCGCGTGAAACCCTGCCAGGATGCCAGAAACGTGCTTGTAGACGCCACTCGAGTAGCTCATGAAGTCAGCGTACACCGCGTACGTGATGGCCAGGGGGCCGTACTGCAGGCCGGCCTTGATGGCATCGACAGAAGGTCCTTCACTCTTGTCATAATCGACCACGTACTTCCAGTTCTTGATCTTGTAGGCAGAGGCCTGCCAGTTGGGACAGGCGTCTGCACAGTACCCATTCATCACGTAGGGGTAGCAGCTCTCCGCCGGCGCACCATGGTCCCGCAGGAAATCGGCAGCCTTCTCAACGTAGCCGCCGTTGCAATCCCCGCTCGGGCTGCAAAGAGAGCTGCAACAGGAGATGAGGACCTGCTCGGAGAGATTTAATTCCGTGTTGGGGGTCTTGTTGGCGATCAGGGTGGCTGATTCAAGGGCCGCGATGGCCGAATGAGCCCAGCAACTGCCGCAGGCTGACTGGTTCCGGATGCCGGTGACATAGTTGCCGCCGTTATTCCGCCAGTCAAGGCTGGGGGGAAGGCCGTAGGCCAAGGTTGCCATGGCAGGCGGATGGGTATTTGTCTTGGGTGCGTTCTTCACGCCGAGTAATCTCTTCTGCTCTTCGAAGCTGAGCTTTGATATGGGATTCTCTGCGGCAACCCATGTTGCCCCTGCGGCTTTGATGGCTGCCTGAATATCAGTTACCGCTACCTGCGCTGAGGCTGAAGAGACGATGCCGAAGAAGAACATCGAAATTAGTAGCATTGCCCCAAAGGAATATATAAAGTGCTTTTTCATCGTAGCCTCCCTACCTACCCGTACTGCCGGCCGCGGTAGTGGTCCCGGTTGTCCCTGATTGGGTGATGGTGTACGTGTGTCCTTCAACGGTGATCGTGCCGTTCCTCGTGGCGCCTGTGTTAGCCGCGACTGTATACTGAACATTCCCGGGCCCGGTACCGCTGGCGCCCGAGTTAATGGTGATCCAGGAGACCCCGCTCGTTGCCTTCCAGCCGCAGGCGGAGCCTGAGGTCACGCGGATGATGCCGGTGCCCCCGGTGCTGGCGAAGAGCTTACTGATGGAGTAGTCAAGCGAGGGATTCTGTCCCCAGGCTGCAACGTGCGTCATGAGCAGTACACATACCGCTAATCCAATCACTAAGCTCTTTTTCATGGGTATCTCCTTTTGTTCGCCCTTTACGTTTACAGTCGACTGTTCATAGTTCACGTTTCGCTGCTCACTTTGGCGCTCCCTTCTCGGTAATCGTCACCACCGTCCCATTGACGGAGAAGGTGCCGGTCCTTGCAGGACCGCTATTGCCTTGCACCATGAGCAAGAACGTGCCGTTCCCCTGTCCGCTTCCACCGGCAATGATCCAGGACGCGTTACTGGTGACCGTCCACTTACAGGTACTGTCTGCGCCCACTCCGATATACCGTGTCAACCCACTTGACTCGACGGAATACGTGTCAGGCCACACGTATGCTTTGCAGGCCGGAGACCACCCCCCTGCCTGAGTGACTGTGTGGGTCTGGCCTGCGATGGTAAGGGTACCGGTACGTAAAGCGGTGGTTGCATTGGCTGCTACTGAATAACCGACGGTGCCGTTGCCGGAGCCACTAGCCCCTGACGTTACAGTGAGCCAGCTTGTGTTGTTGCTTGTTGCCGTCCATGCGCAGCCAGAAGCAGCAGTGACACTGACAGAACCCGTGCCTGCTGCTGCCGAGAGGGAATTGCCGGTAGGTGAGATCGAATAGGTACAGGTGGTTCCACCTGCCTGTGCAACTGTATGGGTCTGGCCACCGATGGTCAGGGTGCCGGTACGGGAGGTGGTAGAAGTATTGGCTATAACTGAGTAGTTGACTGTCCCATTCCCTGACCCGCTTCCACCGGAGGTAACGGTGAGCCAGCTTGTGTTATTGCTGGTCGCGGACCAGGCGCAGCCTGAACTGGTGGTTACACTAACCGAACCGGCGCCTGACGCTGACGTAAAGGACTTACTGGTGGGCGAGAGGGTGTAAGTACAAACAGTGCCACCTGCCTGGGTGACCGTGAAGGTCTGACCACCGACGGTGAGGTTGCCCGTGCGTGAAGTCGTAGTCGTATTGGCCAGAACTGAGTACGAGACCGTTCCACTGCCTGAGCCGCTTGAACCCGACGTCACGGTGAGCCAGCTCGTCGCATTGCTTACTGCCGTCCAGGCGCAACCTGACGCGGATGTTACATTGACTGTACCGGCGCCGGTTGAGGAGGTGAAAGACTGAGAAGTCGGATTAAGAGCGTAAGTACAGGTCTGTCCTGTCTGGTTTACGGTAAAGGTCTGCCCTGCGATGGTCATGGTGCCTGTTCTGCTGCTGGTGCCGCTATTTGCTGCAACGGAGTAGCCCACGGTCCCGTTTCCCGACCCGCTTGACCCACCAGTGACGGTGAGCCACGAGGTGTTACTCGCCGCAGTCCAGGCGCAGCCTGAAGAAGCGGTAACACTGACAGAACCCGTGCCTGCTGCTGCGGTAAAGGAGTTGCTGCTGGGTGAGATGGAGTAGCTGCAGCTCTGTCCTGTCTGGCTGACCGTATGGGTCTGGCCGCCGATGGTAATCGTGCCGGTGCGGGAAGATGTGTTGGTATTTGCCGCAACTAAATAGCCCACCGTCCCATTGCCTGATCCACTCGGCCCATAGTTGACGAGGATCCAGCTTGCATTGCTCGTCGCCTGCCACGTACAGCCTGAGCCGGCCGTGACATTCACCGAACCCGTGCCTCCTGCCGAGGTAAAGGACTTACTGGTGGGCGAAAGGGTGTAGGTACAGGTGGTTCCCCCTGCCTGGGTGACCGTATAGGTCTGGCCGCCGATGGTCAGGGTGCCGGTGCGTGAGGTGGTAGAAGTATTGGCTATAACTGAGTACGAGACCGTCCCACTACCTGCGCCGCTTCCACCGGAGGTAACGGTGAGCCAGCTTGTGTTATTGCTGGTCGCGGACCAGGCGCAGCCTGACGCGGATGTCACACTGACAGTACCGGTGCCGGTTGAGGAGGTGAAAGACTTAGAAGTCGGATTAAGAGCGTAAGTGCACGTCTGTCCTGCCTGATTCACGGTAAAGGTCTGGCCTGCGATGGTGATCGTGCCATTCCTTGTTGTCGTGCCGCTATTTGCTGCAACAGAGTAGCCCACGGTCCCGTTCCCGGATCCGCTTGCACCAGAGGTAACATTGAGAAAGCTTGTTGCATTGCTCGTTGCTGTCCAGGCGCAGCCTGTACCGGCCGTGACACTCACCGTCCCCGTGCCTGCTGCTGCGGCAAACGAGTTGCTGGTGGGTGAGATCGAATAGGTGCAGCTTTGCGCTGCCTGGGTGACGCTGAAGGTCTGGCCCCCGATGGTCAAAGTACCATTACGTGAGGTTGTCGTTGCATTAGCCGTGACTGCATAACCGACCGTTCCGTTCCCGGATCCGCTTGCACCCGAGGTAACACTGAGCCACGATGTTGCATTACTCACTGCCGTCCAGGAACAACTGGAGCCAGAACAGGCAACGCCGACAGACGCCGCGCCTGCTGCTGCGCTGAAAGAGTTACTGGCTGGTGAGATGGAGTAGGTACAGGCTTGTCCTGCCTGACTTACCGTAAAGGTCTGGCCCGCAATAGTGAGCGTACCACTGCGGGAGGTGGTGGTCGTGTTGGCCGTAACTGCATAACCGACCGATCCGTTCCCGGATCCGCTTGCACCCGAGGTGACACTGAGCCACGATGTTGCATTACTCACTGCCGTCCAGGAACAGCCTGACGCGGATGTTACATTGACTGTACCGGTGCCGGTTGGGGAGGTGAAAGACTGGGAAGTCGGATTAAGAGCGTAAGTACAGGTCTGTCCTGTCTGGTTTACGGTAAAGGTCTGCCCTGCGATGGTGATCGTGCCATTCCTTGTGGTCGTGCCGGTATTCGCTGCCACTGAATAACCCACTGTCCCGTTCCCCGACCCGCTTGCCCCTCCAGTGACAGTGAGCCACGATGTTGCATTGCTCGCCGCAGTCCAGGCGCAGCCTGTACCGGCCGTGACACTCACCGAGCCTGTCCCGCTGGACGCACCCAGACTCTGGGAGGTGGGGCTGATGGCATAGGTGCAGGTGGCACCTGATTGATTGACGATAAGAGTCTGACCGCCGATGGTCAGGGTGCTCGTGCGTGAAGTTGTAGTCGTGTTGGCCGTAACGGAGTAACCGACCGATCCGTTCCCTGAGCCACTTGATCCTGAAGTAACGGTGATCCACGAGGCATTGCTCGCCGCAGTCCAGGCGCAGCCTGTACCGGCGGTGACACTGACAGATCCCGTACCTGCCGCCGCACTCAAGGAGTTGCTGGTAGGTGAGATGGCATAGGTGCACGTGGGGGATCCAGCGGCCTGGGTCACGGTAAAGGTCTGACCGGCGATGGTCAAAGTCCCGCTCCTGTCCGTCCCGGTATTAGCTGCCACTGAATAGTTCACCGTCCCATTCCCGGAACCGCTTGACCCGCCGGTGACGGTAATCCAGCTCGCACCACTTGAGGCCTGCCAGGTGCAGCCGGAACCAGTGGTGACACTCACCGAGCCTGTTCCGCTCGATGCCCCAAGGCTCTGCGAGGTGGGGCTGATGGCGTAGGTGCACGCGGCCCCAGCCCTCTGATAAACGGTAAGCGTCTGGCCAGCAATGGTAATCGTCCCGAACCGGTCCGCCGCGCCGGTATTCGCCCCCACTGAATAGTTCACCGTCCCATTCCCGGAACCGCTTGACCCGCCGGTGACGGTAATCCACGAGGTATTACTCGTTGCGGTCCAGGCGCAGCCGGAACCAGTGGTGACATTTGACGAGCCTGTTCCGCCCGACGCAGCGAAGGATGGATTGGCGGATGAGATGCTGTGGATACATCCGCCGCTTCCCGCTTGAAGGATCGTGGTATACGCGAATGAGTTACCAGTATACATGGCAACCTGAAGAGAAAGTGTGCGAGAGTAGGGTCCGGTATTGGGCGCTACCGAATAGTTGAGCGTCCCGTTGCCGGTGCCGCTGTACGGGGTGGCCGTAACCCAGGTGCCGAAAGAAACTGAAAACCAGGGGCAGTTCTGACCGGATGTAAAGGTCACGGGGAGACTCTGGTTACCGCCGGCAGCGCCGACAGATATCTGTGCAGGCCACGGGGCAAAGGCGCAGGGAGTCTGGCTTTGCTGCTGGAAGAAGACATTCTGGCCCGCAACGATCAATCCCCCCATCCGGGCTGCACCCGTAGGATAGTCATCCAGAGAGAAGGAAACGGTCCCGTTTCCGGTGCCCGAGGCTCCTGAGGTGATGGTGGCCCAGGGAAACACGCTGAGCGTTGTCCATGCGCACCCACTGTCCGCTTTTACCGTCACGGTTCCTTTTGCGCCCGAGCCGGGAAACAGATAATAGGGACCGCCTTGATCCAGAGTCGCTGTGTAGGAACAACCCGTCGGTGCAATATAGTAGCCTATGGTGAACCCGCCAAATTCCGTCGGTACCTGCGAATAGGCGATCCGGAAGAAGCCTGCTTCGCCCCAGCCGGTACCCCAACTGTTCTTCGCGATGAAGCACTTGTTGACATCGTCGTAGCCGATGATCGAGATCTCGTGACCTCCGACTAGGCTTCCGCTCACATGCTGATAGACCCCTCCGCGGTATGAGTAAAAGTCCTCATACACGCTCATCGTGCTGGCCAGTGGTCCGTAAGTGTACAGGGCGGCCTTGATCGCATCCACTGTCGTGCCGCCGGCGTGACTGGCGTCGGCACCGGCGAACCACCAGTCGGAAGCCTTTTCGGCCTTAGCCTGCCAATTGGCGCATGCTACTGCGCAGTTTCCGTACGTGGCGGTGTAGGGGTAACAGCTTTCCGGAGGCAGCCCGGTTGTGACAAAGTAATCGGAAGTCACGACAGGATCCCCGCCATTGCAATTGCCGAAGCCGCCGCAGGAGATCATGACCTGCTCCGAGAGGTCCAGGTCGACGTTAGGCGTTTGTCTGTGCAGGAGGATGGCCGATTCCAGGGTTGCAGTGGTGCCAAAGGCCCAACAGCTCCCGCACTGCCCCTGGTTCTTTACAGAGGTAACGTAATTTCCTCCGTTGTTGCGCCAGTCGAGGGTTGGCGGAATCGCAACGGGAGAGGCCGTGAGCAATAGTCTCTTCGATTCCTTGCCCGTGAGATTCAGAGGCACAAGCCCGAGACGCATCTTGCGTTCCTCGGGAGAAAGCTTGGTCATGGAGGTCTCTCCTGCCTCCCATTGGGCTCCGTTAGTCTTGATATCCTGTTGGATCTGCGAGACCGTGAGATTCTGCCCCCATAACGGTACTTGCAGCATGCAGAGAATGAACATTGCTACGACCATGCACAGACTCTTCTTCATTGCGACGCTCCTTCTTCTTTTCACTGGTAGTGTTTGCTCTTGACTCAACATTTACTTACCTGCCCCCTTCTCGGTGACGGCAAACTCTCCCGGTTTGAGGAGCTGGAGGTTGTCCGCCGATTGAGTCGCTCCGATCACCTCGGCAGGGGCACCTGAAACCACGATGCTCAAGAAGAGAATCCAGGCAGCAACCGTTCCCATCCACGAGTGGACGAGATGCTTCTTCATTGAATTCTCCATCTTTCTAATGTGCGGTGGCGGCCGCAGTAGCAGTAGTAATCCCGGTTGTCCCTGACTGGGTGATGGTGTACGTGTGTCCTTCAACGGTGATCGTGCCGTTCCTCGTGGCGCCGGTGTTGGCTGTGACCGTGTACTGGACATTCCCTGCTCCGGTCCCGCTCGCCCCCGAGGTAATGCTGATCCAGGCGACCCCGCTCGTTGCCTTCCACCCGCAGGCGGATCCTGACGTTACTCTGATGATTCCTGTGCCCCCTGTACTGGCAAAGAGCTTGCTGACGGAGTAGTCAAGTGAGGGATTTTGTGCCCATGCCGGGAACTGCAGCAGACACAATGTGAACAGCACCAGGCCGATGAACAGATTTCTTTTCATAGGTATGCTCCTTCAATGCTTTTATGAGAAATTGTTTGTACGAGATGGCGGATTGAATTTACTCGACGTATGAAAGCACCCCCCCTGATGCGTTAGCGCCGGGAAGTGCCTCAGAAAGCATGAGCTGCGCGAGCAAGGTGTAGAGTTGTAGGTTGAGGCCCACATCCCCCGGCAGCCCTGCCACCCTGTCACGCAGGCCGCGTGATGTAGGCCAGTGGCTTTGCGTCCCACTCTTTCGAGCGGTTTGCCGTTTCGAGTTCAGTCCCTTATCGGATTCGCAGGTAAAAACTGTAGGGGGAAGCGAAGTTTTTTATCGCGCAACCGGTACCACTACTCAGCCTGTGGCTGATGGCTACTGCACGGTCGGCTTGGCTCTGTGATCAGGAATCTAGACGGCGCGTCACTTCAATTTGGAAAAGAGATAATGAATCTTGTACCCTTGCTGCGGTCGAGTTCTATGGTCCCTCCCACCTGCTCCACAAGAGCCGTCACCAGTTGAAAACCGAGAGATTCGGTGTTGCGAAAGTCAACGTTCTCCGGAAATCCTGCACCGTTGTCTGCCACGACAAGCGTTATCTTTCCGTCGTCCGGTCTCAGACTGACGCTGACTTCTCCTTTGCGACCATTGGGGAAAGCATGTTTCAGTGAGTTCGTCAGGAGTTCATTGATGATAAGACCACAAGGGATACCCATATTCACGTCAAAATAGACATCTCTTACGTCGAGATGAAGCTTGACCGAATCCGGCTCCAGTCTATACGATTCGATAAGATCGCCGGCCAGTTTTCGGATGTAATCTGCGAAGTCGATGCGCGCAAGGTCGCTCGACTGGTAGAGCTTTGTGTGTATGAGGGCCATAGTCTTAACCCGGTTCTGGCTTTCCCGGAAAATCTCCAGCGTCTTCTTGTCCTTGATATATTTTGACTGCATATTCAGGAGACTCGATATAACGGCCAGATTATTCTTCACGCGATGATGGATCTCTTTAAGCAGCACCTCCTTCTCTTTGAGTGCTACCCTGAGTTGCTCTTCTGACCTTTTCCGTTCCGTTATGTCCCTCACCACGATTACCAGAACCGAGCGCCCGCTGGAATCATCGGAGGTCTCGGTTACCGTGTATTCGGTCATGATGGCCGTACCGTCCTTGCGACGGGCAGGGAACTCGGCGTTGAAAAGGCCTTCTCCTTTCAGGGCCGATGAAAGGCCCTCATTGAACTCAGTATACTGCTCCTTGTTCACATGCAGAAATTGAAGGGTTCTGCCGATGACCTCTTCTTTCTTATAGCCGAATATGTGCTCTACAGCGCTGTTGCACGTAATGACGGTCTGAGCCGACAGGTCTATCACAAAGACAGCTTCTTTAAGACTCGCAAAAGTCCTCTCAAGAAGTATATTAGCCAGTCGTAAAGATTCCTCAGCTCTTTTGCGCTCGGTGATACTCCTCGCAAAGAATACTACCGCAGAGACCTCGCCCGTCTTATCGATGACAGGAGAAATCTGCGTGAGAAACCACATGGTGCTCCTTTGCCACGGCACCCTTTGTTCGAAGTTGAGGCTTTGGCGTGTAGCTGCGACGTGCTTAACCCTGACAACGACACTCGCTGCTATGGCGGGGTCGAGAAAATCGGCCGCCGTCTTCCCTATGACATCCTCCGGCTTTAATGCATACCGACTCGGGCCATTGTAATAGAGGCAGCGCCCTTGTAGATCGAGCATTGCCACAATGATATCCTCAGTGCTCTCGAGAAGAAGGCGCAGACGCCGTTCGCTTTCTCGCAGGCCCTTTTCTTTCCATCTTTGGCTTGCCTCAAGAGTCTCCAGTTCCCTTACCCGCTGCCGCATGCTGGTGAGCTGGTGCAAGAGCACCTGTTTCGACTTGCCCGCCGGCGACTCTTCAAGATCTTTGATCAGCAAAGCCGCACTCGATTCTTTAGAAGTCGCACCACGATGCCTGATGTAATCTTTAGGATTCATAATGATTGTGATTATGCAATTATTGTGCCTAATAAGGAACAGACCCTCAGAACAGGAAAGAAATGGAGCAGGCAGAGGAAAAGACCAAGAGCAAAGGTAGAGGTTGAGAATACGAAGTTGATTTGGTCCTATTGGTTGCATTGGTTTTATTGGTTCCGAGACAATTCCTGGAATCTCAATCGCCGTGCAAACCAATCACATTAAAATAGCGAAGCCTGGCCGTTTTTTCTCAACCTTAACCTCAACCTGCTTCATCTCTTTCCTAAAGAACAGATGGCCATCTCTAGTGCCAATTCGGATTCAGGATGGAGACCGAGGCGGCAGCGAGGAGCCGACGAAGGCGTACTACACGTACGTCGAGGAGAGCGACGCAGCGACAACGAAGGTATACGCCTGAAGCCGGATTGGCACTACAGGATCACGAATTTCTTTATGTACGCTGCAATCTCCTCCGGGTCATCCATGACCTTGAATATCGACAACTCCTCCTTTGAAATAGTGCCGCGGGCCAGCATGTTTTTCTCCATCCATTCGACGAGGCTGTTCCAAAAATCGGAACCGACGAGGATAACCGGGAAAGGCCGTATTTTATTCGTCTGCACGAGCGTGACAGCTTCAAAAAATTCGTCCAGGGTCCCAAACCCGCCCGGGAGCACAACGTAGGCAATCGCATACTTGACGAACATTACTTTGCGCACGAAGAAATATTTGAAACTCAGCGGAACGTTGATGAACGGGTTTGGCTTTTGTTCATAAGGGAGCTCTATGTTGATCCCGATAGATTTGACGCCTTCTTCTTTTGCACCTTTATTAACCGCTTCCATGACACCAGGGCCCCCACCCGTGATGAGGTTGAATTTGTTCCGGGCAAGGACCTTCGCCAATTCGTACGCTGTGCTGTACAATGGATCGCCCTTTCTTGCGCGGGCACTCCCGAATATCGTAACGGCAGGCTGTATATCTGCCAGGTTTTCGAAGCCCTCCACAAATTCTGCCATGATGTGGAAAAGGCGCCACGAGTCCTTAAGCGTAATGTAGTCGAGCATATACTGCTTTTCCATGAGTTTTCCTTTTTGCCCTTGAGATTTGGTAATTTCACATATAATATGTAAGATGCAAATTGCATGTCAAAGGAAAAGCGCATCCGTCTCGCTTCAGGCGAGGCTGCTTCGCCTGTTTTACCGGTTTCTGTTTAGAGATTACAACTCAGGGCAACTCTTCTGCGCATCACACAAAGGGTCACCCGTTTCGCAATGAAGAATGATACTATGAGAATCGGCATTGACGTTGGCGGCACCAAAATAGCTGCCGGACTCGTCAACAATGCGGGCAAGGTGATGGCGCGCAGGAAGATCAAAACGGATACCGTCAAGGGGTATACTGCGGTACTGGATCAGATAAACAGTCTGGTGAGCGCTCTTCTCGCAGAAGCTGAAGCCAGAACATCCGTTATTAATTGCATTGGCATAGCTTGCGCCGGCCAGATCGACCGGATGACACAGAAGGTTATTTTCTCTCCGAACCTGAACTGGAGAGATGCACCGCTCAGGAGCGACGTGGAAGCCGCATCAGGGATCCGGACGTTCGTTGGAAACGACGTAAATGCAGGTACCTACGGAGAGTGGCGATTCGGTTTCAATAGAGAGGGCTCGGATGTTGTGGGCGTCTTCATCGGTACCGGAATCGGTGGAGGCCTGATCGTCAATGGCCGCATGTTCCGCGGCTCGCATGGGGTGGGAGGCGAGCTCGGGCACATCACACTCAACCCGTTCGGTTATCAATGCCATTGCGGCAATAGAGGCTGCTTCGAGGCGTACTGCGCGGGCTCGTATATAGAAGGCAGGGTAAGACAGCGTTTAGAAGCTGGCTACCGGGGCAAACTCCTGGACATCATCAAAGGCCGTGCGGAAACACTGAATCCCAGCGCTATCGAGGAAGGCTACTTTCTCGGAGACGAGCTGTGCGTTGAAATCTGGACCGAGGTTATCGAGTACCTGGGTTCAGCTCTTCAAAGCATCGCTAATCTGCTCAATCCGGAATTGATCATATTCGGTGGAGGAGTTGTGAAGGGCACGAAGCGGCTCATTGAAGAGGCACGGTCAGTCATGGAGCGCCGGGCCATGCCTGCTTCGATCAGGGGCATGAAGATTGAACATGCGAGACTGGGAAATGACGCAGCTCTATTGGGTGCGGCTTTTCTGATAGACGAATAGATGAGCAGAGCAGATAGTGGACTGATGTTGAGAAAGGCAGACATCAGGCCATAGACATCAGGGATTCGACTAAGGAAAGAAAATCTCTGGTCTTGAGTCTGATGCTTGATGTCTGTCCTTGCAGGGGGTTCGGATGAACAGAGAGATATTCAGGGAGTATGACATCAGAGGCAACGTGGAACAAGAACTCACCGATGAGGTTGTCTCCAACATCGGCAGAGCTCTGGCAACCTATATGGTGGAACGCGGAAAAGAGCCGCCACCATCGGCAGGGACTGCAGGCTCAGTTCAGAACATTTCAGGGACCTCCTCGTTGATGCGATGATCAAGAGCGGCCTCGAAGTCACCGATCTCGGCGTTGTACCTACCCCGCTCTTCTATTTTTCTCTTTTCAACCTTGAGGCTGACGGCGGGGTCATGGTAACAGGCAGCCACAATCCCCCGGAATTTAACGGCTTCAAAGTGGCTTTCGGCAAGACAACACTTTATGGACCCGAGATCCAATCGTTGGCCGATATCATCGAAGAGAAAAGGTTTGTGCAGGGGCAGGGTTCGTACAAAGAGTATCCCCACATTATGCGGGACTATTACCAGTTCCTGAGAGGGAATCTGAAGCTCGATAAGAAATTAAAAGTAGTGGTCGACGCCGGCAATGGCACTGCGGGCGTTGTTGCCTGTCCCATCATGGAAGAGATGGGGCAGGAAGTCATCCCTCTATTTTGTGACATGGACGGCCATTTCCCCAATCACTTTCCTGATCCTACCGTGGAAAAAAATGTGGAGACACTCCGAAAGAGAGTGATCGAAAAAGGTGCCGACCTGGGCATTGGCTACGACGGCGACGGTGACAGGATCGGCGTGGTCGATGAAAAGGGGGCCATCATCTGGGGCGACTATCTGATGATTATTTTCGCCCGGGAGATACTCAAAGAACACAGGGGGGCCTCTTTTGTATCGGAGGTGAAGTGCTCGAAGAATCTTTACAGCGACATCGAAAAACATGGTGGAAAAGCCCTCATGTGGAAGGCGGGCCATTCACTTATCAAGAAGAAGATGCAAGAGGTCAAAGCCGTTCTCGGAGGTGAGATGAGCGGCCACATGTTCTTTGCCGATAGATTTTTCGGCTATGATGATGCGGTCTACGCATCGCTGCGGCTTCTCGAAATCATGGGGAAGCAGAACAGGCCGCTCTCCGGATACCTATCCGATCTGCCACCGACATACTCCACGCCGGAGATCAGGGTCGATTGTCCCGAAAGCCTGAAGTTCAAGGTAGTGCGGTCGCTCACAGACTTCTATAAACAGAAGTTTCCTGTCATCGACATCGACGGGGTACGCGTGATGCTGCATGATGGCTGGGGTCTCGTGCGCGCCTCAAACACTCAGCCGATCCTGGTATTAAGATTTGAAGCAGACACGGAGCCAGGCCTTGACCGTATCCAGAAGATGGTCATGAGCGATCTCGAACGCGTGATGAAGGAGCAGAAGTGACAACAGAAAGGGTTCAGGGTCCAAGGTGCCAAGGGTCCAAGTAGAGGCTTAAAGAAATCCAAGCTCTCGAACATCTGGAATCCCCGAACCCTTACTCTCTTGGTCGGGACCCTTGAACCCTCGAACCCTTGGACCCTCGAACCCTCGCACTCTTGAACCCTATCAGGTCTTCTCCATGCTTGACATCCCCCGCCACATCATGCGGCCCGGGCGCTATATCGGCACCGAGCCGAACGCCCAATTCAAGGACCCGGGGAGCGTAGACATCCGATTTGCACTCTGCTATCCCGACATCTATGAAATCGGTATGTCATATCACGGTCTCTTCCTCCTCCTTGAGATCGCTAATGGTATGGATGGCATCTGGTGCGAGCGCTGCTTTGCGCCCTGGCATGATATGGAAACCTACATGCGGGAGCAACACATTCCTCTTTACACGCTGGAGTCAAAAACACCTCTTTCCCACATGGACCTTGTCGGCTTTTCACTCTCCTACGAGATGAATATCACTAATGTCCTTAACATGCTCGACCTTGCGTCAATCCCACTGGAAGCACGCAACCGGGAAGCCGGTCCGATCGTCATAGGCGGCGGGCCTCTCGTTCTCAACCCGAAACCATTCGAATCTTTCTTTGATCTGCTCGTCGTGGGCGAAGCAGATATAGTACTCAAGAATCTCCTGGCGCACGCCCGCGATCTCAAGGGATTGCCCAGAGGAACAATCGTTCGCGAACTGACCAAGCTCGATGGGGTTTACTCGCCGCTTATCGGCGCAGAGCATGTCAGGCGGCTCTATGTGGATGATCTGGATTCTTCTTTTCATCCTGTCAGGCCGCCTATCCCTGTCGTCAGCAGTGTTCATGACCGGTTGAATATAGAAATTTCCCGGGGCTGCGGGAACGGCTGCAGGTTTTGCATGGCCGGGTACGGCTACCGCCCGTACAGGGAGAGGAGTGTTCCGGTAATCACGGAGATCATCCGGGAAGCGATCCATCGAACAGGCTATGAAGAGATATCGCTGCTCTCGTTGAGTTCAGGCGATTACAGCCATCTCCACGAACTCCTGTTACAGGTGAGAAGCAGCTTCCCCGGCATCTCTCTTGCTCTTCCGTCCCTCAAGATCGGCAGCGTGAGCGAGGAGGAGATACGGCTGCTTGCGCAGGGTGCGCGTGGCGGATTCACGTTCGCGCTGGAGGCTGCATCGCCCGGCCTGCGTGACAGGTTGAATAAGAGTATGGACCTTGACCTTTTTCTCAGCCAGCTGCCGCTTCTCAGAAAGTTCGGCTGGCGGAACATGAAACTCTATCTCATGATCGGCTTTCCATGGGAGACAGATGAGGATCTCCTCGCCCTGCGCGAGCTTGTAGAGCCGTTCATCCGCCAACGTATTGACATCAATCTCTCTGTATCGCCCTTCGTGCCTAAACCGCACACGCCTTTTCAATGGTTGCCAATGGAGTCTGAAGCAGAACTGGAGCGAAAGATCTCTATCATCAGACAGACCATTCCCAGACGTGGTATAAAGTTGAAATTCCGGGATGTAAAGAGGGCAATGATAGAATCTTTGATTGCCCGCGGTGATGAGCGCCTCGGACCGCTCTTCCTCGCGTTGCATGAACAGCATGTCAAACTTGAGGCCTGGAGTGAGTTCTCAAGACCCGACCTTTATGAGACCTGGCTCGAACGGAACGGTGAGGCGAAAGAGAGCTTGCTCGGCAGGCGTGATGTGAATCAAGCACTTCCCTGGAACTTTGTCGACACGGGAGTGGATCCGCCGCACCTCCTTGAGGAGCTGCGGCGTGCGGAGGTTGGCGAAAGGACGGAAACCTGTTACGATTTCTGTGCAGGCTGCGGACTTTTCTGTCCTCCCAAGAACAAAGAGGCCGGTTTAGGAAGGGCAGTAGATTCTCACGTACTTGCCTCTGAGAATCTATCTAGTGAGCCGGCGGAGGCGAACGTCACTGAGGCTTACACATCGTTTAAGCTGCGCTATGGAAAGTACGGCGACGGACGGTACCTTGGCCACCTCGATACAGTCACCTTGTTATTGAGAGCCTTGCGGGCTTCGAACCTGCGCCTCAGGGTGCATGGTAAGTACCACCCGAAACCGCGCATCTCTCTTTCGCCTGCCCTGCCGGTCGGTGTAGAGAGTATGTGTGAATATGCGGAGATTGAAGTCCTTGACGGTGAGGGCGTTGACGCCAGCCATATGGAGACACGTGAAAGCCATCAAGTCCATAAACGATCACCTGCCGCGGGGCCTGAAGGTTCTGGAGTTCTCCGCGGGTACCATGAAAGAGCATAAAGATGAACAAATGTATCTCCTTATTTCAGGCAAGGAGCCGGTCCCGGAAGGCCTCCCATGGAAAAGCGAGGGGGAAAAACTATTCACCTTTTGGAAGGGGCAGGGCGTCAAGGGTCTGTGGCAATCTGGCTTGTTTGACAGAATCATAAAAGTAGAGGAGAAGAGGATTCATGCCGTCGGAACTGATAATCAACGTAACCTTTAATGAGACACGGATTGCTTTCCTTGAAAACGGTCTTCTCGTAGAGTTCTTCGTTGAAAGAAAGAACGATAAGAATATCGTAGGGAATATTTATAAAGGCAAGGTGGCGAGAGTGGTACCCGGAATGGATGCCGCATTCGTGGACGTCGGCCTTGAAAAATCTGCTTTTCTCTACGTGGCTGACGTTCTCATAGACGCGGGCATGTACGAAGAGTTTGGGGCGACGGTTGCGCCTGTGGAACCGAACGAGCGTATCGAAGGGGTGCTCGAAGAAGGCCAGGAGATAAACGTTCAGGTATCGAGAGAGGCGATAGGGCAGAAGGGCACGCGCGTCACCTCAAGAATAACGCTGCCGGGAAGGTTCCTGGTGCTCATGCCGGGCAGCCAGCATATCGGCGTATCAAGACGCATAGAGGGAGAGGAAGAACGCAAGAGACTCGCTGGAATTTTGAAAGAGCTGACGCCGAAAGGCTACGGGCTGATCGCAAGGACCGCCTGCGAAGGAAAGAGGCCGGAGGAACTTGCCGCGGATCTCAATTTTCTGCGCCGTATCTGGGAGGGCGTTCAGGAAAAGGCAAAAAAAGTGCGCGCACCAAAGATACTGCATCAAGACCTCGGGATGATATTCCGGGTAATAAGGGATCTTCACTCTCACAGTCTTAAAAAGATTATCGTGGACGATATCTTTGTCTTCAAGATGGTTCAGGAATTTCTAAAAGATAACTTACCCGAAGAAGAGTGTGATGTTATTCATTTTGACGAACGGGAGGATATATTCGATTTCTACCGCATCGAGATAGAAATTGCCAAGCTTGCCCACAAGAAAATCTGGCTTAAATCGGGCGGCTATATAGTATTCGATTATACAGAGGCATTGACGGTCATCGATGTCAATACCGGCAAGTACCTGGGTAGGAAAGGCCTCGAAGATACGATTCTCAAGACCAATCTCGAAGCGGTTAAAGAGATAGCGTACCAGGTGCGGCTGAGGAATATCGGAGGGATCATCATTATCGATTTCATCGATATGGAGAGAAAAGAGTCGCGGGAGAGCGTCGCACAGCTCCTTGTTGATGCGCTGAAGAAGGACAGGATCAAGACGTTCGTCTATCCCATCAGCGAGTTAGGGCTTGTGCAGCTCACCCGCAAACGAACGAGAGAAAATGTTGTCAGCATGCTCAGCGAGTCGTGCCCGACGTGCGATGGTTCAGGATATGTTAAATCAAGATTCACGGTCTGCTACGAGGTCCTGCGTGCCCTGAGAGCGGCCTGCAGAAAGCAGGAAGGCAGACAGCTCAACATCCACCTCGCACCCGAAGTGGCCCAACTCCTCTACGAAGAGGAGAAGGCGTCGCTCGAATATCTTGAAAACACATTCGGAATGAAGTTCAACATCATTGCAGATCCGGGACTCGGCATTGAAAGCTTTAACGTAGAGGGCGTCTACTGAGTGGGCCTCATACTCGTCGGCCTTTATGTCGCCTGTGAAATCATAGCAAACGTCACCGCCGGACGGCCGGTGCAACTGGGCGGTCTCGTTGTGCCGTCGGCAGTCTTCATCTATGCTCTCACTTTCACGCTTGTCGATTTGATCCACGAGGTTTATGGGCGGTCAGGGACCCGCATGGTAGTCTATGCCGTTTTCATGGCCAACATCCTGCTCGCGCTTTACTCGTATCTGATCATTCATCTTCCTGTACCCGCTTTTTTTTCAGAGGGTCACGCTTACGAGGTTGTCTTTGGTTCCACCCCGAGAATCGTGTTCGCCAGCTTAACCGCATATCTGGTAAGCTCACTGGCGGACGTCGAGGTTTACCATCTGTGGCGAAACCGCGTGCAGAGATGGAAATGGTCGAGGGTGCTTGTAAGTAACGTGATCTCAACGTTTATCGACAGCGTCGTCTTTATTTCGCTCGCCTTTTACGGGACGTTGCCCGTCATTCCGCTCGTTAAGGGACAGTACCTGATCAAAATGACCATCACCATTATCAGCCTTCCGTTGATCTATATTCCTTCGTTGCGGAGAACCGTGATAAGGGCCGCAGGGCGATGAAAGCATATCCCTCCCCCGCGAAGGTAAACCTTTTGCTCAAGGTGCTCAGCAAGAGACCTGACGGCTACCACGACATCGTCAGCATCGTCGACATCATCTCCCTCCATGACGTCTTGCGCATTGAAGAGATCCCGGAAGACAACATCGCGGTCGAGGACGACAAGCATATTCTGCCTTCGGGGCCCGGCAACACCGTTTACAGGGCTGCCATGCTACTAAAAAAGACGTATGGGGTAAAACGCGGGGCGCACCTTTTCATCGAAAAGAAGATACCGATAGGCGCCGGGCTCGGCGGGCCGAGCAGTAACGCAGCTTGCGCTCTCAAGGCGCTCGTGGACTTGTGGAGTTTACCCGTCAGCCCTGCCGAACTCATGACGCTTGGAGCAAAGATCGGGGCAGATGTACCGCTTTTCTTATACGGCAAGCCGTGCATCATGAGCGGTATCGGGGAAAAGATCACACCAATTAGGACGGCATCCGTCTGGTATGTCATAGTCTATCCCGGTATAGTTTTGAGCACCAGGGATGTGTACGAAGGTCTAAAAATATCATTGACTTTCACTCAAAATCATATTACATTGTCAGGGCAGTTAGAGACGGTCTTCGATGTTGCTCGGGTGCTGGAGAACGACTTGGAGAGAGTCGCCTTTTCTCTTCATCCTGAAATACATACGGCAAAAGAGAGGTTACGAGACGCGGGAGCCATTGGTTCGCTGATGAGCGGGAGTGGCTCCTCGGTTTTTGGGGTTTTTGAGACGGAAGAAGATGCACGGGTAGCTGTAGAAAGAGTAAGTGATTTAGGAAATGTCTTCGTGGCCCACAGTTCACGGCAGGAGGGAGAGAGACATGGAGATCACCGGCATCAAGATCTATCCCGTGAGTGAGAAAAAGGTCAGGGCATACGCTTCCATCGTTTTCGATCAATGCTTCATCGTAAGAGATTTGAAGGTGATCGACGGTGACACAAAGCTCTTCGTGGCAATGCCGAGCAAGAAGATGAAGGATGGTTCCTATCGCGATACCGCCCATCCTTTAAACGCCGAAATGAGGGAAATGATAGAGTTGAGGGTCCTGGAGGCTTTCCATAGCCAGGCCGGAGCAGTCATTTCGTAGGAAGTTTTGGGGTGTCGTCAAGCGGTAAGACACGGGCCTTTGGAGCCCGCATTCGGAGGTTCGAATCCTCCCACCCCAGCATATCCACGAGGGGGTAGTCTTTGGATAAACTGAAAGTTTTCAGTGGCAGTGCAAACAGGGAGATCGCAGAAAGAATCTGTCAATTCCTGGGCATAGAACACGGCAAAGCAAAAGTAGGCAGATTCTCGGACGGTGAAATTCAGGTTGAGATCGAAGAGTCTGTACGCGGCATGGACACGTTTCTCATTCAGTCAACGTGCCCTCCCGTCAACGAAAACCTTATGGAACTGCTTATCATGCTTGATGCGCTCAAACGGGCATCGGCTGCGCGTATTACGGTCGTCATGCCGTATTACGGCTATGCGAGACAGGACCGGAAGGTTACGCCGAGAGCTCCCATATCGGCCAAACTCGTGGCCGACCTGATGGAAGTAGCCGGGGCCTCCAGAATTCTTGCAATGGATCTGCATGTGGGGCAAATTCAGGGCTTCTTCGATATACCCGTTGACCATCTTTTCGCTCTACCCGTGCAGCTCGAATATTTCGGCAGTATCGGCGGAGAGATCGTCGTAGTATCACCGGACGCAGGAGGCGTTGAACGGGCGAGAGAATTTGCTAAACGATTGAAAAATGCTTCAATTGCAATTATAGACAAGAGAAGAGAGCGGGCAAACGTTTCAAAAGTGATGCACATCGTTGGTGACGTGAAAGGCAAAGTGACAATTCTTCTCGATGACATGATCGACACCGGCGGCACTATTGTTCAGGCAGCAGAGGCGCTGATCCGGGATGGTGCATCGCGGGTGTATGCCGGATGCACACACGCGGTGCTGTCAGGCAATGCCATAGAAAAATTGAACGGCTCTCAGCTTCACAAGCTGGTGGTCACGAATACTATCCCGCTTCAAGACAAGGCTGACAAACTACAGCGCCTCGAGGTGCTGGATGTGTCACCGATTCTCGGTGAGGCTATCAAGAGAATACATGATGACACGTCGGTCAGTTCATTATTTGTGTAGGCGTACGTGGCATCGCGAAGGATAAGAACCGCTATCAACAGTAAAGACAATAACGGGGTCTCTGCTCGTGCTGAACACTAAGAGCCAAGAGCCGCTTTAGTAAAAGAGGAGGTAATTTCGCATGGAAGAGATACGCTTAACAGCGGAAGGCAGAGTACAGGGTGGCAAGAACGTCGCCCGGAGACTCAGGAAAGAGGGCATAATTCCGGCCATTCTTTATGGCAAAGATCTCGAGCCCCTTCCCTTGCGCATATCGGCAAAGGAATGGAAAGCCGTACAGAGCCGGGTCAAGAGCAACACGATCATCAAGATGGACCTGAAGCGTGACGGGAACGCAGAAGAAAGACCGGTCATGCTCAAGGAACTACAGAGAGCTGTGCTCAAGGACAAGGTTCTCCATATCGATTTCCTGCAGGTATCCATGGAACGTGCAGTCCAGGTTGAGGTGCCGATACATCTGGTAGGAGAACCGGTCGGTCTCGCCAAGGGCGGCGTCATTGAGCAGCACCTCAGGAGCATCATGGTGGAGAGCTTGCCCGGACAGATTCCGGAAAAAATCGATGTTGACATATCGGCTCTCGACATTGGCGATTCGGTCCACGTGAACGAGATCAGCCTGCCGGGCATCAAATTGCTTGCTCCCCCCGATGTCGCTGTGGTCGGTGTAACACCGCCGCAGGCTGAGGAGAAAGTGGCAGAAGCAGCAGCACCGGCCGCTGAAGAGGCCGCCGCTCCTGCAGAAGAGAAGGAAGGGGAGAAGAAGGAGGAGAAGAAGGAGGAGAAGAAGGAGAAGAAGGAGAAGGCATAGTTGTTCCTGCTTTGTGGCCTGGGAAACAAGGGCGCGCAGTACAAGTATACAAGACATAATCTGGGCTACCTCGTCATAGACCAGTTTGCCGAGCGCTTCGGAATTCCCGTAAATAAGAAGGCCGCGAAATGCATCGTAGGTGAAACAAGTGATCTTATACTGGCCAAGCCGGACACCTATATGAACCTGTCCGGCGGGCCAGTCGCGTCTCTCGTTAGAAAACGAAATATTCCTCTCGATAATCTGATACTGATCCATGACGACCTTGATATGGATTTCGGCAGAATCAAAATTCGATGGAACGGTAGCGATGGAGGTCACAAAGGCGTCCGGTCGGTCATTGAGCTTGTCGGGTCCCCTCTTTTCCACAGGTTGAAAATAGGCATAGGGAGAGACCCCGTCCTTCCCCCAGAGGAGTATGTACTCGTTCGCTTCAAGAGGCATGAGCTGGCGCCGCTCTCCGAAATACTCGATACGGCAGTTGACGCGCTCAACACATTTGTGACAGAGGGCCCCGCCAAGGCAATGAGCCTGCACAATAATAGATAGGGCAAAGATTAGGGTCCAGGGGCCCGGGTCCAGGGTCCCGTTAAAGACAGAACGATCAAAAGATCCTCTTCATATATTATCATGTTATCTCATAATGTAATTTACTGAGGCGAGTGGCAAGTTCGCTCCTTTGGGTCAATTATGATTTTATAAGACTTCCTTGTATACCATTATGTACCATCTAATATCTAATTATTTCTCTTTACGTCGCCTGGGGAGCTGGTTAAATTTAGGTTCTTCCGGAGGTTGGATCTTGGCCCCTATCTGGACCCCGGCAACTGGTCCCGGGACCCGGTACTTGGGACCCTGGACCCTGGACCCCGGACCCTAATTATGGGTTTTTCCTGCGGTTTAATCGGACTTCCCAACTCCGGTAAGTCCACTATCTTTAATGCGCTCACCAGTCTCTGCGTGGCCGCCCAGCCGTACCCCTTCTGCACCATAGAGCCTAATGTAGGCGTTGTTCCTGTGCCTGATGAGCGTCTCGCTAACCTCGCGCGCCTGGTAAAGCCGGAAAAGGTTACGCCGACTTCAATTGAATTCGTGGACATTGCAGGTCTCATTAAAGATGCGCATAAAGGCGAAGGGCTCGGGAACAAATTCCTCGGTCATATCAGGGAAGTGGACGCTATAGTTCATGTGGTACGTTGCTTTAAGGCTGAAAGCATACCCCACTCCTACGATACCATCGATCCCGCAAGGGACGCTGATGTTGTCGAGACAGAAATCGTCATCTCCGACCTGGAGATCGTCGAGGAGCGCCTTGGCAAATTGGAGCGACTGGCCAGAGTCTCCAAAGAAAAACATGGTGAGGAGCAGCAGGTGCTGCTCAAGATCAAAGCAAACGCTCTCCCGCGGAGAATTCCTCAACAGAGACAGTTTTTCATCCGAGGAAGAGGAGCTTGTGCGCTCATTCGGACTGATCACAACTAAGCCTCTTTTCTATGTAGCCAACATCGACGAACAGGATCTCGATAACCCGGAACCTGCGTGTTTTCAAAGGCTCATCCAGCGACGAGGCAGAGCAGTAGTGCCGATTTGCGGAAGGCTTGAGGAGGAGCTTGCATTGCTTTCACCGCAGGAGATGGGCGCCTTCATGGAGCTCTATGGCATGAAGGCGCGCGGCATAGAAAGCGTCATCGCAGCAGGCTACGCTATGCTCGACCTGATTACCTTTTACACTGTGGTGGGCAAAGAACTACGGGCCTGGACAATTCCAAGGCAGACGACTGCTTACGCAGCCGCCGGCAAGATACATTCGGACATGCAGAAGGGCTTCATCAAGGCCGAGGTGATCTCATACGATACTTTTATACAGTGCGGTTCAGAGCATGCGGCGCGCGAGAAAGGCCTGGTGAGCATCGAAGGCAGGGAATACCTGGTCAAGGATGGCGATATACTCCACGTAAGATTCAACATATAAGGCAGGGGTCCCGGGGCCTGGGTCCAGGGTCCCGAGGGTTCAAGGGATCTAGTCTTTTCGTAGAACCCTCTGGGACCTTTAAATCCTGGTCCGTCACGGCAGCTTGATCTGCTCGAATTCGGTTTTGTCGAGATAGCCGTCGTGATTCTTGTCGTACTGACGGAACTGGTCCATCGTTAGATCGGGGATCACGACACACATCTCGATCGCGCTTATCTTGCCGTCCTTGTTGTTATCCACGCTCGCGAAGCTCCTTGCGTCAGCACTACTTCTGCGAGCGAAAGGCAAGGACTTCTTAGATTTTTTTCCTTTCGGCGCAGGGGCTGTTTCGACAACAGCGGGTCCTTCTTTCCCGGCAGACCTGGGCAATTTCGCGATAAAGATGCCGTCCGCTGTATAGCCCGCCCCTACCCTGTCTCCCTTCCTTATGGCGTCAATGCTACTGTAGCCCTGCAAGACAGGATTGGAGATGTTTAGACTTATAGTGGCTCCTCCACTTCTGAGCGTCATGGTCCGGGATTGAACGTCGACTCTTACTACATCGCCCGCCACGTTTAGGCGACTGCCGGTGCGCGCAGATTGCCGCGCTGATCTTGCCGCATTCGCGTCGAGTGCCAGAGTGATAATACAAGTCAAACTCACTAGAATCGCCAGCACGACTTTTTGATGCTTGGACATACCTAACATTTCACTCCTCTCCATAAAGCATTGCTTTGTTTTATACACATCGACGCACTATGTCAAGGCCGATCGGTCGGTGTTCATGGCAAACAAGGCGGCGTGATTGGAAGTGAAGAACGGCGGACTACTCTTCAGAATCTTTTGGACGGCCGGATGACGTTTAAACTCGCTCTCCAGGAACCGTCGCACTCTTCGTCTGTCCCATCCGGCTGGATGGACGAAATCAGTGTAGAGTGAGAGATCCCCTTCAAAGAAGGGTCTCGTCTTCAGAAGATGCGCCTCAGGACTCGAGTCAGGAAGATTAAAGAGAGCCAGGTTGAGAAAATCGATGTGCGCACTCTCCTGCACCACAAATTGCAGCGTAGCGCGCGCCGACGCTTCGGTCTCCTGCGGTGTGCCGAATATCAGGTAGACGTAAGTTCCGATGCCAGCTCCTTTGAGTGCGGCCAGGACGAGACGGGCCGTCTCCACGTCGTGACCCTTCTGCATCGCGTCGAGCACCTTCTGATCGGCTGATTCCACGCCGACCTTCAACATCACACAGCCGGAGGTCTTGAGCGCCCTGCAAAAGTCAAGATCGGCCAACTGGCTCGTTATCCGCGCAAAACCGTACCACGGCGCGTTTCTACCCTCATTGGCTTCGGCTCCCGCAGGTCCCATGCTGCCCTTGCGGGCTAGACGCTCCAGTACTGCCGGACTGACAGCATTATCAACTAGATGGAAAAGTGCCGGCCTCATTTCGTCAGACAGGTGTTCAAGGTGCTTCAGGACGAGATCAGCCGCTATCGGGCGGTAATCGTTGCCCTCGGTCCGTTCCGGACAGAAGGAACAGCGGCCCCAGTAGCATCCCGATGAGGCAGCATACGGAAGGATCAGCCCTGGCGACAGGTATTCGGTCAAAGGCAAACCGTGGAATCGCGGCAACGTGCTACCGGGAGAGGTGCAGCTTTTGCCCAGAATCCTGAGTAAGGCATGCTCTCCCGGTCCGCTCACCATCTCGTCTACGAGGCCTGCAAATAGGTGTTTGATGGCAGGCCTTTGTAACCAGGACGTGACAAGGCCTCCGCCAAGGACCAGCTTTGCCGACGGTACTTTCCGACGCAGATATCCCAGCATGGAAAACGTGGGCAGAGCCTGACTGAGATAGTTGAGAGAGATGCCGACAACCCCGTCTGATTCTCGCTCGAGAGCGTCACGCAATCTTTCTGAGAAAAAAGAATAGTACGGGTCTGCTTCGGGATGTTCGGCAGACCAGAGGAGATCGTCAGTCCGCTGTGGGGACAGGCTTTCATGCTGATAGTCGGAAAGGCTCATGTGTGCGCGGCTCTTTCTACCATGAATAGCCACGATCCGGTTGACGTCCATTACCGCACGTTTGTAGCGGTCAAGGTTCCCGTACAGGCTCCAGTCGCGCAAGTCCTGCACGTGCCGTGAAACATTACGTGTCGCCCTTCTGGTCCAGGTATCAGCCTGCTCAACAGGGCTTCCCAACAGATACATGGTGCCTTCCAGATTGGCGTCTATGAGACCGCAGTCAGCATTGTTGGCGCTAAGGAAGCCGGCCAACTTGGTGATACCCGCCGGGGGTTCACACGCCTTTGCAACAGGAGGATGAATGAGAATCATGGAGCCCATTCTAAGATATCGGGAGGTGCCGGTCAATAACCCAAAAAAGATTGTGAACAAAATTCAATAATAATTTACTAAGAGCACTTGACAGCCACCAAAACCAACCTTACATTCGTTTTACAAGATAGAAAACAGTTGGCGCCGCACTCTTCCCCACAAGACGCGGTGCTAGGGCAGGCTGGAAATAGCCCAATCCCCGACCCCCCAGCTAGACTGGCCTGCCCATCTTTTTCTCTAAAACATTCGGTTCTTCAACTGCTTTCTGTATACGCCGCAAAGGCCCATTGATTTTCCCGACGATTAGGTGTTAACTCTCTATTAAGGAATTCACATGAAGAGAGTAATCGCTGTTGTTGCAGCCGTCTTATTTCTGATCGGATTCTCCTGTCAAACTTTGTACGCCCGGGGCGGACACGGTGGAGGTCATGGAGGCCACGGGGGACGAGGCGGTGGATCTCATCATGGAGGCCATGGGGGTAGTCATGGAGGACATGGCGGCGGATACTATCGCGGGGGAGGCGGTTATACTGGATTTGGATCGTACGTAGCATTCTCTTCTTATGGCTGGTATGGGACCGGGCCTGCGGGAGGAGCCTCCCCTGATCCCTGGTATTACTATGACCCCACCTACGATGACCGGTATTTACTGCCACCCGATCCCATCTACCCCGATCCCATGCCTCTCGAAGGCACGGCGGGCGATTCAGCCGCACTTTCCGGAGAATGGGTTGAGGTGCCCGGCCAATGGGCGGACGGGATATGGGTACCTTCTCATAATGTGTGGGTGCCTGACAAGCAGTGATCTGTCTGAACGTTCACGCCAGGTTGTGCTCTTCCGTCCGCAAAATTAAAACTGTCGCCATTCTGCAATCGGCAGTGGGTGAATAGATGCGCCGCTTAGGCCTGTCAGTATCAGCACTGGTCGTATTCGCATTCCTCTTCGGTTGTCAAAACTCTCAGCGATATGTGCAGCAAGAGCGCGAAACGAAGCTTGCACTCATGCATGAAAAGGAGAAGGGCATTCTGGCCGAATGCGAACTCAAGCGGATCAGCGGTGAACTCAAGACGTACACCGAATCGACGGAATGCTCAAACCCGGTAATTGTAAAGGCCCATGAGGAAGCCGGCGATCCTGCCATGAACCTCGTCTACCTCGTGACCGCTTACCGACTGGCAATCTCGCAACGAATGGACAAGGGCGCACTGAGTCGCGCGGAAGGTAATCTGATGCTTGCACAGTTGGTTTCTCGAATCAACGCAGAAAGATTGGAAAGGGACATTGCGGCCGCACAGCAAAGGAGTCGGCCCAACCAGTCCCCTGAAGCCCTGCTCCAGGGCCTTGGATTATGGAAGAACGTTACGAGCTCATCCGTGCAAGAAGGCTCGGCAGAACCTTCTCAGCCCTCTTTGGATAGCGATCAGCAGAAGTACGCCGCACCCATCACCTGTTATCAGAGTAAATCCATGATAACGTGCCAATGATCGGCTCGTAAACCCGTGAACTATTTTCCTATCGCGCTACCTTTTCTACTCCTTTTTGCGATCCTTTTTCTTTTTCTGATTATCTTCATCGAAATCGGTATCCTCAGGTACGCCTACGAACGAATAGGGATCGGACGGCGTCACATGTTCGGGCTACTCACACTCTCTTTCCTCGGAAGTTACATAAACATCCCGCTGTTCCGCTTGCCGGGCTACAGTGTGGCATCGGGCGAAGTGGTGAATTTCTTCGGCATGCTGTATGTGACCCCGATCGTAAAGGATTGGCCCGGCACCATGGTCGCCATCAACCTGGGTGGGGCGGTTATTCCCATACTCCTTTCGATGTACCTCATGAAGAAAAATAACCTTTTCAGGCAGGGACTCGTAGGCACAGGTATCGTTACCTTCTTCGTACACCTCATGGCCTATCCTGTAGAGGGCGTGGGGATCGCAATACCGGTCTTCATCCCGCCGCTGATTGCCGCGATAATAGCTCTGCTGCTTTCGCGGCAGTATGCTCCTCCACTGGCCTATATTGCCGGCAGCCTGGGAACGTTATTGGGTGCGGATATTCTGAATCTTGGAAAAATTGAGAGCCTTGGCGCACCGGTTGCATCAATCGGGGGAGCCGGCACCTTCGACGCCATTTTCATGACCGGTATCCTTTCGGTACTCATGGCCAGCCTCATGACGCGCGGAAGCCGCGCTGCTCGTTGAGCGGAAATGGGGAACGGCGCAATCTTGCCTTGCGTAAGAATCCGATGCGCTTCGTGCGGTCGGGTTTCTTATTTGCGGGTAACGCCGGTGCCTTCTCTTGCTTTCTGGAGCCTCTCGATGGCTGCTCTCACGCTCGCCTGCATCCGCTTGATCGATTGCGCCAGCACGTGAACCTCACCCTTCCCTTCGACGTCGACCGTCGCTCTCAGGTCACCCATACTGATTCTATCGGCCACTTCCGACAGATGGCGTATGGGACGAACTATTGAAGACGAATAGAGATAGATCACGGCAAGCAACACAGCGAGATCCGCTGCCACTACCAAAAGGAAAAGCATGATCCTCTTATTGTATTGCGCGGCGTAGGTTTGCTGCATCAGGTTCATTTTACCCACAATGGCCTTTGCCGGCTTTGAGAATTCATCGATGTACGTCGTTGCTGCGACAATAGCGTTCGTGCCTTCCACCGGTGTTGTGACCATATACTTGGGTCGGACGTTACCATCAGCATCCTTCCAGTTATAGTAACCGCTGGCCGGTTTCCGCAGTCCCGCATCCATAATTTTTACAAAATCGGGAAGCTTGGAAGCCAGTGCGTGAAGGTCTGTACCTACGATCTGAGGGTTGACATGGAAATAATTTATTCCGCGGTCGTCGTGGACAGCCGTATATCCGGTCTCGCCCACTTTCTGGACTGCAATGGCCTTGAGGCGAGAATCGTTGGCGAGCCCTGCAACCGTTTTCTGATTGTGCGATTTCATGTAAATCTCGATCTGTTTCGCCACATCCTGAGCTTTTTCCTGGATCATTCTCTCCCCGAGTTTGTTCAGGGAGGCCGTAGATTCCTTCAGGCTCGCAGATCCAAGTTCATTCAAACTGTTAGCTCCAAGATCCCTGATACTGGTGAGCTCAACAAAGCCCATATTTAGACTGACAAAGAACATAACGCCTATGATCAGAAAAGCCAGGAGGATCGGCACAAAAATCCCCAATAGCAATCGCTCCAGCAACCCGGGTCCGCTCTTCGCTTCGTCAGCCATAAGCCCTCCTGTCTAAAACTTCCGTCGCTTCGGAAGAGAACATTCCGCCATGGCCGCGTCAAAGGCCGCTCTCTCCGAGCTATCCGCGATCTCTTCGCTGATTGCCTTTATGAATGGATCGATCCTTTGATCCGGGAAATTATCACGCGACTCCCCGAATTCTGCAATTTTGTCGTCTACCATGATGCCGGCGATCGGGCCCATGATCCTGGCCAGTTCGTGTTCGATGATCGAAAAGAAATTGGCGGGAACAGGCTTCCCCGCAGGCTCCTGCGTGCCGCGCCGTTTCGGAAGAGAAAATTCCGCCATCGCCGCGTCAAAGGCCGCTCTCTCCGAGCTATCCGCGATCTCTTCGCTGATTGCCTTTATGAATGGATCGATCCTTTGATCCGGGAAATTATCACGCGACTCCCCGAATTCTGCAATTTTGTCGTCTACCATGATGCCGGCGATCGGGCCCATGATCCTGGCCAGTTCGTGTTCGATGATCGAAAAGAAATTGGCGGGAACAGGCTTCCCCGCAGGCGCCGGAGTGCGAGCACCCCGGACTGCCAGAAGCGCTGCCCGACAGATGGCGAGCGGAGGAGTGGTGGCCCAAGCCAGGTCGCTGGGTTTCCCGAACCAGGCTGTCCAGATAGCGGAGCCCGGAGCGTTGTCCACCATATTTCGGTGCTGGAGCGACAATGCGTCTCCGTGCGATCGCATCTTTCTCTGTACCTTCCATGCTGCTTCTATATCAGTGGAAAACCCGGGAACTTTCGACCGGTTGAGCTGTCCATCGCCCGAAATAATGAACCAGATTCTCCTGGCATCACCGTTGGCTAAGGGCTGCTCTTCAAAATCAACAGAGTACCCCATAACCTCCCTGGCCACCAGGGCGTCCATCTCCGGCCCCGCCGGCATGTTCAAAATCAGATTCAGGTCGAGCTTATTGATAGGCAGCGGAACCTCCAGACCGGCAGGGTTGCTCATTCGCAGGCCTCGGCAATAACTACATCCTTAAATATAGCAGTCGAACCGGTTTTTGTAAACAATGTCAAAATCCCGCGCGTATTTCTCGGCAGCGGCTGCATGAAGTAACACACCAAGCGCGACATCTGGCCCCTGATCATATTGTCGGCCAAAAGAACCAAATCAAAAGCGGTGATCTAAAGTGCCAGACCTTGACGCCTTCACAGCGTACGTGATACTGTAACTTCATTGCAGACGAACAAGGAGGCGTTTATGGCCAGACCTTTGAGAATCCAATACCCGGGGGCCTTCTACCATATTACGGGCAAGGGGAACGAAGGGCGGCGTATTTTTTCGAGTCCCGCAGACTACCTGAAGTTCAAAGAATATCTTCTGGAAGCGCGAGACAAGTTCCATACGAAGGTCCACGCTTATATACTTCTTCCGGACGCCTACCAGCTCATACTCGAGACACGCGAAGCCAATCTCAGCAGGTTCATGCATCATCTCGCCGGTTCCTACACTACTTACTTCAACAGCAAGAGGGGACTCGCGGGTAGAGTGTTTCAGGGCCGGTACAAAGCCATTCTCATCGACGAAAAAAGTCTTCTTCTCGAATTGAGCCGCCACATGCATCTCGATCCTGTCAAGGCACGATTGGTCAAAAAACTTGAAGAGTACAAGTATAGCAGCTATGGGGCTTACGTCCTGAAAGAGAGACAAGAGCTTGTCGCCATCGAGGCGGTGCTTGGCACGCTGTCCAGTGACTCCGGAAAGGCGCGCAGAAAATACCGGGAATTTGTCGAACACGGCCTTGAGGAGAAAACCGCAAATCCATTACAGAAAGTCTATAATCAGGCTATTGCCGGGAGTCCCTCCTTCGTCAAGAAAGTGGCTGCACGTGTTGACAGAGAAGAAGCCGGTCGCAAATCCACTTCGCGGCGTACAACCGCGCGGCAGGCGTCCCGTCTGGAACTCATCCTTGCTGCAGTCTCCTCATATTTCAAGGTCCCGTCAAGGAGCCTTCTTACCGGCAAAAGCATGGCCCGGAACCTTGCCATCTATTTAGCGAAGAGATACACCGGCCTCACAAATAATGAGATCGGGAAGCGCTTCGGGAATATTACCTATTCCGCGGTCAGCAGGGTCGCTGGCAGAGTGGAGCAGCGGAAGGCCAGGGATACAACGTTTCAGACTCATCTGAACGGGATCGAAGAGAGGCTCGATAAAGTCAAGGCCTGACCCTACATCTCATTCTTACTCAGGTCAAACACGTGGCTTCTTAGTGACGCTGTCTGAGACGAGGGCCGCAAATTCAGCCAGGACCATGGCCGTAGCACCCCATACCTTATGACCAAAGACATCAAAATAAGGCACGCGCATAGGCGGGTCATGCAGTAACCAGTCCTCAACTGCTTTATTAACGTCACCCATAAAATGGCTGATCGGCACCTCAAGCACCTCAGCGACCTCGGCACGCTGTAACTCAAACGCAGGTTTGAAGGGCAGATAGGCCACATAAGGTTCGATACAGAAATCGCTGGGCGCTATGTAGATCGGGGTCAGGCTGCCAAGCATCCGGATGCTATCTCCACAGATCCCAATCTCCTCGCACGTCTCGCGAAGAGCTGTCTGTGCCGTGGACGAATCTCCCGGATCTACTGCCCCGCCGGGCAGGCTTATCTGACCTTTATGATCGGCAACGCTGTCGGTCCGTCGCGTCAGCACCAACCACAGTTCGCCATTCTCCTCGGCAGCGAAAAGCAGTAGTAGAACCCCGGCCAGGCGCGGCCGGTGAGCCGGCGTCGGCGGATCGAGCGGTCTGGGCGCAGGCGCCATGCAGATCTGTGCCTGGCGCCCCGGCAAAGGCCGCCGCAACGCAGCTTCAATCTCATCCAGTGTCACTGACGGTGCTTTGGTTGGTATCCCGTTTTGCTCAGCCATCACAAGATCAACTATAGTGTCCGAAGAGGAGCGCTGCAAGAGTCCGGCGGCATCTCTTCCTCTCATACCGCTTTGAACCTTATTATTGCGAGGGTCTTAAAAGCCTGTTCTTGGCCCGCGAAGGCCAGTGGATGGGACTGCGCAGTTCTCGCCATGCGGAACGTGTCGCCGCAAGCTGCGCGCTGCTGAGTACGACCTCACCGTACACTTCACGGTTGAAAGCGCTGATGATCAATTCGATCTGGAGCGACAAGGCGGGAAAGCGGCTATGCAGCCGGGCACCGAATTCAAGGGGCGTTTCGGTTTGAATATGAGACAGGCCGCTTCGACGCGCCCAGCCTAGAAGCGCCCCATAAAGATCAGCCGCCATAGCGTGACCTTTTGCTGACCGCAAAAGCTTCTTGAAGAAGCCGGCAAGAACGGCCCACAATTTACTCCTCCACGGGATTGACCCGGGCCGCGGCCGCGTCTGCCCGGCAGCGGTCTTCGCGAAAAGCCATCTGATAACATAGTAGGCTGCAATAGCCGCAACAACGAGCAGCAGAGCGAGCGTAAGCCCAACAATACCCCAGCTCAGTATTTTTTCCAGGAGCTCTCCCCACCACGTTTGGGCACCGCGTTCGACCATGTGCCAATCGATCCCCTTTGATGCCTCAACCGATGCATCAGAGTGATTCCCACGGGGCATGAACATGAAACGCACGACCTCGACGAATACGTAACCCACGGGCCCGCCTGCAACCTTGAGCACGCGAAAACCCATCTGGGCGGCTACAGTCAAAGCCGGCAAGAAGAAGAGAACCAGACCTCCTGCCCCTACAAGAACGATGGCTATAAAACTGAGGATAACTCCCATTCCCTGATAACCCGGAAGAAAGGTCTTGGGGAGCGTCGACTCGATGCGAACCATACCGATGGACAAGAGGCTGAACAGGAAGAATGGAAAAACAAAAAGCAGCGAGAGGGAGTCATCTATCCTCACGCCTCCCTTCACAAAGGCCACAAGTCTTACAAGGAAAAGAACAAAAAAGGCGGTGAGGCCGAAATCAAAGCGACCGCACGTGGCGTAATACGTCTTTGCTCTTCTGGCAAAGGTTACGCCGGCTACCCAGAGCATCAGCACGAGAAGGAGGTTCATCAGAAGAATAAACCACGCCTGAGCATCCCGGGATCCGGCAAACAGAAGAATGAGCCAGCCTCGGCTGTAAAGCGCATTGCCTCCGTAATAGATTCGATGAATGACCAGCAGCGCCACGCAGAGAAAACCGAATACCTGGAGTCCCAGGACTTGAATGATGCGCCATCCCTTTCCCGTCGATATATACGTGACAAATGATGCTGTGATAAAGCCGACGATCGTCTCGAAAAAAGGGAACGGGCGATGCATGGTTGCAATCCCTGAGAACATGGCCCAGGCAAAGAACCAGCTCAGCTCCATGGCGCCGGTCACAAGATAGAGGAGTGCACTCTTGCGCTGCGCCATCAGCCGTGAGCCTCCACGACGCGTATCTCCTCGAGAGCGTATGTTGTCCCACCGGTCCCCGACATGCGCTTTACTGATGCGGAGGAAAGCGCGCTCACAAAATAGAGAACAGGCACTCTCCTGCGGGCAAAGAATTCTCCGCACGCCTCTGTTTTGCTGTCCCTTGCATGAGCAAAATAGAGGCAGCTCGTGCCCCACGGTAGCCTGAGGTGAGCGCGCATCGTTTCAATCAGTTCTCCTCCCGATTCCATCTGCAACCTTGCGAGCGCCTCCAGCACTGCGGTGAGTTGCTGCGGGTTTCTCGTGACCGGCAGAATGGACTCTCCCCCTCCTGTCATAAGGCCATTTGTAACCAACCCCACGGAGCAGCCGCGTCTCTCAAGGAGCACGGCCACGGATGCAGCCGTTTCAAGGGCGGCCTCGAATTCTTCTTCCGCTTTGTGGCGGGCGAATTGGTCCACATCGACCACGAGCACTATTTTTTCCTGTTCTGTCGGCTCAAAAATCTTTTCCTGAAGCTTGTGATGTCGCGCGGTCGCTTTCCAGTGAATATATTTTGCCGGTCGTCCCTGCTGGTAGTCTCTCGTGCCGAGTATATAGATGGGATCCTTTACCGGGTTATCAGCCCCGGGGATGCCAAAAAAATCGCGTCGTGGTAAAGGAGGTGTCTTGACCGGGACCAGTCTCGGGTAGACAATCACCTCAACCGCTTCCGTTCTCTCCGCCGCCTTCGGGAAGAAACCAAAAAGGTCGCCGGTGAGAATGTGGAGAGGACCTATGCGATGAACCCCTCTTTTTTGGGCTGACAGTTCCCATTCGAACTGTGTCTTCTGGTACCACAAAAGGCCGGTTTCAACAACCACAGGAGCTGAGGCAGACGTCCGTGCGTGCTGGGATAGGCCGCCAATCGGCACCGTTACCTGCAGCCATACAGGGAGTATTTTTCGATTCTCCGCAAAGGCGCGAAGCAGAATCTTTTCATCGGGAAAGGTCCTGCTCTTGTCCACGCTGAGGCGGCACTCGATGCCTGTCAGGCTCCATCGGGTCCAGAGTCTTGTGCCGGCAATAACGCCGAAAAGCATGAGTGATACGATCGTCAGGTCGCGTTGGCCATACAGGAGGGCAATCAGGAGAAGCACCGCGACAAAAAGTGACACGAGAGGAATAAGGAAAAGGCTGGAGACCCGGCGTTCGATCGCTTCCATCACCAATTCCTCAAGCGACAGAAGCAGGCACCGGCACCTGGCTGATCATCTCTTCCAGAAGGTGCTCCTGAATCTCTCCCCGCAATCGCTCCTCCTCCCTGAGGATCAAGCGATGCGCGAGCACGTGAATTGCTAACGCCTTCACATCATCGGGCAGCACGTAATCGCGGTCGTGCAAAGCGGCTCGTGCCTGACCGGCCCGCATCAAACCGAGGGAGCCGCGAGGGCTGGCGCCAAGCCGCAAGGACTGGCTCGAGCGCGTCGCGTTCACAATGCTCGTGATGTATTCCCTTACGGGCTGGGAAACACGAATTTTCTTTCTTTCATTCTGCAGTTCGGAAATCTGCTCAGGCGTTGCCACAGGCTCAAGCTCCCTGAGCGGATCTTTCTCCTGAAACCGTTCCAGAATTGCCATCTCTTCCTTTTGACTCGGATAGCCCAGCCGTATGCGCAGAAGGAATCTATCAAGCTGGGCTTCAGGCAGAGGAAAGGTTCCTTCGAGCTCGATCGGATTCTGGGTGGCCATGACAAAGAAAGGATGAGGAAGCAGATACGTCGTGCCATCCACGGTTACCTGGCGCTCCTCCATGCTCTCGAGAAGACTCGACTGGGTTCTCGGGATGGTGCGGTTGATCTCGTCAGCCAGGAGCACGTTGGTCATGACCGGTCCCGGCTGGAACGTGAAAAGGCCTGCCTGCTGGTTGTAAACATTGAAACCCGTGATGTCCGCCGGCAAGAGATCGGGAGTAAACTGGACTCGCTTGAAAGAGGCGCCGATGCTTCGCGCCAGAGATTTTGCGATCAATGTTTTGCCCAGACCGGGGATGTCCTCTATCAATACGTGGCCATCGGCGAGCAAGGCGACGAGGAGTAGTTCTATCGAAGGCTCCTTTCCGACAATGACGCGGGCCACATTCTCAACGATCCTTTTACATAGATCAAAATGCAAGCTCTTGCCTCCGGAGGTTTTGTTTCTGGTGAGAGAAACGAACTTTATTAACACTCGTTTGATACCATAACCTCCGCCGGATGTAAAGTGGTGTGTAATCCACTGACGAAATCACAATCAGCAAAAGAGTCGCGCCGCTCGGACCGTTTTCTCCGCGAATTAGGCGCTCCAGGTCCGACCCGTTGGACATTTCGTTGCGCTCGATGCTTTTTGACTGCAAACCATGCTGGCGACTGAGTCTCCCGTTTGGCACTTCGCAAAGTTGCATCGTCCTTATGCGCCAGGCCTCGGAGTCGGGCGCATCGTGCCATTGCCCGGTGCTTACGACCGGGCAATAAGCGGCAACGCTCCACTCCATTTACGGGTCCCCGGCCCTCTACGCGATATTCGCTCCGAAAAGGTCCTCCCGTCCCTCCGTGGTCACCAATTGGAAAATTGAACATGACAAAACCCTAAGCTCAGATCAGTGGTGCCCGCTACCGTGGTTTTATGAGGGTTAACATTGATGGTATGGCCAGCCGGAAGACTTTCGTGGAACGAGCATCGCGGGAGGTCTGGGGACACCGGCAGCGTAGACGAGTGGTGCCGCGCATCCGTACGGGCGCGGCGCGGTGCGCCTGACTCCGAGGCTTGGGTAAGCGTACAGAGCGTTAGTTTGCGAGCTGCCATCTCGGAAATCGCAAGTAAGGTGTTCGCAATGAGCACCGAAGGAGGCGTAGCCGGGTACCCGCTTGCGGGTGGTCGGGTCAGACCGGGAGCGCCTAGCTCGTGGAGCGAAAGTGTTCCGGCTGGCCATTCCTTTTAAATGTCCTGCGCGATGTCTAGCCTTGACGGTATGGCGATCCTGTGCATGACTACGAGGTTAGTAATGCCCTCAGTGCATTGCCTATTGACAAAGGGTGCTCTGAGTAGAACATTGCTATAGAGTCACTCAATGCTCGACGAAAACGGACTGCTCGTCCTCAGCAAGAGATACCTGATCAAGAATGATGAAGGTGAGCTGGTGGAAACGCCTGCTCAGCTTTTCGCCCGGGTTGCCGGAGCAATCGCAGAGGCGGAGGATCATTATAGAGACGGAGAGCGGGAGCGGATGCATGATGCCTTCTACGACATGATGACGCACCTCGAGTTCCTGCCTAACTCACCTACCCTCATGAATGCCGGTCGAGATCTGGGACAATTGGCAGCCTGTTTTGTGCTTCCGGTCGAAGACTCGCTTGACTCGATCTTTGACGGTGTGAAACTTACAGCCAAGATCCATCAGAGCGGCGGCGGCACCGGCTTTTCGTTTTCCCGTCTGAGACCCAAAGGAGACACGGTTGCGTCCACCATGGGTGTTGCGAGCGGCCCCGTCTCCTTTATCAGAGCATTCAATATGGCGACTGAAGTCATCAAGCAGGGCGGTACGAGAAGAGGCGCAAACATGGGCATTCTCAGAATCGATCACCCTGATGTAGAAGAGTTCATCAGCATCAAGAGGAACCCGCAGGAGCTGGTCAACTTCAATCTTTCGGTTGCAGTGACTGACGCATTCATGAAGGCATATCATGAGGATGACGTTTTCCCTCTGGTTAACCCCAGAAATCGTAGAGAAGCAAAGAGATTAAAGGCTCGCAACCTGTTCAGGGACGTGGCGGAGGCCGCCTGGGCGACAGGAGACCCCGGTGTGATTTTCATTGATACCATTAACCGGTTCAACCCTACACCCCATATCGGTACCATGGAAGCAACCAACCCCTGCGGCGAACAACCGCTCCTGCCGTATGAGTCATGCTGCCTCGGCTCCATCAACCTCGCCAAGCTCGCCAGCGGCGGTTCGGTCAATTGGGAGCGACTCAAGGAGTTGACCCATCTCGGCGTACGGTTCCTGGATAATGTGATCGATATGAGCCGTTTTCCCGCACGCGAGATTGACGCTATCACGAGAGCCAACAGAAAGATCGGACTGGGTATCATGGGATTTGCACATCTCCTGATACGTATGGGTATCGTGTACGATGGCAAAGAGGCTGAAGCGTTAGGGGAGAAGATCATGAGCTTCATACAACATGAATCAAAGATCGCCTCCAGGCTTCTTGCCGAGAGTCGCGGCCCGTTTCCCAACTACAAGGGAAGCATATGGGACGGCAAGAACCTGCCTCAGCGAAACGCGACTACTACCACGGTAGCCCCAACGGGCACGCTCAGCATTATAGCCGGCACGTCAAGCGGCATCGAGCCTATTTACGATACGAGGTACACGCGGCTGCTCCTTGGTGACATACGCGTCGAAATGGTCGACCCACTTTACCAGGAGATGGGAAGATCGTCCTCGCTCACAGGAAAGCTTTTCAGGAAAGCGTATGAAGTCGCCCCGCTTGACCACTTGAAAATCCAGAGAGCGTTTCAAAAGCATGTGGACAACGCCGTTTCCAAGACAATAAACCTGCCGGAGAGCGCTACGCCTGAGGATATACTCGATATATACGTTGAAGCTCAAAAGATGGGATTAAAAGGGACCACGGTTTTCAGAGACAAGAGCAGGGATTACCAGATCCTTTCCTGCGGGACCAATCAAGTATGCTAGTGAATCCCGAGGAAGCGATGATGCGATGAAGCGTAGAAGCGGGAATACAAAATATTTTCTTCCGCCCTTCCGCTTCCTCGCTTCCTCGCTTCCTCGCTTCAACATCAGCTTTAAACGGAGGTGACAGATGAAAATACCGCTACAGATTACGTTCCAGGATATTGAACCGTCGGAAGCAGTCGAAACAAAGATCAGGGACGCGGCTGCAAAGCTCGAAAAGTTTTACCCTGACATAATGAGTGGCCGTGCGGTAGTTTCTTCTCCTCAGAAACGCCAGCGTACGGGTAAGCTTTACCACGTACGGCTCGATATCAGTGTACCGGGGAAGGAACTGGTCATTAACCGTGAGCCCGGTGATCGCGATGCGCATTTCGATATCCTTGTTGCAGTTCGGGATGCTTTCACTGCGATGGAGCGCATGCTCCGGGATTACTCCCGTCAGAAACAGGGTATGGTAAAGCAGGATATCGCAGCGCCTCACGCACGTGTGAGCAAACTTTTTCCGGGTGAAGGTTACGGCTTTATCGATGCCCCGGGCACTGGTGAGATCTACTTCCATCAAAACAGCGTTCTTAACGATGGCTTCAGTAAGCTCAAGGTCGGAATGGAAGTGCGCTACAAGGAGGAAGAAGGTGAAAAGGGCCCTCAGGCCAGTACGGTCGAGATAGTCGGCAAAGAGGCACGACACGACGACAGGACCCATCCTATACGATGATTGCCTGTGAATGAGGAATGTAAAGGCGGCCTCAACTTCGGCCGCCTTTACTCAGTCCTTTATGTCAACCTCAAACTTAACTTCTGTTCTCTCCCGGTCCTCAGGGCGTCGGGATTCGGATACACGTGCTTATGCGTTGCAAACTTCGTGGGAGAAATAATGTAATATTTTCCATCTATGTACTGGGCTCCCATCTGTTTGAAGTACGAGTGGCCCTTCTTCTGATCAAAATACATCGGCCCCATGATCGACTCGAAGTTGACGGCCCAGAGCGATTTCATCAGGTCGTCCGGCTTGAGCGAGGCTGACTTCTCGATTCCCACCTCTGCGACTTCAAGTGCGCCATAGTGAAGAGAGACATCAAGGTACTCTTCGGGATCGATCTTTGCCTCCTTGAGGATCTCCTGGAACTTCTTCAGGTTCCCGTAAGGTACTCCCGGCAGCCATTGATGCTCACCGGTCACGTAGTTTGCATCCTTCCCGAGCGCACCGGAAAAAGACTTATCGAAATGGGTGAAGTGCCATTCCCTGGGCTTTAATCCGAACTCCTTGGCCTGTTTCTTGAAAGTAACGGCAAACGGGGTGAAGGCTGACACGTAAATAACATCCGGGTCAGCAGCCTTGAGCTTCACCAGGATAGAGGTGAAGTCTGTCGTCCCTGCAGGTGCAACCTCTTTGTAGGCTGTCTTGAAGCCCCGTTTCTCGGCATTCGGCATTGCTCCTTCATAGACCTCGCGTGTGTGCGGCGTATCCTCCGCCACATAGCCGATGGTCTTAGCCTGCTTCTCCTGCCTCGAGCAGTTCGAAGTAGGCATCGGACCACGCAGTCGATAGATTATTCACGCCCACGAACCATTTGAAGCCGCGCTCGAATATCTGCGGAGTGTTCGCGGTCGCCAACACCATGGGAACATGATATTTCTCCGGTACAGCTGTCACCGGGAAGGTGATGGGGCTCGATTTTGGTCCGATGAGCAGGTCACATTTATCCACGGTCACCAGCCGCTCATAGAATTTGACGGCCGTAGCCTGGTCGCTCTTGTCATCGTAGATAATTGTCCTGACCGGAAGCTTCTTATTATAAGACTTAACGTAGAGTCCGCCCTCCTTCTTATTGACATAGTTTTCCCATGCCTTCACCATCTTATCGAATGGACCGACATCGACAGCATACCTTCCAGTGAGGCAGAGCGTCATGCCTATCACAATCTCTTTCTTCTCCTGTGCTACCGACGGAAGAGCCGTCCCCAAAAAGAGTATCAGCGCCAGCAGCAGAACCGGCCATGCCTTTTTCATAACCTGACTACCTCCCATTCTCCCTGTATGGAGTTATTTAATGCGCTGCGATTCAACGCCTTTTGATATTGGATTTTGTAATGCGGGGGCACAGTTTGTCAAGCAGTATTTTTTTGTTAGCGGATGGCGGTTGAATGTTGCGTCCGGAAGCTCGTTGAAATGTTTACCTGCTGCACCTTTCTATGGAGCCTGGCCTGCACCATGATCCGTCAATCCACGTGGCCCCGGAGAGGTTGGCACCAGATAGATCGGCAGCAGACACCTGGGCGTTGCTGAGATCGGCAGACGACAGATTGGCTCCTGACAGGTCGGCCCCGGACAGGTTGGCCCCGGACAGCATGGCGCCTGACAGGTCGGCGCCATGTAGATCTGCATAGGAGAGGTCGCATTGAGCGCATTCTTTTGTTGATTTCAGTTTGCGGAGATCTCCCTCATCAAACGCAGAGGCGGTAGAAAAAGCCAGTCCGACAGCAAGAACGAGAACCAGACTGCCGAGTATTATCTTTTTCATGATAGGTCTCCTCCTGGCCCATCCAGCTCTGTGGGGCGTCCTCGTCCGCCGCCCGCGAACGGACGCATACGCCCGGAGAAGCGGACCCTCCTGCGGTTAGCCTATTTTCAATCTAATTCGCTAGAGAGGAAAAGACAAGGGTCGAGAATCGCGTTATGAAGGCGCGTATAACTTCGTAAGCTAATCAAGCATGCGGTCGAGTCGTTTGAGCGCTTCCTCCAGCCTCGCGGTTTCGGCCAGTATGGCCTGCATGCACCTGCCCTGATCTGATGCAGGATCCACACTCCTCGCAAGAGTCCGAACGAGCCCCCCCACTGATGCGAGCGGACCGCGTATCTCACGCTCGACATCTTCCAGTGCAGGCCTCTGCTCAACCTTCGCAGCACGGCCCTCTTGATGTACCGCAGCCGGAAAAGAGGCGCCGCCCGGAAAAGGCTGCTGCTGTTCATTCAGCTTGCCGGAGAGCTGCGCGAGCAACAGTCTCGCCTTCTCCATAAGAGCATCAGTATCCCGCTCACTTTCCACCTGGAGTTCAAACGTTTCAGCGACTTCATCAACCTGCTGCAATGAACTGCAGACAACTTCGTGAATCAATTGTTTGGGCAATCCGAAGCGAAATTCGAGCGTGTCGAATATCTCTGGCAGGTGGGCTTCCGGCTCGCATATAAAGGCTGATAGCTGTGATGCCATGGTACAAATCCTCATGAGCGGGAGAAGCTCATCCACTTCCGGATTCAGGAAGGCTGATTTCTGGCATACTATAAAGCTGGCAGGAAACTTCCAGCGGGTGAGGATCAGCTCGCCGATTTCCCTGTGATCGAGCCCGAACGTTTCTCTTTCCCAATCGAGGAGAGACGGCAAAGGATACCATGGTACCTCCGCAGTTTCGGGTCTGTCGGAGAAAGCATGAAGCAGAGCGAGGAGCCCGATCTCGAGCGTGAAGGCAGCGGTAAAAGCCTCCTCAGCATCACTTGTCCCGATCTTTCGGGCAAGTGCCTGTGCGGCAAGGCCTTGATACAACGAGAGACGCCAGAAACGGCGATAATCCGAGGCGCCGACCTTACCCAGGGGAAACGTATCCTTCAGTATCAGCGACAACGCCAGCAGTCTCGTCTGTCTCGTTCCGATCCTGACAACTGCCTGCTGTACCGACTTCGCAGGATTGCCGAATCTGAAGAAGACGCTGTTGGCAAGTTTAAGAACGCGAATGGTGAGAGCCGGATCCTTCTGGATGAGGGCTCCTATGTCACTCAACGAGGTGCCCTCGTCTGAAGCAAGCTCGATCAGCCGAAGCGTCAGTGGAGAAAGGGAAGGCAGAAGCTTTCCCGATTCAATCCCGCCGATTAATCTTTCCCTGTTGAAAGCCGGATCCTGCATGCCTAATGTAGTATATCGCTGAAAAAGGAAGTTCCTTAAATGGCGGCTGGCAAACGGTCAGGTTGTTCGTCCTGATAGGCAGGAAGATATATATAGACTGATGTGCCTCTGCCGATCTCAGAGGCTGCTGTGATAAATCCACCATGGTTCCTGATGATAGAATAGCAGATGGTCAGACTCAGACCCATGCCCTTCTGGCTGCCCATCTCTTTGGTGGTAAAATAAGGATCGAAGATCTTCTGCAAGTCTGCGAGCGCAAGGCCGGTTCCTTCATCGTCAACGGTTATTTTCACGTAATTTCCCTCCTTGAGAGGAAGGACATCCGATTCCCCGATCGATGCGTTCTCAGCTTGAATGAAGACGGTACCTCCATGGGGCATGGCTTCTATCGCATTCTGAAGAAGATTCTGGATAACCTGCTCCATCTGCTGCTCGTTAACCTCGACGGGATAGAGATCGTCTGCAAGAGAGAAGCGACAGGTCACGTTGGATCCAGCCACAGTTTCTTGGGCCGTACGTGTGATCAGGCCGTTGAGCGGGATAACTCTCCTCGGGCCACCCGCTCCGCGGGCAAACATGAGGAGTTGATTCGTGAGCTCTTTTGCCCGTCCCGTTGCTTTTTCAGCGTCTTTGAGCTTCTCCAGAGCCTTGCCCTGCGGATCCATGAAGAGCTCCGCCAAACCGATGTTGCCGAGGATCACAGTCAGAATATTATTGAAATCATGGGCAATGCCGCCCGCGAGCGTAGCTATGGATTCGAGCTTACTCAGTCTCAGCCGCTCCTCCTCCATTTTTCTCTCATCCGTAATGTCTCTGAAAACAGCGACAGCACCGATTGTGCTGCCGTCAGGCTCACAGACTGGACAGGCGCTCTCAGAGACGAGCCGCTTTTCGCCCCCTCTCGCAAGCAGAATCTTGTTGGCGGCAGGTAAGGCCTGACCCATCTTAATGACGGTGCTCACAAGGCTGGAACATCCATTGCCGGTCTCTTCATCTATCGCACAGAAGACTTCGGCCACATCTTTACCAAAAGCCTCTTCTCTTGGCCATCCGGTGAGCGCTTCTGCACTCTCATTCATGAGCACGATAACACCCTGGTGATCTGTGGTGATGACCCCTTCACCTATGGAGTGCAGGGTGACAGTCAGTCTCTCTGTCTCTGCGGCCAGTGCTCCCTCGGCTCGTACGCGTTCGGCAATCTCGCGGAGCAATTCCGTATTGCTCTGCTTAAGTTTCTCTTCGCTCTCCTCGAGCCGCTGCTTTGACACAGTCGTCGACTCCAGCCGGGCTACCATGCTGTTGAAATCGGCGACAAGGGTCCCGATCTCACCAGACATGGATGAGCGTACTCTGACGGCGTAGTCACCGGCATTGACCCGGCTCGTCGCGTTCCGCAGACGAGTGATGGTTCTTGAGAAATATATTCCGATCCAGAGCGCCAGGAGGGATGCGACCATGATTCCAAGTCCCATGGCAACAAGACCCGTTCGCCGGAACTCCTCTATAGATGCATCAATTGTGTTCATGAGAAAACGGGTCGTGTCCTGATGAATCCCCTTCGCCTCCTGGATCGGCTGAGTGAACTCGTCCACGTATGCGGTTGCCGCGACGCTCAGGCGGATGTTATCGCCGGTGCGTACGGTAAGTGGAACTGCGTACATGTACTTCCGACGAATGGTTCCATCCGGCTCGAGCCAGTCGTAGTAGCCGCCGACGCGCTTACCGCCCTGGCTCTTTTTTAACAGCCCCCACAACGCGGGGAGACTTTTTGAAAACCTGCGGATATTCACGTTCTCGTATTTACGGTCCTTATGGAAACGGATGACTCCGTTCCTTGTTTCGTAGACGACCGTATAGCCCGTCCGCCCTACCCGCTGGACGGCTACTTCGTGGAACTTGGAATCCCTCCGGAGGTCTGCCAGCGCCATCCAGGGCACGCTCTGGAGCACGAGATTCAGCTGTTTCGCCACATCCTGAGCTTTGGCCTGGATGAGTTCCTCGCCCTGGAGCTGCAGAAGGACTTCACTGCGGCCCCACTCCCTGTCACGGCCGGACTCTACTGTTTTGCTGATCTCGTTCGTGAAGCGGTCACCGGACCAATGGATCAGGAGGGTAAAAATAATCACCGGGATGAGCCCTGCGAACAAGGTCATCAGAACGAGTCGGGAACTGAATCTTCTGGGGAGAATGCGGCTCAAAAGCATACCGTGCACGGTTGTCGATCAGGTCTTAAAATAGCCTCAGCGCAGTTGCCGGCAGGATGTGAACTGCGCCGTGCGCCGTTGCTCTGTTTTCTATTATACCATTGGAGTCTGTTTTGTTCAATCCGGCCTTAGCCCTTTGGTTTTAATACCTCTGGACTTAGGCCGGATTGAACTGTAGGCGCAGTGGGCTATTTATGACAATCCTTGCAGAGCTGAAACGTGTTCTTGTGATGGCATGTCGTGTAGCACCATTGGACATCGGGCTTCGCAACGGCAGACAAAGCGCTTTGTGTCGGAGGCACTGGATGCGGCTCGTGGCAGTTGCTGCATTCAGGAATTGCCTTATTATCCTTTGCGCTGTGTGGCACGTACCGGTGTGGCGTGATCTTCTCTCCGCTCGGCGCCTGGTAGTTGACGTTGCCTACGAGCTTGTCAAAAGGGGCGTGACAATTGAGGCACGTCTCCTTGGAAGAGGCGCTCGCCCCAGGCGCGGCCTGCCCGCCCTTCGATGCGGCAGCCGCTTGAGCCGGCAGAGGAATAACCTCTGCAAAGAGCAGCGCGGCCGCCACAGACAGAAAAAGAAAAACAGATAAAGCGTGCAGATCTCTTTTCATTATGTGCTCCTGATCGCTTCCTTTCCTAAGTCGCCTTCTCAAGCAGTGCGTTCCTGGCTGCAATGTAACCCTGACAGATGGCCCGCGCCAGGCCGTGTTCGCTGAATCCGCCCGCGGACTCCCCGCCGCAATAGAGACCGGGAATAACCGCGCCCTTCATGTCCTGAACCTGGCACTTACCATTGATGCGCAGACCGGCGCGTGTATCGTGAACGACCGGCGTGGCCCATGCCGCGTAAAACGGGGGCTTTGCGATCTTATACTTGGGAGTAGGCTTGCCAAAGTCATCATCCTTGCCCGATTCCACGAATAAGTTGTATCTGCCCACGGTCTCTTCCAGAACCTGCCGCGGCATGGGGACACGCTGATATTTCATGACGATCTTTGCCGCCAGTTCCTGGATGGTATTGGCCGAGAAAAATAAACCGGCGTCGATGTCCACGTTGGGAGGCCTCGTATCCCATCTCTGTCGGGTTACGGCGTCGGCGTCAAAGATCGCCCAGATGGGACCGCCGCCGTTCTTTCCATCTCCTATGCCGGCGAGAGCAGCGTTGATCCAGTTGTCGGGTTTATACGCAATGTTTACCGCATTCAGGTAACTGCCGGGCGCATAAGGTTCGACTTGTTTGGCGTTATTCGCCGTAAACTGATCTCCCGTCTCGTCATAGAACCGCTTTCCCAGCATGTTCACAAGGATAACGTTCTGCCAGTCGGAGACTGGAAGACCCGATGCGCGCGCGGCCTTGAAGACGGGGCTCCCCGGCATCCAGCGCAGGTTACGATAATTGTACTGACATCCCACAGTGCCGGGTTTCGTAATAGCCGTGCCGAACTCGCCGGTCTGATTGTAAAAACCCCAGAGCGAAGCTCCGATCTCCATCCCTGCGATCTCTCCACTCGCATCCTGGTCTGACCAGGGCATACCGGAGAGTCCGCAATATTCTTCAGTGAGCCGGGGGTCAAACATGCGGCGGAAGTTTACATTGCCGGTTGAGCCACCCGTGGCAATGATGACTGCCTTCTTCGCACGGATGTTCATCTTTCTGTCCTTGTTCTCGGCCGCAATTCCCAGCACGCGACCCTTGGCGCCTTCGCGGTGAATTGCCCTCATCCTGGTCTCAAGCAGGATCTGCACGCCCGCCTTTTTTGCCGCGACCTCCAATGGGCGCATCAGGCCATTGCCCGTTGAAGTTGTGGCACGCACCGTGGGATCCACCGGCTTGCCCGTCTGAACCATCGGCCAATCCATCGCAGCGGAATGCATCTCGCGTGCAACCGAATTACCGGTAGAAATGGCGCCGAAATTATCAGTTGGCTTGTCAATGAAGACGACCCCATGGGCGAGCAGCCATTCAAAGCTCGGCGCGCTGTTGTCGGCAAAGGCGCGAATGATCTCGCGATCGTTGTACCGGTAATCCGGAGATCCGTTCGGCTGAACGATGGACCAGTCCGTGAGATCCCGGAAAAGAATGTCCGGGGAATCGACAATACCAGCCTTCTTCTGGGCACTCGTGCCGCCGCCGAGCGGAATATTGCCTCCGCTGGTTATGGCATGTCCGCCGATGTCAGGTTCCGCTTCGATCAGGATTACGCTCGCTCCCGCCTCACGGGCCACAATGGCAGCAGGAAGCCCCGCTGCACCCGCACCGATCACCACCACGTCCGCCTCTCTATTCCATGTGATCGATGACTTCCTGGCGGCCGAAGCAGGGTCTCCGGAAATAAAGCTTCCGATTGCGGCTGCTGTGCCTGCAAAGGCCGTTTTCTTGAGAAATTGACGACGGCTGATGCCCTTCTTCTCTTTTTCCTCTTCTGACATGTCAAGCCTCCTTCTAGTTTGTTGGTATTATCAAACTTACCGACCAGGGTTTTCATCGCCGATAAAGGCGGATAGAAGCCATGATGAACGCCGATGATTTATCTTTGACCGCCTGTGCGATAGAACGGCACAGCCAGTCAACCCCAGCACCTGCGGTGAGCTGACACTTCACTCGCGGAACGCTGGAGTGTGGCCCGCATTGACGTCTTACCCTAAAGGAGGCTGCGCACTCTCAATGCGGGCTACAGGCATACTCACCCTTACAGGAGGCTGCGCACTCTGCGAACATCTCTCTTCGCTGTTATCTGCGTACATCTGCGATAAAAATCCTAGTCTTGCTCTTCCGAGCATCGGCGATGCTTCACGCGTTCCACAGCGTCCGCAAATCCGCCGCAACCTGCTCGGGGGCGACGAGACTCATACTCTCCATGTGGAGCTTATCAAAGTAGTTTGAATCCGCTGCATTGACCGGCGGCAAGAAGCGTCGCGCGACAAGTCGCGCATTGACGCGAAATGCGGTATCCCTGTCCGATCCTGAAAAAATTGCAAGATTAAACCCGGAGACATTCTCCTGATCCAGGTATTTCAACACCCTCGCGAGACCCTCACCGAAATGGACCCACTCCTCTGTATCGATCGTAAAAAACGTGGATTCTTCAAAGACGCAACCTACATCAATGTTGCCGTGAGGAGCGAAAGGCGCATACCAGTGCGTCCTGCCGATTGTCCCGATAAATCGATCCCGCGCCTCCCGTTCCTGTTCGATGAGTGTTTCCCAGAAAACCGTCTGTTCTTTCCTGAAAAAACGTTTGCTCCCTTCGAGCATCAGGCGAAAGTAGTTTGTGGGGTATTTTCCGACGACGCCCTGCAGGTGAGAATGAAGAATGGACGAACCGGACATTGGCATGAAGTTACCGTTCATTGAAAAATAGCGTGCGCCCTTCTCATCATCATGTTTGCGTATCATGCGGAAGGCATCCATCAGGGCGGTGATACCCCTCAGCACCAGCCCCTTCTCCACGAGCGTCTTCAGGTCAACGAAATGTTCCGGAGAGAGGATAGCAACCAAGGCGTATTTATCGAAGGCAAGAAGGTTCGGAATGATCGTCACGCCGTCCCGCTCCAGGCGCTCCGTCCCGAAGATCTCAGCCGGTAAGCGCGCTGTCATGCTCTCCACGTTTTCCGGGCAGAAAGGGCATTTTGCCGCGATTGAGGCAGAAATGGCATCCTGGTAATCAAACCGTGAAACTTTCCTGGGAGCAGTGCGCACTATCCGTGAGGTAAGGTGTGTCAGCGGATCCCACCGGATCTCCACCATGCCTTCACGCGGTGCAAAGCCCGCAAACGGATCAAGATAGCTGCTCGACTCTACAACCTTCCTGAATGGTAACATTTATCAACAAACCCCCGACGTTCAATATAGTACTTCTTAGACCGCTTCGCTAGAGATCGCTTCGCTAGGAAGATCGTCACGCCTCTGGCGTGCCTAGGAAGCCACAGCGAATATCGGCGATGGCCGTCCGGTCAGTCTACGTTCTCTCTTCCCTCTTCCTAGCGCGTAGCGTGATCTTCCCTCTTCCCTCTGCCGTTCAGAACGTTCTCTTCTTCCCGAGGTAGGCTTCTTTGACCGATGGATCATCGAGCAAAGCCTTACCCGCACCGGAGATGATAATACGGCCGTTCTCAAGCACGTAGCCTCGTGAGGCGATAGAAAGCGCCATGTGGGCATTCTGCTCCACGAGCAGAATTGTCGTGCCCTGCCGGTTGATCTCAAGGAGTGCTTTGAAGATATCACGCACCAGTAAGGGGGCGAGTCCCATGGAGGGCTCGTCGAGAAGCATGAGGCTCCCGCGGCTCATCATGGCCCTGCCGAGCGCAAGCATCTGTTGTTCGCCGCCGGAAAGAGTCCCTCCCGGCTGCTGCGCCCTGCGTTCGAGTTGCGGGAAAAGCCCGAAAACCCTGTCGTAATCTCTTCCCAACGCTTTGCCGTCACGTCTGTCCTTGCGCTGCCAGGTGGCAAGCCGCAGATTCTCGAGTACAGTGAGGTTACCGAAGATGCCCCTGCCTTCAGGGACCTGGGCAATTCCCATAGCCACGATCCGGTGCGCCGGCACATTGCGCAAATCGGTTTGCCTGTGGACCACCCTGCCTTTGTACGGCACCATGCCTGAAATTGCACGCAGCGTTGACGACTTGCCAGCGCCGTTCGCCCCGATGAGCGTGATGATCTCCCCTTCACCCACATCGAACGAGATATCGTCGACCGCCTTGATGCTGCCGTATGTAATGGTGAGGTTACTCACCGAAAGAACGGTGCTGTTCGATGTCGTCACGCGTCGGCCTCGCCAAGATACGCTTCCAGCACTCGCCGGTCATTCTGTATCTCTTCCGGCTTCCCTTCGGCAATAGTCTCCCCGAAGTCGAGCACGAAAAGGCGTTCACAGATACCCATCACGAGAGCCATCTGATGTTCGATCAGGAGAATTGTCAGGTTGAAACGGTCTCTTATCCAGCGGATCAGATCCATAAGCTGATCGATCTCATGAGGATTCATGCCGGCTGCCGGCTCGTCCAGCAGAAGAAGTTTTGGTCGGGTAGCCAGAGCGCGTGCGATCTCAACTCTGCGCTGGAGTCCGTAAGGCAGGTTCTTTGCCTGTTCGTCCGCAGCGCTTTCAAGCTTGAGGAGGTCGAGGAGTTCCATCGAATGGTCCACGATGCGCTCTTCCTCCTTTCTGAAGCGCCCCGCATGAAAAAGAGCCTCCATCGCGCTGTAGCGCGCCTGACCGTAATGAGCAATGCGGACGTTGTCGAGAACCGACAGCTCTTTGAAAAGTCTGATATTCTGAAACGTCCTCGCAACACCCAGGTTTGTGATCGCACTCGGCGACCGGCCTGCGAGCTCGCGGCCCTCAAAGATGATACTGCCCTGGGACGGCCTGTAGACGCCCGATATCAGGTTGAAGACCGTTGTCTTGCCCGCGCCGTTGGGTCCGATGACCCCCACCAGTTCATGATCCTGAAGAGTCATATTTAAACCAGAAATGGCAACCAGCCCTCCGAAGTTGTGGCTCACGTCGCGGACATCGAGCAGGCTCATTGTCTGATCTGCCTTCTGGCGCGCCAGATGCGCGCGGCCACGAGATCACGAAGCGGTACGAACCAGGAGAACTCCTTAAGGCCCATGATCCCTTTGGGCCGGTACAGCATGAGGATCACCAGCACGAGCGGCATGAACACCATACGCCACACTCCCATCGGCCGCAGTACCTCAAGGAGCACTGTGTAGACTGTCGCGCCAATAATGGAGCCTGCAAGTGAGCCTATTCCACCGAGATAGACCATGATCAGGATATCGGTCGATTTGATGATGTCAAATGCACGCGGGGTTATGAACTGGAGCACGTGTGCATAGAGCGCTCCGGCAACGCCGGCAAAAAAGGAAGAGACGACAAACGCGAGCACCTTAACGCGCCGCGTATCGACACTCATCAGATTGCTCGCAATCTCATCTTCACGTATGGAGAGCACACCCCTGCCGAATTTCGAATAAATCAGGTTCCGTATCACCCAGACGGAAAGTAGAGTCCAGACGAAGACCCACGGAAGGTTCGTCAGTTTCTCCATGCCGAGAAATCCCCGCGGACCACCTATGCCGTTGATATTCTCGATAACCGATTTGACGATCATCCCGAACGAGAGTGTCACAATAGCAAGGTAATCGCCTCGCGTCTTGAATGAAGGGAAGGCGACGATAAGACCGACGAGCGCGGCCGCAAGGCCGGCGCAGATCACGGCCACGGGAAAGAGCAGAACGCTTAATTGCGCCGGGAAAAGCTTCACGGTCATGAGCGATGCAGTATAGGCCCCCACCGCCATGAATCCGGCGTGACCCACTGAAAATTCCCCCATGTAGCCATTCACGAGGTTGAGGCTGACCGTCAGGATAATGTTGATACCGACGTAGATAAGGATGAGCTGAACGTACGGGTCAAGAAGTTCAAAGCGCTGCACGGCCACGCTTAAAAGAAAGAAGAGCGCCAGAAGGCAGGGGACGAGCCGGCGGTGCCGCAAAGTCCACGTCGAAGAAGGCCCGCTCTTCTCCGGGTTCTCGCGAAGCATACCTTACACCTTCTGCGGGACAGGTTTACCCAGTATCCCGTAAGGCTTGAAAATAAGGAGAAGCAGCAGCAATGTGAAGCTGATCAGGTCACGGTAGGTCGATGGAAAAACGACAACGACCAGTATTTCCAGCATTCCGAGAATGTAGCCGCCGATCATGGCGCCCCGGATGTTACCGATTCCTCCGACCACGGCGGAGATGAATGCCTTCCATCCCACCATGATTCCCATATACGGATCGATCACAGGATAGGCCAGGCCATACATCACGCCTGCAGCCCCCGCAAGGCTGGTGCCGATGGCGAAGGTAATGGAGACAACGAAATCTACGGGCACACCAAGAAGCGGCGCTACGAACTTGTCCCATGATATGGCGCGCATGGCCATACCGATCATGGTGCGTCGTACGATCAGGTCAAGCGCGATCATCAAGAAAAGTGACAGGCCGATAATCAAAACCTGTAGCGAAGAAAAGGAGACATCACCGATGTTCCACGTGACGTTCGTCAGGAACTGCGGAATCTGCTTAGGGTATGGACTCAGTGCCAGCGTGAAGTTCTCCAGGAAGAGGCCCACACCGAGTGCGGTGATTATGGCCGATACTCTGGGCGCTTGCCGCAGCGGCTTATAGGCTGCCCTCTCGATCAGAACACCGATGCAGGCAACACCGAACATAGTAAAGAGAAGTGTCGGGATGAAGGAGAGGCCGAGCAGAGCAGCGAGTACAAAACAGAGAAATGCCCCTACCATGAAGAGATCTCCATGAGCAAAATTGATCATGGTGAGGATCCCGTAGACCATGGTGTAGCCGAGAGCGATCAAAGCATAGATGCTCCCGAGTTGCAGCCCGTTCAAAACCTGCTGAAAAAGGTATGACATAAAAACCCCGGCCCACAGCAGAAGTTTTTCTGGTTTATCTGGTTTCTCTGGTTTCTCTGGTTACTTTCGTTAAACTAGAGAAACTAGAAAAACAAAAGAAACCGGTTAACGGTCTTTATGGATTAGCTGTGGCAAAGTAGGTGAACTTACCGTCTTTGATGCGCAGTATCACTGCACCTTTCACGGGATCGCCGGAGCCTTCCTTGAACTGCATCATTCCCGTGATGCCGTCGTATCTCGGGATCTTCGCCAGAGCATCCCTCACAGCCTGCCTGTCTTGAGAGCCGGCCGATGTAATCGCCTGAAACAGGAGGCCAAAAGCATCGTACGTGAGTGCCGCTACATCGTCAGGCAACGCGTTATACCTGGCCTGGAATGCCTGGATGAACTTTGTCGCCGCGGGAGTCGCCGCGTCGGCCGCATAGTGGGTACTGAAGTAGTATCCCTCACATTCCTTGCCGCACAGTTTCAGGAGTTCTACACTTCCCCACGAATCGCTTCCCAGGAACGGGACAGAAATGCCAAGTCTTCTTGCCTGCTGGATCTGGAGAGGAACCTCGCTGTAATAATTGGGGAGAAATATAACATCCGGTCCTGCCTTCTTGATCTTGGTGAGCTGCCCTGAAAAATCCTTGTCATTGGTGGTGTAAGTCTCGAAGGCAACCACCTGCCCGCCGTTCTGTTCGAAGGTTGTCTTGAAATATTCGGCAATGCCCTTGTTATAGTCGGACGCAACATCATAAAGGACTGCCGCTTTCTTAACCTTCAGATTGTCAAGCGCAAACTTGGCCACCACGCGCCCCTGAAAGGGATCGATAAAGCAGGCGCGGAAGACGAAGCTCTTCGGCTTATCGGTCTTGGCATCGAGTGTGGTCTTAGGATTCGTCGACCAGGGTGTGATCAGGACTACCTTCGAGCTCTCCGCGATCTCGGACGCGGGTATGGCGTAACGGGTCGCATTGGGCCCCACGATAGCAACCACTTTCTGCTGCGTGATCAGCTTCTGGGCAGCCGAAGCCGACTGATCCGCTCTGCCGGCGTTATCTTCCACGAACAGATCAACCTTGTATTTCTTGTCGCCAACCTGCAGGCCGCCTGCATCGTTTACCTCTTTGACCGCCATCTCGGCCGCCTTCTTACACGATTCACCAACTGCCGGCATATCTCCGGTCAGTTCCGCTATGACGCCTATCTTTATGGTATTACCCGCATCCCTGCTGCACGAGACGAGCAGCAGGCTCACGAACAGGCACATGATAACGATCGGTCTCTTATTCACGCGGTTCTCCTTCGATTGAAGATGTGGAAGCATAGCAAAGATGGCGAGAGGTTGTCTAGTCCTAATACAGCAGGAAAGAGATAAAGAAGGTAAAGGTAAGAACAGAGACGAAGGTAGAGGTAAACGCAAATGCAGGCAAAGGGAAGAACAAGAGAAGGTGCAGTACAAAAATCTCTACCTTTGCTTTAGTCTTTACCTCTACCTTTGCTTTAGTCTTTACCTTAACCTCTCTGTTATCTCCCGCCGCGCCTCTTCTCTCTGCGCTTCATAGAGGTCCTGGTACTCTTTTGACAGCCGGCGGTATTCGGCGATGCAGCGGTCTATTTCATCGGGCGAACCTTCGCTGTCCGCTCTTGCTGCATCCTTGAGGACAGCGTACCTTTCTATTCCGAGCCGAATCAGACGCTCGCCATACAGAGTCCGGCCGAGAATCAGCAGCGCGTCGATCGCGAGCCGGTTGAGTCGAGCCATGCTGTGAGTGCGCAAATGATCTCGTGCGACGATTCCGAGAAAGTCCAGAACCGCAAATATAAAACCGGTGATGCAGAGAAATTCTTTGCAGGAAGGAAGGCCCGGCTCGCCTCCGAGGTCGTGGATCATGCACCTACCTTCACACAAAAAAGCACAGGCTTTCGACTCTTCGTTGATCCACAACAGTTCCTGATACTCCCTACCCTTCGGTAGGTGTTTGACGAGGGACGCGCCCAATGCTTTTGTGCTCCTTTTCGGGAAATAAATAAATCGCCCATCACGCTCTTTTACCATATGGTGCGGTGGCACGAGCCGCGTCAGGTGCTCCTCTCCTTTGAAAGCGATCTTCCCCAGGTAATCTTCTTCCGAAATGTTCTTCGCCTTCAGGAAAGCACGTATGGCCTGGAGTTTCCAGGCGCCAATGTGAACGCCGTGGCGGATGGTCTCGCCCTCGAAATGGCAGCAGTATGCAGGACAGGGTAAAGCACACGACGTTGTCTCCATGGCCTCGCGCGCCTTATTCAGAGATTCCCTCAATTCTCCAATGATACTTTCGAGGCCCCGGTGCTTCGGCCGCACTGTGACAGACCATTCCGACATTTCTACATTCGAAAACGCCTGCTCGATGGCCAAATAGGTTGACCGTATCGTATCAACAAATGCATAATTCCCGTCAAGCTCCAATGCCTTTTCTTCATCCTCAGCAGCATGCGCGGTATCGCCAAGGGATTGCAGTATCAGGCTCCGGCGATGATAGTACTTGGCTACAGAAGGTTTGAGCCGGATGGCCTCGTTGATCTCGCACAGGGCCTTTTCAAAATCTCTTTTCGCGATATACGCCAGACACAAATGATAGTGTGTGTAGGGCTGGTCATCCAGGGCCACGGCTTTTTCAAATAATCCTATCGCCTCATCATAGCGCCCCTCGTCATAAAGGGCTGCGCCCTGACTGTGCAGATACTTCTCTGTGAGGCCTGCGTCGTCCTCGTCATTGATGCTATCTGATTTCCGTCTCGACATCTGCGACACCGCTAGCCTTTCGCCGCCTTCTTTTCATCTTGCGTCATTTTCTCATGCACGCTCGGATGCCTGTAGTGGGACCTGTTGAAAAATCTGGTGAGCTTTCTGACGAGCACGAGGGGATCACTACCGTATATCAGCCTCGCGCCGGTCTTTTTCTTTATGATACGCACTATGGTTTCTATTTCAGAAGTAATACCGCCGCTTCCAAGAAGAACCCCGATCAATTTCCCCTCATCATAGGCGATGGAAAACTCGCCCAGGGTCCCTGACCGGCCACCAATGATAATAACAATGTCAGAGCTTCGGATGTTGACCACTTCTCTTCCCATGAGTCCGCTTCCCGTGTATATCAGGACATCGTGACTTTCGATGGGTGAATCATACTTGTAGACGTGCTCCCACTCGCTCAAGGCCGGTGAAATGCCTACCACAAGGCCTCCGACCGCTTTCGCGCCTCTGGCAGATTCCAGGGGCAGTCCGGGGCAGGCCCCTGTAATGGTCACGCAGTCACACTCCGCGATAGCCCGGCCCAATTGATAGGCGAGACCCCGCTGCTCTTTTGTCAGAAAGCCGGTTGCCGATCCCATCACGCCTATCTTCAGCTTCATCGTCCCTCCAGTCAGCTCGCCTGATGAGTGCCAGCGCTATTTTACAGAGCCGTCGGTGAAATTGCAAAGAATACAGGGTCCTGGGGCCAGGGTCCCGGGTCCAGAGGAACATGAGGAGCATAAGATTTGAGGGCTAAATTTGAGGTTGGCGTGATGTGATTAGTCTACAAATCACTCCACGATGCAGATGGCCAATCCTGCTCCTCTGTTTATGATGGCGGTTGTGGTGCTGCCCGTGAAAAAGCGTTCTTTGTGAGTCAAGCCGCAGCGGCCCACAACCAAGGTCGTATACCCTCCTGTGCGGGCTTCTTCGAGAATGCTATCTGCAACGTCTGCAACGTCCGATTTGGTCTTGGTTGCGATCTGGTCGCTTTTTATTCCTCTATCGATCAGCGTCTGCTTTGCCTTCGCGAAAAGCGGCTCCATCCGCAGTCTTTGGTTTTCGAGCCATTTTTCGACCACTCTCTTCCGCTCCTCTCTTTCACCGTGGCTCAGGATATGACCGTCATCCCATAGGTTGGGCGGTATGTTTGGCAGCACGTGGAAGATTGTTATCGTGATGTCACTGAGACCAGAGAATTGCATGCCCACGTAATCAACCGCACTAAGGCCGCAATCGGAACCATCAAAGGCAATAAGCAACTTTCTCATCTGGTCCTCCTGACGCATTGACAGTATGCTTCCCAGTCCTCATTGTCTAACATGAGTATGGCCGAGACGCTTGTCAATCATCTATTGTGGGCAACGCGCGCCCAAAGTGGCGTGTTAAGTCTTGCAAAATGCTGTAGAATAATTCAAACAGATTGCAGGCAAAGCGCTAATGAAGATTTCTTACTCTTTCTCATCACCCCAGGGGGACGTCGCGGTTGACGGCGCCACGCTTGCGCGTCCTTTCATTGTTCGCCCGTTTGAAAACCATCCGTTCATCGTCCTGGAGGATTATTTTCTCGCGATAAAGAATCTCATCCTGCAAGATGATGCACTGCCTCTCCTGACATTGCTCAATCGTCTCTGGAAACGCACGGTGGAGAGAACCGAACTTGATACCCTGACTATTCGGTACGAAAAATATGGCACACTCTACCACATCTCCAGTGCAGAGATCACAGCCGGAACCGACAGGACGAGAATTGCCGTGACTACGGCTCTGACTGAAGATTCCAAAGAGACTCTTGAGCGTGAAGTCAGTCTCCTGGAGAGACTCAATCTTCGAACGAGATATTCCTATCTGCCGCAGGTTTACTGCAAACATGCCGTCGAAATACAGAAAGCCGAGGGATCAGAGAACCTCCTCATGAGTCTCTCCCAATGGTTTGATGAGTATCACGAGTGGCATTTTCACACGGATGAAGCGGGCAAACAAGGGATCACTCTCTGGGATATGAAGAGCGGTTACCGGCTGATGACGGATGAGGAGGCTCATGAGATTATCAGGCGGGCAACGACAATTCTGACGTACTATTATGACGTGCAGGGCTTTCACAGGATTTTTCCCTGGCATCACGGAGGAGGAGATTTTGTGGTCAAATCGCAAGAAGGAGCAGTCGACGTCAAACTTATCACGGTGCGTGGTTATGAACCTTTTTCACTTCCGGAGCAGGTTATTGGCGATCGTTTCGCTGCCATTGTTCTTTTCTTCCTCGAGACAACGTTAAAAATGCGCCTGGACAAGTATGAAGGGCTGGGCGAGAGCACGTGGGTGGGGAACGAATCCCTGGTCAAAGCAGCAGTTGACGGTTTTTTTCAGGCTTTAAGCGCAAGAGAATCTGAAGGCGAGAAGCCAGCCATCGCACTCGATGACATCGTACAGCACCTGAAAAGCCTCACTGAGAACGAATTGAAAAGATTGCTCCATACACACCTGGACAGGCTTGTGCAGCGTGATACCTCCGATTACTCGGCAGTTTCAGCTCACCTGGACGAGCATGCGCGGGACCTGCACCGAGCAATGAAGGACAGGTAAACGCAAGAAGCAGGTAAATACAACAACAGGTTAGAGGTAAGAACTAAAACGAAGGTTAAGACTTTAATCTGACTACCTGCTTCATCTGTTTGTCTAGTCTATCTGTACCTCTACCTTCCTTTAGTTCTTACCTCTACCTGCTTTATTCTTTTCCTGTCTTGTTACGCTTCTTCTTTCCTCCGGCTGAAAAACCCGAGCAGGAACTCAGCTTCCTTTGGCGAAAGATCAAACTTAAAGATGGCTTGCTGAATCAGCGGTTGAAGGGGCGTGCCCGGTTTTTCCTGCAGGCCCGCGGATATCCATCTCACAGCTCGTCGCAAGTCTTCTCCTTCAGGCAAAGTATCGTGCATAAGTGTCGTGCCCCCCTCAGATTTGGTGCAGCGTATGCATGGAATATATGACAGGAGAAAATGGTTTGCAAGACAAGCCAATCCAAGTATAAGCAAGCTTGTACCAATTAGAATTCAAAATGGACGACCCAGCCTTCGGCCGGTTACCCCGGGCGGCAGCAAGGCGCCACACCCGCAAGCGGGTACCCGAGGCAGAACAGAAATATGAGCCAACCAGCACCAATTCAAATTCGAGCGAAGACCGAGGCGCGCAAGCCATGGCGAACGGAGGCGTACTTAAAGTACGTCGGAGTGAGACAGGGCGCAACACCCGCTAGCGCGGGTACCCGGAAGGTATGCGTTCGAATTTGAATTGGTGCTAGGAGTAACCCAGTTCTTCCAGGCGTTCCTCACTCATGCCGATGAAATGAGCCACTTCGTGAACGACCGTTATCTCGATCTCCTCTTCGAGCTCTTCGATAGTTTCACACGCGGCTTCCAGGGGTTCCTGAAAAAGGAGGATAGAATCAGGAAGAAGCGTAGGCGATGTGATTGATCGCTCTACCAGAGGCACACCCTCAAACACGCCAAAGAGGGTATCGTCCTCCGACAGCTGCATCTCTCTTAACATCTTTTTCGACGGACGTTTTCGTACGGAAATTACAAGATTGTCCAGATACTCTGTTATTTCATCGGGCATACGACGGAGAGCCCTGCGCACAATTCCGTCAAACTCTTCATCGCCCAGCTTCACTCACATTACCGCTTGAGAGCGTCATTTCTGTTCTGGACATATGCATCGCGTATGGCTATGTACGGATCGATGGCAGCTGCCTTGAGGGCTTCATAATCACCGAGATGAAAGGAGGTCTTGTTCACGGTCTCGTGAACGTAAAGGCCTATTGTCAACGGATCAAAATAATTCGAGCTGAGATAGGTCTGGGGCCTCAAGAGCCAGTCTCCGACGAAACCCACGGTATCGCGAGGAGAGGACGGTCCAAGCACCGGCCACACGATATAGAATCCATATCCGACGCCATAAATACCCAGGGTCTGTCCGAAATCGGCCTCACGACCCTTTATGCCGAAGCACTCGCCTGCGCAATCGCGTAACCCGCCGACACCGATGGTCGAGTTGATTACAAGTCGCACTAATTCCTTTCCCGCATAACCGGGCTTGCCTTGAAGGAGGTTGTTGACGATCCGGATCGGCGCCTTGAGGTTATTGTAGAAATTGCTGAAGAGACCCCTGAACTCCTCGGGCACAACTGCCTTGTAACCGCGGGTGACCGGCTTCAGGACCCAGAAGTACATCTTGTCGTTGAAGTGATACATGGCCCTGTTGAACGGCTCGATGGGATCTGCGATCTCCGCCGCCGCTTCTTCACCGGCAGGCTTCGCCTCCTCCTGCGTCACATCTCCGTACTCGTCTGAGGGTTTTGCCGGCGCAGGCTCCGCCGCTTTTTCACCGGCAGGCCCTACCTCTTCCTTCGTCACATCGCCGTACTCGTCTCTCTGCTTGGCCGGCGCAGGCGCCGCCGGCTCGGTGGCGCGCTCCTGCACCAGCAGTATCATCACATCTTGCGGCTGTGAGGAAGCAGCCTCATCCGATGCAATATTCAATGCATTCTCATCGCCATACGCGACTGAAAACGTCACTGCGAACAACGATATGATCATCAGCGACAGAGACAGGAGCCTCACGGTACGATGCTTTACGTCTGGCTCGTGTCCCGCGATCATGAGTTTCATTTTGTACCGGTCTTCTGGCGAAGGGTTTCGAGGAGTTTCTCAGGCGGGTTATTTCCGAGGATATCCCTGAATTGCGTGCGATAATTACTGATCAGACTTACCCCTTCGATCACCACATCGTAGACTTTCCAGTCATTGTCTTTCTTGATTACCCGGTAATTGATAGGCACCTGGCTTCCCTTCGAAAGAACGACGCTCTGGACCTCCACTGTCGTATCCGAGAGGGGCACTTCCTTCGGAAAATTTACCTGTTCATTGGTGTAAGCTATAATCTTCTCTACGTACGCGTCCTTGAGGATACCCTCGAAGAGCCGCACGAATTCTTTACGCTGGTCCGGACTGAAGTTGTTCCAGTTCAATCCGAGTGTTCTTTTCGACAGCTCCACGAAGTCAAAAAGCTTCTCGGCCGCAGCCGTGATTCTCTCTTCTTTAACCTTTTTGCCGGACTCTCCTTTTAGTTTGGGATCGCGCAGAACTTCAAGCACGCCGTTGACATTCGCCTTGACCGTATCGAGCGGAGCGCCGGCAAAGGCAACGAGCGGCAGCGCCAGCCAAACCAGAACCATGGCTCCAGCCAATTGTTTTTTCATCAATCTCCTCCTTGAGTATCCGTAGGTACATGTTCCATTTTCTTCTTTGGCACCTTTATCTTCCATCTTCCTAGCCCGCAGGGCGATCTTCCCCCCTTCGGGGACTTCGCCTCTTCCTAGCGCAGCGGTCTGGTTTCCCTATTTGCCCCCTTCCCCCGAAGGTTTTTCCGGGGCTTTCTGCTGGCTCGACGGAACAGAGCCGAATGCGTATTTACCAATAAGATCTTCAATATCAGCCGGCACAGACGTTTGTGTAATGAAAGTACCCTGTTTAAGCTCTTCCCCGGCGCCTCCCGGATCGACCTTTATATACTTGTCACCGATCAGGCCGGCTGTCTTTATCGTTGCCGACGCATCGTCGTATACCTTCACGTCCACGTTAAGTTTCATGCCTACAATCCCCATCTGTCTCTTCTGGTCTATCCCTAAACTATCCACCTTTCCGACCTGCAGGCCATAGACCTCGATGGAGCTCCCCACCCTGAGCCCGTCTACAGACGCGAAACGCGCATAGAGCACATAGGTATCTCCACCGAACAGAGGGATTTTACCTAGCTTGACCGTCATGTAGCCTATGCAGATGAGCCCGACAAGAACAAAAAGGCCGACGGCCGTTTCCATAGGAAATTTTTTCATCCTGCGCTACCTCCGGCATCGCATCGGTGCGTTGCGACAATCTTCTGGTTGGCTAGAGCTTTCTCTATTATGTAATTGATTTCGTCCGTGGGACCAATCTCCGTGACCCCTGCATGAACGTAAACCTCGAAACAGGCATCAGTGCCTATTGTCGTCTGAGCACTGCTGTGGATTTTCGCCAGACCGTCCCGCTCCAATTCTTTGGCAAAATCGGCCACCAACTGCGCAGCTTCGTCGCGGCTCGTGTGAGGAAATATCGTTAATATCTCGTCCCTGCTGTGTCGGGCAGAGAACCCTCCAACCGACCGGAAATGCTTGTTGGTATATTCGCCGAGCGACCTCAAAACCTCCAACGCTGCCAGAGGCCCGAGAGCATCATGGAGCAAATCGAATTCAACGCTGAAAAGGGCTGCGGAGACGGTTGACGGCACTGCGGCACCCCCGAGCATCGCTCCATAGTGCACTCTGAAAGCTTCCCTCGAGAGCAAGCCCGTCAGTTCATCTTCAAAACCTTCCAGACTGCGCAGGAATTCCTCGATCATGGGGTGCTTCAGTCCGATCACCTGATCATATGTCCCTTCGAAACCGACCTTACCTTCCCAAAGGATAATAATCCTGTCCGAGATAAAGAAGACGTCGGGTATATCATGACTGATCATGATTGCAGTAAAGCCGAATTTCTTTCTGTAGTGAACGATCATGCTGAGAATCATATTCTTTCGGATCGGATCCTGGCCCGTGGTCGGCTCGTCAAAAAGCACGACCGTCGGGTCCGTCACCAGTGCCCGCGCCAAAGCCACGCGTTTCTGCATGCCGCCCGAAAGTTCCGAGGGGTACTTTTCAATCGCATCTAACAATTCCAGATCTTCCAGCCTTTTCCTGACCCGCTTCTCTATCTCCTTTTTACTGAGACTTGTAGTCTGCTTGAGCGGGAGCGCAACATTATCAAAGACGGTCATGGAGTCGAGAAGCGCGTTATTCTGAAAGAGGTATGCGACCCGGCTTCTGTACTGCTCACGCTCGTTCCGGCTCATGGTTGCAAGCGGCTTTCCCTGGTAAAGGATCGCACCCTCATCGGGCTGAAGCAATCCAATGATGTGCTTCAGAAGCACGCTTTTGCCTGTGCCGCTCTTTCCGATAATCGTGGTGATCTGATTTTCATAGATCTTCAGATTGATACCATCGAGCACTTTATTCCCGTTAAACTGTTTTTTCACTTCGTTGAATTGTATCAAAGGCGTATTCGAATCCATCTAACCCTGCCCCTACATAAGGAATGACGTTACCACATAATCGGAAACAAGAATCAATACGCACGACATTACAACCGCTGAGATCGTCGCGAGTCCCACAGCTTTAGCGCCATAACCCTGCGTGCGCATGTGGCAGAAATAGCCCTGAAAGCAGCAGACCGTTGATACGATTACGGCAAAAACCAGCGCCTTTATAAATCCCCCTCTCACATCTATGAGATCTACGGGAGCCTGCACCCGGTACAAATAGGTGGCTGAATTTGTGCCCAGCAGGAGGACACCGCTGATGTAGCCCCCGAAAATGCCTATCAGATCGAAGAAGGCGGTGAGTATGGGAAAGCTGATGATAGAGGCCGCGATTCTCGGGCTTATGAGATAGCGTATGGGGTTGATACGCATAGTATGGAGCGCGTCGATCTGCTCTGAGATGCGCAGGATACCGATCTCTGCGGCCATCGCTGAGCCGGACCGCGCAGTAATCATGACAGCGGTGAGAACGGGCCCGAGCTCCCTGATAAGCGAGAGCGACACGGCAGAACCGAGAGCTCCCGTAGAGCCGAATTTCACCAGGGTATAAAAGAGCTGCAGCCCGAGCACCATGCCGGTAAAAAGGCCCACCAGCATAACGATCAGAGACGATCTCGCGCCGATGTAATAGGTATGCATTATTATCTCGATCAGCTGTTTTCGCCGGAAGATATTGATAAAAGCAAGGAAGAAGAAAATCGCCATTGCCCCGCAATTACCCATCATGGCGATTACTTCTCTCCCGACCCAACGAACAAAAAGCAGCAGAGGATTGTGGCTCAATGCATCCTGTGTATCGTTCAAGAACTCTCCTCTAGAAAAAGGTTGAGGAAAAGACCGCCTTTTACTCTTTTCTGTTCCTCGGCAGTCTTCCAATATTGTAACCACAGTACAACCGAGACGCAATAGAAAACAGGTAAATACATTGGGAAGGATAAAACAGGTGGGGAGAAAAGAACAGGTTAAGGTTGAGGTTGAGAGAAGACAAGAGACAGGATCTGACATGAATCAGCACGTCAAGGGTTTCAAAAGACGACAAAAGAGACCTCGATTGCTTTAACCCGGTCTTTCGCTTCTTCTCTCAACCTTAACCTGTTCTTTTCTCAACCTGGTCCTACTACATCCGATCTGTCAGCGGCTCATGTGCCGTCAGCCGGCTACAGGCTTCTTGCTCGTGCCCTCGAGTCCCGCGAGCAGCTGCTCGTTATTGCCGGGAATCACCATCTCAAAGACTGAATCGACACTCGTGTAATCGTAGTAACCGAGACGGGCCAGCGGCCTGATGCGGGGGATGTCCAATTTTCCATCCGGACCGATTACTTCATCCTTGACGTGCACGAGAACGACTCTTCCTATAATGACATCGATGGCCCCTTTTGAACCATTTCCCGGAAGACGTATGGTCTGAAAAAGGCGGCATTCAAATTGAACCGGCGATTCTGCCACGCGGCAAGGCTTGACGCGCACGGAATCCGCTTTCGTGAGTCCCGCAAGTTCGAACTCATCGATCCCGGCCGGAACTTCTGCCGCCGAACGATTGACCGCCTCGCGTAGTTCATACGTTGCCATATTGTAGACGAACTCCCCCGTCTCTTCGATGTTAGCAATGGTGTCCTTGCGGCCTCCGGTTGTTTTTTGACCGGCTGAGAACATAACATAGGCAGGGTCATAGTTCAGGTTCTGGAACTGGCTATATGGCGCAAGGTTGTGCACACCGTTCGCGTTGACCGTGGAAATCCAGCCTATTGGCCGCGGTACCACACAGGACTTGAAAGGACTGTGTGCCAGGCCGTGATCGTTCTTGTCAGGATCGTAATACATAATCTATCCTCCCTGCTAAAAATTCTTTCACCGCATCTCCATTCATAATTCTCAATTTATAATTCATAATTACATTATCACCCGTGTGATATGTCCTCACATACCAAGATATCGCTTCCGCACTTCGTCGTCGCCGAGTAACTCTTCTGCTCTTCCCTGCCTGACCATTTTTCCGGTCTCCATGATATATGCCCGGTCCGCTATTTTCAACGCAGCTTTAACATTTTGCTCTACGAGCAGGATTGGAATGTCGCGTGACCGCAGATCATTAACAACGCCGAAAATACTGTTGACAACAAGGGGGGCGAGCCCCAGCGATGGCTCATCGAGCATAAGGAGTTTGGGCTGAGACATCAATCCCCGGGCGATAGCGAGCATCTGCTGCTCTCCGCCGGAGAGCGATCCTGCCTTGCCCGCAAATCTCTTCTTCAAAATCGGGAAGAGTTCAAACATCGATTCGTACAGTTTTTCAATCTCTGCCGTTCCGGTCCCGTGGGCATATGCGCCAAGAAGCAGATTTTGCTGTACGGTGAGTGTGGCGAATATTTGCCTCCCTTCAGGCACGTGGCTGATGCCGGCCCTGACAATCTCATCCGGTTTCATTCTCGTTATCTCCTGCCCGAGGAAGGAGATTTCACCTTGTGCAGGTGTCATCAGCCCGGAGATCGTCCTGAGCAGAGTCGATTTGCCTGCTCCATTTGCGCCAAGGAGGCAGACCACCTCTCCTCTTGTAACCTCAAGGTCGATGCCCTTCAGCACGTGCACCGGTCCATACGCAGCGTGGATGTCCCGTATGATCAACATGGGACGCTCTTTCCATCAAGACTGCCTTCAGTGCCAAGGTATGCTTCAATGACGAGAGGGTTGGCGCAGATGGCCGCAGGATCTCCTTCGGCCAGCTTTCTTCCGAAATCGAGCACGACAATCTCGTCAGACAGACGCATCACCAGATTCATATTATGTTCCACCAGAAGAATCGTGATGCCCCGGGCCTTTATCGCGAATAAAAGTTTCAAAAACTGCTCAACTTCAGCATCATTAAGGCCTGACGCAGGTTCGTCCAGAAGGAGCAGGTCCGGTTCAGACATCAACGAACGCGCAAGCTCAACGAGTCGCTGGTTGCCGAACGAGAGAGACCCCGGAACCCTGTCGGCCGCCCACTCCATGCCGACGAAGGAGAGCGCTTCCATGGCTCTCTCCCGCATAATCGTTTCAGTTCGCCTGGTCCTGCCGCCCAGAAAGAGCGTGCCGAAGATCGTGGGATTGATGCTCTTGTGCGCACCCATGAGCACATTATCAAGCACCGTCGCGTTGTTGACCGTGAAGAGGCGAACAAGCTGGAATGTGCGGGAGATGCCGAGCAGCGCGATCTGCTCCGTCTTCATGCCCGAAAGCTCCTGACCGCGCAAACTGATGCTGCCTGCATCCGGCAGAAGCAGCCCGTTGATCACGTTAAGGAGTGTGGTTTTGCCTGCTCCATTTGGCCCGATTAACGCCTTGATCAGGCCGGCGTTCACTTCGAAACTAACATCCATGAGCGCCTGCACCCCTTCGAATGACTTGCTGATGCTATCCACTCTGAGCAATCGGGCGTCCGCTATCGCCTCTCTATGCTCCCCTCTTTCCGTTCCCTGCCCCGGTGCACTCATCGCGCGCCTCGTGCTAGAAGTCTATTCTTTATCCCTGTCAGTATGCCGTAGAGCCCCTTTGGCATGAAGACCAGAATAACGATCAAAATAATGCCGTTCATAAGCATCTCGTAATCCTGGAACTGAAAGGTGACCTCAGGCAGCAGCTTGAGAAAGAGTGCACCCAGCGCAGGACCGAAAATCGTGCCGATGCCCCCCAGGTAGAGCATCACCAGGATGTTGATTGACGTCATCACGCCGAAGTCATCCGGCGCAAGAAAGCCCATGTAGTGCGCAAAAAGAGAACCGGCAACCGAGGCAAAAATGGCCGAAAGAACGTAAATACGGGTCTTGTACCTGGCGCAGTCGACGCCGAAGCTCTTTGCCGCGGTCTCATCGCTGTGGATCGCGATGAGCGTCCTGCCAAAGGGGGATCGCGCCAGAAGAAGACTACACCAGACAACGAGCGCGACAATAAACCAGACGAGGTAATAGTAGTGAATCTGGTTGTCAAAGCTGAAGCCGAAGATGCTGAACGATGGAACGTCACGAAGACCTGAAGCTCCGCCGGTGAGCCACTGAAGTCCAACGATGAGCGTGACGATGATCTCATTAAGGGCAAGCGTTGCCATCGCCAGATAGTATTCTTTGAGCGCGAGCACCGGCCGCCCCACTGCCCATGCAACAGCCGCTGAAAGCGCCATACCGCCGATCATGGCGAGTGCCGGCGGCACTCCGTATTTCGCAGTGAGGATGCCTGAGACATAGGCACCGATGGCGAAAAAAGCCGCATGGCCTACCGATATCTGCCCCGCGTACCCCATGAGCAGGTCGAGACTCACAGCAAGGATAATGTAAATGCCGACAAAGACGAGCACACCGCTCCGGTAGGGTGACATACCGCCGAGCGTAGGCGGATAGAGTGCAACCGCGGCAAGCACGATAGCCCACCAGAATCGCCTGATCATACTCATACTTCGCGCCTCCGCACAGAGGCAAAGAGGCCGCTCGGCCTGAAGAAAAGCAGAACAAGCAACAAGGTAAAGACAATCGTGTCGGAAAACTGCGAGGAGATGAGGCCGATCGTGTAAGCCTCAACTATACCGAGGAGAAAACCTGCGATGACCGCACCGGCAATGCTCGCCAATCCTCCGATCGACATCGCGATGAATCCTTTCACCATGGGCATGAGTCCGCTGCCATACTGCATGAAAAGGAGCGGCGCCACGCACATGCCTGCGAGGGCTCCTATACCCGAGCCCCAGGCCCACGCAAAGAGAGCGGCCTTCTGCGTGCTGATGCCCATGAGGCTTGCTCCCAGCTCGTTTTCTGCGCAAGCCCGCATTGCAATACCCAGCCTCGTTTTCTCGAAAAAGAACCAGATGACGATCAGTACGAAGGTGGTGATGCCGATGATCCAGAGCACCTGCGGCTGCAACGTGGCGCCGAGTAAACGCAACGGCGGTGCCGCAGAGAATGGAGGAAGCACGGCGGACTCCTTGCCCCAGATAAGGAGTGCAGAGCCTCGAAACGCCAGTGAGATCGCGATGGTCATGACGATAAGATTGCCGACCGACGTGTTTCTGATAGGCCGGATGAGGAACCGCTCCACAAGCGCGCCGATCACCGTGGAGATGATGATCGAGAGCCCGAGGGCCACAGGCATGGGAAGACCCTTAGAGGTGAGTGTCACCATCGTAAGGGCTCCGATCACGAAAAACTCGCCCTGGGCAAAGCAGATGAGCAGAGAGGCCTTGTATACGATCACAAGGCTCACTGCCATCAGCGCATAGACAGCACCGGAAGTGAGTCCGCTGAAGAAAAACTGGACCAGATACGAGAAATCGCCCACGGAGCCGCGTCAACCGCCTTTATTCGAGGACGGCCCACTTGCCATCTTTGATGGTGAGCAGGATCATATCTTCCGTGCGCGTGCCTTGATGGTCGGTGGGAGACATGTTATACACACCATTGCAGGCCGGAAAATTCTTGATGTTTTCGATCGCATCCCGCAGTTTTACGGGATCATCCGACTTCGTAACCCTCAAGCCCTCTGCAATGAGCGCCACAGCGTCTGCCTGCTGGCCGGAGTAATAATTGGCCGGCTCACCGTACTTTGCCTGGTAGGCTCTCGAGAATTCGACGACCACCTTCTTGACCGGATCGCTGTCTGCAAGAGTTTCGATGGCCATTATTTTGCCTGAGGGCACAATGACCGGTGTCGGCGTCTGAGCGACCAGTTTCAGGAAACCGGGGGTGGCATTACCATGGCTGACAACAAGGGGTATATTCATGGACATCTGTGCCATGTTGCGCGCAAGCAATGCAGCGGGCTCGCCGGTAGTGAAGGCCATGATCGCCTGTGGGTTGAGCGTGCGCAGCTTGGCGAGCTGAGCAGTCACGTCCGGCGCTTTCACATCAAACTTCTCTTCCCCGACGATGGTGATCTTGTAGGTGGGCGCGTGCTTCCTGGCAATGCCGGAGCCCAACTCGCCGAGCGGACCGATAGGCATGAGCAGTGCGACACGGTTGATACCTTTTTTCTGGAAGTAGATCATGGGCCGCGAGATGGCAAAGTCAGTCGGGTGCGCATTATTAAAAGTGAACGTCTCTTTGTCGGAGAGCGCATAGCCCGATTGGATGACGGCAGGGACTTTCGACTTGTTTGCAACGGACGAGACGGCGCCTGAAATTACAGCGGTGCCTGTTCCCATGATCGCAACAACGCCATCCCTTGAGATAAGCCTCTGGGCGTGCCGTGTCGCAGTCTCCGGAGACGACTGATCGTCATAGGTTACGAGCTCAATGGGACGGCCATTGACACCCCCGGTCTTATTGATCATCTCCACTTTCACCTCGGCACCCCTCTTCATGTACTCCCCGAGCCAGGAGAGGTATCCGGTCAGAGGCACAATGAAGCCGATCTTATAAGGCACTTTCGTCTGAGCCAGTGCGGTGTTTAAAGACACTGCGAAGAATAAGAGTGATGTGACCAGCGCGATGGCAACGAGCGTTTTCTTGATCATAGTATCCTCCTTTTTTTGAGGTGCTGGTAAATACCGTATCCCTTCACAAAATCAAACATGACGCGAACATTGTCCCTATACCGGACTTTTTATTTTTTTCCTTCGGAGGGACCTGTTGCTTCAAGGATTTTCTGTTTCAGTTCGCGTTTAAGAATCTTACCAGCCGGACTCTTTGGAAGTTCGGCAACCGCAACGTACTCCTTGGGCACCTTAAACGAAGATAAGCGTGATTTCAAAAAAGCTTTTATCTGTTCGGGGATTATGGACTGGCCTTTCTTCGGGACGATAAAGGCAGCGACACGCTCACCCCATTCCCTGTCGGGAAGTCCAATGACTGCGCACTCCGCAACCTCAGGCCGCGCATAAAGCTGCTCCTCCACCTCGCGCGGATAGACATTCTCCCCTCCGGTGATGATCAAGTCTTTCAGACGATCGACAATAAAGACATAGCCGTCGGCGTCCTGGACACCGATATCGCCGGAGCGGAACCAGCCGTCATCCCAGAAGACCGAGCGCGTCTCTTCCGGATTGTCGAGGTATCCCCTCATGATATTGGGGCCGAGAATACAGACCTCGCCCTCCTGCCCGGGTTGCAGACGGTTTCCCTGAGTGTCCCTGATCTCGACCTCGACAAGGTGGACCACGGTTCCGACGGAGCCGACAACGTGCCTGTAGTAATGGTTGTACGTAACGGCAGACGCAGATTCAGTCATGCCATATCCTTCAGAGATAGTAAATCCGGTGCGTTCCTTCCATTGTCTGATGATCTCAACTGGCAAACTGGCTGCGGCGGAGAAACTGTAGCGCACGCGCCCGAGTTTCTCTCTCAGATTCTCGAGTGTCAGGAGGCGCGTGTAGACGGTCGGCACCGCGAAGAGTTTGGTTATCCTTCCGCTACCCGTGGCCTCAAGGGTACGCCCCAGATCGAAAGCAGGAAGTATCTCGAGGCATCCTGCGCTCAGAATCGTCGCGTTCATGACATGCACCTGACCGAACACATGGTTAAACGGCAGAAAACAGAGTGCACGGTCGTTCTCGGTGGATCGTTCGCTGTAAGCAACATTATGGGCGGAAACGTTAATATTCTGGTGACTCAGCATCACTCCTTTGGGGATGCCGGTGGTGCCGCCCGTGTAAAGAATGGCCGCTGTATCATCGCGGTCCCTGTTGACTGCAGTGCATAAGCCTGAACCCAGGGTAACCAGGTGCGCCATATCCAGATCACCATCGGTACAGATGATTTTCTCCAACCCTGCCGAATCCCGCAATCGTTGCAGCTCGCCCAGCCTCTCCGTCCCGGCCAGCATAAACCGCGGCTTTGCGTGGTTGACGAGGGTCGTGAGCTCCGCACCGGTCAGCATGCTGGAGTAGGTGACAGCCACAGCGCCTGACTTCAGAACACCGAAGTAAAAAGCCAGCCAGTCAGCAGAATTGGGGGCGCACAGTCCCACGTGCTCACCCGGTGTGATACCCAGGCTGATTAACGCTGCCGCCACGCGGCCGGACCGGTCATTCAACTCTGCGTACGTTGTATCGATACCTCCTTCATTAATCGCCGGATGATCAGGAAAGAAAAATGCGGACTTCTCAAGGTTGGTGGCAAGATTCATCAAAGTTCTCCTTTAATGTAGTGCTGATACGTTTAGAATAGATTGCTCCTTATTTCAACAAAAATATTCTCAAAGTTCGAGAATAATCATCTGCGACTCCTTTACCATGGAAAAAGAAATGCTTATATTCGAATAATTCCATAGTGGGGGGCAAAGACGATGGACGATATCAAACGCATACTGGTAGTGAGCAGGTGGACATACGAGTGCAAGAAGGCGCTTCATTACGGTATCTCTCTGGCCCGCACCTACCACGCGGAGCTAAGCATTCTCCATATCATTCGCGACACATTCGAACTGAGTGGAGGCGTTCTCTATATGCCTCGCCTCGCCGATTTCCAGGAAGGCTACAGACATGAGGTGGAGGAAGTAAAGCGTGATTTCGCCGCTATGATAGCAGAGGAAAAGGCGGCAGGAATGGTTATCAAGGAGACTATCAGGGACGGACAGCCTGCGGATGAGATCTTCAAGATGGTCACCGCTGAAAAGATCGATCTTGTGATCGCGGTTCACCACGAGGAGGACCGCATCGAGCATTACCTTTTCTGTCGCGATTATGAAAGGGTGATCCGCAAGATGCCCTGTAACATCATGCTCGTAAAGACCGAGCCGTGGACCGATGAGGACAGGAGGGCAAGGGGAGGTTCCGTTCATAATAACGCGTAATCCTGATACCGGCCGGTAACTATGTGCGCATTCGACCGCGGCCATCGAAGACCTGGAGTGACTTTGCGAAGGCGCGTCCGTGATTATGGTTTGGCTCTAGAAGAGGCCCGGCTGGCTGGGTGGTTTTGTTTTCTTCCGCTTTTGCTGCAGAATTTCTGAGCGCACAAGTCCTTCCGGAATTTCCGAAAGAAAACGTGACGGCGTTCTGGTCAGCCTCCGGCCATACAGAAAACGTTCTCTCGCGTGGAGCAAATAAAGTTCATCCTCTGCGCGCGTCATTCCAACATAAAAGAGCCTGCGCTCCTCTTCGATGTCCGGCTCTCCTTTGCCGGCGTTGACCGACATCAACGGAATAAGCCCCTCCTCGCAGCCGACAATAAAGACAACTTTGAACTCCAACCCCTTGGCCATGTGCAGGCTCATCAGCGTTACCGCATCTGCTCTCGGGTCGTATGCGTCTGCAGAGGTGAGGAGCGCCAGTTCGTTGATCATTCCAACCAGTGCTTCGCGGACTGGCAAATACTGATACGCCGCAGCAACGGTTTCCAGCAGGCCGCGATCCGACAACGAAACTCCCGCCTCATCAGCGGCTGTCTTGAGAAGCTCGGCGAGCCCGTCGCTCTCCGGGAGTGCATCCATCTGCGCGCGCAATTTTTCTACGAGCAATTTCCTTGAGGATGCGTGTCGCTCTCCCACAAGCTGACAGGGTATGCCCCATTCTTCGAAAGCCTCCCGCAGCGCTCCGGCCTGCGCATTAGTCCGGAAAAGTACACCAAAGTCAGAAAACCCATACGATGTCTCCGCAAAATCGCGCGGCCCCTTGTTGCCCGCCAGACGAAAATGGCTCGTGCCTCCGACCCGATGCTCGATCTCCTGTACTATGTATTCCGCCTCTGCCCGCTGGTCATGCACGGCGAGCATCGCGATCGGCTTTCCTTGCTCTCTGCGTGCATGCAATTCTTTTGTCACTCTTCTCGCATTGTTCTTGATCAGCCTGTCCGCCGCTGACAGCACCGTCTTCGTCGAACGATAATTCTCACTGAGCACAACAGTAGCAGCGTCGGAGAAGTCGTTCCCAAAGGCGAGAAAGTTCTGAATATCGGCACCCCGAAACCCATAGATTGCCTGGTCCGAATCGCCGACCGCACAAAGCATGCTCAGCGGATGTGCTCCTACCATGCACCTGAGCAGATTATATTGCGCAGGGCTGATGTCCTGATACTCATCGACAATGATGAACGTGCGCGCATTCGAAAAAAGGCCTTTTACGCGATTGGCCTTAAAGAGCTCAACAGGAATACTGATGAGATCGTCAAAGTCACGCCATCGTTCCCGGCGAAGCGCCGTCTCATAGGCGCTGTACAGATATCTATCCTCCATATCGGGCTCTTCCATACGATTCTTTACGCGCGATATCTTCTCGAGGCTTGCCTGCGCCTTTGCAGCGGACCCTGCAATCGACTTCAAAATAGTGAGCTGATCCTCCCGAGTACAGACGGTAAACTCTTCGTCCAGATTCTCCCTCATGAGTCGAAGCCCGAGATGGTGAAAGGTACCGATGAATGTACTCTTGACTGCAATCCCAGAATAAGATTCGATCCTCTCGCGCATCTGGCGCGCCGCGCGATTGGTGAAAGTCAAAGCGATGATCTGATCCGAAGAGACGCCCTGCTGCAACAGGTGCGCAATTCTTCGCACTATAGTCAGAGTCTTGCCTGTACCCGGTCCGGCGACCACGAGCAGATGGGTGTCAGTCGACACAACCGCCTGCTTCTGCGATTCATTCAAGCCATCCAGTATGTCTGTCATGCCTATGTATACTTCTCTTCGTCCGTCCATTTCCATATCTTTATGAGCTCTGCCCTGTCCGTCTGACGTGACAAAAAAAGGAGAACCGACCCTCGATTCACGGATCGGTTCCCCTTCTTAACTCTTCTTCAGGCTCACGCTAAGCCGCACAAGCAACGTGAGCGCACGCTATATCGTTTTAATCACGTCCTGACTGCTGATTTGTTGTGCCGCTATCTGACCCGGAGTTGCTGCTAGAGTCTGAACTGCTGCCCGAGCCTGAACCACTGCCCGAGCCACCGGCAAGCGCCTGGCTTGACGGCAGCACGCCCCGAATCTTCCAGTTAGGGTCGCTTTGGACATTGAGCATCACGCCGGAGGAGAACGTCGCTCCGTTCATGTACCATACCGCATTCTGGCCCGTTGCGCTGTTTCTCCAGAGGATGTCGGGGCTACCGTCGGCATTGAAATCGGCCGCACCCACGATCTGCCAGTTGAGGTCACTCATCGTATTGAGCATCACGCCGGAGGAGAACGTCGCTCCGTTCATGTACCATACCGCATTCTGGCCCGTTGCGCTGTTTCTCCAGAGGATGTCGGGGCTACCGTCGGCATTGAAATCGGCCGCACCCACGATCTGCCAGTTGAGGTCACTCATCGTATTGAGCAGCACGCCGGAGGAGAACGTCGCTCCATTCATGTACCATACCGCGTTCTGGCCCGTTGCGCTGTTTCTCCAGAGGATGTCGGGGCTACCGTCGGCATTGAAATCGGCCGTACCCACGATCCGCCAGTTGAGGTCACTCATCGTATTGAGCAGCACGCCGGAGGAGAACGTAGCTCCATTCATGTACCATACCGCGTTCTGGCCCGTTGCGCTGTTTCTCCAGAGGATGTCGGGGCTACCGTCGGCATTGAAATCGGCAGTACCGACAATTTGCCAGTTAAGATCGGAGAGTGTGCTGAGCATCACGCCGGAGGCGAACGTCGCTCCGCTCATGGACCAGACAGCGTTCTGGCCTGTGGCGGTGTTTCTCCAGAGAATATTCGGCGCCATTGATGCGGTCGGCGCCACCGTGACGGTAATCGTTCTGTTCAAGCTCGCAGAGACATTTCCTGCCGCGTCTTTTGCCCACGCATAGAGTGTCTTTGCGCCCGCTGAGGCAAAGGTATAGGTCGCCGGCGCAGTTGCGCTCCAGCCGGCTGCAGTGGCGAGAGGTTTTGTCGTCGTTTCTGTGAGCAGGTAGCCTGTGACCGCTATATTATCACTGGCTGTGAAGGTCGTGATCGGAATGGTGCGTGCAGAAGCGGTCGCAGGAATGGTGAAGTTCGTTACGACCGGCACTGTAGTATCAGGAGGTGGATTAGTTACAGTGGTCGTCGCACTCGCACCTCGCAGAGACGTTTCCTGCCGCATCCTTTGCCCATGCATAGAGTGTCTTTGCGCCCGCTGAGGCAAAGGTATAGCTCGTCGGCGCAGTTGCGCTCCAGCCGGTTGCACCAGCCGCAGGGGCTGCTGCCGACTCCGTAACTATATACCCCGTAACCGCCACATCATCCGTGGCCGTGAAAGCCGTGATGGAAATGGTGAGCGATGCAGCATTCAACGGTATGGCGAAGCTGGTAACTGTCGGCGGTGTCGTGTCGCTAACAGGTGGCGGAGGAGGCGGCGGTGGCGGAGGCGGCGGTGGTGGAGGCGGCGGTGGCGGTGGCGGAGGCGGCGGTGGTGGAGGCGGAGGAGGCGGAGGCGGTGGCGGAGCCGGAAAACTGGCTGCATCACCGGGGTAGGTGCTCGCAGTGATCTCTACGATGTTCGTATAGCCGTCACCGTCAGAGTCGACTCCTTCAATGCTGGTAAAATTATAGCTTGCGCCGGCATAAGCGTTGCCGTACGCATTTAGAGTTCTTATGGACGGGCTCGTTGCCGGGTAACCCGCATGACAGACGAGGCATGTACTCAAGGTCGTGCCTGTGCTCGCATACTGCGCCGTAAAGTTCGACAGATAGCTCGGCAGTGCATACGCCACCCCGCATATCGCCATAATCAACACGATACCTATGAAACCCGTAAGGCTTGTGTTTCTCATCCTGCCCTTCTTCATAATAACCTCCTATTTGCTGGACTTTTGTGCCAAGGCGTCGTTCGCCCTCGAGACACTTTTACTGCGATCCCTGAGCCCCGATGAAACCCTGAGAGGGTCGCTTCTTACTATATCTCCAGTTGCCGTCATAATTTCTGGTCAGTACTCCGTTCGGAAATTAATCATTATAAGTAACTTTGTCAAGTACATCTCCTTATTCCGTATATATGCCTCATGTACATTACGTTTAAGCAAAGTATATGCCATAAGTACATAAGTAGATTGCAGATCACAACAGTGTAGTTTTATTACATAATTTAGTTTTAAGGTGGGGTTGTTATGAAGGAATTTACATACAGTATGAGCTGATGCATGCAGGTTATACCCTGCTATCCCGTTTCTTTTTAATTTGTCGAGAATTTAGCGATTTGGCACTAGTATGCTTGAAGGTTCATCAAAAACGGCACCCGGTATTCACCGGGCTCATCTCATCGCGGAAGGATTCTGTATGTCAGACTTATCTGGTTTTGTCTCTCTTCTTCTCCTCGATCTCCATATCCACCTTCTTCGATTCTTCGATCATATGCTTGAGCTTTTCGTTCTCTTGTGTGAGGGTGGCCGCGACGCGTTTTGAATTCTCACTCTCTTGAAGTGACTGTACCCAGACCTTGGCTTGCTCGGTACGCGCGCTGCGTGGATACTCCTTTATCAGCCTTTTGAAGAGCGTGATCGACTTCACGTAATCCTTCTTAGGGTTGCCCGGGTGTGCATAAATAAGGGCAGAGTCATAGAGCGCCTCATCAGCAGGAGGACGGTTACCTGCGGCTGCGAGAACCTTCTGGTTCTCCTCCAGAGCCGCGTCATATTCACCCTGCGCCAGCAGTTTCTTTGCTCGATTAAGGCGTTGCTGAGCGCCATTCGGCGTACTCTTCTGAGGTTCTGCGGACGCTGCCCGCAAATCCTTGCATTCCCGCAGGACCTCTGACCAAATCCTGGCTTGTTCAGCCCAGGAACTCTGTGGATACTCGTTGATCAACATTTCAAAGTAGATCATCGACTCGACGTAATCTTTTTTCGGGTTGCCGGGATGTGCATAAATCAGGGCCGAAGAATACAGCGCTTCATCACCCGGGGAATGGGTGCCTGCAAGGAGGAGGACCTTCCGGTTCTCCTGCTAGCGCCGCCTCGAAATCACCCTTCGCAAGCAGCTTTTGAGCTTGAATAAGGCGTTGTTCTGCCTCGTATTGGGGCGAGGAATCCTTCACCACGAGCGGCCGCTCGACAGAACTACAACGCGCCAACGAAAAACAGATCAGGATGGCAGTACAACAACAAAGGTACTTCCCTGTCCCGGTTCGCTTTCCGCCCATACTTTGCCTCCATGAGCTGTTACGATGTGTTTAACGATTGCCAGTCCTAAACCTGTGCCCTTCATCCATTCCGAAGCTTTAACCGGAAGTTGCTGAAACTTTTCAAAGATCGCCGTCGTATTCTCTTTGGCGATGCCGGGTCCGCTATCCTTAACAGAAAACTCCACTCCCCCATTTCCAAGGCGGGCCGAGACCCTCATCTCTCCTCCTTCGGGCGTGAACTTCGCTGCATTCCCAATAAGGTTGCGCAAGACTTGAAGTATTCTCTCCCGGTCTAATCTGAGGGCAGGTAAGTCATGATCGCTATCCGAGCGAAGCTGAATGTTCTTGCCCTCGATGATCGGCCCCATCTCTGTGAGAACCCTCGCAATGAGCGGTGAAAGATATTCCTCATCAAAATGGTACGTCATCATGCCCTCTTCCATCTTCGAAAGGTCGAGCAGCGAATTTACCAGTCCTATGAGCCTCTGCGTCTCCTGGGATAGTATGGAAAGGAGTCTCTTCTGCTTGTCACTGATAGAGCCTCCAACCCCGTCCTGAAGAAGCTTGATGCCTTCCTTTATAGAAGTGAGAGGGGTCCGCAACTCATGAGACATGGTCGAAAAGAAGTCGGACTTCATTCTTTCCACCCCTTTCAACTTTTCGCACATCACGTTGAAGGCGGTCGTCAACTCGGCCACCTCATAGGGAGAGGTTATCTCGAGATCTCCCTTGAAGATGCCTCTGGATATCTCTTTTGTCTTCTCAATCAGGACCATCAAGGGCCTGTTTATGCTGCGGGTGGTGTAGAAGGAGATTCCCACCATGAGGAGTAGCGCGAAAATGAACATCCCGATCGTCAACTTGCGCGATGAACCGGCAGCCTCACGCAATGCATTTATGCGTGTATGAATATCCCTATCAGCCGCAGCTTTCAGCCCATTCAACTGCTCAAGAATCGCTTCCACCAGCCTCCTCTTCTCCTGAGCATACAAGCTCTCCGGGTACGGCCGGCCGTCTGTGACCTGTTCCACCTCGGCAACAATCAAAGATACATACTGGTCATAGTAGTTCCTCACCAGGCTCAAGGATTGCCTCTTGGCCTGGGTGTCAGCGATATTCAGTGATTCATTGAGATACTTGTTGAAATCATTTTTGGCAGCAAGGAACTGATCACGGAAATTAGGATCTTTTGTAATTATATACTTCTTTTCGTGCCCCATCTGGGACAGTATCGAATCGGCCAGTGTTGTCCTCAGATCAATCAGGCGCTCATCGACATTTATAATCGTCGCGGTTTCCGTGCTCAGCTGGTGAAGCTTATAGAGCGTATAGGCATTCACGGCGCCGATTGTAAGAAACATGCTGATGTAGCCTATAGTCAATCGAGAAAAGATGGTTAGTTTCATCGACATAAGATGTTTGCGAAAAGGTACGGTCTTCAGACCGACAGAATCATCATGCTCGGAAGATAGTTCAGTCTACCCTGATAGCGTACAGACTGTCAAGGCTTCAGCGATATTTGAAAGTACTCGCCCCAGGAGAAGGATAGCCGTGGAAGGATGATTTGCGCGGCCTGCTGAATCACCCGAGCCAAAGCCGCTCATTGACAACCGGGAAGGGGGGGCCTTTAATTGAAGACAAGCATAGGTCCAATAAGTCTTATACGACCTATTTCACGTAAGGAGGTAGCTCCGTGAGCAACTCACTTTCCCAGGAAGAGCTTCAGGCAATCGACGCCTATTGGCGTGCGGCCAATTATCTTTCAGTGGGTCAGATTTATCTTCTGGAGAATCCTTTGCTGAAGGAGCCTTTGAAAGTGGATCATGTTAAACCAAGGCTTCTCGGCCATTGGGGCACAACCTCCGGACTGAACTTCATCTACGTGCATCTTAACAGAGTGATCAAAGCCTACGACGTGAATATGATCTTCGTCTGCGGCCCGGGTCACGGCGGTCCCGGCATGGTCGCCAACACGTACCTGGAAGGGACATACAGCGAGCTATATCCGCACATCGCCAGGATGCTGAAGGGATGAGGCGTCTCTTCAAGCAGTTCTCTTTCCCGGGAGGGATTCCCAGCCATGCAGCACCCGAGACGCCAGGCTCCATTAACGAAGGTGGCGAATTGGGCTATTCTCTTTCTCACGCGTACGGAGCTGCCTTTGATAACCCCGACCTCATCGCAGCCTGTGTCGTCGGTGACGGCGAAGCAGAGACCGGACCGCTCGCCACGGCATGGCATTCAAATAAATTTCTCAATCCTGTGAATGATGGGGCAGTGCTTCCCATTTTGCACCTCAACGGGTATAAAATAGCCAACCCCACGGTTCTGGCGCGCATCACTCACGAAGAATTGGAGAGTCTTTTCCGCGGTTATGGGTATAAGCCTTACTTCGTCGAAGGCTCCGAGCCGGAGCCTATGCACCGGCTGATGGCCGAGACCCTGGATGCCGTTATCTCCGACATCAGAACCATCCAGGACGAGGCCCGAAGGAGCGCTCGTGCCAAAAGACCGGAATGGCCGATGATCATCCTTCGCTCACCAAAAGGGTGGACCGGCCCGAAGGAAGTAGACGGGCTTAAAACAGAGGGCTTCTGGCGCTCCCACCAGGTCCCGATCACCGATATTGCCACCAAACCCGGTCATCTCGCCCTGCTTGAGACATGGATGAAAAGCTACAGGCCTGAAGAACTCTTTGATCAACACGGGAAGCTTATTCCGAACGTGGCTGAAATGGCCCCGAAGGGCAATCGACGCATGGGAGCTAATCCCCACGCTAATGGAGGTTTGCTGCTCAGGGATCTTGAACTGCCCGACTTCAGAGACTATGCGGTTAATGTCGCCCGGCCGGGGAAAGAGACCATCGAGCCTACACGCATTCTCGGCCGTTTCCTGCGCGATCTGGTGAAGCTTAATAAAGAGAACAGGAATTTCCGGCTGATGGGTCCGGACGAGACAGCGTCGAACCGGCTCGATGCAATCTTTGAGACGACGGATCGGGTATGGATGGCGGAGATTCTTCCGGAGGATGTCCATCTTTCAGCGGATGGACGCGTCATGGAGATACTGAGTGAACACACGTGTCAGGGATGGCTTGAAGGGTATCTGCTCACGGGACGTCACGGCTTCTTCTCCTGTTATGAGGCATTCATTCACATCGTCGACTCTATGTTCAACCAGCATGCCAAATGGCTGAAGGTCACGCATGGAGAAATTCCGTGGCGCCGCCCCATCGCCTCTCTCAATTACCTCCTCACGTCGCATGTCTGGAGGCAGGATCATAACGGCTTCAGCCATCAGGACCCGGGGTTCATCGATCTGGTGGTCAACAAGAAAGCCGATGTCGTGCGCGTCTACTTTCCGCCGGACGCGAATACATTGCTTTCCGTGGCCGACCATTGCCTGCGCAGCCGGAATTACATCAACGTCATTGTGGCTGGCAAGCAGCCCGAACTGCAATGGCTTACCATGGAAGAAGCGGTAAGACACTGCACGTCCGGCATCGGCATCTGGGAATGGGCAAGCAATGACAGGGGATGCGAGCCCGATGTGGTGATGGCCTGCTGCGGCGACGTTCCCACCATGGAGGCACTCGCGGCAGTTGAAATGCTCATGGCCTACGCGCCGGAACTAAAGATCCGCTTCATCAATGTTGTGGACCTGATGACGCTGCAACCTAAGGAGGAACACCCGCACGGCCTTTCAGGAGCCGATTTCGATACGCTGTTTACTACCGATAAACCCATCATCTTTGTCTATCACGGCTATCCCTGGCTGATCCACCGGCTTACCTACCGCCGGACCAATCATGGCCACCTGCACGTGCGAGGCTACAAGGAGGAAGGCACGACCACAACGCCCTTCGATATGGCGGTGCGCAACGATATAGATCGCTTTCATCTCGTATCTGATGTGATCGATCGTGTGCCGAAGCTCGGCCCGATTGCAGCGTATGCAAAGCAAGAACTTCGCGACAAACTTATCGAGCACGGGGAGTATATCACGCGCTATGGCGAGGATCTTCCCGAAATCCGGAACTGGGTGTGGAAAGGCCGGGACATGTCACGGATTCTGGATTGATCAGGTATCAGAAGTAATAACCAACCGTAATAATGTTGGCGTGGACCGATCGGTTAGGGTAAGTGGTGTGCGCATTTGAATAATGTCTGAGCGTATCCTCTATAAAGAACCTCTTATACCTGACACCGAGCCCCGCCTGTAGTATGAAGAGGAAGTGCGTTCCCTGTTCCTCAAAACCAATAGTTGTATAAGCCATGCCGACACCAGCGCTCACAAAAGGGCTCCAATCCTCACGCTTAATCGGATAGTATCGTATCCCCAAATCAAAGCCGACGTCGGCGCCGTCGTTAGGCCTGTTTACATAGGCAGCCCATGGTTGCGCCGTAACTGTCAGGTTCTTGAGGCCGGAAGCTCTCTCGTAGAGATACGCCAACTGAAAGAAGTCGTACTGGTTCCCTCCCTGAATCTGGAGTGTTTGCTTGTGTAGATTGAGAAAGCCAAACCCGTAGCCGGCTGAGATTGCCTGTTCCGCGGAAAAGCTTAAGACAGGATAAAAGAAAGCGAGAGGGAGCAAGCAGAAAAGGAGACATAGCGGTAATCTATTCACTTATTTACTCCATAGCCACGAACATGTTAACAGCTTTCCTTTTAGCGATGAGCCAGCGACCTGATCAGGATTGTGACTCTTAATTCAGATTCCCGTCCCTGTAATACTTTGTTCCCTGCAGTGTCGCTTGGAGCGCGAGACCGGCTTCGGTGATCTGATAGACCCAGACACCGGGAGCCACCGCAACTGCGCCGGCAAAAGCTCCGCCCTCGTGTCGCGCTTTGGCTGCAGCGTCGGCCTGAGCAGATACTCCCAGTCCCGCATTGATGAAATCATGAAAGCTTTTTTTCGTCTCAAAGACAAAGACAGCCCGGTAGTCCTTGACACCCAGGCCGGGACCCACGCCCGCAGAGAGCATTTTCATGAAAGTTTCCTTCTTAGTCTCATTGTCGATTGCGAGGCCCTTCCCCCTTGCCGTACTCAAGAAGAAGATGTGGGCGCCGAAATCATCAAATACTGCGTAGCCCACTGATCTCTCTATTTCGCTTTTCGCGCTCGGGTGTATCTTGTACAGGTGGTGGAGAGTCTCATTGGCCATCTTACGTATCTTGACCTGTGTCTTCTTTTTCCAGTTTCCTTTAACCTGCGCGCCATCGATCCACACAGGCCAGGCCATGAGTGCCGTCACCGTCAGGATCGAAAGGCCGAGAACGAAAGATCGTCTCATATCAGCATTGATCTTCGGGCTTGCCAGTAAGATTCATCCCGGCTCGTCCGGCACGCTTCGACTGTGCCCTGGATGCGCCGCGTGCAAAACGTAGATCAGCCGCTGCGCAGCGGAAAAATTATTGAGCACCGCCAACGAAAGACAGAAGCCGATCCGCTGACTCGAACGTCTGCAATGCGGATGAAGTTATTCGGCGGCTGATAGATCGCTTTTGCCACGGGGAGTCCCACTTTCGCGACCGATATATCAAATGCAGGCAACAACTTCAATATCGCAGACAGTGTAGCCGCAGAGCTTCGGAAAGATGAGGCCTTCACTGTTTTCAGGGTGCTGCGCGTAATAAGAAATACCCTCGATAAGAGCAGACGCGCAGTTGCCAAGCCCGGTGATCGCAACTCTGATCTTTCCTGACGAATGATTCGCTTTCATATTTCACCCCTTATCACTAGACGTCGCACATCAGAAACGATAGCCGAGTCCCAGAAGGAATATGTCGGTGTCACGGTCATAGGTGGTCGTCACACGGTGCCAGGTGCCGCGCAGGAGCCAGTGCTCGGTAAATCTGATGTTAGCCGACAACGAAGCGAGCCAGTCTACCTTTGTAGTGTTGCGATCGCCGTGAGTATCGTAGCCCAGATAGGGACCGAAGCCGATCTCGAGCCCGAATCGGTCATTGAGAAACGTTCTGCCCGCCCAGATCTCGGCGGCGGGTCCGGTGCGCGAAATCGGACTATGCTCATTGAGCCAGCCGACCGTCACATCAAGATGGGGCGTAAGGTTACGCCGGTACTGCAGGTACTCAGCACCGGCGGCATCATTCTTACCCGCATTGGTTACCGTACGTCCGGCAAAGAACGTAACTTCGTTCTTCAAATCCTGCACAGGCGCCGGACTCGGTCCGGTGAGCGGGCCAGGTGTTGCAGGCTTATCGAGCTGGTACCCGACTCCGATCGTCGCGCTGTACGTATTGATACTGTTGTTCGTTGCGATATAATTGACCTTTCCCTGGAGAAAGAAACGGTCCACCACGTACCAGTTGGCTGCAAAGCTGAAGATGGCGCCCACACCGTGCTGATCGCTGTAGACCGCAGGTCCGACAGATGAAAGGACAGTGTCCCAATACAAGTAGGGACCGGCTCCTACGCCGAGAGAAAGACGCCGATTGAGCACGTTAATCCGTGCCCACCCCTGGAAATCGAGGCCATCCCGTTTGTTATTGGGAACGTGTCCCTCATTCAGATAACCGACGCTCCATGCCAGGTTCTCGCCAAAACCCTGATAGTAGGAGACCCCGTAGGAGTACGTTTGAGAACCGCTTGTGCCTGTCTCGCGCGTCTCTCCGAAACGGACGACAACCTCCTGTGCGTGTGCCGCACCAGGTCCGGCACACGGCACGTCCCATGGCATAGCACACGAACATGCAGCGATAATCCCGAGCACAACAACAGCACGTATAGTTTTGCGCATTCGCCCCCCCAAATAGGTGAAGTAGTCTGTCTCTTCTTACACCCTGCCCACTACAGATAGATACATCAGGAGTGCTTTACCAATCCCTCGAACTTATTTCTGCTGGATCATCAGCTTGCTGGTGACTGACTTGACGCCCTTGACTCCCTTCGCGAGAGCTATAAGGTTATCTTCAGCCTGTTTGTTGGGCACGACCCCAAGAAGCGTAACATTGCCGTTAAAGACGTCGGTGTTAATCTTGAGAATGGAGAGTTCCTTATCTGCCACGATTTTCGCCCTGATCTCGTTGGCGATGGTGGTGTCGTCCACCAGCTCGCCGGCAGTCCTGCCTGTGGTCGATTGACAGGCGCAAAGGGTGACAACGAATCCGAGAAGAAATAATACATAGGCGATCTTTTTCATGCTCTGCCTCCAACGTATTGAATAATAATGAATCCTCTTTTCTTTAAGCCCCGCATACCGGGTTGTCAAGGGGGTGACACGGTCTTTTTACCAATTGCAGGGGGGCGACATAGTGCTTTCCGGGTATTGACGCGCGCTATTGGCTGCACCCCATTGACTTACCCGCAGAGTGCACTAGATTACACATGGTGGAAATAGAATGATCAGACGCATCGTGCAACTGTTGTCGTGTGCCTTCCTCGCGCTTCTCCTGTTGATGGTGCAGGGATGCGCTCCGCTTGAGAAGCACGTCGATCTTACGTATGAGAAATTCGTCACTGCCGCCGGAGGCTCCGGCGACTTATTCATTGCTGAACCTGTAATGCAACAGAAGCTTGGAACACTCCCCTCGGGCAAACAGATCGTCGGGACAGAAGAAGGCACGGATCTGGTCGTCACGAAAAGTCCGGCCGATTGGCTCCGTTCTGCCCTGGCGCAGGAACTGTCGGCTGCCGGCTACAGCCCGAGGATGGTCAAGGATCTTCCCGCGGGTGTTCCAAAAGGCGTTAAGACGACGATCCTCGTGCTTACCGCGTCGCAATCGACAAAAATGCTGACTGTAGTAACGGTCACAGAAGTAAAACTGGAAGCGGAGGTCTGGAAGAACGGGCACCTCGTCAATAGATTAACCGCCTCAGCCCGGGATCAGGAAGAAGGAATGGACCGGTCCGCAGAACCGATTCGATCCGCGTTTCAAAGAACACTCCAAAGGGCGCTGCAGGAACTGGTCCCCGACATCGTCAAGAATCTGGAGCAGTAGGCTATAAGCCGCCATTGAAAAGGTACAGGACAATACAGTGAAACTCGCGGTTCCTCATGCCTGCTTTAGCTGAATATTCCTGCTGAATGTTACCCGGTCATGCAGAAGAGTTCGAACTTGCTCGAAGAGAAATTCCGGATGTACGGGGGTTAAGAGAAATCTGTTGCATTTATACTCAACGGCTTTCTTTACCGTCGTCTCGTCAATAAAAGAGGAGCAGAGGATAACGGGAAGGTGTCCTGATCCGGCCGTCTGCCTTATAGTGCGGACCAGATCTAATCCACTCATCTTCGGAAGGGTTACGTCCGTGACCACAAGGTCGACCGGCTGTTTTTCGTTGAGGAGCCTTAGTGCTTCCTCGCCACTGCCTGCGCTAAGTGTCCTGCATCCGCGCTCCTCCAGGCCTACCGTCGAAAGGGCGCGGGCCGCGCCGTCGCCGTCGACGATCAGCGCGCATGGCGTTACTCTCTTTTGTGGTGCAACTTCGTTTTGATCGTATTTAGAAATACTGTTCTTCGTACGGCTATACAACATTTCTTGCTCCTTGTTTGGTTTAGCGATACAAGGTATTCCCGGTGTCAGGTGCGAGGTTGGAATTTCTGGTTAGTGCTTCGAAAGCCTCGGAACAGATCGGCATACATACCGAAAAAAGCCTCACCAGCTCGTCGGACGTGGAGTATTCAGACGTTCCGATCATCGGTGCAAGGGTTGCTCTGGACGGAATGGCCAGAGATGTTTGCTGCGGCATCTTTTGTAACATAGTGTTGGCCTCCTGGGTTAGATTCTGATCACCGAAGAAATACAAGTCACGTGCCATGGGTTCCCGATGAGCCGCAAAGGTCCGCTGCGCTTACATTAGCGCCAAAAAAAGCACCCGGCAACCTGACTAAGTGTTGGCCTGTGCTACAGGACTTTTCCTGTGTGCAGGACTGCGGCTCTTTGCTCCGATATCAGACCATCACGCGCTTGTCCAGCACGCGGTACTGAATGGCTTCTGCTACGTGGGGTTCCTCGACATGTTCCTTTCCGTCGAGGTCGGCGATCGTTCGCGACACTTTGAGGATGCGGTGATACGCTCGGGGAGAGAGGCCGAATTTCTCAACGGCTCTTTCGAGCAGCTCCCGCGCTGAATCCCCTATTGCGCAATACTTCTTGATGGAGCGCGTCGGCATCTGCGCATTGCCGTACACCGGTTTGCCTTTGAATCGAACTTCCTGGAGCCTGCGCGCGGCGATCACCCGCTCGCGCATGGCTTCAGACGTCTCTTCATTCGTCTCCATCGACAGCTCTCTGATGGTGACAGGCGGCACCTCTATCTGAATATCTATTCTGTCAAGGAGTGGCCCCGATATGCGTGAGCGATATCTGTGTATCTGCGCGCCGGTGCAGATACAGGCCCTTCTCTTATCGCCGAAATAGCCGCACGGGCACGGGTTCATCGCCGCAACCAGCATGAACCGTGCAGGGAACGCGATGGCATGTGTTACCCTGGAGATCACAACGCTGCCGTCCTCCAGGGGTTGGCGGAGCGCATCGAGCACGTGCCGTTTGAACTCCGGGAACTCATCGAGGAAGAGCACGCCGTTGTGGGCAAGGCTTATCTCTCCCGGCTTCGGCACATGGCCTCCGCCGATCAGTCCGGCATCCGAAATAGTGTGGTGCGGCGCACGAAACGGTTTCTCCGTTACCAGATAGACATCCCTGTTCGTGAGACCCGCTATGCTGTGGACTCTCGTCGTCTCAACCGCTTCATCATGGGTCAGCGAAGGAAGTATTGTCGGCAGCCTCCTGGCCAGCATGGTCTTGCCTGATCCGGGCGGCCCTATCATGAGCACGTTGTGCGCGCCTGCTGCCGCTATTTCGAGAGCACGCTTCGCCTGCGCCTGGCCTTTTATGTCTGAGAAATTGAGGCCGTCAGGATGGACGCCGCCGGTTTTCTCGCTCGCCTCGCCCGATTCGAACTGAGAAAGCTCGCGCTCGCCCTTCAAAAAATGGACGAGCTCGAGGAGATGACCGACCCCTTGTACGCGTACTTCCCTGACTATTGCTGCTTCCGGTCCGTTCTCAAAAGGTACGACGATATTTTCGAAACGTTCTCTTTTCGCAAGTATCGCCACTGAAAGCGCACCTCTGACGGGTCTGATCGTCCCGTCAAGCGAGAGTTCCCCGACTAAGAGAGAGCCGTCTAAAGAAGTCTGCTTGATGGTGCCTGTGGACGCAAGTATGCCCAGGGCGATAGGAAGGTCAAAAGAAGAGCCTTCTTTGCGGACATCAGCGGGGGCGAGATTGACTGTGATCCGGTCATTCGGAAATTCGAAACCTGCATTCTTGATTGCAGACCTGACCCGCTCCTTGCTCTCTTTTACGGATGTCTCCGGCAGACCGACGATATTAAATGAAGGCAACCCGGCTGATATGTCAACCTCAACATCAACCTTGATCGCATCAATCCCCTGAAGTGTGGCAGCGCAGACCCGGCTGATCATCTAATGGCCCCGAATGCTCCTTATGCTCCCATGCCCGCTGCGGCCGCTGTCACTTTGGGTTCTACGTTCCCGGCAGGAGCAGTTTTGCAATTTTCCGCGCTTCCTGATCCCTGTTGATGTCACAAACAAGCACGCCCTCCTTCGAAGCCACGACAATGAGGTGCGACACACCTACGGTACCGATGGGAACGCCGTCGGCGTACACCACGCAGTCTTCGGTGTCGATGCAGACCGGCTCCCCTTTCGTATAGTTTCCATTCCTGTCAACTTCAAGGATTCGCAAGAGAGAGCCCCAGGTGCCCACGTCATCCCAGCCGAAGTTTGCTCTTACCATAATGACATTATCGGCCTTTTCCATTAACCCATAATCAATCGAGATGGCCTCGAAGCCCCTGAAAATAGCACTTATCTTCTCATCTTCGTTCGCAAGGATCGCCTCATCGATTTCCACAAGTCCGCTAAAGAGAGCAGGCATATGTTGCTCGATCCCCTGCAGAACAGTCCCTGACTTCCAGACGAAGATGCCGCTATTCCAGTAGTAGTGCCCATCCGCAAGATAGGTGACGGCCTTCGGTCCATCGGGCTTTTCCACAAACCGTCTCACAGGATAATAGGGAAGACCGTGCTCCCCCTTTATCTCTTCCGGGGCGTGTATATAGCCGTATCCGGTTTCCGGGCGCGTCGGCTTGATACCGACCGTTACGAGATGTTCTCCGCTGCGAGCGCATTCAACCGCCTGGAAGAGTGTTCTTACGAAAGCATCCTGATCAGGGATGTAGTGGTCCGCCGGCATCACAACCATCAACGCTTCAGGGTCCAGCGTATGCAAGGCCATGGCGGTGAAGCCGACGCAGGGAGCCGTGTCTCTGCCCGCCGGTTCCACGATGAAATGTTCATCCGGAAGCTGCGGAAGCTGCTTTTTCGCTATCTCCAGATGATCCTCTCCCAGAACAATAAACGTCCTCTCCTCGGGCACAAGGTGGCGCACCCTTTCCACAGCCATCTGAATCATCGTTTTGTCGCCCATGAGATTCAGGAAAGGCTTGGGAGTGGTATTCGTGCTGAGCGGCCAGAAGCGCTCTCCTTTTCCGCCTGCCATGATAACGCAATAGACGTGTTCCATAGACACCTCTGGAGGACCCTTGCGAGAGTCAAGCACGCTTAGGTCCCGATATGCTCAAGAATTTTCGGCAGCACGTCGGACGCATTCTCTTTGAAGAAAAAATCGGATATGGACGTGGTGAACGGCGTATCATCTATGTTGATCTCCACTATCTTCGCTCCGTTCGAGTGCGCAAGATGCGGCAGGTCTGCCGCCGGATAAACAACCCCTGACGTACCCAGGATGAGCATGACGTTGCACTTTTTCGCTTCTTCATTTGCACGTATCATGTCGAGCATGGGAATGGGCTCACCGAAAAAGACTACGTCGGGTTTCATCGGCGAAAAGCAACGTTCGCATAGGGGATACGGAAGTACGCCGGCCTCGGACTCTGTAAAATCTATCCTTGCCGAACAGCCGACACAGACGAGCCGCCTGTGATTTCCGTGATACTCAATGACGTTGCTGTTACCTGCTATCTGATGAAGCCCATCCACATTCTGTGTGATTATCGCTTTGAGGAATCCCTTCTTCTCCAGGTCGCTGAGCGCCACATGGGCTGGGGACGGCTTCGCCGCAAAAATGACTCCGGCCATTTCCCTCAACATGTTCCACACCTTCTCCGGGTTGCGCCGGAAGGCATCAATGTGAGCGTACTCCATTGGATCGTACTTTTCCCAGAGACCCTGACCGCCTCGAAAGGTGGGGATACCGCTGTCGACAGATATGCCCGACCCCGTGAAGGCAACCACGTAGCCTTTCTCTTTGATAAGGTCAGCCACTACGCGATAATCGTCCATGTTTCCTCAATGAGATTCCGGCTTTTTTTCGTCGGCGGAATGAAATGGTTGCTTGCGGCCCTTCGTCACATCTTTGGCCGCCGGAAGCTTTCCCAGACCATCGGCCTTTCTCACCGCCCGCTTTATGGCCTCCGCCACGACGAATTCACTCAGAATTCCAACCCTGTTAACATCGGCAGCTACCGTACCCAGAGAGAGCGCAAAGACGAGATCTCCGTCAAACGTGGTGTGCACAGGGTTCACCGTCTTGATGAGTCCGCCCTGGGCAATCTGCGCCACCTTGGTGATCTCCCGTTTGTGGAATGCGCCATTCGTTGCCACAACAGCCAGTGTCGTGTTCTCCAGGCCAAATGTCTTCTTCACGTAACCACGTTTCAGCGAATCAACAGTGGACGCGAATTCGAGGCTCTCCTCTGTCTTTCTCACTCCGGCAATGATCTTACCCGTGAGGTTGTCGATTATATCACCGAAGGCATTCACCACAACAAGGGCACCAACGACGAGCCCATCGGGCATGGCGACACTCGCGGTACCGACCCCGCCTTTCATGGCGCATTGAAGACCGAAGAGTTTTCCGACCGTGGCTCCCACACCGCAACCCACGCTCCCCTCGCTTACGTCCCTGGATGCGTTCATACAGGCTTCAAAGCCACTCTCGTGCGTCGGTCTCGCTTTGTACTCACCGAAGCCAAGATCAAATATGACTGCCGTAGGTACAATAGGCACCTTCGCCACGCCAACATCAAAACCGACGCCTTTCTCTTCGAGAAACTGCATGACGCCGTTCGCCGCGCCGAGGCCGAAGCTCGAGCCTCCGCAGAGCAGTATCGCATGGACCTCTTCTACGAGGTGACTGATATTCAGGGCATCAACCTGACGAGTGCCTGACGCGTTTCCCCTGATGTCTATGCCGCCGACCGCACCCTTTTCACAGAGTACGACGGTGCAACCGGTATAGCCTGAGTAATCGGAAGCATGACCGACCGAAATCCCTTCCACATCCGCAATCGTGTTCAGCATTCGAGACAAAAGTAACAGAAGAGCCCGGCAAAGTCAACGACGAGAAAAGCAGGGTCACGGGTCATGGGGCATGGGTCATGGGTAAACCAACAGCAGGGACCCGAGGCATGGGTCATGGGTCATGGGTGAACCCGGCCCCATGACCGTGACCTATCTTGTTCGTTGTCTTCCGTGACCCGTGACCGGGTACCCGCTTGCGGGTGTTCCCATGACCCTGCTCTTACCGCTTTGTCTTCCGTGACCCGTGACCCGTGACCCGTGACCCCGTCTTCCCGGTGCTGTGTCCTAACTGTTTCGATTTTTGCTCGACTTCGTTTCTCATGGTTTCTTTGAGCGTCTCCATCCTCTCTCTGATGCGCCGATACTTGATAGAGAGTATCTCGCACGCAAGGATACAGGCGTTGCGCGACGAATTGACGCCCACGGTGGCAACGGGCACCCCTTTGGGCATTTGGACGATGGAAAGCAGAGCGTCAAGCCCATTGAGCGCTTCCCCCTTGAGAGGGATCCCTATGACCGGCAGCGTCGTATGGGAAGCCACAACGCCCGGCAGATGAGCGGCAAGCCCGGCAGCCGCAATGATAACTTCTATACCCTGAGCCCGCGCTTTCTGCGCAAGAGACACGGTCTTTTCAGGATGACGGTGCGCGGAAGAGATATCGAGCGTATAGTCGACTCCCATAGCCTTCAAGAACTTGAGTCCGTCCTCCATGATGGGAAGATCGCTGTCACTGCCGAGAATGATCAGTATTTTTGGCGCCGCCATACGGGTTCTCCTTTTCGTCGGAATCAGTAGTATCACCATCCGCGCAGTTCATAATTGGAAAGCTATACCATGGCCATGCCACCCCATCAATAGTTAACTGACGTGCAGGCTGACATTTCCTACGCTCGGAGCCGAACGTGTGAAATCTCTTTCTCGTCTCCCCGGCGAAAGCCGGGGTCCAGAAGCACTGTAATGCCTGGATTCCCCCGTATCGAGTACGGCGCCTGCCCCGGACTCCGATCCGGCATACGCCGGAATGACGCGGAGCTTATTGTTCCTTCTTTCTGGACCCTGGACCCCGGACCCCGGACCCCGGACCCGCGCTCAGGCGCTCTTGACCGCGACCGGCCTGAAGAGTTATACTACTGCTCAGTGCCAGGCAGGAGGGTCGCGAAATGCCGATCTACGAATATGAGTGCAGCAAGTGCAAAAAGACCTTTGAGGTCTTTCAGAAGATCACAGAGGAACCGCTCACAAAATGCAAGTTCTGCGAAGGGCAGGTTCAGAGGCTCATCTCGCAATGTTCCTTTCATTTAAAGGGTACCGGCTGGTACGTAACCGATTATAAGCACGGTGGCGCAACCTCCTCCGGAAACGGCAGTAAAACATCGACCGACAAAGAAGAAAAGAAGGAAGCAAAAACAGACTCCACGAGAACCGAAACATCTAAAGCTGAGACGAGCAAGACTGAGACAAGCAAGACTGAGACCAGCAAGGTCGAAAAATCGGCTGATAAATCCGGAGGTACGACGTGAAAACAGGCGACAAGGCGAAGTTCACCTTTGCCAAGAAGGAAATGGAAGGAACCGTTCTGAAGGTCTTCGCAAAGTCGGTTTACATCAAAGCAGACTTCCCGAAAGACAAAGGGAAGATCGTCAAAAGAAAAATCAAAGATATCAAAGAATAGCCCGCGTCCATCAGCCATCCGTAATCGATCGCTGATATTTTTCACAGCGGCTCCATAAGCCCGCTCTCCGCATCCGCTTACCAAGAAGTTCCCGGATGTCCGTCCAAAATCTCACTTGACACCGGCAGTCTGTACTCTATATAACCTTGTGAATGGGGATCGTACATGAGGAGCAATCGTCTCTCTTGCCGGCCGCTTATTATCCTGCCAGACCGTTTTCGCTGCCGGCGGCCGATGCTGTGAAAGTATTCGCTGTTTTGTCTCACCAACCCCGATATAATGAAATCGGCGATCCATTCAAAACCATATATTCCCGCTCGGTGGGCCTTTGAGAAAAGAAATTGGGTACTATCAAAAGATTTATGAAAAGTAGACAGAAGTTTTATCGCAGATGTACGCAGATGAAAGCCAGAAGAGATGTTCGCAGATGAGTATACCGGTGGTCTGCGTTGTGATAGAACGTCAATGCAGACCACACAGTCAGCGCTCCCGCGCAAGTTCACCGCACCGGAGGTGCTGGGGGTCGACCGGAGATGCCTTTGTATCGCAGCTCCGGTCAAAAAATAATCATCCGCTTTTATCTCAGTTGCTTATCCGCTCTTATCTGCGATAAAGGCGGTATCTGCTGCAGCTGCTGAGGAATAGAAATAAGGAGGACAACACATGAGAAGGAGACTGGAATCGACAACCATTGTTGCGACACTCTTGCTGACCGTCTGTCTCGCGCTTCTGGCCTCGTTCGCGACAGCAGCCGAGCCCAGGCACGGTGGAACCCTGCGCATCGGCGTGAGAGTGGCGCAGGAGAGCGCCATAGATGCGCGATATCTGCTGACTCTCACCTCCACGCCCAGCCAGGACCTGATCTACGATCGCCTTTACAACTGGGGGCCGAAGGGTTTCGAGAGTATGGTGCCGGCGCTCGCGACAAGCTTCCAGACCAAGGATAACAAAGTCTGGACGATTAAACTGAGACAGGGCGTCAAGTTCCACAACGGCAGGGAGATGACGGCCAATGACGTAAAAGCAAATTTCGACTGGCGCATCACAACGCCCAAGGGATGGAAGCCGGTCAAACATAAGGAGATGATCAAGGGTCTGAAGAAGGTGGACGTCGTCGACAAGTATACGGTCAGAATCACGCTCGACAGGCCCTTTTCTTCGCTGATCCGCGTGCTGGCCTGGTCTATGAGAGGCATCATCCCTCCGGAAGAGGTTGAGAAATGGGGAGATAATTTCGCCTTCCATCCCTGCGGCACGGGGCCGTTCAAGGTGGTTGAGGTAAAACCGAATGAGAAAGTTGTCATGGAGCGGTTCGACGGGTACTGGGGTCCAAAGCCATACATCGACCGCGTGGAGTGGATTTTCTATCGTTCGGACGAATCCCGGCTGGTCGCACTCGAAAAAGGGGAAATCGATATGGCGCAGCTCTATGATGAGGCCAAGCCGACGCTCAAGAACAATCCGAAGCTCACCTATCAGGAGACATACGATCCGTCCGTACTTCATAAGTATTACTTCAATGTGCGTCGCTGGCCCATGAATGACATTCGCTTCAGAAAGGCGGTTCTGATCGGCGTCGATTGGAAAAATAGCTCCATCAATGCGTGGGCCTTCAAATCGGGAAATCCGGCGAGGACATTACTCGAGTATTCGAAATACTTCAACCCGGACGCGCTGAAGCTTATCCCGCCGTATAATCCCGAAGAGGCAAAGAAACTGATTCAGGCGGTGGAAAAGGATGCCGGAAAAAAGATCCCTCCCATTTTCTGGGTCGATGCTGCCATGGCTCCCAACCAGAATATCTCTGAGATGGCCAAGTCGCAGCTCACGCAGATTGGCGTGCCGGTTAATCTTCAGATACTTTCGGTCGCGCTTTGGGCCGACAAAATCGTGAGAGATCCGAAAATAGAATGGGACCTAGGCGGGTACGGGATGGCCTTCGCTATAGACCCGTCGATAGGCTTCGATATGTTTGAAACCAATTCGGGAACGGCTCCGGACGGCAAATCATTAGGGGGCTACTCTAATCCGGAATTCGATCAATGGGTCAGGAAGTCGGAAGCAGCCAAGAATGAAGAGGAACGAACGAAGTATTTCCAGGAAGCAGAAAAGGTGCTTCTGAAAGACATTGCAGTTATTCCCTGCTTCCCGATGCGCATGGTATTCGGCTGGAACAAGAAAGTTCAGGGAGTCCAGTTCACCGATACTCTCGCAATAAACGTGACGAACAGCTGGGCGAATATGTGGATAGAGCAGTGAGCAACCAGACCGCTGCGCTAGGAAGATCGCTCCGCTAGGAAGATCGTCACGCGGTGCGTGACTAGGAAGCCCGTCGCACGTTCGTGCGACTCGGAAGATGGAAGAGAGAAGAGAATTATGTACGCACAAAAGCCAAGGGGTTTAGAATTTAAACGCTTCCTAGCGAACGCAGTGAGCGGTCTTCCTAGCGCCGTGCGCGGTCTTCCTAGCGCAGCGGTCTTCCTAGTCGCACTGGTGCGACGGTCTCCATCCGCAGCGGGTGGGAAATGACTAGATACATTCTCGGCAGAGTTCTGCAGATGGTTCCGGTGGTATTCGGGGTGCTTCTCCTCGTCTTCAGCATCACGAACATTATCCCCGGCGACCCCGTCCTTCTCATGCTCGATGTGAAATATACGGAAAAAGAATATAAGGAGATGCAGGAATATCTCGGCCTCGACAAGCCGCTCTACGTTCAGTTTTACAATCATGTGAAAGGTGTGCTGCAGGGTAACCTTGGAAAGTCGATCCGCACACGGGAGCCGGTCACGAAAAAGATTATGGAAAGATTCCCTGCAACCTTCGTGCTTGCCGTAGCCGCCATGTTGATCGTTGTGGTCGTCTCCATACCTATGGGCGTCATTGCGGCGCTCAAACAGAACAGCAAGATAGATTACATCTGCATGATAGGCGCGGAGATAGGCATTTCCATGCCTGTTTTCTGGCTGGGCATCATGCTGATCCTGCTCTTCAGCCTCTATCTCGGCTGGCTTCCCGCGGGCGGGCGCGGAGAGCCGCCCGACCTTATCCATCTTCTGCTGCCGGCCTTCTGCCTCGCGACACCATACATGGCAATGACCGCAAGGCTTACCCGTTCCTGTATGCTCGAAGTGCTGCGCGAGAATTATATCGTGGCAGCGCGCTCGCGCGGTTTTCCCGAATGGCAGATCATCCTGCGTCACGCACTCAGGAACGCAATGATCCCCGTTGTCACCAACCTCGGACTGCAGCTCTCCAGACTTCTTGGAGGCGCATTGGTGATCGAAGTGGTCTTCCGCTGGCCGGGCATGGGAGCGCTCGCCTACGATGCGATCATGGAGAGGGATTACCCCGTGGTCATGGGCGTTGTACTGATTGTGGCGGTTATCTTCATCATAGTCAATCTGCTCGTAGATCTCTCTTACACCTTTTTCGATCCGCGCATACGGTACGACACGAGAAAGGCATGAGCGTGAAAAACAGATGATAGAACTCTACAGACGCTTCAGGAAACATCGCATGGCAATGGTCGGCGTGTTCGTGCTGGCCGTGCTGCTCTTTGTTGGAATTTTTGCGCCGTTTCTCGCTCCCAGAGATCCTTACCAGATGGATTTTGGAAGCACGATGTCAGCGCCGTCTGCGGCGCATCCCATGGGGACCGACCATCTCGGCCGCGATCTTTTGAGCAGGGTAATTTACGGGACGCGGGTCTCTCTGCTGGTCGGGCTCGGATCCGTCGTCATCGCCGCTCTCGTGGGTGGTCTGGCCGGCCTTGTGGCCGGATTCTTCGGCCGCTCTATCGATGTCATCATCATGCGCATACTCGATGTAGTCTGGGCCTTTCCTCCGGCGCTCCTGGCGCTGGCTCTGGTTGCGGTCTGGGGCCCGAGCCTCACCACGGTGATCTTTTCAATCGGCGTTGTCTCGGTGCCGCAGTATGCGAGAATAGTGAGGGCATCGGTTCTTTCCGTAAAGGAGAAGGAATATATCCTTGCTGCAAGAGCATCCGGTATCAATCGTTCGAGCATCTTATTTACACATGTCCTGCCCAATGTACTGGCACCGTTGATCGTTGTGGCAACGCTCGGTATCGCCACCTCCATCATGATCGAGGCGATCCTGAGCTTTCTTGGTCTGGGCATGCAGCCGCCCGCGTCATCGTGGGGGCTCATGATCAGTGAGGGACAGAAATACATCAGGACATTTCCCTATTACTCTTTGTTTCCGGGGCTCATGATTATGATCACGGTGTTTGCATTCAACGCATTTGGCGACGGGCTCAGAGACGCGTGGGACCCGAAGTTGAAGACATAGGAAGAACAAGGTTGAGGTTGAGGTTGAGGTTGAGGGTAGAACGCTGGTCGAACTCCCGCACTTGTTGAATTTCAGTGCCGGTCCAGATTCGAGGTGGAGACCGAGGCGGCAGCGAGGAGCTTGCCGGAGGCGTACTGAAGTACGTCGAGGAAAGCGACGCAGCGACAACGAAGGTATACACTCGAAGATGAACCGGCACGATAATATACTCGAAATTATCGATTTGAAGACCTACTTCTTCACCGACCAGGGCGTGGTTAAAGCGGTTGACGGCGTGAACCTTTCCATAGGTGCGGGCGAAAGCGTGGGCCTCGTCGGGGAATCCGGTTCGGGCAAAAGCATGACCGCCTTCTCCATCCTACGTCTGGTCCCCGATCCACCGGGAAAGATCGTCTCCGGCCGCATCCTCCTCAAGGGGCAGGATCTTCTGCAGCTTTCGGAAAGGCAGATGCGCTCTATCCGCGGTAAAAAAATTTCGATGATTTTCCAGGAACCATCCACATCGATGAACCCTTCCTTTACGATCGGAAGCCAGATTGAGGAGGCGATCCGATTTCACCAGGGAGGGCGTCGGAACCTTGCCAGAGAGAGGGCGCTCGACGTTCTTCGGGCAGTCAAGATTCCCGACCCTGAACGCATACTCTCCCAGTACCCTCACGAACTCTCCGGCGGCATGCTGCAGCGCGTGATGATTGCGATCGGCCTCTCATGCGAACCCGATCTTCTCATCTGCGATGAGCCCACCACGGCGCTCGATGTATCGACGCAGGCGCAGATCATCACTCTCCTGAATGAATTGAGAAGCCAGAGGAAGACGTCGTTTCTTTTCATTACCCATGATCTGGGAGTGCTCTCCTGGATCTGCACGTATGCAGCCGTCATGTATGCGGGGAAGATAGTGGAGTACGCGGATATCCGCACGCTGATCCTGAGCCCGCGACATCCTTACACCCGGGCGCTCATCGGCGCCAGCCCGAGACTCGACTGCGATCGTGACACTCTCGATTCTATTCCCGGCGCAGTCCCCAATCTGATCGATCCGCCGGCAGGCTGCAGGTTTCACCCGAGATGCAACCGCGCTGACAACATCTGTAGCAGGGAGATCCCACCATTAAAAGAAGAAGAGAAGGGACACTTTGTAGCCTGCTTCGCCGATCGTAACGGCGATGAAGTCGTGCACGTATGAACGAGATCCATCCTCTGCTTTCGGTTACGGATCTCAAGAAACATTTCTACATCAAGAAAGGTTTTGGAGAGGTCCAGGTTCTGAAAGCGGTTGACGGTGTCACGTTTCAGCTGAAGCCGGCAGAGGTCCTCGGTTTTGTGGGAGAAAGCGGCTGTGGAAAAACCACGCTGGGCAGAACTGTTCTGAGGCTCTATGAGCCGACCTCCGGTGTGATCTTTTTTGACGGTAAGGACTTCTGTCACCTCCACGCTGAATCTTTACGCAAGATGCGCGGCCGCATGCAAATCATATTTCAGGACCCCTACTCTTCTCTGAATCCCCGGATTACCGTCGCGAAGATGTTGAACCAGATTCTTCATTCCCATGGCGTCCGGGATTCGCGCGAACGCGAGAAGAGATGTGTCGACACCATAGAAAAGGTCGGTCTCGAACCGGCTCACCTGAAGCGATTCCCGCATGAATTCTCAGGCGGCCAGAGGCAGCGGATCGCCATCGCGAGGGCACTCATACTTTACCCCAGTCTTATCGTTGCCGACGAGCCCTCAAGCGCGCTCGATATGTCTATCCAGGCGCAGATACTCAATCTCATGAAGTCACTCCAGAAGGAGATGAATATCGCCTATCTCTTCATCACGCACAATCTCTCTGCCGCGAGGTTTCTTTGCGACCGCATTGCCGTGATGTATCTGGGAAAAGTCGTGGAGCTGGCGGGCCGTACCGCGCTCTTCGAGCATCCATGCCATCCTTATACGAAGGCTCTCCTTCCCCTGTGCCCCATACCCGATCCGGATAGCCGGGTGGAGCAGGTGCCGCTCAAGGGGGAAGTTCCTTCGCCTGTGAATCCGCCGGACGGCTGTCGCTTTCATCCCCGCTGCCCCGAAGCACAAGAGATCTGCGCACGTGCCGAGCCTCACCTTGTTGAAATTGAGCCGGGACATTTCGTTGCGTGCCACCTGTTTACCGAGTGATAGTGAGCAGTGAGCGGTAAGCAGTCAGCAGTGAGCCCCGAGCCTTACGTTTCCTCGCATCCTTGAAATATATTCATTCCGGGCATAGATATAGGATGAGTCGTGCGCTACTATTATGGATGCTAGTCCGACGAACCCCGCATACGATTCCCGGGCGTCTTTAGCCTGTCCTATTTCGCCGCTTAGTGCTACAATAGTGTCGGCCTTGCAGCTTCCACAATTTCGTCGCACGTCATTTACCGAGCAAACGATCCGGAGCCTGGACTCGGGATAAAACATTCTACTTGAGCGAGAGGAACCATAACCATGGAGACAATGAGGTTTCAGGAACTGCCGCTTTCAAAAGAGGTGCAGAAGGCGATTGACCATCTGGAGTTTGAAGAGACCACACCCATTCAAGCCCGGGCGATCCCTCCCATCCTCGCAGGCAAAGATATTATAGGTCAGGCGCAAACCGGAACAGGCAAAACCATCGCTTTCGGCATCCCTATTATCGAAGCTATCCGACCGAAGAACAAACATGTACAGGCAATTATCCTCTGCCCCACAAGAGAGCTGGCAGTGCAGGTATCTGAAGAGCTGAAGCGGATCTCCAGATACAAGAGAGATATAAACGTACTGCCTGTCTACGGCGGGCAGCCGATAGATCGGCAGATACGCGCTCTGCAAAGCGGCGTCCATATCGTCATCGGAACACCGGGCCGCACAATTGACCACATCAATCGCCGCACGCTGAAGCTCGACAATGTCAGGATTCTCGTGCTCGACGAAGCCGATGAAATGCTCAATATGGGATTCATCGAAGATGTCGAGACCATTCTCAAGGCGATCCCGTCGGAAAGGCAGACGCTGCTCTTCTCCGCCACGATGCCGAAGCCTATTCTCAATCTCACAACCAAGTACATGAAAGAGCCCGAACTCATAAAGGTTGTGCACAAGGAGCTGACCGTCCCGGCTGTACAGCAGTTCTATTTCGATGTCAGAGAAGGCACGAAGCCGGACGTGCTGAGCCGGCTGATCGACATGTACAACTTGAAGCTTTCCCTTGTCTTCTGCAACACAAAGAAAAAGGTCGATGATGTCGTCATGGAGCTGCAGGCTCGCGGTTACCAGACCGAAGGTCTGCATGGCGACATGACGCAGTCTCAGCGAGACCGCGTTATGGAAAAATTCAGGAAGGCACGCATTGAGATCCTTGTCGCAACAGACGTCGCTGCACGGGGCATCGATGTCGAGGGAATAGAAGCTGTCTTCAACTATGACCTGCCCCGCGACGAAGAGTATTACGTTCACAGGATCGGGCGGACTGCCCGCGCCGGCAAAGCAGGCTACGCCTTTACGTTTGTGGTCGGGAGAGAGATCCACGGGCTTCGCAATATACAGACATTCGCGAATATTAAGATTGCCCGCCAGCCGATCCCGTCGCTCGCCGAGGTGGAGGAAACCCGGGCAGTAACCCTGTTGGAGAGTATCAAAGAGCGCGTCGAAGAGGGAAGCCTCGACAAGTACATGAACCTCATTGAGAGATTGGTGACAGAGGACTACTCGGCCCTGGACATAGCAGCGGCTCTGCTCAAGATGTTGATGGTGGCGGATGGAAAAGAGCAGACCGCCGCACCCAAGGAATACGGTGAACCCCAGCCCTACGGGGGTATGGTGAAACTTCATATCAACGTAGGTCGCGATCAGAAGGCATTACCGAAGGATATAGTCGGAGCGATCACCGGCGAGACCGGCTTGCCGGGCAAATTAATAGGAAAGATCGATATTCATGATCGTTACACGTTTGTCGAAGTTCCGGCAGAATACGCCCACGAAGTGCTCTCCATGATGAAAAACAGGTACATCAAGGGAAATAAGATCAGCATCGAGCAGGCGGGGACAGAAGCAGGGTCCAGGGGCATGGGTCACGGGTCACGGGTCCAGATAGCTACGACGCAAATCCGACGAACGACCGTCACGTAGAGAGTGACAAGGACGACCGCTCGCTCCGGCTCGCTAGGAAGATCGCAGATGGCACGCGGCTTGGCAGATGTTCGCAATACTTTAACTCATGACCCGTGCCCCGTGACCCGTGCCCGCGACCTTCGACGCGGCTTTACCGGCGCTGGGAAATACGCTATACTATTTGCGTTCTGAACATCGTAACAAATTCAACGAAAAAAAGGCGCGAGGAAGCGTCCGGCTGTTAAGCTGATTGCTGATGGCTGACCGCTGAGAGCGGTATTTAATGAAACAGATACGTAACTTCTCCATCATCGCTCATATCGACCACGGCAAGTCCACGCTTGCCGACCGTTTGATCCAGTACGCCCACCTCGTGGACGACCGGCAATTCAGGGACCAGATACTCGACAACATGGATATCGAACGCGAGCGGGGCATCACCATCAAAAGTCAAACCGTGGCCCTACCCTACACGGGCAAGGATGGGCAGGAGTACGAACTCAACCTGATAGATACGCCCGGCCATGTCGATTTCTCCTACGAGGTCTCCCGCGCCCTGGCCTCGTGCGAAGGCGTGCTCCTTCTCGTTGATGCTTCTCAGGGCGTGGAGGCGCAGACTCTGGCAAACCTATATGCCGCCATGGAGCATGATCTTGTCGTAATCCCGGTAATCAACAAGATCGACCTTCCGTCTGCCGACATTGACGGAGTGAAAAATGAAATAGAACATGAGTTGGGACTCGATCCCGAACACGCCATTCTTGCATCGGCGAAAGAGGGGATAGGCATAGAAGAGATTCTCGAAGCCATCGTCAAGCGCATACCTCCGCCAAAGGGAGATAGCGAAAAGCCTCTTTCTGCGCTGATCTTTGATGCCCACTACGACCAGTTCCGGGGCACCATCGTCAGTTGCAGAATCTTCGACGGCTCTGTGCGGCCGGGAGATATGATCCGGCTCATGTCCACGAACGGCACCTATAAGGTGGAGGAAGTCGGAACATTCCTCCTTGCGCGCGAGCCGCGCCAGGAGATCACCGCGGGCATGGTCGGTTATATAATCGCCGGCATAAAGACCGTGAGCGATACGCGTATCGGCGACACCATCACGCTTGACGGCAATCAGGTAGCGAAGCCCCTTCCGGGATTTAAGGACGTCAAACCGGTTGTCTTCTCTTCCATCTACCCGATCGCATCCGATGACTACCAGTCGCTTGCGGAGGCCCTGGAGAAGTACAAGCTAAACGACGCTGCCCTGGTCTATACAAAGGATTCGTCAGCAGCATTGGGGCAGGGGTTCCGGTGCGGCTTTCTCGGACTGCTTCACCTGGATATCGTGCAGGAACGGCTCGAACGGGAGTTTGACCAATCAATCATACTCACCGCGCCCAGCGTGCAGTACCGCGTTGCCCTCAAAACCGGCAAGACTGTGGTGATAGACAATCCACAATACTATCCCGATCCGATAGATATCGAGACGGCTGAAGAGCCCTTCATCCGTGCCTCCATTTTGATCCCCGAGCGGTACGTAGGAGCAGTGATGAAGCTCTGCATGGACCGGCGCGGCGTCAATTCGCGCATGAGCTATCCGGCTCCGGGCCGCATTGAGATCATCTTTGACATGCCCCTCGCCGAAGTTGTTTTCGATTTCTACGACCGCCTCAAGAGCGTGACGCAGGGGTACGGCTCCTTCGATTACGAGATCATAGAATACAGAGAGGCTGACCTCGCCAAGGTCGACATTCTCGTCAACGGTGAGAAGGTGGACGCTCTGTCGTTCATGGTGCACCGCGACCGCGCGAGGGAACGGGCCGTGAGGGTTTGCGAGAGACTGACGGATGAGATACCGCGCCAGCAGTTCAAGATCGCCATACAGGGCGCCATCGGCGGCAAGATCATCTCCAGGTCGACCATCTCCGCGTTCCGCAAAGACGTCACGGCCAAGTGCTATGGCGGCGACATCACGCGGAAGCGGAAACTCCTCGAGAAGCAGAAAAAAGGCAAGAAGCGCATGCGCATCGTCGGCGCCGTGGAAATACCGCAGAGCGCTTTCATGGCCGCGCTGAAAATGGATGATGAATAGGGAACGGCCTGCCGGGCTGTACGTTCATGTTCCTTTCTGCCGCGCGAAATGTCCGTACTGTGACTTCTACTCCACCCCTGCCCTCTCGCTTGTAGAGGCGTGGCTTTCGGCCGTCAAAAAAGAGGCGCTCTTCTATACAGGAATCTTTCCCGCTTTCGACTCCCTCTATTTCGGAGGCGGCACCCCCACAATCGTCCCCGATAATGCCTTCAAAGATCTCATCGCTTTCCTTCGCGATCACTTCATGTTCGCCGACGACTCAGAGATCACGGTGGAAGCAAACCCGGAAGATCTAACGCAGGAGAAGCTTGCAGCGCTCCTGGCTTGCGAAGTCAATCGGCTCAGCATCGGCGCGCAGTCGTTCGACGACGAAGAGCTTGCCATCCTGAAGAGACGCCATTCGGCGCGTGATGTAGAGGCGGCTCTTGAGCGTGCCAGCGCAGCCGGCTTCGACAACATCGGCATAGACCTCATCTATCTGATCCCCGGTCAGACAGAAAAGAGCTGGATGAATTCGTTGCAACGAGCGCTCAGTTTCGAGCCGACGCATCTCTCCTGCTACCAGATGACATTCGAAGAAGGAACAGCTTTCGGCCGCATGAGGGCCGAGGGCAAGATCGTGGCGGCTCATGAAGAGGCGGAGAGGCGATTTTTTCTACTGACCTCGCGTTTCCTTGAAGAGCATGGTTTCATCCATTACGAGATCTCAAACTTCGCGCGTGAGGAGGCCTCGCGCTCACGCCACAATGGCAAGTACTGGCGCCATGTCCCGTATCTCGGGCTCGGCCCCTCTGCACATTCTTTCGACGGCGCGAGCCGCTGGTGGAATGTTCGTTCGGTGAAGCAGTATTGCCGCGCGCTTGACGCAAACGCAAAGCCGATCGAAGGTTCGGAAATTCTCACGGAAGAGCAGTTCCGCCTGGAGAGGCTCTTTCTGGGACTGCGAACACGTGATGGCATTTCTCTCGCTGATGCGACTACCAGCGCCGCGTCCCGAAGATGTTCTCGCGCCTCTCGCTCGATCGGGTCTCATCAGGCTCGAGAATGGCCGCGTCTTCCCTACACCCGAAGGCTTCCTCGTAGCCGACCGGCTGCCGCTCCTGTTTGACCGTTAATGCTCGTTCCGTAATCGCCCCAGGGCTTATTAACTATAACGGTTAATTGGGTGTGAAGGTGACGACACGTTCTTTCGGGTCGATCGTCAGGTTGAAATTGACCAGAAAGTCCCGGCCCAATAAGCCGTCTGCTCCTTTCAGGTCTGCGTCATGTGCGATGACAAGGAGTGGCCCCGCCTTTGCTTCGCCTACTTCAAGCGACGCAATCCAGACCGCGGACGTGTTGCCTGTTCCTGTCACCCCTTTAAGCACCCCGCGGTACGCCCCTTCTGAAGAAACGCCCAGCCTCGATAACACTGTCGGCGAAATCAGTGTGTGGTCGGCGCCCGTGTCAAGGATCAGAGTGATCGGTCCGGCGCCGTTGACCATGGCACTCACCAGAACAGGCGATCCGGGCACGAAAGGTATTCTGGTGACGCCCGTCTTGCGTGGTGGAGGCGGAAGGTCCGGCGGGGCCGGCGGTGCCTCGGACAGAGAGAGCAGCTTCGCGGTAGGACGATAAGCCTCCGGGATGCTCTCGCGATTCGTGGTGTAATATTGGGTGCCTTCCTTATCGACCCAATACCAGACATCCGCAAAGGCAGAACCGGAAAAAATAGCGAAGATCAGGATTAGTACGGCCGCAAGGCGTAACATGGTTACTCATTCTATACCCTGATTCCGCCGGAATCAAGTAGGTCACTGATTTGGCTTCGAGGGTATAACCGTTCGTTGCCCGTCGGGCTGCTCAACTCGAATAGGCTTTTTGCAACAGATTGAGAATCTCGGGTACTTCGAGCCTCACCGGCAGGAACCTGAAGCAGACGTCTTTTGTCATGCCCTCGGCGATGGCCGGGAGGTCCGCCTCCTTAACATTCAGCTCCTTCAGTGTGGGAACGCCGATTGTCTTACTGAATGCCGCAATCCCTTCTGAAACGCGCTTCCCCAGATCGGCCGGAGCAATCTCCCTGCCCAGCTCCAGGCCCATGAGCTCTCCTATGCGCCGCACCTTTTCCGGCATGACGCCGGCCACTACCTCTATGACGCCGGGCTGAGCGATAGCACACCCTATACCGTGAGGTATGTGATGCAGAGAGCCGAGCGTGTGCCCGAATGCGTGGCCGAAGTGCGGGGTAGCATCATTGAACGACATGCCCGCAATCAAACAGCCGAAACTCATATTCGTGCGGGCTTCGATATCCGAACCGTTCCTGACTGCTTTCGGCAGGTTCCGGGCGACAAGCTCAATCGCTTTCTCTGCGAGCAGATCGGACATGATGTTGTGACTTGCAGATGTGTACGCCTCAAGCGCGTGAGCGAAAGTATCCATCCCTGTGACGGCGGTTAGTTGAGGCGGCATACCCACGGTCAGCAGAGGATCAACGATAGCGAGCGATGCTATCGTGGCAGAACCCTTTACGCCGGCCTTCCTGCCGGTGGCAGTATTCGTGACCACGGATACGTAGGTGATCTCGCTTGCTGTCCCGGCCGTGGTAGGAATCAGGATTAACGGCTTTCCCGGCTTGTGGTCCGGACCGCCGGGAACGAAATAATAATTGCCGATCGGCCCGGGGTTCCCCAGCATGACATTGACCGATTTTGCCGTGTCGAGCGTGCTTCCGCCTCCCACGCCGATAACACCGTCCACCACCTCTTTCCTGGCAAGCTCCCCGCATTCATTGATCATGGTATCGGGCGGGTCAGGCAAAACACCTCCATACTGCACGACCTTTAATCCTGCATTCTCGAGATGCTTCACGATCGAGTCTGCGATCCCCGCATCTTTAACGCCTTCATCATAGATACAGATCACTTTGGTGCAGCCCAGAGCTTTGGCTTTATCCCCAACCTGATCTGAAGCATGTTCTCCGAAAAGGACCGCTGATTTGGCACTGATGGTAAAGAGCATACCCGCTACCTCCTTTGATCATCGCATTATTTTCGCTCGCTATCTTTGCTCATAGGACGTGGTCAGCACGCAAGAAATCAATACAGAGTCTTCGCGATAATATTCTTCTGTATTTTGGCGGTGCCCTCATAAATTGATGTTATCCGTATATCCCTGAGAGCCCCCTCAAGCCCCTGGTCGCGCATATAGCCATAGCCGCCGAGAATATCTATGCACCTGTTCGCTATATTTATCGCGCTCTCCGGTATCGCCAGTTTTGCCATCGAGGCGTATTTCGTCGATTCCGGGTCTTTCTTATCGTAGAGCCACGCTGCTTTGTAAAGAAGATTCCGGCACTTCTCTATCTCTACATACATATCCACCAGGTCGTGCTCAATCGACTGGAATTTTATTATGGCCCTGCCGAACTGCTTTCTTTTCTTTGCATAGTCCACAGCTTTTTCGTAGCCGTAGAGCATGCCGCCGAAAGCCTGTCCCGCTATCACTATCCTGCTGAGTTCGAATGCGGCAAGCACGACTTTCTTGCCCTTGCCGCGCTGGCCGAGCAGATGGTCTTTCCGCACGAGGAAATCAGTGAACACAAGTTCCCCCGATACGGTCGTGTTGATGCCCATCTTCCTGCCCAGATCATTTATCTCAAAGCGACTGGGGCCGTTCTTTTCGATCTCTTCTTTGTCAAAAAGGATCGCGGTCACACTATCGCCATCCTTTGCCAGTACGGTGTAGAAGTCGGCATAGCCCGCGTTCGTCGTGAATATTTTTGAACCGTTCACGCTGAGAGAATCTTGCTTTTCCTCCACCACCGTCTTCAGGTTTCCGATATCACTGCCGCTGTCCGGCTCTGTGACGCTGAACGCGGGAATGTACCGTCCTTCTATCATCGGGCGTATATATTTCTCTCTCTGTTCCTTGGTGCCGGAAATATCAACGACAAAACCGGGTATATATCCCAGGCTGAGAGCCATTCCCATGCCAGGCAGTCTCCTGCACAACTCTTTGACCGCAACCACATGGCCAAGCGCTCCGTACCCCGAACCACCAACATCCTCAGAGAAGCCGGCGCCTATAATTCCGAGTTCCCCGATTTTATGAAACAGGTCTCTCGGGTACTTGTGCTCATCCTCTAATCTCTGGAGGTACTCCTGATCAAGCTCTTTCTCGCAGAATTCGCTTACCGCCTTCTCCACATCTTTCAGTTCATTGCCGATATCGAACATGTTTGTTGCCACCTCTTTTTCTTATAGCAACCGCTTACAGCCGCGTGGATTATGTTAACAGCATCGGGGAATCTTTTCTATCAAATTATTACATCTTTCTGCTATCGTAAGCCCAGTTCAGTAATGCCTGTCTCTGTCTTGGTCTGCAGCCGATGTCTCCCCGCCGGCAGTGCCGCTCTACCTGGGCGCTATGGCGCTTCATTGCCCTCCATCTCCTTATCTGACGTTCATCATCAGGACACCTTCTGCCCATGTAGTATCTGCAGTACCATTGAAACCAGCCTCTGGGATCCTCACGATAGATCCAGCCTTTTTTCCGCCAGACAGACAATGGCAGGGAAGCGTTGATCCCGAAAAAATTAAGGTTCGAATCATGGCGTTCATGACAAAGCTTTGCATGCGTAAACCATTTCCCGGGAAACTCACCCGCACAATCGGTCATGTATTTGCCGCCGAAGACACCCATTCTAAGCATCTGCTCAGGGGTTAATTCAGGCGAGAATCCCGGATCAAAGTTTCTTCCCACCGGCTCGGTAAGGTAATACACGTAATTTTTCTGCATGAGGTCGTTAACAATAATCTTTTGCGTTCTCATTATTCGCCCACGACAAGGAACAACATAGACTGTTACACTCACGATCTTGCTTATTCCCTGGCAGAATAGGACTGCCTCCCATCCCTCGTAAGGTTTTCTAAGTATGTTTGTTCTCGGATTCTTTACTCACTCATCCAGATTGCTTGCAGCAATAGCTATTTGAATTTGCCTGAGCCGGGGGAGCACAACTGCAGGATCGACAAATTCCATTTTGGACCACTCGTTGAGCCGTGTATCACTCATAAACGTTATGTCTGACGAAAAGCTCAGCGGGAGCCGGCACTTTCGGCGATCCGCTGCAGCACCTTGTTACCCGCCTTCGCCTTCAGGGTCCTCAGGCAATTGAGCACTATGCCATGCCGCAACGATCCATACTATCTTATCTTTGACCTTATAAAAGAACCGGTATGGTTTCACAATCACTTCACGGAATGGAAGGTCTGAAAACTCGGGAATGATCCTCCCGGATTCCGGAAATCTCTTGAGCCGAGAGAGCGTCTTCTCTGCTTTTTTGCGAAAACTCACAGCGGTCAAGGGCTTATCTCGGTAAATATAAGCAATTGCTTCAAGGAATTGACGGCGGCCTGTAGGGGTGAACAGGACTTTCAAGATTGTGAACTCTCGAGAAAACGGTCCGCCTCTTTTAACACCTCGTCAAGTTCGTAGCCGACGCCCGCCTCTATTTCTTTCTCGCCACGGGCGAGCAACTTTAGAATGTCAAGTTCGTGCTGCGACTCCTCGTAGACCTGCATACTTACCATAACCGCTGCCGCCCGGCCACGCTGGGTAATAAACACAGGCTCTCTGGACGTTGACACGCCCTTGACGACATCGCTGGCGTTTTGCCTCAGGTCTGAAATAGGTATTATCCTTGGTGTTCTTGCCATTGGTTGTACCTCCTATAATATCTTTAATTGTACCACCAATGGTTTATTTGTCAAGGGTCTGCTTCATTCTTGCGTGGGTAACGCCATGATGAGCCGCGACTGTAACGAGGTCGGCTCCATCAGGTTATCCCGTTTTTGGTTGCATTATCGGTTCTTCAAATACTGCTTCAAGTCTCGATAGTAATTCTCATGAGGTCCAATCATCACAAGCTCCAAATCACTGCCAACCTTTCGATAGGCAAGCAGATACTGAGTTGTTTTGAATTTGAACTTATGCACGAATACACCTCTCAAATCTCCCTTCTTCTCTTCCCCCGTGCCAGGGTCTTCCGCGATCTTTCTGATTTCTCTATCCAGTGTGTCCTTTTCGGGTTTCGACATTTTCTTGACTTTCTTTTCAAATGATCTTGACTGGTAGATTTTCATAGTGACTACCCAAATTTGTATTCGGTTTTCTCACCCTGTTCCAATTCATCCAGACCAACGAGAATTTCTTTGATAAGAGAATATGGCAAATCAGGATTCTCTTCAGCGCACTTACCCATACGGGCCCAATGTTCAATCTGACCGGCCAAAGACCTGTGGTCAATCCGCCCAAATCTTTTTGCCTCATCTACAAGTTCCTCGGAAATTCTTACTGCAGTGGCCATAAAAGCACCTCCAATTGGCTTTGATACAACATGCTACATTATACGCCTATGAATTGCATTATGCAACAATAAGTGGCATATTGCATCGCCTGAGGATAACGGAAAGCTCACCTGCGCGGACGGCCAGGAGACGGGCTAGATGATGCCTTCTCGGATATCACCTCGCCGTCCCTCCGCGTCAGGTGCAACGATTAGCGTTATGCCGCGTCCTTGAGCGTTCTGTACGGCTGAATCAGTACTTCTGCAGAAATACCCAAACCAGCGTGAAGGTTTCTGATCATCTCCATAGTGAGCGCGCGTTTTCGATTCAAGACTTCGGAAATGCGCGCACGACTCCCAATAAAGGGCTCTAAGTCTCGGCGAGAGAGACCCCTACTTTCCATATGGTACAGAATGGCTTCAATAGGGTCAGGTAGAGGAATCGCGTAATGCTTTTCCTCATAGACTTCCGTGAGGGTTGTCAGAACCTCAAGACGATCTGCTTCAGCCGTACCGGGCTTTGCGTCAAAGAGCCGCTCAATCTCTTCGAGTGCGGCCTCGTAATCGGCTTCTGTCTTTATTGGCTTGATTTTCATGTCTGAGACCTCCCTAGACTTTCGCGGCATCTATTCTGTCGTACTCTTGGTGCGTGCCGACAAACCTGATAAACACAATGCCGTACTCATAGCGTATAGCAACGACCAATCTATAGTTGTTGCCCTTAAGGTTAAAAACAACCCTGTCGTTTCCTATAAAACTGGCACTTCGATAGACTGCCTTGATGTCCGCAGGGCTTTTCCATATCGCATGCTTGGCATCGTCATACCACGCCTGGAGCGGCTGTCGCACATCGGGGTGCCGCTTCCAAAATTCCTTGAGTTTCTTTCGGGATATGACTCTCACTGAAGATAGTATATCCTGTTCCCAAATAGGGAGCAAGTAAAATTATCACGGTTTTATGGGCGGTTCTATAGGCATAACAACGAGTTCACCGGGAGCGTTTAGCGATCCGGTGGAACGGCTGGTTGTACATTTTCCTTGTCTTCCCCGCGGCTCACTTTCTGGTGGTAGAGAAACTTGCTCTTACGCACCGGTACGATGCTGCAACGAAAATAACCGTAGCAGAGTAACATGTGACGTAGTTGAAATGTTGACATCTTACTGATTCAGCAGGACATGGCGGATCTCTTCCGCAAACAGATCGGTCCTGCCTCTGGACGCCAGCTTGCTCACTGCTGAGCGCGTGAGACCAAGGGCAGTCCCAATCTCGACACCCGTGACTTTCAGCAAATCAATGGAAAGGTAGCAGATAAGTGCGCGTGCCTGAGCCAGCTTCGATGCTTTGAAGGCACTCTTGATGTGGCCTGGGTCCAGGTCAAGATGGTCTGCAACGGCAGAAATCACCCGATCGATGGAGATGCCTTTTCCGGCGGCCAGGGTTCGTTGGTCATACGTCTCATCGGCCTGCTTCAGGACAGACGTAACAAAATCGCTACTGCCGAGAATCCGCTCATCCCAGGACACAGACTCTCTCTGTGCGTTGAGGGCAGTCCAGCCCCCACTGGACCTTACGAGCCCTCCTCCCGTGAGATCAGACCTTGTGCCTAAAGGAATACCTTTCTCGATAAATGAACGATAGGCATGCTTCCCCTTGAAGCAGGCTACTACGGCATCTGTATTCTGCCACGTGTAACGCTTCTTTCCCATGATCACCCCGTGACCGGACCACGGGTATTCTTCCAGGGCACGGATGTCCTCCACGATAGGGGTGCGCACACGCAATGGGTTGAGGTGTATGTAGCGGACAAGCTCCAGGAAATAGGGATCCTCTTCGCAGAGTACGGACTTATAGCGGTTTTGAAAGAGATGGCCTGCCCTTCGGTGCCGTCGATTGAAGTACTGGGCGTAGCCGGTCAACAGGCGGCGCATGACCGTGGAAAGGGGGACAGTACCGGTCTTCAGCAGAAGGTGGCCATGGTTGGGGAGAAGCGACCAGGCGTAACACGACGTGCGGGTATCGTCAAGAACTGCGCCGAAACGTTCGAGAAAGGTCTCGTAGTCTCGAGTGTCTCTGAATATGGCCTTTCGTTCTATTCCCCGGAAGATGATATGGTGCAATGCTCCGGGAGCATCCAGACGAGCTTTGCGCGGCATGGAAACATCATGGCATAGGGTGCACTTCTTGTCAACATTTCAACAACGTCCCCATTTCCCCCTCGTTCGGCAGCTTTTATAAGTCTTCTGGAGTGAGACCGGTGCGTTTGGCGATCCTTGCAAGCATTTTCGGTCCGATCTCCTCACTGTCATGAAATGCGAACACGTAGTCGGGCCAATTGGGGCGGGACAGTACCCGATGAGAGGTGCCATGCTGGCGTTTGACTGCCCAGCCAATCCGAAGCAGGGCAGCGAGCACCTGTTGTGCTCTCGTTGACGGCCATTGGCTCATGCAGCGACCGTGAACACTTCCTTCAGTTCCGGGATTTCTTCTTCGTGGTCAAGTCGGTCGGCCAGCACCCGCAGGGCTAATGCCTGCGCCTTTGAGATTGCTTGGCTTCGAGTCTCACCGTATACCATTACGCCGGGAAGCTCCGGTATCTCAGCGATCCACCGACCATCTTCTTCTCTCTCGATTTCTATCTTCATAAAGGACATTATACCATATCGCACTCTGCTGAGGGTAAGCTATCCTTGGTCTTTGCCGAACGCCAAAATCAGCGGGAGCCGGCTCCTTCGGCGATCCGCTGCACGAAATCGTTAGACGGTCGGCCTTTTTGGGCACCGCACCGTCTCAGTTGTCACGTGCTGTTTACTTTCTTTTTAATGGGGTTTCCCAAATTATCTTCCCATCTTTGTCGTACAGGCTGATGATTGGTTGATCCTCTTGGACGACGGCCAGCCTAGCCCGAACCGTTTTGTTTTTGTCAAAAAGGCTCATCCGTGTGTGAGAACGGTAACTATCAATCTGGTAGACATCGACTTGGGCGCGCAATTCGCCGGAGGTATCGAACAAATTCACGGATGGTCCCTGTCTCCCTGCTTCAAAAGTTCCTAAAGTCCTCCCGTGCTTATCTACGATTTCAAGTTTCTCTGTCCGTAACGTTTTGCTCGGCTCATTTGTCGACGTGACAAACAAAGGGGTTCTGACGAGAAAGACGTTCGATAATGCTCCGCCGACCAGACCCGCGAAGCTGACCAGTGCAAGCAACAAGCTGAAGCGCCACCCACTCATAATTGATTGATCATGTTTCATTTTACCGTCTAACACTAGGCATAAGCGGGAGTGGCCCACCAGGGCCACGATCCGCTTCCGGGTAGACCCAGCGGTTACCCGCCAGGCCCCCCACAGACCCGGACGTGCCCAATTAAGGCATCCGGTTCCTCGGTAACCAGAGCCTCGGCACCGCTCTGATGCATGACTTTGCTACCCTGCAGGCTCATCATATGGCATGGTATATCCTGGGCTTGGGTAACGGAAACGCGTGCCGGAGCTGCTCGAACTTGTCCCACGGGATATGAGCTCTTGTTGCTTCGTCGACTCAGCCAGTACCGCCATGCCTTCTGTCGCGTGCTCCATCACCACCTCCAGCATCCTGAAGTTGCTCCTGATGCCATAGTACTGGTAGTGCCCACGTAGCTTCAGGCAGAGTGTCTTGTACTGCTCCAGCAGGTTCTCGTATGCCGATGGTTCCGGCACCACTGCCAGAGTGACTTCATGGCACGACGGAGTCGCTTTCTTGGCCGTCTTCCGCTTGATAACCCAAAACCCTTGGCGCGATCTCGCCCAGAAGTGGGTAAATCCGAGAAACTCGAAGGTGCCATTCCCCTCGTCCGTCTTCTTCTCGAGGACGGCTTCCGGAACCGAATCAACGCCGTCTTCTCCGGGTGTATGGTCGAGCTTGAAGCGATCAAACCGCTTCGGCAGCGCTGCCAACACCCGCCGGGCATCGTCCTCCCGTTCGCAGCCGATGAGAAAATCATCGGCAAAGCGGATCAGGAAGCTTCTGCCCCGCAACCTTGGTTTGACGTCCCGCACGTACCACCGGTCGAGCACGTGGTGGAGGAAGATGTTACTGAGCACGGGTGAAATCACCCCGCCTTGAGGAGTCCCCTTCTCCGGATGGATCAGGGTTAGTCCCTCCATCACCCCCGCGTTGAGCCACTTGCCGATGAGCCGGATGAGCGCCCCGTCGTTGACCCTTCTCTTGATGATCTTGAGCAGGAGGTTCCAATCAAGGCTGTCGAAGAATTTTGCCACATCTGCGTCCACGATCCAGGCGACGCCAACTCTCCCTGCACTGCTCGCGTAACTCTGCAAGTGCCTGGTGCTGGCTGTGACCTTCCCGAAATCCATGAGAGAAGCTCTTCGAAGTCCTGCTCGTAGACTGCTCCCAGGATCATGGCCACCGCCCGTTGGGCGATCTTGTCCTCGAACGCGGTCATCCCGATCGGCCGCTTTCCTCCGTCGTCCTTCTCCACGCCACACGCGTTTCACCGGCGGCGCTTTGTAGCGTCCGGTGCGCAGCCGCTCGTGGAGGTCGCGGAGGTTCTCGTCGAGGTTCTTGCCGTACTCCTCTGCCGTCACCCCGTCGACGCCCGGAGCTGCATCTTTGCGCGTGTGATGATAGGCTTCCTTGAGAAAGTCGACGTCAATCAGGTGTGCCAGCGTCGTGAACACCCGCTCTGGATCGCGGACTGCCTGCTCTGCAATCCACTGGAGTTTCGTTGATACGGTTGGTGAGCTCAAGGTCTCTCCCGTCTTTCCTTCCAGTGAAACGTCATGCCCGGTCTCGCCTTCCCTCCCGTGGGTCCCTTGGGTCTCGGTTCCCCACGTTCTATCGGTACTATTCGAGACTAAGACTGCCCACGGTTCATCCCGGGTCGCTTCGCTCGTCGCTCGCTTCCCGGCACCCTGCTGTTTCCCTTCGGTTTGTATCCCCTCTTCAGGCTCGCTCGCCGTGGGGAAACGCACGGGTCAGCGCCAGGACCCTTTGGTAAGCCGGTAGCCCTCGCTCCGGCAATATGTGGCAGGGAAGCCGTGGGCTCTCCCAAGTTCCCGAGTTACCCCTGTGCGTACATGCCCCGCTCTCAGACCCCGGTGGTGTCCCTCCCCGCTTGCCCTAACGCAGGAAAGGACTGCTGCCTTCCGCTGCATGAAACAGCGTCGGCTTTCCTTCCCCTCGGGTGGGAAGATTATCCTCTCGACCACGACTATACATATTTCGGGGTTCAATCCCACGGCCTGCACGCTCGCTACACCCGGCTCCATACACCCCGTTACCGGAATGCACGCGGGTTCGCTACGGACCTGCTGGCTAGGCTTTGGTCCGGTCGGACTTGCCTTGCTGCTATCAGACTGGCGCACCGACTGGGTAACAACAACGAGTTTCAGAACCTCCTTTATTGCCATCCCCTCGCTTCGGATTTATCTTGGCGCGATCATGCATTTGTTAGAAGTTCCTGCCTTTCCAAATGTAGAAATACCAGAAAATAGGAATTGAAAATACATCACCAAAGACCATGAGTCCTCGCCACAACCATTTCTTTTCCGTTCCCACCGTTTTTAGCCGGCCGACATACACAAGATAACATACGAGAACAAGGAGGATACACAGATTTAGGCAGATACCAAAAATGGTGCCGGGCGCTACGTGAAATCCAAACAGAAGAGTAGGCACGATCGTTAAGAAAATGATCCAGGGCCGGAGAACGCCAGCGCTCCCCACCATAGTTTCTTCTCAAACTCGGATTTCATTTGTTGTTCACACTTCTAACAATTAAGTATACAGAAAAACTTCTGCCTTTTTCCGGAAAATGCAGAAAAAATTCTGTATAACACCCTCTAAAACCTGCTTTTACAGAATGCCTCTTAAACGCTGAACTGTCAACAAACTTCATACACCAAGGGGCTCCTTACGTCATCCCGGCTTATTCAAGACGTGGCTTATTCAAGACGTGGGTGTAAATCACCGTAGTGGAGACATCCTTATGGACCAAGAGTTCCTGAGCAGTCTTGATGTTATAGTTTGCCCCCTACAGGTGGTTCGCAAAGGAATGGCGGAAGATACAGGCGCCCGCTTCGCGTATGCAGCCAGACACAGATCCCCTTTCACAATTATACTGGCCATTTCTGTTCTGTAAATTATCTATTGAGACAAGGGCGACCGTTGCGGAACCATTATCAGGAGGCAGCGTCACTACTTAAGAATGGACTTGGCATTTAGGCGGCTCAGGGATCAGCCACGAACGTACGGCGAAGAATAAGTTGTCGCTCGCGTCAAACGGCGACTGGTGTGAGACTATACACCCGAGCCAATCGACTGGCAGCCTTCAAGTCCTCTCTTCGCAGGGCCTCGCGCACGTCGTCCAGCTTTTGTGCATCGTCCAACGATAAGTACGGGGACCAGCCTTCGTCCCCATCGATCAAATCGATGTCGACCTCTGCAATATATCCGCCCTCATGAATCAGTTTTGTCTGGCGCCGTCTCCTCATGTCTTTCTCCTTATAAAATCGTCAGACCACCGCTCCGGGTCTGGCTTGTATGCCGTCACCAGAACGGCGGGCCCCTGTCCACCTCGAGGAATTCCCCATACCGTATGCAAGGGGCGACCATTCGCATCCATCTGCAGCACGAGCACACACGGACCCTTCGGATAATCAGGATAATCCTCCACGACTACACCATCGACAACGCCGCCAATCACATCCCTCACGTAAATACCGTCAGCAGCCAACTCGTCGTAACCGTGGTCCGAGATCACTACCTGCGTCTGTCTCACGAGCTCAACAATTCTCTCAAACGTGTTGCTCATTCTTGAATTGTAACCCCAGGTTCTTTATTAAGCAATAGGATTTGGATAACAGGGAGTAGAAGAAGCGCCCGATTTGATGGCTATATTACGTCATATGGCAGGTCGCATTTTGATGGATAACGAGGCGATCCGAGGCTTGGACTGCACAGGCGTACCTTGGGGTACGTCGAAGGAGGACAGGCCGAAGGGCAACGAAGTTAGGCGCAAAAGGCGACCTGGCGTTTCAGAAGATGGAGACGGATTTTTGGGCCACCAGCAGCAGCTCCCTGGGTAGTATCCCCGTGTACAGCAATGCGGCTATGCAGATGAGTATTACGATCACATACGCGGGTGAAAGATCGATGGCGCCGAGCTCCCGCTCCGGCTCCTTGAAGTACATGTACATCAGGACCCTGAGGTAGTAATACGCTGCCACGGCGCTATTGAGCATGCCTATCACGGCGAGCCAGTAATACTGCGACTTGATGGCGGCGCTGAAGACGTAGAACTTGCCCATGAAGCCGCCGAGCGGCGGAATACCCGTCAGGGAGAGCAGAAAAATGGTCATGCAAAGCGCGACGAAGGGATGGCGCGCGGCAAGACCGGCATAGCTGTCGATCTCCTCGTTCGGCTCCCCTTTCCGTCCCAAAAGCATCACGACCGTGAAGGCCCCGATGTTCATGAACGCATAAACCATCAGATAGAAGAGAATGCTCGACGAGAGAACCTTATCACCGGTGACAAAAGCCACGAGGATGTAACCGGCGTGAGCAATACTGGAGTACGCGAGAAGCCTCTTCATGTTGTTCTGGACCAGGGCGATGATGTTCCCCACGATCATGGTCAGAACGGCTATGAACCAGAGAATGGCGGACCATCTGCTATGAAAGGAAAGAACCCCGTGTAGAAGACCCGCAAGAAGGCCCCGAACGCGGCCGCTTTCACGCCCGTGGCCATATACGCGGTGATCGACGTGGGCGCCCCTTCGTAGACATCAGGCGTCCACATATGGAACGGCACCGACGCGATCTTGAAGCCGAAGCCGACGATGAGCAAGGCCATGCCGCAAGAAAAGCGGGACGTGATATCGAAGCAGTGTTCGCTGGTAAGACGGCCAGTTCTTTGACATCGATACTGCCGGAAGAGGCATACGTCAGGGCGATGCCGTAGAGGAGGAACGCGGTCGCAAACGCGCCGAGCAGGAAGTATTTCAGGGACGCTTCGACCGACTTCAGGTTACCTCTGAGGAGGCCGCACAGAATATAGATTGACAGAGACATCACTTCGAGGCCGATAAAAATCGTGACAAAGCTGTTTGAGGAGACCATCACCATCATGCCGAGCACGCCGAGCAGGAGCAGGCGCGTAATACTCGCCGAAGCCTATCTCTTCCCTGGCTGCGTAACGGAGGGAGACAATGGAGACGAGTCGAGAATGATGAGAAAAATGGATTTGAAGAACGTGCCGAAGTATCTATAACGTAAAGGCCGTTAAAGGGCTGCACGTTCATGTTCCAGAGGCAGCGCGTGTAATAAAGGGCCACAAGGGCACCCGCCAGGCAGATGATTCCGGATGCCACGCTCGCGCCTTTTTCCCTGCGGAAGGCCTCCACGATGAGCACCAGAAGCGCGCAAACGGTGACGATAATTTCCGGAATGATCCACCGGAAAGCTGAGAATAGCTGCATTAAATCCATAATGGGCCCCTACTCCGCAGGCTTCTTCAATGTCGTATTGGATGTCCCGGACGTATCGAGGACCACCTTTACCTTGGTACCCTCGGAAGCCATGTAGTACGCGTTTCTCTCCTTCACAAAGTTCAGATAACCTTCGACCGATGTATCCATCTTCTTGAAGAACATCTTCGGATAGACGCCCATGAGAACGATGAAAAAGACGACCGAGCAAAGGATCAGCACTTCTCGTTTCCCGAGGTCGTTCAGCTTTCTGTTCTCCTCTTTTTTCACCTCTCCGAACATCACCCGCTGGAACATCCAGAGCATGTAGACAGCGCCCAGGACCACGCCGGTCGTGGCGAGTATACCGTAGAGCATGTTGGCCCGGAACGCGCCAAGCAGTATGAGGAACTCCCCGACAAAGCCGTTCGTGCCGGGCAGCGCCACCGATGAGAGGGTCACGATCATGAAGAAGATCGCCAAGATGGGCATGGGTGTCGACAGACCGCCGAAGTCGGCGATCATCCTCGTATGCCTTCTTTCATAGAGCATACCGACGATGAGAAAAAGGCCGCCGGTGCTTACCCCATGGTTCAGCATCTGATAGATGCTTCCCTCCATCCCCTGCATATTGAACGCGAACATGCCGAGCATCACGTAGCCCAGGTGGCTCACGCTGGAGAAGGCCATCAGTCGTTTCACGTCGGGCTGCATCATGCTCACAATGGCGCCGTAAATGATGCCGACAAGTGCAAGGATCGAGATGATCGGTATGGCGGCATGGGCGGCCGTCGGAAAGAGAGGAATGGCAAACCTCAGGAAGCCGTACGTTCCCATCTTCAGAAGCACACCGGCGAGGATCACGCTGCCCGCGGTCGGGGCTTCGGTATGCGCATCGGGCAGCCACGTGTGCACCGGGAACATGGGGACCTTGATCGCGAAAGAGAGCGCGAAGGCGGCGAACAGCCAGTACTGCAGCCCCACCGGCACATGCGCGTTGTAAAGATCGAGTACGTTGAAGGTATAGACGCCCGTCGCTTTGTAGAACTAAAAGTAGAGGGCGAAGATGGCGAGGAGCATGAGCACGCTGCCCACCATGGTGAAGAGGAAGAACTTGATCGCCGCGTATACCCGTTTCGGCCCTCCCCACACGCCGATGAGCAGGTACATGGGGATGAGCATCAGTTCCCAGAAGATGTAGAAGAGGACCAGGTCGAGGGAACAGAGCGTCCCGATCATCGCCGTTTCGAGGAAAAGGAAGGTGACGAAATACTCCTTGACCCTGTTCTCTATCGCCTTCCAGGAGATGAGCACGCACAGAACCGTGAGGAAGGTCGTGAGCAGCACGAGCAGAAGGCTGATGCCGTCGATCCCGAGGGAATAAGTAATGCCCCATTCCGGGAACCAGCGGCCTTCTCCACGAACTGCATGCCCACGGTCTGGTCGTCGAAATAAAAGAAAAGAGGCAGTGACAGGGCGAACTCGATCAGGGTGAAGACGAGGGTGAAGCCCTTTATGATAGACTCATGCTCCCTGCGCACGAAAAGCAGGACGATCGCGCCCAGCAGGGGGACATAGATCAAAGTGCTGAGTATGGGAAAGCAAAACTGCTTCATAGACACTCCCTTACAAGATCACTCGTACAACGAGATAGCCGATGACGACGATGGCGCCTACGATCATAGCGAAGGCATAACCCTGTACATACCCTGCCTGCATCTGCCGCAAAAGCCGCCGAACCCCGAGCAAGGTGCCACTCCGTTGATCGTGCCGTCTATGAGGATCTCGTCAACCACCCTCTTGCAAAACGTGGCCAGCCCGAAGAGGCCCCCGCACGAAGATTGCGCCGTACAGCTCATCCACATAGTACTTGTTGTAAACGGCCGGAGGAGACCGGAGAAGCTGTCAACGAAGCGCTTCGGTAGTTCCGGACTCTTAATGTAGAGCAGGTAGGCGATATAGATGCCGACGAAGGCGATAATGACCGAGAGAATCATGAGCGTCCTCTCAGCCGACGAGGCCTGCCTGCCGCCGGAAGCAAACGCCTTGCCGATCAGATTGAATGTTCACGCCGCCGGCCGCACCTCCGTCGTGCTCCCCGCCGCCGAAGACCGGTTCGAGCCACTGCTCGATGCGGTTCGCGCCGCCCAGGATCTGCGGAACACCGACGCAGCCGCCGACAACCGAAAGCACGGCGAGGATCATCAGGGGTATGGTCATCACCTTCGGCGACTCGTGGATGTGGTGCTTCACCTCTTCGGAGGCCCGGCACTCGCCAAGGAAGGTATTGAAGAGCATCCTGAACATGTAGAAGGCCGTCAGCCCGCGGCTATCGCCGCGATGGCCCAGATAATCGATAGACCGCCCGCGTTGAACGCCTTCCAGAGGATCTCATCCTTGCTGAAGAAGCCTGAGAAGGGGGGACGCCGGCGATGGCGACACAGCCAACCACGAAGGTCCAGTACGTGACGGGTATCTTCTTCCTCAAGCCCCCCATCTTTCGCATGTCCAGCTCGCCGCTCATGGCGTGCATCACGCTGCCCGCGCCGAGAAAGAGAAGTCCCTTGAAGAATGCATGGGTCATCAGGTGAAAGATGCCGGCTGCATAAGCGCCGACGCCCACGCCGACGAACATGTAGCCGAGCTGGCTCACCGTCGAGTAGGCGAGTACCCTCTTGATATCGTACTGGGCACAGCCGATGGTGGCGGCGAAGATTGCGGTCAGCACACCGACCAGGGCAACGATGAACATGGTCGGGGCGCCATGCTGTAAAGGAAGTTGAGGCGCGCGATCATGTAGACGCCTGCCGTGACCATGGTGGCGGCATGGATCAGGGAGCTGACCGGGGTCGGGCCTTCCATCGCGTCGGGAAGCCAGACATAGAGGGGCAACTGGGCCGACTTACCCGTGGCGCCGATAAAGAAAAGCAGCGTGATCAGCATTGCGCTGCAGGCGCTCAGCAGGTGGGCGTTCTTTGGAGCTCCCCGTAATTGAGCGTCCAGACGCCGTGGGCGCCGAGGCTCACGAAGAGCAGAAACATGCCGAGGAGGAAACCGAAGTCGCCGATCCTGTTGACGATGAAGGCCTTCTTGCCGGCGTTCGCCGCGGAGTCCTTGTGGAACCAGAAACCGATCAGAAGGTACGAACAGAGACCGACGCCTTCCCACCCGACGAACATCAGAAGGATATTGTTCGCCGTCACGAGGATCAGCATCATGAAGACAAAGAGGTTCAGATACGTGAAGTAACGCGCGTAGCCTTCGTCATCGTGCATGTATCCGACGGAGTAGACGTGGATCAGGAAACCGACGCCCGTCACGACGAGGCACATGATGATGGAGAGCGGATCGATCCTGAAGCCGACCGTGGCGTTGAATTCCCCGGAGGTGATCCAGTTGAAGATGTTGCGTTCGAAGATGCGCTCTTCCGGCGGCAGCTGGAGGAACTGGAAAAGTATCGCTACCGACACGACGAATGAGGCGAACAGAGCGAGGCAGGCCACCCAGGAAACAACCGCCTTCGGCAGCTTCTTGCCCAGAAAGGCGTTGATGAGAAAGCCGACCGCCGGAAATACAGGTATGAGCCAGATATAATCAGCCATGCTACTCCTGGGTCTGGGGCCCTCAACCCTCTTTAGACAGATTGATCTCGTCCACGTTGATCGTGACCCTTCAGCCGTGAAGATGAGCACGAATATGGCGAGACCGACGGCCGCTTCAGCTGCGGCAACCGTCATAATAAAAAAGACGAAGACGACGCCGTCGAGGGAGTGGAGCACGTTGCCTGCGGCGATGAAAGCGAGATTGACGCCGTTCAGCATCAGCTCGAGACACATGAAGACAATGATCGCGTTTCTCCTCGTGATCACGCCGATGGCTCCGATCGTAAAAAGGATCGCACTCAGCGCAAAATAGAGGCTATGCGGTATTTCCGGCAGCGTGGGCATCCTACTCTTTCCTCCGTTTTGACAGGACAACAGCGCCGACTATGCCGATCAGAAGCAGGATGGATGCGATCTCAAAGGGGAACATATATTTTCCATACAGGACCATCCCCACGGCTCTCACGTTTCCAAATCGTTCAGCATTTCAGTCGTGAACGGACCCTTTTTCCCCGTGACCCTGAACGAGAGAACAGCAGCCACGACTTCGAGAAAAAGAATGACCGTGATGAAAGCAGCTATGATCTTCGCGCTCGTTATCTTCCCGGTGAGCTCCTGCTCCGTCTCCAGGTGAATCAGCATGATCACAAACAGGATCAGCATCATGATCGCCCCCGCGTATACAATCACCTGGGCGACCGCTATGAACTGCGCGTTGAGACTGAGATAGATAATGGCGATCGAAAAAAAAGCGACGATCAGCCAGAGGGCGCTGTGGACGGGATTCCGGCGCGTTACCATCAGGAGCGAAGCCACAATCGCAGACGAGCGCCGCGACAATGAAGACAACCCAGCTGAATGCAGTGGCGATCATTTCTTTGCCTCGGGAGCGGTTTCTTCTCCGCCTCGTACATGGCAAGGAGCTTCGCCTTATCTAGAATGAAATCTTCCCGCCGGTAGTGGACATATTCGTAGCCACCACCCAGCCTGATAGCATTCACCGGGCAGGCCTCCTGGCAATAGCCGCAGTATATGCAGCGCAGGGCGTCGATCTCATACCGTAGGGGATACCTTGTTCCGTCCTGTCGCTCTCCGATCTCCAGGCTGATGCAGCGGACGGGCAGATGGCGACGCAGAGCCCGCAGGCCACGCAGGTCGTCTCGCCTTTCTCATCCTTGTCAAAATAGTGCATGCCCCTCCAGCGCGGGGGCATCGGCTTTTTCTGCTCGGGATACTGAATGGTGATCGGCCTGGAGAAAAACCTTCGGAGCGTCAGCCTGAGACCTTTAAGTAGAGGAAGAACGTAAGCCATCTCCATCACCTCAAGCGCCACGACAAAGGCGGTCACCACAACGTTCGCCAGCGCCAGTGGGAAGAGTACCTTCCAGCCGAACTTCATGATGTGGTCATAGCGCATCCGCGGGAAAGTGCCCCGCTCCCAGACAAAGAAGAAAAGGATCGCGAACACCTTGATGAAGAACCATAGCGGCCCGAGGAACGCCGGACCCGGACCGAGCCATCCGCCGAGGAAGAGTGTCGTGGCCACACCCGCCACGGTGATCATGTGAGCGTATTCGGCCATGAAGAAGAGCGCGAACTTGATGCTCGAATATTCGATGTTGAAGCCGCACGCCAGCTCGCTTTCCGCTTCCGGCATGTCGAACGGCGTCCTGTTGATCTCCGCGAGGCCCGCAACCAGGTAAAGGATAAAGGCAAAGGGCTGGTAGCAGATGAACCAGACGTGCCGCTGCGCCTCGACTATGTCCGTCAGACGCAACGATCCCGCCAGAATCACGGTCCCGATCACGATGAGCCCCAGTGAGACTTCGTAGCTGATCATCTGGGCCGCGGCCCGGAGCGATCCGAGCACGCCGTACTTGTTCCCCGACGACCAGCCGCCGAGCACGATGCCGTATTCGCCGAGCGTTGCCATGGCAAAGACGTAAAGCAGGCCGATATCAACGTCGGCGACCACCAGCTTTACCTGTCGCCGAAAAGCTCAATCGATGGCCCGAAAGGCACGACGGCGAACATGCAGAGGGCCGTGAAAATGCAGATCGCCGGCGCGATAATGAAGACGGGCTTATCCGCCTGCGCCGGTACGAGGTCTTCCTTGGTAAATGACTTGATGCCGTCGGCTATGGGCTGCAGGAGCCCGAACGGCCCTACCCTGTTGGGCCCGAATCGCACCTGCACGCGGCCGAGCACCTTTCTTTCGACAAGCGTCATGTAGGCGACAAAAAGCAAGAGGAGCGATATCACGAGGATGCCTTTCACGGCGGACACGATCACGTAGAAGAGCGTTTCCATGTTTACGCCTTTTTCACCGTCACATCTACGACCTTCGCATTCCTTGGAGAGCCCGAGCGCATCCGTTCTCTCCTTGAAGACAACTATTCGAGAACGCCTTTCCTCAAGCCTTTTTTTATCGAAATAGCCTTTTTGATCGAACCTTCGGCCGACTCGATCACGACCTGACCCTCCTCCGCAACCCCAGCGCCTCTGCGTCCTCGGGAGCAACAAAGAGCTTGTCCTCGGAGACGGGTAGCCCGGAGCTGTCATAGGCCGTGCTACCCCTTTGGAATAAGCGTCCTTGTCGATGAAGTGGTGATTATGAAGACGTCCCTCAGGATGAGCTTAAAGGGCGCTCCTGCGCAGGCCCTTCTTGGATTCGTAACGTATAAATTCGAGGCCAGATCCTTCCAGCCAACCCTTTCCCTGCCCGCCTCCGCAGACTCGAAGAGCTCTTCGCTCTCATCCGCTTCGTCACAGAATCAATGTCCGCGTAGCTGGCCCGCCCAGTCTCGAGAAAAGCCCGCAGGAAGGTAAATCCTACCCGGAGCGTCCATTGCCTTGTTCAAGGTTCCGCACGTATCCGTCCTGGGCGACAAAGGTCCCTGACTTTCTCGGCAAACGTGCCCAGAGGAACGGTGAGATGCGCAAGCTCCATCGCGAACGTCGGCAGCGCATCCGCAACGAGCAGAAACTCCTTTCTTGAAAGCGCCTTCCTTGACCGTACCGGCGTTCAGATAATGGAAGGGGTCGTCCTGATAGACGAAGACTCCTTTGACGTCGCTCGCGAGCATTCATCCGGCGCAAGAAGACTTCCATCGAGAATTGCGGCAGCGCCCGCGGCGTTTGACTCACGTGCCACCGGCATGACGACGCCCTTCTGCGGGTGCACCTTTGAGCAGGCTCAGGTTGAAGTGCCTGAGCCCGTCTGTCGAGGACGTCACGCCGGAGCCGAAAATGACGGCCAGTATTGGCCGAATCCCGGATAAGCCGGTACGCCTTCTCAAGCTCGTACTCGCGGTATGCCGGTATCCACGCCCGAAAGGCTGATTTTCCAACGTTCAAGCATGGAACCGTAGACCCGCAAAGCCCTCCAACATCCCGGCTTCAGGAGCGTACTTTTGCTCTTCGACCAGACGAAGAGAAAGAGTATTGAAGAGCGCGGCGTCCTCGCCCGGCTGAAAGCGCCAGGTGTACGTCCGCGATCCGGGTGAGCGCCGTGGGCGTCGGATCAACCACAATGACGCGGGACCCGTTCAGTTTGAACGCTTCGCGCACCTTGTTCGCCAGCAGATGATTGTTCGACAAGAAGGTTCGCACCGGCGACCACGATAAGGTCACACTTCTTCAGGTCATCATACTCGTAGGAGATGACGGAATGCCCATTTCCTTGAAAAGGCTGAAGACCTTTCCCGTATGATAGTAGGCCGGCGATGCCACAATACCCTGACTGAAGCGGCCGGCAATTTCCGTGATCAGGCACATCTCTTCGTTCGTAGCCCGCGGAGATACGAGAAAGCCGATGCCTTTGCCAGCCGCGTCGAGCGTCCCCAAGCTTTCGGCGGCCGATCGTACTGATTGGTCCAGGTCGCATCTGGCCTGCGTACCGTTCTGAACGGACCGAGGGCTTCCTCAGCCTGCGCCTCGTGGTTCACAAAGTCATACCCGAAACGGCCGAGACGCAGAGAGAGCCTTTGTTGGGCAGGTTTTCGATCGCCGGTAATCACATCCGTGACATATCGCTTCTCAAAGACATCCAGGTCAAAAGAGCAGCCGAACCCGCAGTGAGGACAGGTGGTGCGTGTTCGTCCGGACTGCCAGAACCTCGATTTCACGGGGCTCAGATTCTCGGTGAGCGAGCCGACAGGACAGACGCTGAGGCACTCGCCGCAGGAGATACAGTCTTCCGGATGGGTAACCATCATCTTCGCTTCGATGCCGTTGTCCGCGAGATCGAGCACGCCTCTTCCCGAAACCTCCCTGCACGCATGAACGCAGCGCAGACAGAGAACGCATCTATCCTGAAAGTAGCGGATGAGCGGCGTCGAGAAGTAAAGTTGCTTCTTTGGCTCCCGCGTTGCGCGCACATCGACCTTTTCGAGTCGGTGCTCGAAGACGAGGTCCTGAAGACGCACTCGCCGCCCGCATCGCAGACAGGACAGTCCAACGGATGATGGATCAGCAGGAACTTGAGATAATCCTGCCTCATCCTGAAAAGCTTCTCCGAGTGAGTCACAACAGAGATGCCGTCGACGGCGGTGGTGATGCAGGAGGCCACAGGATTGGCATAACCTTCGACCTCAACGATGCAGAGCCTGCACGAGCCTATGGGAAGAAGATTTTCGTGAAAGCAGAGTGTGGGAATGTAGATATTATTTTCCCGCGCAGCCTCAAGGATCGTTTTGCCCTTCGTTGGTTTCTATGTCGCGGCCGTTTATCGTGAGCTGTATCATCTTTGCTTCTCGTCAATCGTGAATCGTGAACACCTTCCGCTACCTGTCTTCACTCGGTCCCTGGGCCCCTTGGACCCTGAACCCTGTTCTTACACCGCAACCATGCCAATGCGGAAGCAGCGCAAGCACCGGCTCGCCTCCTTGACAGCCTCGTCTAACTTGAAGCCCTCTTCCGCCTCATCAAAGGTCCACTTTCTCGTCTCGGGGTCGAGCATCCTGAGATGAAGTCTCTCGTCTCCACCCGGGATACCGAGGTTCTCATCCTTCTGATAGACCTTCACCGCTGAGAAGAAGTTCTTGAACCTTTCCTCGATTCGCGGCGCAACCTTCTCTCCGCGCAGGTACTGATCGATCTTCCAGGCTGCACGCTTTCCGTTGCCGCAGGCGCGAACGAGCACATCGGGTCCGGTCTCGCAGTCGCCGGCGGAGAATATCCCCTTTACCGAGGTCTCAAACGTCTCCTGGTTGACCTGGACCGTCTTCCATTTGGTAAGCTGCACGCCTTCGATCCCTTCGAGAAAGCCGAAATCAATGACCTGCCCGATGGCGGGAATGAGAATATCGGTCTCGATGATAAACTCGGAATTGGGCACCGGAACCGGCCTTCTGCGGCCGCTTGCATCGGGCTCACCCAGTTCCATGCGGATCAGTTCCACCGCCACGACCTTTCCGTCCTTCTCGATGATCCGCGTGGGGTTGCAGAGGTAATGGAACTTGACGCCTTCCTCTTCAGCATCGTGGATCTCGACCGGATCAGCCGGCATCTCCGCCTTGGTCCTGCGGTAGACGAGGTTTACGTCCGGCTTTCCCACGCGGAAGGAGGAGCGCACGCAGTCCATGGCAACGTTACCGCCACCGACCACCACCACTTTCTTCCCTTCGGGATACGGATCCTCCCCGTTATTGATGTCGAGCAGATACTTGACGCCGGGAATAAAGCCTCTGTAGCCCTTGTCCTCGCCGTCGACCCCCATGGGTGAGCTTCCGTGCGCGCCGACACCGATGAAGATCGCATCGTATTCCTTCTGCAATTGTGCGACGGTCACATCCTTGCCCACGTTCACGCCGTACCTGATCTCCACACCGAGATCGGACAGCAGGTCGGCTTCGCCCGACGATTGGACGCGGCAGGCGGTAATCGGGGATACCGACCGCGGCCATGCCGCCCGGCTCGCCAAGGCGCTCGAAGATCGTCACCTTATAGCCCATCTGGCCCAGATAGTAGGCAACGGAGAGGCCTGCAGGCCCGGCGCCGATGACCGCTATCTTCTTTCCGTCGACCGCTGCTTTCTTTACGTTGGGCTCTCGGGCTCTTGGGGCTCTTTCTCTTTATCCAGTTCGTAATCCGCGACGAAACGCTTCAGGTATTTTATCGAGATCGACTCATCGATGTTGGCCCGTCTGCAATTCGATTCGCATGGTCTCACGCAGACCCGGCCGAGAATGCCTGCAAGACAGGTATCCTGGCGAATGGTGGCGAGAGAATCGGTGAACCTTCCCTCTGCGATCGCTTCGATGTACTGCGGTATCTTGAGCTTTGTGGGGCAGGCACTGAAGCAAGGCGCTGTCACCTGCGAGCGGTAGTTGCCTGCGCTTGCTTTCTGCCCGGCAATGCACCGGTCAAACGCATCCTCGAAGTACTCCATCGCATGAAGCAAAGGTACGAGTCCTGTCTGCCCGATCTGGCACTTGGAGCCTTCTTTGATTTCGGAAGCAAGAGTCTTGATGAAGCTGATATCCTCTTTACTGCCCTGACCTGCGGCGATTGCCTTCAGCTTGTCGAGAATCACTTTGGTGCCGATCCTGCAGGGCAGGCACCGGCCACAGGACTCCTTCTGCACGGCCTCCACGTAGTTCGTGCACATGTCGACAACATCCACCGTCGCATCAAAGAGCGTGAAACCGTCCCAGCCCATGAAAGCCTTGACCGGTTCGCCGGCGGCAAACTCCTCCGGAAGCTTCAACCGTTTAGGAGTGGAGAATTCCTCCGCGCTCTTTCCGCGATTGTCGACGAACTCTCCCTGCCAGGAGCTGAAAATAGGGCTTGCCATTGTCACCTGTCGATTTCGCCGAGGACTATATCAACACTTCCGATGGCCGCAACAACATCAGCTACCATCTGCCCTTCGATCATCTTCGGTATTGCTCCCAAGTTGAGAAAGGAGGGCGGTCTGATTCTCATGCGGTAGGGCTTGTTAGAGCCGTCGCTCACGAGGTAAAATCCAAGCTCACCTTTCGGTGATTCAACACAACCATACGCCTCACCCACAGGCGGCTTGAATCCTTCTTCCATGATCTTGAAATGGCGTATCAGCGCCGCCATGTCGTGTTGCACCTCCTCCTTTTCCGGAGGCACGATATCGAGAGCACGAGCGGTCACCGGCCCTTCGGGAAGCTTTTCCATGCCCTGCGTTATGATCCGTAGTGATTGCCTCATCTCCTGCAATCTCACCACGTATCGATCGTAGACGTCACCCTTCGAGCCGAGAGGTACGATAAAATCAAACTCATCGTATGAGGAATAAGGATACGTCTTGCGAACGTCGTAGTTGACGCCGCTCGCCCGGAGCACAGGCCCTGTGACGCCGTAGTTTATTGCGTCTTCGGCAGAGAGCGGGGAAATATTCTGGGTACGCTTCCTCCAGATGATATTTTTCGTGAGGAGCGTCTCATACTCATCGATTCTCCCGGGGAACTCCTGGACGAAACTCTTCACCATGGCGCCGAATTCGGGAGGCACATCTTTGGCAAGGCCCCCGATTCTGATGTAGCTCGGCGTAAGACGAGCGCCGGTGACATTCTCGACGATAGTCAGGATCGTCTCCCGCTCGCGAAAAGTGTAAAAGAGCACGGTCATGGCGCCGAAGTCGAGCGCGTGGGTCGCGAGCCAGAGCAGGTGCGCGGCAAGGCGCTGCAGCTCGCAGAGAATAACCCTCAAATATTGGGCGCGCTTCGGTATTTCAAGGCCGAGGAGTTTCTCACAGGCGAGACAGTACGCGAGATTATTTGAAAGGCCGTTGGTGTAGTCGAGCCTGTCGGTAAGGGTGAGCGCTTGATGGTAGGTTCTTGCTTCAGCAAGCTTCTCTACGCCGCGGTGCAGATACCCGATGAAGGGCACCGATTTCTTTACGATCTCGCCGTCCAGTTCCAGCACCATCCTCAACACGCCGTGCGTTGCAGGGTGCTGCGGGCCCATGTTGATGGTCATGAATCTGGTTTCGGCCACTACTGCTTATCCTCGCTCAGCTCGACAACGAAAGGTTTGTCTATATCAGGGCCTTCCAGGGGATAATCTTTTCTCAAGGGATGTCCTTCAAAATCATCGTCAAGCAGAATCCTTCGCATGTCCGGATGGCCCTCAAATCTAATCCCGAACATATCATAAATCTCTCTCTCAAACCACTCTGCCGCTTTCCAGATACCGGTCGCCGTCGGGACAGTCTCACCATCTTCAACGCCCAACTTCACCGCGAGCCTGTTCTTGTGTTTTATGGAATTGAGAAAGTAGATAAGCTCAAAGCGCGGTTTTTCCTTATTATTGTCAACTCCGAAAAGATCGGTCAGCATATCGAAAGCGCAGTCAGGGTCAGTCTTCAAGAAGAAGAGTACCTCTGAAATCTTGGCTTTGTCGACGATGACGCTTGGTATAGCGTTGCCACTCCGTTCTTCGACAGTGATGATCTTATCTCCAAACTGTCGAATGAGCTTCCCGGTCACCCTGCGAAGGTCTTTGGTTTCTTCTGTCGTCATGCCGTTACCCTTCATCGTCTTCACGTCAGCCCTCAATCAGCCTCTCATTTTGGGCAGCGAAATCAGTCCTCTCTCCAGAATCGTCTCTTTCTGAATTTTTTCCTGAAGCTTGATCAGCCCTGCAAGAAGGCCTTCGGGCCTCGGCGGACAGCCCGGCACATAAACATCGACGGGGATAATCTGATCAACCCCCTGTACGACGCTGTAGGTTCTGAATATCCCGCCGCATGTGGCGCACGAGCCGAGCGCGATGACCCACTTTGGTTCAGGCATCTGCTCGTAGATCCGTTTCAGTATCGGCGCCATTTTCTTGGTTACGGTTCCCGCCACGATCATGAGGTCTGATTGGCGCGGAGAAGGCCTGAAGACCTCGGCACCGAACCGCGCTATGTCGTAGGTGGACGAACTGGCGACCATCATCTCAAGAGCACAGCAGGCGAGACCGAATGTGACGGGCCATACCGAGTTCTTCCGCGCCCAGTTGACTACGTAATCAACGGATGTGACGAGCACATTCTTCTCCACCTCTGTCACTCCCATTCCAATGCCCCTCTCTTCCACACGTAGAGATATCCAACAAAAAGAATGATCACAAAAACGAACATCTCCATAAAGCCGAACAGCCCTAACCTTCTCGTGATAACAGCCCAGGGGTAAAGAAAAAGGACTTCAACATCGAAGACCAGGAAAAGCATTGCCACGATAAAGTATCTGATAGTCATCCTGCGACGTGTGGGCCCGGACGTCGTCATGCCGCACTCGTAAGGAGCAGCCTTCACTTTTCTTGCTCGCCGCGGGCCGATAATATAGGAAGCCCCTACCATAAAGGCCGCAATAAAGCCTGCGAAGAGCATCATGATCAGGATTGATACGTATTCAATCATACAACATGCTTTCTTCTAACAAGACCGAAAATAACCCGGCGAAACGCCTCGTATACTTTGTATACTAAGGAACAGAAATTTATTCAAGAACAAAATGAAATCCGCTTACTAAAGAATTTTATTCACAAGAGCTCCTCCGCCTCAAAAGCAAAAGCCCTGATCTGTGCATCCTTGAAGCTCTTGTTTATCTCCTGCAAGGCTTTAAAGAGGCTCCCCTCCTTTTCCTGGTTCACAGCGAGAGCTACCATGGCTTTTGTTCCCGTCCAGACCTGTCGTTCACTCTGCCCGGCACGGGCATTCCTGGCACGCCCTCTGCTTTTTTCAGGAAGCGGATACAACTCAATCTGCACCTTCTCGAAAGCCGACAGCACGTCGTCGTTCCGGTCAGCATTATATGTTACAAGGAAGATTTTCACAAAAAATCTCTACAATAGGCAGCCTTCAGCTTTCAGCCGTCAGCGCTCAGCGTCGACCACCATATCTTCTGAAAGTTGAGCGCTCAAACGTGACTTACACCTCGTATAAGTTAAACAGCTTTGCTCGAGTGGTCAAGGCACTTCCTCAAACCAACCCCAACCGCGCCATAAGTGTCTGCCACTCTAAAACCAACGGCTCCCGGGCTGCATCGGATTCTCAGGTTCGGGAGGCCCGGGTGATGGAAGCACGGGTGATGGAAGCACGGGTGATGGAAGCACGGGCGGTGGAGGGGCGGGCGGGAGCGGAGCTTCAAAATCCTCGGGCGGGTAGCGTCTAAGAGCCTCCGCCATAAAATTCATCCATATGGGTAGCGACACCCTGCCGCCGCTTTCCGCCTTTCCGAGAGAAGTGCGTGCATCAAAGCCGATCCATACACCGGTGCAGATATGGGGCGAATATCCGACGAAGAGCGCATCATAAAAGCTGCTCGTGGTGCCTGTTTTACCGGCGACCGGGTAACCGAGACGGCCAGCTTCTTTTGCTGTGCCGTAGGTAGTAACGCCCTTAAGCAACGTGTTCATCTGGTATGCTGTCTCGGCCGGGATGGCCCGGCTCTTACTCGTCTCATTACTCTCCAGGACTTGCCCCTTCTCATCTTCGATCCTGCGGATGAAGAGAGGCTGCACACGATAGCCACCATTCGCGAAAGCGGCAAAACCTTTCACCAGATCCAGGAGCGTCACATTGGATGTTCCCAGCGCAATTGAAAGATCATTCTCCAGGTCTATTGAAACAGAGAGACTCTCCAGGACCCGGCGCACTGAATCGATACCCACGGCCTCAAGAAGCCTCACTGTAGCCGCGTTCTTGGAGTAGGCGATGGCATCCTTCAGAGCGATTGGTCCCGAGTAGAGCGCCGTCGTAGTTTCGAGGGGTCCACCCTTTCCCGCCTGCCCCGAGGTAAGATTTCGGCTCATCGAGAATGATGGAATCAGGAGCATAGCCTTTCTCCAGCGCAGCCAGATAGATGAATGGCTTGAAGGCGCTGCCCGGCTGGATCTTGGCCTGAACCGCCCTGTTGAATGGGCTTCTTTCGGGGCTCCTGCCTCCGACCACCGCCCACACATAACCGTTATTCACGTCCATGCAGAGCAGAGCCGCCTCCACGCCCGACGTCTTCAATGGAACGAACTGCAATACCCTTTTCTTGTCCGCGCCCCGATAGACAGCCTTTACAACATCACCTGCCCGGAAGCTGACTTCCGGCGCTTTAAGCAGACCCTTCTGTTTCCCAACGAGACTGCGTAGCCATCGGCCATCTTATCGGTCACGAGCAGATTGTAGGCTTTTCCTGCTTTCAGCCCTGCAAAATGTATATCCTTTTCCTGGTCTGTCCCGAAGCTCTCCCAGCGCTTGCTTTCAAGCCTTGTCACAATAACTGGCGTGCCCTTGCGTTCGTCGTAGGCTGCGATGCCCCGCTTGACCGACTCTTCCGCCCTCTTTTGCAGGGCCCCGTCGACTGTGGCGTATATCTTGAGCTGCCTTCTGTTGAAAATCCCCTTGCCGTATTTATCTTCCACATTTCTGATCACAGTATTCTTAAAATAACTGTCGGCAAAAATCCCATCATCCTCTCGTATGTAGATCTTTTTCTTTAAGCATGGAGGCGGCTATTTTCCTGGTGACAAAGTCTTTTTTGGCCATCTGGTCTATCACGTATTCCTGCCGTTGACGGGCCAGCCCCGGGTGATTCTTGGGTGTGAAGCGTGCAGGCCCCTGAACGATCCCGGCTAATAACGCGCCTTCAGCCCTGGAAATCTGCCAGATGTGCTTGCCGAAGTAGACCTGCGCCGCAGCCTCGACCCCGTAGACCCCCTGTCCCATGTAAATGTTATTGAGATAAAGGCTGAGAATCTCATGCTTCGTCAGATAGTTTTCCAGCCTGTAGGCAAGGATGCCCTCCCGGACCTTTCTCAACATGCTACGCTCAGGTCCTAAAATAAGCGATTTAACCACCTGCTGCGTTATGGTGCTCCCACCCTGTACCACCCTGCCATGCACTATATTCTTGAACAAGGCCCTGCCGATGCTCACCGGGCTTACGGCGCCGTGCTTAAAAAATTCTGCATCCTCAGCGGCCAGAAAAGCTTCTTTGACATACCTGGGAATCTTGTCGTAAGGAACGACAATCCGGTTGTCCGGCACGATCACGTAGACAAGCTCGTCATTCACCCCGTAAATGGAGCTCGTCGGCTTATTAATCAGATTCTTGAGGGCCCGGACTGACGGAACCTCGTCACGAGAAAGACGTAGAGACCGAGTCCTATGAGTAAAAACGAAAACAGTACGAGACCGATTAGAAAATGTTGGCGCCTCTTCTTCAAAACTCTATCTCCGCTTTTTTCATCTGCATTGACGACCGCAAGAACTGACGAATCTCTTTGTTTCTCCTTAAATGTAAAATAAATAGTCTTTGAATTCAACACGGCCGCCGAAAATCCGTTTTATTAGTTTTATTAGTTCGATTGGTTTGATTGGTTGGAAACTGCAGAGAACCTGTTTCATTGGTTTTATTAGTTTGATTAGTTTGATTGGTTTGATTGGTTTGATTGTTTGGAATCCGAGACTGCGATATCTGTCCTGTAGCCAATGGAACCAATATAACCAATTCAACCAATGAAACGGTCCTGTTTAACAGTTCCCTTTAATTGACATTTCTTCACGTAATTGCTATACTTTCTTCCTATTAACCCGCCACAATCGGTGTTATTACCACAATGGAATTTTTGACTGCCAGTTACCCCCGGACAGGCGCTGGGGATCATCAAATCTTTCCCTCTTCCAGAGAGGAAGAAGGTAAACGTCCGCATCGATGAAGCGCTCGGGAGAGTGCTGGCAGAGGAAATCGTTGCGTCCGAAGACATCCCGCCCTTCGCCCGGTCCCTCGTGGATGGCTTCGCCGTAAGGGTCAAGGACGTCTACGGAGCCAAAGAAACGACGCCCGCACTTCTGATCCCCAAAGGTGAGATCAAGGTTGGGCAACAGGCGACAATGGAAGTCGGACCCGGAGAGGCAATCTACATCGCAACCGGCGCCATGCTGCCCGCGATGGCGGACGGCGTTGTCATGCAGGAACAGACGAGACAGAGCAGCCACGACGTTGAGGTAACCAAGGCTATCCACAAGGGCGAGAACATCTGTTTTCAGGGCGAGGATGTCAGGAAAGGAAGCTCGGTGCTGACACCCGGCAAACGGCTATCTGCGTTTGACATCGGTGTGCTTGCAGCCCTCGGGATCGACAAAGTCCCGGTATATTCCCTTCCCAGAATAGGGCTCGTCTCATCCGGCGATGAGATCGTTCCCGTAGATGTATCCCCTCCACCCGGAAAAGTCCGCGATATTAATCGTTATACGATTACCAACCTCCTGGAGGCTACGGGTTGTTCTGTCCAATTCATCGGGATCGCTCATGATACACTCGACGATGTAAGCGCCAGACTCGAAGAGGCACGTGATTTTGATCTCATTATTCTTTCAGGCGGCTCATCCAAGGGTCAAAGCGACTTTGTTACGGCCGCAATAGAAAAACTCGGTGGGAAAATACTCTTCCATGGCATCAACGTGAGGCCGGGCAAACCGACTATCTTCGGCGATCTCTGGGGCAGGCCTATTTTCGGACTCCCTGGACATCCGGTTTCCTGCTCGCTTATCGTGCTCCGTTTCGTGCTCCCGATGGTGAAAGCTATGCGTGGAGAATCGGAGGCGAAAGAGCACACGATGAAAGGGAAGCTCGAAACCAACGTGCCTGTTCTACGGGATCGAGGAGTATGTCCGCGTGAAGTTCACGTCTGGTGAGAAAGGCTTGATGGTTGCGCCGCTTTATGCGAAATCGTCCGTTATTTCAATGCTCGCTAAGGCCGACGGTTACATCGTGGTGCCCGAAGGCCGGGAAGGGCTGGAGGCGGATGAAGAGGTAGAGGTCCACACCTTTGTCTAAACGTTATCTACATACGGTGCCCAAAGAAGAGGCGCTTTCCAGGGTGCTTGAGGCGATCATACCTTTGACCGCCGAGGAACTGATTCCCGCAGAAGCCGCAATCGGACGGACAACGTCGCGGCAGGTCCTGGCCTTGATTTCAAATCCTCCCTTTACGTGCTCGGCCATGGATGGCTACGCAGTCGATTTCGAGCATACCCTCTCCGCCGATCTTTATAATCCGGTCGTCCTGACAAAGGACGCTGACGTTACCCGTGTCAACACGAGGATCCGTACCTTCGACGGCTAACGCCGTCATCATGGTTGAGGATGTGGAAGATAAGGAGCAGACGATCCTCATTCGCAAACCGGCCTCTCTATGGCAGCACGTGCGTATGATCGGCGAGGATATCGTCGAAGGGGATGCTCTCTTTCCCACAGGATACAGGATACGGGTGATGGACGTGGGGCTCCTCATCGGCGCCGGCATCAGAGAGGTATGCGTCAAGAGCAAACCCAGGATCCTCATCATCCCTACCGGGCATGAACTTATCGATATCATAGCGGAACCCGGTGCAACAGTGAGTAGAGGCCGGCTCGTCGATTTTAACTCGTATACGTTAAAAGCACTGGCCGAGGATCTCGGTTTTGAAGCATTTAAAGCAGAAATAGCCAGAGATAAAAATGACTTACATACCATACTTGATGCATCATGTCAGAAGTATGATATAATTATAGTAAATGCAGGGTCTAGTGCCGGCACAGAGGATTTCACAGAGGGTGTAATCAGCGAGTTGGGCACAGTCTCTGTTCCACGGTGTAGCCATGATGCCGGGTAAACCGACGCTCTTCGGCTTGGTGAAGGGCACGCCGGTCTTCGGGATACCGGGTTACCCCGTGTCAACAGTCATAGCTTTCAAAACCTTTATCGAGCCCGCCTACGAGAAACTGACGCGCTCCGCGATTCCCAGGAGGAGCATTGCCTGTGTGACACCTTACAAGCTCCCCTCGGCAGTAGGCATGGAGGAAGTTGTCCGGGTAAGCTTGATCGAAAGGCACGGACTTTTTTATGCGTACCCGCTTGCACGCGGTGCTAGCCTTTTTACCTCCATGACGCAGGCAGACGGGCTGATCAGGATACCTCAAAATGTTGAGGGTTATCTGGAGGGGGAACAGGTCGTATGCGAGCTGTTACGAGAAAGAAGGGAGCTGCAGGAAGACTTCACATCCTCGGCAGTCACGACTTCTCTCTCGATGTTATGCGCGACATTATCAAGAAAAGTAACCCGGATATGGACCTCCTTTCGACGCACATCGGTAGCTTGAGCGGCATCATAGCCTTACAGAAGGGGGCGTGGTTGACCTCTGCACAACGCATATCCTCGATGAGAGCCAAAAAATCTACAATGTGCCGGTCGTAAAAAATATCTCGGGTACGAGGCCTGCTCTTCTTATTAACGTGGCAAAACGCATCCAGGGCCTCGTGATCGCGAAGGGAAACCCGAATCCATCAAAGGCATCGCCGACCTCGCCCGCAGCGATATCCGCTTCATAAACAGACGGTGGGCTCCGGTACCAGGATACTCCTTGATTCAATGCTTACCGAACAGTCTATCAGCAGAGATTCAGTACGCGGTTACGGCCGCGAGGAATTCACCCATGCAGCGGTCGGTATACTTGTCAAGGACGGCATAGCTGATGTGGGATTGGCAATCTATCCGATCGCCCGACTGTTCGGTCTTGACTTCATCCCCTTGGTTGAAGAAGAATATGATCTTCTCGTCACCAGGGAGTTTTCTGAGGAGAAGAGGTTTTCAGTGCTCATGGAAACGGTTCCGAGATCCGCAGAATTTGCCCGCCAGAGTACACGAACTCGGCGGGTACACCACAGACCAGACAGGAAAAACGAAATATGTTAACGGATAGGTTCAACCGCGTTATCAATTATCTAAGGGTATCGATTACAGACAGGTGCGATCTGCACTGCAAATACTGCGTTGAAAAAGATTTCCCGTTATCCCGCATGATGAATCCTCAGGTATGAAGAGATTTTGAGATTCGTACGGATAATGGCCGGTCTCGGAGTCACAAAGGTGCGTCTCACCGGTGGCGAACCCTTGCGCAGGAAGGACCTTCCCTTTCTTATTCATGAGATTTCGAACACCCCGGCATTTTGAGGATATCAGCCTGACGACAAACGGCGTCAGCCTCGGCGACAACGTGCTGGAGCTCAAAACAGCAGGCCTCCGGAGGGTAAACATAAGTCTGGACTCGCTGAGACGGGACAGGTTCGCCTTCATCACCGGTGTGGATGCGTATGACAAAGTGCTTGACAGCATACAAAAAGCGAAGAACGTGGGCTGTGCCCGGTCAAGATAAACACGGTCATCATCAAAGACTTCAATGATGACGAAGTCCTTGATTTTGTGCAGTTCGCGAAGCACGAGAACGTGGAAGTGAGATTCATCGAATTCTACGCCGTTCGGTGATACCGGCCTGTGGGACAGCTCGAAAGTCGTCACCTCTGCGAAGAACTGGAAGCGTTGAAAAGGAAACACAGGATCTGGTGGCCATCTGTGAACTCGCACAGGGGGCCTGCCCGCATGTTCAGTACCGCACAGCAAGGCAAATCCGGGATCATCAGCCCGATGTCGTCATACTTGCAGCGAATGCAACAGGCTGACGACACACCTCTGACGGAAAGATAAAACCGTGTCTTTCTCGGATACCGAGTATGATGTGAAGGGCTTGCTGCGAGGCGGGAAGACTGATGAGGAGATAGCTGAAGCGGTTATTGAGATTGTCAGAGCAAAGCCCGAGAAAAAGTTTGAATCAGGGGTCATAAAAAAGTGCCAGCGCAGCATGAGGGGCACCGGGGGATGAAAGAACAGGTTGAGGTTGAGAGAAGAACAGGTGAGGTTGAGAAAAAACAGGTTGAGGTTAAGGTTAAGACGGGACAACGAAACTATATCGACGAAGGCGGATCGGTATCATGAAATTGTCGCATGTGGATAAGGAAGGCAAGGCTCGTATGGTCGATGTCGGGAACAAGCCCGACACCGAAAGACAGGCCATAGCGCGCGGGTACGTGAGGATGTCTCGCGAAGCGTACGACCTGGTGCGCAAGGGTCACGGACCGAAAGGTGATGTCTTTGCCGTTGCCAAGATAGCGGGTATCATGGGTGCAAAGAAAACGGCCGAACTGGTGCCGCTCTGTCATCCGCTGCCAATCAATTTTGTGGATGTCGTTTATGACTTTGCAGACGGTAAGCAGACCATCGGTATCACATCGACCGTCAAAACAAAGGGGCCTACCGGAGTCGAGATGGAGGCCATCACGGCGGTCATGATAACAGCCCTCACCATCTACGACATGTGCAAGGCCATTGACAAGGGAGTTGAGCTCGGTCCTTTTTACCTCCTGGAGAAAACCGGGGGCAAGAGCGGAACGTATAAAAGAACGGGTCACGGGTCAAGGGTCATGGGTCATGGGAGGAAGAATGAAAGGTAAAGGTAAGATAATTTCTGTAAATATCAGCGCTGACAAGGGCGAGAAGAAGCACAACGTCGACAAATGTATGCTCAAAGAGGGTCATGGCTTGACAGAAGATGCCCATGCCGGGCCGTGGCACCGTCAGGTAAGCCTGCTCGCAGCAGAGAGTATTCAGAAGATTAAGGACAAGGGGCTCGACGTGCACGCAGGCGATTTTGCCGAAAACATTACTACCGAGGGCATTGAGCTCCCTACCCTGCCCGTCGGCACGCAGCTGAAAGTGGGAGACGGCATCATCATGAAGGTGACGCAGATCGGCAAGGAGTGCCACGCGCGCTGCAACATCTTTTACCAGGTAGGAGACTGCGTGATGCCGCGGGAAGGCATATTCGCCGAGGTCCTCACCGGCGGCGAGATCAAGGTCGGAGACGAGATAGAGGTTATGCAGTGAGGTACTAGGCTGCGATCATCACCATCAGCGACAAGGGGTCATGTGGTGAGCGGGTGGACACCAGCGGCCCGGCCTCCGCGAGATGTTGAAAGACTAAGTTTGATGTGGGCGAGATCGTCATCATCCCGGACGAAGTCGATATTATCGCCGACACCATCAAACGACATGTCGATGATCTCGGGATAGATCTTCGTTGTCACCAACGGCGGCACAGGCCTGAGCAAACGGGACGTAACTCCCGAAGCAACGCGGATGGTTATAGAGAAGGACCTGCCCGGCTTCGCAGAAGTGATGCGGGCAGAAAGCTATAAGATCACACCCGCCGCGGTCATATCGAGAGCGATCTGCGGAACCAGGAAAGAAAGCATCATCATAAACTTGCCCGGAAGCCCCAAAGCAGCGACAGAGTGTCTGGGCTTCATTAAAGCCGCACTGCCTCATGCACTGGAGAAGTTGAAGGGGTCGACAGCAGACTGCGCCCGGTAAGTCCTACTAGCCGAGGGCGTCTCTTGCGCCTACCTTCGTCGCCCTTCAGCCTGTACCACTTCGACGTACCCTAAAGGTACGCCTGCGCAGTCCAGGCCTCGGTTCGCCTCGGTATCCATCTAAATCCGGCTCGGTCTAGCGCATGTCCAGAGCACATTCGTTCCGCTACGAGCCGAATCTTCGGCTCGCTCGAGCGTGTGCTTTGGCAGCCTCCTTCTTGCGATTCTTTGGAGGAGCGCCCGTCACGAGCGAGTCGAGCAGACTGGAGGAAGCCTGTGCCACCGCTTCGACTGCCTGATCGAAGGCCTGCCGGTTCGCAGCCGACGGTGCATTAAATCCGCTGATCTTCCTCACGAACTGCAGAGCAGCCGCGTGGATTTCATCGGTCGTCGCAGGAGGCTCAAAATTGTAAAGAGTCTTGATGTTCCTGCACACGTATTCACCTCATGTTATCAGATAGCTATATTTAGGCCTCAAGTATAGCTCCGAATCGTTTCAGTTCTTTTCGAATGTCATCCGATACAATTTCTTTCGGTATTCTATTCGAGCCAGCAGATTGCGCAGCGAGTGTGCCCGCTGCCTCACCCATGGCGAATGCGGGCCCGATAACACGTGCTGATGCGTGCGCTGCATGCGTAGCAGAGAGGCAGCGCCCCGCGACGAGGAGGTTATCAACGCTGTTCGGCATGAGACATCGCATGGGTATGGTGTAGTAATCGTCTTCCTTTTCGATAAATTTCCAGACGATCCTGCGCGTCTCCGGATCGTGCGTCTCCATGGGCCAGGCACCGAGCGCAATCCCATCGTCAAACTTTCTTCCCTTCAGCACATCGTCCTCTTGAAGAACATACGCACCTTGAATGCGTCGTGTCTCGCGTATACCTATCTGGGGTGCAAACGAAGAGAGCTCGGCAAGCTCGAAGCCACGGCAGATAACGCCTGAAGGCTCTGATATATTCGAGGACTTGACGCCTGCCCTCCATCTCGGCGCGAGTCTAGGTCGCGCGCATCCGTAGCAACGAGGTCCGGAACGCTCACAATGTTGGCGCTCACAAGCCCTGAAGGCAGCGCCGGATTTAAGATCCCATCCGGCCGTTTAAATCCGGCTCTCCAGTTCTGACTGCCTCCTCCAGCTTCTCCTTCACCTTTGGCGTTGTCAGATCGTGCATCTTCTCCACGTCCACATGTATCATGCGGAACATGGTCGTTAACGTGCACGCCTCCCCTTCTCGTCGCCAACCTCACAGGGAACACCTGCCCTGAAGGCCACGTCGCCGTCTCCGCTCGCATCGACAATTACCTTCGCGAGCAGGGCAGAGCGTCCTGACTTGCTCTCAACGATCACCCCGGATAGCCTGCTATTTTCTTTCTCCCACACCACGTCGGTCACAAAACTGTGGTAGAGCAGTTCGACCCCGCTTTCCGTCGCAAATTCTTCCGCTACAGCAATACATC
>CAWGRP010000026.1:0-10673 GCA_963825005.1 uncultured delta proteobacterium | reverse complement strand
TGGACAGGCACCTTCCAGAAGACAAGCACAGCCTGCAGTGCGGCTGCAATGAGGGCCACAACTACAACAAGACTCGCGGCGATATCTAAGGGTTCGGCTGAACCGCTGAATAAGAGCCGATGCAGACGGTCACCCAGGTATTTGAATCCCAGCACAATGAGGATGGAGAGGATTGCAGGCAGCGGCGGCGGGACGATCCAATCGTTCAGGCTCAGGAAATGGCTACTCACAGTGCAAACTCTATCAAGATTCGTGCCAGGGCAGCCTATACGGTACACATATTGCACCAGACTTTGTGACATTACTGCCATGACGAAAGGTCAGAAAACAATATGCAATCCTTGGGTTATGCTCCGGGAGGAGTTTGACGACTGGGCCGTTCTCTTCGATCCGGACACGGGTCACGGGTTCGGCCTCAACCCCACCGGCGTTTTGGTGTGGAAGCTCCTCGACGGCGAGCACACCGTGGAGGCGCTCATAGAGAAGCTTCACGGGGACTGCGGGTGGCCCCTCTTCTCGCTTATCCTCCACACGTTTCGAAATGACTGCATCGCAGGGATTTGATGCTTTTGATGGCTGGCCATCGCTGGCTCACTTTGCCTTCAGCTTGTAGAGTCTCAGGTATCGAGGAAGAAACAGAAGGCGGTTAAGAGAGGACTGGTAAAGATCTACAGTGCGATGAGCCTCAAGGAGGCCAGGGCCGCTGCGGGTCGATGGGTGCGGTCATAGATCGAGAAGTACCCGAAGGCGGTCACGTGCTTACACGGGTTGTGATTTGAATCATGTGCTGGTGGTATTTGTCTTCTTGGGGGCCGTGGGAGTCGGGAATTCGTGTTCGCTGGTGCGATGGCTCGCGCACCTCTACGTTTTCCTGCTAAGTTGTGATGCTATGGTGTCTGGGGGGATGCTTATGCATTTATGTGCCATAGAGGCGTATGATTTGCATTTCTCTTTCGCGGCCTTCGGTTTCATGCCACCCGTCACACGAAGGGGTGAGACGATGAGACATACGGACCTCAACCTAAACCGGCGCAGCGATCCCCGGCCCTACCGGTAGTATCCGAACAGGAGAGGGCCGACTCTCTCGATTGCTTCTCTGTCCTCTGTTCGTGGAGAGCACTTTCGATGGCCTTGTGGAGCTCTTCTTCGTCGACCGGTTTGAGGATCCACCCGGAGGGCTCTGTGAGCTTGGCCCGGTCGAGCGTAGTCTGGTCTGAGTGGGCGGTGACGTAAATCACGGGGCAGGAATGCTCCGACCGGATAGCTTCGGCGGCCTGGATGCCGTCCATTGGTCCCTTCAGGAGAATGTCCATAAGGATAACATCGGGGCGGAGAGCCAGAGCGACGGTGACTGCATCCTGTCCGGAAGCCACTGGCCCAACCGACTCATAGCCGAGCTCTCTGACAGTCTGATGGATATCCATGCCCGTAATCTTTTCGTCCTCGACAATAAGTATCAGCTTGCCTGCCATCGCTCTCTCCTCCTTAGTTATTAAGTCTATTCCGAATGCAGCCCAAGGGAAATCGCCCGTTGGTCTACTTCTTATACGTCGTGTGGATTAAACCAGATGGCTATCGCATACAGCAGCGAGTTGGCGACCATAGGGGGGTTGCATGTGCATTGCTGGGGTTAACGATTATCGGTAAAAAGCTTAGCTCACGGCAAAAAGTGTGACGCCGATGATTCCAGTCAACTATATTTATTTCCTCCTCTCCGCATCAAAGCATTTTTGGTTTACCAACATCGAGAACATCACTCTGATCAGCTTGTGCGCAGTGGCCAGGACGGCCTTCTTGTAGATGAGCCCTTCTTTCCTTCTTTTGAAGTAGTAGGTGCGGAACACCGGGTTGGAGATAATCACCTTGGTCGTCATGAGCCAGATGACCCTGCGGAGATGACGATTTCCTCTCTTGCTGATCTTGCTCTGCCCTTTATACTTGCCTGATTCATACGTGGTTGGATCGAGCCCTGCAGCAGCGATCAGCTTCCTATCATGTTCGAAAGCCTTTATATCTCCTCCCACCTCGATCAAGAAGTTGAACGCGGTCTTGTCACCGATACCTCGCATGGAGGTGAGGATCTTTGCGTCTCGCTGGATCCTTCTCACCTGAAAGATCCACGATGAGCTTCATGATCTCTTCGGCCTGCCCCTCAAGCGCAAGAAGCAGAGAGGCTTCCTGTTTCAGGATCATATCTTTTGCCGGACTCGCTACACCCACCGATGCCGTGGCAGTATCCATGAAGAACCTTAACCGAAGCTGAAGATTTTCTTCCCCTGGAGCGAGAGGTGACGATCGCGGCGACGGCGTCATAACCAGCGTTTGCTATGGCGTGGGCCGATGGAAACTCAGTGAGAAGACGAAGCGTTGACTTCGTAAAGATCCCGGTTATGGTCTCAAGCTCAGGGAAGGTCACGGACAAGATCCGCTTCATGTCGTTCTTCAGCGCGGTCATCTCGTCAACCAGCCTCTCCCTTCTTCGGGACAGATCTTTAAGTTCCGTAAGGTGAGGTGACCCGGTTGCCAGGGTCTCCTTCTCGCAGGAGTACGAACTGCGCGATGGTAAACGCATCCTTCTTGTCCGTCTTCGTTTTTCTCAACGAGAGCTTCGCGAAGTTTGCGATCAGCAAAGGATTGATGATGGCAACCCGGTAGCCTTTTGCGGTAAGATACGAAAACAGGGCGATATGGTAACTGGCCGTGGATTCCATACCGACAAGCAGCGATGCCGCATGCTCATCTTGGTCAGCTGCATTACGAACTTGTCAAATCCGTCTCGGTTCATCGAGCAAGAGAGGGAGAACAGTTTCTTCCCCTCATCGCCAATACCACATGCATCAAACTTTTCTTTCGACACATCGATTCCAACGTACATAGACCAACCTCCTTAAACGTAGCAGAAAAGCAGGGATTGCCTCCGGCCAATCCTCCTCGGTCACAAGGGCTCTTTACGGCCCAATCAACTTATCATGGCTCCAAGAGGCAGGGGACAAACTGAAATAAGGGTTCGGCGACCCAGGAAGCATTATAAGTCCCCCTGCCTTCCTTGGGGCTAATCTTACTGCCTCTCAAGACATACTTATACAGGAATTAATGGTAGGAGGAAGCAGTGCGCAGGATTCACGTCACAGAACTTTTTTTGGATTTTACGATGAGAAGAAATTACTGATCCACCTGCTACTCAACACATCCGCTCAATAAATGGAATTTGCGATTAACGAGAGAGTAACCTTCATTCGATAGGCTGACTTTACATGCGGTCCGGCGTTATGAGCGAGAGCGAAGGGAGCCTTCCGGATCCCATTGAAACTCCCTACGGATCGCTTTCAGTGCCCACAATAAGGGTCAGCTTTCCACAACACTGTCCTAGTTTCTATTTTGTCCTCGCTATGGTTTCTTCCGCAGTTTTTAGGGCGAGTTGCCGCACGAACATGTTGTGGAACACGCGGCTCCGTTGTCAGTAACTCCACACCCATCCTTGCACCAGTCGCAGGAGAGAGTCCTTCCGTAGAACTGGCCGGGGCCGTTCCCGGTCCAACAGGCGCTGGCCGCGATCGTTCCGCTATTGCATTGGGCGCCGGTGTTCATGTGGCCAACATTGAAGCATCTGCCCGTTGCGTCTCCCGACCCATTACTGATGCAATCACCATGAGCGACTGCCATCTCCAGACTGAAATTGATCAGCGTTGGAAGTTCGTAGGCTAGCTTCGCCGCCTGGTCGCGCCGGGTAGCCACGCAGGTGGCGTTGGATTCTGGTAGTCTGTGCTGGTGTCGCGGTGTTGATTCGTTCGTCACCATCCCGTGCTCGGTAAGCTCCTCAACGAAGGCGACAATGTGCGCATCCGCCCCCTGGGGCACCTCCTTGAAGTCGCGCCTCAAAGCCTTGAGCATCTCTCGCATTGGGTGTTCCCCGTCAAGGAGCTTCCACAGGTAGACGCCGGTTGGGTTCAGGCCAAAACCTTGACCGGTATCTGGATTGAAGAGAACCGCCCAGTCGTCAAACTCTTCCCGGAGCACGACGTAAGGGTTGGCTATGGGTTTGTCACCGGCATTCAAGGGCGTTATTCTCCCTACCTTCTAGGCTGCAATGTGTATGCCAATGTACGCGAGCTTCCCGCCGCCATTACCGTTTCAAAGCTGGCAACAGTGTGAGGACAGCCTGCATGCGCTATTCCACGAAGGCGGGATGAGTCAAGCCTCGCGCCTACTGCTCGTGTATGGAGCACTCAATGAGAAACCCAGGATTACGGTCTGAAACAGAGCCTTTGCTCACTACAGGGCGGTATACTAACCAGACAGTGGATGACAGCGGAAGCCACCGTGGGCCTGTCTATGGAGACCGTCCCCGTCCGCGAGGCGCAGGTCCATGCTGGGGCACGACACCATTACTGTAGTTGTATTCTATTACCCTTATTGGTTAAAGCGGCTGTCATGCACCTCTCGCCTTCTTGACCAACCGAGGCGACTGAAACAAGTAATATCAGTACTGCCTGGTCTTTACGTCGAATTGCCGGTCGAGCACGACCCAGCGCCCGTTCCGTATTGACAACTCGTGGCATTAGCTCCGTAACTATAGCAATTACACATGACCGGATTCGTACTCCCATAACCGCACGGGTAGTCCAACGGATTACCCCCTGAGCCGCAACTAGCCGTATCGCAGGTCCCGGAGCAACAGGATGGGGGGGTCCCGCAGGACCCGCCGCAACAAGCCTGACCGGCGCTCCCACCCGATCCGCAGTTGCCGCTGCTTTGTGACCCCTGGGTGGCGCAACTCAGGTGTCCGTTCGCTACCTGCCGGCTGCTAAGATTAATCAGCTTCGGTGGCTCGTAGGTGAATGGCCTCACCTCGTTCAATGGCCCAAAAGGAGCGTGTGGAGGTCTTTCCTGGTAAGACCCCGTATCCCCGTGCACGGCAAGTCCGCCGGCGACCAGCGCGTCAACAAACACGCTGATATGCTCTCTCGCGTCGCCGGGCACACCTTCGGCGTGCTGATGGAGCTTCTCAAAAAGTTCATCTAAGCTGTGCTCCCCGTCGAAGAGTTTCCACAGGTAAACACCGGTAGGGCTTAAGCCAAAACCACGACCGCTGTCCGAGTCGAAGAGAACGGCCCAATCGTCGAATTCCTCACGGAGTATGACGTAAGGGTTGGCGATGGGTTTTTCATCCTTTTTCACGATAGTGCCACTACCACTTTGCCCGATTTCACTTCAAACGCACGAACGACCTGAGGAGACGCAAGGTGTGCGGTGCAATCTGCATACCATAAATGCGCTACCACCCCGTTTTGCAACACTGTACACACCTCGTATCCCGCGGAATGGTTCACCTGAAATTCAAGCGAAAGCATGAAAAAACAAGACAACTCGTTCCCACAACCGATCACAGTTGCCAAGTGAAAGAGCGAATGTTTTTCGAATTGCTCCATTCATTTCTTTCAGAAAGGACCGGGTTAAAGAGTTAAGGCTACCTGAAGTCCATTTACAACGATTGCATAAGCCGAGACGAAAGAAGCTCAACATTACAAAATGAAAGATCGCCCAATCTCGCGACGTAGGCGGGGAATATCATCTCTTCGATTCTCCACCGGACCAAAAGGATTAAGCTGTTCTAATGACAAGAAATGAATAGTTGGGGGATTGGCTCGAGACCCGTTCCAACAGATAACCAAAGAAAGACGTGAAGAAAAAATGAGATCAGTCGCGAACTGTACCTTACGGGTAACCAGTGCGGCTCAGATCCTGCAGAGACCGCCACAGGGAGATGGCACACGCTTGAGGATAGTGCAGAGACGGCGAGCTTGCTCGAGGATAAAGAGTCGTTCGGTCATGGAGGGCCCTTGGAAGACCGACCGGAAGAGGTTGATAACGATGAACTGACAGACCACGTTCAACAGTACATGAGACAGCTGGCTAAGACTCCACTCCTCACCAGAGGCGGAGAGCAAGAGGCCGCCCTGCGTATTGAGGAGGCGAGAAGGGAGCTGGAGGAAATCGGCCTTTCCCTCCCTTTCGCGACACAGGAGCTTCTGAATATTTTTTTCCGGTCAAAAACAATCTCCGACCCGTGGGACGGAGGCAAAAGTGACGAGTGGGTTATCGCGACGCTCGAAAGCCTGAAGCAGGCCCATGGCCAATCCGAGAGGACAAAGAGCAGCGAACAAAGCGACCGATACGAGGGCGAACTGAGCCAGCTCATTGCAGGGACGAACGCGGGCAACGAACTGGCGGGTCTCCTCACAGCGGAACTGAAGCAGCTTGTTGGGCAGATCACGAGGGCAAAGAATCAGTACATCGAAGCAAGAAATGTGCTCACAAAAGCGAACCTGAGACTGGTCGTAGCCATCGCAAAGAAGTATATGAATCGGGGCCTTTCCTTCCCTGACCTTGTGCAGGAGGGGAACGTGGGGCTCATGAAAGCGGCAGAGAAGTTCGACAGTGGAATGGGTTACCGGTTCACCACCTATGCTGTATGGTGGATAAGGCAGGCCATTACAAGGGCGATCAAAGAGCAGGCGAGAACCATCCACATACCAGCCCACATGATCGAGACGGCCCAGCAGGTGGCCCGGGTCTCTCACAAACTCGCGCAGGATCTCGGAAGGGAACCCTTCCCTCATGAAATCTCCGGGGAAATGGGTCTTTCGGTGAAGAAGATCAGAGAGGTCCTCCATATCACCCCTGAGCCCATCTCCCTGGAGACCCCCGCCGGTGACGAGGGCACCATTCTGGCTGACCTCCTCGAGGACAAGAACGCAACCGGGCCTCAGGGCCCTGCCCTATTGCACGACCTCGTCGAAGAGCTGAACAAGGCCCTCTCAACCCTTACCGCGAGAGAGGAGAAGTTGATCAGGATGAGGTTCGGTATCGGAGAAGGGTCCCAGCATACGCTCGAACAGTTGGCGCAGACGTTCGGGCTGACGAGAGAGAGGGTACGCCAGATCGAAGCGAAAGTGTTGAGCAAACTGCGGCATCACGCAGGGGCGTGGGAGGCTTAAGGGCTTTGCCGCCACGTGAACTCTTTCCCCTCTCTTGAGACGGCCATAACCAAATTCAGCGAATTAACCGAAGAAGGGATGGGACGTCGCTTCATTGGTACGCCGATTGCAAGGAGTTCATCTGCGGTGATGCTCTCCGGGGCGATAATGTAATGCGACCGCTTCGCTTGAGGACCGGGTTCCGCCCTTGAGGATCTCTGCGCTCGAGGACTACTCCGTCTGAGGCACCAGACAGGACCTTTGGCCTCAAGTCGCCAGAGGCGACGTTCCTCAAGGAAGCAAAGCTTCCGGTCCTCAAGCTGCCCGGGGGCAGCGGTCCTCAAGGGAGCGTCAGCTCCCGGTCCATTATGCTGGCACGGCACGTGCATCGGTTGAATGACGACTTATGAAAACGTGGCTCTCGTACGTTAAACAGGGTTTTTCCAGGAAGGTACCGGCTGATGCCATCTCGGGCATGGATCAACTGCCGACTGATATCCGGAAGAACCTGAAGCATATCTATCCCTTTGTCCTTCGACACTGGCGCAAAGGCGTCCTCGGTGCAGGTCTGATCTTCGTAGGCACGCTGCTCAGTTTCCCGCAGCCCCTTATTTCCCGATACTTCATCGATACCGTCATCGGGGGGCGCCGGCTCAGCCTTCTGCCCGGCGTCGTGCTCCTCATGGTCGCTATTTCGGGGTGCTCAATACTCTGTGGCCTCCTGCAGCAATTCTACGTCGCCCGCTTCGAGCAGCGGGTCACCATGGACATCCAGGAAAGCCTGCTCGGCCACGTGCTGCGTCTTCCTCAAGCTTTCTTTGACAGCAAAGAGACGGGATACCTCATGTCACGGCTCTCCTCTGACGTGGGCGGCCTCCAGTGGTTCTTCTCCAGCACGATCGTGCACATCGTCACCAACGTGCTCAGATTCGCGGGCGGGATCTGGTTTTTGCTCTGGCTGGAATGGAGGCTCGCTCTGGCAGCCATCATCGTACTGCCGGGACTCTTCTTCATGATCCGTTATTTTTCGGCAAGATTGCGTGTCATGAGCCATTGGCTCATGGAACAGCACGCCCAGATTTTCAGCCGATTTCAAGAATGCTTGTCGTCAGTGCCACTCATTAAAGCTTTCTCGACAGAAGAGCGCGAGGTCTTCACGGTCATTTCGGGCGTGCGAAGGATGGTCGACCTCTCTTTGGAACAATCGACTGTCAACTCAATCGCCGGTTTGGCCATCGGCTCTATGCCCCGTGCCGTCAACCTCGGAGTCCTGGTGATCGGTGCGTACTGGGTGATCACCGGCCATTGGACCCTCGGCTCCCTCTTTGCGTTTCAGAGTTATCTCGGGTACGTGTTCGGCCCGGCGCAGTTCCTGGCGTCTGCCAATCTAGGCCTGCAAGGCGCCAGGGCATCTCTGGAGCGTGTCTCTGCCCTTTTCGAGCTCGTCCCGGAGGAGAATACGGGCAAAGGGTTGCAGGTGGATCGGCTTCGCGGCGAGATCGAGTTTCGGAACGTCTCCTTCTCGTATGATGCCAAAAACCCTGTATTGCAAGAAATATCGTTTCATGTCAAGCGCGGAGAACGCGTGGCTATCGTCGGTCCCAGCGGCGTGGGTAAGACCACCCTGGTGAGCCTGCTCCTGCGCTTCTACCGTCCGACATCGGGAGAGGTCTATCTGGACGGCACACCCGCCAGCGATATCGATGTCAGGGCCTTGCGGCGGCGCATCGGTTACGTGTCACAGGGCACATTACTCCTGTCGGGGAGTGTCATAGAGAACCTGCGCTACGGTAATCAGGAAGCGACGGATGACGAGGTCACTCAGGCTGCAGAGGCCGCGAGCATTCATGACTTTGTCGTCAGCCTCCCGGACGGTTATGACACGAAGATCGGTCAGAATGGGGTAAGTCTTTCCGAGGGGCAGCGCCAGCGTCTCTCCATCGCGCGCGCGCTGGTCAAACAGCCGGATATTCTTGTTCTGGATGAGCCGAGTTCTTCGCTCGACAACCTGACTGAAAAATCGATATTCCGCTCATTGCCTTTCATGGTACGGAACAAGACGCTCTTTGTCGTGGCTCATCGGCTTTCCACGATCGAGGATTCCGACCGGATTCTGCTGTTGAATGACTGCCGTCTTGTCGCCGTGGGCACGCACCAGTCGCTCCTGGAAACGAATGACTATTACAGATCACTCTACGGCGATCAGCGTGTGAGCGACGTAAGTCGCCAGGGCCGCTAGTCCTAAGGTCCTAATCCTCGGAGGCTACAAAAATTGGCCAAATGCTCTATTTACTGCCTCGTCATCAAGTGACATAATTCCTTTATAAAACCACCAGCAGCACAATACACAGAGAGGGACAGCATGACAGGCGCCGGTCAGCATCGGCCTTGATGATTGCCATGTCTGCGGTGGTGGCTCGAAAAGCCAAGAGGAGGTAAACAGAGATGAAAAAATCATGTATGCTGTCTTTGGCACTTTGCGGGGCGGTTGCCCTCCTCGTTGCACCGGCATTAGCCGTGGCCGACACTTATGTCTTCCCCAGCCCGGCCAATAACAATCAGGGTTTAGGCAATTATAGAGATATCAGTGCCTTCACCTCGAGCATTTTAACTATTATGATGAACGATCCTGGTATTGAAACCATTCAACAAGAGTTACCGGCAGCAGCACAGGTTACGTATACCCCAACCACCAGCACGTCGCCTGGCTGGTCGTTTGGGAGGGTTGGCCAAGGGCTGGCCCAAATAACTTATGTCATCAATCTTCCAAGTCCGACCGGTGGTAATCCTTTTGACCCAACCTTCGATTCCGCTGAGCTGATGCACGGCGCTAATGCCGTGTCTGGTCTTCTTGTACTTTATAACGGCGTTACTTCCCCCAGGCCTGCCTTCATCATCACCAACCGATCCAGCATGGCTAGACCCGAACTTCCTTAATCAGGTGGGTGCTCTGGTCGCATTTCTGCCTGGAGTCTCGACCGCTATTGTCTACGAGAACGAAGCACGGAGCGTCCCGGTACCGGGTGCTCTGCTTCTCCTCGGCTCCGGTCTCATCGGCCTTGTCGGAATGCGGAGGGCGATCAAGAGATAGTCTCAATGGGGCAGATGCCCGTTGCATGGCATCCGCCCTCCTGAGTTGAGTATCCTGCCGTCTTAACGCCGGCATCCCTGTTCTTTGCAACCCAGATCTTCCATTACATTCTGGATCTGACCATGCACAACTTGGTTAAAAGGAATCCCGCGTGGCACGTGGGGCGTGTGGTAGATCGCGAAAAATTGAATCAGACAAGATCGCGTTCCACTCCGTTTAACTAACCTCAACCAGATTATCCGTACAGTATTGAAAATCGCGGCATGAAAAGGGTGGTATGTTACCGGTTGGCGTGAATGAAGGTTAAAAGAAATGCCGGGGAGCGGAATCGAACCACTGACACGGGGATTTTCAGTCCCCTGCTCTACCGACTGAGCTACCCCGGCACGCGCATGTATTTTAAGCATAAGACCCCCAAGCAGTCAAGCAATTCCGCGAAATTACGGGACCGGGCCTGCGGCCCTTAAGGACCGCTGCCTCTGGGGCAGCTCAAGGACCGGCTCTAACGAGCCTTGAGGACCGGGAGCTGCGCTCCCTCGAGGAACGTCGCCCTTGACGACTTAAGGCGGGAAGGGCCTCTGTCTGCTGCCTCGAACGCAGTGGTC
>CAWGRP010000025.1:0-60028 GCA_963825005.1 uncultured delta proteobacterium | reverse complement strand
TTCCTGGGCTGTTAGTCGATTACCGTAACATCGCTTTCGAGAGGGAGCACCTTTGCCTGATTCCCAAGCACCCCACCCCCCGGTGTTCCCTCTTTCTGTTTTTCACCAAAAATTAACGCATTCTCAATAGAATCTTACACTATGATGATACCGTGATACCTACAACTTGAGGGTGGGGTGTCCTTTGGAAATGCAGGCGAAAATCCTTGTGGTGGACGATGAAGATGATATACTGGAACTAATCTCCTCGCATCTCCAGAAGGAAGGTTATGGCGTCATTCCGGTCAGGACCGGGGAGGATGCGCTTGAAACGATGAAAACAGCAAGACCGGACCTGATGGTGCTCGATTTGATGCTGCCGGGGCATGCAGGGCCTGGAGGTGTGCAGTCACGTTCGCGCAATGCAGGAATACGCCGATGTACCCATCCTCATATTGAGCGCCAAAGGCACCGAGGTAGACCGCATTCTCGGCTTGGAGATGGGAGCCGACGATTACATGACCAAGCCTTTCAGCGTACGCGAGCTGGTCTCTCGAATCCGTGTGGCGCTGCGAAAAACTCATAAGGCGCATTCCGCCAAAAAAACCGCACCTGTGCGAACGTTTTCCCACAGAGACCTCTTCATCGACTTTGACAAATACGAGGTAACGGTCAAAGGCAAGAAGGTTGAGTTGTCGCCCATTCAATTGAAACTCCTGTTTTTCTTCGCTAAAAATCCGGGAAGGGTTTATTCACGCGATCAGCTTCTGGATGAGGTCTGGGGAGGAGAGGTGTTTCGTGACGCCGCGTAACGTAGATGTCCACATCAGCCGCCTGCGAAGACTGATCGAGCAAGACCCGCAAAGCCCCACCTACATCGTGACCGTGACGAGCGTAGGCTACAAGCTCGACGATAACGCCAGGTCCTGAGGCCGATTTGCCTTCAAGCGTATACCTTCTATGCCGTTGCCTGTTCTTACTCGACGTACCACAAGGTACGCCTCCGTAGCCCAGGAACTCGGAGCGCCTCGGTCTCCATCTTGAATCCAATTCGTCCTTGGTGCCCCATCCGCTCAGAGGCATAGCTTCCGGGGCACCCGCATTGGGACACATTCATTGCCGTCTAACACCCACAAAACCAAGAGCTGTTTTCTCATCACGGAGGCACACGGAGGAAAACCTATGAAGGTTGCCGGATACGGGGAATACGACCATATCCTGGTCACCTGTATCCCTCCGGGATTCAGGTACTTGCCACACCCACGCGGAGCGTCGGTGTGAGTCCGGAACAGAATCTCTACTGTTCCGGACACGGAATTATCCTTTCTCCGTAAAGCACTTCTCTGTGACCTCTGTGCCTCCGTGGTAGAATCGCATTGTTTTTCATGAAACTTTTGACATTACCGGGTGTGTGGGCGGGTGGCGTCTGTCGCCGATTTCACACAGTTCGCTCGTGAGGCGTCTCTCGATTCTTGACAAAAAACTGTTTCACCTGTTTCCAGGTGGTTTTGTTGAGACTTACCGGGTCCGGTGGTTTCTCCGCATCGGTGAAGTAGCATCAATTTGAGTGTATGATAACAGTTAATACGCTTTTCACCATACTCTTGCATCAGCAGCCGGCCCTCGACCCCACCTCATGCTGCTTGTATAATTAGTCATAATTGTGGTCAACCAAAAAGGAGTCCAAAATGAAAACACTGCCTCTATCAGAAGCAAAAATGAAATTGAGCGCCCTCATCCATCACGTGAAAAGCACGGATGAGGAAGTCGTCATCACTAAGAATGGGCGTCCCGCCGCGGTGCTTGTCAGCCATGACGAACTTGAAAGCCTGAAAGAGACGGTCGCGATCAGGTCTGATGCTGAACTTATGGCTGATATCAGGAGGGGTACCGCCGAGTTGAAGGCCAAGAAGGCGAAACTGTACACGCTTGAGGAACTCCTTGGCAACACAGATGTATAAGCTGGTCATAGCAGACAGCACGGCCAAGCTGATCCGGAGCCTGCATCCGGAGTTGAAAAGGAAGCTGAAAGCCGGATTGCGCACGCTCATAACGGATCCGTCTGCCGGCAAGGCGCTCCGGGACGAACTGAAGGGATTGAGAAGCTTCCGTGTTGGAAGATTCAGGACCGTTTACCGCATATCAAAAAGAACTATTGAAATAGCGGCCCTCGGGCCGCAAGAATGATCTACGAAGAAACCCTCAAACTATCTGCCACGCAACTAATGCCTGATTGCGTTCTTTTAAATAAATTCTCCCCGCTTTAAGCTGAGTACCATTCTTCGTTGCTTATTCCCGCCTGACGGAGAATTTCTTTTAGTAGACTGATGTGTATGGATTGGCCCTTGTGAGGATTTGGTATACGAATTTTTTTCTCGCCCTTGATCATGAACTGATGTTTTCCGCCGAAAATTCGGAATATCCAAGCGACTTCAACTTCTTGATAAGCACTTTTCTCGATGTGCTTGCGTCAGGCATCAGGCAGCCTTCGTGGTTTTCACCGCCAGGGAAATGCCGTCAACAACGGGAATTGGGTCGCTATCGCGTATCTTAAGGAAGAGCCACTCTTCCAGGACCTCGATCAGCTCTTTTCTGCACTTCTCCACGGACTTGTTGTTCGCCCAAACCCTCGAACCCGGGAATTTCGGCATACCATGTTCCGTCATCAAGTTTCTTGTACTCAGCACGCTCTACGGCTTTTTGTATGTACTCAAGTAACATTACCTATCCTCCTTCTTGGATATGCCGAGTTGGTACAATATTATAGTTTACCACATCTTCGACGTGACGGCAGGAGAGCAAACCAAGAGGATTAAAGACCTTGGAAAGATGGGTAGAAGTGATCTTCACCCTGCAAGGGTCTTCTTACTTGCGCCGAAGGCGAGTTGTTTCGATTGGCATGACATGTGCACCATCAGATGTGAAGAATGAATATACTCACAGACCAGTGTTGAGTGGCGGGCGGGCTTGTCCGATAACCTTATACGGGACTTGCTTCACAGCTCTCTATATCAATCTCAGAGGAGTGAATCATGAAAGACGGCGGTAAAGTTGATATCCATTTGATACAGGAAAATCCTGCCTACCGGGAAAGAGACTCCCAGTGGACCCATGCAATGGACTCGTTCCTGAAAAATTCCTTTCTCAACAAGACCGAGCCGGTGAGGATCATCGTGAGGAAGAACGGAAACGGGTATGTGCTGGTGGCCGGGCATCATTTGTTCAAGGCGGCCAGGGAGTGCGGGTTCAAAAAGGTGTGCGTGGATGTAATAGGCTCCAACGCAAAACAAAAAGATTATCTAAACCGCTTCGCAGAGAACATCGCCGATTACTGGGGAAAAAGTGGAAAAACAGGAACATTTCAGGAGGCGCGCGCTTGCGCCTGAGGGCGCAGCCCTGCCGGAAACGCAACCTGCGCATTTTCTCATATGTTCCATCTCATCAAGGGCGCGGTGCGCCTGGAGAGCTTCCTTTTCTGAAATCGCGTACATCGATCCGCAAAATGGACAGGCATGTCGAAAGTTGAATCGCATCCTGGCGAGTTCAACGGGGAACTTCTTTTGACACACGCCGCACTGCAAGGTACCTCTTAGAATGTTCCATTTCACCCTCTCCTTATTTTTGAGGTGGTTATGTCAAAACTCAAGAACCACTTCTTTTCATCGCCGATCCACCCGCTTCGCTAGAGGCACAGAGAACACAGAGGAAGCGACGGCGTCCCCCGTCCCTTCGCGGAGCGTCTTCGCGGAGCGTCGTGTGGGCAGGAACGCGATCACCGCGTCCCGGACACTGACATGTATCATCTCTCCGTGACCTCTGTGCCTCTGTGGTAGAATCTGTCCTGCCTTCTTTCACGAAACTTTTGATACTACCTATCAGGTTTGGGAAACAGGCCTGCTACTTTTATGCCACCGCTAGTGCGGCGCCGGGCTGCCGGTCCGCGGCTCACGGCCGGCCGGCTTACGCGCGACATAGCGCTGTTTGGGGATTCGTCCTGTATTCGGCGACTTGCCTTCTCGCAGTACCATCACAACAAACCCGCCTACAAAAAGCAGTGGGAGGCTGTAAGAGATTACTTGCGTCAATTCCATTCCGCCATCCTTTCCCCGTGCCGCATTCCCCTGTGACCTCCGTGCCTCCGTGGTGGCATCACCGCCATTCTACAAGAAGGATATTGAGAAAAGATTAACGTCAGATTAAATGTTGGTGAATAATAATCCGCCCAGGATGAATGGGTGCACTGTGTAAAGAAATATATCGCCAGACTACTTTATGTTTTACACAACTTTAATACACTGTTCACAATCCGGAAACATCCGTCAGATATACTTCACCAACGCTTAGGCAACCGAAGGCAAAAATTGCGGGCGCGGTCCGGACAAGTCCAGACAGAACAGCTTTGAGAAGTTTTCAAAAAGGCTTGGGGGGATGATCTGAAATAAGAGAGGTTCTTCAAAGCAGATTGAAGCAGTGGGTACTTTGCTGATGTAACCCTTCCGGGGAACCAGAAAGCCCGAATCAAGCGCAATCGCGTTCGATTCGGGCTTTTTTATGCGCCCGGCTGGATGCGCAGACCGGGATTGCCCGGGACGCTGGGTTCACCGCAGATCGCGAAAAAGGAGGTGATGCCGATTCGAAAGAACTATCTACCATGCATGATAACTGGTGCGACAAGAAGTGAAACACACAGGACTCTACAAAATTTATCATGGAGGATATTGTTATGCAGAAATCATTTCGTTTCAATAAAGTAAAAGTTTGGGCGCTCGTTCTGGCGCTCACGATGTTTATGGCGCCCGCGTTGGCATCCGCGGCGCCCTGGAAATTCGGCGTGATGTCGGATACGCAGTGGATCGGGTCGGACGACGGCAGGAGCCCGGGAACGTGTTCCGTTGACATCGTCAGGGCCCTCAATACGGAATTCAAGAACAAGAGCGTCTCATTTGTTGTCCAGGTTGGTGACCTGGTTGATACAACGGGTTCAACTGCCGTTTCCATCAAGAACACCGAGGATGTCCGGGCCGTCTTCGCCCAGGAACTATTTAACGCTGGGATCGGCTTCTTCCCGTTCCGCGGCAACCACGATTCACAACCGCTTGCCGGCACCGAATTTAAACGAATCTATCCCCAGACCCAATCGGGCCAGATGAACAGTACCCCGGGAGATGCCTTCAGCGTGCCCAACGCCGACTCCGGGGTCCAGCCCTTCCCCCCGTCCAGGGTTCGCCGTTCTTCATGGGCACACACTTCAGCACTCCGGCCCCCAGCGACACCAACAACCTGGACTGGACGGGTTTGAGCTACTCATTCGATTATAACAATGCCAGAATCGTGTTGCTTGACCAGTTTTCACCTCCCAACGCGGCCGGGAACCATAATCCGGAGAGCAGCGCCATCGACCTCCAGCAGAGCTGGATAACCAGTGTGCTTCAGGGAAAGGGAGCGGACGCACATGCCTTCGTGATGAGCCACAAGGGTTTGATCACCGAAAACCATGTGGACGTCCTCTTCGGCTCCGATCCCTACACAGGATGCCTGCCGGGCAGAACGCCTTTTTCAAGAGCCTGCATGACAACGGCGTCCGTTACTATCTGTGCGGTCATGACCATATGTACGACCGGTCGCGTATTGTGAGTCCCGACGGCAACTCCTACGTCAACCAGATTCTGTGCGCATCCGACAGCTCCAAGTTCTATACTCCCGGAAGCCCGAGCAACGACGATAAATACAACGTGCCGGCATTCGGCCACACCCGTCAGACTCAGCTCTCTCAGGACCTTCACACGGTCGGCTACTACATCTTCACGGTCGACGGCCCGAAGGTAACGATCGATTATTACTCCTCCGGGGTTCCCTCCAATGCGGCTCCCAGCGGGTGCGTTTCCGGAACCGAGCCCTAACTGCGAATGGTTGATCCCTACAACCCTGTCGCTCAGCTTCACAAAGGCCGAGACCTTCGGCTATAGCCTGAACGGCAAGGAATTCCTTGTACCGCAAGGTCAGTCCTACACCAGCGTGATTGACAGCTACAAAGCAACAACCGCAAAGATTCTCAGCGGCGCCAACGGCAGCACGGTGAAGGATTACAATAACCGAGCCCTGCAAAAAGCAGTAGACACCGGCTGGGCCGACAAAGTCCCGGGCCTCAATAGTGATATCCTTACTCTCTGGGGAATGGCGGACCTCTACGCCCCCAACACCGATACCTTCGTACTCTCGGTGAGCTATGACCCGAACAGCGTAACGCCTGCTCAGGCCCAGGCCGGCATGGTGGGCCTCGTATCAAAGAACAGCAGTGGCGCGTGGGTAAACGCCGTGACGGATAATGTCGGCGGTACATCAAGTTTCGTGGCCGGCCCCTGGAACGCCAGTTATGGCCTCGGTACTTACGGCATCGATACCGCAAGCAACACAGCGTGGGCAGTTATCAACCACAACAGCGACTTTGCAGTAGCATCCTTCGTAGGCATTACACAGGGCAGCGGTTTCGTCTACAACCGCGCGACACACCTCTACACAGGCACGCTGACCGTGACCAACAACAACCAAACGGCCGTCAACGGCGTGGCGCTCAGCAGTCTCACCAACGGCGTGACCTTGGTTAATGCGACAGGGTCTAATCAGAGCGGCGACCCGATAATAACTTTCAGCCAGCCGCTTAACCCCGGTGTCGCGATTAACGTTCCGCTGCAGAGTTTCTCGGATCCGTCGAACGCCAAAATCAACTTCACACCAGTGACATTCTAGGAACAGGAGGAAACACAATGAAATTTCTCAAAATAAAACTTCTTGCCATCGCGATACTGCTGTTGGCCGCAAGCTCTTCCTTCGCAGGCCTCAGCTACGACGTAACGGTCAACACCACAACCCTCAGCGGTACGGGCGGGTTTCTCTATTTTCAGTACAACCCCACCAGCGCACTCGATTCCACCGCAACGGTATCTAATTACTCGGGTGGGACGCTTGCGGGTGCTCGCTCACGCCGAGGTTGATGGCAGCGCAGTCATCGGTCACTTCCCGGTCCGGTGACTTTCGCCAACACAACTTGTGTCAATGATTACAATCAAGGCATTACCTTCGGGAATACGATTCACTTCAACCTTACGCTTGATGCACCAGTTTTCGATTCCTCCTTTGGCCCAGCAGCTTCTCTCTGGCCCTGTTCGCTGACGACACTGGAATGAACCCGTTGCTCGACGGCACCCTTTTCACGGTCGACCTGCACAACGACGGAACAGGATTCACCCAGGTCCTGGCCGGCGAGGCGAATGTATCTTCGGTTCCTATACCGGCGGCGGTCTGGCTGCTCGGCTCGGGCCTTTTCGGTCTCGTAGGCATCAGGAGAAGAATGCACTAAAAGTGTCGGCCTGGTCGCCGTCGGGGATGAAGTCACCCGGCGGCGACGGGCTTGATCCTGGAAAAAAACTGACTACGTGAGTGAGGTTGGCAAATGAGTAAGAGAACACCTTTGTCCATCACCGTCATGGCAGTGTCCGCACTTGCTATGACTTTAGCTACCGGCTATGGGTACGACCCGGCGAAGCTCGAGCAATTGCGTACCACACATCCACACCAGTGCAGTAAATGCGACCTGTCAGGTGCGCAACTTGGCGGTTGGGAGTTAGGAGATGCGCTCCTGAACGGCGCGAACCTGAACAGGCGCAAGTCTCCAGAATACTGAATTCGAGAATGCCGACCTCAGCGACGCCGACCTCAGCGACGCACGATTACAGATGAGTGTGTGGAGCCGGGCAAATCTTCGAAATGCAAATCTGAGCGGCGCGCATCTGAGCAGTGCGACAATGAATGACGCAAATCTGAGCGGCGCAAATCTGAGCGGCGCGGATTTGCGTCATTCGAATCTCCGTGATGCCAATTTGAATGGCGCGAATCTCTATAGAGCACAACTCAACGGGTCGAACGTCATGTATGCGAACCTTCGAAATGCGGACCTTCGTGAAACAGTGCTCGCCGGAATGGACCTCCGAAGCGCCGACCTGACCGGTGCGAAACTGCAAGACGCAGACCTGACAGGCGCAAAGCTATCCGATGCCACCTGGGTCGACGGGCGGAAATGCAAGCCGGGCTCCGAAGGGGTCTGTAAATGAGTCGATGGCCGCAAATAGGGGAAAATGCCATGCTCCGGTCGGGCCTTATCGGCCTCTTCACATCGGCAGACTCATCATCGCCTGCCCGCGCTCTGCGATCTCTTCCTCTTCGCCTCGTTGCTCTGTGGCCTTGTTAACGTAGAATTAACTATGGTGTCATCAAGCCGTAATATCTCACGTGTAGAATGGTGCCACACTGGTCACTGCACCACGTCCGGTGTCGCGTCGCTATCATGCTCGACAGAATTCTTTGAGGGGGAGAATTGTCGCAACGGCGGTAGCTCATCCTGGGACCGCAGCCTGCCCTACGCCAATGAGTGAACTCAAATTCCCCAGCTTCTGGTTGATTATTGGTTTCGTGATAGTCCTGGCGGTCATCGTTGCCTCGTTGATGCCCCATCCGCCCCATGCAGGACATTTCAGAAACAGCGACAAAGTAGGGCACTTCGCGGCCTACGTGGCGATGACCTTCTGGTTTGGCCTGATTTACGCGAGTAACCTTGTTCGATTGAGAATCGCCCTGGCCTTAGCCGTTTTGGGAGTTGCGCTGGAATGTCTTCAGCGCCTCAGCGGCTTTCGCACGTTTGAATATGCGGACATGGCAGCCAATGCGGCCGGAGTGCTCTGCGCCCTGATGTTGGTGCAGACCCCTTTGTCCAAAGTTCTGGTCAGGGCCGAACGGTCGCTCCTTCGCTTCATCAAAGAGCCAGCCGGGGCTTAACGAAGCGCGTAAGAAACTGGCCGCGACATCCTCATCTAGTGTATTGTCTCGCAAGTAAGTTTACATTTTCTGTCATTCCGGGCTTGACGCGCCTGTCCCGGCACGTGGTAGGCCGGGGGAATCCAGGTATTTTTACTAGATTCCGGCTTTCGCCGGAATGACGTGGCTCAAAATATATTCAAACTATTTCTAAGACAGCACACTAGGGCAAGCTCTCCACGTATATTCGGCACGGACATGACGGATTCGCTCAAGGCAAAGACATTTCAAAACTTTGGCTATAATGGCCTGGCTCGGGTCGTTGTTTTCATATCGCAGGCAGCGGCAAATGTGGTCCTTGCGCGATGTCTGGTCCCGAACGATTATGGAATATTGGGCTTCGCCATGATTTTTATTAATTTTCTGTCGCAGTTCAATGATTTCGGAATCAACAGCGCCGTTGTGCAGGAGAAGGAATTGACAGATTCGGCGCTATACACCGGCTTTTCGATGAAAGTGCTGCTTGGTTTTTTTGCATTAATCATTTCGTTGATATCGGCGCCGCTGGCGAGATATTTTTTTGACGATGTTGCCGTGGTTGGTGTTGTGCGGCTGCTTTCATTAGGCCTTTTCATTAATACAATGTCGTTTCTGCCAACAACGCTCATTACTCGTGACTTGAATTATAAGTTTCTGAGTTTCGCGCAGATGGGGTTCGCGCTGACTAATGCGGCTGTTTCAATCGTTCTCGCACTTGCCGGGTTCAAATATTGGAGCATCGTTGTGGCAAATGTGAGCGCGAGTATTATCTCTGCTATCGTATTGAACGTACTGCGTCCCGTGCGCTTAAGATTTTGTCTGGACAGGAAGAAAATGACCGAATACGTGCATTTCGGCGGGAATCTTTTTCTATCGGGGGTGATAACATTTGCCCTCATCAACACGGACAATTTGATCGTCGGTTCCGTCAAAGGTGCGCAAATGCTTGGATTTTACGCCTTGGCTTTTTATTGGGCAACGGGAATAACGAACCTCAGTTGGAACGTAATTGCAAATGTTCTTTTCCCAACCTTTGCCAGGATCCAGGACGACAGAGATCGGATAAAAAAGGGATACTTGATGGTTCTGGAGGTAGTGGCCCTGCTGGGGATAATGGCGAATTTGAGCCTATTGATCGTGTCAAGGGAGTTTCTTATTTTTCTCGGAAACGGCACTGATAAATGGCTGCCGGCGCTGCAGGCCTTCCGGGTTCTATGTTTATACGGTATGATCAGGGTTGTGCTTGAACCAGTGGCGGGAGTTGTTATTTCGCTTGGACAAACCAGGTTGCTGCCAAAGGCAAACTTACTCGCTGCTGTGCTGCAGGTTGCTCTGCTTTATCCTGTCGTCCGGTGGTTTGGTATTGCAGGTGTGGCTGTGCTTGTTACCATAAGCTATGCTGTTCAGTATTTGGTTTATTTTCCGGCGTTGAAAAGAGAAATTGGCTTGAAATTCAGAGATGTCTTCTCCGCATTGCGGGCGCCGATCATAGCAGGAGTTATCGTTTGCGCAGTGGGTGAATTCCTGACTATGGGGGGAGTCTACCGGTTTGGCGTTGGGGACCTCTGGATCAAGTTGTTCGCGAGTATCGGCTTGTTCTTCCTCATCCATGGCCAGTTGTGTCGCTGGCGCATTCTCAAGGAAATCAGGTCCCTTATAGGGGGCTTACAACCAGCCTAGGTCTGGCAGAGCTCATAGAGTCGTAACATGATCAAAGTTTCTATCATGATCCCTACGTACAATCACGGGAGATACATAGCCCAAACTATCGAATCCAGCTTGGCCCAGGACTATCCGAATCTGGAGGTCATAGTTTCCGATGATAATTCCACGGATGAAACGCCTGCGATAATTCAGAAGTACGTGAAGGATGAAAGACTGAAGTTTTTCAGAAATGACAAAAACATCGGAAAACATGCCAATTACAGGAAACTGCTTTATGAATACGCCACGGGAGAATGGGTGATCAACCTGGACGGAGATGACTATTTTATTGATAGCGGCTTCATAAGTGCCGCGGCTCATAAAATAGCTACGAAGCCAAATCTCGTATGCGTGCAGGCCGGAAATATAATGAAAGCAGGAGACAGAGAATCTATCCAGTGCCCGTCCGCAGGCCAGACAAGCGGCTATGAATTGTTTTTACGGTTTCCAAAGGTCACATTTGCACATAATGCGAGTGTTTTTAAAAGGGACCTCGCGTGTAGGATAGATGCATACCGTTTTGACATCATAAGTGAGGACGCGGAGACAATCCTGCGCCTGTATCTGCACGGGGACGTCGCCCTTCTTGACAAGGTCGTAGCGGTTTGGCGGAAACACGAGCACAATATATCAGGAACATTGGTTCTAGCAGATCACATAAAAAACATTGATACATTAACCGATCGAGCTTATGAATATGCCCTGTCCATGGGCAAAAGAAAACGAACTCTTGATAAATGGAAAAGACGCTCGCAGGCCATATTGTCCGACATGGTTTGTCTTGCGTTGTTCCATGAAGGCAGACGTAAGGACCTTGACGTCTCCACGACAGCTAACGAGTTCTTTCAGTATCTATGGAAAAACCATAGATACGTCTTTAGAAACCCCAGAATCCTCAGGTCCTTTTTGATTTATAAATGCCTGGGGCCAAATTCATTTGCGGCGTTATATGACTTGAGTGTGCAATTGAGAAAGATCGCAAGAAGCGTTACCAGGCCCGGCATTTACAAAGCATCATGAATTTACGGGAGAGATCCTGCCAATTTTGCTGCGTCGTCATGCTCATCACCCTGATCTTCCCGAGTGCGATGGAGGCTGCGGGAGGGGACGAACCGGGTAAGGGGCCGGACATTATCCCGCTGCCAAAAATGTTGGAATTGACCGGGAAAAGATTTGTGCTGTGGGATCTAAACAAACCAAAGGCAACGATTGTGCTGGATAAGAACGACCCGAAAGCGCTTCTCGCAGCCGAAGAGATCAACGACCGGATAAAGATCATGGGAGGACGACCATTGCCAACGGGTGCGCACGCAAGTACATCCACTGCGGGCAATAGGATCATTCTCGGAGACCCGCAGACCAAGGAATTGCGCGGTATCCTCAACGAACAGGAGATCAAGGACATATCTTCAAAAGGTGAACAGGCATATGCGATACGGTTTTGTAAAGGAGAGGAAGGCGGCGAGGCCGTGTTTCTATCGGGCGTCGGGTGGCAGGGCCTGTTGCATGCAAGCAGTACCTTTCGCCTGCTGATTAAACGCGAAGGTGCGATTATCTTCGCAGAAGAGGCGCAGGTCACGGACTGGCCGGATTTCAAGTACCGGGCGCTGCCGGTGTGGCCGCTTCCGGCATCATACGACGAATTCAAAAAATATGTTGATTGGGCATTCCACTATAAATTTAACAGAATATACACGTACACGACGCGGCGTATAGTCCCGGACGGATTCAATCTGCCGACCAAAGAAGAACGGCACTACCTGAAGAGGATCAATAATTACGCCAGGGAACGAGGAGTCATTATCAATTACGCTCTTAACTGGGCTGTAGGAACGGTATCATCCGGCGAGAACAATACGGATTACGAAGGAACTGTCACGTTTAACAATCATTACTACACATGGAGCGACGACACGCTTTTGAAGAAAAGGGCTGCAGAGATTGCGCAGTTTGCGAAAGAAACCGAAGCCGAATCCCTGCATTTTCATTGCATCGACGGTTACGAGGAAGGCTGGGACGAACGGGGGAAGAACGACCGCGCGCGTTTCGGGAATGACCGGGCATTGGCTGACGCGAATGTGATAAATATATTCACCCGGGAAATACGGAAGATAAACCCCGGGATCGAGTTGCAATTCGTCGTGTATCCCTATCACGTCAATTTCGATTTGAACGGCAATGAGAAATACAAGGCGTGGATAAAAAGATTAGCGGATTTGATTTCAAAAGATGTTTACCTCGCAGTTGCGGATTTAAGCAGCGAACAGACGGAATCCTGGGTAAGGATAGTAGAGCAGCCGCTGGTCCACTGTGTTAACGGAAACGCTTTCCAATGGGGTCGATACTTTTCGACTCTCCCTGCTTTTGCCAGAACGGCCTACACTGCGGGAAGAGACCGCGACATCATCCTCAATTGGGAACCGATAGGCTACTTCAGCGGTGAGGTTATGCAACTAGTCGCAGCCGAGTATGCATGGAACGTCGATGCGCCGGGGAGCGGATACATCAAGGAAGACGGAACCGGCAAGATCAACGTCACAGGTGGAGATCTCCACTATCGACAGGAAACGATTGGCGGCAAGATCATCGATGACTGGGGCTGGTACGAAGCGACGAGAGAGCCTCAAGAAACAGCAGGTGCGTTATTACTGAAGGCATGCCGACTTGAATTCGGTGAGGCTGTGGCCCCATATATGGCTGATTTTTTCCGGAATAATCCAGTCGGTTGGCGAGGTGCGTCACTTTACAGCCAGGTCCTCACCAATGCTATGGCAGGGAAAGAATTAGAGGCAAGCCGCGATCAACTTAAGAAAACGGAAACTGCATTGTTGGACCTTAAGAAAGCCCTGACTGTAGTCAATACAAACAGCTCAACGAAAGAAAAGTTGAAAGGATTCCTGAAAAATACATACAGGCAGAGCCTCACGATTACCGGCACGACAGCCTACCATGAGGGAAGGCAACTACTGATGAAGGGTCTAAGAGCGGAAGCCTCAGAGGAAATACGGAAAGGCCGCCAGCACCTTACAGAGATCAGATCAGAAATGGCAAGGGGAGGTTACTGGTCGGATGACTCGCGGGAATGGTATGAAGAGGGCAACGGCATGCTGAAGACCGTTGAAGTCGGCGCGAGGAGAGACGCTTCAACGAACCTTGTGGGTAATCCAGGCTTCGAGGAGAGGTCTGGCTCGATCAATGATAAGAAACCAGCGATTCCGCGGTGGTCAACATATGGCTCACTGACACTGGACAAGCAGGCTCACAGCGGAAACTATGCAGGCGAACTGATGCTGAAGCCTTCAGAGAAGTTCGTTCTTATGGAGCAGGCTTTCAAAGTAAGGCCGGAGTGTGCCGGTTACGTGGAGTTTTGGCTAAGGAAGGCAGGCGATTTCCGCGTTATTCCCCTATTTCAATATTGGGACTCGAGTCATTCAAAGAAAATAGAGGACTTGGCGATAAGTAATTTTCCTTCTGGTTCAGCTGTTCAAAATTATTCCTTCTACAGCGGCCGTCACAAGTTTCCTCCGTACGTAAACGAAGCAGTGTTTAAAATATACGCCGACTGGTATGGATTTTCCCCGACTCAGGAAAAGACCCTCAGCGTTGATGATGTTTTCGTGGGCTGCGTTTCGGACGATTGAAAAGACCGCCGTTCATCGCTGGTATATGATTCGCTTATGAGAATATTGTTTACGGTTGATTGGCGGGTTGCCAGGCTGGAAGTTGACTCGGATGCGATTCAATCCCCAGACAAGGTAGTGAAGAACAAGCGGTATTGGTTCTTCGAGTACTGGCCAGACCCTCTCTGCCAAATCGATGTTGTGGATATCGGAAATATACCTTTGATCAGCGCTTTTGAGAACAAGGTCCTCAGCTTCTTTATAGTTAAACCTTTCACTGCCTGGTTAAAGAGAAAGAAGTACGATCTGATTATTTCTCATAGTGCACGGAGCGCCCTCGCTTTCAGTTTCTTACGCTCCTTGCTCGGGGAACGGTTGCCGCCCCATGTGGTTATCGACATCGGTTCCTTCAATGGAGGCAGAAATAACCCCGTAGAACTGGGCTTAATCAAGAAGGCGAGCCAGTCGCTCAGGGGCATTATAGCCCATAGCAGCATACAGTCAGAATTTTACGATAAGTATATGCCTCACGTTCCATATCGCTTTGTGCATTTTGGCGTTGATGCCGACTATTTTAAACCTGGGCTCGTGAAGCAGGAGGACTACATCCTGTCCTTTGGCTCACACCGCAGGGACTACGGCACGCTAATAGAAGCCTGGAAAAGCATCGGGGACAGGCGTGTGCGTCTGAAAATCATAGGTGTCGATACGATACCCGGCCTGGCCAGCGTACCTGACAACGTAGAAATAGCCGGGAGAGTTCCGATTCAGGTGCTGATAGAGAACATTTTGAGAGCACGTTTTGTGGTCATCCCTCTGCCATATCACAATTATTCCTATGGACAAATGAGTTTCCTCCAGTCAATGGCACTCGGTAAGTGCTGCGTTGTGACGAGAACCCCTAGTTCGCAAGACTATCTGACACATAATGAAGACGCTGTCCTGGTTCGTCCATATGACCGGGAGGATTTATCAGAGAAGATCAGAACTCTCCTCGACGATGAACCTCTGAGGGACCATATTGCGCGCAATGGCCGTAGAAGGATCGAAGATAAGTGCAACGAGAAAAATATGGCCGCAGAAATGCACAAATTTGTCTCAGATCTCGTATGAGTGGGAGAATCGCCCGTTTCTCCAATCTTGCCAACAGTTGCAAATCCCTCGATTCAGCGTCGGGAATTCCAATCATACGGATGTGAGAGAAAGATGGTGCTGCCTGGGTGAAGATTTGTTACGCATACCTATCAAAGGGGTCGGTCGATGAGAACAAGGCCATGGCGTATATCATTCCTGCTCGTGGGCTTGTTGCTTGTTGTACCAGCCCTTTCTTCAGCCTCAATGCGCGCAGAAATTCTCTGGAGAAACACTTCAACCGGCCAGAATGCGTTCTGGCACATGGACGGCACGACCTTCCTCGCGGGTGTGTTGTTTCCTGCCCTCACCGATCAGAACTGGAAGATCGTGGGGGTTGGCGACTTCAATGCAGACGGTAAACCCGACCTCGTCTGGAGAAACACTTCAACCGGCCAGAATGCGTTCTGGTACATGGACGGCACGACCTTCCTCGCGGGTGTGTTGTTTCCTGCCCTCACCGATCAGAACTGGAAGATCGTGGGGGTTGGCGACTTCAATGCAGACGGTAAACCCGACCTCGTCTGGAGAAACACTTCAACCGGCCAGAATGCGTTCTGGTACATGGACGGCACGACCTTCCTCGCGGGTGTGTTGTTTCCTACCCTCACCGATCAGAACTGGAAGATCGTGGGGGTTGGCGACTTCAATGCAGACGGTAAACCCGACCTCGTCTGGAGAAACACTTCAACCGGCCAGAATGCGTTCTGGTACATGGACGGCACGACCCTTCTCGCGGGTGCGTTGTTTCCTACCCTCACCGATCAGAACTGGAAGATCGTGGGGGTTGGCGACTTCAATGCAGACGGTAAACCCGACCTCGTCTGGAGAAACACTTCAACCGGCCAGAATGCGTTCTGGTACATGGACGGCACGACCCTTCTCTCGGGTGCGTTGTTTCCTACCCTCACCGATCAGAACTGGAAGATCGTAGGAACAACAGCCCGGAGCGGTGCTTCATCGTCCAAAAGCTATTATATATCCGACTCCGCGGGCAACGACACTAATACGGCCATGCAAGCACAAAATCCCTCCACTCCCTGGAAGTCCTTGAGCAAGGTGGTAGGTACCGCAATTGAAGGTGATTTTGTGTACCTCAAGAGAGGAGACACGTGGACAAATCAAACTCTTGCAGCGGGAGATGATGGCATTACGTTTCAAACTTATGGAACCGGAGCAAAACCTGTTGTAATCGGCCCCGGATCCAATGGGAGAGCCTTTACGTCCATTCCATACGCCCGTACGGTGGTAGATGGAATTGAGTTTCACAACGCCGATGCGCCGGTAATGGAATTTACTTCAACATTTCAGGCGGCCGATGCTCCGACAGTCAAGAATTGCAAGGTTGTAGGAACTGGAACTGATGCGACCGGCATACGCGTTAATTCGGATAATGGATACAGCATCTCCAACGTTCTGATTGGAGGATCAGGTCAAGGCAACGAAATCACCGCCACGGGAGTCTGCGTCATGTTGGCCCCCGGAACTTCCGATACGCTAATTGATCCTGTGGTGTCTTATAACAACATTCATGATTGCGGTGCGGCTGCAATTCAGTCCTACGGACCCGGTAGTGTATATATTTCTCCCTACGGAATGAATATTAGTCATAACACTATAACAAATATTACGCGGCAAGCTATCTACATCCAGGGCGGGTTGCAGGATGTGCCCGGGCATCTGAACTATATCGGATATAACACCGCAACAAACATCGGCACGCTCTCGACCGCTAATATCAACGCCTTTCAACTTAACTGGATCAATCGGGCGATTATCGAGCACAATACGATCGCAAATGTCTATACGAGCCTGCCCGACGGAGACGGCATTGAGCTTGACAAGGCTTGGACGACCTCTGGAGCGAATTTATCTACGAATCTGACCGTTCGATACAACACAGTAACCGGATGCAAGTCCGGAAGTAGTTCTCAGTCGGCAGGTATAAGCGCCGTCGCGTGTACAAACAGCCAGATCTACTATAACATCTGCTATGATAATCATATTGGAATTTCCCATTCCACTCCATATACATCAGGGAACGTCTTTTATAATAACGTGATGGACAGCAACAATTATGGCGCCTTACGCGGGGATTATTATGAACACATAGGACCTCCTGTTTCGATTTGGAAAAACAACATTTTTTCAAACAATGCTGTATATGGATTCGCCATGGATCAGTGGTCATCCGGCCCTACTGAATCCTACAATCTCTGGTACAACAACCCTGCAAATATCAATAGAAACGTCTCGGGAACGATTTCGATCGATGCAACGGATATAGTTGGAAATCCAGAATTTCGTGGACCCGTGGATTTTCATCTTCTTGACGGCTCGCCCGCTATGTACGCCGGGACCGATGTCGGCGTGACTTCGGACTTGGACGGCAACCCCGTGCCTAAAAACATTGGGGGAAGACCGAGCATCGGGGCGTACGAGCCGTAGAAGACGGGCAACGAAGATGCTGTGGTGAACTTATCGCTGCCCATCATCCGGACAACTATTTTGATCTTATTACCATTAGCCATACATTGGAACATATGCATGATCCGATGCTCACATTAAGGGAGATCAGCCGAATCTTGAAAGAGGATGGGTTATATGTTCAATGGCTCCCCTCATTAACGGATTTGGTCAGTAACAGATAAATGGTTGAGCTACTCGTCACTGCCGCGCTTGTCTTCGCCGCTGTTATTATCTTCAGTTTCAGCCCTGTCTACGGGATCGCCATTCTTACAGCCTTCAGGCCACTGTTCTTATTGGCGAGTGTTCCCATGGGCCGTTACGACTACAGCGCCGAAGGCATTCTGACTCTGGTAATCATCGGCGTCGGTGCGATCTACATCATGCAAAGAGGTACGGGTCTGCTGAAAGGTGTCGTGATATGGCCTTTTATCGTCTTCATTATCTATTGCGGACTGACTTTTGTCGGTGCAGCGGACATTGCCAACTTCCTCAAGAAGTTCGCACGGCTTATCGGATACTTCTTTTTGTATGTCATGATCGTTGATCTGAGCAGGGAAGAAGGTAACCGGCGAATCTTAGTCTATTCCATTATAGCCAGTTTCTTCGTTACAAATTTGCCTGCGATCTATGTGTATTGCATAGCGCCTGAGAAGTATATCAGGGCGATGCAGGGTCTTAGCACCCGTTCGCAACAAATGGATGTTGGCGTAATGGCAAAGAACAACTTTGGTTTTTATTGCTGTTACATGGCGTTTTTTTTGCTGTACGTGTATGCCACAGTAAAATCAAAAGTCTCTAAATCTATAATTCTTGGCATGTTTATGACTCAGGTTGGTCTTCTCGTAATTTCGTATACACGGTCGGCCTGGGCTGGCTTCGCGGCGGGCCTTCCGCTGCTGGTTCTTTTCGGAAGAAGCAAGGCGAAATTCTTGGTACCGCTTCTTGCGATTACACTTGTAGGCGCCTCGTTCTTCTCGATCATTTCTTACGGCGCATACCGGGACGTCACAGAGAAAAAGGAAGTCGGGTTCAGTTCTTGGCATCACAGAGTAGCCTATGCTTGGCCCGCTTCGATCAAGGCAATAAAGGAGAGACCCATCATGGGGTGGGGGCTGGGCAACGATTTATATGCTCTAACACAGGCGGCGAAATTGAAAGGTACATCGCATAACGATTACCTTTTAATATGCGTAGAAGCAGGTTTGATAGGGGGTTTATTATATTTGTGGTTACTGTTCTCTCTTGCGCGGCGAACAATCGTTACGATTCGTGGGGCTAGAGATGAAAGGACGAAGTTACTGGGGAGAACGGCATTCGCCACGTTCGTAGCATTTGGCGTCGGTTCAATTGGCGAACATCTTTTGCAAACGCCGGGGGCAACCGGTTACGTCATCACCATTTTAGGAATGGCTCATGGGGCGATCGAGATGCATGGGAGCAATCCGGAGATTGAAGAAAGTCCGCATGAACAATCGGCCGCGTTCGCGTGACAGAGCGATGAACATCATATTCGCTAATAACAATTATCATATTAAGGGCGGGGCGGATAAGGTCTTTTTTGATGAAATTGAGCTCATGGCATCCCGCGGCCATGTGACAATTCCTTTTGGGATGAATGGATCCCGCAACCTACCGTCACCTTACACGAAGTTTTTTCCCGCCGACACACACGTGGACGATATAGGTCTGAAAGAGAAGATCAGGACCGTCACTAAAATATTCTACAATTTTGAAGCTAGACGTAGATTCTCGGACCTTCTTGGTACAGTCAGCGTTGATCTGATTCATGCACATAACATATACGGGAGGCTCACATCGGCGATTATCGATGCGGCGGAGAGGAAAGACGTGCCGGTGGTATTGACGGCGCATGACTACAAGAGCGTTTGCCCGTCCTACCTGATGCTTAACCACGGGCAGATTTGTGAGCGCTGCAAGAACGGACGTTACTTCCATTGTGTCCTCACAAAATGCCACAGGAACAGCTATCTTGATTCAGCCATCTACACTACGGAAAGCTACTTCAATAAGCTGTTCAGGAAATATGCAGGCGTACGTTTCATACTATGTCCAAGTGAATTCTTGAAACGAAAACTTATCCTTATGGGGGTACAAGAGAACAAATTGGTCGTGATCCGCAATTTCCTCGACTATACAGCCTACAGGCCCAAGTATGGTACAACGAATTACATTCTTTACGCTGGAAAGTTGACCCACGAAAAAGGAGTGCTGACGCTTATTAGAGCCATCGAAGGACTGGACATCGAGGTCAGAATTGTCGGGGACGGCCCACTGCGGCGTGCCTATGAAGAGTACGTGAAGAAAAATAAGATTTCAAACGTCATTTTTGAAGGCTTCCAGACAGGTGAAGCACTACAAACGTTGTTCCGGAATGCTGCATTTCATGTTGTGCCTTCAGCGTGTTACGAAAATGCTCCAATGACGATTCTTGAAGCTTTTGCTTATGGAAAGCCAGTCATCGGCTCACGTTTGGGGGGCATTGAAGAGATGGTGGACGATGGCATTGTCGGCCTGCTGTTTGAGCCGGGTAGTTCCGAAGAACTGCGGGAGAAGATCAGGTATATGTTGGATAATCCGGCAACAGCAGAAAGAATGGGGAGAAAGGCACGCGAGAAGCTGGAACAGGTTTATAGTCCCGAATCACACTATCGTAATCTCGTGGATGTGTACGCAAGGGTTGTGCGCCAATAGGGACCCAGGCACATCATTGATCAAATTTCTTTCTTGCCAGGCGAGCTCTCAAGTAAGTGAATAAGGATAATATAGTGCTGCGCGGCTATCGTGAGGGTGATGAGGCACCCCTTGCGCGATTGTTGTTCGATAATTTCCCGAACAGCCCGGAGAATGACCGTACCGACCTGATTCGACAAACGTGGCTCTGGCAATTTAAGAATCGTGATAGCGTCGTGCCCCCCGTAATCCTTGCAGAAATCGATTCCAGGATAGTGGCTCAATATGCAGTCATGAAGCGCCCTATGAACTTCAATGGGGCAGTTGCGGGAGGTGCGATTTCGACGGCGACGGTTACGGCTCGGAAGTATCGCGGCAAAGGTTTGTTCGTGAAGCTAGCCCAGACACTTTACGACGATTTGGAAAAGGAGGATTGTCAACTTGTCTTTGGGTTTCCCAATGGACAGTCAATTTCCGGATTTATTACGCGTCTTGGCTGGTTTGAAGTGGCTCCCTTTCCTCTTCATCTCAAGATACTTGACGTTACGCCGTTTCTCTGCAGATACCTGGGGAAAGGCCTGCATTCCGAGTTGGCAGCGGGACTCGGCAATTCGTTTCTCAGGACAGTATCAGGAAGCCGCAGGAAGAAAAGGACGCGCTATACTTTTGAAACGGTACTTTCTCCGGATATGCTCCCTGGCGACACAGACTTTCTGTGGAAGGAGAGTTCAGTGTCTGGCGGGATCGCAGTTCTTCGTTCCAGGTCCTACCTTGAATGGCGGTATTTTTATAAACCGTCCTTTGAATATAAGATCACGACAGTGCTTCTTGAGGGTGCCCTTCTGGGTCTCTTCGTCACCTGCATGAGCGAGAAATTCGGCATAAGAATCATGTATGTAATGGAATTCGTGGCTCGCGGCGATTCGCAAGACGTGCATGAAGCCATGATCGACAACCTTGATCAAATGGCGGTAAGTTTGGGAGCGCACTGCATTTCAATCCTCTTGATCCCGACTTATCCTCATTACGGTCACTTCAGGAAAAGTGGGTTTAATCGCGTTCCGAAAAAGCTTTTTCCGCAAGATATTTACTTTGGCGCGAAGGTTCTAGCAGGGCATGAAAATGAAGCCTATATCAGGGACTATAGGAATTGGTACGTGAGTTGGGGCGACCTCGATGCTGTGTGATGACAGGAAGAGAAAGGCCGCTATTTTGACAGTGGATGTGGAAGACAACTTTACACGTGAAGAGCTTGTACGGCCGGGAGACTGGGATGTTTACGAAAACCAGGTTGAGGAGAACACCAACTCGGTGATTGCTCTGCTTAAGGAGTTGGAGGCCGACGCGACTTTTTTTGTGCTGGGAAGAGTAGCCGAAAGACGGCCGAAGGTTGTGCAGAACATCGCCGCAGCGGGCTATGAAATTGGTAGCCATGGCTACGTCCACGAATTGGTAGGAAGCATGGCGAAGGAAGAGTTCGAGAAGGACATAGAGATGTCATTAGCTTGTCTGACAAGGGCGGTTAAGACAAAGATTAGAGGTTTTCGAGCAAGATCATTCTCTGTAACGAGAGCGACAATCTGGGCTATCGATATCCTCAAGAAATATGGTTTCGAATATGACGCAAGTATGAAAGACACGGAATTGCAGTTGCATACCGTGGTCGGCCTTCCGGAGTTCCCGATAAGCACGAAAGCACTCCTTGGAAGGCGTGTGGCGCTCTCTGGGGGCATAGCCTTGAGGCTTCTGCCTTTGTATACCTATCTGGGATTACTGAATCGATCGTCATCGTTTAGTGAGTGTCCCGTCATCTATTTACATACTTGGGAATTTAACAAGAATCAGCCAAGAAGAAAGGTGGGCATGCTGCAATCACTGTCCCAGGCATCTCTTACCTTCACAACTCCTCTAAAAATAAGGGAGTTGTCAAAGCACTATCGATTTGTCTCTGTGGATCGTTACATAAGAGAGAAGGCCGCGGTAATTGAATCCAGGTAAGATGACTGCCAAGAGGGAAGAGGGAGAAAAGAAAGTATTGGTAACCGGCGGCGCCGGCTTCATCGGCAGCCATCTTAATGATGAATTACTGAGGAGGGGGCATGATGTTGTCGTGATTGACAACTTCGTTCTCGGAAGGCAGGAGAACATTGCCCACAATCTCTCAAGCCCGGGATTCAAGCTTTACAAAGAGGACCTTCTCAACCTGGACCGGATTGACGATATCTTCCGGTCAGAGGGATTTGATGTCATCTTTCACCTGGCCGCTAATTCCGATATTCAAAAGTCCTTTGAGGCTCCTACCATCGACTTTGACCTCACGTTAAGAACGACCTTAAACGTACTGTTGTGCATGAGGAGATATCAAGTTCGTAATCTCATTTTCGCATCGACTTCCGCCATCTACGGGGAGTCCGCAGAGGTCCTTGGCGAGGACTTCGGACCTCTATTCCCGGTGTCCCATTACGGTGCGGCGAAGCTGGCGTCCGAAGGGTTCATATCCTCCTTCTGTGAGAATTACGGCTTAACAGCGTGGATATGCAGGTTCGCCAATGTTGTGGGTGAGAGGACGACCCACGGCATCCTTCATGATTTTGTGGGAAAGCTGGTGAAGAATCCTAACGAATTGGAGGTCCTGGGGGACGGCAACCAGAACAAACCCTATCTGTACGTCAAAGATTTGGTGAGCGCCGTACTGTTCTGCTGGGACAATTCAAGGGCTAAGCTGAACTGCTTCAATATTGGTGTGAGCACGCGAACGCGGGTTAAGAAGATAGCAGAGATTGTGACGAGCAACATGGGTCTTCACCCCACCCTTCTGTTCACCGGCGGCGACCGGGGTTGGGTGGGCGATGTGCCTGAATTTTCCTACGATCTTTCAAAGATAACGAAGCTGGGTTGGAGTGCTCGATACACATCCGATGAGGCTGTTGGACTTGCCGTAAAGGCTATTCTGAAAGATATGAACTACAGGAGTCCCACGTGAAAATAGCGCATATAGCCATAAAGGGAGTTGAGGCATCAGGGGGTATCGAGAAGTACGCCCTTGAGCTGGGGTCAAGGCTTGTCAATCGCGGCCACGAGGTTTCAGTCTACTCCATGAGCCGTTACAAGCCTGTGTACACCGAGTATAAAGGAGTAACCATAAAGCCTCTGCCAAGCATTCGCGGAAGGAGTTTCGAAAAGCTTTCCATTACCCTGATGGCTTCTCTTGATCAGCTGATAAGAGGCAACAGCGATATTGTCCATTATCATGCGTTTGGACAGTCAATATTCTCCATTATCCAGAAGATTAGAGCAAAGAAGATTTTATTGCAGGGCCATGGCCTGGAGTGGATGAGGTCTAAGTGGGGAGTTGCCGGCAGGCTTTTCTTTAAGATGACTGAGAGACCGTCGGTAAGGATCGCTGATTGTGTTACTGTAGTGTCTCAAGTACAAAGAGATTACTTGAAGGAAAAATATGGGATCGATGCGTCCTACATCCCGCCGGGCATCGATGATCCTGTCAGTAGGCCACCCGATCTCATCCGCCGGTCGTTCGGTCTGCAAGGCAACGACTTCATCTTGTTTGCCTCGAGGCTGGTGCGTGAGAAGGGAGCGCATTACCTCGTCGATGCTTACTCCAGGCTCAAGACGGACAAGAAGCTGGTTGTCGTCGGCGATGCGAGCAACGAAGACGCCTATAAAAGCGAGATCAAACAGCTATGCGAAGCAATGAGGGAAAACATCATTTTTACCGGATATGTCACACAGCAAATGCTTCAGGAGTTTTACTCGAATGCTTATTTATTTGTTCTTCCTTCTGAAATTGAAGGGCTCTCGGCCGGTTTGCTTGAGGCTATGAGTTATGGGAACGCTTGCCTGGTGAGCGATATACCAGAGAATAGGGAAGGGTTGGGTGACAAAGGTTTCTATTTTAAGAACAAGGATGCGCGTGATCTTTCTGCTGTGTTGGGAGATCTGCTCTCCGACGAGGATGCGGTAAGAACGAAGAGGGACGCTGCGAAGTCCTTTGTTATGGGAGCCTATTCCTGGGAAAGAGTGACCGATCAAATAGAAGGACTCTACAAACGGCTCTTGGGGTAACCATGAGAAGCAATTTGAGGAACCGATTCCGGTTCGCAGCTATCATCACCACCTATCGGTGTAATGCACGTTGTCATATGTGCAATATCTGGAAGTCTCCTCCGAAGGTCGGCGAGGAATGCGACCCTTCGGTTTACGAGAAGCTCCCTTCGGTCCATTCCTTCAACGTCACCGGAGGCGAGCCCTTTTTGAGAGACGATATTGAAGATATTATCGCCATCCTCAAGAAGAAATCGCAGAGAGTTGTAATCAGCTCAAACGGCTACTTCACCGATCGGATAGTGAAGCTCTTTGACAAGAACAAGGATATCGGTTTAAGGGTCAGCCTGGAGGGATTGCCCAAGGCAAATGACGAGCTGCGTGGCCTGGGAGACGGGTTCGATCACGGGATACGGACTCTCACCGAGCTTGACAGAATGGGAGTAAAGGATATCGGTTTTGGAATAACGGTGTCTGACCGCAACGCGAAAGACCTGCTCGAACTCTATCACCTTTCGAGGATGATGAAGCTGGAGTTTGCGAGCGCCGCTATCCATAATGCGTACTATTTTCACAAATTCGATAACAAATTCGACGACCCCGAGATGGTGAAGCAGGAGTTCAAGAAGTTGATCGTTGAATTGCTGAAGTCGAATCGGGCCAAGAACTGGTTTCGCGCATTTTTCAACTATGGGCTGACTCAATATGTTGATGCAAAACCTCGGCTTCTGCCGTGCGAAATGGGCCAGGATTCCTTTTTTGTCGATCCCGCAGGCAGGGTGCTGCCCTGTAATGTCCTGGATAAGAGCATGGGCAATCTGAAAGAAGCAACCTTTAAAGAGATATGGACAAGTCGGGAAGCTGATGCAGTCAGGGCATCGGCAAGATTCTGTACTAAGAACTGCTGGATGATCGGCAGTGTGTCGCAACAGATGAAGAAGTACATATGGGTTCCCGGCGTATGGATTGTCAAGCACAAGTTCTTAGGCCGGGAAATCCGCGTGTGACGGTCCCCCCCCGGAAGTTCTGTTCCCCTACACCTGTCCAAGAATTAGAAAAGAAATGATTTCAAGAGCAGTCATAATAGCCGGCGGAAAAGGAACACGGTTGAGCGGCATTTCGCAAGATATTCCAAAACCCCTGTTTCCCGTTGACGGTAAGCCGGTTCTCGAGCACCTCATTGATCTGCTTCGCTCCAATGGAATAAGAGATGTCTCCATCCTTATCGGCCATCTGGGAGGCAGGATCCAAGAGTATTTCGGCACCGGAAGCTCATTCGGCGTAGACATAACGTATCATTGGGAAAAGCAGCCTCTCGGAACCGCCGGTTGCATGCTGCAATGCGCCGAATACATCGAAGACGGTTTTCTGATCGTATACGGAGACCTCATCGCTCACATGAAGCTGGCAGACCTGTTTCTGTTTCATGAATCGAAAGGGGCGTCGGCTACCCTGGCTGTGCACCCAAACGACCATCCGTATGACAGCGATATTGTAGTTATGGACGAAGACTGCAGGATACGGAAGATAATTCAAAAAAACCAAAAGCCGGAGTTCTATCCCAACTGTGCCAGCGCCGGAGTGTACACGCTGTCTAGATGTGTGTTGGATTATATCCCCTCCAACGGTCCGAGCGATTTCATGAAAGACGTCTTTCCAAAAATGCTCGAAAAAGGCGAAAGGATTTTCGGCTACCGCACGGCCGAATATGTGAAGGACATGGGCACTGCCGATAGACTCGGCGAAATAGGCAAAGACCTGAGAAGCGGAAGGCCGGCCAGGCTTTCGAAGGATTCACAGCGCCCTGCGGTTTTCATGGATAGGGATGGGACCTTAGTTAAGAAAGTAAATCTCCTGCACAAACCAGAAGATCTTGAATTGTATCCTTTTGCAGGTTCAGCTTTGAAGAAGCTGAATAGATCGGAATTCCTGTCAATACTTGTCACCAACCAACCGGTCGTAGCAAGAAACCTATGCGGCATCGATGAAGTGTGCGCGATACACAACAAGATGGAGACCCTGCTGGGAAAGGAAAGTGCGTATTTTGACGACATATTCTTTTGCGCCCATCATCCCGACCGTGGTTATCCGGAGGAAAACGTCCACTTTAAGATAGATTGTGATTGCAGAAAGCCAAAAACCGGCATGATAACGAAAGCCGCGGAAAAGCACAACATTGATATGAATTCCTCATGGTTTATCGGTGATACGACAGTTGACATAATGACCGGGATCAATGCGGGTCTCAGGACTGTTCTCGTTCGTACCGGTGATGGAGGAAGGGACGCGAGATGGCGGGCTACTCCGGACTTTGTCTTCGATGACCTGGAGAATGCTGTGGACTTTGTGCTGGGCCACGTGGTCTCCAAGGGCATGACATGATTATCACAAGGACACCGTTAAGAGTGAGCTTTGCCGGGGGCGGAAGCGACCTGAGAGACTATTATTCCGAATATGGCGGCTCTGTCGTCAGTACAGCTATTAACAAATATATTTATTTATCAATGCATCCCTACTTCAACGAGAACAAGTTCTTCCTTAAGTATTCAAGAAATGAACTCGTGGATAGAGTTGACCTTATCGAACACAGGATCATAAGAGAAATCTTCAGCGATTACAAAATCTCGGGCGTCGATTTCAATTCCAGCGCAGATGTCCCATCCAGCACCGGTCTGGGATCCTCCTCCGCTTTTGCTGTTGGATTGACCAACCTGTGCAATGCCTTCAGGGGGAGGTATATGAGCAAGGAAGAGCTTGCCGCCTACGCGTGTGCTATCGAAATTGACAGACTTGGTGAACCCATCGGCAAGCAGGATCAGTACGCCTGCGCAGTGGGCGGGATCAATTCCATCACTTTCGAGGGTGACGAAACGGTCTCTGTGGAGAAGATTTTGATCAACAAAGAAAAGCGCAACGAGCTTCGAGATAACCTGTTTCTATTCTACCTGGGCAGCACACGATCAGCAAGCGCGGTTTTGAAGGAGCAAAAGAACAATCTTGCGAAGGACACCGAGAAAGTAAATACGCTTCATAAGATGGTTCAACTTTCCAAGGACCTGAGAGAGGAACTCCAGAGAAGCAACATAGATTCCCTGGGCGAAATTCTTCATGCCGGTTGGTGTTACAAGCGGGAGTTGGCTTCGTCCATCACGAACGACAGCATCGATCATTACTATGACCTCGCCCTGAGGAATGGAGCTACGGGCGGGAAAGTCCTGGGCGCCGGCGGTGGAGGCTTTTTGCTTCTGTATGTCAAGCCGGATAAACACGAAAGGGTGCGAGAGGCTATGGCCGGGCTGGATGAGTTCGGTTTCGAGTTTGACTCAATTGGAACAACAGTCATCTATTATGACTAAAGCGCTCTGATATGGCGGGGAGGTGCGTGTTGAGATTTGGCGATCAGATTGATGAGTACCTGAAGAAGTTGCATGATGCACTATACAGCATCGACAAGGAGCAGCTCGACATGCTGGCCGAAGTGCTTATGGATGCTTATCGGAAAGAAGCGCAGATTTTCGTATTCGGCAATGGCGGAAGCGCGCTAACCGCTTCGCACCTGGCTGGCGATCTCAACAAGGAAGCTAGCGCCGGCCTGGAAACGCGATGGAAAGCCATAGCTCTTACTAATAACGTTGGAACCATTCTGGCCTACGCTAACGACGTTTCGTACGATGACATATTTGTAGAACAGCTTAAGAATTTTCTGAGAGCAGAGGACGTCGTCATCGGGATTTCGGTTAGCGGTAACTCTACCAATGTTATCAAAGCAGTAGAATACGCTAATCGCCGAGGCGCGGCGACAGTGGGATTGACCGGGTATGACGGTGGAAGGCTGGCAAGAGTGGCTAGATTCAACTTCAACACCAACGTAGAGGATATGCAGGTATCGGAAGACGTGCACCTGGTTACTGTCCATCTGGTGACGAGGCTTCTGGCATCCTGCTTCAGTGCCGCAATAATCTCTGCGGTCGAACGGGAATTTCTGAAGGCTGTTGGATGGTCGCGAGCGTCGGACACTTGATGCGGCAGCTGTTTCAGGGTCTCCATACGCTGGATCGCGGCAAAGCGTGCGGCACGAGCAAGGATGGTGTAATGCAGGAATTGCGGATCGTGATATCGAAAGCATGGTTCAAAGCGGTAACACTGTTGCTGCTCTTTGTGCTTGCTTACTGGGTTCCGCTTCGGACCGTCGTGAACATCTGGCTGAACGACGAGGACTATTCCTACGGTTTTTTCATCCCGTTGATGTCGGCGTACCTGCTGTGGGAGAAACGCAGGGAGCTGAAAACATATGCATTGTCCACGTCATGGGGGGTTCTCCCTCTTGTCGTCATTTTCGTCCTTGTCTCTCTTTACGGTATCCTCGGCTCCAGCGGCAACATCTCAATGCCTTCCCTCCCAGTTTTGTTGATCCTGTTTACTGCCTTCGTTTTCGGCATTGCGACTGCAAAGCGGCTGATTCTGCCCCTCGGGCTCCTCTTTTTCATGATCCCCGTGCCGGCGATCTTTGAAAGGACTATCGGTATGTTCCTTAAATCGGTGTCGACCAAGGTTGGCGGGGCAATCATCGGTCTGCTCGACATTCCTGTTCACATCAGCGGCAATATCATCGATCTGGGAACGTCGCAGCTCCAGGTTGTCGATGCTTGCAGCGGACTGCGATACGTATTTCCCTTGTTGGCTCTTGGCATTGTTTACGCGTATTTCTTCCAAAGGGTGGTTTGGAAAAGGATCTTCTGCGTCATTGCGACCCTGCCGATAGCCGTTGCTACCAATACGCTGCGCATCGGCATCACCGGTGTAATGACCGAAAGATATGGAAGCGATGCGGCCGAAGGCTTCTTTCATGGTTTTTCCGGGTGGGCCCTCTTTATGGTGGCCTTTGCTTTTCTGTTTGTCATCGGACGAATACTCCGATTCCTTCCTCCGAAGGCGGATTCGACAGGTCAATCAAACTACGAATACCGGGATAGCCTGTATCTGCCGATCACGCAAGGAGGCCCCGCAGGCAGTGCTCTGATCGTCACTGTGGTGCTGCTCATCATCGTCGGGACCTTGAGCTTCAGCACCAAGGCCCTGCCGGCGATAAAGATCCGCAATACCATCACTAGTTTTCCCACACAATTTTCCGGGTGGCAGGGCCGTGCAGAACCGATCGATCCCGAAGAAGTTATCCAGTCGGGCGCAGAGGAAGCTCTTAGTTCCCAGTACAGAAACACGGATCATGGGACGGTGTGGTTATACATCGGGTACAGGAGCACAGCCTTCCTGGCCAATGAAAACTTCTTCCACAGCCCTACCGTCTGTTTGCCATCGTCCGGATGGAAAACGGTGAGTACCTCCACCCATATAATCCGGGATATACCGCCCTTCGGAAGAGTGCCCGTGACCGAAATGATCACAGAGGATGCGGGTAGCAGGCAACTGGTCTACTTCTGGTTTCAGACGAAAGACAGGGTGACGGAGGACAAGAACATCAACCGTTTCCATCTGGCGCTGCACGCGATCAAGAGAGACAACACGCACGACCTGTTCATCCGTCCGATAACAGCGATCGGCGATCACGAGGCGATTGAAAAGGCGCGAGAGAGATTGGACGGTTTTGTCAGAGACATGATGCCCACTCTGCTGACCTTCCTCAAGGATAACCAGTTCCAAGCAAGATAATCCTGTTGCCCTCAGATAATACCTGGAATATTTTTTGGAGGTGTAGATTGAAAAGATATAAAGGCGTCCTGATCCTGCTCCTGGTGACAGCGTTCCTGGCTGGTTGCGGAAGCCCCGAGCAGAAGAAGATGAAGTTCTACAGTAAGGGTAAGGCATTCTACGAGAAAGCCGATTACGTGAAGGCAGTTCTCGAAATGAAGAACGTCCTGCAAATAGACCCGAAGTTCGCTGATGCGTGGTACATGCTGGGAATGGTCGCTTTGAAAAAGGGCGACTTCAGACAGGCGTACGGGAGCTTCATGAAAACCATAGAGCTGTCGCCCGAGCACAATGATGCCCAGGCGCAGATCGGCGGCCTGCTGCTGTTCGCGAAGGAAGTTGACAAGGCGGAAGAAAAGGCAAAACTCGTCTTGAAACGTGACCCGGCGCACAAAGAGGCGCTTCTCCTGCAGGCAGGCGTCTACCTCGCTCGTAAAGAGACCGATACGGCAATCCGTTTTTTGGAGGGCCTTATCGGTAAAGACATGAAGACACCGGACGTCTATCTGATGCTCACCTCGGCATTCCTGCAGAAATCCGCGCCGAAAGAAGCAGAGAAGACGTTGCAGGATGGCATAACTGCCAATCCTAAGTCCACAACGCTCCGTTTTGCGCTCGCCGATTTCTATTTGAGATCGAACCAGATCGAGCCAGCCGTACAGCAGTTCGAGAAGGTGATCGAATATGAGCCGGCCAACGGCAATGCCAAAATGGTACTCGTGAATCTGTACTGGGACTCTGGCAAACAACAGCAGGCGATCGACCTTTTGAAGACATATGTGTCGAAAGAGCCGAAGAACGACGACCGTCCCATCCAGGCAGCTAAATTTTACGCGTCCAAGGCGAAGCTCCCCGATGCGGAACGCGAGCTCAAAGATGGTTTGGAGCGCAACAAAAAGAGCTACCGTCTGAGGCTCGCTCTGGCAGACTTCTATGTCGCACAGAACAAAACCTTCAAAGCCGTCGATCTTCTCAACGAATGCCTTTCCCTTTCCAAAGATGCGGGGAAGCCGGAGATCATAGAGAGCAAGAACGCGCTGGCGCGGATTTATCTGACCCAGAACGAAAACGAGAAAGCAAAGCGCTACCTGGAAGAGGTTATCAAGGCAAGCCCGAAAAATGTCGATGCACACTTCATGAGAGGCGATCTTTACCTCGCAAGCAGGGAGACGGTAATGGCTGTGGCGGAATTCCGGACCGTGATCAATGAACGGCCGCAGTTCATCCCTGCATACCTGAAACTGGCGGCGGCGCACGCCCAGGCGCAGGAGTTCAACCTGGCGTCCCAGGCGCTGCAGAACGCTGTCAAGGCAGACCCTAAGTCAAAGGACGCGATGCGCGCCATCGCGCGGCTTTATGTAGTGCAGAAGGAGTATGACAAAGCCGAGGCGCAATTCCGCAAGATGGTCCAGAGCGAGCCCAACGACCTCGAGACAAGGACAGAATTGGGTGACTTCTACGCGGCGAAGAAAGAGTATGCACGAGCCGAAGCAGAATATGCCGAGGTGAAGCGGCGTAACCCGGCGTTGCCGGTGGGTTACGCAAAGCTGGCGGATCTTTACCTTGCTCAAGGCAAGCCGGACAGGGCGATCGCCGAGCTTGAGCAGGCGTTGAAGCAGCAGCCGGGAAACTCGGCCGTCCTTGCCGGCATCGCGATGTTATACGTTGATCAGAAGAAGAGCGACAAAGCCCTTGCGCTTGTACAGGAAAGAGTGGCCAAAGAGCCGAAAGACACTTCTGCGCAGAACCTCCTGGGCCAGATCCTGTCGGTTCGCAGAGAGTACCAGAAAGCAGAGGATGCGTTCCGGGTGGCGATAGAATTGAACCCTGAATGGACCGCTCCGCGCAACAACCTGGCACAGCTCTACCTTAACCAAGGGCAGAAAGAGACAGCCGCAAAAAAGTTCGAAGAAGCGATCAAAGCAAACCCGGACAACATCGCCGCCTACCTGACTCTGGGCCAGATCTATGTGCAGAGTCATGACCAAAAAAAGGCGATCGAGGTCTACGAACGGATTCTTGCGAGACAGCCGAGCCTCTGGGTTGCCTTGAATGACCTGTCCTTTCTCCTTTCCCAATACGGTAACAACAAGAAGGAATTGGAAAAGGCGCTGATGCTGGCGCAAAAGGCGCAACAGCTGCGTCCCGAGGACCCGGTAGTGCTCGACACGGTCGGCTGGGCCCATTACAAACTGGGAGAGCTGAACGTCTCGCTCGACTTTCTGAAAAAAGCCGCGGCGCGGCTGCCGCAGAGCGGCATAGTCAATTATCACGCAGGAATCGCGCTTTACAAAAACGGCAATCAGAATGAAGCCAGGGAATACTTGAAGAAGGCTGCGCAGTCGAAGGAGAGCTTCGACGGTAAGGATGAAGCGGTGCAGGTCCTGGCAAAGATATAGTGGAATCCGACCGCTCCGCTAGGAAGAGGGAAGACCGCCCTGCGGGCTCGGAAGACCGTCGCACTTGGTGCGACTAGGACGACCGCTACGCTAGGAACATAAAGACAGCGCTCCGCGCAGGGTTCTCAGCTTACCGCAGGTGCTGCGGTTTACCGGCCGTGCCGCAGTATCACACAGGCGGTCAAGAAATAACTATCGGCGTTCATCATAGTCTTTATCTGCTTTTATCGGCGACAAAAAATCATTTGAGCTTTGACAGATCCAGCGTAATGGAGGTTGGTGGAATAATGAAAAGATTCGGAAGATATTGGGTCATTGCCTTTGCGTGTATGGCGTTGCTGTCGATCATGACGCACGACGTACCGGCTGCAGAGAATACGATGACGACTGCTGCCTCAGAACAAACAGAAGTTGTGCGTGCGGAGCAGAGCCCCTACCTCATAGGGCCGGGGGATATGATCGATATTTCAGTGTGGAAAGACGAGGCGCTCACAAAATCTGTCGTGGTTCTTCCCGACGGAAACATATCATTTCCGCTTATAGGCGAGATCCACGCTGTGGGACGGCCACTTAGCGAGATTAAAGCTGAGGTGGAGGAGAAAGTAAAATCGTACGTGCCCGAACCGACGGTGTCGGTTGAAATAAAGCAGGTCAACAGTATGCTCGTGTACGTGATCGGGCGAGTGAACCAGCCCGGCCGGTTCATTCTCAACACTAATGTGAACGTCTTGCAGGCGCTCGCAATGGCGGGCGGACTAAACCCTTTCGCGAAGCGCGACAAAATCAGGATACTGCGCAAAGAAGGTGACAAGACCAGTCACCTTCCCGTTCAAGTATGACGATGTGGTAGAGGGCGCGCACCTCGATCAAAATATAGTTCTGGTACGCGGCGACGTGGTGGTAGTGCCGTAGAAGTGACAGATGGAAGAGGCGAAGTCCCCGAAGGGGGGAAGACCGCTCGCTGCCCGCTCGCTAGACAGATCGCTGCGCTAGGAAGCAATAGTCACGTCCTTATGCCCATCAATCATCCTAACCCGCAGGGCGGTCTTCCGAGTCGCCCACCCGTTAAAGCGGGTACCCGGCGTGACGGTCGTCCTGGTGAACGAAGTGAGCGGTCTTCCCTTTGGTTGTTGCTGATGCTGTTTGCATCAATTGTCGCCTTCATTCCTGAGGGTGCGGCATTTGCCGATGAATTCAGATTGATGCCCGGTGTGTCGCTCAGGGAGGAATATAACGACAACGTTTTTCTCGATGCAAGGAACCAGACCCGCGACTTCATCACCACCATCTCGCCCGGTCTGGAAGTGTACGACAAGACGGAGCGCTTTGAGGGCAACGTGACAGGCAGGGTGGCTAAGCTGCTTTACGCAGATAACAGCAACCTCGACCACCTTGATCAGTTCTACGCGGGGAATGGTAGTTACATGGTGACGCCGGGTTTGCTTTTCAAAGGTTCGGCAGGCTACGTGGTCGACTCGCGGCCTGACCGGCTGCTGCTTACGACAGGTCTTGTACTCAGCTCCTCCTTACGGCACCAGGAGACCTTCGGCGGCTCCGCCGATTACACACTGACTGAAAAATCGGCTCTGGCTCTTTCCTATTCGTACGAGCAGGACCGATGGAGCAGGACGACCATTCCCGATTTTACGGGCAACACCGGCCAGGCGAGCTTTATCTATGATCTCACGTCATTGGTGAACAATGCGAAGGGGCGGGCCACCATCGCGTACAACGATTACAGCTTCGCCTTCGTGGGCTCGCATAGTATACCCGTAGAATCCTACTCGGCTACGTTGGGGGCGACATACGCTCTTAATGAGAAAATTACAGCCAGCCTCGATGCCGGCGTGGTGCGTACCACTTCGGATGTGACACGCGTGCAGCAGGTCGTGGTACTGCCATTTGTTTTTCTATTCCTCAAAACGGAAACAGAGACAGACACAGCGCCGACGGCCACAGCCACATTACGGTACAATGGCGAGAAGGCCACTGCAGACATTTCCGCAGGGCTACAGGTGCTGCCTGCCATGGGTTCCGCCGGTACGACAAACCGAACCTACTTCATCTTTAACGCGAGCCGCAGGTTCACCTGGGAGTTGAGCGGAACCTTAGCCTGTGAGTACTTTTACAATAAGTCGACGCAGAGCGGCATCGGCATCAGCACCATCGACTATCAGACCATCAGGATTGCGCCGGGGCTTCGATATGAGTTCACGAGAGATTTCTTCCTCGAAAGCTCCTACGCCTTTACGCGCATATACAACAATGCAGCAAACAGTACCAGTCTTGGGGCCACCATCAATCCTATTCATACCACGGCGACACGCAATCAGCTCATGCTGAGTCTGACCTACAAGCACCGGATGCTTGAATGAACACGGCCGAGGCATTCAATCATTCCGCGTGAGGAATGGTGCATCATACAGTAGCGAGGTGAAAATGGAAAAGAAGCAGGAAATAAAGACAATCGGAGATTTTGTAGCAATAGTCAAAAGAAGGAAGCTGAGCCTGGCACTCCCGATTCTTGCCGTATTCATCGTGGCAGTCATCACCGCATTTGTCTGGCCTCCTGTCTACCGCTCGACATCTACCATCCTCATCGAAGAGCAGGAGATCCCGAGGGAGTTTGTGGTAGGCACGATCACGAGTTTTGCCGAGCAGAGGCTTCAGACGATCAATCAGCGGATCATGAGCACAACGCGGCTTCTGGCAGTCATCAATGAGTTCAACCTGTACGCGGGACTGCGTTCCAGGGTCCCGACCGAAGAAGTGATAGAAAGAATGAGGAGCGACATCAAGCTTAGCACCATAAGCGCCGATGTCATAGACCCGAAAACGGGCAGGCCTGCTTCCGCCACCATCGCATTCAGTCTCGCCTATGACGGCAGAAACCCTGAGACTGTCCAGAAGGTGGCCAACCAGCTCGCGTCGCTCTATCTGGAAGAGAATATGAAGGAGCGCGAGAAGCAGACGGTCGGGGCCTCGAGGTTCCTGGAAGACGAGGCAAAAGGGATGCAAGCGGAGTTAGCAAGAGTGGATGCAAAGATATCCAGGTTCAAGGGGCAGCACATGAGCGAGCTTCCCGAATTGCTGCAGGCCAATTTGCAAGGCCTTGACAGGGTTGACAACGATATCGACCGGCTCAGGGACCAGCTCAGAACATTGAAAGAGCGTGAAGGGTACCTCCAAACGCAGCTTGCCACTATTCCAACCGATACCGTGAACCAGGACAAGACTTTGCTCAAGGAGCTGAAAGCGAAACTCGTGCAGTTGCAGAGCCGTGTCTCGGACAAGTACCCTGACGTCATAAAGACCAAAGCTGAAATTGCTGAGTTGGAAAGACGGCTCAAGGAGCAACCAAAGGGCGAAGGAAAGATCAGTCTTGCCGGATTATCTCAACTTTCGGGTGCCGATCAACCCGACAACCCCGCCTATGTGGCCATCGCTTCGCAGCTGGTCAGCACACAAACCGACATCGATTCGGTCCAGCGGCAGATTAAGGAGACCGGAACCAGGAGAGAGGACTACCGGCAGCGGACAGAAGCGACACCAAGGGTCGAAGAGACCTATAGGGCGCTTATGGTGGAACGCAATAACTTGCAACTAAAGTACGATGATTTAATGAAGAAGGTCATGGAGGCGCACGTAGCGCATGGATTGGAGAAGGAGCAGATGGGCGAGCATTTCACGCTGATCGATCCGGCGAGGCTTCCTGAAACACCGGTGAGACCGAATGTTCCGGCCATCCTTATCATAGGCCTTGTGCTCGGTGTAGCCGTGGGAGTGGGAGGCACATCGATCAGGGAATACTCCGACCAATCTGCCAGGAGCGGACCGGACCTCGCAAGATTAACCTCCTATCCGGTACTGGCCGTCATTCCCGAAATCGTGACCTGGAAGGACCGCATGAAGGCAAGCAGGAGACGTATGCTCGTCATTGGGTCGACAGCGGCGACCATTATACTCGCGGTCGTCGTTTTGCATTTCTTTATTATGGATCTGGATGTAGTATGGGCGAAGCTCGCGAGACGCCTGAGCATCTAAGACACGCGATTCTACCGCAGAGGCACAGAGGTCACGGAGAAATGCATCACAGAGAAATGATACATATGGTGTCCGGAAAAGTGGAGATTCTGTTCCGGACACACACCGACACTCCGCGTGGGTGTACCAAGTACGTGTATCCCGAAGGCATGCCTGCCTCCCGCAGGGATGCGGGTGGCAGGATATGGGGAGACGCCCATATCCTGCCAGAACCTTGTGCAAGGCTTTCCTCTGTGTTCTCTGTGTCTCTAGCGAAGCGGGTGGTGCATCAGAATGATTCTTGGGTTTTGACATAGCCGTCTGACAAAGAAGGAGGTTGACAGGTGGGAATACTTGGGAAGATAGTAGGCAGCGTTAAACGAAACAGGGTTTCAGGCGGTGAAGCTGCACGGAACGAAACGCCGATCCAGAATCGGCAGGGTTACGAGGGAAAGGAAAAAGCCGGATGGATCTCACCGGTCTATTCGCAATCCCGCCAGGCTGTGATCGATACGGCAACGGTTGTTGAGAACCGGTGTATCGGGATACTGCCGGGTGCTCCCGAGCTGGAGTTTTACAAAGTATTGCGAACCCACATTCTCCAGCGGACACGGGAGCGGGAAGCCGGCGGAAAAACGATTATGGTGACGAGCGCCTTTCCAGGCGAAGGGAAAACAGTGACTTGTATCAATCTCGCACTGACGTTTGCGAAAGAGTTCAAACAGACCGCGCTGCTGCTCGATTGCGACCTGCGCCAGCAGAAGATCCATCAGTATCTGGGCACGGGGGGAGAGAAGGGATTGATCGATTATTTCCTCAGAGACGTGCCCGTGAGCGAGCTGATTGTCTGGCCGCAGGTTGGGAAACTGACGCTGATCAGCGGCGGAACTCCGTTTTATGAAAGCAGTGAGCTGATGGGGTCCCCGAAGATGAAAGAGCTGGTCGCCGAGATGAAGAGCCGTTATGCGGACAGGTACGTTTTTCTTGACGTGCCGCCGATTCTTGTCGGTGCCGACACACTCGCCCTGGCTCCTCTCGTTGACTGGATACTGGTGGTAGTCCAAAGCGGAACCACACAGATAAAAGACCTTAATCGGGCCCTTGAGTTGTTGCCGCGAGAGAAGATACTGGGCCTTGTCCTGAACCGTCAGCATGAAGTGATGAAAGGTTACAAGTCGTATAATTATGCGTACGGAGGTTAACGGGTACCATTAAGAATTCAGGGACTAATGCGATGAGATAAATATCTCGCAAATGTACAAAAATAATCAAGGCGGGACCAGCGCTAGCGGGTTCCGCCTTTTTTGCGCCGAGGCGTGTTTCCCCCCATCCCTCAAGGGGGGAGGGAATAGAGAGGGGTGAGAGTGGACAGACCGGCCACAATAGAAGGATTCTGGCTTGAGGTGAAGAATGAAAGAAGTTCACACTTGGCTCGATTTCCTCGCCTTGACATATTAAACTGTCATGGTTAGGGTATGTCTTAGGTTCTTAACAATCCAAGCAGGGAGTTGCACGCGCTACAACTTACGCCACGTCGAGCAAACAAACAGAGCTAGAAAAGAACGAGCCGTGAGGTTAGCCATGAAGGAATTTATTCTAAAAAGAGAGGATGAGGCAGCAAGGAACGCAGCGGCAATTGATCGGATAGCAGCCTCAATGAAGATCCCTCGTGAAGAGGTTGCTCCGCTGTACGAGCGCGAGCTTGCAGAGATCCAGCAGAACGCCAGGATAAAAACCTTTTTGGCGATATTCGCCGCCAGAAGGGTCGAGCAGCTCCTCCGGAGAATGAACGGCCCACGCACATAACGTCGAATTAACGTCGTTTTCACAAGAAGCTTATCGAATCTTAACTGCACTCCGTTACGATATGCGCGATGCTGAAGTAACAGGGCATCCAGGACGCATATTCAACGGAGGGAAGCTTCTTGGACTCAGACACCGAACAGACACAGAAGATCTTTGCGTTGGGCGCCCCATTCGGAGATGGTCTGCAAGGGAAGTTGTTCTCGATAGTTCGCAATCCGCTTGAAAAAGTCCTCCTTCTCGATCAGCTGAACAATCTTTACGCCCGGGTCACATTTAAAGAGAGTGAGCCGCACTTTACAGACAAGGTCCTCGAAGCGATGCAGATCACATACTCTGTATCCGGCTGCGACCTGTCTTCTATCCCACGGCAAGGCCCACTCGTTATCGTGGCCAACCACCCGTTTGGCGGCATCGAGGGCATCCTACTCGCTTCTATAATCCGCAACGTGAGGCCCGATTTCAAAATGCTGGCGAACCAGCTTTTGCATTGCATACCTGAGATGCGTGACCTCCTTATCTATGTGGACCCTTTTGACAGAAAAGATTCGCTCCTGAAAAATCTCAAGCCTCTGAGAGAAGCGATCGCCTGGCTGCGAGACGGTCACGTCCTGGGTGTATTTCCCGCCGGAACCGTTTCTCACCTTCAGGTCAGGGAACTGCGGGTTTCAGATCCCCGCTGGTACAGCGGCATCGCGCGTATAGTGCGAAAGACCAACGCTCCTGTCCTGCCCGTCTTTTTCGATGGCGCAAACAGCACTCTGTTCCATCTCGCAGGGCTGGTACATCCCAAACTGAGAACGGCACTCCTTCCTCATGAGCTGCTCAATAAGACGAAGAGGCAGATCGAGGTCAGGGTAGGCAACGTCATTCCGTACAAAAGGCTGGAGACATTCGATGCGGATGAAAAGCTGCTTTCGTACCTCCGGTTGAGGACCTATCTCCTGAAGTATCGTGAAAATGAAAACATTGCACCGGCAAAGGGGGCACCTATGTTCTTGAAAAAGCAAGAACCACGTGATCCGGAGCGCATCGCCACAAGCCCGAACAGCGATCTCGTAGCCGAAGAGGTGAAGCGCCTGCCTGCCGAGCACTGTTTGCTCGAGAACGGAAATTACGCGGTCATGCAGGCGAAAGCCCACCAGATACCGAATCTGCTTTATGAAATCGGAAGGCTGAGGGAGATAACATTCCGTCAGGTAGGTGAGGGGACAGGAAGGGCCGTTGACCTCGATCGGTATGATCTCTACTACACGCACCTATTCCTCTGGAACAAAGAGAAACAGGAGGTGGTGGGCGGGTATCGCCTCGGTCAGATGGATTTGATACTGGAAAGGTTCGGCAAGAAAGGGCTTTATACGAGCAGTCTTTTTGATTACAAAGAAGACTTCTTCCGCCATGTCGAGGCGGGTGTCGAACTCGGCAGGTCTTTTGTGCGTCTCGAATACCAGAAACTTTATAGTCCGCTGCTTCTCCTGTGGAAAGGCATCGGTCACTTCATTGCGCGCAATCCCCGATACTGCATGCTGTTCGGACCGGTCACCATCAGTAATGCTTACGATTCGCTATCGCGGCAGATTATGGTATCGTTTCTCACGATCAACCACTTTGCGCCTGACCTTGCGCGCTTTATCAAACCAAAGGCTTCTGCTCGAACCCTATCAACACGCAAGAGACACCTGCAACTCAGCTCCGGACTTCCGGAAGATATCGAAGAGCTCTCGGCTCTCATATCCGACGTGGAGAAAGACCACAAAGGGGTGCCGGTCCTATTGAGGCAGTACGTTAAACTGGGCGGCAAGCTCATGGCTTTCGGGATCGACTCTTCTTTCAGCAACGGGCTCGACGGATTGCTTCTCGTTGACCTGCGCAAATGCGACCGTAAGATTCTGGAGCGTTACATGGGAGGGACCGGGTCAGCCGCATTCCTGGACTATCATGGTCTGCACGATGGACTGCACGAGGAGCCGCCGACGCTGGACCTCGCGTCATAGAAGCTCGACGCTTGATCGCGCCAATAAAAACTGACGCTTGACCGCGCCATAGAAGCCGACGCTTCCCCAGTCGCGCATCAAAGGTTCAGGCAGACCTCAAAACTTCGTGTTGCGCTGATTGCAGCTTCAACGAGCACGACGTAATCTCAGGTGAAATTCCGTTCCGACCGGCAAAGGTCGGCGTAATCTCTGCCCTTGAAGAACAGGGCGAACAAAAGAAAGCCTACAACAATTGAGCATATTATTAAGATCTTCTGTTTACTTTCAAAGTTAAGGATAAAGAGCAGCAGCATGATCGCGGCAAAACCCAAACAGTAGGGACAGTACACATCGCTTCTGACCTGGAACGCCACGAGGACGACCTCCACACCCACTGCCATGGAAAGGAGCACAAGAGTCAAGCGGTCCTGTTTCAACAGATTCAGTCCGATCAGGGCCACAGCAAAAGCAATGCCCACATAGCTCAGGTCCAATCCGAAAATGTCGCCCCTAAGGTAGGAACAGGACCCTGCGCAAAACCTGTAGAAGATTTCCAGGCCTATGGCGATGAGCAGAAGCAGTATATTGATAAGGTGCTTTGACTTATGCAAAATCGACATCGTGTCTCTCCATCTTGAGCAGTAGTGCATTTTCTGCAAGAGCAGCACCTCGTACAGGTATCAATAATCTTCTTTGTCGGTGGTTGTCAAGCATTCTCGTACAGGAGCAGGAGTTTCTCAATACAAAAAACTCTTGACACGCATATGTACATGATCTATTATATGCATAGGTTCATATAATCTCACTAACCTATTCAAGGAGAAATAGATGTCATTGCCTCACGCCCTTCTCGGATTGATCAATTACCGTCCGGCAACCGGTTACGATCTTAAGGCGGCATTCAAGACGTCGATCCACTTCTTCTGGAATGCGACACTGCCCCAGATTTACCGCACTCTCAAGCAGATGGAGGCGGACGGATGGGTGACGTCGACTGTGGAGCACCAGGAGGGGAAACCGAGCCGAAAAGTATATCGTTTGACCGATGCGGGTCGATCGGAATTCAAGCGTTGGCTGGCCGAGCCGCCCGAACCGGTCCAGTTGCGCAACCCGATGCTCGTCAAAATTTTCTTTGGCAATCAGATGAAGCCCGAGCAGTTTGCCCAACTGCTGGGACAATGGCGCGACTTTCACGCCGGGATGGTTGCGCGGCTGGACAAAGAGATCGACCCCGTCATTGCCCGCTACTCGAAACTTATCGGCACGCCGAAAGACGCATACCACTGGAAACTCACGCTCGATTTTGGCAAACGACATGCGCAAATGGTCATCGACTGGTGTGAGCGTATCTTGAAAACACCAAAGCCGGGAAAGTGAGGCGTGATCCATGGGCCTTGAGCCGTTTCTTCTCGGACTGAGCAATGGCGCTGTCTGCCTGGCCTATTGCGCTCCCGTTCTTGTGCCCTGTTTGATGGGAGGCGTGGGAGCCAGCGGTCTGCGATCAGACTCCCTTGTCGTCATCCTTTTTCTCATGGGAAGACTGCTCGGGTATCTCCTGTTCGGCGTCGTTGCCTGGGCTATGGGCCGCTCCCTGGCTCAGACGGCTCAGCTTCAGGAGGTTATTGTCGGATGTTGCTTCGTCGTCCTTTCGATCTTTCTCGTCCTCTACGCCTTTTTCGATCGTAAGGGGTCCTGTTCGCATTCGCGCATCACGTCATTGGCGGCTAAGATGGGTATATCGCCTCTCCTTCTCCCCGGGGCAGCGGGCCTTGCCAGCGGACTTAACTTCTGTCCGCCTTTTCTGCTTGCCCTTGTCGCCGGGGCTCAGGCAGGTACGTTGCACGGGAGCCTTCTATTCTTCTTCGCATTCTTCATCGGAACGTCAATCTTCTTCATTCCCGCTCCTTTCATCGGCATGCTGCGGCGCTTTCCTGCTGTCCTGATCGTCGGAAAAATGGCTGCCGGCATAATGGGCTTTTACTACGCCTATTCGGGTCTAGTCATGTTAATAGGAGGTATAAGACACTTATGAAAAATCTTCCCAAGACGGTCCTCCTTTGTTTGCCGATGGTGCTGGTGACAGCGGTGATGCTTTCCGGAGGAAAGCTGCCTGCCGAGCCTTCGCGCCTTGTCGCTCTGATTCTCACCTTCGTTTTTTTCAACAGTTTCTTCTTCCTGATGCTTTACAAAGGACGTACGGATCGCTACCGGGCGGTCCTCTTTTTCACCTATGCGGTCGCTTTTGTGATTGCTTTTATCACGCACCTCATAGAATTCAGAGGGAGCATGGCGCTTTCTGAGGCGAACATGATCGAGGGTGCGACACCGTTCTGTCACATAGTGATCCCGATGACGCTCATTCCAGCGGTCCTCACGAGGACGATCATTTTTCCGGGCACACTCACGGGCGTTCATGCGTCGATTGCCGGGATGTTTGTTCTCTGGATCGGCGCATCGTTGTCGCTCGGACGAGGCTTCTGCGGCTGGGCCTGTTTTTTCGGTGGGCTTGAAGACGGCTTTTCGCGCCTTCTTAAGAGGCCTATCATCAAACGGATCAATCATAGCTGGACCTATCTGCCGTACGCAGTCCTTCTGGTCATTGTCCTGACCGCGGCGATCTCCCTCTCTCCGACGTATTGTATGTGGCTCTGCCCTTTCAAAACCGTGACCGAATACGTTCAGGTGACGTCAGTTAAGGTGGCCATACAGACAGGTATTTTTCTCACGCTTTTTGTCGGTCTCGTGATCGTTCTACCCATCCTCACAAAGCGCAGGACGCAGTGCGGGTTGCTCTGCCCTTTCGGCGCCTTCCAGTCCTTCACGAACAAGGTGAATGTATTCGATATCCGGATCGATCGGGACAAGTGCGTCAAATGCGGACAATGTATCAAAGCCTGCCCCACCTTCTCCATGGATGAGGCGAGCATCGAAAAGGGACAGAGCCGCATCTCGTGCATGAAGTGCGGAAAGTGCATAGACACGTGTCCGAAACAGGCTATCGCGTACCATGTGAAAGGCACGCAGCTTTCGGGCAGGATGCTTCCACGGGTTCTCTTTCTCTATCCCGCCTTCCTCTTCATGTCCGTTATGGCGGGGCGCAATGTTCAGGATGCAATAGTGCGAATCATCAAGCTGGTAACGACAGGCAGCATGATCTGACCAGAAGGGGGAACTATGAAAAAACTCTATTCGACTCTGGGTTATGCATGGGCGGTTCTCACGATATTTATCGTGCTTGCGACGTTCATGGGTAATGATTACATTTCCAAAAAGTTTGCCAATGCCACGGGGGTTACGGTGTCGCCCTGGTATTCAGGGGAGAGGTAACGCAGGTGATCGATCACGGCACGTACAATACCTTTGTGCACAGGCCCGTCTTTGACGGCCTGGTCGGCGAACGCTCCGAAGGATTTGTCCAGGTGGACTGGAAGCCCGCTGAAGGCCTGCCGGCGGTGATCACGGAATCGCTTGCTCTTGCGGATGGCGAACGGATCTCCATCAAGCTCGACACCGCAACGGGCAGCGCAACCCTCGCTCCCGCAGGAGGCGCCGCCCCGCACGTCGACCGGACGTATAAACTCAAGGACGGGTGGGCAGTAAGGTTAGTGCTGCAGAAGACGCGCAAACCTTAGCTCAGAGGTCACACGAACGCCATATTTTTGGATGGAGCCATGGCAACGCCCGCAATTGAAGTGAAAGGTATTGTAAAGCGTTACGGAGACAAAACAGCCGTCGACGGCATCACGTTTACCGTGGAGGAAGGTGAGATCTTCGGCTTGCTGGGGCCCAACGGCGCCGGCAAATCGACTACAATCTCAATACTTTCGAGTCTCCTCCATTTCGACGCGGGCGAGGTCAGGATCTGCGGTTTTGATCTGCCAAGAGATAAGAGACAGATTCAGAACATCATCGGTTTCGTGCCGCAGGACCTCGCTATCTATCCTTCATTAAGCGCCAGAGACAACCTCGCATTTATCGGCAGGATGTACGGCCTGTCGGGCACAGCGTTGCGGCAAAGAACACATGACGTGCTCGATTTGGTTGGACTCGCCGACAGAGCGGATGATGCCTCCGAAACCTTTTCCGGCGGCATGAAGCGCCGGCTCAATATAGGGGCCGGCCTTATGCACAGGCCACGCGTTCTCTTTCTGGATGAGCCGACGGTTGGTGTAGACCCGCAATCCCGGAATTTCATTTTCGACCATATAGAAAAATTGAACGCGGAAGGCATGACGATCATATACACGACACATTACATGGAAGAAGCTGAGCGCCTTTGCAACCGCGTGGCCATTGTCGATAACGGGAAGATCCTTGCGGTCGATACTGTCGACGGCCTCATTCGAATCGCCGGAGGAGGAGTCATTTACCTGGGCATCCCGCCGGAATCGGTCACAGCGGTGCAGCTGAATTTGCGAGACGGCAAAGGCCTCTCATCAACACAGGCTGCTGACGGGCGGTTAAAAATAGAGACCAACGATGTGGGACAGGAACTCCTCGAGGTCATCGCTCTGTGCAGGGACCACAACGTTCCGATTCTTTCGCTTGAGCTGCTCAGGCCCAACCTGGAGACTGTGTTTCTTCAATTAACAGGAAGGAGGCTCAGGGAGTAACGTGTTGGCGGTCCATCAGCTATTCGCTCTCACCCGGAAGGAACTGAAGCTCTTCTTTAAAGATACGCGGGCCATGATCCTTATCTTCCTTCAGCCATTTCTGTTTATTGTCGTCATGAGTTATGCGCTCGCGGGCATCTACGGATCGGCCGGGAAACCCTTAACTCTGCTCGTCGTCAACGAAGATAACGGCAAAGAAGCTGAACATGTTATCAAGGATCTTTCAAAGCTCAACGGCTTTTCGGTTCAACGGGAATGGAAGGGTACCGCTCTCACCCGCGGGCTGGCCGAGGAACTGATCGTAAAAGGCCGCGCGAATTGTGCGGTCATCTTTCCGCAAGACTTTTCTTCCGTATTGGAGCAGTTGCCCGCGATGCCGCAACGTGCGACAACCAGAGTTCTCCTGATGGTAGACCCTGCCACTTCCAGCGCTGTGATTGATCCGGTGCGCGGGACCCTGCAGGGCCTTGTGGAGCGTACATCCTTCATGGCCATGATGCCCAAGGGCATAGACTATCTCTATGACCATAATCTAATGGCTGAGACAGGCATCAAGAGGGACACCTTCAAAAAGACGGCCGAAGACTCTTTCTCCGGTGGGCTTCTCGGGGGCGAAAATCAGGTTGTCACAATCGACAAGGTTGTCCCTTCCACCATGAAGATAACCAGGTTCCCTGATTCGTTCCAGCAGAACGTGCCGGGCTACACTGTCTACGGCGTGTTCTGGATCGCAAGCCTGCTTGCTGCATCGGTGCTCCGGGAAAAACGTGATGGCACGTTCAGGCGACTCATGACCGCACCGGTGGCGAGGCCCGTCATGTTAGCAGGAAAGCTTATACCCTATTTCCTGATAAATCTGCTTCAGATCACCATTATGATGGCTGCCGCGGCCCTCCTTTTCAGGATGAGCTTCGGTCATTCGATAGTTGGCCTGTGCGTAACGAGTCTCGCCTTGGCAGCCTCCGCAACAGGCCTTGGCATCTTCATCTGCGCTATTGCACGTACGGAAGCGCAGGCAAATAGTTTCAGCGTTCTATTGGTTCTGACGATGAGTGCCCTCGGCGGATGTTTTGTGCCGCGCTTCATAATGCCCGCCACGCTCAAGACAATCGGTCTCATCACTCCTCATGCATGGGCTCTTGATGCGTATCAGGACCTCATAGTAAGGGGCTATGGATTGGTTGAGGTAGCTCCGAAAGTGTGCGTGCTGGCCGGCTTCGCGATTGTTTTCTTTGCTGTCGGCGTATGGCGGTTTCGTTTCGAATAGCATAAAGGCCGGACGTTTCTTCCCCATTAAAAAGGTAATGGCCCCGGATCAAAAAAATCGCAGGGCCATTACGTCTTCTGACAATTAGAACGGATAATAACGCAGGCTCACCATAAAGACATTCATATTCTCGCTCGGTAAGTTGAAGATGCGCAAACGGGTGTAGGAATCGGACAGGCCCAAGCGCATTAAGCCGTATTTGCCTTTATAGAACGAATACCAAAACCCGAGTGTGACCTGTTCAGCAGTGTTGGCCTGGACAAGCGTGGAGTTTGCCGTTGACCCTTCCTGTATCAGGGACTGAGGGGCATATGCAGGGTTGCCGAAGCCTGCCGAGAAAGCTCCTACGTTGAGAACAGCCTTTTCCGACACCTGCTCCATGCCGGCATAGCTGTAAATATCCAGGCGGTCGGTCGGATGGGCGACGAGGCCTACCATGGCCTCCACACCGGTGATGGGGTTGAGCTTGCCCGTGATAGGATTTACTATGGCGTCAGAGAACTGGGCCGATCCATAACGGCCGATGCCCTTGCCGGCGAGGACGCTTCCCTGGAACTCCAGGAGCTTTGGTACTACCGGCAGAAGGAATCCGCCACCAGCGCCCCAACCGAAAGCTGTCTCATTGCTGCGGCTGCCGTTCACCAGGGTCCTGTCGGTAAAAAACCGCCCGAGGCCGTAAGCCTCCCAGTGGCCGAAGCCCGGGTCGAGAGCTATCTTGCCGATGAGATCGGGGTATATATCCAGAGAGAGACTGCTGGGCATGTTGGAATTATTGTTCGTGCTGGTAACGTCAGCAAAATTATTCGGGTTGAAAAGCCTGAATGAATAATTGGCACCGGCGCCGGACGGCAGGCCCCCTCCGGTGACGAGCGCCTGAGGCGATTCTACGGACAGACCGGCCGACAGTTTCTCGCTGAAGACCTTCACCAGGCGAACCTGCGTATTCCTGGTCCAGGTAAAGCCGGGAAGGTACTGCGCGTCGATGGTCATGGGGACCAGTTCCTGGCGGGGTGTGATGCCCACCTTGTTCATGGTGATCATGCTCCAGGCCTGTCCTGCCAGGAGGTTCCAGCCACTCTTCGTGTCATAGGTTGCGTAGAGCTGTCGGATGCGGGGATTGTAGCTGTTGCTTTCCTGTGAATTGCCTGAGGTGCCGCTGCCTCCTCCGAGAAAGTCCATCTCGTAATAGGCTGCGAGTGACACGTACTCATCCTTCCCCTGCGCAAGCAGCGAGAGGCGTGAGTGGCGCGCGGAGCCGCGGGTTTCATTTTCGTAGTATTTGGGTGAGTTCTGTAATGGAAAGCCGCCACCGCCGAGGTTCCATTTGGAGTTGACGTCCGAGCCCGTATACAGACTGCGGTAAATGCCCGTAGTATCTACGAATCCGCCGAGCGTTACTTTCACATCTGTGTTGGTATAAATCATCTTTCCGCCACCCGGAGCCGAAGGTGGCTGCGCCGGTGCGGCCGCGGCAGTGGGGGCCGGGGCAGGAGCAGGAGGGGGTTGGGCCTGCGTGGCCTTAACGGCGTCGAGCTGCTGCTGAAGAGCCCCGATCTGCTTCTGGAGCGCTTCGATCTGTGACTGCAGAGAGTCCATGGTCGTGGATTGAGCCTGAGCGAGTCCTGCGAACATTGAGAGAAGACAGCACAATCCAAGGAGAAGAACCGGAAGCTTCCTGCTGATGAGAGAACATGCTGTGACCTGCTGAGATACTTTCATCTTTAAACCTCCCACTGACGCAACTTTATTCGTATGGTAGATGAGAAATGTTTCGGCAGCGTTAGCGAAGTGTTAATTTTTGATGAAATTTTCTTCGGCATGTTTTGAGTGAATCTTATTACCCAGGTGAAAACAAGAATATCGCTAGATGAGGAGACTCGGGCAGAGGCAAAAGAAGAGACTCGAGCCTACGTAAAACAAGAGGTGAAAAGAAAAAGTATAGGCGATCCCGTATGGATGGCGAATCAGGAGCCGGGGAAAGAGCCAGCCCGCGGCAAGAGAGGCGACAAAAAAGTATCCTCCCATGAATACGCCGTTTTTGACCATCAGGAACAGATGAGCAGTGCCGAAAAGTCCGAGACAGACAAGTGAGATTTGGTTCACGGAAAGACCGTTCCGGGCGAGGAGAAGGGTAAGGGCAAGAAGAAGCATCTGCTGGAACAGAATGTCGAATGCTTTTGGAACCAGATACCAGGGGTTAGACGAAAGAAAAAACATGTCGGGCTGCCTGCTGATGAGGGATTCAGGGAGGGTAAGAACGATCTTGATAATCGTATAGACGAAGAACCCGAAACAGAATGCGAGCAAAGGAAGCAGAAGACGCCGATCCCAATACGCTCGCCGAACATGTCTTACGAAAAGATTCCTGAAAAGCACCACCGATGAGATTGCCGCTGCAAGAAAGTAGAAGGATGTGAGAAATGGTGATGAGAGATAATTGATACCGAGATGCAGGAGGATGTAAAATCCGCCCCAGACGAGACACCAGAGAGAAAACCATTGGACAATGTTGGTTGCAAGGTTACTTGTCGCTAACATCATGGACCTACCACGTGTTATGGGTTCTTGAAACAGGTCAGGTCGTCGACGCGGCCACGCACCGCGTGACAGATGGTCAACGAGTTTCCGCCTTTACGCAAAACCATCCCGATCGATTTCTCCATCGATTTTGCAACCGCTATGTTCCTATTATTATGCCGATTGTGAGGGAAAGCAACGTCCGAATTGCCTCACAATAAATGTTACCGAAGAAATAGTTTGAAAAAATCGCTGACTCATAAATAAGGTTACCCAGCCTATAGGTGGAAATACTGCAGTGCGCCTTGGTTTGCTCCTGAGTCATTACTTCTGTCGTCATTCCGGTTGAAAACCGGAATCCAGTGAATTCCAGGAGCTCTGGACCCCGGCCTCCGCCGGGGTGACGGCTTCAGCACTTCTTAAGACCGGATCGGGCAGAAGTACGCTCTCAATTCTCTTGCAACGGCTTCTCATCAAGGCACACCAACCCCTCGACCATCTTCGGTAACATTCTTTATGCGGCAACAGGCGTCACCCGAGCTTCTTGCATATGACAAAGAGTTCCGCAGGTGAGGGGACGCCGGATCAGACACTAATACTGTTCATAACAGAAATTCACGAGAATGTAACATCTTCTTCATCAATCCTTAACACCAGACTGTTGAACTATAACCAATAACCAGCGTACCGGGTTTTTTCTATCACCTTTTCAGGAATCATTTCTCATGGAATGCGCCAGATGTCGGCATCGATAAGGAGGTGTTAAGCTCCGGAGGATTAGCCGTCCGCGGGACGAATCGTTAGACAGACAATAATCAATCCAAAGAATCTTAAAAGGAGAAGCGAACAATGAAAAAAGTACTTTGTTCCAAAACTTTGTTTGCCGTGGTGCTCGGAATACTTATTGCGGTTGGATCGGCATCAGCGGAACCCTGGAAGTTCGGCGTGATGTCAGACACTCAGTGGACTACAACCGACCCATCCGGAAAGAACCCGAATGGTGTGTCCGTATCTATCATCGACCAGATCAACCCGCAGTTCATCAAAGCAGGGGTAAAGTTCGTAATCCAGGTCGGCGACCTGACGGAGAACGGCAATGACGCCGACGAGATGATCCGCGCCAATGCGGCTTTATCCTTATACAACCACGGCATCGGCTTCTTTCCCATGCGTGGGAATCACGAGACGTACGCAAGCCCGACAAACGATTATGCTATCGATGTTTTTCGGTCAAGCTACCCGCAAACGCGCGGCCTTAGCAACACGTTTGACGCTCACAATTTCAGCAGTCCGACTTCCACCCCCGCGCTCCCGGCCATGGGCACGGATCTGAAAGGTATGAGCTATAGCTTTGACTACGGTCACTTTGGCGATAACGCCCGTTTTGTCATCATTGACACTTGGGCGACGCCCAGCAAGGTCGACAACAATCCTGACGGCTACGCTTACGGCTACACGATGAACGATCAACAGCCCTGGATCAGCGGCCGGCTCGACAAGAAGACGCGCGGCACGGAGCACGCCTTCGTCTTCTCGCACCAGCCCCTGATCGCCGAGAACCACCAGGACACGATGTTCAGTGGCTATACGAATGCGAATCCGGACTGGCAGAACGCCTTCTATGCGAGCCTGCAGAACAACGACGTGAAGTATTACATCAGCGGCCATGACCATATCCACCAGCGCTCGATCGTCGCCAGCCCGGACGGTATTTCCAAGGTCGAGGAGCTGATCTGCGCCTCCGATTCGAGCAAGTTCTATACACCCAAGGCCCTGACTGACAGCAAATGGATCGACCCCGTTACCCTCATCAACCAGAAGACGACCCGTGAAACGTCAATCTCCCAGGAAAGGTACACGCCTGGCTACTACATCTACACAGTCGACGGCCCGTGCGTGACGGTTGAGTACTACTCCGATACAAACGGCAACTATGCGTCCGATAACTGCTATCCGAACGGATCAACACCTCAGTCTTGCGGCGTGGCCGGCAACCACATCACCCCTACCTTCAATTTCGTAAAGAAAGAGTCCTGGGGCTATTGCCAGAATGGTCAAGAGTTCCTCGTACCACAGGGAGCGGATTACACCACAGTGTATGACAGGTTCGAAGGCACGACCGCCAGGATCCTGGACGGCAAGAACGGCAGCACGGCGCAAGACTATACACTGCGCCCCTTCACCAAAGCTGTCAATACCGGCTGGGTAGATGTAGACGGTTGGTGCGAAAGGTATCCGGCCCATATATGGAACCCTGATTTTGATCTGGCGAGTGATATTCTCAAACTGCAGGGTATGACTGACCTGGGGGCGACTCATACCGACACCTATGTGCTTTCTCTCAGCTACGATCATCACAGATTGCTTCCGATACAGCTCGGTAAGGGCCTTTTGGGCCTGGTAACCAGGGATGACAAAGGGCACTGGATCAACGCAGTAGATAAGAATCAGGGCGGCACCAAGAATTTCGTGCTCAGACCTTACAAGTCGGGCGATGGACTTGGAACGTACGGTATTGACCTGAAAGCCGGCACGGTCTGGGCGGTCATCAATCATGATGGCGATTTCGCCGCAGCCGGTTTCAGACATTTCTAAGGAGAGATAGTCGAGAGTAAGAACTCGAAGATGACAGCACTACGCAGAGGAACCCGCGGATATTCGCGGGTTCCTTTTTTAATAGCGCGCCGATTGGTACTGTTCCCCGTCTCTTTGCGTGACGGACAGAACGTCACACCGTCGCGTGAGACTCACAAAAGCTCAGCAGCGAGTGCAGCCAGAGCGCTCCTGATCGTCTTGCGCAGTGTGATATGGCCATACAACGGTTGCCCTTTCAGTCTGCTTACCAGATGAGAGAGCCCGTTGGATCCCGCATCCATGTGCGGCGTATCGATCTGATAAATATCTCCCGTAAGTACGATTTTGCTTCCATCGCCTACACGGGTCATCACGGTTTTTATTTCATGCGGCGTGAGGTTCTGCGCCTCTTCCACGATGATCCAGGATTTAGCGAAACTCCTCCCTCTCACGTGGCCTATCGATTCAATCTCCAGGAGGTCAGCGGCGATGAGATAATCGAGGGTCATTTTTTGATGGTTCTTGGAGAGCGGCGATAAATTGTCGAAGATCGATTGTATCCACGGTTTCATTTTGTCCTGCTTGTCCCCGGGCAGAAAGCCGATATTCTGCTTTCCCACAGGTATCACCGGCTTGGTGATGACTATACGGTTATAGCATCCCTCTTCCAGCGTCTTGTGGAGACCTACCGCGAGCGCAAGGAGCGTCTTCCCTGTACCCGCCTGTCCGACCAGAGTGAGAGCGTGGACGGCGCTGTCAAGCAGAAGCTCAACCGCGAACTGTTGCTCTTTATTGCGGGCTTTTATTCCCCACAGAGACGTGTTCGAATGGCTCAGTTTCCTCAGTTTGCCTCCTTTATTGACGGCCAGCGCCGAGACACCGCTTGGGGCAGTGAGAAGCACGCACTGATTGTCGATGAGCGCATCCCCTGAAGCTCCTAGCATCTCCGCAGCCAACTCGCCGGTTCGATGGAGTTCGTCCACGCAGCACGCATCCGCCGAGATCGCGGCATGGCCGGAGTAGATTGCCGACGCATCAGTCTTATCCGTCTCATAATCCTCAGCCCTAATGCCGAGGGCCTGAGCTTTTACCCGCGCGTTAATATCCTTCGAAACGAAGACAGTATTGCCGTTATGCCTCTGTTTGTAGAGCCATGCCAGGTTTATGATACGATTGTCGCTTTTCTCTTTGGGTTCCGTTGCGCCACGAGAGAGCGGCGCGTATTTTTCTCCCGGCTGCATAAGGGTTGAGTCTACCTTAAGCGTGCCGCCGTCTTCCATGGCGCATAGGTCTCTTTCTCCCTCGTGCTCTATGAGTCCGCTGAGGTAACGAATGGACTGCCGGGCGTTTTGCCCTATGGAGTCGTAGCGCTTCTTCAGCTTGTCCAGCTCCTCGAGAGCCTCATACGCTATGACGACGTCATTTTCTCTAAAGTTGAAAATACTTTTCGGATCGTGTACGAGTACATTGGTGTCTAAGATATAGGTTTTTCTGCTCATGTCTCCGCTCCTTTTGTTTGATCAATTTAAAATCTTCAAACGCGGTCATGATGCACATAAAATCCCATGGTCGAACCGGTTACTTTGCTCCTGCCGTATAAAAGGAACATGGCAATCCACGCGATCTGGAGTATGAGGAGGAAGAGCGGGTTCCAGAGCGCGTGCAGCCCCGCAACAATATCCGGCTCGGGCTTCCGTCGCGCCGGATGCAACCAGCCATATCGCGATGCAGTAACCGATGCCCACGAGACTCATCACCTGGTAGGCGCTCAACCGTCCCTCGCCGCGATAATCGGAGCGAAGCAGTTCGGAGAGAAACCTCCAGCCCTGGCAGGCAATGGTCGTGATAAGGAAGGCGGGTCCGTAATAAGCATGCAAATACAGGTACGTTCCTGCGAGAGCAGTCGCTGTCAGGAAGACTGAGCTGATTGCCTGTATCGGAACTACCGGTATCCCTTCGAGGCCGCTTTCGTAGGCGATCTTCTTGGTCCTGCCGGAGAAGATGAACGAATGGTTTCTGAATAGCTTCTGGAGAGGTCTGCTCGTGAGATGGAGCGGCTTGCCATAACAGCAGCCGAAGCTGATACAGGCGAGCCTGCCCAGAGATTCCCCGAGTGCGTATGCAGTACAACCCGCAGCAAGAAGCGGGATGAGCGGGAAACGGAAGCCGGTTATCTCGTTCGAAAACCATATCGCCCAGGGAGCGGCGAGGGTTCCCATGAAGAAAGCGCCGGCGATGCTGGTCGTGTGCTTCTTTTTCTCCACAATACGCGCTACCAGTTTGTTCGACGGAATGCAGACGGCGACCAGTATGCCGGCAATCATGCCGACAGCGCCAAGAGGCGCATCTAACCGAAGCGACCCCACGAGTACCACAAGGAGCATAATCGCCAACACCATGGCATTTGCCTGGAACAATCCATAATAGGTATAGTTGGTGCCGCTCCAGGAACCAGCGGGGTCTTGCGTTCCAGGAACGGAAAAGAGTACCTGCCATTTCTCTCCGGGTAATGTCCTGAAGCCCCAGGCAAGCACTGCACTCAAGAGTACAGCCATGCTTAAAATGAATATGGTATCACTCGGCACGTTGCCCCCTCCTTATCATTGTGCATACCTTCTTCGTTGGGAACACGGAGAAAGCTCTCCGCAGTTTCTTCCGCATGTTTCGCCATTGCAGGACTGGCGATAGCGGAGCGAACCTTGACGTCAGTCTCGACAAAGGGCCTTCCGGCTGCCACGGTTACACGGCTCCTGACGTCTGGACGCTGCATGTTCCGAACAATATCGGGCAAGAATGAAACGCGTTCTTGCTGAAAGATAAGTACATCGGTGCTGCTGCCGGGCAGATACAGGCTTTTGGGAGAGCCTTTCTTGAGATACATACCCGGAACAATCGCGCACGGCTCCTCGTATCTTACTTCGCTGTAGCACTGCTGAACCTGCCCGATCATGAGGGCAACCACTTCGATCATGGCGACCAGGCCGATATTGGAACCGCCATGCACGTCCGTATCGATCACGGTAATGATCCTCCGGTTCTTGGAATAGGGGCCGGCAACGTGCACGAGCGCATAAGGATTACATGAATGGTAGAGGCCCGCGATCTCATAAAAATCGGCCACCACACCGCTTACCGGCAGATGGTTATAGTGATATCTGTCAGGAGACAAGCGAAACACGGCGAAATCACCATTGCGAAACGCGTTCAGCCATTTACAACGGTCCGGTCCGAGCAGTTCATCGTAATCAAAGAATTTGCCCTTTACAAAGAGTGTTGACGATGCGGAGAACGAGCCGACGAACATACGAGCGTCAGCAGGTGAAACCACAGTGTCCGGATGCTCCGGCATAGGCCGGCATTCCCAGTAACGTATCTTCCTCTGGAAAATCTTTTTTGGCGTGTCGAGCGATTCGGTGGGGTCGAGGCATTCTTTCAGATCAATGCCGCTCGAACGAAGGAACGTTGCCATACCGGAAAGTTTTCTGGTAAGAAAAAAGTCGTAACTGAGAAAACTGAGAAGGCTCGACGTTCTTGCCGTTGTGGCGGCTCTGAAAAGCGATGGGGCGTGCTCGCGCACCTCAGAGTACAGGAAGCGAATGAGCCCATCCCAATAAAATTTCTCGTCGCAGACTCTAAGCGTTTCCCGCTCTAGGTATTGATGGCGTATCATCTTTCTCCCACGGACGTCGTATCATTGCATCATAGTGTTTTCTGTCCACGGAGACAGTTATAAGAATGACGTGGATCAGGTTCCTCAGTTCTTCCGACGTGAGGCTCTCATCGAGAACACGAACTTTCATGGATCTGAGATATTCGACGACCTTGTTGCCGCCGTTGATTGTGCGTAGCGCCTCTCTGAGTGATTCATTCGTATCCGCGTATTGCTCGAGCTTCAAGATGTCATCTTCCAGAAAAGAGATGGCCTCTTCGATATGTTTCTTTCTCAGTTTATCGCGGTAAAATTTCTCAGCTGCCAGATTAAATTCGTCCGCGCGCACGGAAAGCGGAGATCTATGCCCCGCATCTGCAAGTATGCCTCGGGTCAGCCTGCCGGCCGCTGACAACTCATCGGGTTGCTCGATGCGATTCTTGAGATCCAACATCGTCTCTTCAAGCTCCATCATCTCGATGAGGTCAAGCCCATCGCGCGCGATCAGCTCCCACAGTGCTTTGCGATATTCAGCGGTATAGACACGCAGGTATCCGGGATACCTGTGACTCATGCGAACCTTCGCTGTCCGTTCCAAGATCGTCTTCAGGAATTGATTTTGCGTATCGCCCCGCACAAAGAAGGTTGGAATGCCGATGGCGGCATCAAAGATCACTTGCCGTCGCTCGCTCTCGAGGAAAGGACTGTCCGGAATATCGGAGTGGGTAACCTTGCCTTCAGCGATATACTTGAACGCCAGAGCAGTGACCAGTGCCTGGAGATCCGCAGCTTTTCCGAGGTCTTGACCTAGGCTCTCGAAGAGGCTGTAGTGTCGCCCCTCGAAGCCGCAGAAGCCCATGACATCGAAAGCGCGCAGCTTGTACAACAGATAGAGCGACATTCGTGGATCGAATATCCCGAGAGCTCCGAGGTCTTTTTTTAAGCGTTCCGAGCTGTCGCTCGTTCCGTCAAGAGCAGGGCTCCTATCAGTGCTCATGAGACAAACCAGGTAATCTATAAGACGAAAGTCGGCGATATAATCTCCGCGAAGCTGGAATAGAAAGCCGAGCGCGCGGTCAAACCACTCCGGCCCGAACGGTGTGATCGGCCGGCCCATACACTTGATGCTGGCTTTTTTCTTCCAGCGACGCCAGAGCATGCGTAAGTGTGTGTAGTCGAGTTCGTGCGGGAGAAACCCGAGGACCTTTTCAGGGTGAAAATCCACAAAATCGATGCGGTACGGAGCAGCGCTGTAAGAGCCCACGAAAAGCGGCAAAAAGTGCTCGACCACCTTCACCACGAGATCGCCGAGGTATTTCTCGTGGGCGCTCGTAAATCCCGATGCCTCATCCCGCCTTAGTTCAGTGAGTTTCCTGCTGCCCATGCTGATGTGGGTTCCATTATTCGCGAGGCTGATATTCGAGGTGTTGGGAAGGACGACCAGGTTATTGACAATGATACCTGCATCGCGGAGCTTGGCCACGACATTCAGGTGACTGCGGCTCAGAACCTGATGGCACAGATGCATATACTCCTGTTTCTCCTCTCCTTTGTCCCAACCCGAAAGGCAGGGGCTCATGAAAAGCTCCCGATAAAAGGAATCGGATATGCAGTCGTTCAGCCTCTTCTGGCGCGTTGGAGGATGAGGGGAAAAATAGACGACGGCTTTCTGTCCCGATGTACGCAGGAGAAACTTTTGATTGGCATACATCACAAGAAGCTGCGTGAGGAGAAATCTCTTGGAGGTTTCCCGCGCAATCGCCTTTCCCATTCGCTCGTTGGGACTCAGAAGCACGACCTGAAAGGAAAACGTCTCAGGAGAGGTGTTGTCGCTCAGAAAATGGTTGAGGAGCCGGAAACCGGTATCCCGAATCACTTTCGGCACCCCTTTCGTGGAAGTGACTGCATCTGCCAGGGCGATCTTGATGAGGTAGCTTACGGGAATGCGCAGCCATTGCTCTCCGTTCTGCTTGTAGGTGAATTTGTCCACGTCCGATCTACGAAGGCCGGTCGGGCGAGACCTGTCCGCCAAAAGATCACGGCCTAATATTTCTTGGGCAAAAGGGGACAGGACTGATATGGGCAGGCGGACCCAGCTGTTTTCCCAAACCTGCTCCGTGTTTCCGGAGAGCAGCCGTTCAAGCCGCTCGATGGTCCTTCGGGATGCATCGCCTGTAGCGGCACGCCGTACGATATTGTGAAAATAATTTGATTGCTCGATCGTCAGAGGCAGATCTACGTCGGATCGCTTTCCAATTACCGCAGCCTGCAATTCCGTCTCTGTCCCTGCGGTGACGTCGCCGCATGAGAAGGGCAGGAGAGACGATACGTCGCGAATACGGCCTTTCGTGATCCTCAGCATCTCCATAATGCTTTGAAGCGATGGAGGGCTTTGGGTCACCGGTTGGCTCTCACCGTCGAACTTTGAAACAATGTGCTCAATGACCCTTCAATAGCTGACAAATTACGCTCCGCTTCTGCAACTTACTCCCGTCAGCTGGCACTTTTCGGCGCATTCGCGCCCTGTCTGAGCCAAAAGTAACACGCTCGTGTTAAGAGTCAATTAGATTTATGTTAAATATTGATAGCGAAAAGGAGGGCTATTCCAAAATGGAGGGCTATTCGTCTATGCCGCCGACTGCAGCGTTGAGCGCAACGTCGGCAACTTTCTCCACGCCTTCTTTAATACACTCATCCAGGGTTTTCGCTTGGAGATGATCGAAATAGCCGCTCTTATCCAGCAAACAGGGTGAGTGTCAAAACGCATTTCCGAAGAACCTGGTTGCAAAATATATCAAAAGGCCGACCAGACCGCCGATGAGCGTGCCGTTGATCCTGATCCACTGCAAATCCTTGCCGACACTCAGCTCAATCCGCCTGCTGGTGGCAATGGGGTCCCACTTTCTGAAAGTCTCAGAGACAAATCCGACCAGCAGGTCACGGTTGTCGCTGATGGCGGTCACGACCCATGTCCGCATCCATTCATTCAACTTCTCCTGAAGCGCCTCATCTTTCCTGAGGGCCTTGCCTAGCTCATGCAGGCTGCGCGCTATCTGATGCCTGGTCGTAGAATCCGGGTCTGCAAGGTTGGTAACCAGTCGTCCCTTGATACCCTCCCAGAACGTACCCAGATACTCCTTCACCTTTGGATGCTGAAGGAACTCCGTCTTCAGTGTCTCTGCTTTTTGGCTGAATTCGTCGGAGTGTTCGACCCTGTCCAGAAATCGGTTGAGCGCCTCACTTAACCGCGCACGGGCCTCATGAGCGGGATCGAACTGCACCTTCATCAGTATCTCTTCCACTTTACCCACGATCAGGTTGTAGATCTTCTCATCGATGAAGTCGGGAATATACCGCGGGCTCTCCTTTCGGATAATCTCCCTGATGTTTTCTTTGTTGTCGCTCAGGAGGTGCGACGCGAAACCGAGAAGCTCGGTAAGAAGCTCCTGATGCATGTTTCCCTCGGTCAATGGTCTCAGAACAGTGGCTATCACGGGTGCAAACTGTATTTTTGCGAGCAGGTCGACAACCTCTCCCCGGACGAAAGCCTGAAGATCCTGATCGCGGAATCTATCAAGGGCAGCCGGCAGATGATCGCCGAATGCGTTCGCGAACCGGGCTACATTTTTCTTTTCCGACAGCCAGCCGGCTACCGATCGCATGAGGTCAACGGAGGCGAGTTTCTTTTCAAGCACCTCCCGTGCAAGGAAGTGTTCTCTCAGAAAGCGCGCCAGAGCATCGCCGATTCTGTCCTTGTTGCGCGGGATCACGGCAGTCTTCGGGATCGGTATGTTAAGAGGGTGACGGAATAAGGCGACGACGGCGAACCAGTCCGCCAGAGCGCCGACCATGGCAGCTTCGGTGAAAGCTGTCACGACCGCAAGAGCAGGAAACCGATGTACCAATACGCGCGATGTTACATAGCCCGCAGCCATCACGCCAAGAAGGCCGGTAGCAAAGACCTTCATCCTCCTGAGCGATCGGACCTGCTCTTCATTGTATCGAAGGCCGTCTTCCTTATAGGGGGCTGCCATGCCTAATAATATATAGTGGCAGCGTTTGTTCGGCAATCTCCGGAAGTATCAGCTTTTGGAAAAAGTCTTTGAGGCGGAAACGGCTCTTGCGGAAGGGCACTGAGCAGGGACTAATCTGCGTCTGACTCTTAGCTTGACTCTCGACCCTTATTTCAGGGTTTGAAGCGTTATCAGTAAACTTTCAAGGTAAGGGTCCCGGTCCTGAACGGAATCTACACGATCCATTCCGGGCCGCGGCAGAAGAAATCTCAGCCAGGGTGCGAGACAGCGAAGCGATGCTGTGATAATCCCGTAGAGGTTCTCAATCTTCGCACATCTGGATGGTTTCTCGTATGCATCGAAAAATGAAACGACTTTCGAGCTGTTTCGGCTGATTCGTATCGATGTAGGTGAGTGCGCGCTATCCATGACGGCAACCTCCTTATGGTTATAATAAACTGAAAACGTTTTTCACGGTGTGTAGAGAGCACGCGGCTCCTCAAGCGCAAGCTCAGGGTCGTACGTCATCAGGACCCGTTCGCCGCAATCTGTGCAGCTGATACCGCGCGAAGGCAGGTGGTAGACCGACCCGTAAGGGAGCCCGTCTATCCACGCTTTCGCCAGAGAGACAGCTTCACAACCCTCAGATTCGGGGTCAGGCGCTCTCTCCTCAAAATCATGTTTTCTTAAGGCACAGACTACGCACAGATGCCGCCATCGTGCCTCTTTACCTGAATATAATGCATTTCGGGAGCTGAAGTCCTGACCAGGACTGCCACGCCACCCTTGGTACGGGTCCATCGCGATCTCTTTCATGCTTATCCCCCTTTTTTGGTATGTCCCTACGTGGAGAATAATAGACATTCATTATTAAAAGAGAATGAAGAACAAATGAAAAGGCGGTTAATATTGTGGAGAAAGGGAAGAGGCAACGATTGGGATTAAGGAACCCATCTTCTTCAAGCGGATCCTTTTTTCAAAGAACTGA
>CAWGRP010000024.1:0-46920 GCA_963825005.1 uncultured delta proteobacterium | reverse complement strand
GGAAGCTTGGCCCGGGAAAGGCACTTCTACTTTCTTTGTTGCGTCTATCCACGTTCTGTTTACTCTTACTCTTTGCCCTGAATGTTTCACTGACAAACAGGAAGGAACATCGTGTGGCGCCTGAGGTTGCGATCATCGTTGATACATCGCCCAGCATGGGCCTGCCCTCAATGGGGGCCTGCCCTCGAATGGTGAAGAAGGCACGAGGCTTGATGAGGCACGACGCGCGCTTATGGGGGGCGCGACTGCTGCAAAAGTTGCGGGCTCAGCCGGCGGCGAACGCAAGCCCTTGCTTGCATCGTTGGGGGAACGGTACAACGTCAAACTGTGATGCTCTGGGAGACTCGTTAAGAGAAATTGAAGGCAGAGATCTGTCCGCATTAAAGCCGGTCAAACAAAGCTCAGGTTTCAACGATGCTCTTAAGGGAGATCTCCGGAAAAGCTTCCTTAGTAATTTTTCTGAGTGATGGAACCACCAAACCGGAAACCACTCAAGGAGTCGTAAATCAGTCCGCTGGCGCTCTTCACAGGGCTTGCTTTCGAAAGAGCTTCCTGTGTTAACGATCCCTGTGGGAAATCCGAATGCCTATAAAGACATACTGATCAGTGGTGTAAAGGCGCCCCCCGTGGCATTCAGGGGCAGAGAGGTGACGATTGACGCTACTATAACGAATAAGAGGATATAAGAATGTCACGGTTTCCGGTGCTTCTCCAGGAGGGAGCAAGCTCCTTACGGCAAAGAGCGTCCACTTCAAAAAAGATCGCGAAAGCATAACTGTTCTCATTTTCTTTCACACCCCACGAGATAGGTTCGCGCATGATGTCGATATCAACGCCGCTGCAGGCAGGGGAAAGCATCGCCAATAATAATCTGGCCAATCTCTCCATGAAAATAATCAGAGATAAGCGAGGATACTGTTCCGTATCAGGCAGCCCCAGCCCCGACTATCGCTTCATGAGAATGGCCTTGAAGAATGATCCATCGGTGGACCTGCTGCTCGTTCGTCATCCTGAGGACGCCCACCAATGTGATCAATGTCCCTTTGCAGGAGCAGAGCCTGATACCCTTTCCTGTGGATACTCTTTTTTCAGGCGAGCTTAAAGAATTCGATCTTCTGATCCTTGACAATCTTGCGCTTCACGTCTACCTGAATCAGAATCACCTCGAAGCCATTCGGGAATTTATCCGGTCAGGCGGAGGTTTCGCCCTGATCGGCGGACCGAGCATGACAGACGGCGGACGGCTTTCCTCCACGCCTTTGAGCGACGCACTCCCGGTTAACGTATCGCAGGAGGAGTATTCCCGGGGGGCCTCTTCCGGGGTGCGCCTGACAACCGCAGGTGCGCTCCATCCTGTCACGCGGCTTATGGCGGATAAAGCGCTCAACGGAAAGCTCTGGAAAGAGATGCCTGCGTTGGATGGGCTCAACCGTCTCAGGGCAAAGAACTCAGGCATAGTGCTCCTGGAAAGTGCAGCATCGTCCGAGCGGCCTGTCCTCACGGTCGGTGACTATGGAAAGGGACGTGTCCTGGCGCTGGCTACAGACTTCTCGTGGAAGTGGAGTACAGGAATGGTTGCGAAAGGAGGCGACAACCGGGACGTATCTTCGCTTCATTGAGAAGGCAGTGCGATGGCTTACGAAAGACCCGGGTCTCAGCACCTATCTCGATGGTGGTGCCTGAAAAGCCCGAGGAGGGACAGGATGTGGAGATACGAATAAACGTCGGAGAGCAGGACTCCGGAGCAAGCCGCACAGGAGAGTCAATTCTTTTCTCCGTCTTCGGTCCTCAAGGCGTGAAACTTAGATCACACGTGAGAGCAGGCGGCACGCAAGGAGAGCACATCGGTTCTTTCAAGCCCGAAAAGGCAGGGACGTACCGGGTCAGGGTAGAAACCAGAAGCGGTTCGCTGGAAGAAGCACTGGTCATCGGCGGACAGATGGAGACGCTGGACGGAGCGCCGGATCATGAGATTCTGAAAGCGATCAGCGCGGCAACCGGCGGCAAAGTCTTGCCCGCAGGCGGCGACCCCCTGAAAGAGATTCGGCCGTATCTGGACACAAAGGTGAAGAGCTTTGTAGAAGAGCGCCAAATGCCGCTCTGGAGCCTGCCTTACACGTTGGCTTTTGTAGTAGCGCTTCTGGGGATGGAGTGGTTCTTGCGCCGTCGATGGGGTCTGGCATGATACTGGGGTGTTATCTGGAGCTGCGAGAAAGAGGATATCGGCATAAATTTTCATCGCAGATGCACGCAGATAAAAGCCAAGAGAGATTTACGCAGATCAGTATGCCTGTGTCCAGCATTGTGATACATCGCCAATGCTGGACACACCGCAGCGCTTCCGCGCGGTTTCTCACCCCACGGAGGTGTTGCTGGTTGACCGCCTGTGTCGTTTTATCACACAGGCGGTCAAGAAAAAGTATCAGCGTTCATCATGGCCTTTATCCGCCTTTATCTGCGATAAAAAGCCTCTTCTCGCAAGGGGTGAGCGGATATGTTGCAGGAGGTGCTTATGAAGAGCGAACGAGCGTTACCCCTCATCGTCTGCATGGTGCTCTGCATCTGCCTCGTGTGCGGGCGGGCCTCTGCCGGTTGCCGTAATCCTAATGTCGCGGAAGACGGTGACGCCCTTCCTTTCGTCAGGTTGGTCTCCGCGAGTGGCCCCATCCAGATAAAATGGTTCGGTCATTCCTTTTTCCAGATCACGACAAGCAGCGGGACAAGGATTATCACAGACCCTTTCGGCGCCATGGGTTTTCCCATGCCTGAAGTATGGCCGCATCTGGTGACCGTGGGAAGAGAGCACGGCAACCATAATAATGTCGGGCTGGCAAAAGGGAATCCCCTCGTTCTGCGGGGCCTTAAGGAGGGCGGCTCGGACTGGAACCTGATCAACACAACGTTTCGTGACGTACTGGTCTACGACGTACCCGTCCATCAGCGCGGCGTACCTGAGCACCTGGGTTTGAGAGGAGCAGCATTTGTTTTTGAGATGGACGGTCTCTGCGTTCTTCACTCCGGAGACGTGAGCGAACCGTTCAATGAGGATCAGCTTCAGCTCATAGGGCATATCGATATTCTGCTCCAGACGATTGGCGGCATTTACACTGCCGGCCCCGAAGCGGCACACCGGATTGTCGAACAATTGCAGCCGAAGATAGTGATCCCCATGCATTACTGGCAGAACATGGGAAACGCCCTGGAACGATTCATCACCGGCCCTTACAAAGTGCGTACCCTCGAGACAAATACCTTCATTGTCAGTAAGGATACCCTGCCCGACGAAACGGAGATCATCGTACTGAAGGTAATGAGAGAAGGAGACCTATAGAGCCGGGTCCAGGGCCCGGGGTCCTGGGGCCAGAAAGACGGGGGCAGGAAAGAAATAAGGCAGGCAGAGGAAAAGACTAAGGCAAAGGTTTGAAAGAGATACAGAAAAGAACGCATATCAGCGAATAGAGGGCTTCGGTGTACCATTGTCCAACGAGAAATGATTGACAGTCCACCACGATGTAGTAGACTATCATTGCTTCGACTTAAGCATGGGGGGATCCAGGCATGCAGAGTCAAGAATAACAACATTAATTGGGGGGGTGTTATGCGAATGAAAAACAAACCGTTGCGAAAGATTGTCCTAATAGGCGCAGGCGGCATCGGGAAATTAGTTGTCGACATCATCGATGCGTGCAATAAAGTGCGAAAGGAATATGAGATACTTGGGTATATTGTAGAGACTCAATATGGTGCGCCGGGGACAATAGTTTACGGCAAACCAGTCCTGGGAGACTTCGATTGGCTCGGGAAACATGCAGGAGACGTAGAGACGGTTTGCGCCGTGGGACCGTCCGAACTGCGCTTGAAGCTGGTAAGGCGCGCGGAAGAAGCAGGTGCGCGGTTCTGCAATATCATAAATCCCCTTGCCTATCTATCACCTTCAGTGAGCATGGGTGTCGGTAACATTATTGGCGCTTTTGTTGCTTTCGGCCCTGAGGTCTGTATGGGTAATCACGTATTCATAAACCATAGCAGTGCGATCGGGGAAGAGGTGACTTTGGAGGACTTTGTGACGGTCTCCCCTTTGACAAACATAGCACGGAGTTGCAAGCTGTCCACTGGCTCATTTGTGTCGGTGGGCGTGACAATAATCGACAAGATACATGTCGGTGGTTGGTCGATGATAGGAGGTGGCAGCACTATTATTCGGGATGTTCCGGCGAATGCCACGGTCGTGGGTGTTCCGGGCAAGGTCATTAAAACCCGAGAGGCCGGATGGCACATGAACATATAATTCGACGGTTCGAGAATAAGACCGTGCTGGTGTTACGCCGATTCGCAAATAGGCCCTGACCGAAGCGGGCGCTGTACTGCTCGGTCCGCTCACCAGGCGGCGAGGTGAAGATCTGGTTTAAGCCTCCTGCATGCAGTTTCACTTATATTGGTCGTACCGTTTCCTGAATAAGTTGGAGAATAAAGCGAAGCAACGATATACATAGTAGATTGCCAGGTACTTCGCTCCGTAATAGCGTAGCCATTCTTCCCAGGTAAAAGTCTGCCTCCTGGATTTAACTTCCATCGCTAATTCAGGATCTCTGGCGTAAAGAGCCAATCGTAGCGACTTATCGCACCAGTCCGATTCCGCTTTCATCCGAATATCTTCTGGCAACTTATGCTTATTGCAGAGATATAATTTCATTTCCGCTTCGGATTTCCAAAAATGCAGCACCTTCTTCGGATCTTTGCTTCTCGAGGCAGACTCATCCAGGACTCGATACGTCGCAAAAGACTCCGGCATATAGGACACCTGGGATATCAAGGCAAGCTCTGCAAAGAGCTGAGTATCGCCCATGAGGAATTCTTCGCTTTGGTGTAGATACGGGTCGCTTTCAATTATTCGGTGGCATAGATCCCTTCGAACCATGGCAGTCAGCGTCCAGGCCCATCTGTACAAGTTCCCGCCCCCAAGAATTTGTTTGACATCTATTTTTGCGGGCGAACAATACCCCTCGGAGTATCGTACATTTGTCCTTAGATTGCCGCTCTTATCGTGGTAGACATGGCAATCGGCAAAGACCATCCCACATTCCGGATGGGCTTCGAGGTAATCCACCTGCTTTTGCAATTTATCCATGCGATGCCAGTAATCGTCCCCCTCGCAAAAGGCGATGTACTTTCCCCGGCAGGCTCTTATGGTCCGTAGAGTGTTTTCCTTCATCCCCACATTAGTCTCCGACGTGATTACTCGGATCATATCCGGGTATTTCTCTCTAAAGGCAAGGACGATCTCCCGGGTGCCGTCTACGGAGCAGTCCTCTCCGATTACCACTTCAATGGGAAAAGTTGTTTTCTGCTGCAGTACCCCCTCCACCGCCTGAGTGATGAAGCGAGCCTGGTTATAGGTAATCATTTGGACACTAACCACTGGCTCAGGCATCAGAATCATCCATTGCAACCACACTTACAACGACGTTAAAATAAAAAATGGAACAGATCTCGATTAGGCTCCCCTCACGTTTCTGAACCAGGGCGGCCACAAACCCGCTGTCGAGAGATGACTGTGCCACAGCCATAAAGATCGCAAGCATCCCAATCAAGCCGAACTGCTCCGGGAGCACGAGCCGGGCCAGCACAACTCCTGCGATCAATTGTACCTCTTGCACCCCGACAGATTCGATAAAACTCCAGGAGAGAGCACGAATGGTCTTGGATCTAAGAAAATCGGGCATGATGTGCTGTTCTAAAAAGGCTTGTTGAAACGCTTTGCTTGACCGGGAAACTGAGCCAAGCCGTGCTGACAAACCTTTGGCTCACGTCGTTACACGACTTTGAGGGTACACGGCTAACGGCCGCGTCTTCTTTTCACGCCGGAGAGACAGAATAATCTCACAGATAGCCTCCACATCAGATAGGTCAAGGCTGTCATAAATCGGTAATGACAACACGCATTGCGAAACACGCCGCGCGACGCTCAACGAATCGCTCACTGATATACCGCGGTAGCATGCATAATCGCAGACTAACGGGTAGAAATACCTACGGGTATACACATTCCATAGTTTGAGCTCCTGATACAATGCATCGGAGCTCATCCCAAATTCTTTTTCATCCACCTCTATCGGCAGGTATGAGTGGTTTTGTGTTACGCCCGGAGGAAGAGGCGGTACGAAGTGAATACCGGGGATTCCCTTGAGGCGTCGTCGATAGAGCTCCTCGATCGCCGCTCGCTTCTCTATTATGTGCTCAAGATAGCTTAAGACCTGTATTCCCATGAGCGCCTGTATTTCGTTCATCTTGGCGTTAGTGCCCGGCATAACCACTTCGAACTCATTCTTGAAGCCGAAGTTCTTAAGATAATCGAACACGCGTTTCAGCCCTGCCTCACGGAAAATCAACATGCCTCCTTCCAGGGAGTGAAACGACTTGGTGGCGTGAAAGCTGAACATGCTCAGGTCACCAAAATCGGCGATAGATTTGTCGCCCACCTTTACGCCGAATACGTGCGCTGCGTCATAGATCAGTCTCAAATTATGCCGTTGCGCAATGTCGGCCAATGCATCCAGTTTGCACGGATGACCGTAAACGTGAACTGCCAAAATCGCTGTCGTACAGGGAGTAATCGCAGCCTCAACTTTTTCAGGGTCAATCGTATAATAGTCGGGCTCGACGTCCACGAAAACCGGTCGTATCTTGTTCCAGAACAACGCATGGGTGGTCGCCACAAAGGTAAACGGAGTAGTAATAACTTCTCCCGAGATGCCCATACCCTGCAGGCCAATCTGAAGGGCCAATGTTCCGTTATTGAACAGGCTGAGATTGTCAGTCCCGAAGTAAGTGCAAAGCGTCCGAGTAAAACGTTGGAGAACGGGGCCGTTGTTTGTTAGCCGTCGGTTCTCCCAGATTTCTTCAAGTCCTTGCTTGAATTCATCTAACGGAGGCAGAAAAGGCCTGGTCACATAGATGGGTTGCGCAAAAGGCTTCCTTCTCGTCTTCATTTCCCTGACCTTTCATTAGAACCTATTTGTAGGCCGAGCGTCAGCTTGTAAGCTGCCATCCCTTTTTTGTTTCCGAAAATAACACCGAAATGGTAATACGTGTGCGGACTCCCCCTTATTATGATAAGACGCAAAACGACGTATGTCAAGGCTCATGAACACACGCGCATAGGCAGGGCTGTGGCAGGCAATCTGTTCCTCTACCTGCTTTATCCTTTACCTTTACCTTCTTTTCGTCTTTACCTTCTCCATCTCTTTCCTGCTCTTCACCTGCCGTTCGAGACGAGGCATCGGCCGCTCAGGCAGGCGAGAACGCGTACGTCATTTATGCCGAGGTCACGTAGACGCTGAAGACGTGTTACCTTCAGCACGCAGTACACTTTTTTGTCAGACTTGAAAAGTTGTGCAAACTCTTCATTGCTCAGGAAGATCTGCTTCGTGTCCTGGTAGGTCGAACCCATCTCAAGCTCGCCTTTGTATGACGCGATGTAAACCTTCTGCCGCGTATAGAAGGGAAGTGTTTCATCGAATGACGCGTAGTCGACAACATCAATATGTGCGCTACTCCTCTCCCGGTTTATGATCTGCGCCAGCCCCTTTGTCGTATTAATCTTGTCTATGAGACCGGTGTGCGTCATCAACAGAATAACGACAGCGAGCGAATAGCAACTGAGAATAACGAGGAGCGGTCCTGATTTACGCATCCTGCGCAGGCAAAGGGCACCGATGGTAACGAGAGAGAAGCAGGTAAGAGCTATCGAGAAGCCCTTCAGCTGTTTCAGAAGATCAAGCATCTCGGACTCTGTACCAACGTACGCGCTGATGGCGCCTGTGGCCACAGCGACTCCCGCAAGACTGAACAGAGCAAAAATGATCTGATAGGTCAGTATTTCAGCGCCACCCGCCGTGGGCTGGGCCTTTCTGATTTGAAAAAAGCGGGCCAGCAGGATTGCAAGCGCAGGGAACGCAGGAAGGATATAAGGCGGAAGCTTCGACCCGGACAGGCTGAAAAAAAGAAAGACGACAAAGAACCAAATCAGAAAGAGCTTTACTTCCTTCGCGTGCCACAGAGTGGCCACGGCTCTTGGGATAAAGATCGACCAGGGAAAAAGACCGCCGAAGAGCACCGGCACGAAGTAATAGATCGGTCCGCTTCTGTTATGTTTTTGGGTCAGGAAACGTAAGAAATTCTGATCGACAAAGAAGAACCACAGGAACTCTTTCTCCCTGATGGCGATAGCGACGAACCACGGCGCCACAACGAGTATGTACAAGAGCAGGCCCTTAATACTGAGAAGCTTTCTCAGGAACGAAATGTTTCGTTCGAGAACGAGGAATATCAGCAGACTCACGCCTATGAGAAGTGGAGCGACAGGCCCTTTTGCAAGCGTAGCCAACCCGAGAAACGCATAGAACAGGTACAGTGAACCGGATCTCTTTTGGCGGTAGAAGTCGTAAAAAAACATAAGCGAGAGGAAGAGCGTGCATGACAAGAGCATGTCAATGGTAAGGATACGTGCCATGGTGAAGAAGCCGAACGATGTGATAAGGATAACGGCAGACAGAAAGGCGCACTCTGCGCTAAACCATCTTCTCACGATCGCGTACAGGAGAAGAACAGTCACGAAGGCTGCGATTGCGTTCGGGAGCCTAGCTGCCCGCTCGTTGACGCCGAATACCTTAAACGATAAAGCAGTGGCCCAGTAGAGCAAAGGAGGCTTCTCAAAGTAGCGCACGTAATTGAGGTGGGGCACGATATAGTCGCCTGTCTCCACCATCTCGCGCGGAATCTCTGCATATCGCCCTTCATCAGGCTCCTTCAGAGAATAGCTCCCGAGGTTATTGAAGAAGAAGATGTATGAAAGAAGCAGAATAATAAGTATGTGGAGAGTTGTCTTCAATGATTGCTTTACCTTGATGCGGTTAGCTGAAAACTGAAAGCCGAATCCGGCGCGCTGAATCTTTCTACAAGGCCTTCCTCTTCCAATATCTCCAGGTGCCCTATGATTTCTGAAATGGCCAGAAACGTCTCGCTTCCCGGGAGTTCAGGAAAAAGTCTGTTCATTATCTGAAAAGGGGTCTGGGCGCATTCGGAAAGTATACCGAGTATGAGCTCCCTGCGGTCATCAATGAAGACGAGCAATTCGGCGATTCGTTCAGATGGGCTTTCGATCACGTCGCCGTGGCCGGGCAAAGCGAGATTCAGGCCCATCCCTCGCACCTTGTCTAATGAAACCTTGTAGGTTTTCAGGCTCTTGTATCCCCGGGGTGCTGCGTGCGGTCCCTGGCAGAGAGCGTTTGACGACACCTCTTTGAGAAGGAAATCGCCTGTGAAAGCTATACGATCTTCTTCGCTGTACAGCATCATGCACCAGGGCGTGTGTCCCGGAACAGTCACAAATCTGAACAGGCTGGATGAGAGCAGAACCTCATCACCTTCGACGAGATAGCGCGACGGTTTCACGCTTTGCCCAAGGTCTCCCGCGATCTTAAAAAACCCTGATGCATTCTGCGCAATCCATGCAGCAGGAACCCCAGCATTCCTGAGGAAGTCATTCGAAAATTTCTCCTCCGCAACCAGACCGGCTTCGTACTGTTCGAGCCAGCCGGCGCCTTCCCGGCAAACCCAGACCTGTGCTCCACTGGAAGCTGCGATCTGGGCTGCCGATCCGAAATGATCGATATGCGGATGCGTCACAATAATACGCCCTACGTCCTGCAATCCGTAGCCAAGACGTTTGAGCCCAATCTGCAATTCTTCCAAATAGGAGGCCCCGCGCGGCGGCACATCGATCAACGTGGGTACAGGCTCTTCAATGAAGTAGCAGTTCACCGTTCCAATCGGAAAAGGCGTATGTATCGGCAGCCGGTGAATGCCGTATTTCGTCAGCAGATCATTGTCCATAGCAGTAATCCCATACCACGATGAGGCAGGTAAAAACAAGAGCAGCACAAAAAGGCAGGTAAGAACAAAAGCAGGTAGAGGTAAGGACAGGAGCAAAGGTAGAGATTAAGGCCTGATCTTGCTTACGCCTCTACCTCTACCTTCCTTATCTTTTACCTCTACCTTAGTTCTTGTCCTTACCTGTTTTAGAAAGTGATCTTAAAAAGCGTTCCTCTGTCTCGCACCAGCTCCATCCTGCCGTCAAGCTGGGCGACAAGGGAAGTTACGAGCTGTAAGCCCAGTGTCTCTGTGTTGAGCACATCTAAATCCCCCGGCAGACCGACGCCGTTGTCGCTCACAGTGAGCACATTCTGCTCCTCTACCTTTTCGAGGTCAACACCTATGCGTCCTTCTCGGCCTTTCAGAAAAGCGTGTTTCAAGGCATTGGACACAAGTTCATTAATGATGAGACCGCACGGTATCGCGGCATCCAGAGCAAGAAAGACATTTTCCACACGCACGTCCAATACCACGCCATTCCCGTTAGTTCTGTACGAATCGAGCAGGTTTCTTGTCAGGTTCCGCACATAAGGCGCGAAATCTATCTTAGCCACGCTGGTCGACTGGTAAAGCTGTTTGTGTATGAACGCCATGGACTTGACCCGGTTACGACTCTCTTCGAGAATCCGGCGGGTCTCTTCATCTTTAACGGTCTGAGACTGAAGGAAGAGAAGACTGGAGACCACTTGAAGGTTATTCTTCACCCGATGATGCACCTCCCTGAGAAGCACCTCTTTCTCCCTGAGTGATGTCTTGATCAGTTCTTCGGCCTTCCTGCGCTCTGTAACATCGCGGAGGTAATTGAGAGTTGCCGGTTCTCCGTGATGGGTTATCCCGGCTACGGATACCTCTACATGGAGCACTGTCCCGTCCTTTCTGACACCCTTGAACTCGTAGTGCGAAGGCGCCGGCTCTCCGTGCTGCCTGCATCGATCGATATGCGCCACGCGATCGCGATCGTCGGGATGAATCACAGGATGGATGGGCACACCTATTACCTCATCAAGCCGCTCGTAACCGAACATTTCCAGAAATTTCCTGTTGGCGTAAACGCGGATGTCGCCATGACAGATCGTGACGGCGTCGTTCGAACATTCGATGGCGGTGCGGTAGCGTTCCTCCGATTCCATGAGTGCTGCTTCAGTCCGCCTGAACTCAGCAATGTCAACTGCAGACACCACGCTTCTTTTGGTGCCGGGAATCACGTTGATAGTCAGCAGCAGGTCTCGAATGGCGCCGCTCCTATCGACGAACTGCGCCTTGTACGTCTTAGGCACGCTGTCGGGATCCTTCATGCGGGCCGCATGATAGATGTGCAGCCGTTCCCGGGATTCCGGGGTAATAAAGTCAGCACTGCTGCCGGTCGCTTCAATCTCTTTTCTCGAATAACCGAGTAAATTCTCGAATTCACTATTAACAAAGGATACCCGCTCATCCTCCTCGACGATCAAGGTGGCGACACCCATCGTTTCGACAACAGTACGATAGTCATCATCATTCTGCCGGTATGTCTCCTCGGGGTTTCCGCTGCGCACTGATCTGCTTCAAGGAACATGTTTCATACCTTTCTGTTCGGCTGTCTGCCTGTGACAAGCACAGGGCTAATACTTAGAGAGATGGTTCAACACGATTTGTTGTCATAGTAACGCCTGAAGGATTGCTCGGAAAGGAGGTCATGGTGCAAGTTATGTACCAGCACCGTAGGCCGTAAACCGTGAGCAGTGAGCCGTACGCCTTATGCAGTAAACCGTTACGCCGCAGCAGTCAGCCGTAATCCGTGCGCCGTACGCCGCCAGCCGTCACTCATCTGACGCAATCCGTGTCAAAAGGAAGACGATTGAAACAGGTAAGACAAATGCGAAGGTTGAGACTAGAGGTAAAGCAAAAGCAGAGAACAAGAAAAGGCATTATCGAAAGCCGTTTTGTTTTGGTTCACTCTTAACCACAACCTTAACCTTAAGCTTGTGCGTCTTAACCTTTCAGTAAGAGCGAGGCTCAAATACGGCCAGTAGGTAATGATCACCAGCGCAAGAAGCAGTATGAGTATGTAAGGAACGGATGCGCGGTAGAGTTCGAGTACTGGACGCTCGAATCGCATGCTCGATACGAAGAGATTGATCCCCACCGGAGGAAGCGAGGCGCCGATTTCAAGATTGGTAAGAAGAATGATCCCCAGATGAGTCGGATGAATGCCGTAAGCCTGGGCAACCGGAAGGATCATGGGCACCAGCACGATCAACGCCGGGAACATGCCGAGAATACATCCTGCCGCAAGGAGGAAGATGTTGAGCCAGAGAAGGAACGCGTGGGGGCTCTCGACGTGGCTGCGCATGAAATCGAGGAGCCTTGTCGGAATGTCCTCATTGATGAGGCTGTTAGTCAATCCGAACGAAACCCCGAGTATTATCAAGATGCCTCCCACGAGTATGCTGCTCTTGATCGTGATCGAGCTCAAGTCCTTGAATTTGACGTCGCGGTAGATTCCCACCTCTACGATCAGCACGTAAAGAACCGTCAGGACCGCTGCCTCACTGACAGCCACGTAACCGCCATAGATGCCCCCCAGAACGACAAACGGCAGCGGGATTTCCCAGATCGCCTCCCGCAGCGCGCCACGGAGCTCACGAAACGTGAAGGGGGGACGCGCGACATCGGAACGGAAGCCTTTCCAGGCGCTATAGAGAGACAAGAACAGAACCAACAGGGCGCCCGGAAGAATTCCGGCTTTGAAAAGCTGGTCGATACTGGTCTGAGCAACGATGCCGTAAAGAATGAGCGGAAAGCTGGGTGGGAAAAGAAGTCCGAGCGTACCCGATGTTGTCAGAAGCCCCAGGGAAAATCTCTCAGGATACTTCTGCTGCCGCAACGCCGGGAAAAGTAAACCCCCGAGTGCGATAATCGTCAGCCCGGTCGCACCGGTAAGCGCCGTGAAAACGGCGGAAACAAGAAGCGCTATAATTGCCAGCCCTCCGGGCAGCCAGCCCAGGAGCGCATTGGAGAGACGAACCAGGCGATGCGGTGCTTTGCTTTCAGCAAGCAGATAACCGGCCAGGGCAAAAAGCGGAAGCGCTGCCAGATTGGGTGTGTGAGCGAGTTTATAGAGCTCGATGATCAAAGCGGAGAAGTCGATTCCGCCTCTATAAAGAAAGAGAAGACCGCTTGCCGCGATAATGATGAAAAGAGGGGTGCCCAGCAGAACGAGGCAGACAGCCGCTATGGTCGATAGAAAGCCCATATACTTTAGTTTCGCCTACACCGGTTCGCGTTCATCAGCTCTTTCTCTTTCTTCTGAATGCAGATCGTTATTACCCCGGATGAGGTTCTTGAAACCATGCAGCGCGAATCGGATACCCAGCACGAACCACATAACCGGCATTACGGATTGCGAAATCCAGAGACGTATGCCGAAAGCCAGATATTTCCTTGGATTATACTCGTTCAGTATAAACTGTATCGACGGGTAGACGAGAAAAAGACAGACCAGCGCAGAGAAGAGTTGGAGAGCCCCTTTGATCCTTGATCGAACAGCGGGAGAGAGCCGCCGGGGTAATACCTCGATCACGATGTGGCGGTTGTCCCGGGTTGCGATCGACGCTCCGAGCAACGCGACCCACAACACCATATGGTTGACAAGAGGATCGATCGACACAAGACCTATGGATATGAGGTTGCGGAAAAGGACCTGAGCGGCTCCCAGCGCTACCATGGCGAAGACAAGACAGACCAGGACGAGCTCTTCCAACTGCTCATACCATGAGCCGATTCTTTTAAGGATCGCCAGCACCATCAGTTCTCTTTGCGCAGGGTTTTCAGAAGATTTCTCGCTTCTTCCAAGCTCTTCCTGGAGAATTGATCTTCGCCCAGCGTTGCGATGCCTTTGAAACAGATAGCCTGAAGCTCCTTCACATCCTTGGCCGACGGAGTGACGAGCTTGATTCCTTTTGTCTGAAGCACCTGGATAGCCTTTTCGTTATCTTTCCGGAGTTGCTCTTTCAGCGGCGAAAGGTGCTGTTTGAACGCTGCTTCAACAACAGGTCTTTGCGCCTGAGGAATTTTTTCAAAGTCCGATTTTCTCAAGACTACCGCGCCCACAGAGTATGCCAGCGGAACATTGGTCATATAGGAGACCTTCGTAAACCATTGCACGGCGATAGCCGCGAGAGGGGAACTGTAGACCGTGTCCACCATCCCTGTCTGCAACGCCATGAGTACGTCCGTTACAGGCAAAGGAACGGCATTGACGCCCAGCTCTTTAAAGACCGCTTTTCCTATGGGCGTGTCTTCCCAGATCCAGACCTTACCCTTTTTCAGGTCCGCGGCAGTCTTGATCGGTTCCTTGGAAAGAAGGTAAATGAAACCCTGTTCCGCCCATCCCATCGATTTAAAACCATTGTCGAGGAATCCTTTCTGGAACTGATTGTCCATGCGCTCCAGGACAGCGTCCACTTCCTGGTAGTTCTGGAACAGAAAAGGGATACCAAGGATCTTAATGTCCTTGAAGATGACCCCCAGTCCGCCGCCGGTGAGCAGCGCCCCCTGGATCTCGCCCACTTTAATTTTTCGGAGCATGTCCTCTTCATCCCCGAGGATTCCTCCGGGAAAGAGCCGCAACGTGACCTGCTTATTCGTTTTCTGCTCCAGCTCCTTATTAATCTCCCGAAAAGCTTTTACCCAGGCACTTCCCTCCGGGGCGATGGTGCCCATTTTCAGGACCACGTTCTGAGCCAGTGCAGGAGCGGGCGCACAAAGAGCAAGTATAATCAGGAAGGCAATGATGCAAGCGTGCAATCGGCAGAAAAAGAGGGTCCAAGGCCCGGGGTGCGGGGTCCCGAAGAAAATTTACTATGAGTATGGAGAAGCTTAGAGAAGTGACAGTCTGCACCGTTAAGAGAATTCACTGCATACCTCCATCGTCAATTTCGTAATTTCAAAAAAAGTCGTCCACTTGATCCAGCAGTTTTTTTGCCTTCTGCTGGGCAAGCGTATTGGCCAGGGTTAAATCCGGCTCGGCAGAGGCCGGAGTGTCGAGCACGTGCTTGAGGCTGGAGACGAACAGATCGCGGTTGAGTGTTTGCCGCGCGTAATACTGCGCATAGTAGACATCGGTCATCAGGAATTTACCCTGTCCGTAGTCCATGGCCTTCTTGAAATGCTCGTTTGCCTTCTGCAGACTGCCTCCGAACTGCTCCGGACGGGCGCACAGGAGAATCGCTTCAAAGAGGTGCGCCGATCCGTAGTAGTAAGACGGATCAAGCTGCAACACCCTTTCTATAAGCGCTTCAACCCATGGCAGATCAGCCATACCTTCAGCGCTATCGGAGACGGCGATCCAGCTTCCCCAGACGCTTCCCACCCAGAAAAGAGTCGGGGCATCCTTTTTACTTGCCTCTGCGAGTCTCGTCCTGAAAACATCGATAGAGCCGCCCATGGCGTCTTTGAACAACGGATTCAGACTGAGGCTTTTGACAGCATACACCTTGCCGCGCTCATACAGGTAGACAGCCCTTCCCTGCTCATTCTCCTCTGTCAGTGAGGCATACGAGGCGTAAGCCTTTGCACCGGCAAGCAGAAGTTCAGGATTATCAGGGTAACTCAGTATCATGCCATCGATAAGCATCAGGTAGGCCGGAGTTCCGTTGCGCACGAGCGTTACATCGGACTGTCGGCCGGCCGCAAGCGCCACGTCCTGAAAGAGCGACGAAGCCTTCTCTGTCACCATCTTCTGAGGAGAAAAACATCCCGGCAGAATGAGCACGAATAGAAGAAGTAGTAATCTCGATTTTCCAGGAGTCTGCGGGCATAAGCGCCTATACAGTAACATTGACCCTGAGGTCGGTCAAGTCAAGAGTGTACTGCCGGATACGCTCGTTTCACGCGTCACGGGTCATACATCATGCATCACGCTCTTCGGAGGCAGCCGCTTGATAGTAGACCGCCAATGTCTCTTCCACGTTGCGCGAAGGCGGGTACTGTTCCATCCATTGACGGGCGATCACGCGGGCGCGGTTCCTTCGCTCTTCGTCAAAGTAACATGCTATGGCATCAGCGATCTCACTCGCGTTGGCAGGGTCTTGAACGATCTTTCCACCTTCATCTGAGAGGATCGCGTCGGATGCGCCGTTGAAGCGCGTGGTCACCGCCGGCAGCCCGCAGGCGAGCGCTTCAAGCACGGTGAGTGAGCAGGAGTCGTAGAAGGTTGGGTGCACGTAAATGTCGCTCGCCGCGTAGTACGGTTCCATGCTTTTCACCGGGCCCAAAAAGAGAACTTCATCGGCCACATCCAGAGCTTGCGCCCTGCGCCGGTAAAGCCATATCTGTCCTCGTCCGGCCACGATCAATCGAAGCGAAACGCCATGTGACCTCTTCTTCAGCAGGGCAACCGCATGCAACAGCGGCTCCAGTCCTTTGAGGCGGTAATTGTTACCGGCAAAAAGGAGGACAATCGTCGTATCTGCTATAGCCAGCTCTCTGCGCTTCGACTCGCGAAACCGCTCGCGGATTGACGGATTGAAACGGTCCAGGTCCACACTGTTAAAAACAACGGCGATTCTTTCCTCTGGAAAATTAAAATAGGTAATGATGTCTCTCTTGATCATTTTCGATATCGCGATCACCCTTTTAACACGGCCTCCTTTGTAGAGGCGTCTCTGAATCCAGAGTTCCAGATAATGGCGTATCGAGAGATGGCGTCTCAGCCACCGATACCAGTAGTACCATGCACTGCTGATCGATGCGAATTCCTGTTTAAGGTATGCCTTCTCTACGCCTCCGTGCGGATTGAGGACATTGCCGGACAGGCTCTGTCCCAAACTGTGAATCACATCGAAGTTATAAGCGTTTACCATGCGGGCCGAGAAGACAATATACGAAATCATCCTGAGACTTCGCGGAAAACGGAGGATCGGAACAAGATGAACCTGGTAGGGCCTCTCCCGATCCTCTTCTATTTTCGTTGCAAAGAGGTGCACATCATGGCCGCGCCGGGCCAGTTCTTCGGCTAGAAAACTGAAGTAACGCTCGCCGCCCCGCGAAGGAAGAAATTTGTCGAGCAGGATGGCAATGCGCAGTTTTCGTCCGGCGATACGTTCGCTCACCGTCTTTTTCCGAGTTCCAGTAAACTCTTGTAAAAGCCCATGAGGCGAGCTGCCTGCGCGCTGTAATCCCATTCTTTCAGCGCGTGATTACGGGCGGAGGCTCCGAAACGTGCTCTCATGGCATCATCGCCCAGAAGCCGCAGCATGCGGTCTGCAAGTTCAGAATCGTCCATGGACACCGCAAAGCCGGTCTGCCCCTCGACGACCAGTTCCGGGAGCATGCCCTGTGTTGAGACGATCGCCGGCTTGCCCATTCCCAGCACTTCGCGCAAAGCCCGTGCAGTGCCATCTGAGCCTGCCCGCATCATCACAAAGATATCGAAGGCGGCAATTACCGAAAAGTAATCTTCAATATGGTAACCAGCGAGGATCACGTCCTGTTCAAGACCCAATTCCACGAGCGGCTTCTTTATGCTCTCTTCTATCTGCGAGCTCCTGCCGACGATGACGAGCTTGGCCTGTCCCATCCGATCCCGTACTTTGCGGAATGCTTTGAGGATAACATCGTATCCTCTGTCTCTCTTGAGCCGGCCGATGACGCCGATCACGCGATCCGAGCTCTTGAGCCCGAGGTTTGCCCTGACATCTTCGATAGGACCGGTGTATGGCTTGAGGCCGGGCGGCAGCTTACAACTCCTCTCCTCGGGCAATCTGAAATAGGTCACGTCCTGTTGCCGCAGTTTTTCACTGTACGTAACGAGCCCGTCGGTGCGCGCCATGAGAAATGACATGGGATGGCTATGCGGCAAACCGTCGCGTTTATGGTCGCTCCTGACGAGGAGCGGTCTTTTTTTCGCGAATAACAGAGCGATCGCGGCTGTCGCATGATCGTGCGATAGATGGGTATGCACAATATCGATAGCTCGTTCCTCAACAAAACGGCCGATCTGTCTGAGGTCAAAAATCCAATCCCGGGACGAGAAATAACGGTTAAGCCTGAAACCGTCGAAACCGGGAATGTTTCGCTTCTTCACTTCCTTTTCAACAGTGCGTTCAGGAAAATCGATGGGCGTCTTCCGGTACGCGAGAGTTACAGCGAGACCCTGCGCGACTAGCGACTCACAAAGTGAAACCACCGGCTCCGCAGGGCCGGTCCACTTCCAGTCGCTGAAAAGATGCAGGACATTCATTGTCGTATAGAACGCCTTGATGGTTTCGCAGACATAGAGCACTTCGTCCTCGCGCAGGTAAGGATACATAGGCAAGGAGAGGATCTCACGGGCCGTCTGTTCTGCCTGAGGAAAGTCACCCTTCTTGTAGCCGAGGTTTCTATAAACCTCCTGGAGATGTATCGGCGTGGGATAGTGAATGAGCGTTGAGACGCCCTTGCTCTTCAGGTATTCCTGCAGCTGATCCCTCTGGTTGCTCCTCACGACATAGAGATGGTACACGTGATACGCGTACGGCTTCTCCTGCGGCAGCACAAGGGGTGTTCCTTTCAACTCCCGATGATAGAGTGCCGCAAGCTTCCTGCGTTCCTGGTTCCAGGCATCGAGTCTCCCAAGCTTGAAACTGAGAATAGCTGCCTGCAGTTCGTCGAGTCGCGAGTTGAAGCCTTCGACCACATGCACATGCTTCTCTGACTGACCATAGTTGCGAAGCCGGTACGCATTCCGGTACGTTTCCTCATCGGAGGTGACGATGGCGCCGCCGTCACCCTGACAGCCGAGATTCTTCGTAGGATAAAAACTGAACGAAGCAGCTTTGCCGAAGGTGCCCACTTTCTTGCCTTTGTACAAGGCGCCATGGGCCTGGCATGCATCCTCAAAGAGCGATGCGCCGTATCGCTCGCAGAGTTCAACTATCTCATCCATTGGCGCTGCGTGACCATAGAGGTGCACGGGTATGATCATCCGCACGCCTTTCTCTTTCTTCAACACTTCTTCCAGGCGGCCGGGGTCCATGTTGTATGTCTCCGGCTCGATGTCGCAAAAGAGGGGTATCGCGCCGTGCATGGAAAGCGCCATTGCCGTGGCTATATAGGTGTTGGGTGTTGTAACGAGCTTATCCCCTGACTTAAGGTCGCAGGCAAGGCCGCCGATCCTGATCGCATCAGTGCCCGAGCCCACGCCCACGGCGTGGCGCGCACCGATATACTTTGCGAAGGCCTCTTCGAATCTCTTTACATTCTGGCCGAGAATAAATTCGCCGCCGAGGTGCACCTGTTCAAACAGATGCACCAGCTCGTCCCGGAGCGCTGCATACTCCCGCTGCAAGTCGAATATTCTGACGACCATTTACCAGTATTCCTTTTGATGTGCACGGTAGAAATCGGCTGTCCTGCCGATACCCTCTTCCAAAGTCACTTTCGGTTCCCATCCGACGAAGGAGCGTATCTTCGAAATGTTCGTATAGTAATCGCCCGGCTCAACTTCTTTGCGCTCCTGCGTAAATTCAGTAAACGCTACCCTGCCCGTCCCTGCCACCTTGACGATGGTTTGGGCTAGTGACTGAAATGAGACAGGGATGCCTGTCCCCACGTTGAAGACTTCACCGTAGGATTTATCCGTGACAGCCACCATGAGGAGGCAGCGCACCAGGTCATCCACATACACGAAATCGCGCAGGATGCGCCCGTCTCCGAATACCGGGATCTCAGCATCCTCGAGCGCCTTGCGGATAAACCAGTTGAAGACACCATACTCATCGTGCATCATTTGATGACGGGGCCCGTATGTATTCGTAATGCGCAGACAGGCTCCCTTGATTCGGTGAACATCATCGTAGACAAGCACCATCTTCTCAGCGCTCAGGTTGGTAACAGCGTAAATCCCTTTTGGATTTGTCGGATGATCCTCATCCACGGGAAGCTTGACGCTCGAGCCGTATTCGCCTCTCGTACCCGCGAATATGACTCTGGCATTTTTGTTGTTGATGCGCAACGCTTCCAGCAGCACGAGTGTGCCTTTGCAGTTAATGTCGAGGTCCTGCAAAGGATTGCGCATGCTGTCCACGTGATTTACCTGGCCCGCAAGGTGAAAAACATAATCAACGCCGCGCACAAGATAGTTCATCGAAAATTGATCGCGTACGTCGGAGAACTGCACCTGCACACGATCCTCTATCTCTCTTATGTTGAAGAGGTTGCCTCCCTGCCGGGGCAGCATGTTGTCGACAATCGTCACGCGAGCGCCGAGCCTGACCAGCTCTATGCAGAGATTGCTCCCGATGAAACCGAGGCCGCCCGTGACGAGTACCTTCTTATTGCGCAGATTTTCAATATTGGGACTCACGTCGCCCCCTCCCGCGGCAAAGCCCCGGGAGCCTCCCCCTCTCGCTCGCCGTGCTCGCTAGATAGATTCCCCCGGTTTGACTGCGGGAATCTATTTTCTTTTCTTTCAAGTTCCCACAGTTTAGCATGTTTCATGAAGACATAATACATGGTGGATGCCACTATGATCAGCCCGGGAACGCCGTCGAGAAAGCCTCTCTTGGCTATATAGTCTCTGAAAAAACGAAAGATGGGGCGGAAAACCATATTGAACAAATGGAATGAACGGCCCGATGCCTTGAGATCTTCCGCAAAGGATCCGGAGTAACGGTCCACGGTCTTGATCTGGTGCGAGATATCAGCATACGGCGCGTGCATGTAGTAGTTTTTAAGCTTCCCCATCCTGCCGTCAACTGAGACCTTTGCGTGCAGACCGCCTTCCCATCTGCCCTTATCCTTCCTGTAGAGCCTGATCTCGTGGTCGGGATACCATCCGCCGTAACGTATCAATTTCCCCAGATAGAAATTCTTTCTCTCGACAAGAAAGCCGTCATACTCCGTGTTGCCCCGCACAACGTCCTCGATCTCTCGTTTGATCTCAGGGGTGAGCCATTCATCCGCATCGATGAAAAGTAACCATGGCGACGTGCAGCGGTCCTGGGCATACTGGTATTTTTCCCTCTGGCTGGACGTTATGAACTGGTGGTAATTGGTTGTATACTTTCTTGCGATCTGCGGCGTCTCATCAGCACTATCCGAATCGATGACAACAATCTCGTCCACCCATCCATAGACGCTCGCGAGCGCTTTTTCGATGGTCGCTGCATTGTTAAGGGTGATCATGTAGACGGATAAAGGCAGGGGACCCGGTGTCATCGGCCTTTCGACCCGCCAAGGCGCGCTATGATATCACGCGTGGAATGGTCTTTCGGATCGCCGACGATGACAACCTCGCCGCCGTACCCGCGTACGATATCCTTCTCAGGCACCGTCTCAGGCGTGTAATCGGTTCCTTTGGCATGAAAATCGGGCTTCAGGAGTCGTAACAGGTTTTCGACCGTCGGCTCTGAGAAGGCTGTGACGTAGTCCACGGAGCACAGGGCGGAAACGATCTCCGCGCGCTCATCGAGCGGTGTAACGACCCTCTTTCTTTTGCCCAACCCGACGACCGATTCATCATCGTTGAGAGCAACAACAAGTATATCTCCGAGGGCCTTGGCGCCTGCCAGATATCTAATATGGCCGACATGGAGCAGATCGAAGCAGCCATTGCCAAACACTATCTTCTTACCTTTCGATCTCTCCGCGTCGATGGCCCGCTTCAACTCGCTGTGGTCCCGAATAAATTCAGCCATGCTCTTCGATTGCCTTTTTTAACTCGTCGACTGTCGCTACCGCCGTTCCCCTTTTCATGACGACAATTCCCGCCGCATGGTTTGCTATTCTTGACGCGGTGAGTAAATCGGCGCCTGATGCGACAGACAGCGTGACTGCCGCGGCGACTGTATCCCCGGCGCCCGTAACATCCGCTATCTCATCGGTTCCTGATATGGGAATGTGATGTATCTCACCGTTACTCAGGAAAAGGCTCATGCCCTTGTTTCCCCTCGTCACGAGAAGAGCTTGCAGCTCCATGAAGCTCATGATCTTCCGGCCCATCTCTTCAATGTCGTGACGGTAAGGGTCCATGTCGGCAAGCGTATAAGCCTCCGACTCATTAGGGGTAATAAGCGTGAAGCCGGTGAACTGGCGCAGATTAAATCTCGAATCACCGATGACCGGCTTTTCTTTCGCGATCATTCTTCCATACTCAACAGTCTCCCGGTCGATCAATCCGTACTCGTAATCCGAGAAAACAAACCCGTCCATTTCAGGACCGATCGCCATCAGCCGTTCCTTCAGCACCGATTTCAAATACGCCGGTACCTCCCTGCCGTCTTCCCTGTCTATCCTGATAACCTGCTGCTTGGTGGTGTGCGTGTCACCGGCAAGTATGCGTGTCTTTGTTACAGTTATTCCGTCGTGCTGCAGAAGACCGTGCATGTCTATATTTTTGAATTTAGAGAAGTAGGAGAGCAGCCTCTGACCCACCTGATCTTTTCCCACACAACCGAGAGGGAAAACGTGCGCGCCGAGCGCAAGAAGGTTGTTAATAGTGTTTCCGGCGCTTCCCGGATAGAGTTTCTCCTCCTCATACTTGATAACAACGACCGGCGCTTCCCGCGAGAGTTTGTAAGGCATTCCGTAGATGTAAATGTCTGCGATAATGTCGCCGATCACACAAATCTTCTTGCCCTGGAACTGATCGATGAGTGATATCCCGTTTTCAGCCAAGGATCTCCTCCACCTTTGCAAAGACGTCTTTCGCGCTTATCCCTGTCATGCACTCGTGGTTCTTTTCACATTTTTTGCTGTTACACGGCCTGCAGGCAACCTCTTTGAATACCAGATGTGTTGAACGGGTGGGATAATCGGTATACTTGGTATCCATAGGCCCGAGGATCGCGATCGTTGGCTTTCCGAGGGCGTCTGCTATGTGGCGGGGACCGGTATCGTTGCTCACGACGAGAGAAGCTCTGGAGAGACAGACCTTCATCTCCGCTATGTCCATTACTTCAATGCGCACCTGAGCCTTGCTGGAAACAGCCTCCTGCACGCGCCGCGCAAGCTCCATTTCATGCTTGCCCGGCAGTATATAAATCTCTTTGGAGTATTTCGAAATGATCATATCCGCGAGTTCAGAGAAATGAGACGCAGGCCACCGCTTCGAGGGACCGTAGTGCGCGCCGACAATAAGCACAACATAATCGGCACCTACGTTCGTGTAACTCTGGTCAAACCTCTGCTCCTCATCTTCTGTAACCCGCAAGTGGGGTGCATCAATCGACCTCTCGGCTCCCAGCGCATCGAGAATGCGCAGATACTCTTCACCGGTTGCCACAAGTTCACGAGGCTGCTTCAACGGCCTCGTGAGCATGAATCCCCTGCTGTTGCGCCTGTATCCGATCCTCTCCTGCACCGATCCAAGGAACATGAGGAGGGCAGCGCGGAATGAATGGGGAAGCACAATGCCCTGGTCGAATTTCATGGTGCGCAGCATACTCACCTTGTCGAGAAACGAAATGACGTCCTTTGAGTCGTTCGGTATGAAGCGGTCGAAGAGTTCCAGTCCGTCATAAAGATGCATGGCTTTCGACTGGCCTATGGCCCAGAGCTCTCGTTCGGGAGACTGCTTTCTCAGCGAAGCGAGAAATGGGGTTGCCATCACCATGTCGCCCAGCCAGTTAGGCAGATAGACTATCGTCTTCCCAGTCACTTCGCACACCCATGAATCGGTTGAACTTCACCGTATAATGTGTTCTGCCTTCCGCTGCCGCACGCTTATCCATCTCAGCGATTTCGGCAGCAAAACTCTTTCTTTCCTCTTCCCAGCTTGCCCGTTCCGCAGCCTCAATGCGATCCACAAGCTCACGATACTGCGTATCTCCGTTTGGATCCGCATAACCATTCACAAACGTGCAGAATAGATGCTGCACCTTGTCAACGAGAAGATTCACCTCTTCTCCCAGGTTCATGCAGGTCTCATCGGTAAAGTTATCAAGGTTTTTCATCTTTTCGAAATCGATCGAGCCTCGCGCTTTTGCTATGTCGTACGCTTCTGTCCCCACATACGGGAAGAAGAGAGACCATCGAAATCTTCCGGGCTTTGATCCTCGATAACAGTTTGATTGTCGCCATAATATCATCTTTGGTCTCGCAGGGCAAACCGATCATCACGAAGGCGGAGGTGTGAAGTCCGTACTTGTGCGCAGCAGCGAAGGCGCTCTCGATCTCCCGATTCGTCATGAACCGGTGGAGCACGTCTCGCGCAGGTTGTCACTTCCGCTCTCAAGACCGAATTTGACTATCCTGCAACCCGCCTCTTTCAAATTATGAGCAACTTCCTCATCAAAGAAGCGCACATGAGCATTGCAGACAAACCCTATGTCCGTGAGCTTTTCGGTATCTGTCCGAAAATTCCCGCAACCACGCCTTATCGAGCGTGAATATGTCGTCATCGAAAATGAACATTTTGATGCGCTGATAACGGGAGAGGAGGTAGTCGATCTCGCTCATTACCTGATCCATGCTCTCCCTGCGAATATAGCCCTTCGGCAGATGACCCGAGTTCTTATACATCTTTATGATTTTGTGATTGAGACAATAGGTGCAGCGGAAGGGACAGCCGCGGCCGGACAAAAGACCGACCCATCCATCCTTTGCATCGATGATCGTCTGGAAGTCGAAAATGTCATAATCCTTGGGAGGCAGCTGCCTCAGATCGGCATAGGCCCTGAGAGGCTCCAGCACAATCTTCGGGCCTTCTCTGTAGCCCATGTTCAATACACCTTTCGGACTTCCCCTGGTGAGATATTCGAGAAAAGCCTCTTCGCCTTCGCCAATACACACGCAGTCGACGGCATTCTCCTGCATCACGTCGAAAGGCGCCATGGTCGGATGTATGCCTCCAAAAACAATGGGCTTTGGGTGGTACGTCTTTATGTCCCGCGCGATCTCGACAGCGTACTTATGCTGATTGGTGACCACGGAAAAACCGATCACATCGGGATTGATTCGCAGTACATCCTGCTTGATCCGCGCGAGATCAAGAGGATAGCCCACCTGTTCGTTTATATTGAGCAGGTGCGTTTCGATCCCGTGCTTCTTGAGAAGAGCGGAGATATGGGCAACGCCGTAATTGAACCCTATCTGGGCATTCAAGTTAGGATATATAAAAAGCACCCGCATAAGCTATTCCTTCGAGAGCACTAAGCTAAACAGAGCGTCATTCCGGCGAAAGCCGGAATCCAGTCAAATAATGGTATCATACAAATCCCGCCAATTCGGATTATTAGTCTCAATATATACTGCCGGTTGTCTATTCACTTATGCCAACTGGATTCCGGCTTTCGCCGGAATGACGAATTAGAACTCCCTGCCAAATAAGTCACGGCTTATGTTTCTCAGGGCGTATTCGGCACACCCATGACCCGTGACCCAGACCCGGACCCTATCCTTTACGCGGTTCCACATCTCCTTCACCTCTTCAAAGACTTCCTGCGGCGTGATCGAGGTGAGACACGTTCTTTCCTTACAGTTCTTGTCCCTGCACGGACTGCAGGTGAGTTCATGCCGTACCATCTTGTGCATCGGGCCGTAGGGCGCATTCACTTTTGGATCGGTCGGACCGAAGATTGCCAGTACCGGAGTACCGGAAAAGGCGGCGAGGTGCATCACGCCCGTATCACCGCCCACGTACATAGCACTCTTCTTGAGCAAAGCACACAATTGGGCAACGCCCAAATTAGCTGGAAGCACAACACCGCATCCTGCCATATCGCGCAGCCGTTTGGCTTCTTCCTCTTCACCAGGGCCCCACAAAATCAGAACGGTTGCGTCGATTGAGTCTTTCATACGTTTTAGAAGCTCGGCGTAATTGGCCAACTCCCATCGCTTGAACAGGCTCCCCTTGCTGCAAAAAGGAAAGAGCGCAATGATGGGAGGCTTGATACCATGCTTGTCCAGCAGATCGTCGACATAGCTCTGGGCTTCCGGCGGTGCGACAAGCTCTACCTCGGGAACTGCTCCATCCGCACCGAGGTGCCGGGCAAGCAGCATATTTCTCTCCACCTTGTGCAGGTGCCTGTCGGAGGCATCAACCTTCTCATCGTAGACGAGCCAGCTACCTTCTTTTGCGACGGATCTGCCGAAGCCGATCCTTTTGTCGGTTCGCGCAGCATAATCCAGAAGCGCAGTCTTCAGGATAGCGTGAAAGTCGATGAGCGTATCATATCGCTTCGCACGTAACGTGTGGATAAACCCGCGCAAATGGTTGAAGGTCGTAAAAGCCCGGCCTTTCTTCAGGCTTCGCATAATGAGGTCGCGGGGGAAACGTATGACCTGATCGACAAAATTCTGGTGTGACAGAAGTTCCGCGACAGATCCCTCCACGAGCCAGCAAATCTTCGCGCCGGGCAATTCCTGCTTGAGGGCTTTCACGGCGGGCAGGCTCATCAGAACGTCGCCCAGCGACGTAAGACGTACGACCAGAATTTCATGCGGATGAGACATCTTTGAAGACTTCCATGAAATCGGCAGGGATGCGTACCGGCTTTTTCAAGCGGTCAACACAGACGTGTCGGGTGTTACCGTCGACGATCATGCAACCATCTTTGAAAATCTCGTAGTGAAAGGCCACGCCTCGCGATTTTACTTCGGCCAAGCTGGTCCGGACATAAATAAGATCATCGTACGTAGCAGCGTTATGGTACTTGATGTCGATGCCTGTCACGACGAGAAAGTAGCCCATCTCCTCTAATTGCCGGTAGGTAAAACCCTTTTCACGCATGAACTCGCTTCTACCGATTTCGAAATACTGCGGATAGGTCCCGTAGTAGACAATCCCCATTTTGTCCGTATCCGCGTATCTGACCCGAATCGGCACATCTACATACGCGCCGTTTTGATCGTGGTTATTGTCTGTCTGGACCCCGGCCCCTGTACCCCGGACCCTGCCTTTGTGGTCCATCTTTACAGCGCCCTCAGGGATTCGGGCCTCAGCAAAGCCGGATCTTTCCGGTCCAGAACGTGTCTGATCGCCTTCAGGGCCTGCTCCTTCCCCTCGGGCAACCACACTTTTATGGGGAGATAATTCGAGGCGTGATTTGACGCAAAAAATCCGTGGGTCACATTGGTATTCTCGATCATGAGTGCCAGCTCTTCCAGAAGCATGTAAGGATCGGGCACCTGAAAGGCGCCGCTCTCGATGTCTCTGGCAAGCTGAGTGCCCGGAACGACGATAATGCTCAAGGCTCCCATGAATTCGGGGTCGATCCGTGACAGGAATTTTCCCGTCTCCTCCGCATGGATCCTGCTGCGCTCGACGCCACCCAGGCCGAGAAGCACCGTTACCGAGAGTGACGATACCCGCCTCTTTCACCCTGTGGCACGCCTCTTCCATCTTCTCGAGGGTCGTGCCTTTGCAGACCCTGTCGAGCGTAACCTGGTCCCCCGACTCTACGCCGAGATAGAGGATGCCGAGCCCCATCTCCTTGAGCGCGCGCAATTCCTCTACCGATTTCTTTAAGACCGATTTCACGTTCCCGTAAACGCCTATCCTCTCCAGTTTCGGAAAGGATTCCTTAACCAGCTCAACGATGGGAACGAGTCGTTTCTGAGGAATGATCAGGGCGTCTCCGTCCGCGAGAAATACCTTGTTTACGTATCTCGCGTACTTCTTGGCCTCGTCCACATCTTCTTTGATTTCTTCGAAGCTCTTAATGCGGAATTTTTTATCTTTAAAGGAACCGCAGAAGGTACATCTGTTGTGTGAACATCCCACAGCTACCTGCAGTATAAGACTGTGGGCCTCGCTTGGTGGCCTGTATATCGCGCCTTCGTATTTCATTTTTCAATCCTGTAGACCTTTTCCCCTTCCCTGATAAAGCCAAATTTCTGCCTGGCCAGCTCCTCCAGATAACGGTCGTCTTTCTGAACCCGGTCGACCTGAGCCTTCAACTGCACGTTTTCGCTCTCAAGCTTTCCGATCGACCGACTGACAGCGCTAAGCTGCCTCTTCAGCTTGATGTAATCGACAAGACCATGCTCAGAGAAGAGAACGATAAACACGAAGGCCAGTACAGCGACAAGGACAGCATATTTCCTTGTCAATGATTCAAACATGTCTTTATTTTAGCGGCAGAAGGCTGAAAAGTCAATACTGGTGGGACAGTAAGCTGTCTATAATGGTCGGGGCGACTGGATTTGAACCAGCGACCTCTTGCTCCCAAGGCAAGCGCGCTAAACCATGCTGCGCCACGCCCCGAACGCAAAAGAATACCACGAAGTGACAGGAAAGGACAAGAACGAAGGTTGAGGTAGGTAAGGACAGAAACAGGGCAAGAATACAGGTTAAGGTTAAGGTTGAGAGTTGAGAACCGACAGAACTGCGACAACGTTGCGTATTCCTTAAGGCTATGTCTGCAGTCCTTGCTTCTTAACCTTCGCTTGCCAGTTCCTTATCCTTAACCTCAACCTCAACCTGTTTTTCTTATCTTCCTTCGAGCTTTTTGTTGATATCTTCTCTTAACGCCTTCTTATCCACCTTCCCCACTTTCGTCACGGGCAGTTGGTCGATAAACTCTATGCGCTCAGGAAGCTGCTGGACGGAGGCGCCGCGCTCTTTGAGAAAAGCGATGATTGCTTCGAACGTGAGCGTTGCTTCCGGTTTCAGCTTAACATAAGCGCAGATCCTCTCTCCCAGAACCTGATCCGGCATACCCACGACCGCCGATTCGTCGACGCCCGGATGCTGGCTCAGCCGGTTCTCGATCTCCAGAGCGCTGATCTTCTCACCGCCCCTGTTGATGATATCCTTGATCCTGCCGGTGATCGTGATATTTCCCATGGGATCTTTTCGTGCCTTATCACCGGTCTTGAAGAAACCGTCTTTGGTGAAGATATCCTTGTTCTCTTCAGGAGACTTGAAATAGCCTGTGAAGACGCCCGGGCCTTTCGAGACCAGTTCGCCTTCTGCGCCTTGCGGCACCTCCTTGCCTGCGTCATTGATTATCTTGATCGTATCGTAAGGGCAGGCCGGTCTTCCGACGCTGCCGAGAATGACATCCATGCTGTCGCCAAGTCTCGTAGAGATGTTGGTGCCTTCTGATGAGCCGAATGCATTGATCACCACGCATTTGAGCTTGTCATAGGCGTTCCGAAGGAGTTCCGGCGTGCTGGGTGCGCCGCCGAGACATATCTTTTTGAGTGAGCTCAGATCATGTTTGTCGAGACCGTCAATACTGAGCAGCCGCGTGATGAGAGCGGGAACCGACGGGACTGCAGTAACTTTCTCTTTTTCTATACATGCGCAGATATCCTCGCCCTGCGTCGAATCGAGGAGGACGAGCTTCGAGAAATTCAGGAGCGCTGCCCCGATGCCCCAGTGCATCGCCATGCTATGGCCTACGGGCGTGATGACCATGATAGTATCGTTACTCGTAATTTCCCACGCCCTGGCATGGTATTCCACATTAGTGATATAGGAGTTATGCGTTCGTACGCTTGCCTTTGGCAACCCTGTGGTACCTCCGGTAGGCATGATATGAGAGACTTCGTCCGGATCGGGTCTTCTGGCGGCGAGCGCTTTGAGATTCTTGGGGGTAAGTTCAGCCTCCTCGATCAGCCCTTCGAGCGTCGGGTAAGAACCGTTCTTCTCGGCCCTCACCTGAATAACATGTTTGAGCTGAGGATTCTCTTTCAGCACGTCGTCAATAATCGGCATGTACTCGATCTTGCCATACTGCTTCGGTCCTATCCATGCTACAGGCTTTGTCAGACCCGCGAGGTGATTTATCTCGGAGGCGTTGTGACGGGGGATGAGAAGCAGTGTCGCGGCGCCGATCTTCTGCATGGCAAAAAACGAGAGAATATATTCATACCAATTCGGAAACTGGAGAAGGACCCAGTCGCCGGGCTGGATGCCAAGTTTCATCAGGCTGATTGCCAGACGATCGACCTTCTCCCTGAGTTCCCTGTACGTATAGCGGCCCGCACCGTCCACCACACCGATCTTATCAGGATAAAGGTCGCTCGCTTTGTCGAGCAGGTCGCTCCAGGTCAGACCGAGCCACCAGCGTAACTGGTTATACTTCTTTGCGTCCTTCTTGGCGTATGGAGTAAAACCTTCCAAGGGCATACTATCAACCTCCTCATGAATTTTTGACAAATTCGGCTTTGAGCGATCAGCAGAGCAGACCACTACCGGTCAACTCTATGCTCCCGTCAACCGATATAATATCAATTTGCCTTCAAGTGTATACCTTCGTTGTCGCTGCGTCGCTGTCCTCGACGTACTAGTAGTACGCCTTCGTCGGCTCCTCGCTGCCGCCTCGGTCTCCATCTCGAATGCAAATTGATATACGGCCTGAACGTATGGCTCTGTGTTTTGTATACAACTTCTTCTACCATTGTCGGAATTGCGCTGTCAAGAATAGCGTGCTTCCTTCCGAGGTTTGGTTTGTGACTTTTGGTTATTTCTGCGGCGAAGAGGGATGGCGTTCCTCTTCGGCAACCTGTTCTCTGAGGCTCTGAAGGTGAGCTTCGATATTTTCTGACGTCACCAGGACACCAAAATCCGCCGGCACCTGAACTGTCGCGTCGCCAAGCATGCGCGCAACCATTATGTCGCCTATGGGCAGACGAAAATGCGACGGATTGTAGAAATTAAATGGGTCTCTGGTTATCGAATTCAGGCCGATAAAATCATAGAAGTCGGTCAGTTTCGCCAGCTCCCTTTCGAAACGGGCAAACTGCTCCAGATCTAAATCGAGAAACCAGGTCTTGTATGGAGGGTTAATGAAGAAGACCGCAGGTATACCGTTTTCCTTCAAGAGATTGACCATCCGGCCAATATCGTCAATCGTCTCCTTTATACGATCCCCGGTAACACTCTCTATTTTTTCCGTGAACTTCGGGTGCTTCCTGTACTCGTCCGGATGTGCCTCGATCTCTTTGTCCGCTCCGAGAACTAATATCTGCCCGGTATTGGTTATATCGTAGGTTGCGAACGGCGGCTCTTTGCTGCCCCGGATCTTCGCCCAGTATCCTTTGATGACAGGGCTCATTATGTGCTGACCATGAAGAGAGAAAAGGTAGCGCAGGTAAAAAGGGATAACTGACTTATTCAGTACGGGAGGATACGGGTGCCTCAAAAGTTGGCTCAAACGATCGGCGGGATTCCCCTTGAAGGAAAAGTCATCGAGTCCCACGAGAACGAGCTTCATTTTCACGCCCTTCTTCAGCATATAGCTCAGGTTGTTAAGAAATTCTTGCGGCAACCCGCCGTTGCTGGTCATGTTGTAGCATCTGTAGTCCTTAATCTTCCGGACATCGATATTGCCCACCCTGGATGAACCGAAGATAAAGCAATCATACCGGTCCGGATGCTCTGTTACGTATCGCACCTTGATAAAATTACTGTTCGGCTCCACGAACTGCCACGAGAAATCTTTTCTGAAAAGACCATAAGGATCGAGCAAATAGTTCCCGAGCCCCACAATGGCAAAAGCCACTGCGAACACACCAAGCGCTGAACAAAACCACCACCTGTCCTTGCTCATCAAACCCCTAGAAGGCAAAGTAGAGAAACTCGTTTAATTTGAACAGCTGGAGAGCCGCATAGGCACCGGCCGCAACCACCAGGAGTGATCTCCAGCCTGGCTTGAAGTTTTCTGCCATCTGATTCGAGTTCTTCAGGAAGAGGCATGCAATCAGAGCAATCGGCACCCATATGCAGGCATCCCTGCTTCCCTGCATGATCTGCTTCCACGGCACGAACTGGACGTAACCACCTTTGATGAAAGTCAAGGCATGGCCCCAACCTTCCGGCAGGGCAAATCCGTTCAGCCCCAGCATCCCTCTCAGCACCTTGAGCGCCTCATCCCAGGAACGGGCCCGAAAGAATACCCATGCCAGGTTCACAAAAATGAAGGTGAGAAGCCATGCAACGAAGGAAGGCATCTTTATTCCGACTTTTTTCCACATTCGATGAATGGCTAAAGCCAGCCCGTGCAGAAAGCCCCAGAAGACGAATGTCCACCCTGCTCCATGCCAGATGCCGCATATGACAAAGGTCACCAAAAGGTTCATATAGATCCGGCTTTCGCTTACGCGGCTTCCCCCGAGAGGAATATAGATGTACTCGCGCAAGAAACGTCCCAGCGTAATATGCCAGCGCCTCCAGAAGTCCTGAATATCAAGGGCCTTGTAGGGACTATTGAAGTTGATGGGAAGCACGATATTAAACATGAGAGCTGCGCCGAGCGCCATGTCCGTGTATCCTGAAAAATCAAAATAGATCTGGAACGTGTAGCAGAGTGTTGTCACCCAGGCATAAAGGAAGTTGAGCGGAGCAGGGGCGGCAAAACCATCGTTGACCCATTCGGCGAAACGATCTGCCACCACAACCTTCTTAAAGAGTCCCATCGAAACAAGGTAGAGGCCGAGGGATAGATTGTGAAAGTTGAGCGCCTCTTTCGTTGCCTTTTTCAGCTGCGGAATGATCTCAGCGCATTTGACGATCGGTCCTGCGAGGATGTAGGGAAAGTACGTAGCAAAAGAAGCGTAGGTGGGCAGATCTGCGCGTTGCGTTGGATTACGATACGTATCGACGAGGTAGGCTATCTGAATGAAGGTAATAAAGCTGAGGCCCGGAGGCAAGAGAAGCGACACGGGGGTAATCTGCGCGTGCAACAGGTAGTTTATGTTCATGATGACAAAATTGGCGTACTTGTAGTAGCCGAGAAGAGCAATGTTGGCGGCTATGCCAAGGATAAGAACTATTTTTCTCTTTTCAGGCAGGCCCGGCGCGTAAGCGTTAAGGACCGAGCCCACCGAGAAGTTAAGGAGCACGGAGAACACAAGAAGCAAAGCGTAACTTGGTTTGGACCAGCCGTAGAAAAAGAGCGACGCTCCTATAAGCCAGAGTTTGGATATCAGTGCAGATTGTACCCACCGGTTAAGCAAAAAGTAGACGATCAGCGTCGCGGGGAGAAACAGGAAGAGATACTCGTGAGAATTAAAGAGCAATGATTACGGGGCTCCCTTTGAATGGAGGACAGGTTCTTTCAAGAGCTTATTTTGGCGTAAGGTAAAAGTCAAGACAGCTCACGATGCGGTCGATGCATGTTGAGCAGATTGCGAATCCCCGTTGCTCTTCGATTCCGGATCGAAAAGCGGCCCCGTGATCAAAAAGGTTAAAAAGAGAAGGGTCGGCCAGAGCTGGATCAGCAGTCTCTGGAGGGAGGAAGGAAGATGCCAGTTGAGATCGTGAGGGCTTATGACGTAAATAAGAAAATGGCCGCAGAGCATAGTCGCAAGCAAAGTCCCTAAACTGATGAGCGTCTGCACCTTGTCCTTGTTCAGCTTGACTCCGGCGAGAGCAACGTAGAGCAGGAAGAGTATTGTGACACCATTCCCGAAATGCGTGATCTCTTTGAAGAACCACCTTCCGATGAGCGCGTAGCGAGAGAGGTCAAACAACTTTGGTATCATGAGGGTGAATGACTGCGCTGCCATAAGATCGTTGGGGGGCGAGTACTTCATCTTGAAGAAAAGCAGAATTGCGATCACGGGGAAAAAGCCGCATGCGAAGAATAAGAGTTCGCGCACACGAAGAGCGCTGCTGCGTCCCGTCAGATAGAGCGCCATTCGCGATACGAGCACTGCGCCGACAAAAAGAATGCCTTCATTCTTGGTCCACGCAGCCAGTCCACATGCGATTCCGGCAAGGACAAGCAATCGATTGTTCCCGGATAGAACGTCGTCCTTCAGTGTAAGGAGAACCGCTGTTGAGAGCATGAAAAAACCGACGGGCACGTCCGCAATCTGGAAAGAGCCGTGACCGATGAACGGGCTGGAGCCAAGCAGGAACATGGCTGCAACAAAGCCCTGGTTTCTGAGCCGGAGCGCAGAAAGCGAAAACATGAGCAGCGCCACCGATCCAAACGTGAAGAAGCCGCCTACCAGAGCGGGTACCAGCACGTTCTCGGTCCCGAGATATGTCCAGAAGCGGGCTATGGTTGCGGGCAAAAGAAGGGGATAATCAGGATGAGACCGCTCCAGGAGCGGAGAGAAAATATTCGTCCAATCTGCGCCTCCCCGGGAAAGGAATCTCGCGTGCACGTTCCAGATTGCAAACGCATCGCTAACTCCGTGAGGCCTGTTATACGAGAGCAGAAAGAAACCAACCAGAGCCGCGCCCAGAACCACGAAGAAGCCCAAACGGAGAAACAGGAAAGACCTGGTTGCGTTGCCGTTGTCTTTAAAAGGCGGGTCCGTCCTTTTCTCAAGGGTGTTCCTCGCGAAGACGGCGAAGATCGCTGCGCACAATAAGAAGAACAGAGCTTCGCCAAGTTTGAGGCTGGTGAGCGTCCAATTCAAGGACCGCCAGACAAAAAAGGAGCAGGAGCCTATGCCCATTCCTATTGCCAGCACGAGGACGAGAGATAAAGAACGCGGGTAAACGTCCTGGTTTAGCGGCCGGAAGGCCCAGCGGACGATGAAGAACGCCGCAATGTAGGGCATGCAAATGCAGAGCACGTCGAGAATAATCATTTCTGCTTCAGCCTGTAGAGCTTGAGCCCGTGATCAAACGTTTCGAAAAGCGCGTAGTCAGCGTCTGAGAAACAGGCGCCCTCTGTTGACTGTCCGCAGTCGACCAAAACGAATGGTCTCTTTGCTGCCGTCTTTTCCGCCCTTACAAGGATCAACGGGCAAAGCGCATACTCTGCGAGATAGATGTCATACTTATCCGGCCTTTGATCTGAAAAATAACCCATGACGTTGGCTTGAGGCAGTAGTCCCCTCAGTTTGCCAACCCTCTGATCCTCGGTTTCTTCCTCGAGCCGTTGCTGTGGATGGAAGCGAAGGCGATCGCCTTCTTTATTGATGATCCTTAAATTCGAATAGAGAGAGAAGAGAACTATCAAGCAAAGAATGCCGAGTGAAAGTCTGGAAGTTAATCTGGCCACTTTTGAGGTTTCTTGTAGGATGGTATGATCTTCGATTCTTATAAACGGCTATGCGCTGCATTGTGACATATTTCAGAGAGCCCGTCAACGTCGTTGCGGACCATGTTTTCCTTATTGGCCGTCCTTCGCGTTAAACCCCTCAAAGAGTTTTTTCATGACGTTTTCGTGTCCGTGAATTGCATCGGAGAAGTCATTGTTCGTGAAACCATAGTGACTCGGATCAAAGGAACCGATCACCTTGAAATTGTTCCTACGAGCCAACTCCCTGAGATATGTTTCTACCTGCACGGTGATTCCAAACCTCGGGTTTTGCAGCCACGACCTGTACGCGTCCGGATGAATGGGGGGCAACAACAAAACCACGTTGACCCCGTGCGCCTTCAAATACTGCAACAGATCTTCAAACAACTGCGTGCCGGTCAGTGTATCAAAGTTGCTGTAGATTATGTCCGGCAAATTCATCGACGGACCTCCGGCCACTGTGTTGAATCTGAAACCATAAGGAAAATGGAAACTTCCATCCGGCTCTCTGACGTAATCATCGACATCGGCCGTATCAGTAACATAAAGTTTCTTGCCCTTCTGCAGATATTGCCAGTTCTGCAGCGTATACGCCAGGTTGACAAGCTGCTCATACCTGCTTGTCAGATCTGAATTTGAGTTTGCGGCGGTTCTGACGATTTTTGCGCCTGGTGAGGCTCCCGGGAATTCCGCTATCATTTCATTGTAATAGCTCTCCAGTATCTTCCAGAAGTCTGCACCGAGCCAGGCGTTCTTGTTGAACATCCACGGGTCGACGCCGATGATAACGGTTTTCGGTAAGAGACCCGTTCTTTTATAGAGACCCATAATCGCCACGAGGTCTTCAATCATTGCGCCGGAGACGCAATGATTGAAGAAATCAACATCACCTGCTATGAACCTTTTCCGGAGCAGCATGGTTCGCGATGAGCCGAGTACTATAATGTCTCTCCGGTGCGGATAATTTTCTACGATGAGCCTCTGAAGTTCTCGCTCATCGCTGCGACCCAGATAACCGGCCACCATTTTCCCGCTGAGGAGGTTCATGGCTACGCCTTTGAGGCCTTTATTCGGCCTGAATATACCGGCGCTGTCCGCATGAAAATTGAAAAGAGCGGTCGAGAGCAGAAGGAGAAAAAACACCGAGAGAAATCCCTTGAACCATTTCTTGCATGAACGGTGAGAAGAGCGTTTTCGAGTCGCCATGTCAGAACCGGAAATAGAGAAATTCAGAGTAGGTGCCTAAGAACAGCACGGAGAGCCAGGCCACAAAAGCAAATAGTATGAGCTGGACCACATTGGGCTTGAATGTTTCTGCCACCTCGTTCGAGTTCTTAAAAAAGATGGATAGAGGCAGGAAGATAACGAACATGCACAGGAGAGCCTTGCTGTTACTGCCGATCTTGCCGAAGAGATCGTCGAGCGATGGCGCGAAAGTTTTGGCGTGCATCAGCTTGCTGCCAGACACCCGTCGGAAGCGAAGCGTCGTCAAGGCCGACCATCCCGCGAAGCACTTTGAGCGCATCGTCGAACGTTTTTGCCCTGAAAAAAACCCAGGCCGCATTGATAAAATTGAACGTAAGCAACCAGGCGATCCAAACCGGCAGAGTAACCCCCCACCTCTTCCACAGCCGATGGATTATCAGAGCAGCACCATGCATGCATCCCCAGAGCACGAAGGTCCAGCCGGCGCCGTGCCAGAGACCCACAATAAAGAATGTGATCATCAGATTGAGAACGATATGCCATTCAGGAACCCTGTTCCCGCCGAGCGGAATGTAGAGATAATCTCGCATGAACCTGCCCAATGTCATGTGCCAGCGCCTCCAGAACTCCTGGATGTCCAGCGACCGGTAAGGGGTGTTGAAATTGATGGGCAGCCTGACATTGAACATGAGCGAAGAACCCAGGGCCATATCCGTGTACCCGGAAAAATCATAATAGAGCTGCAGCGTGTAGGAGAGCGACGCCACCCATGCCTGGACAACGGTGAGATGATTGAGCGTATCAAAACCACTATTCGCCCAGACGGCAAACGTATCGGCTATTACCAGTTTCTTGAAAAGGCCGATGAAAAAAAGACAGATGCCGGATGAAACGTTTCTGTAATCAACGACCTTGTTTCGCAATCTGTCAAATTGGGGCATCATCTCAGCATGGTGGATGATGGGTCCTGCCAGAAGATGAGGGAAGAAGGTCACGAAGAGACCGTAATTGAGGGCGCTGTGCTCCTTCACTTTACCCCTCTCGGTATCAACAAGGTAGGCGATCTGCGTGAAGGTGAAGAAACTTATGCCGAGAGGCAGGACGATCCGCAGAAGCGGCAAAGCAGAATGGGCTATGCTGTTCACATTTGAGATAAAGAAGTCGGTGTATTTGAAATAACCAAGCAGCGCAAGGTTTCCCACAACACCGGCAACCAGGAGCCATGTGCTGTAAGAGAACCGGCCCTGCTCTCTCTTTCGCGATATCAGTCTCCCCATGACATAGTTAAAAAGTATGCTCCCGGCAATGAGAGGAAGGTAGATCGGATTCCACCAGCCGTAAAATAAGAGAGAAGCCAAAAGAAGCCAGAACTTTGATGCGACTGTGAATCTGCGCTTGCTCAGAAAGAAGTAGAGAAAAAGGACGGCAGGCAGGAATAAGAAGATATAACAGTATGAATTGAAGAGCATAGTAGGCGATACCCAAGAATGCGGTGCAGGGCTAATGTAACAAAAATCGACCGGCAAAGTAAAATGGCGCGCGGCCTCATTCGGGCCCGAAGCGATTGACAGAAGAGGCAAAAACCGCATAAAATTAAAAGCTGGACCGCCGCCCCTCGTTTCACTCTAATAAGGAGAATGGCTATGATTGAAATAACGAAAGAAACGTTCGATACAGAAGTACTCCGATCTGAAATACCTGTAGTGATCGATTTTTGGGGGCCTCAATGAGGCCCGTGCGTTAAGCTTCTGCCTCAGGTTGAGGCACTTGACGCCAAATACGCGGGACGGGTTAAGCTGGCAAAAGTTGAGGTGCCGCAGAACCGGAGACTCTGCATGGAACTGAAAGTGATGGGTCTGCCGACCCTGCTCTTCTTCAAGGAAGGCAAGGAGGTCGACAGAGCGAGCGGTAACGTGGACGTCAGCGCTGTGGAAGAGAAGATAGGCAAGCTGCTCTGATTTATTAGTCGGTCCATAATAGTCATTACATTCGTCATGCCGGACTTGATCCGGCATCCAGAAACCACGCTGGATTCCGGCTTTCGCCGGAATGACGGAGTATAAATAATTGTGGTCTTATTAATACTTCCGGAGTACCTGATAGTAAGGAGGCATATCTCATGGCTGTTGTAATTAAGGAGTGCGCTTACGCACTCGTGCACATACCGAGTTTTGTACGCTACGGCTCCAAGCCGATTCGAGACATAATTGAAGCAGGTGGCCCGGGCTGCGAACTCGAACGGAAAATTTACGATCACGTACGCGGCTTTGAGGAGGCTGTTGCGTATCCGCCTAACCAGGTATTTATCGGCAACATGCACCCTGATCAGCTCAATGACATACCGCAGCCATGGTACGAGCACCCGCGGAAGGACGCACAAAAGGAAGGGCCCTTTGGTGAGATCGTATCTGAAGAGCAGTTCTATGCGTGGCTCAAGATCGCTGACGATTTCGATCTTGTCTGGCTCACACCGGCCTTCACAGAAAAGACCAAGGAAGCGGCAGCCGCTCATCGGTATCTCAAAGAAAAGGATTTCAAGAAACTTGGTGCCGGAGTAGACGTCGAGAAGATAATGGAGAAGGTGCGCCACGATGGGGCACTCGCTCTTTATTCGAACGGCGAAATTGTAGGGTCTATCCGGCGGGACCACGATACGGACGACACGCTCAAGGCACACGTCTTGATGGAGAACCTGCTCACAAAAGCCTCCGGGGCGATCGTGATGCGCCATCTCTTCGAACGAGCAAGCATAGAGCCAACGGATGTCGATTTCATCGTGAGCTGTTCTGAGGAGGCCGTGGGAGACCGGTATAACCGTGGCGGCGGCAGCCTTTCAAAGGCCATCGGTGAAATGTGCGACTGCATCAATGCATCGGGTCACGACGTCAAAGCCTTTTGTGCGGCGCCGATTCACGCGATCATCAATGCAGCAGCCCAGGTGGAAGCAGGCGTCTTTGAGCGGGTTGTGGTCATCGGAGGAGGCTGCCTTGCGAAGATCGGCATGAAGTACTCCGGTCACCTCAAGCACAACATGCCGATACTTGAAGACGTGCTGGGTGCCATTGCGTTCCTGATCACGAAAGATGACGGCAAGAGTCCTCTTATCCGGCTCGATTGCGTGGGAAAACATAACATCGGTGCTGCATCGAATCAGCAAGATATCATGACGTCACTCATCGTGAAGCCGCTCGATAAACTCGGCATGAAGATGATGGAAATCGACAAGTATGCGACAGAGATGCATAATCCCGAAATCACACTGCCTGCGGGCAGCGGCAACACACCACTGACCAACTATAAGATCATGGGAGCTCTTGCCGCGATCCGCAAGGAGATAGACAAGACGGCCATCGATACATTTGTCAAGGAGCGCGGCATGCCGGGCTTCTCCCCCACGCAGGGCCATGTGCCTGCTGCCGTGCCATTTCTGGGCCATGCGTGCGTCGACATGAAACAGGGGCGCATAAGAAATGCCATGTTCGTGGCTAAAGGGAGCCTCTTTCTGGGTAGAATGTCGCAGCTCTCTGACGGCCTGTCGTTCCTGCTGCAGGCAAATCCGCGAAGCAAAGCGAACAGCTAAACTAAAGAACTGGCCGGATAGAGGCAGTGGCTGAGCCGAACAAATGGGAAATTATCGTATTCTGTTCCAAAGACTGCCTTTCTGCGAATCAGCACCAATAAACTAATGTGGCCGGCCGGAAGAACTTTCGTGGAACGAGCATCGCGGGAGGTCTGGGAACCCGGCAGCGGAGATGACTGGTGCCGCGTATCTGCATGGCGCGGCACGGCGCGTTCTGACTCCGAGGCTTGAGTAAACGTACAGAGGGCAGTTTGCGAGCTGCCATTTCGGAAGACCGAGAAGAGGTTTTCGCAATGAGCGCCGAAGGAGGCGGAGCGTAGCACGGGTCAGACCGGGAGCGCCTAGCTCGTGGAACGAAAGTTCTTCCGGCCGGCCATCCTTCTTCATTCGCTTCTGGCAGTGAGATTTCAGATTAGTGTCTGTTCTTCTATTCCCATCTCCAACGCCTTAAGCGCTTTTTCTATGATTGACCGGCGAAGTTTTCTCTCTTCGGCCGGGGGCAGATCCGCATCGCCTAGAGGGTTGACAATTTTGTTGGCCGCAAGAATCCTGTTGGAACCGACCATCTGGGCAACCGGCGTGATCGCACAGAGATGGGCGGTCGGGATGCCGAGCCTCTCCAGTTCCTTCGTGAGCGTTGCACCGCAACGCGTGCTCGTACCTCAGGTAGAGGTCAGGATGACGCCCGACACGCCATCGGAGGCGAGCTCCTTCCCCATTTGTTCCGCCAGCCTTTTCATCACTTCCACATGGCACGCCACTCCGGTCGTGCTATAGAATTTGTCATGCAGTTTGCCGATAGAGCCGTCCTTCTCAAGTTCCCTCATTACATCGACAGGAACGAGCCGATTCGGATCCTGTTTGATAAAAACCGAGTCATACCCTCCATGGTTCACGTCATAGTTCTCCGGGCTGAGCGTCTCCACGCCTGTGATATCGTATGTGCCGAAACGGGTAGCTGCCAGGCTCTCTATCCTATCCGGATTGCCTTTTGGAACCAGCCCGCCATCCGTTACCAGCGCTATCCTTGCAGTGCGAATCTCTGAGACCGGAGGCGCCGGTTTCACCCGGTCGTACGCGGCTCTCGGAACTTCCGATTCGTAGGGTTCTTTGCGAAGCTTGGACAACAGAAGGTCCACAACCCGCTCGGCGCCAGTCTTTTCCTGGGCTTCATTGATCAGGAGACCTCTCGGGAAATATCCTTCCGCGGCAGGTGTCCCGATTTTCTCATCGGCAAGGAGTCTTCGAGCGATGTCTGCCATCCTGGGGACCGCCTTGCCCATGCCTCTGGCAGAATTCGTCGTTTCAACTACATACGCTTCTCTCCGGCAGAGGTCCAAGCCGGGGTTCTCTTGATACATGCCCGTAACAGCAGGGATTCCCAATCGATCGTGAATACTTTTGCAGACCGTCGCGCACGCCATACCGTATCTACCCGCGTTGAAGGCAGGTCCCGCGATGATGATATCCGGTCGAAACGGGAGTACCAGTTTCTCCACCTCGGCGGAAGCCCTTTCCATATCCTCGGCAAAATAGTTATCACCGCAGATGACGGTGGCTACGATCTGCCCCCATTCAGCTACCGCATCCTGTAAAACCCTTCCGGGACCGACCGGTCCTTCTGTCACACGAGGTGACACGTCAGCTTTATCTTCTCCTCCGATGCCGCCAAAAAACTGATTGATATAATGAACGATCTTTTTCATTTTTCATCCACCTGTAAAGGTTAAGGGGTTTAGTATCTCATCGCGCGCAATCTGGAGCTTCCCAGCTGGCAGAGCGAGCCTTTTATGCGGTTTATTGATCTGACAATCTCCCCGTCGATCCGCGGTCCTGCAGACGAAAAGTTTGGTCTCCCGATTATCCTGTCTACTGCCGGCAAGCTCAAATCGACAAAAGGCACACCCATGCTCACGATCGCATCAACTTCCGGCATGCTGAATATCGTCATGCCTCCATATTTTGAATCACGCATATCCGCGCCCATATGCAGCATGGCAATCGCCGTTTTCATACCAAGCTGTTCACACCGCTGGGCTGTCTTTGCCATGGCCAGCTCCGGCGCTCCTCCACCCATCTTGGTCAGGATTACTCCATCAGCCCCGACAATGTACTTCGCCAGGTTCGCAGCCATGTTCGATACTCTCTCCATATCTGCAACATTATTCGGGGCGAGGGTGAGTATGACGCCGCCGAAACAGAGTTCCTTTCCGTGTCGCTTATAGAGTTCTCTGATGACGGGATGATTCTGTACATGGTACGTCAGCATATTGAGCGTAGGAAGCGGAGAGGTAATGGCCCCGTCCAGCACCTCGTTGGGATGGATCAAAGTGGGGACCAGATCGGGAACATTCTTGCCGTACAGGATAGGCTCTCCCTGTACAGGCTCGAATTGAAGCGTCTGAATCTGATAAATATATGCAATTCTCGGCAGCTTCTCGCACAACGCATTCGTGTCGGGCAACGCAGGAAGCTCGAATACTTCCGTTTCATCGGGTGCTGCGCCTTTTCCCGACCGGGCGAGGTAGGCTGCTGTTTTCAAGCCGGCGATCTTAACAGCTGAAAGATAATCGTTGGCGCTTATGCCATCGTTCGGCGTAGCCAGCACAACGACGTTGTGTGTCTTCCCGAAAATGGATACGTCAGCGCCGGGACCGCACATCTCTATTATTTCCCCATTCGCGTCAGCGCTGTGGGTTGTGTCCCACTTCTCGCGATAATCGGTGAGAACTACGGCCGTTCCCTTCAGGACGCATGTGCTGCCTTTCCCGGCCGCAGCCTGTTTTCCCACGGCACCGGGGAAATCTTGATCACCATCACTCGTCTTGGCCCTCGGCTCAATCACATCTACAACTTTCACGATCCGTGATTTGTCTCCAGGATGCGCCAATTCTACGTCAGCATCCTTCAACCGTCTATCTTCCCGCAACAGAGCCTGCAGTTCAGCGCGATTGATGTAAAGCGTCCTGCCTTTGATAAAGGTCTTTTCTCCGAACGTGATATCTTCAATCCTGACAGTATTCAGTTCAAGTCTCATTTCCCGTCCCTTCGCCGCTGTTCTTTTGGAATTCTTCAGCTTGATGAAGTCTAGCAGAGGTTTTTTTCGTAAGTCAAGCGTCTCTCAAACCAAATACTTATACTATTTTGTAGGGCTAACAATGGGCAGAAGCCGTGGGCGGGGAAGTACTTAATATCACAACAGTGGAAACGAACAGATCAGGCAAACGATAACGGAGAAAGGAGAACGACCGTGGTGAACGAGCACAGAATCGTCCAGATCGAAGATTATGAGGAATTTGTAGGAGCCGGGACCGTCGAACGGATTCAGAAGAAGGCCAGGGCCCTGCAACATCTGCACGTGGCCAACATCAATTCTACCTACTACGGAGGGGGCGTGGCAGAACTCTTAAGCTCTCTGACCCTTCTGATGAACAGCGTAGGCATCAGAACAGGATGGAGGGCTATCCAGGGCGCTCCGGATTATTTCAGCATTACCAAGAAGATGCACAATGCCCTTCAGGGTGAGAAGCTCAATCTGAGCCGTCTCAAGAGGGAGATCTATGAAAGAGTGATCTACGAAAACAGCATAAGGAACCATATGGAGAATCACAACATGGTCATCATTCACGACCCTCAGCCCCTCCCGATGATCACACACTATAGAAAAAAAGGTCCCTGGATCTGGAGGTGCCATGTGGACATTTCCAATCCGAATAAGGAACTGTGGAATTATTTCAGGCCATTCATTGAGCAATACGACGCGGTTATCTTCAGTATCAAGGAATATAGACAGAAATTGAAAACTCCTCAGGTCTTTCTCATGCCGGCCATCGATCCGTTCTCCATCTTGAATCGTGATATGAATGAGAACGAGATCGAACAGCATCTCAGGCATTATCACATTCCTACGGACCTTCCTCTGGTCGTGCAGGTTTCGCGGTTCGATCGATGGAAGGACCCACAGGGAGTGATTGAGGCATTCAAGATGGCGAGAAAAGAGGTGGACGCCACGCTCGTGCTCCTCGGTAACGTCGCTACCGACGACCCCGAAGGCCCACAGGTCTATGAGTCCCTTATGAATTCTCGTGAGGAGCGCATAATCATCCTCAGTCATCAGGACACGGCGCTGGTCAACGCACTGCAAAGGAAGGCGACGGTGGTCCTTCAGAAGTCGACCCGCGAGGGCTTCGGGCTGACGGTCGCCGAAGCCATGTGGAAAGGAACGCCGGTGATCGGTGGAAACACGGGCGGCATTCGCTGCCAGATCAGCGACGGGGTGAATGGTTTTCTTGTTTCCACAGTGAAAGAAGCTTCCCATAGAATTGTGCAGCTGATACATGACAAGAAGTTGCGGGAGCGGATGGGACAAAAGGCTAAGGAGACGGTGAAGAAGAACTTCCTTCTCAGCCGTCACCTTGAGGAGCATCTTGATCTATTCAGTTCATTCGAAACGATCTATCGGCTGAAGAAAAAGTAGATGAGGAGTACGGACAAGCGTTACGACTTTCAGCGCATTCCGTGAGCTCGCAAATAATCCCGGGCGGTCTTATCTCCCAGCGCAGCCGCTGTTTTCAAATCTTCAAGCGCCTGCTTCCCGTTACCGGCGCGGTCATATGAAACTGCCCGGTTACGATAAGCCGTTGCCAATTTAGGATTGATCCCTATGGCTCTGTTATAATCAAAAATCGCTTGCCCGTAATTACCCATGGCTCCATGGGCATTTCCCCGGTTGGTATACGCCATCGCGTATGTGGGATCGATCGCTATGGCCCTGTCATAATCGCTAATAGCCTGCGCGTAATTGCCCAGCGCTGCGAAGGCATTGCCCATGCCATAATAAGCCAGTGCATATGTGGGGTCGATCGCTATGGCCCTGTCATACTCATTGATTGCCTGTGCGTAATTGCCAAGGGCTGCGTAGGCATTGCCCCGGTTATTATAAGCCAGTGTGTATTTGGGATCGATCGCTATGGCCCTGTCATAGTCCTTAATTGCCTGCTCGTAGTTGCCCAGGCCTTCTGCATAGGCATTCCCCCTGCTGTTATACGCCATTCCCAATCTGGGGTTGATCTCGATAGCTCTGTCGTAGTCCTTAATTGCTTGCTCGTAATTGCCAAGGGCATCTGCATAGGCGCTTCCACGGCTATAATAAGCCACGTGATTATTGTCCGTAACCTTCAATGCATGATCGAACAACGTGAAGCTATTCTGCCAGTGACCAACCTCTATCCTGGTAATACAGAAGAAACAGAACAGGACCAGTACCGACAACGGAAGGAGGACCTTCTTACTTATGCGCCACCTCCCCATAAGTTCGGGGACGGACCAGGACATCATGATGAATAGGCCGATCAGGGGAATGTAGGTGTAGCGGTCTGCTCTCGCCTGTTCACCAACCTGCACCAGTCCTATCACCGGCACGAGCGTACCGACGTACCAGAGCCATCCTACCGTCAGATACCGATATCTATTTGCCGCCCATACAGCCAGCAAGGTCACAGCAACGAAAAATAACACTGCTCCGAGGACTTGCCAGAATGGCCACAGCTTCTGATAAGGATAGAAAACTGAGAGATTGTCAGGCCAGATCATCTTTACGATGTACGTGACATAAGAAATAAAGGCATTCTCGATACGAAGAGCCAGTGGATGATTCGCTAGAGACGCTGTGGCTCCACCCTTGTGCTGGGCAAGGTACGTTACAACACTTGAGAGCGTGGCGAGTCCAAAAAGAGGAATCTTTTCCAGGAGCAGCGTACGTCTCGATGTGCGTGGATACCCGGACGGCGATGGCTCTCTCTTTTCCAGCTCTTCCTGCGACGCAGTAATCTTGTCCGCGGATTTCCTTTGTTCCAGGCGGCCCATGGGCCAGTAATCAAGGAGCAGCAGGACAAACGGAAGGGTAACCAACATGGGTTTCGCCATCAACCCCAGTGCAAAGAATACTAAGAGGGAGAGGTATCTGGCGAGACTCCGGCGTTCAGCATAATAAGAGTAGGCGCACATGGTGAGCATCCAGAAGAAGGCGGAGAGTACGTCCTTTCGTTCCGCCACCCAGGCAACGGACTGCACGTGCAACGGGTGCAACGCAAACAGAGCGGCAACGAAGGCGCTCTGCCAGAGGGCTTTCGTCATTCGATGAAGAACAAAAAAGAGCAGCACCGTGCTGGCAATGTGGAGCAGAAGATTCATCGCGTGATGTGGGTGCGGCTTCAATCCGAAGAGCTGGATATCCAGCATATGGGATATCCACGTCAGAGGGTGCCAGTTTGCGGAATGACCGGTGAAGAACGCCCATGTGATGCCTTCCAGGGAGAGGCCGCCCTGTACATGGCTGTTTTCGGTGACGTAATCCTGGTCGTCAACATTAATAAAATCGGAGTTTGTGACGTGCCAGAAGGCTATCAAGGTAGCGAGAACGAGCAAAAAAGAAATGATAATAAAATGCGTCTTTCGTGGCATATAATCGTACCCGTGAGTCTCTGGTGGTCAGGGATCGTTCGTAGATGCGCCTCTTACGTCGTTGTTTGCGTGGAACGTTCTCACAACATTTCAGGTTTTAGTAGTTCGAGTATATTTCATGCCGTTTTTTCTGTCAACCTGATTATGAATCGTCAACCGCACATCAGCCGCGATCTGTTGAACGGTTCTCTCATACGTTGTAGAATTCCATGGAATCGGATTTCTTGGGCTCGCACGGAATCATTCACGGTAGAAGCGCAACGCCCATAGCGCTGCTGTTATTCGAATAGTTGAGGCGATATGTTTCAGAACAAGAAGGTCGTGGTTGTGATGCCGGCCTACGATGCGGAGGCGACCCTGCTGAAGACCCATAGCGAGGTGCTCGAACAGGAGTATGTCGATCTGATCATCGTGGTCGATGATAACAGTAACGACCGGACGGCGAAATTGGCGCGCGGATTGCCCAGGACCAAGCTTTTCGTACATGAATCGAACCTCGGCTACGGAGGCAATCAAAAAACCTGCTACCGGCAGGCTCTCCTCGAGGGCGGCGACATCATCATCATGGTGCACCCCGACTATCAGTACACGCCGCGGCTCATCCCGGCGTTTGTCTCCATGATCGGAAGCGGACTGTACCATTTTGTGCTGGGGTCGAGAATTTTAGGCGGTTACGCCCTCAAAGGGGGCATGCCCTTGTATAAGTACGTCTCCAACCGGGTGCTTACCTTCGCTGAAAACCTGCTCACAGGAGCGAAGCTTTCAGAGTATCACACGGGCTACCGCGCCTTTTCACGTGATCTGCTGGAGAAGGTGCCGTTTGAGCGGAATTCCAACGATTTT
>CAWGRP010000023.1:0-12205 GCA_963825005.1 uncultured delta proteobacterium | reverse complement strand
GTCAAAAACTCCCGCCTCTACTCCTCAGCCGCTGCAGCAGACACCGCCCCTTTATCGCAGATAAGAGCGGATAAGTAACTGAGATAAAAGCGGATGAATGACCTTTTTGACCGGAGCTGCGATACAAAGGCATCTCCGGTCAACCCCCAGCACCTCCCGTGCGGTGAACCTGCGCGGGAGCGCTGACTGTGTGGTCTGCATTGACGTCTCTATCACAATGCAGACCACCGGTAAACTCATCTGCGAACATCTCTTCTGGCTTTCATCTGCGTACATCTGCGATAAAACTTCAGTCTCCTTTTCATAAATCTTTTGACAGTACCATTCGCATAGACATTGTTCTCATCGCCCATGGGGCGCCTGGAGATGGGAACGTCGGGTTATTCCGTTGTTTGTTCAGGAATAGTTTATCAGCGATGAACGGCCTACCTTTCTCCCGTCCAGCACCCTCCGTATCGTCTCTGCCAGTTCCTTCTTCACCACGGGTTTCATGACAAACTCGCGGATGCCGACTTCCTTTGCCCTCTCGGCCGATACCGTTTCGCTGTACCCCGTGCAGAGGATGATAGGCATTTCCTTCCGCACCCGAGCATCTTCTGGGCCAGCGTTATCCCGGTCGTATCGGGCATGGTCTGGTCAGTGATGACGAGATCAAACCGTGAGGGGTCTTCAAGAAACAGGTTCCAGGCATCCGTCGTTTGCGGCGACGGTCACGTGGTACCCGAGGCTTTCAAGCATATGCCGCGCCATCTCCACGAGCAACTCTTCATCGTCGACAAAGAGTATCCGCTCGGTGCCGGTCGGCAGCACGGAGGTCGTTGTCTCTTCTTTCTTGACCTTCGGTTTCTGCGCCCGGGGTAAGAACACATCGAAGATTGATCCCTGGCCCACTTCGCTCTGCACCGTGACAGCGCCCCCGTGGCTCTTGACAATCCCGTAGACAACGGCAAGACCCATGCCGGTGCCCTTTCCCTGTTCCTTTGGTCGTAAAAAAGGGTTCGAATATTCTCTGCCGGACCTCCTCCGTCATGCCGGTACCCGTATCCTTCACCGTCAGCTTCACGTAGGTGCCCGGCTCCATGTCGGGATCGGGAAGGAGGCTGCCCGGGGAAAGGTGACCGAAGAGACGCCTATCGTGAGCTGCCCGCCGTCCTGCATGGCATGGGCCGCATTGGTTGCGAGGTTCATGAGGACCTGCTGCAGCTGTGTGGGATCGGCAAGCACGTAATCGTCGCTCGTGGTGATGGCAAGGGGCATCTGGATCGTGGTCGGCAGGGATGCCCGCAGCAGCGCGTGCGTCTCGTGGACCAGGGGCGTAAGGCTGATCTGTTTTCGTTTCCCTTCGCTCTTGCGGCTGAATGTCAGGATCTGCTTGACGAGGTCCCGCCCCGAAGCCTGCCTTCAAGACCCGTTCCATCTAGCTGCCTCTTGGAGTCAGGAACGTCATCGAGCACCATCTCCGAGAAACCTAGCATTGCCGCGAGGATGTTATTGAAGTCGTGGGCGATGCCCCCTGCAAGGGTGCCGATGGCTTCCATCTTTTGGGCCTGGCGGAGCTGGTCTTCGAGTCTCTGCTGCTCGGTGATGTCACGCCAGATAAAGACGAAGTTCGTTATTGCTCCTGTATCGTTCCTCACCGATGATATCAAAGATTCAACCGGTACCGTGCCGTCTTTGCCATTTATCACGTGCCGCGATGGCTTTGGCGTGCCGTCGATGGCAGCTCGGCGGTTCATTTCGTAAATGGACTGGTCCTCTTTTTCCGACCTCAAGAAAATCATGTCCCTGCCGATCACCTCATCGCTTCGATACCCTGTCAGTTGATAAAAGGCAGGATTCGTATATTGAACGAGCCACGACGAATCGGTGATGACAATGGCCTCTGCCGACTTGTCGACGGCTACAGCCAGGCGCAGGAGATTCCGCCGTTTTTTCCCGGACGCGCTGCTCCATCTCATCGCGTGACGCGCGCAGCTTCTCCTCCATCTCCTTGCGCTCGGTGATGTCGGTGAAGGATCGTACGGATGGCCGGAGCCTGATTACGGCGTACGAGGATGCTCTCTAACTGTGCGGGAAAACCTGATCTCCCCCTTTTCTTCTTTTCAGCACCAGTTCACAAATCTGTCTTGCGGCGGACTGAAGTACCTGGCGCCTGTGAAAATAGAATACGTCCTGAGACTGGGTGCAATAAGTGAAGTGAAAGGTTTGTTGATGAGAGAAGCCCGCTCTTTACGCAGGAGATGGGCAGCGGTCAGATTCAGTTCGGAAATAACACCTTTTTCATCAAAGGTAAGGTAACCGACAGGGGCATGTTCGTAGAGGTCAAGATACCGTGCACGAGATTCTTCGAGTTGTTCCCGAGCGTTTCGGAGTTCCTCATTCTGCATCTCGAGTTCGATTTGGTGGACAGAAAGTTTCTGATCCAACTCGCTTATCTTTCCGTTGCAAGATGTGCGAGAGACCTTTACTCCTCTCTCTGCCAATAGCTTCTCGGCTTTTTTCCGAAGGTTGCTGAGGTTATCGGGAGATTTCTGCTTGACCATTCATCCCGCCTTTGGATCTAATTGCGAGCAAGGATCATGCATGCTCCGGCGCTGGTAGAGTATAGAAGAAGACTACCCCCCCTGCTGGGACATCTGCAAATATCGGTAGGTACGCTTCGAACAAATGTCAAGGTAACTCACGACGAAAAGTATTACTGGAGAGTGCACCGCGGTGGCATCAGCCGAAGAATAAGGATCAAAAGACCTTTATCGACCGTGCCCTACGTCCATCCCTACAAATCCACCTATGTCGATCTGCCAACGGGATTTGACAGCGTTGTCCGGCTCCTCCTGTCGAGACGACGATCCCACTCCCTGCCCCACGGATGTCAGGCCGCCACACTTCTGGCTACCGGGATCGGGTTTGGCCCTTCGTGCCTGGGAACCATTTCCCGATTCAGGATCGCGCGGTTGCATAGTGTAGCCGCCTTCCTCTCCTGCAAAAACAGCACGTGCAGAAAAGAGCAGCATCACGGCGATGCAAACAGAAAGCCTTTTCATCTCGCTTGCCCCATTGAGAATCGATTCTAACACAGAAGGCCGGCGAAAGCATTGAGCTTGCGTGAAGAATGCCACGGGATGGCTGTAAGCATAGTACGTCGAAAAAGCTCTTTCGACATATAGTGAGAACATCGCAAGGTGACAGATCGATATAGCGGTGCTATACTAGCACGCTATGAAACATGGGAAAGATGTACCCTCCTTTACGAAACTGTTCGGCTATCTTTCCATTCTAGAAAGGGCGAATCCCATAAGGTACATCCACATCCACTACCCCCGAGTCTCGGCCCGAGATTTGTCTCCCGAAGAACTGGAACAAGAGCACAAGACGCAGTACCGACACTTCCTTCTCTCGCAGATCTTGCGAAGCTAAGCCGCCATTACCCTCGTGCATCTTGAGCTGGCTTCTTGATATCGCGGGGTTCCTTGTCGCTCGATTTATACTCGTGGCAAAAGGCCTGAAGTTTGGCAGGCTGTGCGGCCTGGGGCTTCGCCCCGGACTCTGACGCTATGCAATCCAAAAACGAAAGGACCTCCATAACGGAGGCCCTTTCTATATCATCTAATGGCTGGGGGATAAGGATTTGAACCTTAATTCACGGAGTCAGAGTGCAATCATGGGGGCTCGCGTCGCCCCCTCCAGTGACAAAAGTCACATGGAGCCTCCCCCTCTCGGCCGGCCGTGCGGCCTAGGGCTTCGCCCCGGACTCTGACGCTATTTCATATTCGCTTGTTCGTAAAAAAAAGAACCTCCATGTGGAGGCCCGTTGGATAATAAATGGCTGGGGGATAAGGATTTGAACCTTAATTCACGGAGTCAGAGTCCGTTGTCCTGCCGTTGAACGATCCCCCAGAGTTTGCGAATCGTTTGTGTGATTCCAGCCCTGTCTTACTGTGACAGGCCGGTTTCGATCTACCAAACGATTTTTACCAGAATCAGGCCTATAAGTCAACCGGAAACCGCTTTTTGTCGTTCCTTGACACTCTAGATCCTCCGACTTAGATTAGCTTTCACAGCGACAAGTAATACGAGAAATCCATGCAACATGCTGAACACAAGCGTCGGCGCGAGCGGTGATGTAGAGGTTGCGTTCAGCTAAAGAGGTGGTATGATGGAAGCCAATCGACTACGGATAAGCCGTACTTACCCTGACAGCCCTGAAAACTTTGTGCTGACACGCGTCGATACCAATTCCCGCGATATGAAAGAGGAGGTAGTATCCGGTCTTAAGGGTGTTCCAAAAACGATATCGCCAAAGTATTTCTATGATGAAGAGGGCTCGAGACTGTTCGATCAAATCTGCGAACTACCCGAGTACTACCCGACACGCTCCGAAACGTCAATTCTGCAGCGACGTGCGGGTGCCATAGTGGATCGACTCGGAAGCGACCTGTGCATCATCGAGCTTGGCGCGGGCGCGTGCCACAAGGGAAGGTTTCTACTGGAGACAGGAAAGGTCTCCAGCTTCTTCCCGTAGACATTTCGACGGAATATTTGCAGAACCAGGCGCTTTGGAGTGGCGCGAAGTTTTCCGCACGTTTCAGTACACGCAGTGGGGATGGACTTTCTCGTCTCCATGGCAAGCCTGAATCCGCTGTTGCCGCAACGACAAAGGCGTGTGGTATTTTATGCGGGTTCCAGCATCGGTAATTTCGAACCCCCGGACGCATCCCGTCTGCTACGGCAAATTCACCACCTTTTGCGCGAAGATGATGCATTGCTGATCGGATACGATCTGAAAAAAGAGCACGATGTACTCGACACGCATACAATGATTCGGAGGGCGTGACCGCGGCGTTCAATCTGAATCTTCTCGTTCGCCTTAACCGCGAGCTCGGTGCCGATTTTGACGTGAAAGCTTTCCGCCATGTGGCCTTGTACGATGAAGCCCTTGGCCGCGTCGAGATGCATCTGGAAAGCCTCAGCGCGCAGGAAGTGAATATTGCCGATGAGCGGGTCCCGTTCGAGAGATTCGAAAGAATGCACACTGAGAATTCCTACAAATACAGTACGGAAGAGTTTGACGCGCTCGTAGCCGGAGCCGGCTTCGACTCGTTCGGCACGTGGAAAGACAAGGCAGGTTATTTTGCCGTGGGACTATACGTGAAGCGCGAGACGTATCTTGAGAGTTATGCACTGAAAAGCAACTACACGACAGGACCGCGGCTAGAACTTGAGCGTTTCATGATGGAGACAGGACACAGTGTTTCAGCCAAATGAAAAAGCCGGATTGTGCGGCATCTGCTCGGCAGGCTGTGGTGTCATCGTTTCTTATGACGAAGACGGCCGGATAGCTGCGGTCCGGTCCGATGATACTTCCCCCTTTGGATTAATCTGCAAGGCAGGCGAGCGTTCACCTGAAATCATCTATTCTAAAGATAGAATTCTATATCCGATGCGCAGAACAGGGCCGAAAGGCAGCTACGATTTCGAGAGGATTTCATGGGATGAGGCATACGACGAAATCATCCGGAAACTGAACCTGATAAAAAACGAATCGGGTCCCGAGGCGGTCGCTGTCTACACGGGAAGCGGAAGCTTCGATCGCGCCCTGTGCGACGTATTTCAGCCTGCCGGGGTGGCTGTCTCATCAGCATCCAGCGTGCTTTTCCCATTCGGCTCACCGAATACTCTAGGAGTAGGCGCTCTCTGCTACGTCGCATTCGCGATGATAGCGCCTCACGTCACCATGGGCAGCATGTATATCGATATGTTCTCCGATATCGAGAACGCGGCGCTCATCGTGGTATGGGGCAAGAATCCGGCTGCCCATTGTCCACCCGACGATTTCCTGAGAATTCAGGCTGCGCACAAACGCGGAGCCAGAATTATTGTGATCGATCCCCGGAAGACCGCGATGGCGAAATACCCGAACGCGGAATGGATCCCCATCAGACCCGGCACGGACGGCGCTCTGGCTCTGGGTATGTGCAACGTATTGATCGAAGAAGAATTGTACGATGAGCGCTTCGTGAAAAACTGGGTCACCGGTTTTGACGAGTTCAACAAATATGTGCAGCACTTCAGGCCGGAATATGTAGAAAGCATCACGGGTGTTCCCGCCGAGACGATTCGATCCCTTGCGATGACCATGGCCAGAACCGACGGCGTAGCTCCCGTAATGTACAGCGGGCTTGAATACAATGGCAACGGGGTTCAAACCATTCGCGCTGTGATGATTCTGTGGGCGCTTGCAGGGCAACTGGATGTCCCTGGCGGCCAGTGCTTCAAGATGAAACAAAATAAATTCCCGATCAATCGGGCGGGATTATTATCGAATCCTAATGCCCGGAAAGCCGCCGGCCACAATGACTTTCCTCTCTACACTAAATATCGTGGGGAATTTCACGCCATAGCCCTTCCAAAGGCGGTTCTGGAAAAAGATCCCTATCATGTCAGAATGCTGATAAGTCTCGGCGCCTCAATCATTACATCCTGGCCGCAATCGTCTATCTGGAGGAAGACCCTCAACGGATTGGATTTCCTTGTCTGTGTCGATCGGCAATTGACGGCCGACATGGCATACGCGGATATCATTCTACCTGCAGCCACCTACTACGAAGTGGAATCGTATATGGTCTACGATTCCTTCTTCAAGGTGCGCGACCGATTGATTGAGCCGGTCGGTGAGGCTCGATATGACTTCTCTATCATGGCGGAACTGGCCCGCCGGCTCGGATACGGTCATCTCTATCCGCAGAATCAGGAGGAGCTGCTTTCCTACGTGCTTTCCGGATCGGGTTTTGCTCCGCAGGATGTAAGGGACGCCGGCGGAATGGTGCGGACTCCTCAGGTGATGATGCAGTACAAGAAATGGGAAAAGGGATCATTGCGTAATGATGGCAAGCCGGGCTTTGAAACGCCGTCAGGTAAATTTGAAATAGCCTCTTCCGTTCTGGAGGAGTATGGTTACGATCCTTTGCCGCGTTATGTTGAGCCAAAAGAGAGCCCGGCTTCAAATCCGGAACTGGCAAAGCGATTTCCCCTTATCTTCAATTCCGGAGCGCGGCACAACGTCGACCTGCACGCGCTGCATCACTCCATCCCCTCGCTGGCAAAAGAACGGCCGCATCCGACGGTCATGATGAACGTGGTCGATGCCGCAAGGCGCGGGATCGCCAGCGGCGATAAGGTCCTCATAAGAACAACCCGCGGCCAGGTCGCCATGTATGCCATTGTTACCGACGATATCACAGAAGGCGCGATCGAAGCGAGCGGGGCAGGGGGAGGGGCGTTAGGCTCCACGGATTGGCAGGAAGCCTGCGTGAATGAAATGACCGATTTGAATAATTATGATCCCATTTCCGGATTTCCTTCATACAAGGCATTGCTCTGTGACGTCTCAAAACTATCGCAGTCGGTGGTGAAGCCTCTCGTCGAGTTCCGGCGAGTATGCGCTCGACGACAGGGTGGAAAAGGAGATAGCCCGGGAGCGCATATACCTCGACAACAACGCGACCACTGCCGATCGATCCCGACGTGAAGACTGCGATGGCAGAGTTCGCAAACTGCTACGGCAATCCATCAAGCATTCACGCTGCAGGAAGGGAATCGCACGAGGCGATTGAAGCAGCGCGCAAAAGTCTGTCGCTCCTGATTAACTGCACGCCGCGCCGGCTTATCTTCAATAGCGGTGGTTCTGAAGGAGATAACTTCGTCATCAAAAGCGTTGCCTTCTCCTGCAGGAATACGAAGAATCATATAATCACAACCACTGTCGAACATCCGGCGGTGATTAATACGTGCCAGTGGCTGGAGAAACAAGGCTTTGCCGTGACATATCTTCCGGTAGACAGAAACGGGATCGTCAGCAGCGAATCTCTTTCACGGTCCATTACCGGTAAGACCTGTCTGGTGTCCATTGTAGCGGCCAACAATGAGACCGGCTCGCTTCAGCCTATCGAGGAATTGGCGTGGATCGCCAGGGAAAAGGGGGTACTCTTCCATACCGACGCCGTGCAGGCGGTCGGCAAAATACCGGTTGATGTGCAAGCCTGGGGCGTCGATTTCCTTACGCTCTCCGGTCATAAGTTCCATGCGCCCAAGGGTATCGGTGCAGTCTATGTGCGCAAAGACGTGCAGATAGAGCCGCTCATCCACGGAGGTAAGCAGGAGAGCGGACTGCGCGGCGGAACGGAAAATATCCTGGGGATCGTTGGCATCGGTCGCGCGGCCCGGCTGGCAGCTCAGCGCCTCGATGAGATGCAAGGCAGGGTGAGGCGCATGCGGGATAGATTGTACGAGGGGATACTGCAGATAGTTCCGGGAGCCAAACTTAACGGGCACCCGGAAAAGAGACTCCCCAACACGCTGAATGTCACGCTTCCCGGCATACGCGGCGAGTCGTTACTGCTTGCGCTTGATGCTCAAGGAGTTTTCTTCTCCTCCGGCTCCGCCTGCAAGTCGGGTTCTCCTGAGCCTTCTCATGTCCTCCTGGCCATGGGACTCACCGAAGAGGAAGCGCACTGTGCTCTCAGGTTCTCCCTCGGTATAAAGAATATGGAGGAAGAAATAGAAAAGACCTTGGAGCTCTTAGGCGCAGTTATCAATACTTCAGTCGAAGACGTCCGCTTTGTCTCCTGCCGCTAGGATGGCATCATCCCGGCATAGTTGCTTTTCCCGGAGCTCGCGACGTGGCTGATGCAACGCTCTCTTCGCCTCCGATCATTGAACTTCGCAATTGCCTCAAGACTTTTGGAAACGTTCATGCAGTACATGGCCTCACCCTGCAGATTGCCAGAGCGAAAACGACTGTTCTGCTGGGTCCGAGCGGCTGCGGTAAGTCTACGCTGCTGCGGCTTGTCATCGGTCTCATACGGCCTGACAGCGGCCACGTATACTTTGAGGGAAACGAAATCCTGCCGGATACTCTTCTTTCGCTGCGTAGGAGGATGGGCTACGTCATTCAGGAGGGAGGGCTATTTCCTCATCTTAACGCCGGCGATAATGTGACCTTGATGGCTCGCCATCTAAAATGGAATCCTTCTCGTATAAAGAGAAGACTCACCGAGCTTGCCGGGATAACCCACTTTCCGATTGACGGACTCGGCCGTTTTCCGGCTCAGATCTCTGGCGGCCAGCGACAGCGCGTCAGCCTGATGCGCGCGCTGATGCTCGATCCTGACGTACTCCTTTTAGATGAGCCGCTCGGCGCGCTCGATCCCTTCATCCGTGCTGATCTGCAGACCGACCTGAAAGGTATTTTTGCCTCGTTGCAGAAAACGGTCATCCTTGTCACCCACGACATGGGCGAGGCTGCATACCTGGGTGACCGGATAGTTCTCTTGCGCGCCGGCCAGATCGTGCAAAAGGGCACCATTCATGAGTTTCTTCGGACACCGGCGGACCCGTTCGTCACACACTTCATCAATGCACAGCGCGGCTTCGTGAACGGGGAACTGGGGGTCACGTCTTGACATTTGTCGCGCGCCTTTGTGTCATGCTTCTGCTCTGCTCAGTGGTCCGGACCGGTTTCACGCCGAATGAGTGCAGCGCTTCGCCGGAAGTAGCCATCGGCTCAAAGACATTCACAGAATCGGTTATTCTCGGGGAGATTGCTGCCCATCTTGTCCGCAGCGCCGGTGAACGCCCGATACACCGGCGGGCGCTTGGAGGCACCCGTCTCGTCTGGAACGCTCTCCTGAAAGGATATATCGACATCTATCCGGAGTATACGGGCACGATAACGGAAGAGATTCTGGCCCGAAAAGGAATACGCGACAACGACGCGATCAGAAAAAGCCTGGCCGGAAAAGGGATTCGCATGAGCGCATTGGGCTTTAACAACAATTATGCTATAGGCGTGAAAAAGGTCATGGCCGAGAAGCTGCACATCTACAAGATCTCACAGCTGCGCGACCATCCGGAGTTGGTTTTCGGCTTCAGCAACGAGTTCATGGAACGGGCTGACGGTTGGCAGGGCTTGCGCTCCAGATATGGGCTACCGCAGAAGAAGGTCTCCGGCTTGGATCATGACCTGGCCTACCGGGGCCTTGAAAGTGGATCCATTCATGCCACCGACCTCTATACAACCGATGCTGAGATTAATTACTATGGATTGCAGGCGCTGGAAGACGATCTTCATTACTTCCCGGTTTACACGGCCGTGCTGCTCTACAGAGCCGACCTGGAAGGACGCGCGCCTCACGTTGTTGCAGCCATAAAGGATTTGGAAGGGCGGATTTCTGATGCTGACATGAGAAAGATGAATGAACTCGTCAAAATCGAGAAGAAGGACGAAGCCGGCGTTGCGGCCGAATTTCTGAATGAACGGTTCTCGCTGAAAAGTGAAGTGAGGCGGGAAACAGTGGTAGAGCAAGTCTGGACGCGGACCAAGGAGCACCTCTATCTGGTATCTATTTCTTTGCTCGCAGCAATTCTGATTGCAATACCCCTGGGCATTATCGCTGAAAAGAAGTCCGGGCTGGGACAGATCATTCTCGGCTCGGTCGGCGTCATCCAGACGATTCCCTCACTGGCTCTTCTTGTCTTTATGATCCCGCTCCTCGGGATCGGAGGACCTCCCGCAATTGCAGCGCTTTTCCTTTACAGCCTGCTGCCCGTTGTGCGTAACACCTATACCGGTCTTCGCGATATCGCGCCTCCGTTGCGTGAATCGGCCGAGGCGCTCGGGCTCACTCCCGGAGCGAAGCTGAGGCTTATTGAACTCCCCATGGCGTCGAGAGAGATTCTGGCGGGAATCAAGACATCGGCAGTCATCAATGTGGGTACGGCTACCTTGGGGGCGCTTGTCGGCGCAGGAGGCTACGGCCAGCCGATTCTTACCGGCATTCGACTGGATGATATCGGTCTGATTCTCCAGGGGGCCGTACCGGCCGCCATGCTGGCACTTCTCGTGCAGGGGGTCTTCGAACTGGCGGAACTGGTCGTTGTTCCAAAGGGCTTGAGGCTGAAAGCATCAGAGTAAAAAACGATGCGCCTCAATACTCTTTTACCGGCTTCATATTGAGCACACGCCTCAGTGTGACAAGTTCCGACAAATGAAAGGCGTTGTGATCGGCAACCAGGAGTATCTCCCTGAAGATTGTATGGCTCTTCGCGTGAGGGATCGGACTGAAGAAATCTGTTTTCGGATCCTCCACGATATCCTGTACGGCTTTAAGGTCAGCGCCGATATTTTTGACTATTTTCTTCCAGACGGCCGGCGTTGCCTCATCATCGGGGCCAGGCCAGTACCCTTGAGGAAAATCAGGCGAAACGTGATCAGGATTTCTGACGAACTCGAGAATGTCCCACTGGGCAATCCGCATGTGTTCAAGCAAATGCCAGACCATGTAGTTGCCGTTGGGGACCCTGGTGTTGATATCCTTCATGGGGAAACCGGAGACGGCATGCTCGAAGCTCATGTGGGCTTCTCCGCCTCGCAGCAGGTCAAGCAATTCCTTGCGCATCACCTTCTCTTTGTTCATGGCTACCTCTCTTCACAGGGTTTCAGCCTGGTTTGTTAAGGAGAAGCTGCGATCTCTAATTAAGTATTGTGTCTGCCGGGCGGGATTTCAAGATAAGTTGGTCGGCGCTCATGGATCTCATTTCCGTTTTGCGCGAGGCGGCGTCTCCGTCTCTGTCTTGATGAGAGTGCCGTAGACTGTCGATTCGTATACCAATGCACCCTTTTGATTCTCGATAGCGATTTCAAATTTTGCTATCCTGCTTCTATCCTGCCATTGTTTTACCACCATGTTTATCTGATCGTTGGGATAGAGCAGGCCTCTCAATTTGATATGCTCTATCATGCCGACCGGGATACCTTTGAGATCGGGGTATAAGAGGCAGATCAGAAGCCGTATGGACTGATTCACAATTTTTGAGATGGCATAATCAGGATAGACGAGATAATCGGATATGTGACCGACAAAATCAGCATGGCCAGGCGCCAGAAATTTCTGGATCTTAACATCGGCCGGATACTCGGGATCATAGATTGCTTTGTCGATGACCACGTACTTCTCAGCCAATTTGAGCATTTTCCCTATCTGTTTTCTCGTCAGTTCCACCGCAGCGTCCTTCCGTGAGCCGACTCGCTCTATTCGATACCAAGAGCCGGCGCAGTACTTTATTCTTTCACTCCCAGGTAGACTTTTCTCGCCTTGCCAGCCCCATGATCAATTGAATTTTCCTCTGATCACCGTAAGATAACTCA